>NZ_JBKEED010000024.1:0-96836 GCF_047975725.1 Demequina sp.
CTCACACCCGGGGGGGGGCCGCGTGCGGGCCCCGCCACCTCACCCCCCCCCGTCCGGCATCACCCAACTGCCGGTACCGCATCCCGCTGGACCCCCAGCTAGCGGAAGCGCGGCGGGCAAGGCGACGGGCGCATCGGCCCTCCGTCCGGCCCACCCCCTGAATACCCCCCCCAACACAGAGGAAAGACACCATGACCTCATCGACGAGTTCAACTCAGAAGGCCTCCTGGGGCCGTCTGGGTGCCATCGTCGCCTCGCTTGCCCTGGCGGGCACGGCAGTGTTTGCCGCGTCAGCCAGCGCCGCCACCGACGTGCAGACGGTCGCGCTGCCCACCAAGGCACAGGCAACCGCAGACGGCGACAGCAACATCAACGGCTTCCGCAGCGTGGGCTACTTTGCCCAGTGGGGAATCTACGGCCGTAACTACCGCTTCAGTGACGTGCAGAACTCCGGCGCTGCCGCGAACCTGACGCACATCAACTACGCGTTCGGCAACATCAACAACCAGAGCCTCACGTGCTTCATGGCGAACAAGGCCCAGGGCTCTGGCCCCAACGGGTCGGATGGCGCTGGCGACGCGTACGCCGACTACGGCAAGTCCTTCTCTGCGGCTGAGTCCGTCTCGGGCGCCGCCGACAAGTGGGACCAGCCCCTCGCCGGTAACTTCAACCAGATCCTCCAGCTCAAGGAAAAGAACCCTGACCTGAAGGTCATGATCTCCCTCGGTGGTTGGACCTGGTCCAAGAACTTCTCCAAGGCCGCGGCGACCGACGCCTCGCGCGAGAAGTTCGTGTCCTCGTGCATCGACCTCTACATCAAGGGCAACCTCCCTGTGATGGAGGGACGCGGTGGTCCCGGTTCCGCCGCTGGCGTCTTTGACGGCATCGACATCGACTGGGAGTGGCCCGGATCGCACGCTGGTCTCGAGGGCAACTACGTCGACGAGGCTAACGACGCGAAGAACTTCCGCCTTCTGCTCGCGGAGTTCCGTGAGCAGCTCGATGCCTACGGCAAGCAGACCGGCGAGGACTACCTGCTGTCCGCCTTCCTCCCCGCGAGCCCCGCGGTGATCGAAGCCGGTGGCTGGAACGACCCGGCGATCTTCGAGTCGCTCGACTATGGCAACATCCAGGGCTACGACCTTCACGGTGCGTGGGACCCTAGCCTCACGGGTCACCAGGCCAACCTGTACGACGACCCCAACGACACGCGTCCTGCAGGCCAGCAGTTCTCGATCGACAAGGCCGTTAAGGCGTACCTGAACGCAGGCATTCCCGCCGAGCAGCTCGGCATGGGCCTCGCCCAGTACGGCCGCGGCTGGACTGGCGTCAGCTCCGCCGACGCATGGGGCAAGGCCTCGCAGGGTGCCACCGGCACCTGGGAGCGCGGCATTGAGGACTACACCAAGCTCAAGAACGTCGGAACGTCGTACTTCGACGCCGACATCGTCGCCTCGTGGCGTTACGACGGCAACAACTGGTGGTCGCTCGACGACGCGAAGTCGGTCTCCGCGAAGGCTGACTACATTCGCGCCAAGGGCCTCGGTGGAGGCATGTTCTGGGAGCTCGACGGCGACAAGGCCGGCGAACTGCCCGCAACGCTGATCTCGAAGCTCGGCACCGGTGCACGTGGCCCCGTGGGTGACGGCACCGTCCCGACCCCGGACCCGACTCCGACCGAGACGACCGAGCCCACGCCGGACCCGACTCCGACCGAGACGACCGAGCCGACCCCGGACCCGACTCCGACCGAGACGACCGAGCCCACGCCGGACCCGACTCCGACCGAAACCACGGACCCCGAGCCCGGCACCTGCACTGGCCAGGCCTGGACCGCTGCCCAGCACTACCCGGGTGGATCCGTGGTGACCTACGAGGGTCAGACCTGGAAGGCCAAGTGGTACGCGAACCCCGGTGACGCACCTGGTGCCACCGCCTGGGGTGCGTGGGAGCTCGTGGGTGACTGCTCGGGCGAGCCCGAGCCGGAGCCCGAGCCCACTGTCGAGCCCGGTCAGTGCTCCGCCGCGTGGAGCGCCACGACCGTGTACTGGGGCGGCGAGACCGTCTCGTACAACGGACACGCCTGGCTGTCCAAGTGGTACACCCAGGGTGTGAAGCCCGGCACGTCCTCTTGGGACGGCTGGGAGGACCTGGGCGCGTGCTAAGTCGCGCACTTGCGCGGACGCTCCCCGTTGCCCTCGCCACGAGCTTGCTCGTGGCGGGGTGCACGGGGAGCTTCCCCGCTCCCCAGAACCCCACCAACTCGGCCGAGCCCACGGTCGCACCCATGGCAGTGGGGCCGCTCGACGTTGTCCCCGAGACGTATTGGGCAGCTCCCACCAGTGACGGCGACATCACGACTGTCGCGGTGGGAGGATGCCCCGAAGGTCAGGCATGCCCTGGCTTCGTCGTTCTCAGCGGCGACGCGCTGCCTACGGACACTGGCGCTGCAGTGCTCGACGATGGCATCGCGTGCCCCGGTGGGGACGGGCTGACCCCTGCAGCAGCAACCCCCGTAGAAACGACCGATGCGACCATCGCCCGCGAACGCGCGAGCCTGACGATTTTCGAGGTGTCGTGCGTCGACGCCGAGGGAGCCGAGCAACTGGTCGTCGAACAACGTCAGTGGGTGAGCGACAGCGCCGAAGGAGCCGTAGTGGTCGTCGACCGCTGGGCACTTGACGGCCTCGACCGTGCCCTCGCAGAAGCGTCCTGGAACTCTCCGACGTAGTCCAGGCCCTTGTCGCCGCGCGAGGAACTTCCCCCGGTTTCTCGCGCGGCGGCCCTTGCGTTGGCGCCCCTCCTAGGCTTGGGGCATGCCTGCCACTCCTCGCGCTGTTTCCGACGCCGCCGAAGTGCGCGCCCTCCACGAGGCGCTGCTGGCCCCCCACTTTCCGCCGGCCGAACTCGTGACGCCCGATTCACTCGCCGCTGCCGTGACACACGGCCGCGCCCAAGTCCTCGTCATCGAGGAGGACGGCCCCGTTGCGATGGCCGTGGGGGAGTTCGCAGGCACCGTGGCGTTGCTGGCGTACCTTGTGGTCGATTCCCGGGCGCGTGCGGGCGGGTACGGTTCGCGCCTCCTGGACGCCGCGGTGCACCAGTGGCTGTCGCCTGAGGCGCAAGCGACGTGCCTGCTCGCTGAGATCGAGAGCCCGACCACGGCCGTGCACCATCCCGCCCATGGAGACCCGGCACGCCGCGCGGCTTTCTACGCCAAACAGGGCGCGCGCATGCTCGATGTTCCGTACTTCCAGCCCGCCCTCAACGGCGACGGTCAGCGGGTCAGCGACATGTTGTTGCTGCTGATCGCCTCACATGCGCCGGCTGGCGCCGACGACCGGCTGCATGCGGGCGGCGCGCTCGTCGCGTGGATGGAGGCCTACCTGCTGGGCACCGAAGGGGCCGTGAATGCCGACGATGCGCAAGCACAGGCGTTGCTCACGGCTCTCGCCGATCCCGACGGCATCCCCCTCCTCCCGGTGCCGATTGCGCAGTAGCCTCACGCGCATCGGCCGTATCCCATCGCCCCCCGCCCCTCGCCCCTCACCCCGGTTGATACCCGTCTCGACGTGTGTCGCGACCTCGGTGCGCGCTTGATACCCATGAGCGCGATGTTGCCTGACCGGCATCGCGGCGGGACTTCAGTGGTGATTGTCGGGTGCTCGCACGGCCGAGATGTCAAGACGGGTATCAGGCACGCAGCAACCTCGTAGATCCTGTCGAGATGGGTATCAACCGCGGGAGAGCGATCGCGGAGGGGAAGCGCGAGGAGGCCGTCGGGAGGTGAGCACTACCGTGCGACCGCTAGAATGTCCCGGCGGTGCGCATCGGCGCCGTGACCCCCTCACCGAAAAGAGTCCCTGACATGACTGTGCGCTCTGACCTGCGCAACGTCGCGATCGTCGCACACGTCGACCACGGCAAGACCACCCTCGTCGACGCAATGCTCGTGCAGGGCGGGGCGTACGGCGACCACGCCCACATCGAAGACCGTGCCATGGACTCCGGCGACCTCGAGCGCGAGAAGGGCATCACCATCCTCGCCAAGAACACCGCGATCCGTTACACGGGTGCCGCGGCGACCGAGGGCGGCGTCACGATCAACGTGATCGACACCCCCGGCCACGCTGACTTCGGTGGCGAGGTGGAGCGCGGGCTGTCGATGGTGGACGGCGTGGTGCTGCTCGTGGACGCGTCCGAGGGCCCGCTCCCGCAGACCCGCTTTGTGCTGCGTAAGGCGCTCGCTGCGAAGCTGCCCGTGATCATCGTGGTCAACAAGGTTGACCGTCCCGACGCTCGTATCGACGAGGTCGTCGAGGAGACCCACGACTTGCTGTTGGGCCTCGCGGCCGACCTGCACGACGAGGTCCCCGACCTCGACGTCGACGCGCTGCTCGAGGTGCCGGTGGTGTACGCGTCCGCGAAGGCGGGCCGCGCCTCGCTGAACCAGCCTGGCGACGGCGACCTACCCGACAGCGAGAACCTTGAGCCGCTGTTCCAGACCATCATGGAGCGCATTCCCGGCCCGAGCTACGACGAGGACGCCCCGCTGCAGGCGCACGTCACCAACCTCGACGCGAGCCCCTTCCTGGGCCGCCTGGCGCTGCTGCGCGTGTTCAACGGCACGCTGCGCAAGGGCCAGCAGGTCGCGTGGGCGCGCGCCGACGGCAGCATCCAGACCGTCAAGGTCACCGAGCTGTTGGAGACCAAGGGTCTTGAGCGCGTGCCGGCCGAGCAGGCCAACCCTGGCGACATCGTCGCGGTGGCTGGTATCGAAGACATCACCATCGGCGAGACCCTCACCGATCTCAATGACCCGCGTCCGTTGCCGCGCATCACGGTGGACGACCCCGCGATCTCGATGACCATCGGTATCAACACCTCGCCGCTGGCCGGCAGGGTGAAGGGTGCCAAGGTCACCGCGCGCCAGGTCAAGGACCGCCTTGAGCGGGAGCTCGTCGGTAACGTGTCGCTGCGCGTGCTGCCGACCGACCGCCCCGACGCGTGGGAGGTTCAGGGCCGTGGAGAGCTCGCGCTCGCGATCCTCGTCGAGCAGATGCGCCGCGAGGGCTACGAGCTCACTGTCGGCAAGCCCCAGGTCGTCACCCGCAAGGTCGACGGCAAGGTGCACGAGCCCATGGAGCACATGACGGTGGACGTTCCCGAGGAGCACCTGGGCGCCGTCACCCAGCTCATGGCCGCCCGCAAGGGCCGCATGGAGTCCATGTCGAACCACGGCACCGGATGGGTGCGCATGGAGTTCGTCGTGCCTGCTCGTGGCCTCATCGGCTTCCGTTCGACCTTCCTCACGGAGACCCGTGGCACCGGTATCGCCTCGTCGATCGCGCACGGTTACGCGCCGTGGGCTGGTCTCATCGAGTACCGCACCAATGGATCGCTGTGCGCGGACCGTGCCGGTGCTGTCACCTCGAACGCCCTGCTCACGCTGCAGGATCGCGGCACGTTCTTTGTCAAGCCCACGCAGGAGGTCTACGAGGGCATGGTCGTGGGCGAGAACGCCCGCGGCGAAGACATGGATGTCAACATCACCAAGGAGAAGAAGCTCAACAACATCCGGTCCTCGACCGGTGAGGAGCTTGAGCGTCTGACCCCTCCGCGCATCCTCACCCTGGAGGAGTCGCTCGAGTTCGCCCGCGAGGACGAGTGCGTGGAGGTCACCCCCAATGACATCCGCATTCGCAAGGTGATCCTGGACCAGACCGAGCGCGCCCGCGCCGTCTCGCGCGCCAAGAAGCTCGATTCCTGAGCCGACGCTGCTCGCCCCCGCCAGTCGAGGGGCGAGCAGCGTCCGCCCTGGTGCATGACCCGAGGCACGGCCCGGGTGTCTGACCCCCACCTGCACTAGCGCCTATTCTTGGACGCATGAAGGATGCTCTGGCCTACGCCGTACTCGCATGCGGCGGGGTCATCACCGCATCTGTGGGTGCCGTCGCGCACCGCGGATACCCGCCATTCGGGGTCCTCGCGTGCGTCGTGATGGTGGCGCTGGCAGCGGTATTTGCGCGTGCCTGGTTGGGCTACGGCGGACTCGGCGTCTTCGCAGGTACTTGGATGGTGGCCACGTTTGTGTGGTCCCTCGAGGGCCCTGGAGGCTCCGTGCTCATCGCGCAGGACGCACTCGGAGTGGCGTGGCTCGCGGGTGCGAGCATCGTGATCGTGGCGGCATCGGTGGTGCCGTCCAAGTGGCTGGTGGGGGAACATGGCACGGGGTAGGGACGCTGGACGACGCGCGGGCGACGAGGAACTGGCAAAGCGGCGCAATTCGCCTGCTCACCGCTCGCTTCGCAAGCGCGCACAACGAGCCGATGCGGCCCGCGCGGCTTCCGCACAGGGCAGCGCCGATGCGCTGGTTGAGCCCGACGAGGGTGCCTCGCCTGAGGTAGGCACCGGCTCAGCGCCCGATGTCGTCGAGGAGCGCGTACCGACCACGGAATTGCAAACGCCGATGTGGCTTTCCGAGCCTTCGGCCGATGCGCCGCTCGAGGACAGTGGCGACGATGCTGTCGCCGAACCCGACGACGACGGTCTGCCCGAATGGGCTCGCGACGGGGCGCCTGCGTATGTGCCGGTGTTCGACCCTGCCCCGCGCCCCTCAGAGGATGAGGACGACGTCAACGACGAGGACGAACACCTCGACCACGACGACGAGGGTGACCCGCGCGACGACAGTGGCGATCACACGGTCGCCCGTGCGAGCGTGCTCGGTGCGGCGGCGACCGGTACCGATGCTGTGGCGACGTGGGACCCGACTGATGGCACGGCCGATGCGGCCGATGGCGCTGGAGTCACCGCCGCTGGCGCGGCGGCCACGCCGGGCGAGGACGCGGCGACCGAGCCCGCACCCGCATCGGCCGCCGACCAGCCCACCGAAGTGATGCCCGCAGTCGTGGAACCGGTCGCGCCGGTCACGGTTACGCCAGCGTCGTCCGCTGCGGCGCCCACGAGCGAGGAGCAAGAAGTGCCCAAGCGTCGCGGCCGTACCTGGGCCGTTCTCACCCTCACGGTCGTCGCGGTCGGGGTGGCTTACGTCGGCGCGCAGGCGCTCTTGTCGGGTTCCGTTCCGCGTGAGACGGAGTCCTTGGGAGTGCAGGTCGGCGGCATGAGTGCTGCGGAGGCCGAAGGCGCCTTGAGCAGCCACGTCGACGACATCGCTGCGCAAGAGTTGACCCTGGAGGCAGGCGGGCAGTCGTATGTGACCACGGCGCAGGCCGCGGGCCTGGGGATTGATGTCGAAGGCACCGTCGCGCAGGTGACGGGCTTCACTCTCGAGCCGCAGCGGCTGTGGATGCACGTTGTCGGTGGCGGTGAGGTGGAGGCGCTGACCACTGTTGACCAGGCCGCGCTGGAGGCTGCACTGGCTGAGGCCAGCACCGCCATGGACGGCGACGCTGTCGATGCCACCGTTGCTCTCGATGAGGGCGCTATCGAGGTGGTACCCGGCCGGCCATCCGTGGAGATTGATCAGGAAGCCTCGGCCGATGTGGTCGCTCAGTCGTGGCCGGGGACCCTGACCGTGGCGCTCGTCGCCCAGGTCGAGGAGCCCTCCGTCACGGACGAGGACGCTCAGGTGTTCGCGGACGAGCTGGAGACACAGGTGCTCGCGGGACCGGTGACCCTCACTGGTGACGACGTCGAGACGCAGGTCGCGCCGGAGACGGTCGCCGCATACTCGTCGGTGATCTCGGGCCCCACCGGACTCGAGCTCGAGATCGACGGCGAGGGCCTCGCCGCGCAGCTCGTCACGGATGACCCGGCGCTCGCCACTGAAGGCGAAAACGCGTCGGTCACGTTCGACGACAACCACGAGATCGTGATCAACCGCGGACAGCCCGGCATCACCATCGACGGAGAGGTGCTCGCCGACGTCGTAGTGCAAGCGGCCTCGAGCCCGGACCGCACCGGTGAACTGCCCTATACGGCGGCCGACCCGGAGGTCAGCGCGGAGGACCTTGGACTCGACGACTTCAAGGAGATCGTCTCCGAGTTCGACACTCCGTTGACGGCTGAGCCCATCCGCACCCAGAACCTGCGGACGGCAGCGGCAGACGTGACCGGCACCATCATCCAACCCGGCGAGCAGTTCAACCTTCACGAGGTGCTGTCGCCCATCACGGCAGAGGAGGGGTACGGCGACGCTCACGTCATTGTCGACGGCGTGCTCACCAGCGGCCTGGGCGGGGGCCTGTCCCAGATGGCCACCACGACGTACAACGTCGGTTACTTTGCCGGCTACGAGCTGATTCAGCACCGCCCGCACTCCGTGTGGTTCACGCGTTACCCCGCTGGCCGGGAGTCGACGTTGTGGGGAACCACCATCAACGTCGTGTTCGAGAACAACACTCCGTATGCAGCGATCTTCAACAGCTACGTGTCGGGCGGGCGACTGCACGTCGAACTGTGGTCCACGCCGCACTTCACTGTCGAGACCAGCGCGAGCCCCAAGACGAACATCAAGGAGCCCGGCGTCAAGGAGGTCAGCGCGGCCAACTGCGAGGCGAAGAGTGCTGGCCAGAACGGCTTCACCATCACGAACACCCGCACCGTCTTCCTCGATGGCGAGCAGGTGGACAAGAACGTCGACACGTGGACCTACAAGGCCGATGACGCGATCAAGTGCGTCTCCGACGAGGACGACAGCGCGGACGAGTAGTCTTCACTTCCACGTCATCACGTGTGACGAGTGCCCGGAATGCGCCGCTATGATGGTGCGGTTCGCACGCCCTGAATCGGAGGAGATGAAGTGACGTACGTCATCGCCCTGCCTTGTGTCGATGTCAAGGACAAGGCCTGCGTCGACGAGTGTCCCGTCGACTGCATCTACGAGGGCGAGCGTTCGCTTTACATCCACCCCGACGAGTGTGTCGACTGTGGCGCGTGTGAGCCGGTGTGCCCGGTGGAGGCCATCTACTACGAGGACGACGTCCCCGACAAGTGGGCCGACTACTACAACGCGAACGTCGAGTTCTTCTCGGAGATCGGTTCGCCCGGTGGCGCCGCCAAGATGGGTCTGATCGAGCACGACCACGACCTCATCAAGTCGCTGCCGCCGAACCCCAACGGCTGATCCACGCGCATGGGACTGCACCCGCGCGCGCTACCTGACTTTCCCTGGGACTCGCTCGTGCCCTACCGCGAGCGCGCCGCCGCGCACCCCGGGGGAGTGGTCGACCTCTCCGTCGGTACGCCGGTGGATCCCACGCCCGCGCTCGTTCAGGACGCGCTGCGTTCGGCAGCCGATGCGCCCGGCTACCCCACGACGCATGGCACCCTCGCGCTGCGTGAGGCCGTGGTGGGGTGGTTCGAGCGCACTCGCTCCGTCACAGGGCTCAGCGCCGATGCGGTGCTCCCCACCGTAGGTTCCAAGGAGCTGGTGGCCTTCCTGCCCGCCCTGCTGGGGCTCGGAACCGGCGACGCCGTCGTGCACCCGGCCGCGGCGTACCCCACCTACGCGGTGGGCGCGACGCTGGCAGGCGCATCGGCCGTGGCAGCCGACGACGTGGCGGACTGGGAAGGGCGCGACGATGTGCGCCTGGTGTGGGTGAACTCGCCCTCGAACCCCACCGGCGCCGTCTTGAGCCGCGAACAGCTGCGCAGGGTCGTGGAGGCTGCCAGGCGCATCGGCGCTGTGGTGGCGTCAGACGAGTGCTACGCGGCGCTGCCGTGGAGCGAGCCGTTTGTCAGCGAGGGCGTGCCATCCATCCTTGACGCAGAGGTCTGCGGAGGGTCGCACGAGGGCCTGCTTGCGGTGTACTCGCTGTCCAAACAGAGTTCTCTTGCTGGCTACCGGGCGGCCTTCGTGGCTGGCGACAGCGCGCTGATCGCGCAGTTGCTCGAGGTGCGCAAGCACGCAGGGATGATCGTGCCTGCTCCGGTGCAGGCAGCCATGGCCGTCGCGCTTGGCGACGACGCGCACGTGGACGCTCAGCGGGAGCTCTATCGTGCGCGCCGGGAGGCGCTGCTGCCCGCGATCGAGGGCGCCGGATTCGTCGTTTCTGATTCGCAGGCCGGCCTGTACCTATGGGCCTCGCGTGACGAGGACTGCTGGGACACCCTAGAGTGGCTCGCGGACCGCGGCATCGTTGCCGCACCAGGATCGTTCTATGGCATCGCAGGGCAGCGCCATGTGCGGATCGCGCTCACGGCCACCGACGAGCGCATCCGTGAGGCGTGTCGAAGGATTTCCAACGACAGGTAAACTCGCTGCCAAGCGAACGCACAACGGCGCCGCGGCGCAGGGGAGAGGTTCCAAGGTATGACACGAGTGGTCGACGCCCGGCTCACGGTAGACGGCACCACGCGAGAGCTCCCGCTGGAACGGGCAACTGTCGGTAACGACGGAGTGTCAGTGTCGACGCTCCTGAGCGACACCGGACTCGTGACAGTGGACCCGGGCTTCATGAACACCGCATCGTGCGAGAGCGCGATCACCTACATCGACGGCGACGCGGGCATCCTGCGCTACCGCGGCTACCCCATCGAGCAGCTCGCGGAGAAGTCGACGTTCCTTGAGGTCGCTTACCTCCTCATCCACGGCGAACTGCCCACCGAGGACCTGCTGACCGCGCTGAACAACCGCGTCGCGCGCCACATGCACGTGCACAGCGGCATCAAGACCTTCCTCGAGGCGTTCCCGCGCGACGCGCACCCCATGGCGGTGCTGTCCGGCGCGACCAGCGCGCTGTCGACCTTCTACCCCGAGTCCGTGGGCCGCGGTGACTACGAGATCGAGCTGGCCACCGTGCAGTTGCTCGCGAAGACCGCGACAGTCATCGCCTACCTGCAGCGTCGCGTGACTGGCGGCGAGCTCATCGAGCCTCGCAAAGGCGGCTCGTACGTGGACGAGTTCATGCGTATCGGCTTCTCAGGCGCCGACGGTGAACTCGACATCGACCCGACCATTCGTCGCGCGCTCGACCTGCTGCTGATTCTGCACGCCGACCACGAGCAGAACTGCTCGACCTCGACCGTGCGGATCGTGGGCTCGTCGCAGGCCAACATCTACGCTTCGGTGGCTGCCGGAATCGGCGCGCTGTCCGGCCCGCTGCACGGCGGCGCCAACGAGGCCGCGCTGTCGATGTTCGACCAGATCAAGGAATCCGGCGACACCGTCGAGCAGTTCGTGGCCAAGGTGAAGGACCGCGCCGAGGGTGCTCGCCTGATGGGCTTCGGGCACCGCGTGTACAAGTCCTACGACCCGCGTGGAGCGGTGGTCAAGGACGTGGCCAACACGATTCTGTCCGAACTGGGTGGCAACGACGAGACCTTCCAGATGGCGCAGCGGCTCGAGGAGATCGCGCTGTCGGACGAGTACTTCATCGAGCGCAAGCTCTACCCCAACGTGGACTTCTACACGGGCCTGCTGTACTCGGCGATGGGCTTCCCGCGCCAGATGTTCACGCCGCTGTTCGCGCTGGGCCGCATGCCGGGCTGGATCGCGCACTACCGCGAGATGATGAACGACCCGCGCACCAAGATCGGGCGTCCTCGCCAGGTCTACACGGGCCAGGTCGAGCGCGAGTACCACCCGCTGGCCGAGCGCGAGTAGCAGGCTGGGGGCGGGACTGCCCGTTCCGCCCCACGCTCACCCCTCTCGGAGGCAACTCATGTCCACGGGTGTGGCTCCTTCGGCTCAACGAGGCAACTCATGTACACAGGAGTGGCTCCTTCGGCTCAACAAGGCAACTCATGCTCGTGGGTCCGCGGTGACCGCACGCGGGACTTCGCCGAGCCCTCGCAGCGGCGTGCCTCGCGGCGAGCGAGCATCACGTGCCTCGTTGGCGGTTCAGGCGCGCATTCGTAGACATCACTTGCCTCGATTGCGGTTTAGGCGCGCATTCGTAGACATCACTTGCCTCGTTGGAGGGGAGGGGCAGGACTAGTCCGCCGTGCGCAGGGTGATGAGCGTCGCGTCCGTCGGTCCAGCACTCGGCGATGGGACATCGCCCGTGCGCGCCCACTGCTCGTCGCCACGCGAGGCCACGACCACCCCCTCAGCTGCAGCAACGGCCACAGCCCACTCACGGATGGCAGCCTCACGGGTCGTGTCGCCTGCGGTGTGAGCCGCGAGCAAGGTCGTCGTGTCGGCGCCCACGTCGGCGACGGACAGAGCGAAGGCGCCCTCGCCGAAGTCGGCATCGACCCGCGCGATGAAGTCGCGGGCGTTGGCAAGTGAGGCGTCGGCGAGGTCGCAGGTCACCGTTCCGCCGTGACCGGTGAGGGCGGAGGCCCACAGCCGTCCCTCTTCCTCGTGATCGGCGTATGCCAGCGGAAAGCCCGAGCGCTGCACGGCCTGCGCTGCGTCGGTGACCTCCATGTCCTGCCAGCCGTCCACCTTCACCAGACCCTCGTAGAACTTGTCGGTCGAGTAGTAGGGGTCCATGATCTGCTCGAAGGTGCCCCACCCCTGCGAGGGGCGTTGCTGGAACAGGCCCACCGAGTCTCTGTCCCCGTAGTCGATGTTGCGCAGCGACGACTCCTGGATCGCCGTCGCGACCCCGATGGTTCCCGCGCGCGCAGGCAGGCCCCATCGCATGGACCCCGCGACGATCAGCGCGATGTTGCCTGCCTGTTCAGCAGTCTTCGTGTCGCTGCGGTCGCCGAGCGTGACGGTGCATTGTGAACTGGCGACGGGTGCGGGGGCGTAGCGCTCCCACAGACCCGGACCCCAGACGACGGCCGCGCCGCCCACGGCGACGATGATCGCAAGAGCCGCGATCCCGCCGGAGGGACGGCGACGCCGGGCCACGTCAGTTCGCGTGCAAGGCGGAGTTAAGCTCGACGCCCTTGCCCTGGCGGGCGACGGCCTCGATGGCGCCGGACACCGAGTTGCGGCGGAACAGGATGCCGTCGCGGCCCGCGAGTTCCTTGGCCTTGACCGTGACGGGCTTGCCTTCGTCGTCGCTCTGACCCACGAGCAGCACCTTGGAACCCGCGGTCACGTAGAGGCCCGCCTCGACGATGCAGTCGTCGCCCAGGGGGATGCCCAGGCCGGAGTTGGCGCCCAGCAGCGAGCGCTCACCGATCGAGATTACTTCCTTGCCGCCGCCCGACAGTGTGCCCATGATCGAGGCGCCACCGCCCACGTCGGAGCCGTCGCCCACGATCACGCCGGCAGAGATGCGGCCCTCCACCATCGAGTGGCCCAGGGTGCCGGCGTTGAAGTTCACGAAGCCCTCGTGCATGACTGTGGTGCCCTCGGCGAGGTGCGCTCCCAGGCGCACGCGGTCGGCGTCGGCGATGCGCACGCCGGAGGGGACCACGTAGTCCACCAGGCGCGGGAAGCGGTCGATCCCGTACACGGTGAGCTGCTGTCCCGCGGCCCGGAACCGCAGGCGCACGTCCTCGAATCCGTCGATCGCACAGGGGCCAGCGGAGGTCCATACGACGTTGGTGAGTGCCCCAAACACACCCTCGAGGTTGAGCCCGTGGGGGCGCACCAGACGGTGCGAGAGCAGGTGCAGGCGCAGGTACGCGTCCTCGACGGAGCCGGGCGCGGCGTCAAGGTCGATTTCGGTGAGCACCGCACGCACGGTGACCCCGCGCAGGTCGTCTTCGCGCTCGCCGTCACGCAGCGATGCAGGCACGTCGCCCTCAGGCGCCTCGCCCAGCGTGGGTGCCGGGTACCAGGTGTCGAGCACCGTCCCCGTGCGGTCGATGGTGGCAAGTCCGTATCCGTAGGCAGAGCGCGTCATGGCACCAGGGTAGTCGGGCCTTCGGACATGGCCGATGCTGGTGTTGGCTACCGCGACCTCGCTAGGCTCGGGCCGTGGCCGAGGACGACGACTGGGAGCCTGCGAGCATTCCGCCCCGTGGAACTCGGTGGACGCGCGACGAGGACGGAGCGTGGGTGCCTGACACGAGCGCTCCTGGCGAGGCGCCGCAGGAGCCAGCGAGCGACAGCAACCGTGACCCGGACGACTGGCCCACGTACCACTCGCCGTACGAGCAGGCGCGCAGGCGAGGCGCTTCGCTTGTGACGGCCGGCGTCATCCTGGGCTCCGTGCTGCTCGCGGTCGTGTGGTGGGGGACGCTGGGGGCGGCGGCCAGCTTCGTCTATATCTCGCCGTACCCCATGCTGGACTTCATCGTGTTGTCGAGCGTCACGGTCGCGTGGTGCGCCTTTGTGTGGCGCTGGCTCAACCGGCCGCGCTAGGCGCGCCATGGGCGCGGGACAAAAGCGAGCGAACTCGCATCGATAGGGTGACAACATGACGCTTGCCGACTCGTATGACCTGGACCTCACTGCCCCCGTCGAGCAACTGGCGGCGCAACTGATCGACATCCCATCGGTCTCTGGAGGTGAGCAGGCCATCGCCAACGCGGTCGAGGCGGCGCTGCGTGGCCAGGCCCCGCACCTGAGCATCACTCGTGACGGGGACGCGCTGATTGCACGCACCGAGACTGGCGCCACCGAGCGGGTCGTGATTGCTGGGCACCTCGACACGGTGCCCGTCAAGCACAATGTTCCCGGCCGGTGGGACGATGACGGAGCCACTCTGTGGGGCCGCGGCACCGTCGACATGAAGGCCGGTGTCGCCGTCATGCTGTCTCTCGCGGCGGCGCTCGTGGCCCCCGCACGTGACATCACGTGGGTGTTCTACGACCACGAGGAAGTCGAGGCCACCAAGAACGGGCTGGGACGGCTCGCGCGCAGACACGCCGCGCTCCTTGAGGCCGACTTCGCGGTGCTGTGCGAGCCCACGTCCGCGGCGATCGAGGGCGGGTGCAACGGCACCCTGCGCGCAGAGGTGACTGTGCACGGTACGGCCGCGCACAGCGCGCGCGCGTGGAAGGGCCTCAACGCGATCCACGGCCTGGCGCCGCTGTTGGCCGCGCTCGCGGACTACCAGCCCGCCACCGTGAACGTCGACGGGCTCGACTATCGCGAGGGACTCAACGCAGTGGGTGTTCGCGGAGGCATCGCGGGCAACGTCATCCCCGACGCGGCGACGCTCACCATCAACTACCGCTTCGCCCCCGACAAGACGGTCGCGCAGGCCAAGGCTCACGTCGAGGATGTGGTCGCGCATGCCGGGCTGGGCGAGCACGAGCTCGCCTGGACCGATCAGGCCGCCGGCTGCCGGCCCGGGCTCGACGCACCACTGGCAGTGAGTTTTGCCGATGCGGTAGCGGCCGCCGGGGGAGGCTCGCCCCGTGCGAAGGTGGGCTGGACCGACGTCGCCCGCTTTGGCGAGCTCGGCATCCCCGCCGTCAACTACGGCCCGGGAGACCCTGAGCTAGCGCACGCGGACGACGAGCGCTGCGCCGTGAGCGAGATCCAGGCCTGCCGTGCGGGCCTCGAGTCGTGGCTGACCGCCTGACCGCCTGACGAGCCGGGTGCGACCCGACTTCCACCATCCGAGGAGAAGACATGGCCGACTACCGCAAGGGTCCAGTGCTGCTGCGCGGACCAAACGTCCCTCAGACCTCGACGTCGGGCAGACTGCTCGGTGGGCAGGATGAGCCGGATTGGCTGCACGAGGACCCGTGGCGCGTGCTACGCATCCAGAGCGAGTTCGTCGAGGGATTCGGCGCGCTCGCCGAACTCGGACCGGCGATCTCGGTCTTCGGCTCGGCCCGGTCCAAGCCTGGCGCGTACGACTACGAGCAGGGCGAAGTCGCGGGACGCAGGCTCGTGGAGGAGGGCTTCGCCGTCATCACTGGCGGCGGCCCCGGCGTGATGGAGGCGGCCAACAAGGGTGCGTCTGAGGCCGGCGGCGTGTCCGTGGGGCTCGGGATTGAGTTGCCGTTCGAGCAGGGCGTGAACGAGTTCGTGAACCTCGGCATCAACTTTCGCTACTTCTTCGCGCGCAAGACGATGTTCGTGAAGTACGCCCAGGGCTTCATCGTGCTCCCGGGTGGATTCGGCACCTTTGATGAACTCTTCGAGTCCTTGACGCTGGTCCAGACGCGCACGATTACCCGCTTTCCCGTGGTGCTCGTGGGCCACGCCTACTGGGATGGGCTGGTGGCGTGGCTTCGCGATGTGGTGGCCGTGGACGGCAAGATCGCGGAAACCGACCTCGACCTGTTCCACGTCACGGATGACATCGAAGAGGCGGTGCGCATCGTCGCCGAGTATGCGCGCGGCGAGGGAACCGGTCCCATCGAGCCGCCGCAGGGCCCCACTCAGGAGGCGATGTAGCCGCACGAACGCGCGAGGGGATTGGGCTGTACCGGCCGGTCAGCGTAGAATAGTCCTGGCGCCGCGCTATCCGCGGCAGGCCCGCTAACTTCGGAGGAGAACAGCATATGGCTGCGATGAAGCCCCGCACCGGTGACGGCCCCATGGAGGTCGTGAAGGAGGGCCGTGGTTATGTGATGCGCGTGCCGCTCGAAGGTGGTGGCCGTCTGGTCGTTGAGATCAACGCCGATGAGGTCGCGGAGCTCCGCGACGCCCTCGCTGGAGCGCTTCAGTAGTACCCCCCCGTGGCCCGGAGCGGCATATGCCATCTCCGGGCCCGCGTGATGGGCGTCAGCTCGTCTTGATGGCGACCAGTAGTCCGTCGCCGCTGGGGAGCAACATGGGGGACAGCGACTCCGATTCGCGCACGGCCTTCAAGGTGGTGCGCACCGCCGTGGTGGACTCGTCGCGCTGAGCGGGATCCGGTACCCGGCCGTGCCACAGGGCGTTGTCGATGGTCACGATGCCGCCCACGCGCAGCAGCCGCACGGCCTGCTCGAGGTACTCCGGGTACTCGGATTTGCGGGCGTCGATCAGGACCAGGTCGTAGCCGCCGTCGGTGAGCCGGGGCAGCACGTCGAGCGCACGTCCCGTGATCATGCGCGCGCGCTCGGGAGCGAAGCCAGCCGCAGCCAACGTGCGTCGAGCAGCCTTGTGGTGCTCGGGCTCGACATCGATCGTGGTCACCACGCCCGCATGGCCCATGCCACGCAGCAGGTACGTGGTGGACACGCCAGCACCCGTGCCGATTTCGACGGCGGAGCGCACCCCGGCCATGCGGGTGACGAGCTCCAGCACCCGCGCAGCGCCTGGTAGAACCGGGACGCATCCCAATTGGTCGGCGACATCCCTAGCCGCGAGGATCACCTCATCCTCTGGCACGAAGTCCTCGCAGTACGCCCAATTTGCGGCATCAGTACTCATGTCGCCTCCTTCTTACCGGAATGGTATCCGTCACACAGGACATTGGACCGATGCGATCGCGGCGCACACGTGGGAACATTGACGCGTAGGAAACCGTTGAGAACCCGTGGAGGAGGCACAGCACATGACGCAACCCGTCGATAGCAACGCGATTGAGCCTGCCGCTTTCACGTCCGACAACGCATCCCCCGAGTTGACGTGGGAGCGGATCGTCGAGGAGCACTCGGGCCGGGTCTACCGGCTCGCCTATCACCTCACCGGCAACCAGCACGACGCCGAGGACCTCACGCAGGACGTCTTCATCCGCGTGTTCAACTCGCTGTCGCAGTACAAGCCCGGAACGTTCGAGGGCTGGCTGCACCGCATCACGACCAACCTGTTCCTGGACCGCATGCGCCGCAAGAAGCGCATTCGTTTCGACTTCATGGCCGATGATGACGCCGCCGTCGCCACCTCCGACAGCTTTGACCGCCACGAGCGGTCGGGCCAGCCGGAAGACGCGTTCGACATGTCCCACCTGGGCGATGACATCATCGCCGCACTCGCCGACCTCCAGCCCGAGTACCGGGCCGCGGTCGTGTTGAGCGACATCGAGGGACTGTCGTACGAGGAGATCGCCGCCACGCTCGGCATCAAGATGGGCACTGTCCGCTCCCGACTTTCTCGCGCCCGCGCGAAGCTCCGTGAGTCTCTGGCTCACCGCGCGCCGGTGCGAGGTGGGGTGTGACAGAACACCACCTCGGTGACAGCATCCACGACCTGCTCGACAACCGTCTGAGCGCGGCTCGCGCAGCCCAGGCCATGGAGCACATGGCCTCGTGCGCGCAGTGCAAGAGTCGTTGGGACGAGCTGCGTGCCACGCGGGAGGCGCTCAAGACGTCGGAAGCGGGCATCGATCTACGGTTCGCTCAGCAGTTGCTCGACCGCGAGCGCATGGCACAGATTGCGCGCGACGAGACTCCCGAGCGCGCACGTGCGGCACGTCCCCGGGGACGCAGTCCACTGGTGACTGTGGTGGCGGTCATCGCGATTCTCGGCATCGTCGTCTCGGCCGGCTACATCGTGGGCGAGCCCGACGAGGTGGGGCTCGAGTTCGCTGAAACGGGCACGGTGGTCGGCGCCTCGGCCGAGGTGATGCAGGTCGGTGCTCAGAGCATGCGATCAGGTGACGCGCTGCGCAGCTGGGTTCACCCCAACTGGGAAGCCACCGGACTCACCCCGGTCGAAGCGACGGTCGTGCGCGCGCGGACGGGTGACAACGTCCTGGTAGCGTCGCTGTTAGCGGGCCTCGAGCAGTTGGTCGTCACGCAACAACATGGCCAGCTTTCGCCGCTGGTCGCTGAGTATTACCCGAGCGTGGACCTTGGTCACGCGCCCGGGTACCTCATCAGCGACTGGCCCCGTCAGTTGGTATGGCAAACAGGAGATGTGGTGATCTCCTTGTCGTGCACCTGCGCGGCAGCAACCTTGGAGTCGGTGGCCGTGGCCTTCCCCGCCGACGACGAGCCGACCTTTGTGGGACGCGTGGCCGATGGACTCGGCGAGATCGCGGACCTGATGACCCCCGATCCCTAAAGGAGCGTCCTTTGTCTGACCAGTCGTTTGCCCCTCCGGGCTCCGCCTCGAACCCGCAGCCGCCGCAGCAGTCGCAGCAGCCGCAGTACGAGCCGCAGCAGCCGCAGCAGCCCGTCAACGAGGGCTCCCACCCCGATCTCAACGCCACGCAGCCGCTTCCCCACGGCGCGGCCTTCATTGCGGGCTCGGACGGCGTGATCCGCACGGGTGAGCCAGCGCACGACGCGACTGGCTACGAGCCTCCCGCCGAGCCCCCTCAAGCTGAACGCCCCGTGGGCAAGGTGCGCAAGTCGACCGTGGCGCTGATCCTTCTTGCCTCGCTCATCGTGGGCACAGGCGCGGGTCTTGGCGGTGCCTGGATCTACGACGAGTTCCTCGACGGTGCGCCCTCCGTCAACGTCGCGACCGGCGACCCCGTCCCGCGGGAAGAGGGTTCCATCGCCGCGGTGGCCGCTTCCGTCATGCCCTCGGTCGTGTCGATTGAGGCTTCGGTGAACGGCGTTCCCGCCTCCACAGGTTCGGGCTTCGTCATGCGCGAGGACGGCTACATCCTCACGAACAACCACGTGGTCGAGGGTGCGGATGGCTTGACCGTGACCATGTCCGACGGCTCGGAGTTCGATGCCGAGCTCGTCGGTGCCACGACCGCCTACGACATCGCCGTCCTGCACATCGACGCGGACGGCCTGGCCCCGGTGACCTTCGCCGACTCCGACGACGTGGTGGTAGGCGACGCGACCATCGCCGTGGGCTCCCCGCTGGGCCTCGAAGGCACCGTGACCACCGGCATCGTGTCCGCGACCCACCGGCCTGTGACCGCCGGCGACCTCCAGTCGCAGGCCTACATCGACGCCATCCAGACGGACGCCGCGATCAACCCCGGCAACTCCGGCGGACCGCTGCTGAACGCCAAGGGCGAAGTGATCGGCATCAACTCCGCGATCGCCACCCTGTCGAACTCGACGTCGACTACCGGTTCGATCGGCCTTGGCTTCGCGATTAACTCGAACCAGGCCAAGCGCACGGCGGAGCAACTCATCGAGACCGGCACTGCGACGTACCCCGTGATCGGCGTGCAGCTCGCGAACGGCTACGTCGGCGAAGGCGTGCAGGTCCTCGACGACTCCCGCGGCGTGGTCGAGGGCGGCCCCGGTGACGACGCAGGAATCCTGCCTGGCGACATCATCACTGGTATCGACGGTCGTCCCATCACCCAGTCGGATGAGCTCATTGTCGCGATCCGCGCCAAGGCAGTCGGCGACCAGGTGGTCCTGTCCGTCGAACGCGATGGCCAGGAACTGGAACTGACCGTCGTGCTAGACGACAGCTCCGAGGTCGTGTACAACACCACCGAGCCGCAACCGGAAGAATAAGCACCATGTTGGGCATCAACGGCTGGGAATTCCTGGTCATCGTTCTCGTGGCGATCCTCGTGGTCGGTCCCGAGCGCATGCCCGCATACGCCAAGCAGTTCCGCGACTGGGTGGTCGCCGCACGCGACCTCGTGACCCAGAACAAGGACAAGATCAAGGCGGAGATGGGTGACGAGGTCGACTGGAAGCAGTACGACCCGCGTCAGTACGATCCGCGTCGGATTGTCCGCGAGGCTCTGGCCGAGCCTTCGACGCCGGTGGCGGCCGCTCCTGCGGCCGCCACCAGGCACGCGGCACCGCAGGCCGTCACCCCGGGAGCCGCCCCGTACGATCCCGACGCGACCTGAGCGAAGGCCTTGCGCGCATCGGCCGGTTGCCGAAACATGCCGCACGCTCTCGTCCGTGAACTGCGAACCAGGTCAGGTGTGACACGCCGCCGTTGAACCGCCGTGGTGGCGCCACCGCCGGAGTGTCGTGGCGCGAGTGGTGCGCTGTTCGAGCGGGAGCCTTCGCGGGATGGCCGATGCGCGGGTTGGGTCGCGCTGGCGAGTACGGAATGATGGGGGTATGAAACCCCGCGTGTTTTCGGCTATGCAGCCCACCTCAGACTCCCTGCAGCTTGGCAATTACTTGGGCGCGCTGGTGCAGTGGGTCAAGCTGCAGGACACGCACGAGGCCATCTACAGCGTGGTCGACCTCCACGCGCTCACTGTCACGCCAGAGCCCGAGACGCTGCGTCGTCGCACGCGCGTGACGGCAGCGCAGTACCTCGCCGCCGGGGTGGACCCCGAGCGGTCGCTCGTGTTTGTGCAGTCCCACGTGCCCGAGCACGCGGAGCTCGCATGGTTGCTGAGCACCTATACGGGCATGGGCGAGGCCGGCCGCATGACCCAATTCAAGGACAAGTCCGCGAAGGTGGGAGAGGCAGGCACCAACGTGGGTCTGTTCACGTACCCAATCCTGATGGCCGCCGACATCCTGCTGTACGACACGGACCTGGTGCCCGTGGGCGAGGATCAGCGCCAACACCTTGAGCTGTCGCGCGACCTCGCTGAGCGCCTCAACACCCGCTTGGGCGAGGGCTCCGTCGTCGTGCCGGACGCGCACATCGTCAAGGCGGTGGCGAAGATCTACGACCTTCAGGAACCCACCAAGAAGATGTCGAAGACGGCGACCAGCCCCAAAGGCACCATCGAGATTCTTCAGGACCCCAAGCAGGTGGCCAAGAACATCAAGTCCGCTGCGACCGACTCCGACTCGGTGATCGCCTTCGACCGCGAGGCCAAGCCCGGCATCTCGAACCTGTTGACGATCTACTCGGCGCTCGACGGCCGTTCGGTGGAGCAACTGGTCGCGGACTACGAGGGCAAGATGTACGGCCACCTCAAGGTGGACCTCGCGGATGTCGTCGTCGAGTACCTCACGCCCATCCGCGACAACGCGATGGAATGGATCGAGTCCCCCGAGCGGTTGGACTCGGTACTGGAAGAGGGTGCAGCCAAGGCGCGCGGTATTGCCGGGCAGACCCTCGCACGACTGTACGACCGAGTCGGCTTGGTGCCGGCGGCTGGGAGACGATGAGCAACGCGCCGTCCACGTGGAACCGGGCACAGAACGCTGCCCGGCGTCAGGCGGCGCGCGGTAAGCACTACTCAAAGTGGCTGTTGACCACCCCCATTGGTCGCGCGGGCCAGCGCTTCATCGACTACAACGGCAACGTGCTCGCGGGCGGCATCGCGTACTACTCGTTGGCGTCGATCGCGTCTGCGGTAGTCCTCGCGGTGTCGGTGGCGTCGTATGTCGTGGTCGGCAATGACGACTATCGCGACGCGGTCATCGAGTTCGTCGCGGACGCGGTTCCTGGCATCTTTTCTGTCGACGGCCAGACCGGGTTGGTGGACCCAGACGCGATCCAGCCCACGTCCTTCACGGGCGTCCTGGGCCTGATCTCGCTCGGTGTCTTGCTGTTCACCGCGACCCGCTACATGCGTGGGCTGCGCGGCGGCGTGAAGAGCATGCTTGGCGATGCAGCGGGGACCAAGATTCCTGGCACGCTCGGCGACTTCATTGCTCTCTTCGCGCTCGCGCTGATCGCCGTGCTGGCGGTGGCACTCCAGTTCATCGGCGGCGTGCTCGCGAGCTGGGCCGCGGGACTGCTCGGAGCTGGCGGTGTGAGCGAGGTGCTCGTGAGGCTCGCGGCGATCACCGCAGGCGTGCTCGCGAACGCGATGTTCGCCGCGGTCGTCTTCGTCGTGCTGGGGCAAGCCAAGGTACGCCTCAAGGTACTGCTGATCACCATCTTCGTCACCGCGATCGCGTTTGCCGTGCTCCAGCAGGCGTCGGGCTACTTCGTGTCGTCGGCCTCATCCAATGCCGTGCTCGCCCCCTTTGCCGCGGTGCTGGCGTTGCTGATCTTCGTGGACTTCACGGCTCGGATCCTGCTGGTCGCTTCTGCCTGGCTGGGGGCATCGGGCGGCGGTCTGGGAGGGGTCGAACACGAGGCACTCGACACCCCGCCACGGCGTGACCACGCCTCGGTCACCACTCGTCGCGCGACGGGCCGTCGGCGCGGCGAGCACCCCGCGCGCTGAGTCCACCCGCGTGTGCGGCACCCGGGGTGAGTTTCGCCATGGCGGGCTTTCGGAGCGGGACCTTGGGCGCTAGAGTCCACGCTGAGACCGCCACATCGACGACCGGGGGAGAGACACACCCATGAGCACCGAAGATCCGTTCAAGAGCACCCCTGACACTCCTGGGTATGTCCCTGCACCCCAGCAGCCGGTCGCGCCACCGCTGCCGCCCGAGCCTGCGTACCAGGTCAACACCTACGGCAGCTCCGACACACAGGGGTACCCTTCCCCCGCGTCGCACGACTATCCGGCGCCCACGGGTTTTTCCCAGCAGCCCGCGTATGCGCAGCCGGCGTACCCGCCGCCACCCCAGGCTGGATACGGTTACGGCTACCCACCGGTAGCGACCACTGACGGCGTCTCGATCGCCGCGCTCGTCACGAGTCTGGTCGGGTTCGGTCCGGTCGCCGTCGTCCTGGGCATCATCGGCATCAACCGCACCTCTGGCGGCCAGCGCAAGGGCCGCGGGATGGCGATCGCAGGCCTCATCATCGGTGTCGTGGGCACCATCGTCGTGGGGCTGTTGATCTGGGCCGGTGCGCGGGTGATCAACGAGCTCGACGACCTGGAGTCCGGGGTATACGAGAACGGGGACTCCTACGGCGACAACGCCTACCTGGATGGCCTGTGGGACCAGTGCGAGGCAGGCAGCGACGTCGCGTGTGACGACCTCTATTTCGAATCGCCAAGTGGATCGGGCTACGAGGCTTTTGGCGAGAGCTGCGGTGGCCGGGGCCTTCCCGTAGACCAGTTCTACTGCGACCCTGACCGCGGGCTCTTCGACTAGAAACGCGGCCCTGGGCACGTTGAAGTAACCGCACGGGGCAGGCATACGGTGATCGGGAATCCTCTCGGGGGGAGCAACCGAAGGAGCCTGACACATGTACCTCATCACTGGAGTTGACGGAAAGCTGTGCGGCTTGGTCGTGGACATGGTCCTCGACCAGGTGCCCGGGGACGAACTGATCCTCACGAGCCCCTTCCCCGAGCGCATCCCCGCGCCATCTCGAGAACGCTGGGAGGCAGCGGGCGCGCAGATTCGCCCCGCGAACTACGACGACGTCGAGCAGATGACGCAGGCCTTCCGCGGAGCCGATGCGGGGTTCATGGTCTCGTCCATGACCGTAGGTGAGGTGCGTCAACAGCAGCACCGCAATGTCATCGACGCCTTCAAGGCTGCAGGAGTGCCGCGGATTGTGTATTCGTCCGGTTACGGTGCCGGCGAGGCCAACGACGAGCAGGTGGTGATCATCGACCACCACGCCACGGAGGAGTACCTCAAGACGTCGGGGCTGACCTGGAACGTCTTCCGCTTCAACCTCTACCTCGAGAACTACCTGGCTGCCTTCGCGCAGGTGGCAATGGCGGAAGGCAAGTGGCGCACGTGCGCGGGAGACCACCCCTGCTACCCCGTGGCGAAGGCCGACTGCGCGGCGGCCGCGGCGGCGCTGCTGCTGGGCAAGGCAGAGCCCTGCACCGCCTGGGACATCACAGGAAGTGAGCGGGTCTCGATCCGCGACCTGTGCGAGATCGTCTCCGAGCGTTCCGGTGTCGCGATCGACTACACGCCGATGACCGAAGAGGACCTTTACGCCTACTACGACTCGCTGTTCATCCCGCGCAAGGCAACCGGTGACTTCTCGCGCTCTCCCTACCCGTGGTGCAGCGAGGACATCGTCACGAACGAGGCAGCCATTCGCGACGGACTGCTGGACAACTACAGCGACGACCTCACTCGCCTGACCGGACGTGGAGGACTGACCGCACGCGACATCCTCGAGGACTGCGCCGCTACCTGGCAGTAGCTCGTCTGCAGACGTGAGCACGGACGACCCGGGTGTACGTGCTCACGTCTGTGCGTGCCTCACCGTTGGTCGTGAGCCTCGTCGTAGGCCAGGCGGGCCCGCTCCACCTCGGCAAGGTGGCGGTGTGACCATTCCACCAACACATCAATGGGCTCGAGGCTGCTGAGGCCCAGGGGCGTGGCGGCATAGACCACGCGGACGGGCACCTCGTCGTAGACCGTGCGCGTGACCATGCCATCGCGCTCCACCGTCCGCAGGCTCTCCGTCAGCACCTTCTTCGAGATCCCGCCAAGGTGGCGCTGCAACTGACCAAAACGAAGGTCGCCATGGTGCTGGAGCGCGCGCATGATCGCGATCGACCAGCGGTCGCCAATCCGGTCAAGGACATCGCGTGGGATCCCGTGACTGTCATCCACGGGATCCTCTGCAGGGCCGCGACCAGCACGACCTGTCATCGCCTGAAGCCCTAGACCTCGCCGGTCGTGAGGGCCCGCTTGACCTCGGAGATCGCCTTGGTGACCTCGATGCCGCGCGGGCACGCCTCGGTGCAGTTGAAGGCAGTGCGGCACTTCCACACGCCGGCCTTGTCGTTGAGGATCTCGAGCCGGTCCCATTCGCCCTCGTCGCGCGAGTCGAAGATGAACCGGTGAGCACCGACGATGGCCTGTGGGCCAAAGTACTGGCCGTCAGTCCAAAACACCGGGCAGCTCGTGGTGCACGCTGCACACAGGATGCACTTGGTGGTGTCGTCGAACTTCTCGCGGTCTTCGGGCGACTGCAGGCGCTCGCGCTGAGGCGTGGGACCCGAGGTGATGAGGAACGGCATGATCTCGCGGTAGGAGGCGAAGAACGGCTCCATGTCCACGATCAGGTCCTTCTCGACCGGCAGGCCCTTGATGGGCTCGACGGTGATGGGACGGGCCGGGTTGAGGTCCTTGAGCAGGGTCTTGCAGGCCAGGCGATTGCGCGCATTGATGCGCATCGCGTCCGAGCCGCACACGCCGTGCGCGCACGAGCGACGGAAGGCGAGCGATCCGTCCTGCTCCCACTTGATCTTGTGAAGGGCGTCGAGCACGCGGTCCGTCGCGTGCGCCTCGATCTGGAACTCCTGCCAGTACTCGGTACCAGGAGCGCGCCCATCGAGCCCGTCAGGGTCGTGACGCAGAATCTTGATGGTCACCGTCATCGAGGGGATGGCGCCCACCTCGCCGGCGGTCTGAGCCGTCGCAGTCATGTCCATCCCTCCTAGTACTTGCGTTCCATGGGCTGGTACTTGGTCACCACGACGGGCTTCCAGTCCAGGCGTATGCCGTCGGCCGTCGAGTAGGCCATGGTGTGCTTCATGAACTTCTCATCATCGCGCGTGGGGAAGTCCTCGCGGTAGTGGCCGCCGCGGCTTTCCTCGCGGCGGGCGGCGCCCGCGATGACGACCTCGGCCAGTTCGAGCAGGAAGGCCAGTTCGACGGCCTCGAGCAGGTCCGTGTTGAACCGCGTGCCACGGTCGTGGATGGCGACGGACTCGAACCGCGCCCGCAGCTCCTTGACCACTCCAGCGGCCTCATCAAGCGAGTCCCCGGTGCGGAACACCTGGACGTTGCGGTCCATGGTTTCCTGGAGCTCCTTGCGGATCTGGGCGACGCGTTCGGTCTTGTCGCTCCCGACCGTCTCCCGCAGCGAGGCGACGATGGATTCCACCCGAGCCGACGCATCGGCCGCAAGGGTGGGAGCGGTCTCGACGGTGGCCGCGTACTCGGCGGCAGCAATGCCGGCGCGACGCCCAAAGACGTTGATGTCGAGCAGCGAGTTGGTGCCCAGGCGGTTGGCGCCGTGGACGGACACACACGCACACTCGCCCGCGGCGTACAGGCCCTTGACCACGTCGGTGTTGTTGCGCAGCACTTCGCCCTGCACCGTAGTGGGGATGCCGCCCATCGCGTAGTGCGCGGTGGGGTACACGGGGACGGGCTCCGTGTACGGCTCGACGCCCAGGTACGTGCGGGCGAACTCCGTGATGTCGGGCAGCTTCTCGTCAATGTGCTTGGGCTCAAGGTGTGTGAGGTCAAGCAGGACGTAGTCCTGGTGAGGGCCGCAGCCGCGACCCTCGCGCACCTCGTTGGCCATCGCACGCGCCACCATGTCTCGCGGCGCGAGGTCCTTGATGGTGGGGGCGTAACGCTCCATGAAGCGCTCGCCGTCGGAGTTGCGCAGGATGCCACCCTCGCCGCGGGCCGCCTCGGACAGCAGGATGCCAAGGCCCGCCAGGCCTGTCGGGTGGAACTGGAAGAACTCCATGTCCTCGAGCGGCAGGCCGGCGCGCAGCGCGATCGCCATGCCGTCACCCGTCAGCGTGTGCGCGTTGGACGTGGTCTTGAAGACCTTGCCCGCACCACCAGTGGCGAAAATGACCGACTTGGCCCGGAAGGTGTGGATCTCTCCGGTCGACAGCTGATAGGCCACCACGCCGGTCACCGAGACCTCGTCACCGTCTGCCGCCGCCTGGGGGTCGCCGTCGAGCAGCAGGTCGAGCACGTAGAACTCGTTGAAGAACTCCACCTCTTGCTTGATGCACTGTTGGTAGAGGGTCTGCAGAATCATGTGACCGGTGCGGTCAGCGGCGTAGCAGGCGCGACGCACGGCGGCCTCGCCGTGGTTGCGGGTGTGACCGCCAAAGCGGCGCTGGTCGACCGTGCCCGCGGTGGTGCGGTTGAACGGCAAGCCCATCTTCTCGAGGTCCAGGACCGCGTCGATCGCCTCGTTGCACAGGATCTCGGCCGCGTCCTGGTCTACCAGGTAGTCGCCACCCTTGACGGTGTCGAAGGTGTGCCATTCGGCGTTGTCGTCCTCGACGTTGGCCAGGGCCGCGGCCATGCCGCCCTGCGCCGCACCCGTGTGGGAGCGCGTGGGGTAGAGCTTGGTCAGCACCGCGGTACGCGCACGCTGGGAGCTCTCGAGCGCGGCACGCATGCCTGCGCCACCGGCTCCTACGATGACGACGTCGTACTCGTGCTCGGTCATGGGACCACACCTTCACAGAAACTCGGGACGCCGTGCAGCAACTCGCCTGCGGCGTCGACGGGACAGGGATCAAACGTGAAGATCACGAGCGATCCCAACACGATGATGATGATCATCGACAAACGCAAAGCCCAGTGAAGCACGGACTTGAGGAACGGCCGGGTCGCGTAGTCGTTGACGATCATGCGCATGCCGTTGGTGCCGTGTGCCATCGCGAGCACCAGCATGGTCAAGTCCCACACGCGCCACAGCGGATGAGCCCACTTGCCCGCGACAAAGGCGAAGTCGATCTGGCTCACGCCGTCGCCCGTCAGCAGGTTGATGAACAGGTGGGTGAAGATCAGCACGATCAGGATCACGCCGGAGACGCGCTGGAAGATCCACGACCACCGCTCCGCGCGACCGAGGGTGCGCAGGTTGGCGGGGCGTTTGCGAGGCGCGGGCAGCTGGGATGCGGGCAGGTCAGCGGCGGTCATCAGTGGCCGCCCCCAAACACGAAGCCCAGATGGCGGGGCAGGAACCCGGCCATCATGATCGCGAAGATGCCCCACACGACCCACACGAGCAGGCGCTGGTGACGCAAAGCCCAGGTCCAACGGTCGACCGCGATGATCCGCAGGCCGTTGACGGCGTGCAAGATGATGGCCGCCACCAGACCGGCTTCGATGAGCCCGTAGATCGGGGTCTTGTAGGAGCCGATGACCTCGTTGTAAGCCTCGGGGGAGATGCGCACGAGCGACGTGTCGAGCACGTGCACTACCAGGAAGAAGAAGATTGCCACGCCGGTCGCGCGATGCACGACCCACATCCACATGCCTTCACGGCCTCGGTACAGGGTAGGTGCGGGGGACACGGATTCTCCTTTGAGTTGCCTACCAGCGGCGTGACCATCCTAATGTGGTCACCGTGACCTCAGAATCCATCCTCGCCGCACGCATCGATGACTTCTATCCCGTGATTCCGGCCGGGGGAGTGGGCTCGCGGCTGTGGCCCATGTCGCGTCCCGAGCGACCCAAGTTCCTGATCGACTTGTTGGGCACGGGATCGACGCTCATCCAGGACACCGTCGCCCGCCTAGAACCGCTCGGGGCCGAGGTGATGATCGTCACCGGCGCGCGCCACGCCGATGCGGTCGCTGAGCAGGTGCCGCAGGTGCCGGCTGGCAACGTGGTCGCCGAGCCCTCGCCGCGCGATTCGATGGCTGCCATCGCGCTCGCGGCCGCGATCATCGAGGCCCGCCACGGGGAACAGATCATGGGCTCGTTTGCGGCTGACCACGTCATTCCCGACGGGGAGGCCTTCCGGGCGGTGGTGGTGACCGCCATCCAGGCGGCCCGCACCGGCAAGGTTGTCACGATCGGCATTGAGCCCACCGAACCGTCGAGCGCCTTCGGATACATCCAGGCGGGCGAGCCGCTCGCGGATGCACCCGGCGCTTTCGCTGTGGAGGCGTTCACGGAGAAGCCCGACCCTGACACCGCCGCCGCGATGCTCGCCCAGGGTGGCTATGCGTGGAACGCGGGCATGTTCGTGGTCTCGACGAGTGTGCTCCTGGGGCACCTCGCTCGCCTCCAGCCCATGCTCGAAGCGGGCGTGCGGGCCATCGCCGCAGCGTGGGATGACCCCGGAAGGGACGATGCGCTGGCGGAGTATTGGCCCACCCTCACCAAGATCGCGATCGACCACGCGATCGCCGAGCCCGTCGCCGCCGCAGGCGGCGTCGCGATGGTGCCGGGCCCCTTCTCGTGGCACGACGTGGGCGACTTTGACTCTCTTGCCACCCTGCTGACGCCTGACGCAGATGGGGTGACGCGCATCGGCCGTGTGCCTGCTGTCAGTGCCGTCGATTCCCCTGGTCTGACCGTGATCGGCGGCTCTAAGCCGCTTGCGGTGGTGGGGATCGCCGACGCGGTCGTCGTCGAGACGGACGAGGCGATTCTCATCACCAGTCGTACCGCCGCGCAGCGTGTCAAGGACGTGGATCTGTAACGCATCTCACATTCCCGCACAAATGATGCTGTTTCGTTGCGAAGCCGCAACCTACGTGCGAAAACCCGTAACAAACCGTGCGTAGCATTGTGGGAACGCACACGCCTGGCGTATCCATCAGGCTCGACCCTTGTGAGGTGTCAACACCAATGAAGACCACGATTCGCCTTGGCGCTGTTGCGGCCGCTTCGGCGCTGCTGCTCGCAGCTTGCGCGTCCGCTCCTGAGGAAGATCCCGCAGCGACCGACGGCACCAACACCGCCACCGAGACCGAGACCCCTGCGGAGTCCGTCGACTTCAAGGCCTGCATGGTGTCCGACTCGGGCGGCTTCGACGACAAGTCGTTCAACCAGTCCGCCTACGAGGGCCTGAAGCGTGCGGAGTCGGAGCTCGGTATCGAGATCGCGACCGCCGAGTCGACCTCCAACTCTGACTTTGGCCCCAACCTCGAAGTGCAGGTCGACGCCGGCTGTGACCTCATCATCACGGTGGGCTTCCTGCTGAGCACCGCGACCGTCGAGTCGGCCCTGGCCAACCCCGACGTGCACTACGCGATCATCGACGACCTTGCTGACAACAACTACGACGGCGAGATCGACGCTCCGAACATCAAGCCCATCACCTTTGAGACGGACGAGGCGGCGTTCCTCGCCGGCTACGCGGCCGCATCGGCCACGGGCTCTGGCACCGTTGGCACGTTCGGTGGCATGGACATCCCGTCCGTGACCATCTTCATGGACGGCTACCAGGCCGGTGTCGACTACTACAACGAGCAGAACGGCGGCGACGTCTCGGTGCTCGGTATGACCTCGTTCTCCGAGTCCTTCGAGGACCAGACCGCAGGCAAGAACCTCACCCAGGGTCAGCTTGACCAGGGTGCGGACATCATCATGCCCGTGGCCGGACCCGTGGGCCTTGGTGCCGCTGCTGCGATCCAGGCCGCTGGCGACTCGTGGCTGATCGGTGTGGACTCCGACTGGACCCTGACCGCTCCTGACTACGCCGACATCGTCTTCACGTCGGTGCTCAAGAACATCGCCAACTCGGTGTTCGACACCATCAAGACCACCATCACCGACGGCTTCTCGACCGACCCCTACGTGGGCACGCTCGAGAACGAGGGTGTGGGTGTGGCCGACTTCGCCGAGGGCACCGTCTCCGACGACGTCCTCGCGGAGCTCGACACGATCAAGGCGGGCATCATCGCCGGTGACATCGAGGCCTCGGCCGCCGAGTAGTCACTCGTCATCTAGCAGTACCAAGCATTGCCGGGGGCTTGTCCCCCACCAGGGGAGGGGGCGTGCCGCGTGGACGCGGTGCGCCCCCTCTGCTTGACTTGAGAGACGGCCGCGCCAATGACGGCGCTGGAAGGGACGATGTCGTGAAACTGGAGCTGCAGGGGATCACCAAGAAGTTCGGAGACTTCACGGCGAACGACTCGATTGACCTCCTCGTTGAGGAGGGGACAGTCCACGCGCTGCTGGGAGAGAACGGCGCGGGCAAGTCGACGCTCATGAATGTGCTGTTCGGCCTGTATGACGCCGACGGCGGCCAAATTCTGCTCGACGATGAGCCCGTGGTGTTTGCCGGGCCCGGCGACGCCATGGCGGCCGGCATCGGCATGGTCCACCAGCACTTCATGCTGGTCCCGGTCTTCACCGTGGCGGAGTCGGTGATGCTCGGTCACGAAGAGGTGACCGGCCCGGCCAAAATGCTCGACCTGGGCGCCGCTCGTGCCAAGGTCATGGAGATCTCTGACCGCTTTGGCTTCCACATCGATCCCGATGCAGTGATCGAGGACCTGTCGGTGGGTGCGCAGCAGCGTGTCGAGATCATCAAGGCGCTGTCGCGCGACGCCAAGGTTCTCATCCTCGATGAGCCCACCGCCGTGCTCACGCCGCAAGAGACGGACGAACTGCTGACCATCATTGGTCAGTTGCGTGATGCCGGTACCGCAGTGGTGCTCATCACTCACAAGCTTCGCGAGGTCAAGGCCATCGCGGACAAGATCACCGTGATTCGCCGCGGCAAGGTCGTGGGCACCGCCGAACCTACGGACTCGCAAGAACAGCTCGCCTCGCTCATGGTGGGACGCGACGTGTCGATGACCGTGTCCAAGGACGACGCCACCCCCGGCGAGCCGATGCTGCGGGTCGAAGGCCTGTCCGTCGTGGATCCCGCGACCTCGATCAAGCACCTGGACAGGGTGTCGTTCGAGCTACGCGCAGGCGAGATCCTCGCGGTGGCCGGCGTCCAGGGCAACGGCCAGACGGAACTGGCCGAGGCCATCCTCGGGATCGTGCCCGCCTCCGAGGGACGTGTGCTCCTGGACGATGCGGTGGTCACCGGGCGCTCGATCCGTCAGGTTCTCGACGCTGGCGTGGGCTTTGTTCCTGAGGACCGCACCGAGGACGGCGTGGTCGCGGACTTCACGATCACGAACAACCTGATCCTGGACCTGTACGACAAGGCGCCGTACTCGCGTGCGGGTGCGATCGACACCGGCTTCGTGGCACGCAACGCCGCCGAGCAGGTCGAGAGGTTCGACGTGCGCACCACGTCGACCGAGGCCCTGGCGGGTTCTTTGTCGGGTGGCAACCAGCAGAAGGTCGTCCTCGCTCGAGAACTCGCGCGCGACCTCAAGCTGCTGATCGCGTCCCAGCCCACCCGCGGCCTCGATGTGGGATCGATCGAGTTTGTCCACAAACGGATCATCGAAGAGCGCGACAAGGGAGCCGCGGTGCTGATCATCAGTTCCGAACTCGATGAGGTGTATGCGCTGGCAGACCGGATCGCCGTGATGTACCACGGCAAGATCGTGGACATCGTGCCCCCTGACACGGACCGCGACACGCTCGGCCTCATGATGGCCGGCGCGCACGAGGAGGAGGCGGCATGAGCGCCACGACCGAGGCTCCCGTCGAGCCCAAGCCCCAGCCGGAAAGCCCTAGCCGCGCGCGGGGTGTGCTGAGGGAGATCTGCGAGAGTTCGGCCCTGGTGGTCTTCATGGCGATCATCGCTTCGATGGTGATCGGCGCGATCCTCGTCGTCATTGCCGACGAGGATGTCCAGGAGACCGCCGCGTACTTCTTCTCGCGTCCCGCCGACACCCTGACGGCCATGTGGGACGCCATCTCAAGTGCCTACCAGGCGATGTTCCGCGGCGCGATCTTCAACACCAGCGCTGACTCGCTCGCCGCTGGTATCAAGCCGTTCACGCAGACGCTGACCATGGCGACGCCGCTCATCTTCGCGGGACTCGGGCTGGGCATCGGTTTCCGTGCGGGCCTGTTCAACATCGGTGCGCAAGGACAGATCATCATCGGTGCCGCACTTGGCGGCTGGGTGGGCTTCGCGTGGGATCTGCCCGCCGGCCTGCACCTGCTCATGGCCGTTCTCGGTTGCGCCCTCGGCGGTGCGCTGTGGGGCTTCATTCCTGGCATCCTCAAGGCCAAGACCGGTGCCCATGAGGTGATCGTCACGATCATGCTCAACTACATCGGCCTGAACCTGCTGAGCTACATGCTGTCTCTTGAGGCATTCCAGCGGGTGGGTCAGGACAACCCCAACTCGCCACCTGTGGCGGAGAGCGCGCAGTACCCCCTGATATTTGGAAGCCAGTACTCGCTCCACTGGGGCTTTGTGCTCGCTATCGCGTGCGCGGCTGGCGTGTGGTGGCTCATGGAGCGCTCGACCCTGGGCTTCGAGTTCCGTGCAGTCGGTTCTAACCCACGGGCCGCGCGCACCGCGGGCATGAACGTCGCGAAGGGCACCGTGCTGGTCATGATGATCGCCGGTGCACTCGCAGGCCTCGCCGGATCCGCCCAGGTGCTCGGCACGGAAAAGGAGCTGACGCTCGATGTGGCCGGGTCGATCGGCTTCGATGCGATTACGGTGGCGTTGCTCGGCCGTTCACGGCCGCTCGGTACGGTCTTCGCCGCGATCCTCTTTGGTGGGCTCAAGGCCTCGGGCCCCTCACTGCAGGTGCTCGCCGACCTCCCTGTTGACATCGTCTTTGTGCTTCAGGCCACGATCGTGCTCTTCATCGCGGCACCCCCGTTGGTGAGATCCATGTTCCGCTTGCCGGTCCCCGCCCACGAGAAGGAGGTGGCGGCGTGAGCGCCCCGACGATGGAACCCGTGACGCCCAGTGACTCCGCGCCCGACGAGGTCCTGCGTACCAAGTCGTGGAAGGGTCCGATCGGGCTCGCCGTGGTCGCCGCGATCTCGCTCGTGGTGTTCGGGCTGGGCACACCCACCGGAGCGGAGACGACGTTCTCCGTCGCCACGAGCACGGACTTTGTCCAGTTGCCGACACTGACCATCGCCTCGAAGCTCGCCGCGATCGTCCTGTCGGTGATCGCGCTCGCGCTGGCCGGCTACGCCGCTTACCTGGCAAACATCTACCGCAAGCCCGGCATCTGGTTGCCGATCGTGTACGGCATGGCCGTCATGGGCGCCCTGCTCACCTGGGCAGGCGCGGGCCGCGACAACACCACCATCCAGCTCACCGGTCTGCTGACCTCAGCGCTGTTCCTCGCCGTTCCGCTGATTTTCGGCGCCCTCGCGGGCACGCTGTGCGAGCGCTCCGGCATCGTCAACATCGCGATCGAGGGGCAGCTGCTCGCGGGCGCGTTCTTTGCGGCGCTCATGGCCTCGATGCTGGGCAACGCCTACGTGGGCCTGATCGCCGCACCGTTCGCTGGCGCGTTGGTCGGTTGGGTCCTCGCCAAGTTCGCCACCAAGTACTGGGTCAACCAGATCGTGGTGGGCGTGGTGCTCAACATGCTCGTCGTGGGCCTCACGGGGTTCTTCTTCTCGACGGTCATGACGGACAACCCGCAGTTCAACAAGGCCCTGGGGTTGTCTGATCTGCCCATCCCGCTGCTGTCGAAGATCCCTGTGATCGGGCCGGTGCTGTTCGACCAGAACTTGTTGGTCTACATCATGTACGCGGTCGTGATCACGTTCCAGATCATGCTGTTCAAGTCCCGCTGGGGCCTGCGTGTGCGGGCGGTGGGCGAGCACCCCAAGGCCGCCGACACCGTGGGCATCAAGGTCAACCGCACCCGCGTGCGCAACACCGTGCTCGGTGGCGCGATTGCCGGTCTGGGTGGTGCCTTCTTCACGGTCGCCTCCGGACTTGCGTTCGGCAAGGAGATGACGGCCGGTAAGGGCTATATCGCCTTGGCCGCGATGATCCTGGGCAAGTGGAGCCCCAAGGGAGCGCTGGCTGCGGCGTTGCTGTTCGGCTTTGCTGACGCGCTTCGCGTGCAACTGGGCATCATCGGCTCTGACATCCCCTCGCAGTTCCTGGCGATGTTCCCGTACCTCGCGACGATCTTTGCGGTGGCGGGCCTCGTGGGCCAGTCCCGTGCGCCCGCCGCTGAGGGTATCCCTTACAAGAAGTAGGAGTGTGCATGGCTGACATCGACTGGGAGGCCCTGCGCGCATCGGCCCGCGAGGTCTCCACCAAGGCCTACGTGCCGTACTCGAAGTTCCCCGTGGGGGCCGCAGCACTCACCGACACCGGTGAGGTGGTGGTGGGCGCCAACGTCGAGAACGCGAGCTACGGACTCACGCTGTGTGCGGAGTGCGCGCTCGTGTCCAAGCTGCACGTTGACCACGGGGGCGCGCGGCTGGTGGCATTCACGTGCGTGGACGCCAACGGCGACCTGCTGGCCCCCTGTGGGCGTTGCCGGCAGTTGCTGTTTGAGCACGGCGGGCGTGCGCTGCTCGTTGACAGCGCTGCCGGAGTCATGACGATGGACGAGTTCCTGCCCGGTGCCTTTGGGCCGGAGGATTTGGAGAAGGTGCAGTGACCGAGCGACACGACGCAGTAGACGTCATCCGGGCCAAGCGCGACGGGGCAGCCCTGTCCGACGACCAGATCGATTGGGTGGTGGACGCCTACACTCGCGGCGTGGTCGCCGACGAGCAGATGGCCTCGCTCGCGATGGCCATCTTCCAGCGCGGCATGTCTCGCGAGGAGATCGCCCGCTGGACCGCAGCGATGATCGGCACGGGCGAACGCCTGGACTTCTCCGGGCTCGGCAAGCCCACCGCGGACAAGCACTCGACCGGCGGCGTGGGTGACAAGATCACGCTTCCCCTCGCCCCGCTCGTGGCCGCGTACGGAGTCGCGGTCCCGCAGTTGTCCGGCAGGGGCCTGGGCCACACCGGAGGCACGCTCGACAAGCTCGAGTCCATCCCCGGCTGGCGCGCAGCGCTGTCGAACGAGCAGATGCACGCACAGTTGAAGGACATGGGCGCGGTCATCTGTGCAGCAGGTTCGGGCCTCGCTCCCGCCGACAAGAAGCTCTACGCTTTGCGCGACGTGACCGGAACGGTCGAGGCCATCCCGCTCATTGCATCGTCCATCATGTCCAAGAAGATTGCCGAGGGCACCGACTGCTTGGTGCTCGACGTCAAGGTGGGCTCCGGCGCCTTCATGAAGGACCTCGAGCAGGCGCGCGAACTCGCGCGCACCATGGTCGACTTGGGGACCGATGCGGGGGTGCGCACCTCCGCGCTGCTCACCGATATGTCGACGCCGCTGGGCTTGACGATTGGCAACGGACTTGAGGTCACCGAGTCGGTGGAGGTGCTCGCCGGCGGTGGGCCCACCGATGTGGTCGAACTCACCGTGGCGCTCGCACGCGAAATGCTTGCCGGTGCAGGCGTCACTGGGGTGGACCCTGCTGAGGCGCTCGCCGACGGCCGCGCCATGGACGCGTGGCGACGGATGATCTCCGCCCAGGGCGGCGACCCCGATGCGGTCATGCCCGAGGCTCCGCACATCGAGGAGGTCCGTGCCGAGTCCGACGGAGTCATCACGAGGCTCGACGCGTTGGGCGTGGGCGTGGCCGCCTGGCGACTGGGCGCGGGACGTGCGCGCAAGGAAGACCCCGTGCAGGTGTCCGCCGGAGTGACGCTTCACCGCACGCTTGGCGAGCGGGTCTCCAAGGGCGACGTCATCATGACGCTGCACACCGAGACCAAGGAGCGCATGCCGCGCGGGCTCGCCGCTCTTACGGAGGCCTGCAACGGGGCGGGAGCGGTGGAGATCGGCGACAGTGCCCCTGCGCGGCAGATCGTTCTCGACACCGTGGGCACCGCTACCTGATCATGGTGCGATGACCGGCTGGACGCTGACCTCTCTTGCCGCCTCTGCGGGCCGTCTCGTGGGCCTGCGGGGCCGGTGGGCCACTCCCTACTCGGCGGCGCATGCCGCTGGCCGCGCCCAGCGTGGCGGCACCGGTGGTGACACCGTCTTCGCTCGCGCGTATGCGCGGCGCCTCGCGGGCGCATCGGCTGCTGATGCGAAAGCCCTCGCAGCGGCCGTCGCGGAGGTGGGACAGGACTCGCAGGTGATCGTGCGCGCTGCCGCCTCGGGAGCGCCCGTGGCTGCGGTCGCGGCCCTCGCGGCGGGGTGGGGAAAGCTCCCCGCCACCGCGAAGTCGGCCATCCGCAATCCCGCTGGCACCGGAATGGGAGCCCTGCGCTACGGCGGCGTGCGGGCGCGTCAGGTGGACCAAGTCACGTGTGGCGCGGCCTCGATGGCCGTCATGCTGATGATGGGCGACCCGCTGGTGGCAGCGTGGGTGGTGACGGGGCGGAACTTCGGAGACTACCTGCCTCGTGAGGTGCTCGACGTGGTGCTGTCCGAGCATGGCGTACGCACCATCGAGGAACGGTGGGCCGGTCTTCAGCGCTCGTTGCACCGCGCGACGACCAGGGGAGCGCTGGGACCCGCGCCGTGGCCCAAGGCCTTCGGCACGCCGCCGTGGAGGGTGGACAACGAGACGCGCTTCGCGGGCGTCGCATTCCGTGGGGCCATGCTCGATGACCTCCACAAGGAATCGGTGGCGGCGGCGGTCGCGCATGCCTCGGCCGCGCTTCGGGACGGCATCCCCGTGCCGCTGTACACGGGCGGCGACTCCAGCGGCGGACTCGCCAATGTGGTGCCCCGTCACGTGGTGTTGCTCGTGGGGCGTACCTCGCATGGGTTCGCGGTCTACGAGCCCGGCACGGGCCGGGTGCTCCCGCTGGCCGAGTCGCGCCTGTATGGGCCCGGCCCGCAGGAGCCCGCCTACGGTGCGTGGAGCAGGGCGTCGTGGATGATCCTGCCCAAGCGGCGCCGAGAGAACTGAGTGCCGCGCCCTCGCCCCCGGGTTGGGCGCGTGAGGCCCCGCGCGACTAGCCTGGGCCCATGACCCTCACGCATGACGAGATCGTTGCCCTGCCCAAGGTCGTGCTTCACGACCACCTCGACGGAGGCCTTCGCCCCGCCACCCTGATCGAACTGGCCGCCGAGATCGGCCACGAGCTGCCGTCGACCGATCCGGACGAGCTCGCGAGCATCTTCGCGCAGAATGCCAATTCGGGTGACCTCGTCAAGTACCTCGAGGCCTTCGCGCACACCACCGCAGTGATGCAAAGCGAGGACAACCTGCGCCGCGTGGCCCGCGAGGCCGTGGTGGACCTCGCCGCCGACGGCGTGATCTACGCGGAACTGCGCTACGCGCCCGAGCAGCACGTCGCCGGTGGGCTTGACCTCCAGCAGGTGGTCGAGGCCGTGCAGGCCGGCATCGAAGAGGGCGTTGCCGAGGCCGCAGAGGCGGGCTACGGCATCCGCGTGGGCGCCCTGCTCGACGCCATGCGCCACTTGGACCGCTCCGACGAGATTGCGGCGCTCGCGCTGGTCAACCGAGGCACCTGCTGCGTCGGCTTCGACATCGCGGGTCCCGAGAACGGCTTCCCGGCCTCGAACCACTCCGTGGCCTTCGCCGCGCTGCGCGCCGCGCACATGCCGGTCACCATCCACGCGGGCGAGGCCGACGGCGTCGACTCCGTGAGCGACGCCCTGTTCCAGGGTGCGCGCCGCATCGGCCACGGCGTGCGGATCCACGAGGACATCGAGGGTCTTGACACCGATGAGCCGGTGCTCGGCATCGTCGCCCGCCACGTGCTCGACCAGCAGATCCCGCTCGAGGTGTGCCCCACCTCGAACGTGCAGACCGCCGCCGCGCCGTCGATCGAGGGTCACCCGATGCACGCGCTGCGTGACCTGGGCTTCGCGATCACGGTGAACACCGACAACCGCCTGGTCTCCGGCGTCTCGATGTCCGGCGAGTTCGCCGTGCTGGTCGAGGCCGGCTGGACCAAGGAAGACCTGCTCGAGGCGACCATGGCGGCCGCCTGGGGTGCCTTCCTGCCCTACGAGGAGCGCGGCGACCTGGCCGAGCTGATCCTCGAGGGCTACGGCATCGAGCTGTAAACCGCGCGCTCGTGGGCGCCTGCGTGGTGCAGGCGCCCACGAGCCACGTGTGGCTAGTGCGCGAGTTTGAGGCCCACGACGCAGCCGACGATGCCCAGGATCAAGAACACCTTGATCATCGAGAACGCCTCGGCGCCCGTGGCCATCGCGTACACGACCGTCAGCGCCGCGCCGATGCCCACCCACACCGCGTAGGCAGTGCCGACGGGCAAGCTGCGCAGCGCATAGGCCAGTCCGCCCATCGAGGCGGCCAACGCCACAAAGAAGACGACCGACGGCCACAACCGAGTGAAGCCCTCGGCCTTGCTCAGGGCGGTGGCCCAGACGGCCTCGAGGACTCCTGACGCAATGAGAATGACCCACGACATGACGCTCTCCCGTGAGACGTCTTGTCGCGTTCGCCGGGTACGTCACCTCGTCCGGGGGTCGGGAGTGACCCTCCCTCAAGGTTCGCACGCCTCAGCGTGAGCGGCAAACTTGCCCTCCACCGTAGGCTTGAGGGCAACAAGGACGATCCTCAGGAGGCACCACCATGACCCTGTCCCGCGAGCAGCTTGCCCAGTACGTGGACCACACGCTCCTCAAGCCCGAGTCGACGCCCGCAGACGTCGAAGAGTTGATTGCCGAAGGCGCCGACCTGGGCGTGTTCTCGGTGTGCGTGTCGCCGTCGATGCTGCCTCTCACCACCCCCGAGGGTCTGGCCGTCGCCACCGTGTGCGGCTTCCCCTCTGGCAAGCACCACTCGTCCATCAAGGCCGCTGAGGCTGCGCTGTCCATCGCCCAGGGTGCCGACGAGATCGACATGGTGATCGACATCGCCGCCGCCAACGAGGGTCGTTTCGACGATGTCCAGGCGGACGTTGCCGCGGTGCGCGCCGCGGTGCCCGAGGGCAAGATCCTCAAGGTCATCATCGAGTCCGCCGCCCTCACTGACGAGGCGATCGTGGGCGCTTGCCGGGCCTCCGAGGCCGCGGGGGCCGACTTTGTGAAGACCTCGACGGGCTTCCACCCGGCGGGCGGGGCTTCGGTCGAAGCCGTCCGTCTCATGGCGCAGACCGTGGGCGGTCGACTGGGCGTGAAGGCCTCGGGCGGCATCCGCACGGCAGATGCGGCGCTCGCCATGATCGAGGCTGGCGCCACTCGCTTGGGCCTGTCGGGCACTCGTGCGGTGCTCGACGGCACGGAATCGACCGACAACTACTAGTCGACTGCCCACTACTAGGAGAACGACCACTACTCACCGCCGCCGGCGCCTCCCCCCACCCCCACCCCTCACGAGTCAAATGGATCCCTTTGACTCGTGAGGGGTCGGGGGAGGCGCCGGTCGCGAGCGTCGAAGGAGTCCCCCATGACCGGCCACGCCGCAGATTCGCACGACCTGATTAGGGTCGCAGGCGCCCGCGAGAACAACCTCAAAGACGTGTGCGTCGACTTGCCCAAGCGGCGCCTGACGGTCTTCACCGGAGTCTCGGGCTCGGGCAAATCCTCGCTCGTCTTCGAGACCATCGCGGCCGAGTCGCGGCGCATGATCAACGAGACCTACTCGTCGTTCCTGCAGGGCTTCATGCCGTCGCAGTCGCGCCCGGACGTCGACGTGCTTGAGGGGCTCACGACCGCGATCATCGTGGACCAGGAGCCCATGGGCGCCAACGTGCGCTCCACCGTCGGCACGGCCACGGATGTCTTCACCATGCTGCGCATCCTGTACTCCCGGCTGGGCGACCCGTACGTGGGGCCGCCGCAAACCTTCAGCTTCAACGTTGCGTCGTCGACGGGGTCGGGCTCCGCCACGGTCACGCGCAAGGACGGCACCGTCGCGCGGGAACACCGCGAGTACTCGATGACCGGCGGCATGTGCGTGCGCTGCGAGGGCACGGGTCGTATCTCGGAGCTAGACCTCAGCCAGATCATCGATGAGTCAAAGTCGCTCGCCGATGGTGCGATCACCATCCCCGGCTACACGGCCGACGGCTGGGCGGTGCGCGCCTACTCCGAGTCGGGCTTCTTCGACCCCGCCAAGCCGGTAGGCCAGTACTCCAAGCGTGAGCGCGATGATCTGCTCTACAAGGAGCCCACCAAGGTCAAGGTCTCGGGCATCAACATGACCTACGAGGGCCTGATCCCCAAGATCACCAAGTCGATCCTGTCCAAGGACCCCGACGCCATGCAGCCTCACATCAGGGGCTTCGTCGACCGCGCCGTGACCTTCGCCGTGTGCCCCGACTGCGAGGGAACGCGGCTGAGCGAACTGGCGCGCTCGTCACGCATCGCTGGCAAGGGCATTCACGAGCTCGCCGCGATGCAGATCAGCGACCTTGCCGACTGGATGCGCGACCTCGACGCGCCGACGGTCGCGCCGCTGCTGATCTCCTTGCGCGACACCCTCGACAGCTTTGTCGAGATCGGACTCGGGTATCTCTCGCTCGACCGTGCCGCGGGCACCTTGTCCGGCGGCGAGGCGCAGCGCACCAAGATGATCCGCCACCTGGGCTCTGCGCTCACCGACATCACGTACGTGTTCGACGAGCCCACGGTGGGGCTGCATCCGCACGACATCGCCCGCATGAACCGCCTGCTCGAACGCCTGAGGGACAAGGGCAACACGGTGCTCGTGGTCGAGCACAAGCCCGAGGCCATCGCCATCGCCGACCACGTGGTTGACCTGGGCCCGGGTGCTGGCAGGGCGGGCGGCGAGATCTGCTTCGAGGGCACTGTCGAGGGCTTGCGGGCCTCCGACACCCTCACCGGTCGCCACCTGGGCTATCGGGCGACGCTCAAGCCAGAGGTGAGGGGCCCATCGGGCGTCATCGAGATCCGTGGCGCGAACGCGAACAATCTTCAGGACGTCGACGTCGACGTCCCGCTGGGAGTCCTCACCGTGGTGACGGGCGTCGCTGGCTCTGGCAAGAGTTCGCTCATCCACGGGGCCCTCCCGGCCGATGCGGGGGTCGTCACGGTGGATCAGTCACCTATTCGTGGTTCCCGTCGCTCCAACCCCGCGACGTACACGGGCGCGCTCGAGCCGATTCGCAAGGCGTTCGCGAAGGCCAATGGCGTCAAGCCCGCCCTGTTTAGCGCCAACTCGGAAGGCGGCTGCCCCGCGTGCAAGGGAGCGGGCCTGATCTTCACCGAACTGGGCGTCATGGAGACCGTCGAGTCCAGGTGCGAAGCCTGTGAGGGGCGCCGCTTTAAGGACGAGGTTCTCGAGTACACCCTGGCCGGGGCCTCGATCGCCGATGTGCTCGAGATGCCCGTCGCGGCCGCCCACGAGTTCTTCACCGAGGGCGAGGCGAAGAACCCCGCCGCCGCCGCGATGCTCGGACACATGGTCGCGGTGGGGCTGGGTTACTTGGTGCTGGGTCAGCCGCTCACGACCCTGTCCGGCGGCGAACGCCAGCGCCTGAAGCTTGCGACGCACATGGGGGACAAGGGCGGCGTCTTTGTGCTCGACGAGCCCACCACCGGACTGCACCTCGCGGATGTTGCACAGTTGCTCGCGTTGCTGGACTCGCTCGTCGAGTCGGGCAAGACCGTCATCGTGATCGAACACCATCAGGCTGTCATGGCCCATGCCGACTGGATCATCGACCTCGGTCCCGGCGCCGGTCACGACGGCGGGCGAGTGGTGTTCGAGGGAACGCCTGCGGCCTTGGTGGCGGACGCCTCGACGCTGACGGGGCACCACCTCGCGGCCTACGTCGGTACCTGAGAGCCTGCCAGGACGCAACGCACCCCCCATCACCGACCACCACGTCCTCCTGGGACGCTCAGACGGGCATGGGGGGTGCGTGCTGGTGGGGTTAGGCCACCAGCGCCGTGACGTCGGCCTCCAGCGCATCCATGGCAGCGCTCGCGGCCTCACGCGCGGCGGTCACATCTTCGCCCTCGACCGGCGCCACTACCTCGAGGTAGGCCTTGATCTTGGGCTCGGTGCCGGAGGGGCGAATGATCACCCGAGCGCCGGATTCGGTCGCGAGGTGTAGTCCGTTGGTGGGCGGCAGGCCGCGGAATCCCGCGTTCATGTCGTCCGTCGACGCCACGGCCGAGCCGCCGAGCGACGCGGGCGGGGCGGCCAGCAGCCGTTCCATGAGAGCCGGGATCTGCGTGATGTCGGTAAAGCGCGCCGAGACCTGACGGGTCAGGAACACGCCGTAGGCGCGCGCGAGGTCGTCGATCGCGTCCGCGAGAGTGCGGCCCTCGGCCTTGAGCTCGGCTACGAGGTCTGCCATGAGCACGGCGGCGCTCACACCGTCTTTGTCGCGCACCAGGTCGGGTGCGACGCAGTATCCGAGCGCCTCCTCGTACCCGAACACGAGGTGCGGCTCTCGCGCGATCCACTTGAAGCCCGTGAGCGTGTTCGCATGCGTGAGGCCGTGGCGCTGCGCGATGCGAGACAGTTGCTGGGACGAGACGATCGAGTTGGCGAGCACCTGGGGTCCCGCGATGCGCAGCATGCCGCGCCGGGACGCGATGCGCTCGCCAAGGATCGAGCCCACCACGTCGCCGTGAAGCATGGCCCACTGCCCGTCGATCACCGTGGCCACCGCGCAGCGGTCAGCGTCGGGGTCGTTGGCGATCACCAGATCGGCACCGACCTGCTGCGCCAGCGCGAGCGACAGGTCGATCGCGCCCGCCTCCTCGGGATTGGGGAAGGCGACGGTGGGGAAATCGGGGTCGGGCTGGGCTTGTTCGGCGACGGTGTGGACGTCGGTGAACCCCGCCGCGGTGAGGGCCCGCTCGACCGTCTCGCCGCCCACGCCATGCAGGGGAGTAAGGACGATGCGCACGTCGGCTCGTGCGGTCGCGTTCGCCGCGGTCGCGGGGCCGGCCACCGCGGAGGCGGCGGCGACGTAGTCGGCCGCGACGTCGTCGCCCAGGATCGTCCATCCGGCGGCCGCGCGCGGGATCGAGGCAACGGTCTCGATGGCGGCGATGCGCCGCGCGATCTCAGCGTCGTAGGGCGGCACAATCTGTGCTCCCTGGCCCTCGCCTGTGACAACCCGTCCGCCCAGGTAGACCTTGTAGCCATTGTCTTGCGGCGGGTTGTGGGAGGCGGTGACCATGACGCCCGCATCAGCGTTCAGCGCGCGCGTCGCGTACGCGAGCACGGGGGTGGGCAGGGTGCGCGGCAGCAGCAGCGCCTCGTGGCCCGCCGCGGTCATCACGGCGGCGGTGTCGATCGCGAACTGATGCGAGCCGTGGCGGGCGTCGTAACCAATCGCCACGCGGGCGCCGGGCTGCTCACCCAGCTCGGCCAGCGCATCGGTCAGATACTGCGCGAGACCGGCGGCCGCACGCATGACGACGGCCCGGTTCATGCGGTTGGGGCCTGCGCCGATGGCGCCGCGCAGTCCCGCGGTACCGAACTCGAGGGTGCCGCGAAAGCGATCGGCGAGCTCGGCGCCTGCTTCGACGTCGCCAGCCTGGTGGGCAGCGACGAGCTGCTGCAACTCGATGCGAGTCGCGCCGTCGGGGTCGTCGTCGATCCAGGCCTGTGCCGCCTCCACCAGGCCGGTCATCGCATGGCCTCGACGATGTCGGCCAGCAGGCGCGAAATGCGCGGGCCGGAGGTGGCTCCCACGTCGAGCACCTCGGAGTGATCGAGGGTGTCGCCGCCGATGCCGGCTGCGAGGTTGGTGACCAGCGACAATCCCAGGATCTCGAAGCCCGCCTGGCGGGCCGCGAGCACCTCGAGCGCGGTCGACATCCCCACGAGGTTCGCTCCGAGGATCGCGGCCATGCGGACCTCGGCGGGAGTCTCATACTGCGGGCCAGTGAACTGGGCGTACACGCCGTCGGGCAGGCTGGGGTCGATCCCCAGGGCGAGTTCGCGAAGGCGCGGCGAGTAGGCCTGCGTCATGTCAACAAAGCTCGCGCCCTCGAGCGGGGTCGCGGCGGTCAGGTTGATGTGGTCGGCGAGCAACACGACCGAGCCGGGGCCCACCTCGGGGCGCGTGGACCCGCAGCCGTTGGTGATGACGAGCTGGGTCGCCCCCGCGGCGGCGGCCATGCGCACGCCGTGGGCCACCTTGCCCGCGTCGCGCACCTGGTAGAAGTGCTGTCGGGATCCCAGGACCAGCACGTGGCGGCCGTCCGCAGTGCGCAACGCCCGCATCTTCGAGGAGTGTCCGGCGACGGCATGGGCGTCGAATCCGGGAAGCTCGGCGGCCTCGATCGAGCCGACCTCTTCGCCGATCAGTTCGGCGGCGCCACCCCAGCCTGAACCGAGGATGAGGGCGATGTCGAAGGAGTCAACGCCGGTAGCGGCGCGCAGGGCATCGGCGGCCTGAGCCGCGAGAGTGGTGGAGTCGTTCATCCCCTGACACTATCCCCGAACGCCGCGCTTCACTGGGTCGGAGGGCCTCCGTCGTGCGCATCCCGTTGTCCACGATGCGGGACAATGGTCCTATGTCGACGCGCGTAGTGATCATCGGTGGCGGACCGGGTGGATACGAGGCGGCATTGGTCGCAGCGGGGGACGGCGCTTCAGTCACGCTGATCGAGCGTCAGGGCCTGGGAGGCAACGCCGTCCTGACCGATGTGGTGCCCTCGAAGACCATCATCGCCACCGCGGAGTGGCGCTCGATCGCCAGCCGCGCTCCTCAGCTGGGCATCCGCGACGCGGATGGCTCTGACTCCGCCGAGTTCGACGAACACCTGGTCGACATGGCCGCGGTCAACGCCCGAGTGGGTCGCCTGGTGCGCAAGCAATCAGGCGACATTGCGGCCCGCCTGGAGGCGGCCGGGGTGCGCGTGATCGACGCGCAGGCGCGGCTCGTGTCGCCCACGACGGTGGAGGCCGCCGGGGAAACTCTCGAAGCCGATGCGATCCTCATCGCCACGGGCGCGCGCCCGCGAGTGCTGCCCGACGCTGCCCCCGACGGCGTGCGGATTCTCACCTGGACGCAGCTGTATTCCCTCGCGGACGTGCCCGAGCACCTCATCGTGGTGGGTTCCGGCGTGACGGGCGCGGAGTTCGCGGGCGCCTACCGCCTGCTGGGCGCGGAGGTCACGCTCGTCTCGAGCGGTGAGCGCGTGCTGTCGAAGGAGGACCCGGAGGCGGCCCAGGTAGTGCAGGACGTCTTCGCCTCTGGCGGCATGACAGTGCTGGGCGGCGCGCGCGCACAGTCCGTGGTCAACACCGGCGCCGGGGTACAGGTGAGGCTCGCCGATGGCCGCGTGGTGGAGGGCTCACATTGCCTCATGGCGGTGGGCTCGGTGCCCAACACTCAGGAACTGGGGCTTGAAGCGGCAGGCGTCGCGGTCGACGAACGCGGCTACATTCTCGTGGACCGAGTCTCGCGTACGTCGGCAAGGGGCGTCTACGCGGCTGGCGACTGCACCGGAGTGTTGCCGCTGGCCTCCGTCGCCGCGACCCAGGGGCGCATCGCCATGGCCCACGCGCTCGGCGACGCCGTCCAGCCCCTCGACCTGGGGCTGGTTGCCTCCAACGTGTTCACGACCCCAGAAATCGCCTCCGTGGGGGCCACCGAGGCGCAGCTCGTCGAGCGGGGCATCTTCTACGAGGTCTCTCGCCTGGACCTTGCCCGCAACCCGCGCGCCAAGATGCTCGGCATTGACACTGGCTTCGTCAAGATCTTTGGCCACACCGTCACCGGCCAGATCCTGGGCGCCGTCATCGTGGGCTCGCGTGCCTCCGAGCACATCTACCCGCTGTCGCTGGCCGTCTCGCAGCATCTGACGGTCGACCAGGTGGCCTCGGCCTTCACGGTGTACCCGTCGCTGTCCGGCACCACGTCCGAGGTGGCGCGCCGCCTGCACGGCATGCGCGACCCTCGCGGCCGCTAGCCGCTAGCCGCTAGCCGCTAACCGGCCGATGCGCTCGCAGTGGGCGTGGGTGTGGGACTGGGCGAGGCGGTCGCCCCCGCGTCGGGCTGGGCTTCGTTGACGTCGTCGCCGGGATCGACGGGCGCCGTGGCGCCGGTCACCGCCCGTGCGAGCACGGGAAGATGATCGGAGTAGCCCACGCCCAGGATTTCGACGCTGGTGAACTCCACGCCCCTGCCCAACAGGAAGTCGAGCGTGGCGACCTCGCCGCCTCCCGCATCGGTCCCCAAGAAGGTGGGGCCCGTGACGTCGAGCGCTGCCTGAGCGCCGATCAGGCCGGCATCGGCGATGGATCCTAGGGTGGCAACCTCGGGCTCGCTCGCGGCGGACAGGCCGATCACGAGCGGCTGAGGGACGTCAAGCCAGGCCACGAGAGCCTCGACCTGTTCCTCGCCGGTGCGCTCTGCGTCCCCCGAGGGATCGACGTGCGCGGTCGCGTAGGTGGCGCCCATGAAGTCGACCGCGACGGCGCTGCGGGCCTGACCATCCGAGCCGTCGGGGAGTGACAGTGTCCGCGGGTTGCCGTGCGCGCGCGAGGTGAGGATGGCGTTGCCCACCTGAGGCTCGTGGGCCCCGGCGTACACATACGGCAGGCGAAGTTCGCCCGCGAGGAACTCGACCATGTCCGTGCCGCCCGCCAGGAGACGGCCGCGATTGACCTCCTGAAGCATGATGACGTCCGCGCCAGCCGAACTCATGGTCGACACCATCGCCTCGAGCGGGACTTCAGGGCCGCCCGTGAGGCGCGGCATGACGCCGCCGTTGACGTTCCACGTCATCGCCGTGGGCGCGATGAGGAAGTCCTTCGACAGCGCCCTCTCGCTTTCGAAGCTTGCGTGAGTCCACCAACCCAGGCCGCCAGCGATCACGAGTCCCACGCCCGCGCGCAGTAGCACGCCGGAGGCGATCCAGCCGGACGGGACCGTCGGCGCGAACCACGCATTGGTGTCGGCGTCCTCGACCGGCTCGGATTGATCCGCGATGGCAGCGAGCTGCGCCTCTCGCCACCACGCCCGCCACAGCGAGGCCGAGAGAATGGCCGCCCCCGCAATCACAAGTGCGAGTGTGCTGGGGCCGGGGGTGGCGAGGTCGTAGTCCATTTGCGTAAGCAGTAGCGGCACCACAATGGCCAGACCGAACACGGTGGCGGCACCTAGCCGGCGCATCGGCGAGCTGAGGGCCGGCCGCATGACCTTGGTGGTCGCGAGCGCGGTGGTCGCCACCGCGACGGGGAGGGCGTAGCCCGCGAGGTCGCCTTCCCGCAGCAGGACCACGGCCAGCGCAGCTAGACCGGCGGCGGCGAGAACGCTCAGCACGATCGGTGAGGTGCGGTGGGACTGGGCGGCGAGCAAAGCGGCGGTCAGGAGTGACAGCATGGTCAGCACCGCGCCCGTCGACATGCGCACGTCCACCAGCGCGTTGACCCAGGCGACGTTCGCGAACACGCTCACGAGCAGCGACCAGAACAGGCCGTACGACCACCAGCCCCGCGACGAGCGCACGGGCTCGAGGTGGATGCAACGCCAGCCGTTGAAGATGGCCAAGGCGGCCACCACTGCGAGCGCGGCCCAGCCCCACAGGTCGCCTCGCCACACGGCGTCCCAGGTGCGCAAAACGGTCTGCTCGGCGACCGCGGCGGCGCCACCGAGCGCAGTGCCGGCGACGAGCGCCGATGGACCCCCGTTGCCCAGCGCCATGCGCGCGGCGAGCACCACCGTGGTGAGCGCGAGTGCGAGCAAATACAGCCCCGCATTGATCAGCCACGCCCCGTCGAGCAATGGCAAACCGAGCCTCAGCACCCCGACCGCACCGACCATGAACAGCATCACGACGCCGGGGCCGAACGCACGCCCCGCGAGCGCGCACAGCCACGCCAGCACGCCTCCCACGGCGAACGCCGCCAGTGCGGTGGCGAGGGCGACCAGCAAGGAGGTGTCGAGCAAGCTCGCGATCAGCGGACCGGCGGTGCGGATGGAGTCCAGCAACAGCCAGGACGCGACGGCAACGAGGCCAAGCACGCGACGTTGAGCGGTGTCCATGACAGACACGCTACCTGGGCTCAGGTGGGGACTGATTGCCGCGGCGGCTCAGGTGTGCGGAGCGTGGTCGAGGTGCTGTGGTCGCGGAGGATCTCATTCGGTGGAGCGACGACATTGGGTGGGCGGCGAGCTGTGCTTCACTAAGGGCGCCGCTTTGCTCCACGGTGCTTCAAGTCAAGGTGCCCGCGAAAGGTTGTCGGCGCCTCAGTGTGGAGTACCCGCAGAAGGCGGGTTCGTTGGCGGGGCGGATCTTGATGCCTCGGCTGGCATCGGGCCGGGGTGTCAGCGCGGCGGCGTGGAAGTCGAGGGCGCGTCACTGCCGTGGCTGGCCAGCCGGTCCCGGTGGATGTGGATGCGAGGCGAGGTCGGCGGGTTGAGATCGTCAACGCGGGCTCTTGCGCAAGCTCACGGGTGTCTGACAACCTTGCCCCAGGGAAGCCTCGTTCCCCGGTCGGGTTCCCTGCTCGGTGGCACCACATGAAAGCCAATACGAGGTAAGGAGCACGACCGTGGGACTCAAGGTCCGAACCTGGGCGACCGGATCAGCAGTCGCCACCCCCCCCCCAACTACTCGCCACATCTCTGAGCGCGACCGCCTTGCCAGTGGATGTGGTCGAGGAAGTGGCCGACACGATCGCGCAGGCTGCACCAACGTACGAGCGTACTGTGGTTCCTGACGCGGTCACTAGCGATGCGGTCACGTTCGACGCAGGAGCCATCCACCTCGCCTCCGGTGAGGCCGCGACTGTGGATGTTGAGGTCCCGGTTGACGCTGGTGGGTCGGTCACAATCAAGGCTGGTGACGGCTCCAAACTCGAGGTGTCGCTGCCGGATGAGGTCACCGTTGCAGACGCTCAGGTCGCTGATGACGGCACCGTGGTCTACACCGACACCGGTGCCGATGCACACGCAGCAGTCCAAACCCTTGACGATGGTTCGGTACGACTCCAGACCATCCTCGAATCCGACGATGCGTCCAAGACATTCACCTGTGGCCTAGGGGACGTCATCCCTGTCCTCCTTGATGACGGTTCCGTCGAACTGACCCAAGAAGTCGCTGACGGAATCCTCACCGTCGTGGGCACCGTCGATGCTCCTTGGGCGATCGATGCCAACGGCGAACGCGTGAACACCTGGTATACCGTGGGCGGAAACGAACTAGTCCAGCATGTCAACCCCACCGCTGATGCCGTCTACCCCATCACCGCGGACCCCAAGATCACCCGTGCGTGGTGGAATACGACAATCTACGTCAACCGCAACGAGACTGCGCTGCTAGCGGGTGGATACAACCTGGCCGCCGCAGGGCTTCTCGTGATTCCTGAAGGCGTTTCGAAGGTCCTGGCTGCAGTTGTGGCTGGGGGAGCGGCTTACATTTCGACTGTTCACGGGATGGGCAAGTGCCTCAAGGCCGTGTCGTATGGCCATCTCACTACTCCCGTGCTGCAACCCTATTGGGGCGCTGAAGCTGGATACGATTGCCGATGATTGCTCTGTCTATCGTCATTGGTCTGGTCGTGATGGCCCTGACCCGGCTCACCGGGTTCGGGCGTCACGCCTGGGCGACCAAGGAACGCGCATTCGGATTTGTGACGATGCTGCTCCTCCTGCCCGCTTGCTGGGTAGAGGCGTATCAGGCTGACCCTTCCGAGGGCGCTTCTTGGCTCGTTGTGGGATGGAGCGCGGGCCTCGCCGTAGGCATTGTATGGTCCATCATCGACCCGGTTGAGGCTGGAAGTCGACGTCCCCCCACGACTCACGCCGGGACACCCCGGCCGCTTGACTAGCCAAGTATCTGCACGGGAAACGGGGCAAGTCCGAGTGCGCGTGCGATCGGCGCGTCAGTGTCGTCGGAACTCAGAGCACTGTCGGTGAAGGGTCAGCGATCTCGCAGATGACGGTCCCGGAGGTCACTGAGGCCCCCACCGCGTGCCCGAGACCGGTCACGGTGCCCGCCTTGTGGGCCACCAAGGGCTGTTCCATCTTCATGGCCTCGAGCACCACGATGAGGTCGCCCTCGGCCACGGTCGCCCCGTCCTCGACGGCGATCTTCACGATGGTGCCCTGCATGGGCGAGGTCAGTGACGTGCCAGAGGGGCCGCGCGCGCCATTGCCGTTGGAGCGGCGCGCGGTGCGCCTCGCGGGGCCGCCACGGCGTGCGCTTGCTCGTCCTGCTTGTGCGAGCGACGCGGGCAGGACGACCTCAAGGCGCTTACCACCCACCTCGACGACCACGCGTTCGGTGGCCTCCGCCTCGGGAGCCTCATCCGCATCGGCCGTATTACCGCCGAGTGCGGCGACGGTGTCGGAGAACTCCGACTCGATCCAGGTCGTGTAGACGCCGAAGGTGCCGTCTGCTGCCGTGAACTGGGGGGCGTCGAGTACGGCGCGGTGGAACGGCAGGACGGTCGGAATGCCCTCGACCTCCATCTCGACTAGAGCGCGGCGCGAGCGTTGGAGCGCCTGCTCGCGAGTCGCGCCCGTGACGATGACCTTGGCGATCATCGAGTCGTAGTTGCCCGTCACGGTGTCGCCCTCGCGCACGCCCGCATCGATGCGCACGCCCGGGCCCGTGGGGAAGTGCAGGGTGCGGATGGTGCCAGGGGCGGGCATGAAGTTCAGCGCCGGGTTCTCACCGTTGATGCGGAACTCAAAGGAGTGGCCGCGGGTGACGGGCTCGAGCACGCTGATGGGCTCGCCGGCCGCGATGCGGAACTGCTCGCGCACCAGGTCCACTCCGGTGACCTCCTCGGTCACGGGGTGCTCGACCTGCAGACGGGTGTTGACCTCGAGGAAGCTGATGGTGCCATCGACGCCCACCAGGTACTCGCACGTGCCAGCACCCTCGTAGCCGGCCTCCTTGAGGATGGCCTCGCTGGCCTCGACCAGGCGGCGGTTCTGCTCGTCGGTCAGGAACGGCGCGGGGGCCTCTTCCACGAGCTTCTGGTGGCGGCGCTGGAGCGAGCAGTCGCGGGTGGAGACCACCACGACATTGCCGTGACGGTCCGCGAGGCACTGGGTCTCCACGTGGCGCGGACGGTCCAGGAAGCGCTCGACAAAGCACTCGCCACGGCCGAACGCCGTGACGGCCTCGCGGGTCGCGGAGTCGAACAACTCGGGGATCTCCTCGCGCGTGCGGGCAACCTTGAGGCCGCGGCCTCCACCACCGAACGCTGCCTTGATGGCGACCGGCAGACCGTGCTCGTCAGCGAACGCCAGCACCTCGTCGGCATTCGCGACGGGGTCCTTGGTGCCGGGCACCAGCGGCGCACCTGCGCGCTGGGCGATGTGGCGCGCGCTGACCTTGTCGCCAAGCGCGTCGATCGCCGCAGGAGAAGGGCCAATCCACGTGAGGCCCGCATCGATGACGGCCTGGGCGAACGAGGAGTTCTCGGCGAGAAATCCGTAGCCGGGGTGGACCGCCTCGGCGCCCGCGCGCTGGGCGATCTCGATGATCTTGGCGATGTCGAGATAGGTCTGGGCGGCGGTGACGCCGTCGAGCGAATAGGCCTCGTCCGCAAGGTGCACGTGAGGCGCGTCGCGGTCCGGCTCGGAGTACACGGCGATGGAGCGCAAGCCCTCGTCGGCGCAGGCACGGATCACACGGACGGCGATCTCGCCGCGATTGGCGATCAGCACAGAGGAGAAGGCGGGCACGACCGCTACGGTAGCGCGGGTCACGCTCCTAGGTCCTCAGTCCCGTAACGTGCCGCCCAACTTTGGTCGGCGTCCTCACGGTTGCCGCCGGCCTTTGTGGGTTTCCCACAACGCCAGGGGGTGATTACTGGGCTACGGCGGCGTAGGTTGTGGTCAGTCCACAATCTGCGCCGTTCGAGGGCCCCGGGGCACTCACGCCCGCAGGTCGTGGAAGGCGACTCCCAGTTGTGTCACCAGGTCGCGGAGCAACGGCAGGCTCACGCCCACCACCCCGTGATAGTCGCCCTCGATGCCGGTGACGTACGCCCCGCCCAGTCCGTCGACGGTGAAGGCACCGGCGACCTGGAGCGGCTCGCCCGTAGCGATGTACGCGTCGATCTCGTCGTCGGAGAGGTCCGCGAAGTGGACGGTCGTGGACGACGTGGCCCCGAGCGAGCCGTGCGAGCCGTCCTCGCGGTCGTCGACAAGCCAGTGGCCAGTGTGGAGCACGCCCGTGCGCCCCCGCATGGCTTGCCAGCGCTCACGGGCGATCTGCGCGGTGGCCGGCTTGCCGTAGATCTCGCCCTCGAGTTCGAGCATCGAGTCGCAGCCCAGCACGATGGCGCCGGTGTCGTACTCGGCCGCAATGTGCTCGGCCTTGGCCCGCGCCAAGGCGAGCACCGCATCGGCCGGATCCGGTGTGCCCCAGCCCTGCTCGCGATGGGTGGCGGTCAGCGCCGCGAGCACAGCGTCCTCGTCGACGCCGCTGACGAGCACCTCAGGCTCGATGCCCACCGACCGCAGGGTCGACAGGCGAGCGGGGGACTGCGAGGCGAGCAGGAGCGGCACGGTCATGGCGCAGAGCCTACTTCCCCCGGAGGCGTGTTCCTCCGGGGGGAAGGAGGGCCTAGTGCACCAGCTCCTCGTGCGCGGGGCTCGGCTCAGCCGACAGCGACTTGTCGCCGCGCGGCAGCGTGACCACCATGAGCACCGCCGTGGCGCCAGCGATGATCGCGGAGATCAGGTCCTACAGCTCAAGGTCATCCTTGAGACGATCGCCGAGTCGCTCGAGGAGCGGGGAGAGCCCTAGCCCCACCCCTCCCGTCAAATGGATCCATTTGCTGGTGTGAGGCGACCATCTCACCGAGAAAATGGATCCATTTGACCGGAGGGGGCGCCCCACTTCCCAGGAAAATGGATCCATTTGACTGGTTAGGGGGTGAGGTTGGCGTCCAAGGCCTGGCACTGCTGCGCCACCGCTCCCGGCAGGAGCTGGGTGAGGACCTCGGTGAACTGTTCGCGCAGGTGCTCGGGCACCCGGTCGATGAGCGCCTCGCGCTTGAGCGTGTCGTAGGCGACTTGTGCGCGCGCGACCGTAGCCGCGCCGTCCTCGGTCAGCACTGCCCAGTTGGCGCGCCGGTCGTGGTCGCACACGCGGCGTGCCACCAGACCGTCGGCCTCAAGCTTGCTCACGGTGTGGGACAGGCGCGACAGCGACGAGTCTGCCGCGCGGGCCACGTCGGCGAGTTGAAGCGTGCCATCGGGTTGCGCGGCGAGCGTCGAGAGGATCGTGAACTGGAAGTGGTTGAGGCCAGTCATGGAGCGCAAGTGCTCGTCGAGAGCGGCAGGAACGGTGGTGAGCACGGCCGAAAAGCGGCGCCACAGGAGCTCGTCCTGGGCGCTCAGCGTGGTCGGGGACTCGACACTCATGCCCACCACGATACCGTGCTTGACCTTTCAACAAAAGGCCCCTACAGTCCTTCGAGTTGAATCATCAACCATTGAACCGTCAACAGAGGAGACGCCTTGACCATCGCCTACTGGATTGCCGCTGGCATCCTTGCTCTCGCCTTTCTCGCCGCTGGTGCGTCGAAGCTCATCCAACCGGAAGCGAAATTGCGCGAGTCCGGCGTGCTGCCCGAGCGCCGCACGCTCGCACAAGAGCGGGGCATTGGCGCCGTCGAAGTGGTCGGAGCGCTGGGCCTGATCCTGCCCCCGCTCACCGGCATCGCCGTGGTCCTTGCGCCCGTCGCGGCCGTGGGCCTCACCATCACGATGGTGCTCGCCGTGGTGGACCACGCGCGCCACTCCGAGCCCTTCCAGCCCGCCGTGGCGCTCACGGTGTTCTCGCTCGCTGTCGCGGTGGTGGGCTTCCTGGCCTGGATGTGAGTCAGCGGCCTCTCTCGCTGGCCAGCGGGCACGCGGCGCACGCGAGAGAGGCCTGTGGCACACACGTGCCACAGCCGGTGTCCGCGGCGGCGATGAGCCCCAGCCGCGTGGCCTCCTGCGCGACCGCGAGAGCGAAGTCCGCGTGGACTCCCACCGCGCGGGCGGCCGCGCCTGGCGACGCACCGCCACGCAGCTGCGCGAGAACGGGGGCGAAGGCGCCGCTCACAGCAGTGAGCCCACTTGGAAGACCGCCACGGCCAGCAGATAGGTCAGCGCGAGCTGCGCCCCTGCCGAGCCCAAGGTCCAGCGCCACCCGAACAGGCGGCGCTGCTCGCCCATGGTCGCGAGGCACGGGAAGTACCCGAGCACAAAGATCATGAAGGCGAGGCCCGCGGCCGTCGGATGGCCACCAGAGGTCTCGCTGACCGTGTGGCGCACCTGTGCGGCGAGCGAGGACGCGTCCCCGTCGCCCGGGTCTTCAAGCGAGTAGGCCTGGGCGAGCGAGCCCACGGTCACTTCCTTGGCGGCCACACCCGCCACGAGGGACGATGCGATGCGCCAGTCTCCCAGGCCCATCGGCTCGAGCGCGGGAGCCACCGCATTCGCGGCAGCGCCGTACAACGAGTCCTCGATGGGGACGTCGGCGAGGGCGTGGCCGCCCGTCACGGGGATCGCTTGGAGGCACCACAGCCCCACCACGGCGACGACGATGACCGAGCCCGCCCTGCGGATGAAGGACAGCACTCGGGTCCACACTCCCAGCAGGAGCGTGCGCAGGTGAGGCCATTGGTAGTCCGGGAGGGCAATGACGAGGGGCTCCGGCTGTGCGTCGCGAATCGCGAAACGGCGCGCGAGCAGACCGAAACCCACCGCCGCCAGGACCGACACCACGTACATGCCGAACACGACCGTTCCCGCATTGCCGGGGAAGAACGTCTGGGCCAGCAACAGGTACACCGTGAGGCGGGCCGTGCAGGACGTCAGCGGGACCATGAGCCCCGTGAGCAGGCGTTGGCGCGCATGGGGCAGGACGGCGGTGGCGGACAGTGCGGGGAGGTTGCAGCCAAAGCCCACCACGAGAGGCAGCATGGCGCGGCCGTCGAGGCCGATGCTCCTCATCACTCGGTCCGCGACGACCGCGACGCGCGCCAGGTAGCCGCTCGCCTCAAGCACGGTGACGGCGGAGAAGATGATCGCCATCAGTGGCACGAACGACACGACGGCACCGACGCCCGCGATCAGGCCGGAGATCGCGAAGGACTCGAGCCACGCAGGGGCATGCAGCCAACCCAGCACCGCTGTCACGGCCGCCGTCACGGGCCCGTCGATGATCGCTGCCGCGCCATCCATCACGGGAGCGGCGACCACCGTCGTGAGTTGGAAGACGCCCCACACCACGGCGAGGAAGAGTGGCACCCCGAGCCATGGATTCAGGAGTACCCGGTCGAGCCGGTCGGAGAATGCCGCCTTCGCAGGTGCGGGCGGCAGCGCCGCCGCGGCAATCTCCTCGACCCAACCAAAGAGCAATTCAGCGTGTTCGAGGCTGTCGTCGATCGACGAGGTCGTCAGGGTGTCCTGCGCGGCGCCGGGCACGGACGTCACGTGGGGTCGCGTGTCGAGCGCTGTGGTGACCGCTGATGCGAGCGCAGCCGTCCCCGCCCCCGTGCGTCCGTTGACCTCGACGACGGGTACGCCGAGTCGCGTGCGCAGTGCGGCAAGATCGGGCGCGAGTCCACGGGCGGCGCCGACGTCCATCATCGTGACCGCGACGACCACCGGTGCACCTGTCTGAGCGACCTGGGCGAGCAGATACAACGAGCGGCTGAGCGCCGTGGCGTCGAGCACGACCACCACGAGGTCGTTGGAGCGGTCGCGTACGGCGGCGGCCGCGACGTCCTCATCGGGCGAGCGGCTGATCAGGCTGTAGGTGCCAGGCAGGTCCACGAGCGTCGCGCCGGCACTGGTGCCGGGGAGGGCCCAGCGACCCTGCGACATGGTCACCGTGGTGCCGGGCGCATTGACCACCTTCTGGTGCGAGCGCGTGAGCGTGTTGAACAGCGTGGACTTGCCCACGTTGGGGTTGCCTGCCAGCACGATCGTGGCGGCGCGCACTGCGGTGTCGCTCACGCGCCCACCACCTCGATCTCGAGGCATGTCGCCCTGTCCATGGCGATGCGCGCGGCGCCGATGGCGATCACCCTGGCGCCTGCGGGTGCCTTCCCCGCGACCCTGATGGCCGCGCCGGGCCGCACTCCCATCTCGCGCAAGCGCAGCGCGAGCGCGGATTCCGTGCTGACGGATTGGATGCGCGCCTCAGCGCCGACTGCCACGCTCGCAAGATTCACGGCTCGACGCTATGCGTGCGCCACCCGTTGCGAAAAAGACCAAAGTCCTGGGTCGGGTCAGCGGGGCCAGGCGCCGTCGCGGGCGATTTCGAGCGCGGCCTTCCACGTGGCAGGCACCTCGCGCACGTAGCCCGTCAAGGTGTGAGGCTTCATCAGTACCTCGGGATACGCCCCTTGCACATCGAGTCCGACCGACCGGCACAGCCACATGGCACGTGGCAGGTGGAACTCTTGGGAGCACACGATCACGCTGGTCAGCCGCAGTTCATCCCGGGCGTTCAGGGCCGATGCGCGGGTGTCGTGGCCGTGGGGATCGCGCACCAGGTCCTCGGCAGGGACACCGAGGTCCAGTGCCGTACGCTCCATTGCCGCAGTCTCGTCCAAGCCTTCGCGGTTGTCTCCTGCTCCCGACAGGATCAGCTGGGTGACGAGGCCGCGCTCGTAGAGGGTGACGCCGGCCTCGACCCGTTGGCGCAGGAACAGGCTGGGGCGACCGTCGGCCCACACTCGCGCTCCCAGGACGAGCGCCGCATCGGCCGGGACCAGCCGGTCGCTGTCCGCGTGGTGCAGGTCACGCAGCGCCGATGCGCGTGCATAGACCTGTGGGGCGGCCAGGGCGAGCGAGGCGCTCGCTGCGACTCCCAGGAGTGACGAGCGGACGGAAGCCATGGTTCGAGGGTAGCGACCGGGCCTCAGGAGTATTGACGCGCCTGCAGGGCGTACAGCGACGCGTAGGTGCCGCCAGACGCGATCAGTTGGTCGTGGGTTCCCCACTGCTCGATGTTGCCGTCGCCCACCACCACGATGATGTCTGCCATGCGCACCGTCGAGAACCGGTGCGAGACGAGCACTGTGATGGCGCCCGTGCGTTGCGCGACGCGTCGGGCTCCGAGCGCGTATTGCTCAAACAGGTCGTGCTCGGCCTGGGCGTCCAGTGCCGAGGTGGGCTCGTCGAGCAGGAGTAGCAGGGGGTTGTCGCGCATCATCGCTCGCCCGAGAGCGAGCTTTTGCCATTGGCCGCCGGAGAGGTCGGTGCCGCCCTCGAACGACTTGCCGACGAGCGACGCGAGGCCTTGGGGGAGTCGGCGCAGGACGTCCTGGGCGTGGGCACGCTCGAGCGCTCCCGTGACTGCGGTCACATCGTCGATGTGTGCCGGGGAGCCCAGCCCCACGACATGTTGCGCGGCGAACTCGAACTTGGTGAAGTCTTGGAAGCCGGCGGAGATCCGCTCGCGCCACTGGTCGACGGGCACTCGGCGAAGGTCGGTGCCGTCGACCTCGATGGTGCCCGAGGTCGGGTCATAGAAGCGGCACAGGAGCTTGACCAAGGTGGACTTGCCCGCACCGTTCTCGCCCACGATTGCGACCGTCGCGCCCGCGGGAATGGTCATGGTGACGTCCTCGAGCACGGGGCTAGTGGTGCCGGGGTAGGCGAAGGAGACGTGGGTGAACGTGATGCCCGTGGCAAGCGAGTTGGGGGCATGTGAGTCAGCGGGCACGTCGGGCTCGCGGGAGACGACCGAGCGGATCCACCGGATCTCGCTGAACATGGATGCCGTGCGCTGCAGACCCTGGAGCATCACCACCGCAGACGTGACTTGCGCGTTGACCTGCGCGGCGAGGGTGATGACCATCAGCACGTCACCGACCGTGCGCTCGCCGCGCACCGCGTCGCGTACCACGAGCAGGGTCGCGCCCACGTAGGCGACGGCGAAGAGGATCTGGCCGACGGCGCGCAACGCGGTGGCGCGGACCTCGGCGCGCACCTCAATCCCGGACGCCTGCGCCCACGCGGTCGCCTGACGCTTGCGCACCTCGCCCTCGAGGCCGCACGTGCGCACCTCCTTGATGGGGCCCGCGTCCGCAAGCAGCGAGAACATGTGGTTGGCGCGGCGGGTGGCAGGGGCTGCCGCGGTGCGCCCTGCCTTGGCGATCGCCTCGGCCCGCCGCCCCAACAGCAAGGGAGGCACGGCAGCGAACGGCAAGAGCAGGAGCCACCAGCTGATGGAAGCGAGCAGCACGCCGGTCACGATCAGCGCGATCAGGATCGCGACGCCGCCGTACAGGGTGGCGACGGTGCTCCACGAGGCGCGGTCGGCTTCGCGCCTCACCAAGGCGATGCGGTCCGCGTAGTCGGGCCGCTCGTGATGCTCGATACCGGCGGAGCCGTTGGACAGCGCCGCGATGTCCCGCTCGATGAGGGCCGCCATGTCCTCTGCGGTCTTGAAGAAGAAGATATGAGCGAAGTGCTCAGCTGTGAGAGCCACGATGGCAAGACCGGCGACAGCGACGGCCCACCACGCGGCCGCGCGCGCCTCACCTGCGACGGCCCCGTCAACGACACCGCGCAGCGCGACCGCCGCAAGCGGCATTGCGACGGGCGCGACGAGCATCAGCGTGAAGCCGACGATGAAGTTCAGCTTGCCTGCGCGCCAGGCAAAGTCGAAGGTGTCCGCGATTCCGCGTGCCACCTGCAGGGAGTCCTTGCGCGTGCTCATGCCTGGTCCTCCTCGGTGAGCTCAGCGTCGCCGCCCGCATGCCCGTCTCGGAAACGCTTGGCCTGGAGGTCGAAGAGCGTGCGATAGCGCGTGCGGCCCACCATGAGTTCGGCGTGGGACCCGGCCTCGATGACCTCGCCGTGCTCGATGACGACAATGTGGTCCGCCCTGCGCACCGACGAGAATCGGTGCGAGATCAGCAGGGTGGTGAGTCCGGTGGTCAGGTCCACAAACTGGTCGAAGAACTCGGCCTCCGCGCGCACGTCGAGCGCCGCAGTCGGTTCGTCGAGCACGAGTACGCGTGCGCCCTTGTCGACCGCGTACAGGGAGCGAGAGATGGCGACCCGCTGCCATTGGCCGCCGCTGAGATCGATGCCGTCGTCGTAGGCCCTCGCCAGGGTGGTGTCGAGACCGTGGGGTGCCTCGGCGAGCGCCTCTGACATGCCGGTGCGAGCGACAGCGCGCTCCACGGCTGCGCGGTCGAGCGGTTCGAATGCGGCGCCGAACGCCACGTTGTCCGCCGCTGACAGTTCGTAGCGGACGAAGTCCTGAAACACCACAGACAGGGTGCGCCGCCAGGCCGCGAGGTCAAGGTCGGCGATATTGACGCCGTCGACGTAGATGCCGCCGCTGGTGGGTTCGTACAGCCGGGCGAGGAGTTTGATCAGGGTGGTCTTGCCCGCGCCGTTGACGCCGACAATGGCCGTGGTGCGTCCTGCGGTCAACGTGAGGTTGAGGCCGTTGAAGACGTGCTCGTGAGAGCCGGGGTAGGTGAAGCACAGATCCCGGAACTCGATCGACTGCACCGGTGCGCCCTCGGGAACGTCAGCGGTGCCGCGAGGAGCCGTATCCATGGCCGCGACGGCGGTCTCCACCTCGCGCAGTGCCGTCAGTGCATTCATGCCGTACTGGGTGGGCACGTCTGACTCGGGGTAGTCGCGTCCGAGCATGAGCGCGCCTACGAGCGCCTGCAACCCCAGCGTGAGCTGTGCCAAGGTCATGTCGCCGGTGGAGAGCTGTCCTGGCGAATCCGCAGTGCCTGCGGCTGCCATCGTCAGGGACACCAGGGCCCACAGCACCGCGATCAAGGCGATCGCCGTGTACACCAGGTAGGGCTTGAAGTAGATGCGCCTGCGCTCGCGGTCGACGGGGTCGGCGTACTCGCGGTACGTGCGCTCGTGGTGACCGCTGAGCCAGCGCATGGAACCGAAGACGCGAATCTCCTTGGCTGCGACCGATCCCATGGTGATGTCGCGCAGGTATCCCAGGCGCCGCATGCGGTCGCCGTTGGTGCGCCACAGTCGCGAGTAGGCACGCAGGCCGCCCCTGTTGCCGGTACGCAGCACCATGATGGCCACGCCCATGCCGAGCGCGATGGGGGCGCCCAGCAGGATCCAGATGATGACGATGAGGGCGATCAATTGGGTGTAGCGAGCGAACAGGTAGAGCATGCCGGCCACGGCGCTTCCCGGAGTGAACCAGTTGTTTTCCAGGCGGTTGCGAGCTTCTGACAGCTTCGAGAGCACCTCGCCGTCCTCGAGGGCGCTGATGCCCACGGCGCCCGTGACGGCCCGGACGGCCTCGTCGCGGATGGAGCCGTCGACCGCACGTTGCACCGCGAGACCAAGCAGCTGTTGGACGGGCGCGACGACCTGCTGGATGAGAAAAGCTCCAGCGGCCAGCAAGAACAGCGCCACGAGGTGGTCCCACGCCGCGGACCCCACACCGTCCTCGACAGCCTGGGGCACGTCGCCAATCATCTGCGAGGTGGCCATCATGAAGACGACCGGCAAGGCGCCCAGCACAAGGCTGACCAGCGCGAGCGCGATCACCCGGTGCCAGCCGGCGAGCGGGGCGGCTTGCCAGATGCGCACGCGCGCCATGATCGCCGCATCCACGTAGGAGGCGAGGCGGTCGCGCCAGGGTCCACGCTCGGGGACGGTAGCCGCAGGGGGGACAGGCGTTGTCACGTGCGCCACTGTAGAGGCCAGGTCCGACAAAGGGAACAGAAGTCGGGAATTTACCAGGCCTGTTCACGTTAACGGAGCACGAGCCCAAGGCGAGGCCGGCGCATCGGCCCTCCTCGCAGGCCGGCCCCTGGCCAGGCTGCCTTCAGCAGGCCGGGACTCAGCGCAGCGAGTGCCGCCACGCGGCATCGCCGCGTCCCAAGGGAAGTGGCGCGTGCCTGCCCCGCATGGACCGCGAGCGGTCCATCCACGCCGAGGTGGGCGCACCGGGAGAGTCGTCCCCCGCATCGGCCGATGCGACCGCGACCATGCCTGCGATCAGCGCCGCGAGCTCGGCATCATCGGGTGCGCCGCGCACGATCCTCATGCCGGCCGCCTGTTCGAACGGATCCTCACTCATCGCTGGCCTCCTGTCACAGCGGGATGTTCCCGTGCTTCTTGGGGGGCAGGGAGGCGCGCTTGGTGCGCAGGGCACGCAGCGAGCGGACGATGTGAGCGCGAGTCTGCGATGGCTCGATGACGGCGTCGACGTAGCCGCGGTCGGCGGCGTCGTAGGGCCCGACGATCTGCTCTTCGTACTCGGCAGTCAGTCGCGCGCGCTCGGCCTCGACGTCGCCGCCAGCCGCCTCGACCGCAGCCAGTGCGCGCCGCTGCAAGATGTTGACGGCGCCGCCGGCGCCCATGACCGCGATCTGGGCCGTGGGCCACGCGAGGTTGATGTCCGCGCCCAACTGCTTGGAGGCCATGACGATGTACGCGCCGCCGTAGGCCTTGCGCGTGATGACCGTCACGAGCGGCACGGTGGCCTCGGCGTAGGCGTAGATCAGTTTCGCGCCGCGACGGATGATGCCCTGGTGCTCCTGGTCGACGCCGGGCAGGAACCCGGGCACGTCGACAAAGGTCAGGACGGGAATGTTGAACGCATCGCACGTGCGCACAAACCTTGCCGCCTTCTCCGAGGCACTGATGTCGAGCGTGCCGGCCATCGATTGCGGCTGGTTGGCAACGATCCCCACCGAGTGCCCCTCGACGTGCCCAAAGCCCACCAGCACGTTGGGGGCAAACAGCGGCTGGATCTCGAAGAACTCGCCCTCGTCGAGCACCGTCTCGATGACGGTGCGCATGTCGTAGGGCTGGTTGTCGGAGTCGGGGACCAAGGCGTCGAGCGCGAGGTCATCGTCGGTGGGCGCGAGGTCCGCCTCGGCCTCCCAGGACGGCGGGTCCGCGAGGTTGTTCTGAGGCAGGAACTGCAACAGGTGCTGGACGTACTCGATCGCGTCATCCTCATCCTGCGCGAGGTAGTGCGCGACGCCCGAGGTGGCGTTGTGGGTGTGGCCGCCGCCCAACTCCTCGAACGAGACGTTCTCGCCCGTGACCGACTTGATGACGTCGGGCCCGGTGATGAACATCTGGCTGGTGCCGTCGGCCATCACGATGAAGTCGGTGAGGGCGGGGGAGTACACCGCGCCGCCCGCGCTCGGGCCCAGAATGAGCGAGATCTGGGGGATCACGCCAGAGGCGGCCACGTTGCGGCGGAACATCTCCGCAAACTGGGTGAGCGCCGCGACGCCCTCTTGAATGCGCGCGCCGCCGCCGTCGGAGATGCCGATGAGCGGCACACCCGTGCGTAGCGCGAAGTCCTGAACCTTGGCGATCTTCTGGCCATGCACTTCGCCAAGCGAGCCGCCAAAGACCGTGAAGTCCTGGCTGAACACCGCGACCTGGCGTCCGTCGATGGTGCCGTAGCCCGTCACGACGCCGTCCCCGTGAGGCCGGTTCGCGTCGAGCCCAAAGTTGCGACTGCGGTGCCGGCTGAGCGCGTCGAGCTCCACGAAGGAACCGAGGTCGAGCAGTTGTTCCACGCGCTCGCGGGCAGTCTTCTTGCCGCGGGGGTGCTGCTTGTCCTGAGCGGTCGCCTCGCGCTGGTCGACGGCCTCGTCGACCAGGCCGCGCAGGCGGTCGAGGGCGCCTGCGGTGGACTTGGTGGGCTTGATGTCGGACACGTTCCTCCCTATGTCTGCCCGATAGCCTAGCCGGGTGATATCGCCCTCGTCCGCAGCCGTGGCCCGCTCGCGTGAGCCCTTGCAGGCGCAGGCTTTCGCTCCAATCGTGGGGGCCAGCCGCCAGCTGTCGCGGCTCGATGTCCTCGCGACGTCTCCGTCGACCAACACGGCTCTCCTCAAGGCTGCGGCGAGCGAGCCAGGCGAGTGGCCCGCTTTCAGTGGGATCGTGGCCGACCACCAGACGGCTGGTCGCGGCCGTGCCGGCCGCTCGTGGGCGACGCCTCAGGGCGCTGCGCTCACTGTTTCCTTTCTGCTGCGCCCCTCCGTGAGCGCCGATGCGCTGGGCTGGGCCCCGCTCGTCGTCGGGTTCGCCACGGTGAGGGCTTTGCGCGACGCCGGCGTGGGTGCCTATCTCAAGTGGCCCAACGACGTAGTGGTCGAGGCCGGGGTGAAGGACATCCCCGGTTGGGGACGCTGGCGCAAGACGGTGGGTGTCTTGTGCGAGGTGGTGCCAGGCTCGGTGGAGTCGCCGGACGGCGCCGCCATCGTGGCGGGCATCGGCATCAACGTGTCGCAGTCACCTTCCGAGTTACCCGTGCCGCACGCCGCGTCCCTCGCGACGCTCGGTGCGACGGGACTCGACCGGGTGGCGCTGCTGCGCTCGCTTGCCGCGCATCTGCGGGATGCCGTCGCGGGGTGGGAGGGCGAGTCGGAGCATTTCAGTCTGCGCCCCGACATCGAGAAAGTGTGCGCGAGCATCGGCTGGGATGTGGAGGTCGACATGCCCGGTGGGTCGCTCGTGGTTGGCCGTGCGGTGGGTCTTGGCGCGTCTGGAGGCCTGCTCGTGCAGGCCGATGCGGGTGTCACCGAGGTGCTCGCAGGCGACGTGCGGGTGCGCCGCTCGTAGGCCACACGCCGCCCCTGCGAGGGTGTTTCGGGTGCCCTCGCGGAGGTCGCGCCGGGGCCTGACCTGCCTCTTTGTCGCCGCCGTAGGTCACAGCAAGGTCACGGCCAGGACTCGGCAATGTCACAGAACCGGACGCTTCCGACAGGTTGTGCGCCTTTCTCGACAGGTTGTGCTGATTACCTGAAGCGACCCCGAGCGCCCATGAACACTCGAGTGAGTTACTTCCTCTTCCGTCGTCGCGGACGCAGCCACTGGCAACAGCGGTTCTTCGGCCACGGCGCGGCCGAAGCGGTGACTGCCCCGGATGGCGGGGCGAACGTCTGGGCGCAGAGCGCGGCCAGTCGTCACATGAGGACGAAAGGGGACAGGCCAATGAAGGCCATGCCTAAGAAGGGAATCGCGGCGATCACCGGTATCGGACTCGCGATCACCCTCGCCGGATGCTCTGGAGACACGACCGAGGACCCGCAGCCCAGCGACACCCCCTCAGCTGAGGGGGCGTACACCACGCGTGAGGTGTCAGACGGCACCACCGACTTCATCGTCGTCGACAACCCGGGCGATGGCCCGGACCTGTCTTACTCCGCCGAGGGCGGCGTGACTCTCCTCGACGAGGAGATCGACGGCGCGACCTACGCGTTCAAGGACATGAACGGCAACGGCGAACTCGACACCTGGGAAGACTGGCGTGAAGAGTCGACCGTGCGCGCCGAGGCTGTTGCTTCGGAGATGTCGATCGAGCAGATCGCGGGACTGACGCTGTTTAGCTCGCACGAGAGCTCGCCCGGCGACGGTCTGACCGACCCGCAGAAGACGTACCTGTCGGAGTCGCACCTGCGTGCGGTCCTGAACGCCGCTGGCTCGGACGCCGACGCCACGGTGCCGTGGGTCAACGAGATGCAGGCCTACGTGGAGACCCTCGCTGCCGAGGGCACGCCTTACGTGCCCGTCAACTTCGCCTCTGACCCGCGTTCCACCGCAGGCTCAGGTGGGTACAACGCCGACGGCGTGGACATCTCGCGCTGGCCCTCGAACCTGGGTCTCGCGTCGACGTTCGACGCCGCGTACACCAAGCAGTTCGGCGAGATGGCCTCCGCGGAGTACCGCGCGCTGGGCATCACGACCGCGCTGAGCCCGCAGATCGACCTGGCCACCGAGCCTCGCTGGCTGCGCGTGGACGGCACCTTCGGTGAGGACGCGGCTGCCGCAGCCGAGCTCGCCTCTGCGTACGTCGACGGCTTCCAGGGCTCCGAGGGTTCCGACGAGTGGGGCAGCGAGTCCGTCAACGCGATGATCAAGCACTGGGCCGGTGACGGTCCTGGTGAGGGTGGTCGTGAGTCGCACACCGACGCCGGTAAGTACGGCGTGTACCCCGGCGACAACCTCGACGAGCACGTGTCCGTCTTCCAGGGCGCGCTTGACTCGGCTGCGATCATGACCTCGTACTCGATCTCGCTCGATGGCGAGGGCAACGCGCTGTTCGAGGACCGCATGGGCACCGCCTACGACAATGGCCTCATGGACGTCCTGCGTGGCGAGAACAACTACGAGGGCGTTGTCGTCACCGACTGGGGCGTCATGACCGGCGCAACCGACGAGGGTGCCTTCATCGGCACCGCGTGGGGTGCCGAGGCCATGACTCCCGCCGAGCGCTACGTTGCGGTGCTCGAGACCGGTCACGACATGTTCGGTGGCGTCAACGACGCCACTTACCTTCTCGAAGGTGCTGACCTGTGGCAGGAGCAGTACGAGGCCGGCGAGCGCGACATTGACGCTCTCACCCGCTTCCAGGAGTCAGGCGCGCGCATCCTCAACATGAGCTTCCAGGCGGGGCTCTACGAGGACTCGTTCCTTGACCCCGAGGAGTCTGCCGCGGTACTCGCGAGCGACGACAAGGTCCAGGCCGGCTACGAGGCGCAGCTCGCCTCGGCCGTCATGCTCAAGAACGACGGCACCATCTCGGCTGACACCGACTGGTCGGACAAGACCGTGTACATCCCGCAGTCGTACGACAACGGACTCCCCGGCCTGTTTGGCCCTGGAGAGTACACGCAGGGCGCGACGCTGGACCTCGAGGTTGCCGCAGAGTTCTTCGGCACCGTCGTGACCGACGAGGTGGAGTTGGACGACGAGGGCAAGGTTGTCTCGTACACCACGCCTGACCTGTCCGACGTTGACCTGGTCCTCGTGGGCATGGACAGCCCCAAGACGGGTACCGTGTTCGGCAACTCGGGATACGACTCCGAGACCGGCGAGTACTACCCGATGTCGCTCCAGTACCGCACCTACACCGCCGACGGCGACAACGTGCGCAAGACCTCGATCGGTGGCGACATCCTCGAGGACGGCACCAAGGAGAACCGCTCGTACTTCGGTAACTCCGTGACCCCGTCGAACGAGGCCGACCTCGACACCTTCGAGCGTGCCGTGGCCGCCGTGGAGGACTCGGGCAAGGACATCCCCGTGGTGACCGTGCTCAAGGCCAACAACGCGACCATCCCTGCCGAGTTCGAGGCTGACTCCGACGCGATCCTGGTCGGCTTCGGCATCAGCGACCAGGCCCTCATCGACGTGGTGACTGGCGGATACGAGCCCTCGGGCCGCCTGCCGATCCAGTTCCCCGCCGACATGGACACGGTCGAGGCTCAGCTCGAGGACGTCGCGAAGGACATGACGCCCTACACCGACGCCGCAGGCAACGCCTACGACTACGGCTTCGGCCTGAACTACTCGGGAGTGATCTCCTAAGGAGTAGCACTTTGACAGCCTGGGCGTGGTCGGCCACCCGCCGGCCACGCCCAGGCCTCACCCACAGAGCCGGAGGACCTCCGTGCTCGATCACCACAAGGAGTAAGAGATGAACACTAAGAAGATGCGGGCTGGCGGCCTCGCGGTCCTGATCGCCGCCACCGGAGCCTTCGGACTCACCGCGTGCTCGAGCGACGACGGCGCCGGCTCGGAGACCGAGGTCACGCAGGACGTCAACATCGACGTCGCTGACGACCTCAACGGCGCTCGTCAGGCCGTCGAGGACGCCCTTGCCGACGACCCGAGCTGGACCCAGGTCATGCTCGCGGGCGACGTCGACCAGCCCACCCAGAAGTACGGCCTGCTGGTCATGCCGTTCGTGCAGTCCGACGCTGCGGCCCGTGTGACCGGAACGGTCAACATCGACGGTGGCAAGTACGTCATTGAGGCCGAGTCGGCAGCGACCGGCCAGACCTGGCAGATCGACCAGGACGGCAAGATCACCGAGGTCACCGAGTAACACTCGGTTCCTTCGGGCCACACGTGTGGCTCCCCGCCCCCCGATGGTTGGGGGCGGGGGCCCACCCCCCGAGAGCTGCTCCGGGCATCGCACCCGTGCGAGCGGCCTCCCTCAAGTTTCTTCATCCATCCGCCCCGCTTCACCTCACTGAAGGAGATTTGACGTGAACGCTCGAGCACAGAAGGGCTCCGGTACCGCGAAGGTCCCGATGTCCAACCGGAAGTACCTGTCGATCTGGATCCCCGTGATCGCGCTGATCGCCGTCATCACCCTGGTGGCGAACATGGGCCTGGTGATCGCGGGCGGCTGGGTGGCCTCCCAGTTCGGGTCCGGCACCTACACGTTTACCAACTCGGAGGAGTCCGAGGGTTGGGACACCGAGTACTACTCCGCCGACTACGACTCGATTGAGGACGTCGACGCAGCGTCGCTCGAACTCGTCGAGGAGATCGGCGCGGGCGGCATGGTGCTCGCTAAGAACGAGAACAACACGCTGCCGCTGGCCTCGGGCTCTGCGGTGACCATGTTGGGTCGCGCTGCGGCTGACCCGGTCTACGGCGGCTCGGGCTCGGGTTCGGTGGACACCAACTCGGCAGTCGACCCCCGCACGGGTCTCGAGAACGCCGGCTTCTCGATCAACGAGGGCGTGTACGACACGATCGACGCCTACACCGAAGAGGTCAAGCGCGGGCACATCGAGATGGACGTGCCGGAGAAGTCGACCTACACCATTGGTGAGCTGCCCGTCGAGGACTACGAGGCACAGCAGTCGACGTTCTCGTCGTACGGCGACGCTGCCGTGATCTTCATTGGCCGTCCCGGCGGTGAGGGCGGTGACCTCGCGCAGGACATGCTCGACATCGCCAACCCCGACAACGTGGACCCGCGCGCCCTCGAGGGCGAGCACCAGCTCGAGCTCAACCAGGACGAGAAGGCCATGATCGCCCTCGCCAAGGAGAACTTCGACAACGTGGTGGTCGTGGTCAACGCGTCCACCACCATGGAACTGGGCACGCTGCAGGACGACCCGGAGATCGACTCGATCGTCCTGGCCGGTTCGCCCGGCGCCACGGGCTTCAACGCCCTGGGCAAGATCCTCAGCGGTGAGGTCAACCCCTCTGGTCGCACCGTCGACACGTGGGCCGCCGACTTCACGGCCGACCCCACCTGGAACAACTTCGGCGAGTTCTACTACTCGAACATCGAGGCTTCTTACCCGGTGTCCGCGACTGAGGCTGCGACCTCCAACGCGACCGTGACGACCGACGCTCCGTTCGTCAACCACGCCGAGGGTATCTACTTTGGCTACCGCTACTACGAGACCGCGGCGCACGAGGGCTTCATCGACTACGACGAGGCTGTGGTGTACCCGTTCGGTTACGGACTGTCGTACACCGACTTTGCGTGGAGCGTGCAAAAAATCTCCGAGTCCGACGGCACCATCACCGCTGAGGTCGAGGTGACCAACACCGGTGACGTGGCCGGCCGCGACGTGGTGGAGCTGTACTACTCGGCTCCCTACACTCCTGGTGGCATCGAGAAGTCCGAAGTCGTCCTGGGTGGCTTCGCGAAGACCGGTGCGATCGAGCCGGGCGCGTCGGAGACGGTCACCATCGAGATGGCCGTGGAGGACATGGCGTCCTACGACTACCTCGACAACGCTGCTTATGTGCTCGAGGCTGGCGACTACGAGATCACCGTTCAGTCCGACTCGCACACCGTTGCTGAGGGCACCGAGCCCTTCGTCTACACCGTCGACTCCGACATCGTGTACTCGGGTGAGAACCACCGTTCCTCGGACCAGACCGAAGTGACGAACGCCTTCGACGATGTGTCGGCTGGCTTCACGACGACCGGTGAGTCCGACAAGATCCAGGTGTTCTCGCGTGCCGACTTCGCGGGCACCTTCCCCACCGCTCCCACCGACGAGCAGAAGGTGGCGTCCGAAGCCACTGTCGAGGGCTTCGCGGCCTGGGATGCCGAGGCCGAGGCCGACGCGTTCGAAGGTGACACTCCGACCTTGGGTGCCGACTCGGACCTGACCCTGATCGACATGCGCGGTCTGGCGAAGGACGACGCCGCATGGGATGAGCTGCTCGACTCGCTGACGATCGGCGAGATGACTGACATGCTGCTCAACGGCGCCTACCAGACGGCCCCGATCGGTTCGATCGCGAAGCCTCAGACCCTCGAGCCCGACGGTCCGGCCGGCTTCTCGTCGTTCATCAACTCGTCGATCAACGGCACCGCCTACCCGTCCGAGGTTCTCATCGCGCAGACCTGGGATGTGGAAATCGGCACCAAGATGGGTGTGATGCTCGGCAACGAGGCGCTCTTCAAGGGCATCAACGGCTGGTACGCCCCTGCGGTCAACATGCACCGCTCGCCGTTCGCAGGCCGCAACTTCGAGTACTACTCCGAGGACCCGCTGCTCAGCGGCAACATGCTGACCGCCGTCGCCAACGGCGTGGGTACCAAGGGCGTGTACACGACCATCAAGCACTACGCGCTCAACGAGCAGGAGACCAACCGTGTGAACAACGGTGTGGCCACCTGGGCGACCGAGCAGGCCATCCGTGAGGTCTACCTCAAGCCCTTCGAGATCGGTGTGAAGAACATCGAGATGACGGTGCCGTACCTCACGGACGACCAGGGAACGGTCGGGGAGACGACGATTGGTGCCGCGGGCATCATGAGCTCCTTCAACCGCGTGGGTGCGACGTGGGCTGGTGGTTCCGAGGCGCTCATGGACACCGTCCTGCGTGACGAGTGGGGCTTCGAGGGCTTCGCCATCTCGGACTTCAACCTCTACCCGTACATGAACCCCAATGAGGGCATCAGTGCTGGTACTGACCTCACGCTGACGTTCCAGCCGTCGAAGTCCTTCGACGACACGAGCTCGGCAAAGGCCGTCACCGACATCCGCAACTCGACCCACAACATCTTGTTCTCGGTCGCGAACTCCAACGCGATGAACAACTTGGCACCCGGAGCGACGGTGGACTACACCCCGCCCACGTGGGTGGTGCTGCAGATCGGCATCACGATCGCCGTCGGCGTGGGCTTGGCCGGAGCCACCTTCATGGTGATCCGTCGGGTCAACCGCCACAAGGCAACCAAGTAGCCCGAGAACCAGGACTTGCGGCGGCGGGCCCCACCCCCTCGCCCGCCGCCGCAACCACCCCTCGCAAGGAGACCCCTCATGACCGCCAACCTCACCCCTGTCGAGAAGGCAGCACTGCTCAGTGGCGAGAACATCTGGCAGTCGCGTGCGTTCCCCCACGCTGGCATCCGCTCGCTGTTCCTCGCTGACGGCCCGCACGGAGTGCGCAAGCAGACGGGATCAGGCGACCACCTTGGCATCGCGGCCTCGCAGCCGGCGACGTGCTTCCCGACGGCCGCGACCGTGGCCAATAGTTGGGACACGCGCCTGGCACAGGAGGTCGGCGAAGCCTTGGGTGCCGAAGCCGCATCGCAAGAGGTTGACGTCTTGCTGGGACCTGGGCTGAACATCAAGCGCTCGCCGCTGTGCGGACGCAACTTCGAGTACTTCTCCGAGGACCCCTACCTCGCGGGTCACTTGGCAGCGGCATACGTCCGTGGCATCCAGTCGCAGGGCGTCGCGGCAAGCCCCAAGCACTTTGCGGCCAACAGCCAGGAGCTTCGCCGGATGGCATCGGACTCGGTGGTCGACGAGCGCACCCTGCGCGAGATCTACCTCACGGCCTTCGAGATTCTGGTCCGCGAGGCGTCTCCTCGGGTGATCATGTCCGCCTACAACAAGATCAACGGCGAGTACGCCCACGAGAACGCCCATCTGCTGACCGAGATCCTCCGTGACGAGTGGGGCTTTGACGGCGCCGTCATTACCGACTGGGGTGGCGGCAACAATCCTGTCGCGGCCATCAAGGCCGGTGGCGGGCTGGAGATGCCCTCGCCCGGCCTCGCGTCGGTCCCCGCGATCATGGACGCGCTCGCCAGCGGCGAGCTGTCCGAGGCCGACCTCGACGCACGGGTCGACGAACTGGTCCGGCTTGTCGAGTGGGTCGATGGGGGCAAGGCACGCCCCGTCGACGTCGACGCTCATCACGAGCTCGCACGCCGTGTGGCCCAGGAGTCCGCAGTGCTGCTGCGCAATGAGGGCGACATTCTCCCGCTCGCGCCCGGCACGCGAGTCGCCGTCATCGGCGACTTCGCCCACACGCCCCGCTACCAGGGTGCGGGTTCGTCCCTGGTGAACGCTACGAAGGTGGTCTCCGGACTGGAAGCCTTGCGCGCCAGTGACCTTGATGTGGTGTCGTACGCCCAGGGCTTTGAACGCGACGGCAGTGCAAACGACGCGCTGGCCCTGGCCGCTGTCGACGCCGCGATCGGCGCCGATGTGGTGCTGCTGTACCTGGGCCTGGACGAGGTTGCTGAATCAGAGGGCAAGGACCGCTCTCATCTGGCACTGCACCCGGCTCATGTCGAACTGCTGTCCAAGTTGCGTCACGTCACGGACAAGATTGTGGTGGTGCTGTCCGCCGGGTCTGTGGTGGAGATGCCGTGGCTCGAGCAGACCGCGGCGGTGCTGCACGGCTACCTGGGGGGTCAGGCCGGTGCCCAGGGCATGGTCGACCTCTTGACGGGAGCAGCCAACCCCTCTGGGCGTCTGGCCGAGACCTACCCGCTGTCACTGGCCACGAGCCCGACCGCCGGCGCCTTCCCGTCGCCCGTAGGTAGCGCCGAGTATCGCGAGGGCCTGTTCGTGGGCTACCGGTACTTCGCCACTGCCGGTGTCGACGTCCGCTTCCCCCTCGGGTTCGGCCTTGGCTACACCACCTTCGACTTCGACGACCTCTCGGTGACCGCGTCGGGGGCCTCCTTCTCGGTGAAGAACACCGGGGAGCGCGAGGGCGCAGAGGTGGCGCAACTGTACGTGCGCCGGCTCACCGACGGCGTGATCCGGCCCGCTATCGAACTCAAGGGCTTCACTAAGGTCCACCTCGCTGCGGGTGAGAGCGCACGCGTGACGTTGGCGTTCGATGAGTACACGTTCCGCCACTTTGACACCGATGCCGATGCGTGGGTGGTCGAGGAAGGTGACTACGAGATCATCGTCGCCACGTCGAGCTCGCACCATCGACTGACCGGCACGCACCACGTGGAGGGCGTCGCTGCTCGCACCCCTGACCCGGCGCTCGCCGCGTACGCCACCGCCGACGTCATGGCGGTCAGCGACGAGCAGTTCGCTGCGCTCCTGGGACGTCCGCTGGCCGCTGCGCAGTCGGCGGACCTGGGTATCAACGATCCCTTGCGTGCCATGCACACGGCTTCCAGCCCGCTCGCGCGGTTCGCGGCGAAGGTGCTGCGCTCGCTCATCGACCGTTCGGAGCGCAAGGGCAAGCCCGACCTGAACCTGTACTTCCTGTACAACATGCCGTTCCGAGCGATCGGAAAGATGACCAACGGCATGGTGTCGCCCGAGATGGTCGACCAGATCGTCCGGATCGTCAATGGTCACTTCTTCCGCGGAACTGGCGCGCTGGTGGGTGCCTTCTTCCGAAACCTGTCAACGTCGCGACGGCTGCGGCGCGAGCTGGAGGCGGCTGCTGCGGCAGCTGCAGCCAAGTAAGGAATAGTCATGTTTGCTGCAATCGCTTCGTGGTGGAAGCGTTTCGAGGAGCGCCACACGGGTACTGCCCAGTTCCTCATGTTCTTCGTGTTCTCCAACGCCGTGACGGTGTTGCAGCTGGTGCTGATGCCGGTCTTGCGCGACTGGTTCGCCAACACGAGCCTTGTGACGACCGACTTCCAGGTGTTGCCGGTGGGCTCGAACGTCGACGGCTCCCAGTACTTCATGTTTGACTACCCCGCCGGTGAGATCTCCGACGGCGGTGGCGGTGGCCTGGCGTACTTCCTCGCCGTCCAGATCACCCTCGCTGTGGCGCAGATCATCAACTTCTTCCTGCAGCGCAACATCACCTTCAAGTCCAACACCTCGCCGTGGATCGCGGCCATGTGGTACTTCATCGCCTACGTGGTGATCACGTTCGTCGCCGCAGCGGCGCAGGGCTTCTACAAGGAGCCGGTCTACTCGTTCTTCATGGACACGCTTGGTTGGGGCGCCTCTGGTGAGACCACAGCAGACGTGGTGACCATGATCATTAACTCGGCCATCTCGTTCTGGGTGTTCTTCCCGATCTTCAAGATCATCTTCAAGCGTGTTCCCGACGAGGCAGCCGTCGAGGGCGCCCAGGCCGAATCCGTCGCAGCTGAGGTGGCTGGCGGGGACGCCGTGGAGGGTTCGGACGTTAAGGTGGCGGACGCGACCACTGCCGCACCGACCACCCCCGCACCGACCACGACCTCGCAAGGCCCCGAAGGCCGCTGAGCCCAAGGACCGATACCCATGAAGACGCTGAGTGTGGTGGTTCCCGCCTATCAGGCGGAAGGCTGGATCGAGCGGTGTGTTGACTCCCTGCTGGTGGGAGCCGACGACCTCGAGATTCTCATCGTCAACGATGGCTCACGTGACGCCACGGGTGCGATCGCCGATCTGTACGAGGCGACCCACCCGGGCGTTGTGAGGGCGATCCACAAGCCCAACGGCGGCCATGGGTCGACCATCAACGTGGGTATCGACCTTGCGCAGGGCACCTATCTCAAGGTCGTCGATTCCGACGACTGGGTGGACCCCGAGGCCTTGAAGGCTCTGCTGGAGGCGCTGCGCGGCCTGGCCGACACCGCCGAGCCAGTGGACCTGGTCTTCAGCAACTTCGTCTACGAGAAGGTGGGACGGCGCTACGCGCGCGCCGTGCGCTACCGCAACGTGCTGCCGCGTGGCCGGGTCTTTGGCTGGGAGGACGTGGGGCGCTTCCGCGCGAGCCAGTACCTCATGATGCACTCGCTCGTGTACCGCACGGACGTGCTGCGCGAGTGCGGCTTGCGTCTTCCCGAGCACACCTTCTACGTCGACAACCTCTACGTCTATGAGCCGCTGCAGCACGTGAAGTCCATGTATTACCTGGACGTCGACCTCTACCGGTACTTCATCGGACGTCCCGACCAGTCGGTCAACGAGGCCGTCATGATCAAGCGGATCGACCAGCAGCTCAAGGTCAACAAGATGCTCGTCGACATCGAGGTCAGCCCCTTCGATGTGCCACCGGCGCTGTACCGCTACCTGCTCCACCACCTGCGGATCGTGTGCGTGATCTCCTCGACCATGCTGCTGAGGTCGGGCAGGGACGAGGACTTCGCACGTAGGGTGCAGATGTGGCAAGAGTTGCGCTACGACGATCCGCTCGTCTACCGAGCGTTGCGGCGCTCGGCCATGTTCCAAATCGTGAACCTGCCGGGCAAGCCGGGGCGCAAGGTCTCCTCGGCGGCGTATCGCGGCGCGGTCTGGGCACTGCAACTGAACTAGTAGGTCGCATCGGCCGCAAGGAGGCGTCATGACCGACCTGGTGGTCGTCGGAGCGGGCCTGTTTGGCCTGACTGTTGCCGAGCAAATGGCGCAGCGCGGCCGTCACGTGACGATCGTGGACCGGCGTGAGCACATTGGAGGCAACGCCTACTCCGAGACCGATCCGGACACGGGCATCGAGGTGCACCGCTACGGCGCCCACCTGTTCCACACCTCGAACGCGCGGGTATGGGAGTACGTCAACCGGTTCACCGCCTTCACGGACTACGAGCATCGGGTCTACACGACGCATCGCGGCGAGGTGTTCCCGATGCCCATCAATCTGGGCACCATCAACCAGTTCTTCCGCACAGCCCTGGGCCCACAGGCCGCTCGTGAGCTCATCGCTCAGCAGGCGGGTGAGCTGGCAGGCCGCACGCCGGGCAACCTTGACGAGCAGGGCGTGTCGCTCATCGGCAGGCCTCTGTACGAGGCGTTCATCCGCGGCTACACCGCCAAGCAGTGGCAGGCAGACCCTCGCGACCTGCCCGCCTCTGTCATCTCGCGGCTGCCCGTGCGCTTCACCTACGACAACCGCTACTTCTCCGACACCTGGGAGGGGCTGCCTGTCGACGGGTACACGGCGTGGTTCGAGAAGATGGTGGACCACCCCCGGATCGAGGTGCGTGTGGGGGAGGACTTCCTGAGCGCCGATGCGCCGGTAGGCCGGGCGTCGACGCGCGGCCAGGTGCCGGTGGTCTTTACCGGTCCCGTGGACCAGTACTTCGACTATGGCGAGGGCGAACTGTCGTGGCGAACCCTCGACTTTGAGTGGGAGGTGGTCCACGAGGGTGACTTCCAGGGAACCTCCGTCATGAACTATGCCGATCAGGACGTGCCGTATACGCGCATCCACGAGTTCCGGCACTTTCACCCCGAACGCGCGTACCGCACCGATCGCACCATCATCGCGCGCGAGTACTCGCGCGCGGCGGTGCGCGGTGACGAGCCGTACTACCCGGTCAACACCCCCGCGGACCGTGCTCGCCTGGAGAGGTACCGGGCGTTGATGGCGGCCGAACCTGACGTCCACTTTGGCGGGCGACTGGGCACCTACCAGTACCTCGACATGCACATGGCGATCGCCTCGGCGCTGTCGCTCGTGGACAACGCGCTCGCGGCGGGTTAGCCCGCCGCGCTACTGGGCGAACTGGGACGTCGACAGGAAGTCCCCGAGCATCTGCCTCCACACCCACCACGTGTGGCCGCCATCGATCATGAGCGTCGAGACCTCGGCCCCGGCAGTCGCGGCCGTCCCGGCCCACGCTTCGTAGGTGGCGGGAGTGGCCACCAGTTCGTCCTGAAGGCCGGTGCCTAGGTGCACGCGGTCGACGGCGCCCAGGCCAGCCAGTTGCGCCTGGGACAGGCTCGTGGGATCCACGGGGGCAACCTGCGCGGGGGTCGACCAGAGCCCGAACTCGCAGAACTCTCCAGGGCGATTCAGCATGAGGTGTTCGGCGAGCTTGGCGCCCATGGATAGACCGGCGAAGGCGCGCTGTTGGCACGCGGTGGTGACGTTGAAGCGCGCCTCCACGGTGGGGAGCACGTTGTCGATGAGGTCCGCGGCGTACAGGTCGAAGAAGTCCGGGTCCTCCATGCCCGATTCCGACAGCCCCATGAAGTTCGTGGTGACGACCACGGTCGGTTCGATGACGGATTCGGCGATGGCGTGGTCGAGCTGGGTGGCGGCGCCGCCTTGCGTCCACCAGCCAGTCTCGTCATCGCCTGCACCGTGGGACAGCACGAGCATCGGGTACGGGCGTGTGCGGTCAGGGTCGTAGTCCGCAGGGAGGTACACACCGAGCTGGTGCTCGCCCGCAGGATCGACCGCGTCCGGGGAGTCGTACGTGATCGTGTCGAGGGTTCCCCTCAGCTCGGCCGATGCGGGGACCTGGCCGCTGGCAGCGTACGTGGGGTGGTCGGGGTCGACGGGGACGTAAACCTGTGACCACGCCTGCCCCACCCCATCCGTGGGGCTCAGGGTGGGCACGTTCGCGGGGTCGGCCGCCACGGCGCACGTGTGAATGAAGTCGCACGGCGCGGTCACGAACCCGTAGTTCCACATGCCTGCCGGAATTGCCATGGTGAGTTCCCACACGCCGTCGTCATTCTGGGTCATCTGCGCCAGGTCCTGGGCTTGCGGTGAGGCCGACACGTCTCCTGGCAGCCACTCGTCGCCGAGCCACGACTGTTCCGCCCCCATGACCGACACCAGATCGGGGGTCGTGAAGTACAGGTCTCCCGCGAGCCACACCTGCTCCGCCTCGTCGTCGGCGTAGCGGAACGTCACCTCGTAGCCGGTGGGGGACGAGCCGGTTGCCGTGACGACGGGGCCAGCCACGACCTCGCTGTCACCCGCCGCATCGGCGCTGCAGGCTGCGAGAGTGAGCGTGCTCGCGACGGCGAGCGTGACGACCGACAGGCGGGCGCGATGAGCCATGGATCCTCCTTGACCGGGCACGAGGGCGCGAGACTTCCCCAGTCAAGCGCGGGTGCCGGGCCGCCGCGTGCAGACCGCACGGAATGCCGCTATGCGCGCACAAACTGGCGCGCGCGCGGGTGGCTAGACGGGGTCCGTGGCGGGGATGGGAAGCAACACCCGCAGCACAAACCACCCGTCTTCGACCCTGGCGGTGAGTGAGCCGCCGTAGGTCTCCGCGGCAGAAATCATGTTCTTGAGGCCGTAACCGTGGTGGCGAGCGTTGCCCTTGGTGGTGGCGGGCAGCCCGTGAGCGAGCTTCAAGGTGCCCCCGAAGTAGTTCTCGACGCGCACCATGGCGAGTGAGTCTTGGCGGTAGATCGCGACGCGGATCAGGCGTTGCTGTGGGTCAGGCAGATCCGCTACGGCCTCGATGGCGTTGTCCAGGGCGTTGCCGATGATTGTCACCAGGTCCATGACGTCGACAAAGGCCACGGCTCGGCCGTCTGCTACCACGGTCATCATGATGCGGAAGCGATCTGCCTGCTGCTTCTTGGCCGTCAGCATGGTGTCCAGCACGGCGTTGCCGGTGTCGAGCGTGGTGATCTCGTAGCCGCGAATCGACTGCTCAAGCTCGTCCATGTGGCGGGCGCGTTCCGTCGGATCAGCCTCTGCGCGAATGGCATGGATGTAGTGCTTGAGGTCGTGATACTTGCGGTTGACCTCCTCGATGTCGTGCTTGGACTGGAAGAACCGCTCGCGCTGGTTGGACAGCATCATCGACACCGTCGCGACCTCTTGAGCGCGGTACAGTTCGAGGCGTTGGCCACGCAGCGCGAACAGGATCACAAAGCCGCACAAGTCAACGAGGGTGCGGATGTAGAACACCTCGGGATCGAGCCGGCCCGAAAAGGGGGTCGCCGTGGTCACAAATGACAGGTTGGACATCAGGAAGGTGACGGTGGCGACGCCGATGACGCTGATCAACGTCCGCGCGTCGATGGGCAGCGGCAGGTCCTTGGGGAAGTGCTTGCGCTCGGCGATGTGGGCCGCAGAAAACACCCCCGCGTAGATGCCGGCCAAGAGCACGAACTCAAAGCTTGACCGGTTGTCGATGCCGTAGAAGAACACATGCAACTGCCACTCAAAGGATGCGACGAGCTCGGCGAGCACAAAGGCACGCGCCGTGAGGTCGCCCGCCTCCCCCGGACGCACTTGGGCCGTGAGCACAATGAAGCCGTACATGGCCCCGACCGCGAGCGCCATCCCCACCGTCCACAACGCGATGGGAAGCGTCTCGGCAAACTCCTGGACCCCGACCAGCACGGGCAGGGCAATCGCGCAGATCGTGACGGTGGGCCACTTACCAAAGCGGGGCCGCATGAGCAGGATGTACACCAGGCAGGCCGACCACTCGGCTATCCCGGTGAACAGCCGGGGGATATCCGGTAGCGCCTCGCCGATCATCCCCGCGCTCGCTGGTCGACGTAATCCGTCAGGGCGTCGAGGAAGCCCTTGCGGCGTGGCCGCGACACCACGAGGTCGGTACCGCCGGTCATCGTGCAGTCCGTCGCGCCCACCGAGGTGACGTGGCGCAGGTTGACCAGGTAGCAGTTGTTGGAGCGGTAGAAGCCCTTGCCTTCGAGCTCCTCTTCGATGGCCTTGAGCGTGCCGGAGAACACATACTCGGCGTCCAGGGCGTGCACGGTGATGCGGTGCTTGACTGACTCGACGTACACGATGTCGGAGGTGGACAGGCGGGCCACCCTGCTGCCCACGTTCAGCATCACCGTGTCGTCTTCCACGCGTCGCAAGCGCGCCAGCGAGCGGGTGAGTTCTTGCGCGAAGGCGAAGTACGGCACGGGCTTGACCAGGTAGGACAGCGCGTCCACCTCGTACCCCTTGATGGCGAACTGGGCCATGTTGGTGACGAAGATGATGATGACCTCGGGGTCGATCTCGCGAATGTGATGCGCGGCGTCAAACCCGTCTATGAGGGGCATCTCGACGTCAAGAAAGAGGATGTCGAACTCAGGGCGGTAGCCGTTGACGAGGTCCTTGCCGTCGGGGAACTCGGCGATGTCAAACTCGACGCCGTGCTCGTGTGAATACAGGGCGAGGTGGTTCAGCAAATCAGTGCGGTTGGACTCGACGTCCTCCGCAATACCGACTCTGATCACGTTGCTCCTTTGTGGCCGACGGGCCGCTCTGCTCGCGACCTTCATCCTACCGAGGGGCCTCTAGGACCCCGCCGCAAGAGGCCCGCCTACGCGGGCTCGACGTTCGCGGGGCCGTTGTTGCGGGGGCTGCCCACGGCCTTGTGGACGGGGTGCCAGGCCAGGTCGGGTGCGGGCATCGCGATGACGTCGAACAGCGTGCCTTGGTCGGTATCGCGAGTCAGCCACGCATCGAGCGCGTCACGCGTGAGCATCACCGGCTGACGGTCATGGATGTCACGCATGTCGCCGCGTGCGGCGGTGGTCAGGATGGTCGTGGTGACGAGCCACGGGGCATCCTCGCCCAGGGCCTTGTCCTTCCAGAACTCGTACAGCCCCGCGAAGGCGAGCGGGGACTCGTCGGCGGGGTGGATGTAGAACGGCTGTTTGCCCCCCTCGTCCGTACGCCACTCGAAGTAGCCGCTCGCGGGAACGACGCATCGGCGCTTCGCGAATGCGGTGCGGAAGGACGGCTTGTCCGCGACCGTCTCCGCGCGGGCGTTGATCATGCGCGCGCCCACCGACGGGTCCTTGGCCCACGACGGCACCAATCCCCACGCTGCCGCCTCGAGCCTGCGGCCGGGGTCATCGTCCTTGCCGGGCACCACGATTGCCACCTGCTGGGTGGGCGACACGTTCCAGTTGGGCTCGAACAGGCGCGGCTCGTCGGCGACCGCCGCGATGGCGAAGTGGTCGATGAGTTCTTGCTCGGCCAGGAAGTTCGCGTAGCGCCCGCACATGTCTCTCATGGTGCCACCGCGAGGCACTTGTGGCCTAGGCATGGCGGCGTGAGCCCGGCAGGCCAATGGAAGGAGAGTCACGCCGATCGGAACGATTCAATTGGGGGCGCCGGATCGAGAATGTGAGATCCCCGATTCAATCGCATTTTTGTGCTTGACGGAAAGCGCGGGAGCGGACCATAGTTTCCACAGGCGCCACAGGCGCCACCGGAAAGACCCTGGGTGTCGGCTCTTTCGTTCTGCAAGGGGGACAACTTGTTCTATAGACGCCCAACCGCCGTTGCCGTGGCAGTACTCGGTATCGCGCTGATGGCAGCGCCGTCGCCGATGCTCTCGACAAAAACGGCAACTTCACGGCAACGTGTGACCTCAAACTGAGCACGGACTACTACAGCGACGGTAAGTACTACAACCACGCCGCATACGGGACCGTGAAATTGACGAATCGGTCGGACGAGACAGTTGTCCAACGTGTCTACTCGTCCAACGGCAATCCCGTTGATCCATCCACCAAGGCGTCGGGGAAGACTTCCGAGTGGAAGGGTGTGAAGGCAGGCAACTACAAGGTCCACGCGAAGATCGCCAGCACGACCAATTGCAACGGTTGGGCGCCCGGCAATGGGAACCTGGACTACCGCTACACCATCACGTTCTAAGAGGTTCACGGGACCGGCCCCGCCAGGGCCGGTCCCGTACGTGGTCGAAACGAAAAGGGAGAGAATGCGCGCTCAATGGTTGACGATGGTCGTGGCCCTCGTCATAGTTGCTGGAGTCACGGGATGCTCAGACTCAACGTCGGATCTGGGGAGTCGAGCGCTCAGCCCGTCGTCGGCGGCGTACGCCGGGCTACCGTACGAAGTGGTGCAAGAGCGGCTCTCTGACCCAGCCTTCTTGGAGGCGCTCGAATCGACCTTCGCCCCCGCGGAGTGGGAGCGCGTCGTGCAGGAACAGGTGGCGGTCACGGTGTTTTGCCGTGCCGAGTTTGCGGAATACCAGGAGTGGATCACCGAAGGTGTGCGCCCCGAAATGCCGGAGTACCCTGCCCCCGATGTGCCTGCGGACATGTTCGAGGAAGACATGGCGGCCTTCACGGAACCGACAAGGATCGCCATCGACTCCGGTGACCCAGCCCAACTCAAGGCGGATCTCCTGGCAGGGGCGGCATGCGGCAACTACCCGGTCGAGATTGGTTCAAAGGAGACTATCGCCGATGCGCTCGCTGAGGGTTAGTGCCGCTGTCGGTGCAGGTCTGCTGCTCGGAGGCTGCACCGGCACAGACTCGTCAGTGATCGATGACGGGGCGGACGCGGCCCCGTCCGTCACCACCCCGGCACCGGGCGACGCGACCACCAGAACGGTCTACCAGCGCGACTTCTCGCTGAGCTACAAGCTGGAGGCGGTCACCGCAACCTCAGACGGCGTGGTGATCGTGCTTGCGCAAGGCCTCGAGTGGGAGGCTATCCCAGAGGCGACGCACGTCACAGCGGGCCAGACGATCGGCTCCACTCAGGTGGACTCGCAGGCCCGTGAGCAGCTCGAGGGTGCCGAGGAAGGTGTGCGCATTGCCGCCGCGCAACTCGCCGCACTTGAGTCCGAGGCGGGCGCGGTGACCGCGCCCGCCTCGGGTCCGCTGACCGCAGACGAGGCCGGCGCCACCATCGCGGTCTCGGGCGTCGATGTCACAGTGGAACTCACGGGCATCCAGCGACTTCGCCTCGAGTCTATGGCGATCCACGGCACCGCGAGTGTGGAGACCGTGGTGGGACAGCGCGACATCGCTTGTGCGGCATTGTGGGTGGAGGATGCCTCGGACGTTGACGGTGCGGCCGGCACGTTGCATTGCCGTCTGCCAGCGACAACGCAAACTGTCGCTGGCCTGCGTGCGACCCTCAAACTGGACAGCGACGTGATCGAAGATGCGCTGGTCGTGCCCGACAGCGCGCTTGGAATGGACGACGACGGATACACACTCACACTCATGGACGACGGCGACGAAGAAGTGGTTCCTGTCGACGTGGGTCCCAGCGATGGCGTCATGCGCGTGATCCTCACCGACGTGCCTGTCGGTGCCACGGTCATCCCGCCGGATGAGTCGTGATCGGCAAGGTGAGTGTGCCCGCTGTTGCTGAACTCGATCATGTGGGCGTCACCTACCAGAGCCCCGCAGGGCAAGTCCACGCGGTTGACGACGTCTCACTCAGGGTGGATGCAGCGAGCTCGCTGGCAATAGTCGGGCGATCAGGTAGCGGTAAGTCCACACTTGTCGGCGTGCTCGGCCTGATGAGGACACCAACCTCAGGTTCCGTCACCGTGGTGGATGCACACCTCCCCAGGTACAGGAGGGTGGGGATGGTGTTCCAGTCATTCCACCTGGAACCGCACCTGACTGCCGAAGAGAACTGCATGCTCGCGTGGTTCTGCGGACGCTCCCATATGTCCAGGAAGGCTGCGCGCGAGCGAGCACGGGGGCTGCTGGCCGATCTTGGCGTGGGCCGCCTCAGCGGGCGCGCGGCCGGTTCTATGTCCGGCGGAGAGAGGCAGCGCGTCGCAATCTCGCGGGCGCTCTTTGGCGAGCCAGCACTGCTGATCGCCGACGAGCCGACTGGCAACCTCGACGAGGACAATGCCGGTCACGTGCGGGACCTCCTGTTCGGGTTGCCCGCCAGTCAGGGGACCGCAGTGGTCGTCGTCACCCACGACCGAGCGGTCGCCGATGGGGCGCAAAGGAGGATCGAACTGTCGAAGGGCAGACTGCAATGAAGGTGTCGCGCCTGGTGGCGCTCCTGATCCGCCGTTCGCCCTTCCGGGCAATGATGCTGGCTGCGCTCATTGCCGTGTGTTCCGTGGTGTTCAGCCTGGTATCTGAACTGTCCCGGGTATCCACAGAAGGGCTCGACGCAGCCATCTTTCAGGACAACGGGTACCTGGGTACCTACAGTGTCTCCCTCGCGGGTGTCCCCCTCACGATCGAGGACCAGTTCGACGTTGTGGACCGTGCCGCCGAATCGCTCGACATGAGCGTGTGGCGCTACAGCGAGGTCCTCCCCGAGGTGGAGAGCGAGTGCCCGCCGTTCGATCAGGTCGGACGGCGAAGCCTTCAAGTCATGTGGGAGCGGCCAGGGGTGCCTGCGGAACTTGACTTCGGGCACATCGAAGGGGTGAATGCCGAATGGTGCATCGACGGCCAGTCGATCCCCAAGGATGCGCTGTTCGCACCTTCGTCGGACGAGGAAGCCATCTATGGCGCGCAGCTGTACATCGACCCCGCCTACGCGAACCTCGTCGCGCTCAGTACCACTGATCCGATCACCTATGGCTTCTACGTGGTGTCAGGGCGGGAAGATGACCAGGTCGACGCATTGCGTTTTGCTGTCCTCGACGAGGTCGCGTCGCTCGCCGAGGCGTCGGGCTACGCGCCGAGTGTCGTTATCGGTCGGGTTGACAGCGCCGAGGTCAACGTGCGCGACGCCGCCGACGGCATCGCTCTTGTCTACGATCTGATCCGCTGGGGTGTGCTGCTTCTCGCGGGCCTCGCACTCATGACGGTTCAGATGCTCAGTGCCCGCCAGCGCGGCTGGTTTCAGGGGCTGCTCATTGCGCTAGGCGCTGGTCGAGCGCGCGTGGTGGCCTTGGTGGCGCTCGACACCGCGATCGTCGCCGTCGCGGGGCTTGTACTCGCGGTTATCACTCTGGGCGCGCTCAGCGATCCCGTTGCGTCGTTTGCCGAGCAGTCGCTCCAAGTGCAGGCCCGCAGCCTTAGTGCAACGTCGTTGGTGCCGCTCGGCTTCGGCATCGCCAGTGTCGCGGCCATTGCGGCAGTCGGCCCAGCCCTCATGGTCGTCAGGCGTGACCCCTTGGCGGTGTTGGAGGCGCCGCGAGACTGAAGCACGCGACGGCCGGCTACGCGGACTGACGCCCCGGCGCGTCCAGAAGGCACTGCGCTGGCGCTAGCCAGGGTGGTCGTGCGGTTCGGTGAGAGTTCAGTTGAGCCTCCCTGTCGCTCGGGCAAGCGGTTGGGGGTAGAGGTGACGAGCCCCCAGGATGGCCCTCTCAACCCGGCAGTGCGGAGCCCTCTTTGGTCGCCACGCGACGGCCCTCCCCGCATCGGCCCTTATCCACAGGGGCCTTCCGCAATGTGACGTATGTCACTAAGGTCACATGGCATGACCACGGGGGCGGTCGCCGACATTGAGGCGCAGGTGCGTGAGCGCATCCGTGCCTCCGGTGCCGACCCCCACCGCGATGCGGGGCAGGTCAAGGCCTTCGTAGAGGAGGCCCTCGCCCACTGGGATCGCCGCTCGCTCACGGGCGCGGTCGAGCCGCTTGCGGACCCTCCTGCCACCGCGAAGGCAGTGATGGACGCAGTGGCCGGGCTCGGCCCGCTCCAGCGCTACCTCGAGGACCCCGCGGTCGAGGAGATCTGGATCAATGCGCCGCACCAGGTGTTCGTGGCTCGTGGGGGAGAGCCCGAGCTCACGACCACGATTCTCGACGGCGATCAGGTGCGCGACCTCGTCGAGCGCATGCTGCGCGCCAGCGGTCGCCGACTGGATCTCAGTTCGCCATTTGTGGACGCGACGCTGCCCGGCGGGGAGCGCCTGCACGTGGTGATCCCTGAAATCACGCGCGAGCATTGGGCCGTCAACATCCGCAAGTACGTGGCGCGGGCGCGCAGCGTGCGGGACCTGGTGGCGCTGGGTTCTCTCACGCCCCAGGCCGCCGCGTTCTTGCATGCGGCCGTGGACAGCGGACTCAACCTCCTGGTGTCGGGCGCCACTCAAGCGGGCAAGACCACCATGCTCGGCGCGCTCGCGGGTTCGGTTCCCGCGCGGGAACGGATCATCACGTGCGAGGAGGTCTTCGAGCTCGCCCTGGCCAACCGTGACGTGGTCGCGATGCAGTGCCGCCAGGCCTCGCTTGAGGGCACGGGAGAGGTGCCACTGCGGCGTCTCGTCAAGGAGGCCCTGCGTATGCGGCCCAGCCGCATCATCATCGGTGAGGTGCGCGAGGCCGAGTCGCTCGACATGTTGATCGCCCTGAACGCAGGCATTCCCGGCATGTGCACCATTCACGCCAACTCCGCGCGCGACGCCATCACCAAGATGTGCACGCTGCCGCTGCTTGCGGGCGACAACGTCTCCGACCGGTTCGTCACGCCCACCGTGGCCGCCGCGATCGACGTGGTGGTCCACCTCGACCTGAATTTGCACACGGGGGCGCGGCGCGTACGCGAGATCGTGGGCGTGATGGGCCGCGCCGAGGGCGGCGTCATCGAGACCGCCACACTCTTCGAGCGCAGGGCCGATGCGCTGGTGAGGAGTTCCGGCTACCCGCCCCACGAGGATCGCATGCTGGCACGCGGCCACGACCTCGCGCGACTGCTGGGAGGCGGTTGAGGTGGGGCAGTGGTGGGGGGTGGTGCTCGGCATGGGCGTGTTCCTTGCGTGGTGGTCGCTGTGGTCCGAGCCTCCCGTGTTGCGGGCCCGTACCGATGGCTGGGCGGCCCGCACCCAGGACGCACTCGTGAGAGCAGGGGCGCCGACCGTGACTCCCGTCGCGTTGGTGATGACGGCCGTCGGACTGTCCGTCGTGACCTGGGTGGTGGCTGCGGGGCTGACCGGCTCGGCCGTGTTGGGGCTGTGCTTTGCGCTCATCGCCGCGCGAGGGCCGTTCGCGTTGGTGGCCGCGCGGGCGCGGTCTCGCTCCGCGCGCACGCGAGAGCTGTGGCCCGAGGTGGTGGACTCGCTCGCCTCGGGCATTCGCGCGGGGCTGTCGCTTCCCGAGGCGGTGGGCCAGGTGGGCCAGCGCGGCCCCGAGGCGTTGCGGGAGCCGTTCGCGCGCTTTTCCGAGGACTATCGAGCCTCGGGACGCTTCCACGACTGCCTCGACGCACTCAAGGATCGCCTGGCCGACCCGGTCGCCGACCGCATCGTCGAGACCTTGCGCCTGACCAGGGATGTGGGCGGCACCGACGTGGGCAGGGTGCTGCGCACGCTCGCCGACTTCCTACGAGACGACGCCCACCTGCGCGGCGAACTCGAGGCCCGGCAGAGCTGGACCGTCAACGCGGCCAGGCTTGCGGTCGCCGCGCCGTGGGTGGTGCTCGCGTTCCTGTCCTCGCAGCCCGCCACGACGGCGGCCTACGACTCGGTGGCCGGAGTCGCCGTGCTCGCGGTCGGCGGCGCGTGCACGGTCGTGGCCTACCGCATGATGATGCGCCTGGGGCGTCTACCTCAAGAGCGTCGGGTGCTGCGATGACGGCCGTCGAGTGGGTGCTCGGCGCCACCTTCGGATTGGGCGCCTGGCTCGTGGTGGTGTGGGGATACTCGCGGCGACCCACTCTCGAGGTGCGCATCGCGCCCTTTGTGCGTCCCACGGCCGCGGTCGAGGCGCGCAGGCGTGCCACCGCCGTCACCCCCTTGCCCACCGTGGAACGACTGCTCGCTCCGTTGGTGAGTGACCTGGGCCGGGTGCTCGAGCGGTGGGGAACCTCGACCCTCGACCTCGAGCGGCGCTTGCGCCGGGCAGGTGGACGGCTCACGGTGGAGCAATACCGGGCCCAGCAGGTGGCGTGCGCCGCCGCAGCGCTCGCGGCCTCGACCTTGGCCGCCGCGGCCCTCATGGCGACGCGGGGCACGAGCATCCTGGTGGCGGGCATCCTTGTGGTGACCGCGACGGCAGGCGGCGCCCTGGCCAGGGACGCGGCGCTCACGGCCGCCATCAGGCGTCGCTCACGGCGGATCGCCGTCGAGCTACCCACGATCGCCGAAATGCTCGCTCTCGCGGTGGGTGCAGGCGAGTCCGCCCCGGCAGCGCTTGAGCGAGTCTCCACCAGCGCCTCGGGCGTCGTGGCAGACGAACTCGGGCGCGCGCTTGCGCGCGTGCGCGCGGGAACACGGCTGCCACGCGCACTCGAACAGATGGCTCGCGACATGGCGGTGCCCTCCATGGACCGGTTCGCTGACGCCGTCGCGACCGCGATCGATCGAGGAACCCCTCTTGCGGACGTCCTGCGAGCCCAAGCACAAGATGTGCGCGCCGCGGGGCACCAGGAACTCATCGAGGAGGGCGGCCGGCGCGAGATCGCGATGATGGTGCCCGTCGTGTTCCTGATCCTGCCCGTCACTGTGCTGTTCGCCGTCTTTCCCGGCCTGGTCGCCATCAGGTTGGGCGGGTAATCATCCATCACTACAGGGGGGAGGGAACCATGAAGGTTCTCTTGCGCGCTTGGAATGAGGCCACGGGGCCGCAGTCGGACCGTGGCGACGTGCCGGGCTGGGTACTGATCACGCTGATGTCGGCAGGACTTGTGGCTCTGCTGTGGGCCATCGCGGGCCCAGCGCTGGGCGGGATGCTCGACGATGCGCTCAAGTCCGTCACCGGCACCTGAACACCCCAGCGAGTCCGGCCCGGGCCTCGGTTGGCGTGCCGACCGTGGAAGCGCGCCCGTCGAGTTCTTGCTCGTGGGCATGCTCGTGGTGGTGATGGGGCTTGCGCTGGTCCAGGTGGTGCTCATGCTGCACGTGCGCAACACGCTCACCTCGAGCGCGTACGAGGGTGCGCGGCACGCGGCACAGGCCGACCGCACGCTTGCCGACGGCGAGCAACGTGCACTCGCCATGGCGGCCGATGCGCTGGGAGGCATCGCAACCCAGGCTCGCTCCCGTACGGACACCGCGGAGGGCGCGCCGGTGGTCGTTGTCGAGCTCACAGCGCCGGTGCCGGTGCTCGGGCTCTTTGGCGTGGGGTCCGTCACCGTGGATGCGCGCGCCTTCGACGAGGCACCATGAGGCGGCAGTGGCGCTCCGACGAGGGCGGCGCGCTCGTCGAATTCCTGGGCGTGACCGTCGTGCTGATGGTGCCGTTGCTGTACGCGGTCGTGGCCGTCGCGCACCTCCAGGCCGCGACCTACGCGGTCGAGGGGTCGAGTAGGGCGGCCGCGCGGGGTGCGGCGCTCGCGGCCCTGGAGGCGATCGAGGCGGGTGGGAGCGACGCGCAGGGCATCGCTACGGCCCAGGCCCACGCGCAGGCCGCCGTCGAGCTGGCCCTCGAGGACTTTGGGGTGGGAGGGGAGCCGGTCGTCACCGTGGCGTGCGGGGCGGCGGGGTGCACCGGCGAGCAAGGAGAGTTCGTGGTGACCGTGGCCGTCGACGTGCCGCTGCCCGGCATTCCCGGCCCGGTGCTCGACGTGCTGGCGGCCACCGTCAACGTCTCCTCGCATGCCCGCGCACCGCTCGCGCTGTTGGAGTCGCCATGAGGGCCAGTGGCGGGGTCAGCGACGACGCCGGGAGTGTGTCGGTGTTCACCATCGGCTGGATCGTCGTGGTCCTCATGGCGCTCGCGGTCCTGGTGGGGGCCACCCAAGTTCACGTTGACCGCATGCGGCTCGCGGCCTACGCGGACGAGTTGGCCCTCGCGGCGGCAGCGGATGTCGCGGATGCTGGCTACTTTGCGCGCGGCGGCGACCTCACCGACGCCCAGGTGCGCGACGCGGCCGCCGAACGGCTCACCGCCCCCGACGCCCGGCCATGGGTCACCGAGGTGGAGTTGACCGACGCCTCGGGAGGAGCCAGCGGTGCCGTGAGCGTGACGGTCGCGAGGGAGGTGACACCCTTGTGGGGCTCGTGGGCCTGGTTACCCGGCGCGGTGGTGACGATTCATGCGCAAGGCGGCACGCGCATCGGCTGAGGTCTGGACGGTCGCCCCAGGTAGGCGAGGGCCCTAGGTCCCATCGAGGCCTTTATCCATAGGCGTACGTTCGAATCATCGCCGATGACTTGCCCAACCCGGGCTTCACGGCAGTGTGTCCTAACCTGGAGGAGCTCACCATGACCACCACTGACACCAACGCAGCGGCAGCCGACCAGGCCGCCCACGCCACCGAGTGGAGGAGCTTCGAGCGCGGCCCGTGGGCCGACGCGATCGACGTCCGCGGATTCATTCAGCTCAACTACTCGCCCTACGAGGGTGACGCCAGCTTCCTTGCCGGCCCCACCGAGCGCACCACGCGCGCCTGGGAAGCCATCACCGAGAAGTTCCCCGCCGAGCGTGAGAAGGGCGTCTACGACGTCGACGCCACCACGCCTTCGTCGATCACCTCCCACGCTCCCGGATACGTGCTGGAGGACGAGGACGTGATCGTGGGTCTGCAGACCGACGCCCCCCTCAAGCGCGCCATCATGCCCAACGGTGGCTGGCGCATGGTCGCCAAGTCGCTCGAGACCTACGGCTACGACGTTGACCCCCAGCTCGAGAAGATCTTCTCCGAGTACCGCAAGACCCACAACGCCGGCGTGTTCGACGTCTACCCCCCGAACGTGCGTGCCGCCCGTTCCTCGCACATCGTCACCGGCCTGCCCGACGCCTACGGCCGCGGCCGCATCATCGGTGACTACCGTCGCGTGGCCCTGTACGGCGTCGACGCTCTGATCGCGGGCAAGAAGCGCGAGCGCGCTCTGCTCGACATGGAGCGTTCGACCGAGGACATCATCCGCGACCGCGAGGAGACCAGCGAGCAGATCCGCTCGCTCCAGGAGCTCAAGCAGATGGCGGCCAGCTACGGCTACGACATCTCTGGCCCCGCGAAGGACTTCCGCGAGGCCGTCCAGTGGCTCTACTTCGCCTACCTTGGCGCTGTCAAGGAGCAGAACGGCGCCGCGATGTCGCTGGGTCGCACCTCGACCTTCCTCGACATCTACGCTGCACGCGACCTCGCCGAGGGCACCCTCACCGAGGACACCGCGCAGGAGATCATCGACGACTTCGTCATCAAGCTGCGCATCGTGCGCTTCCTGCGCACCCCCGAGTACGACGCCCTGTTCTCCGGCGACCCGACCTGGGTCACCGAGTCCATCGGCGGTCTGGGTGACGACGGTCGCCCGCTGGTCACCAAGACCTCGTTCCGCATGCTGCAGACCCTGTACAACCTTGGCCCCGCCCCCGAGCCGAACCTCACCGTGTTCTGGTCGGAGCAGCTGCCCCAGGGCTTCAAGGAGTTCTGTGCGCAGGTCTCGATCGACACCTCGTCGATCCAGTACGAGTCCGACGACCTGATCCGCTCCCAGTGCGGCGACGACGCGGCCATCGCGTGCTGCGTGTCCGCCATGGAGGTCGGCAAGCAGATGCAGTTCTTCGGAGCTCGCGTCAACCTTGCCAAGGCCCTCCTGTACGCGATCAACGGTGGACGTGACGAGATCTCCGGAAAGCAGGTGGCCCCCGTGACCGCCCCGCTGACCGGCGAGGTGCTCGACTACCAGGAGACCATCGACACCTACGACGTCCTGCTGGACTGGCTGGCCGAGACCTACGTCGACGCGCTCAACTGCATCCACTTCATGCACGACAAGTACGCGTACGAGCGTCTGGAGATGGCGCTGCACGACAAGGAGATCCTGCGGACCATGGCTTGCGGCATCGCAGGCCTGTCCGTCGCGACCGACTCGCTGTCCGCCATCAAGTACGCCACCGTGCGTCCCGTCCGCGACGAGACCGGCCTGGCAGTCGACTACGAAGTCGAGGGTGACTACCCCACCTACGGCAACGACGACGACCGCGCCGACGACATCGCCGTCGAGCTCGTGCGTCGCTTCATGGAGAAGGTGCGCCGTCAGCCCACCTACCGTGGCTCGAAGCACACCCAGTCGGTGCTGACCATCACGTCAAACGTCGTGTACGGCAAGCACACGGGTAACACCCCCGACGGTCGTCGCAGCGGCGAGCCCTTCGCTCCCGGCGCCAACCCGATGAACGGGCGCGACCGCCACGGCATCGTCGCCTCCGCTCTGTCGGTGGCCAAGCTGCCGTACGACCAGGCCGAGGACGGCATCTCGCTCACCACCACCGTGGTCCCTGCAGGACTGGGCCGCGACAAGGCCGAGCAGATCAAGAACCTCGTGGGCGTGCTCGACGCGTACAACGTCTCTCACGGCTTCCACATGAATGTCAACGTGCTCAACCGCGAGACGCTCGAGGACGCCATGGAGAACCCCGAGAACTATCCGCAGCTGACCATCCGCGTGTCGGGCTATGCCGTGAACTTCGTACGGCTCACCCGCGAGCAGCAGCTCGACGTTCTCTCCCGCACCTTCCACGGAAGCCTGTAGGCGATCACGATGTCCGTCCCCGTCCCCACCCCCACCGTCCCAGCCGCCGCATCGGCCCCCTCGCTCGAGTGTGCAGATGCTGACCTCCGCGACTCGCTGAAGTCGCCAGGGGAGTCCGCATCGGTCCACTCGTGGGAGTTGGTCACCGCGGTGGATGGGCCGGGCACCCGCCTGACCTACTTCCTCGCTGGTTGCCCGCTGCGTTGCCTGTACTGCCACAACCCCGACACGTGGCAGATGCGGCGCGGCGAGCGCCAGACCCTCGCCCAGGTGATGAGCCGCATCGAGCGCTACGCGCCGGTGCTGCGCACCACCGGGGGAGGGGTGACGATCTCGGGCGGCGAGCCGCTGCTCCAGCCGCAGTTCGTGGAGAACGTCTTCGCCGGCTGCAAGGAGCTGGGGATCCACACCGCGTTGGACACCTCCGGGTTCCTCGGGGCGCGGGCATCGAACCGACTGCTGGCCAACACCGACCTGGTGCTGCTCGACGTCAAGAGCGGCGACCCCGAGACCTACAAGAAGGTCACGGGGCGCCCGCTCCAGCCCACGCTCGACTTTGGTGAGCGGCTCGCGGCGCAGGGCATCCCGATCTGGATGCGCTACGTGCTCGTGCCGGGGCTCACCGACGACGAGGCAGCGATCAACAGGGTCGTGGACTACGCCACGTCGCTGGGCACGCTGCAGCGTGTCGAGGTCCTTCCCTTCCACCAGATGGGACGCGAGAAGTGGGCCGCACTGAACGAGCCCTACGCTCTCGAGGACACTGAGCCCCCGAGCCCCGAGCTGGTCGCCCGCGTGCGTCGCCAGTTCGCGAGCCAGGGAGTGGTGGTCTACTGACCCCACCCCACCTCTCTCTCTCGTTTTCCGTCAAATGGATCCATTTGCTCGGGCGGGGCTGACGCCCTTCCCGCCAAATGGATCCATTTGGCTTGTGAGGGGGAGGGGAGGCCGAGGAGGGCCGATGCGCGCTGCGGCGCCGGCGCGAGCGGCACCAGGCGGCATCGTGCCAGGTATACCCGCATCGGCCGTCCTGCTGGGACCAATGTCCCCGGGACCTATGCCTCAAGATTTCGTGCCTACGGCGGCGTAGTTTCGAGATAGTGGCCCACAGTCCAGGGGGCCAGACCCGAGGAGAAAATCTCATGACTGCCACGACCGACAGCCCGGTCACCGCGACGGAGTCCACCGTCGCACAGGAGATCGACCGTTTGGTGGCGAACGCCCAGAAGGCGCTCGACGCTTACTCCGCATTCACGCAGGATGACGTCAACCTGCTCGTCAAGAAGGCCTCCGTCGCGGCCCTGAACCAGCACGGCGAACTCGCCGTCCTGGCGGTCGAAGAGACCGGCCGTGGTGTGTTCGAAGACAAGGCCGTGAAGAACCTCTTCGCGTGCGAGCACGTCACCCACTCGATGGCCCCCATGAAGACCGTCGGCATCATCCACGAGGACCCGATCAAGGGCATCATCGAGATCGCCGAGCCCGTGGGCGTCATCGCCGGTGTCACCCCCGTGACTAACCCCACCTCGACCGCGATCTTCAAGTCGCTGATCTCGCTGAAGACGCGCAACCCCATCATCTTCGCCTTCCACCCCAGCGCCCAGAAGTCCTCGGTCGCTGCCGCCAAGATCGTGCGTGACGCAGCGATCGCCGCCGGCGCCCCCGAGCACTGCGTGCAGTGGGTCGAGACCCCCTCGCTCGAGGCGACCAACGCCCTGATGAACCACGACGGCGTCGCGCTGATCCTGGCCACCGGCGGCAACGCGATGGTCAAGGCCGCGTACTCCTGCGGCAAGCCCGCCCTGGGTGTCGGCGCGGGTAACGTCCCCGCCTACGTCCACAAGAGCGCCAACCTCAAGCGTTCGATCAACGACCTGGTGATCTCCAAGGCGTTCGACAACGGCATGGTGTGCGCCTCTGAGCAGGCCGTCATTCTTGACGCCGAGATTTACGACGAGGCCCTGAGCCTGTTCGACCGTCTCCACGCCTACCGCGCGACCCCCGCCGAGAAGGCCATGCTCGAGGAGTTCATCTTCGGTGTGCAGGCCAACGGCGAGAACTGCGCCGGTGCCAAGCTCAACCCGAACGTCGTGGGCAAGTCCCCGCAGTGGATCGCCGAGCAGGCCGGATTCGAGGTCCCCGAAGAGACCTCGATCATCCTCGCCGAGGTGTCCACCGTGGGCGAGTCCGAGCCCCTGACCCGCGAGAAGCTGTGCCCCGTGCTCGCCGTCCTCAAGTCGGACAGCACCGAGCAGGGTCTCGACTACGCCCAGCGCATGGTCGAGTTCCACGGCCTGGGCCACTCGGCGTCGATCCACGCGACCGACGACGAGCTCATCAAGGAGTTCGGCAAGCGCTGCAAGGCGATCCGCATCATCGTCAACTCCCCCTCGAGCCAGGGTGGAATCGGTGACATCTACAACGCCTTCCTGCCCTCGCTGACGCTGGGCTGCGGCTCCTACGGCCACAACTCGGTCTCGAACAACGTGACCGCGGTGAACCTCATCAACGTCAAGCGAATCGGCCGGAGGAACAACAACATGCAGTGGTTCAAGGTTCCGGCCAAGACCTACTTCGAGCCCAACGCGATCCAGTACTTGCACGACATGAACGGTGTCGAGCGCGTCACGATCATCACCGACGCCACCATGACCCGCATCGGCGTGGTCGACAAGGTGCTCGACGTGCTGAACCGTCGCCCCAACCCCGTCTCCGTGCAGATCATGGACAACGTCGAGCCCGAGCCGAGCGTCGCGACCGTCCGTAAGGGCGCCGAGATCCTGCGTGCATTCAAGCCCGACACGATCATCGCCGTCGGCGGTGGCTCGCCCATGGACGCTGCCAAGGTCATGTGGCTGCTGTACGAACACCCCGAGGTCGACTTCGCTGACCTGAAGGAGAAGTTCTTCGACGTCCGCAAGCGCGCCTTCCAGTTCCCCAAGCTGGGCGAGCTCGCCAAGCTGGTCTGCATCCCGACCACGTCCGGCACCGGTTCCGAGGTCACGCCCTTCGCAGTGATCTCCGACCCCGAGACCGGCCGCAAGTACCCGCTCGCGGACTACGCGCTCACGCCGACCGTCGCGATCATCGACCCGGTCCTCACCGCCAACCTGCCTGCGCGGGTGGCTGCTGACTCGGGCTTCGACGCCCTGACCCACGCCACTGAGGCCTTCGTCTCGGTCTACGCGAACGACTACACCGACGGTCTCGCCCTCCAGGCGATCCGCATGGTCTTCGAGCACATCGAGGAGTCGGTCACCGTGGGTGGCTCCGCCGTCAAGGCTCGCGAGAAGATGCACAACGCCGCGACCATCGCCGGTATGGCCTTCGCCAACGCCTTCCTTGGCCTGGTGCACGCCATGTCGCACGTGACCGGTTCGACGCACCACGTCGCACACGGCCGCACCAACGCGATCTACCTGCCGCACGTGATCCGCTACAACGGCAAGGTTCCGACCAAGCCCACCTCGTGGCCCAAGGCCGAGTCCTACGTGGCTCCCGAGCGCTACCAGGAGATCGCCAAGATGCTGGGCCTGCCGGCCTCGACCCCGGACGAGGGTGTCGAGTCCTACGCGAAGGCCGTTGAGCAGCTGCGCGACAAGGTGGGCATCGAGCGTTCGTTCAAGGACGTCGGCGTCGACGAGACGGAGTTCATGTCTTCGCTCGACACCCTCGCGATGAACGCTTACGCCGACCAGTGCGCACCGGCCAACCCCCGCCTTCCGATCCTCGAGGACATGAAGGTCATGATGGAGGCCGCGTACTACGGCACCACCTGGGACGAGGTCAAGGCGAGCCGCAAGACCGAGGCCGTCCCGGCCGCGGACAAGGCTCCCGCCAAGAAGTCGCGGACCACGAAGTCCGCGAAGTAGGAGGCGCGCGGGCCGGGTCATGAGCCCGGCCCGCCCTCCACTCTCCCGCCAGACCTGGACACACCTGGCGCGGAACCCGGCCCCGGTGCTTGGCGGTTTCTAGGGTTCCTCGCAACACCTGTTGGTCTATGTGGTGATCAGTAGATCACGCAGACGCTCGGCTGGAGTATTCCAGTCGAGCGTTTTGCGTGGTCGGCCGTTGAGTTCCTGAGCGACGTGCTCGAGGTCCAACGGACTGTGGACGGACAGGTTGGTGCCCTTGGGGAAGTACTGGCGCAGGAGCCCGTTGGTGTTCTCGTTCGAGCCGCGCTGCCAGGGTGAGTGAGGGTCGCAGAAATACACGGGCACGTCGGTCGCGATCGAGAACGCCTTGTGAGCGGCCATCTCCGAGCCCTGGTCCCAGGTCAGGGAGCCCTTGAGGTGCTCGGGCAGGGACGCGATCAGCGGGATCAGACAGTCGCGGACATCCTCGGCGGTGTGCTCACCGGGCAGGTGCCCGAGCATCACATACCTCGTCGAGCGTTCCACCAGCGTGACGATCGCGGAGGTGTTGCCCGCACCCATGATGAGATCTCCTTCCCAGTGCCCGGGAACGGCACGGTCTTCGACCTCGGCGGGGCGTTCGGAGATCATGATCATGTCGTCCACGAACCGCTTCGTGCGCGCCTGCGGGTCACGGTGGGGTTTGCGCCGGGTGCGTCCACTGCGCAGCGCCGCGGCGACTTCTCGTTTGAGACCGCCACGGGCTTGAACGTAGATCGCCTGGTAGATCGTCTCGGTACTCACCCGCATTTCCTCATCGCCTGGAAACTCCTTGATGAGAGCGTGACAGATCTGCTCAGGCGACCACCGCTTTGCAAGTCCCTCGACCACGAAGTCCCTCAAGGGTCCCGGCTGGGCGAGCTTGGACTGTGTCGTGCGCGAACGGCTGGCAGACCACGCCCGTTGCGCCGCATGCGGCCGATACTTCCCGTCCACGCTGTAGGAATCGAGTTCGCGTTTGATCGTCGAGGCAGGCCTGACCAGCGCCCGCCCGATCGCCCGAAGCGACTTGCCCTCGCGGCGCATATCCGCGATCTTCTCGCGCTCGAGCAAGGTCAGGAAGCGTGGATGCAGGTCGGCCTCGATCACCGAGATCGACGGCTGAGCACCGGCAGATTCGTACGTGGTCACCCCAGTCTTGTAGTCGATTCGACGGCCATCGGGATACAGGCGCGCCCGCCCCAAGCGGCGAACACCCTTGTCCCAATCGCGAGCGGTGCGCTCGTTCACACCCACCTGGGCGGCCGCGTCCTTGCGACGCACACCTGAAGCGCGCATTCTCTCGTACTCACCACGACGCGGATGTGGACCGTTGCCGGGTCGACCCACGCCACACATGCCCGCCTTGCGCAACCAGCCATACGCCGTATGCCGGTTGACGCCGACTCTCCCGGCTACGTCACTGATCGTCCCCTCGGACCGCTCCAACTCCGCGAAGAACTGAGCTTTCAACTCCTCAAACGACACGATCCCCGCAACTCCCTGAAGTCAGGGTGTTGCGGGGATCGCTAGAACCCGCCC
>NZ_JBKEED010000025.1:0-25863 GCF_047975725.1 Demequina sp.
CGCCTACGCGTCGCGATCGACCAGGTCGCGTCGCTCACGGACACGTCCGCATACAACTGGCATCACCGCTACGTGACCAGCAAAGACGGCGACTAGGCCTGGTCTGCCTGGGCCTGGGCCGGGACATCGCCCGTGCCGCGGCGGCGCAGCAACACCACGAGTGCGATGACCGGCAGCACCAGCGGCACCCAGCCGTACGCCGAGCCGTAGCCAGTCCACACAGTCTCGTCCGCCCACAGGTCGGGCGCGGCCCAGCCGAGCGTCCCGATCACGAGCAAGCCCACCAGTTCCAGCGCCGTGCCCACAATGGCGACCTGGCGCCAGCCGCGCCACAGCGCGATGGCGATCACGACATACAGCAGGGCCGATGCGGCGGAGACCGTGTAGGGCAACGGCGCCTGATCGAACTTAGAGGTGATCTGCACGACGGAGCGTCCAGTCGCCGCCAGGCCCAGCACGGCGTACGCGACGATCAGCAGAATGCGGCCCATGGGGTTCATGTCAGGTCCCCAGGATCACGAAGATGCGCCACGCGAGCACACCCGCCGCGATCGCGACGATCACGGCGGCTCCGGCATCCACGCGCGCGATCTGGTCGGGCGCGAGCACGGGGCGGTTCGGGTCGGGATCGGTGGCCGCAGCATCGGGCGTGCCCAGCCGGCCGATGCCCAGCAGCAGCAGCACCACGATGGTGGCGAGCAGGTAGCCGATGGTCAGCACCAGGCCAGCGTCATTGCCGCTGAGCAGCACCGCGACCACAGCGATGGCCTGAATGCCGGTGACAATCCACATGCCGGTGACCACCAGTTCGAGCGCGCGGTGAAAACGGACGCGCACCAGCGTGATCAGGCCCGAAGCGAGGAGCACCACACACCAAGCAATGGTCGCGGGAAAGACGATCCCGCCGTAGAGCGCCAACTACGCCTGCTGCGCTGCCTGCTTGACGCGCATGGGCAGACGCGAGACCTCTTCGCCGTCGATCGACACGACCCACGCGAACATGCCTGCCTCGGCAAAGCGCAGCCCGTCGATGGTGAACGCAAAGCACGCGACCTGCTCGTCGCCGTCCACGAGCTGCGGCGGGCGCCCTAGGGTGAACTCGCCGCCCATGCCGCGCACGGGTGCGGGCTTGCCCTCCGCATCGGCCCTCACGCCGATGGGGTACTCCTTGCCGTCCTCGGTGACGAGCTTGAGTTCAAACTGGTGGTTCACGTTGGTGGCCGTGAACGGCACGTGCACGGTCGCGGCAACGGCGAGGCGACGGTGTGCCGCAGGGAAGGAGCGCACGTAGATGGTGTTCCACCCAGCGCCAAGGGCGTAGATCTTGCCCTGGACGACCTCGGCCGAATCCGCGAGGAAGGCGTCGACTCTCACAGTGGTGTCCTTTCGTGGAGGGTTCTGCGCTCAAGCCTAGCGACCCGCTCGGCGCTCGCACGACGGGCTCGCGGGGCGGCGCCTGGTGGAAGGGCCGATGCGTCGGCTGGGAGGGCGTCCTCGCGCGAGTAGGGTGATGCCGTGGCAGGCACCATCAACCGCGAAGACATCGCGGCCGTTCGCGAGCGTGCGCCGATCGAGGACATCGTCGGCCAACACGTCGCGCTCAAGTCTGCCGGGGTGGGCTCGCTCAAGGGTCTGTGCCCCTTCCACGACGAGCGTTCGCCCTCCTTCAACGTGCGTCCCGCGGCGGGGCGCTGGCACTGCTTTGGGTGCGGCGAAGGCGGCGACGTCATCGAGTTTGTGATGCGCATGGATGGGCTGCCCTTCGCGGAGGCCGTGGAATACCTCGCCGAACGCGCGGGCGTGACGCTGCGCTACGAACAGGGCGCTGGCCCGCGCCGAGAAGGCACGGCGGGTCAGCGCAAGCGACTGCTCGAAGCGCACCGTGTCGCGGCGGCGTTCTTTGAGGATCAACTGCTGTCCGCAGAGGCGCGCATTGGCCGCGACTTCTTGCGTGAGCGGGGCTTTGACAGCGCGGCCGCCGCCCAGTTTGGCGTGGGTTACGCGCCCCAAGGGTGGTCGCACCTGACCGAGCACTTGCAGGGCAAGGGCTTCACCCAAGAGGAGCTGCGCACATCCGGGCTGGTGTCCGACGGTTCGCGCGGCATCTACGACCGGTTCCGTGGGCGCCTGGTGTGGCCCATCAGGGACGTCACGGGCGAGGTGATCGGGTTCGGTGCCCGGCGCCTGTACGAGGACGACCAGGGTCCCAAGTACCTCAACACCCCTGAGACGCCGCTGTACAAGAAGGCGCAGGTGCTCTACGGTCTTGACCTCGCCAAGGGTGCCATCCGTGCCGAGCGCACCACCGTGGTGGTCGAGGGCTACACCGACGTGATGGCATGCCACCTCGCGGGCATCACCAATGCCGTCGCGACCTGCGGCACGGCATTCGGCACGGACCACGTCAAGGTGGTGCGGCGCCTCATGGGAGACATGGGCGGGCCGCAGACCAAGGTGGGCGAGACAGGTGCCAAGGTGGTGTTCACCTTCGACGGCGACGAGGCCGGCCAGAACGCCGCCCTCAAGTCCTTCCAACTCGACCAGCAGTTCCTCGCGCAGACCTTCGTTGCCGTTGATCCCGAGGGAAAGGACCCGTGCGACCTGCGCATGGCCGGGGGAGACCAGGCGGTCGCTGCACTGCTTGAGCGCAGGATTCCGCTGTTCGAGTTCGTGATCCGCACGGCGCTCGCGGCCTATGACCTCGAGACGCCCGAGGGCCGGGTGGGGGCGCTGCGTGCCGCCGCTCCCGTCGTGGCGGGGATCAAGGACCGTGCGCTCCAGCCCGAGTACGGCCGTCGGCTCGCGGGCTGGCTGGGCATGGAGGTGGGGCCCGTGGTGCGTGCGGTGTCCGATGCGGGCCGCGCCCGGTCTTCCGAGGCGCCGTCCTTCACGGGCTCGGTTCCCGTCCACATGCCCGATGCGCCCTCGCGCCCCAATCCCCGTGACCCTGTCGTACGTGCCGAGGCACTGTCGTTGGGCGTGCTGCTGCAGGCGCCGCGAGAGGCAGCCAACGACCCGCTGGGTGCGGTGGTTCTCGGCGAACTCAGCCCGGCGTCGTATTCCGTGCCCCAATACCGTGCGGTGCTCGAGGCCATCCTTGCGACGGGCGACCCGGCTCAGGCGGGGCCCGACTGGGCCAACGACGTCGCGGACACTGCGGGGGAGATGCTCGCCAGCATCGTGTCGGAACTTGCGGTCACCACCCTCCCGCATGACAAGCCCGAGAACCTCGGCCACTGGGCGGGAACCGTGCTCGCTCGGGTCCACGACCTGAGCCTCACGCGACGCATCGCTGAGGTGCGCGGACGCATGCAACGAGCGGGCGCCGGCACCCCCGAGGGGCAAGAGGCGTTCGCCGAGTTGGTGCGCCTCGAGACTGCCCGGCGCGCCTTGCGCGAGCCCTGACGCACCCCGGTCGAGAGCGCAAGGCCCCGCGGGTCACGATCCGGACTCGGTCCGATGAACTCCCTGTTACCGGTGTGAAAAATCTTCGGTTCTCGACGCGCGCGTGCGGTGAAGCGTCGATAGGTTCGGCAGGTAGCCGCGTTCGCGCGGCACCTCGCTGGCGCCAGGGGGCGCCGGGATGAGACCGAACCTGGAAGGTGACATCAGTGCGCATCACGAACAAGTCCCTCGCGACCGTCGCGGTCGTCGGCGCCACGGCCCTGATTGCGGCCGGTTGCTCGAGCACCGAGGACCCGGGCGACGAGCCCACGACCGGCACGACCGGCGGCGCCGAGCCGACGACGGAGTCGAACGGTGCGGCCGGCGGCCTTCCCGAAGAGCTGATTCTGGGCCTGGTGCCGTCGGACGAGGTCGACCAGCTCGTGACCGATGGTGACGTGCTCGCCGAACTTCTCAGCGCCGAGCTCGGCGTGAGCGTCAAGACGTTCATCCCCGACAGCTACTCCGCCGTGGTGGTCGCGCTCCAAACCGACCAGGCCGACATCGGCTTCCTTGGTCCCATCGCGATGGTTCAGGCCGTGGATGAGGCAGGCGCCGTCCCCGTGCTGCAGTCGGTGCGCTACGGCTCGTCGAGCTACGTCACCCAGTACTTCACCAACGACCCCGACACCTTCTGCCTCGACGAGGTCACCACCGAGGCCGATGACGAGGGCGTGAACTACTCGTACTGCAACGGCGCGACGGGCTATGACGGCCCGCAGGGTGAGGACGCGCTGGCGCTCATTGACCCGTCGTCGCAGATCGCGTTCGTCGACGAGTCCTCCGCGTCGGGCTACTACTACCCGGCCACGCAGTTGCAGGCGATCCTCGGCATCGACCCGCTGACGGACCTCCCCGGCGCCTTCTTCGCCGGTGGTCACCCGCAGGCTGTCCAGGCGGTCTACGACGGCGACGCGGTGGTGGGAACTTCTTTCAACGACGCTCGCTCCGAGTTGGCCGCCGAACTGCCCGACGTGGGCGAGAAGGTCGTCGTGTTTGCCTACTCGACCAACATCCCCAACGACGGAGTCGTGCTGTCGAGCGACCTGTCTGAGGAGGCTCAGCAGCTCATCACCGATGCGCTGGTCGCCATCGCCGGCACCGAGGAGGGCCTCGCGGCTCTCGACGCCGTGTACAACATCGAGGGCCTGGAGCCCGCCGACGTGGACGCGCTCGACGAGGCGCGCCAGGTCGCCGCGAACTTCGGCGAGGGCTGAGACGCGTGACAGGCGCGGCGGCCGCGTTCCCTGGTGGGGCGCGGCCGCCGCACTGGCGTCTCATGACACAGTGACCTCATGATCGAACTCAAGGACGTGACGGTCCGCTACCCCAACGGCGTGGTGGGCTTGGACGGCGTCGACCTCGAGATTCCCGACGGCCAGTTTGTGGTCGTGGTGGGCCTGTCCGGTGCAGGCAAGTCCACGCTCATTCGCACCATCAACGGGCTGGTGCCGGTGACGTCCGGCACGCTCACCGTGGACGGCATGGACGTTTCCGGCGCCTCCAAGGCGCAGCTGCGCGCCATCCGATCGCGGATCGGCATGATCTTCCAGTCCTTTAACCTCGTCAAGCGCACGTCGGTGATGAACAACGTCATCATGGGCCAACTGCACCACATCTCGTGGTGGCGTGCCCTGCTGGGGCTGTGGACGCGCGAGCAAAAGGAGATCGGCTACCAGGCCCTCGAGCGCGTGGGGATCGTCGAGAAGACGTGGACCCGCGCATCGGAACTGTCGGGCGGACAGCAGCAGCGTGTGGCGATCGCCCGTGCGCTCGCCCAGAGCCCCTCGGTCATGCTCGCCGACGAGCCGGTCGCCTCGCTGGACCCGCCCACGGCGCAGATGGTGATGAAGGACCTGCAGCGCATCAACAGGGAGTTGGGGATCACCACGGTGGTGAATCTGCACTTCCTCGACCTTGCGCGGGCCTACGGCGACCGAGTCATCGGTATGCGTGACGGCAAGGTGGTGTTCGACGGCACTGGTGCTGAGGCGGACGACGCGGTCTTCGAGCGCATCTACGGGCGCTCGCTGACTGCCGACGACACCCTGTCCTCGAACGCATGAGCGCGCGGCCACTGACCGCGCCGGCGCCCGGAGCGTCGGCCCCCGAGCGGCCCCGCAAGCCCGCGCCCTCGCCGTTGCTCATCGGAGGCCTGCTGGCCGCGGCGGCGTTCACGTGGTGGGCCGCAGTTCAGATCGAGTTCTCGATCATGGACCTGTTCACCAACTTCGACAACGGTTGGGTCGTCATCCAGGAGTTCCTGCGACCGAACTGGCCGTTCATCTGGCGCGTGTGGGAGGCGTGGGTCGAGACCCTCGCGATCTCGGTGGTCGCCACCGGCGTGGGCGTCGTGTTTGGGCTGGTCTTTGCCGCGATGGCCTCGCGGGTGACCAACCGCTCGGGTTGGCTCTACCGGGCCACCAAGGGATTCCTGTCCATCGTGCGATCGCTGCCCGACATCGCGTACGTGCTGATCTTTGTGGCGCTCGTGGGCATCGGCGCGCTCGCAGGCATCCTCGCCCTGATCATCTTCAACATCGGCATCGCGGCCAAACTCACGGCCGAGACCATCGACGCGGTCGATCGCGGCCCGCTCGAGGCCGCCGATGCCTCCGGCGCCGGCACGCTGTCGCGTGCGCGCTGGGCAGTGATGCCGCAGATTCTGCCCAACTATCTGTCGTATTGCCTGTACATCTTCGAGCTCAACATTCGCTCGTCCGTGGTGATCGGCATCGCCGGTGGTGGCGGCATCGGTCAGGTGCTCAACGTCCAGTTCGCGCGCTTCCAGTACGAGAACGTGGCCGCCATCACCGTCGCGATCTTCGTGGTGGTGCTCATCATCGACCAACTGAGCCAGTACCTGCGTAGGAGGTTCGTGTGAGCGCCCCACGCCCAAGCGAGCCCTCCAAGACCAAGGAGACCCTGGTCTGGCTCACGCTGCTCGTGGTCTTTGGCGGAGCGGTGTTCCTTTCCAATGCGCGGTGGAGTCAGATCACCGGCATCTTCACCGACGGCTGGCGCTACCTGCAGCTCATGGGGGAGGGGCTGTTCCAGAACCCGTTCGCGGAGCCGTACAGCGAGTACTGGTCGCTTGCCTTCGATCGCATGCTCGAGTCGGTGTACATGGCGTGGGTGGGGACCCTGCTGGGCGCGATCTTGTCGATCCCCCTGGGATTCCTGGCCGCTCGCAACGTCGCCGGTCCGGTCACGGTGCAGGTGACGCGCGTGTTCCTCAACGCGATTCGCGCTGTTCCCGAGCTGGTATTCGCCATCATCCTCATGCTGCCGATCTTCGGCTTTGGGCCCGTGGCCGGCGCCGTGGCGCTGGGCGTGGGTGCCGTGGGCACGCTGGGCAAGCTCACGGCAGAGGCGCTCGAGGGCATCGACCCCGGTCCCGTGGAGGCGGCGCGCGCCTCTGGTGCGAGGCAGTTCGCGATCCTGCGGTGGGCGTACTGGTCGCAGGTGCTGCCCGAGGTGATCTCGTTCTGGCTGTACCGCTTCGAGATCAACATTCGGGCCTCGGCCGTGCTGGGCGTGATTGGCGCGGGAGGAATCGGCTCGCTGCTGGGCCAACTGTTTAGCCGGCGCGAATGGGAGCAGATTGGCATCACCCTCGTGGTGATCATCGCCGTGACGATGCTCGTCGACTCGATCTCCGGGGGCATCCGCCACCGCATCATCGCCGGCTCCGGCACCAAGGTGAGCACCAGGGAGAAGGCCGAAGCGGCCGTCTAGCGGCCGCGCTCGCTTGCTCGCGCATCGGCACTGAGAAATGGGCCGATGCGCGTGTCACCGCGGAGAGATACGTTGGGTCTATGAGTGCTCAGCGAGTGTCACTGGTGACCCTGGGTGTGGCCGAGGTGCCGCGCTCCCGTGCGTTCTACGAGGCCTGGGGGTGGCGGGTCCGGCAGGAAAACGACGACATCGTGTTCTTCCAATGCAATGGGCTGGTGCTGGCGCTGTTTCGCGCTGACCTGCTCGCGGACGACCAGTGGCGCACGAGGGAGCAGCTGGGTGTGGGCGGTATGACGCTCGCGCAAAACTACCCGAGCGTCGAGGACGTCGACGAGCGCTACCGCGCGGCGGTGTCCGCTGGGGCCACCGTGCTCAAGCCGCCCGAAGCGACCAACTGGGGCGGCTACAGCGGCTACGTCGCGGACCCCGACGGCCACGTCTGGGAGATCGCGCACAACCCGTATTGGGACGTGAGCGACGACGGCTCCGTCGTCATCCCAGACTCGCTTCCGTAGAGGAAACCGGCCTGGTAAACACGAAAGGCCGGTCCTGACGGACCGGCCTGCGTGAGCTCCTCCAGTTGGACTCGAACCAACAACCCTTCGATTAACAGTCGAATGCTCTGCCAATTGAGCTATGGAGGATCGCGATCCACAACTTTACATGATGCTCGGGGGGTCGGAGTACACCTGGCGTGTCGAGATTGGGGCGCGGTCGCGACGGGAAGGGGCCCCGTGCGCGGATAGACTTGCGCGCGGCCGTTTCTGCGGCCCCGGGCCAGTAGCTCAGCCGGTTAGAGCAGTGGACTCATAATCCATCGGTCGCGGGTTCGAGCCCCGCCTGGCCCACGTCTGAGCCGTCGTGAAATGACGGGAGGTGGGAGATGCGCGGTGAAGCGACCGTGCTCCACGCCGATCTCGACGCGTTCTACGCCTCAGTCGAGCAGCGGGACGACCCCGCACTGCGCGGACGGCCAGTCATTGTGGGCGGCGGTGTGGTGGTGGCCGCGAGCTATGAAGCGAAGGCACGGGGCGTGCGCACCGCTATGGGTGTTAAGCAGGCGCTCGCGCGCTGCCCCGACGCCATCGTCGTCTCTGCCCGTATGGAGGCATACTCGGCAGCGAGCCGGGCCGTGTTTGCGATCTTCCACGACACCACGCCGTACGTAGAGGGCATCTCGATCGACGAGGCATTCCTTGAGGTGGGAGGGCTTCGCCGCCTTGCAGGCACTCCCGAGGAGATCGCTGTGCGCCTGCGGGAGCGCGTGCGTGCCGAGGTGGGGCTGCCCATTTCGGTGGGCGTCGCGCGAACCAAGTTTCTTGCGAAGGTCGCTAGCGCGGCCAGCAAGCCCGACGGGCTCCTCGTGGTGGAGCCAGGCCGTGAGGAGGCGTTCCTTCATCCGCTCCCCATTGAACGGCTCTGGGGCGTGGGCGCGGTGACCGCACACAAGTTGCACAGCAACGGCGTCTACACCATTGGGCAGTTGGCCGAACTCGAAGCGGCAACCGCTGAAGGATGGCTAGGGAAGGCGGCGGGAGCACGTCTCCACGCACTGGCTCGCCTCCAGGACCCGCGCCCGGTCGAGACGACCAAACGCCACGAGTCCATCGGCTCGCAACGCGCACTTGTCGATGGCTCGTACACCGGTGATGAGCTGGGGCTGATCCTCACGCAGATCATCGACGGCCTCGCGAAGCGGCTGCGTCATCGGGGGTCGTCGTGCGCCACCGTGGTCCTGAGGCTTCGCTACGGCGACTTCACGAGGGCGACCCGGTCGCGCACGCTCGCCGCGCCTACCGATCGCACCGATGTGTTGCTCGGGGCCGCCCAGCGCCTGCTCACGGCGGCGGCTCCCGACATCTCCCGCCGAGGCATCACCCTCATCGGAGTCTCGCTGGCACAACTGACCAGCGCCGGCAATGTTCAGCCCGAGCTTGCGCTCGACTGGAACGACGGGGCGCGCATCGACACCGCCCTCGACGCGGTCCGCGATCGATTCGGCTCCACCGCTGTCACGCGGGCGGCCCTTATCGGTCGCGACCCTGGGGTGTCGGCGCCGCGGCTGCCTGAACGCGACTAGACGCGTGGCGAGCCCCGATACCGGGCGCGAACTTGGTGCTCACCGACCGGATCTCGACCGTCACGTGGAGGCACTTTCGACGGCCCCGCTGGCATGTGAACCTTCTCTTTTTTCGGTTCACACATCGCCGCCGCACAACGGACAAAACTCCTGGTTGAACTGGCCTACAGTAGTCCGGTGACTCATTCGATGATGACTGTGATCCCTGCTCCCGCGCACGTGTCCGCCGCCGACGGCGTGTGGACTCCCGTGGTGTCGTTGACCTACGTCGCCCCCGAGGAACTCGCGCTCGCGGCCCGCACGAGTGCGCGCGACCTGGGCGCCGCGTTCGACCTCGCGACCGCCGTGAGCAAGAGCCCCGCGTCAGCGCACGCGGACGTGACCTTCACCGTCGATCCCGCAGTGCCGACCGCTGGCTACCGCCTGGCGGTCGACGAATCGGGCGTCACCATCACCGTCGCGGATCTCGCCGGTGCCCACAGCGCCGCTCAGACTCTCCGTCAGCTTGCTGGCCCGCAGGCCTTCCGCACGGCGCCCCTGGCCGGCCAGCCCCTGGTCGTCGACACGGGCGTCATCGAGGACCACCCGCGCTTTGGTTGGCGCGGCATCCACCTGGACGTGGCGCGCCACTTTGTGCCCAAGCACGAGGTCATCCGCTTTATCGACAACGCGGCCGCGCACCACCTCAATGTGCTGCACTTGCACCTGACGGACGACCAGGGCTGGCGCATGCCCATCGACCGTTACCCGGCGCTCACCGAGATTGGCGCGTGGCGTCCGCGCAGCCAGGTGGGAAACAGCGACGACCCCGTGCTCGATGACCGCCCGCACGGCGGACGCTACTCCAAGGACGACCTACGCGAGATCGTCGCGCACGCCCGCACCCGCGGCGTGACCGTGATGCCCGAGATCGACGTGCCTGGTCACGTCGAGGCCGCCATCACGGCCTACCCGCAGCTGAGTTCCTCGGGCAGGCCCGGTGCGGTCCGCACCACGTGGGGCATCTCGCAAGACGTCCTCAACCCGTCGCTGGAGAACCTCGAGTTCTTCAAGAACATCCTCGACGAGGTGGTCGAGGTGTTCGACTCACCCTTCATCGGGATCGGCGGCGACGAGGTCCCCACGGCCGCCTGGCGTGCCAACCCCGAGATTGTCCAGCACGCCAAGGAACTGGGCCTTGCCCGCGTGGAACACCTGCACGGCTGGTTCTTGGGCCAGCTCGCCACGCACCTGGAGACCCTGGGGCGCCGTGCCAACGTGTGGGACGAGGGACTGACCGAGTTCCTGCCGCGCAGCGCCTCCGTGACGTCGTGGCGCGGCCTCGATGCTGGTGCTCGCGCCATCAAGGGCGGTCACGACACGATCATGGCGCCCGAGCAGGTGCTGTACCTGGATCACCGCGCCTCGGACCACCCCGACGAGCCCATCCCCGTCGGGTTCGTCCGCACCATCGAGGACATTCTCGCCTTCGACCCGCTGCCCGCCGAGGTGCTCGCCTTGCACCCCGAGCTCCACGACCTCAATTCGGCCGATGCGATGGCAGCCTTCCCCGGCGACCGTCCCGTCGCGCAGGAGGGCGAGCACGGCGCACTCCTGGGTCCCCAGGCCCAGGTGTGGACCGAGCACCTGGACACGCCGCGCCGCGTGGACTACGCCACCTGGCCACGCCTCGCGGCCTTCGCCGAGGTGGCCTGGTCGCCTGCGAGCGACCGTACCCCGGGAGGCACCGCATCGGCCGAGTTCATGGCGCGACTGGAGCGCCACCTGGCCATCCTCGACGCCGCAGGCATCGAGTTCCGTCCGCTGGACGGCCCGCACCCGTGGCAGACCCGCCCCGGCATCGACACCATCAAGCGCGACCTCGCGGTCGAGATGGAGATGGCGGGCTGGGCAGGCGCCGGTGGCTACCACGAGGACGAGGACGGCAACGGCTACACCCAGTCACGCTGACGGGGTCTGCCGCAGGCCACACACGCCAGGTCTATCGCGTCACACGCCCCTGTCGGGCGCACGAATCCTGCGATAGCCTGACGCAACACAACGCAAAGAGGGGTACGCGCATGGGTTTCATTCAGGCAGCCGTGGGAGCGATTGGCGGCACGTTCGCCGACCAGTGGGTCGACTTTCTCACCACGCCGGACAACGTTCCGCAGACCGCCGTGGTCTTTCCCGCCATCGCGCGCGGACAGAACGCCGGGCGCGGGTCCAACGTGCGCGGCTCGGAGAACATCATCACCAACGGCTCCAAGATCGTGGTGCCCGAGGGCTTTGGTCTGCTGACCTTCCAGGACGGCCGCATCACCAACTTTGTCGCCGAAGCCGGCGGGTACATCTTCTCCGATACCGACCAGCAGGCGAAGTCGTTCTTCACCGGCGGCGGGATCTTTTCGTCGACGCTGCAGAGCTCGTGGGAGCGTTTCAAGTTTGGCGGCCAGCCTGGCGTCCAGCACCTCGCGTTCTACGTCAACCTCAAGGAGATCCCGAACAACAGGTTCGGTACTCAGGGCCCGATCTACTGGGACGACCACTACCTGGGCACGCAGGCAGGCGCCGTGACGCGCGGCTCGTACACCCTCAAGGTCGTCGACCCGATCCTGTTCACCAGGTCGATCCTGCCCGCCGCGTACATCACGCAGAACGCTGGCATTTTCGACCTGTCGGCCGTGGACAACCCGGTCTCTGAGCAGTTGTTCAACGAGGTCGTCGGCTCGCTCGCCGCCGCATTCTCGCGCTACACGAACGACGGCGAGCGCGGCAACCGCATCTCGCGCATCCAGGGCGACGCGCTGGGCTTCGCGAAGTCGCTGTCCACCGTGGTCGAAGAGAACTACAACTGGACCGCCGAGCGCGGCATCACCATCCACGCCGCAGCGCTGCTGGCGATCGAATACGACGCCCCCACCGCAAAGCTGCTCGAAGACGTCCAGAAGGCCGATGCACTGGCTGGCGGCCGTGGCGACTCGTTCCTTCGTCAGTCGGCAGCTCGCGGTATTCAGGCCGCCGGCGAGACCGGCGGCGGCGACGGCCTGGCCTTCATGGGCATGGGCATGAACGCCGCTGGTGGCGCCCTCGGAGGGCTCATGCAGAATCAGCCCGGCCAGTCGCCGGTGCCGCAGCAGGGGGTCGGCCAGCAGGCCGCAGAACCTGCCGCGCCCGCAGCGCCGACGGCGGCCGACCAGATCCGCGAGGCCAAGGCGATGCTCGACGAGGGCCTCATCAACCAGGAGGACTTCGACGCGCTCAAGCGCAAGGCGCTAGGACTGTAGGCCCCGCGCCACACGTCCCAGTGCTCGCGAGGAAACCATGACGCAGCCAGCCCAACCGGGCATGCCGTCGGGGGCGCAAGGCGACGGACAGGCGACCCCTGCCGCCGCATCGGCCCCTGACAACATCATCGACACGTCGACCGGCCGTGCCCACGGCCACGACGATTGCCCTCAATGTGGGTCCACCGAGGTGTCCCGCAAGGGCAACACCATGAGCCTGATCTGCGGCTTCTGCCGCTACGAGTGGGTGGGCAGCCGCCTCGAGGACACTCACGGGCTCGGAGAGGGGATCGGCCAACTGGCGGGGCGTACGTTCCTGACCGGAGCCTCGGACATCACCAGCGCCGATGACCTCATCACCATCAAGTGCCAGGGGTGCGGGTCCGAGGTCGTCATCGATACCGCGCGCACGCTCAAGGCGCGCTGCCACTGGTGCCGGTCAATCCTGTCGATCAACGACAAGATCCCCAACGGCGCCGTACCGGACGGAATCCTGCCGTTCCACATCACCAAGCAAGAGGCGATCGCGCGCATCGGCGAGTTCGCTGGTAATCGCAAGTTCTTTGCGCTTAAGCGATTCCGCGACGAGTTCAAGCCGGAGAACGTGCTGGGCGTGTACATGCCGTACATGACCGTCGACGGCAACATCAGCGCTCGCTTCCACGGCAAGGGCGAGATTCAGACCCGCCGCTACACGGTGCAGCACGGCAAGACGTCGACGACGTACTACGACGCCGACGTGTATGACGTGGTGCGAGACTTCGACCTGCACGTGGACGACCTCATCATCGAGTCCTCCGCCGGGCGTTCGAACATCGACAACCGTGCCAACACCAACAACATCATCAACTCGCTGCTGCCGTACGACGTCAAGAACATGGTCGCCTTCGACAGCAACTACATGAGCGAGATGACCGCCGAAAAGCGCGACCTCAACATCGACGACGTCACGCGCAAGGCTCACGGGCAGTTCCTCACCATGTCGCGCGAGGCGATCAGGAACGACCTCATTCACTACGACCGAGGCGTGTGCTGGACGCACGAGGAGCTCGAGGTGCACGGGAGCCGCTGGGCGTCGGTGTACCTGCCTGTGTGGCTGTATAGCTACGCGGAGAAGAGCGACAACGGCTCTGTGATGGTGCACTACATCGCGGTCAACGGCCGCAACGGCAACGTGATGGGTTCGGTGCCCGTCAACAAGGCCCGGCTGTGGGGAGTGACCTTGCTGGTCACGCTGCTGACGGCGGGCGTTTCTTGGCCCATTGGACTCGGCATCTTCGCGGCGGGACTGTGATGGACACGATCATGATGTCGCTCGAGCCAGTAGTGCTCGCCTCGTCGGGCGAAGGTGGCGTAGCGATCTTTGGCCTGATGGCGTTCGCGGTGCCCTTCATCATCGGGTACTTCACCTACCGCTCGCTGTACAAGCGCTACCGCAACCAAGACAAGCGCTACCTGTTTGAGCACACCACGGCTGCGGTGCGCGACAACGTGCAGCGTTGGGACACCTTTGACCGCAAGAACAACCGTCAGCGCAGCCGTGAGATCGACGGGCGCAACGACGACAACTCGCACGCTCGCGCTGCGCATGCCCAGGTCAAGGAGGCCATGGAGCCTCGCCTGGCTCAAGAGGCGCGTGAAGCGCAGCCCGCACGTGAAGCGCAGCCGGCTCGTGAAGCCCAGCCTGGGCGTGAGGCGCAAGAGGAGCGCACGGCCGAGCAGGCCCGCGACGCTCAGGCGCCGAGCGCCGGCGAGACGCCCCCGAACTGACGGCACTCAGACGCAACGAAGGCGGCGAACCCCAGAGGTTCGCCGCCTTCGTGCTGTGTGGACTGTGAGTCAGGCAACTACTTGTCGCGGTCGGTCGCCTCGTTGTACTTCTCGGCGACGGCGTCCTTCGCGTCCTCGACGGTGTCCTTGGCATCGGCCTTGGCCTGGTCGAACTTGCCTTCGGCCTCGAGCTGCTCGTTGTCGGTGAGCCTGCCTGCAGCCTCCTTGACCTTGCCCTTCGCGTCCTCGGCGGCGTTGCTGAGACGGTCGGTCGAACCCATGATGTTCCTCCTTGGTGTCGGTCAGTGGACGCCCGGGGGAACGCTTCGATGTGCGCGCACTATTCCGAGGTCGGTTTGGACCTCTGACGCATCAGGGGTGCAGTAGGTCGGCGATCACGCGGGGGAGAGCAGCGGCCAGGTCGAGGGCCGCGACCGGGCCTGCGAGGTTGGCGGTGTCGGCTGCGGCCATGTGGACCCATGCCGCTGCAGCGCCGGCCTCAAGGGCATTTACACCGCCTGCGAGCAGCGTGCCGGCGATGCCCGCGAGCACGTCGCCGCTTCCTGCGGTCGCGAGCCAAGCAGGGCCTTCGGGTAGTTCAAGCAGCGTGCCGCCTGGGGAGGCGATGAGGGTCCGCGAGCCCTTGAGCAGCACCGTGGCACGAGCCGTCTCCGCGAGGAGCCTGGCGTGCCCAGCACGGTCCGCCGCGATGTCGTGCACCGTCACGTCGTGTCGCAGGGCGCCGAGGGTGCGCATCAGTTCCTCGGTGTGAGGGGTCAGCAGTACCCGGTCAGAGGGCGTCTCCCGTGATCCCGTTGCCCGTGCCCGCGCGACGGCCTCGAGGGCGCCAGCATCCACGACCATCGGCAGCCCCGAGGCCATCACCGCACCAATGGCGGCGTCCTGTTCGGGGTAGTCGGCCACGCCAGGGCCCACCACCCAGGCCTGCGCGCGGGGCAGGGACTCAGCGGCATCGCCCGGGTCGTGGACCACGGCCTCTGGCCGGTGAACGAGCACGAGGTCCTGCGCACGGTGCGGGCCTACGTAGCGCACCATGCCCGCGCCCGCACGGATGGCTCCAGAAACCACCAGGGCGGCCGCGCCGGGGTAGGCGTCCGATCCGGCCACGACCCCCACCACGCCACGGGAGTACTTGTCGTCGCCCGGTGCGGGCACCGGCCAGTGTGCGCGCACCCGCGCGACGTCAACCACCTGAGCCTCAGCCATGCCGCCAGCCTGACACAACCGGTCTGCCATTTCGAGGATTTCCAGCATGGACGCGAATGGCCCGCGTCGCCGTGAGAGAATGCCGCCCATGGCCATGCGTGAGATCCGAACCACCGGCGACCCCGTCCTCAGGACCGTTTGCGAACCGATCACCACGATCGACGACAGCGTGCGCACCCTGGTCGAGGACCTGCTCGAGACCGTCGACTACGACGGGCGCGCGGGTCTCGCGGCGAACCAGATTGGCGTGTCGCTGCGAGCGTTCTCGTGGAACATCGACGGGGAGATCGGTTACATCCTCAACCCCGTGATCGTCGAGCGCTCCGAGGAACTCCAGGAGCTCGGCGAAGAGGGCTGCCTGTCGGTGCCCGGCCTGTGGTACCCCTGCGAGCGCCCCGCCTATGCCAAGGCAGTCGGCACCGACCTCGACGGCAACGAGGTCGTCATCGAGGGCGAAGAGATCTGGGCACGCCTGATCAACCACGAGGTCGACCACCTCGACGGCCACCTCTACCTTGACCGTCTCGCCAAGGACGTGCGCAAGCGCGCCATGCGCGAGCTCCGCGAGTCGCTCGAAGACAACTAGAGGTCGGCAGTGGCGGGGGTGCGCTGCACCCCGACGTCCGCGACCACCACGCGCCCGGCCGATGCGGCAGCGGGCTGCGTGACTAGGCACGGCTTGGGTGCGGTGAAGGTCACGGTCACGTCGGCGCGCACGTGCAGGCCTCCGAGTGCGCCCGAGTCCACGTCGACTCCACTCGGGATGTCGACCGCGAGGACCGCAACCGACCCGGGGATCGCGGCCACCAACTCCGCGGCGGGGGAGCGTAGGCCCGGGCGGGCTCCGATTCCCACAATCCCGTCGATGACAAGGTGCGCACGGGCGAGGGCTTGCGTTGCCAGGGCCAGATGCGCATCGGCCCTGATGACGCCGGTGCCAGCGGCGAGGCACTCGCCGAGCCCGTCGGGGTGTGCCCGCTCATCCATCGTGACGACGGTGACCTCGGCGCCTCGGTAGTGCAGGCGAGCGCCGGCGAGCATCGCGTCGCCGCCGTTGTTGCCGGGCCCCGCGAGCACCACTACGCGGGCCCCGCGAATGCGGCCGACCCGCTCGGCGAGGATTGCCTCGGACTCCGCGGCCACCGCATCGGCCGCACGGGCCATGAGGGTCCGTACCGAGATGGTGCGCATGGCGCTGGCCTCGGCCGCCCGGATGTGAGCGGCGGTCATGGCAGCGGCGGCGCTGAGCAATGGCGGCATGCGATCAGGCTGGCATATGCGGTGCGGCGTGCTGGCGCATCCGCGCCGAATGAGGCACGATAGGTGGCAGAACACCCGGTGCAGCTGGGCGCTCCTTCGAGGTCGTAGGGGAAGACGCACCTCAACAGGAAGGAATGGGTCATGGCTGCGATCACCCGAGGTGTCCTTTTCGTGCACTCGGCGACCCGAGCGATGTGCCCGCACATCGAATGGGCGGCCCAGTCAGTGCTGGGTCCGCGCGCCTCGTTCGAATGGACCGATCAGCCCGCTGGCAGCGCGCTCTTTCGCGCCGAAGTCGCGTGGCAGGGCACGCCGGGCACCGGCGCACGTCTCGCCTCCGCCCTGCGTGGCTGGGAGCACGTGCGCTACGAAGTGACCGAGGACCCGTCGTTCGGGTCCGACGGAGGCCGCTGGTCCCACACGCCGTCGCTCGGGATCTTCCACGCCGTCACTGACGTGCACGGCAACATCGTGGTGCCGGAAGACCGCATCCGCGCGGTGCTCGAAAACGGCGCCTCGATCGCCGAGTTCAAGCGTGCGATGGACCTCGCCCTTGGCGCCGCGTGGGACGAGGAGCTCGAACCGTTCCGTTACGCAGGCTCGGGCGCACCCGTGCGCTGGCTGCACCGCGTAGGCTAACTCGGTTACATCCGGGCCCGGCCCGGCACATCGAGGAAGCAGGATCATGCAGGAACTGTCACGGGACGAGGCGCTCACCCTCCAGGCAATGGAGGAGGCCATGTGGCGACCCGAGACGCGATATGACTCGCGGTACATGGATGCGGTGCTCGCACCGGCCTTCACTGAAGTGGGACGGTCCGGGCGCACGTATACGCGCGAGGAAACCCTTGAGATGCCCCCACTCGACATCGACATTGAGTTGCCACTCATCGACTTCAGCGCGATCGCGATTTGCGAGGACGTGGCGCTCGTGCGCTACATCTCGCTGTCGAAGAACTCGAGCCGAGGTGCGACTCACCGCACAAGCGTGTGGACCAACGACGGCCGCTGGCGCCTGCGGTTCCACCAGGCGACGCCCACCGACCTCTAGGCGCGTTGGGGCGCTGAAGCCGGGCCGCCTAGCCGCCTCACCGCCCGACAGTTTCGAACATTCCGAGACCGACACGCCGCGTGTTGGCACGGCGTGAGCCTCCCTGCCGGGGTGTCGCGCCCCACGATGTTCGGAACTGTCGCGCTCAGCGCCTCCGCTCCCACTCCGCACCACTTCTGCGCCGCGGAACCGCGTGTCCCGGGGCTTCCGGCCTGCGTCACGGCGTGTGGGCGCGGAAAGTGGTTCGCAGTTCGAGGCGCGAAGGCGCGAAGGCGCGAAGGCGCGAAGGCGCGAAGGCGCGAAGGCGCGAAGGCGTCAGGCAGTCGCGAAGGTCAGTGCGACGTTGTGGCCGCCGAACCCGAACGAGTTGTTGATCGCAGCGAGCTCGCCGTCGGCGGGCAGCGCGCGCGGGGTGTCGCGCACGAGGTCGACTTCGAGCTCGGGGTCGGGCGACGTGACGTTGATGGTCGGCGGAGCCAGGCGGTTCTGCAGCGCGAGCACGGTGAACACCGACTCGAGCGCACCGGCGCCACCCAGCAGGTGACCGGTCATCGACTTGGTCGCGCTCAGCAGCACCTGGTCGGCGTGCGAGCCCAGCAGGCCACGAATGCCGCGGGCCTCGATCATGTCGCCCACGGGGGTGGACGTCGCGTGCGCGTTGACGTGAGCCACGTCCGCGGCGGTGAGGCCCGCGCGCTCGAGGCTCAGGCGCATCGCGCGGGTCTGGCCGGCGCCGTTGGGCTCGGGAGCGGCAATGTGGTGGCCGTCGGCGGTCATGCCAACACCCAGCAGGCGGGCGTACACGCGCGCTCCGCGGGCCTTGGCGTGCTCCTCGGACTCGAGGACCACGACACCGGCACCCTCGCCGAGCACGAAGCCGTCGCGGGTGGTGTCGTAGGGACGCGAGGCGCCAGCGGGGTCGTCGTTGCGCTTGGACAGCGCGGCCATGGCGGCAAAGGCGCTGATGGGCAGCGGGTGAATCGCGGCCTCGGTGCCTCCGGCCACGACAATGTCGGCACGGCCGGACTGGATCATCTCGAATCCCATGCCGATCGCCTCGGCGCCAGAGGCGCACGCCGACACGGGGGAGTGCGAACCTGCGCGAGCGGTCAGCTCGAGCGAGACGTACGCCGTGGGGGAGTTGGGCATGAGCATCGGGACGGTGAGGGGCAGCACGCGCGCGGCGCCCTTTTCCTTCATGGTGTCCCACGCGCTCAGCAGGGTCCACACCCCGCCGATGCCCGAGGAGACCACGGCGCCAAGGCGCTCGGGGTCCACCTCGGGCGAACCGGCGTGGGCCCAGGCCTCGCGTGTGGCCACGATCGCCATCTGGGCGCTCGGGTCCATGCGCTTGGCCTCGGGCCGCGACAGCACCTCGGTAGTGGGCACCACGAGCTGACCGGCGAAGTTCACGGCCATGCCGTAGGTCTCCGCCCAGTCATTGTCGAGGGTGCGCACGCCGGAGCGGCCAGCGAGTGCAGCCTCCCAGGTGCTCGCCACATCCCCGCCGAGCGGGTTAGTAGTGCCGAGTCCGGTGACGACAACGGTGGTCATGTCATGCTCCTTGCGAGGTGGGGATGAGGGGTAGGGCGGTCTTAGCCCTGCGCTGCGGCGATGAAGGTGACGGCGTCGCCGACGGTGGTGAGGTCCTTGACCTTCTCGTCGGGGATGCGCACGTCGAACTTCTCCTCGGCCAGCGTGACGATCGTCATCATCGACAGCGAGTCGATGTCGAGGTCGTCGGTGAAGGACTTGTCGAGCTGGACCTCGGCGGCGTCGAGGCCGGTCTCCTCGGCCACGATCTCGGCGAGGCCTGCGAGGATCTCGTTGTTGTCAGCCATGTGGCTCTCCTTGATGTTCGGATGCGGGGGCATCGGGTTGGGTCGTTGGAACTCTAGTGCGGGCGGACCTGCTAGGGCAGGACCACCACCTGCGCGGCGTAGACCAGGCCCGCGCCAAAGCCAATCTGCAGGGCGAGGTCGCCGCTTGCGGCGTCGCCGTCACGCATCAGGCGCTCGGTGGCGAGCGGAATCGACGCGGCGGACGTGTTGCCCGAGTCCACGATGTCGCGGCCCACGGCGACGTGCGAGGGGAGGCCTATCTGCTTGACCATCTGGTCGATAATCCGGATGTTGGCCTGGTGGGGGATGAACGCCTTGATGTCGTCGGGCGTCACTCCGGCAGCTTCGATGGCCTGGAGAGCGATGGGAGCCATCTTGAAGGACGCCCACTTGAACACGCTGGGGCCCTCCTGGAACAGCGTGGGGAAGGCCTCCGCCTCACCGTCGCGGACCTCGAGCCACGAGGCGGTCTGGCGAATCAGCTGGGCGCCAGAGCCGTCCGAACCCCACACGGTAGGGCCGATGCGCGGCTCGTCTGACGCGGTGATGACCACCGCACCGGCGGCGTCACCCAGGAGGTAGGAGATCGAGCGGTCGGCGGGGTCGACGTAGTCGCTCATCTTTTCGGCGCCCACGACGAGGACGTTGCGGGCCGAGCCCGAGCGCACCAGCGCATCGGCCTGGCCGATGCCGTAGCAGTAGCCCGCGCACGCGGCGGAGATGTCGAACGCGGCGCCGCTGGAACCCAGACGGTCGGCCAGCACGGGCGCGCCGCCTGGGGTCATGTGAGGGTAGGTGATCGTCGACAGGATCACGGCGTCCACGTCGCCACCGTCGATGCCGGCGGCGGCGAGGGCGTCACGCGCGGCCCGTTCGGCAAGGTCGATCACGGAGGTCTCGGCCTTCGCACGCACACGCGTGGCGATGCCCGTCATCTTGCGGATCCACTCGTCTGAGGAGTCGATGGGCTCGATGAGGTCCGCATTGGGAACGGCGTTCTCGCCGCGTGCGACACCCAGGCCTGCGATGCGGGAGAACTCGGGTCCTCGGTTGATGTTCAGAATGCTCACGCGTGCTGCTCCAGGAGCTCTCGGGCTGCGGGAAGGTCGTCGGGGGACTTCAGCGCCACCGCCGGGACCCCCTTGAGGGATCGCTTGGCAAGGCCCGTCAGGACTCCGCCGGGGGCGACCTCGATGATGCCGGTCACCCCGAGCGCGAGCATACGCTCCTGGCACTGGTCCCACCGGACCGGGCTGGCGACCTGACGGACGATGCGCGTGAGGGCTTCCGCACCCGACTCCACCGGGGTGCCATCGGCGTTGGACAGCAGCGCCGTGGCGGGGTCGGCTGGGGTGATCGACGCTGCGGCCTGCGCAAGCGCGTCGACGGCGGGCGCCATATACGACGTGTGGAACGCGCCGGCGACCTGCAGTTCGATCACGCGTGCCCGGGTGGGGCCGTCAGCGACGAGCTCCTCGATGGCGGACTTGGCGCCCGCGGCCACAATCTGGCCGCCACCGTTCATGTTGGCGGGGGTGAGCCCCAGTTCAGCGAGCCGGGCCAGTACCTCTTCCTCGACGCCGCCGAGCACGGCCGCCATGGAGGTGGGCTCTGACGCGGCTGCCGCGGCGGCCATCGCCGCGGAGCGGACAGTCACCAGCCGCATGGCGGTGACGTCGTCGATCACGCCCGCGAGAGCAGCGGCACCGAGCTCGCCCACGCTGTGACCGGCCACCACGCCGGGAGCGGTGTCGCCGAGCACGGCGCGAGCGGTCGCGAGGCCCGCAGCCACCAGCAGCGGCTGGGCAATGGCGGTGTCGCGAATGGTGTCTGCATCGGACGCAGTGCCGTGGTGTAGCACATCCACGTCTGTGGCTTCCGACAACGCGGTGAGGTGGGTGGCGACCTCAGGGATCTCAAGCCAGGGGGCGAGCATCCCAGGGGTCTGGGCGCCTTGGCCGGGGAACAGGACGGCAATCATGCGTCTAGCATTCCCTACCCGGGCGCCTCTAGGACAGAAATCCCTTACCGTTTCGCGGATTCCGATTTGTAGGATCTCTACAAAAGGCCGCGCCGGGAGTCGCGCAAGCGTCCCAGCGCGAACGCCGTTTCAAGCACATGCGCGTCGCGTGTGGACAACACGTCCCACCCGGTGATCTGGGCCACCTTCCTGAGGCGGTACCGCACCGTGTTGGCATGGACGAACATGGTGCGGGCGGCAGTCTCGAGCGAGCGCCCGCAGTCGAGGTAGGTCGCGATGGTCTCTCCGAGCGCTCCACCGGCGCTCTGGATGGGGTCGTAGGCGATGGCGACGAGTCGCTCGCGTGCGGCCGTGTCTCCCACGAGCACGCGCTCGGGCAGCAGGTCATCGGCAGCGGCGGGGCGGGGCGCCAGTGCCCAGGCGGGGGCCGCGGCCACTCCTGACATCGCTGCTCGCGTGGCCCGCGCGACCTCGACCAGGGTGATGGCCGCGGGCCCCGTCACGACAGGTCCCGGGCCGAACAAGGGCAACAGCGCCTTCGCGAGCGCGTCGTGGTCGTCGTCGGAGCGAGCAATGACCACCAGGTCTTCGCCATGAATGCCCACGAGGGCACCCGGGGAGGTGCGCCGCAATGCGCGCCGCAGTTCTGCCGACTGGACCTCGCCGAGCGTGCCGTCGGTCATGCCCACCATCGCGAGGGTGGGGCCCGGTTTCCATCCGAGCGCCGCTGCACGAGAGGGGAGGTCGTCGTCCACCTGTCCGCGCACGAGTGCGTCGACGACGAGCGCCTCGAGGCGCGCGTCCCAGGCTCCGCGAGACTCGGCCGCGCGAGCGTAGACCTCGGCCGCCGAGAACGCGATCTCACGCGAGTAGACCAGGATCGCCTCGCGCACGTCGCGCTCCGAGCCGGGGGAGGCGAACTCGTCCGCGTGAGCCTCGACCACCCGCACCACAGTGCGCACGATCGACAGCGTGTGCTGGAGCGACACGGAACGCATGAGCTCTGGTGGGGCAGCGCCAAACACCTCGATGGCGTTGCGGTGGCTGTGCTGCGGGTCCGCGTACCAGGCAACGAACGAGTCGATACCCGCCTGTGCGACCGTGCCCACCCACGACCGCTCTTGAGCCGGCAGCTCCCGAAACCACCCGTAGTCGGCGTCGAGTCCACGCAGCGCAGCGGTCGACAGCCGTCCCGCTGCGGACCGCAGACGGCGCAGCGTCTCGGCACGTGCTTGGGAGATGGCCATGCGCGCCAGCATAGGGAATACCGCGCCACCCATCTGACTTGCAGGAGTGGATGTTCAGCGCGTGCGCCCTGCTGACCAGGTGCGTCGGGGTTAGCGTGGGACCACCTGGAAGGAGCATGCGATGACGGAAGCTCGGCCCAAGCCTCTTATCGGAGGTCTGTTAGGACTCCTGCTCGGCGCCCTCGGAATGGCGCTCATGTGGATCCTGGGGGTGCTCGCCCCTGATCGGCTCCCGCTCTTCACCTTCCTCGCCGTCGGCACGGCGCTCGGGCTCGCCCTGACGACGCAGCGCATGAATGCTGCGCGCGGCAGGACCCTCACCGTGGTGGTGCTCGCCTCGATCATGGGGGGCGTGGCGCTCACGGGTATCCCTGAGATGGTGCGGGGTGGCTCGCTCTCGGAGGGCTGCGTGTTGGAGGCCACGTCGAGCCTGGAGCCTGAGGCGCGCACCGTGCCCAGCACCACCATCATCGACCCCTTCGATGTCTCCACCACCGACTGGGTGGCGTGGCAGGGCAGTCTTGCTGGAGCCGCGAGCGAGGTGCAGGTCGACGCCTCTGTCCTCGTGGGAGGTATCGCCATCCCCGTCGACACTGCGACCCTTCCCGCGTCCGAGGACCCGATGGCGTGGTCGGGCACGCTCGACGTCGCGAGCGTGCTCGACGCCATCAGCGACGACATCACTCTGACCGGCACGTTCCACGTCCAGGCCGAGTTCCGCTCCGAGGGGCTCCTGTGCGAGGGCGACGGATACGTGCGAGTGGTCGCGCCAGGCGCCTTCGACGGGTTGCTGCTCGCGGTGCTGTGGTCGCTCTTCGCGCTCGTCGCGGTCGCGCTGTTGGTGGTCGCACTCGTGGTGCGGCGCTCGTTCGCCGCGGTTGATTCGCAGGCCAGGACCACCCCGTACGACGTGGGTCACGAGGCCTCGTTGGGCACCGGAAGCTCCGCACAGGAGCCCCAGGCCGTCGAGGATGACCGCGCCCGGCGTGCAGCCGAGCGTGAGCGGGCCGCGGCCACGCAGGAGTCGCCCACGCGCCCAGAGGGCCGCACATCCAGCAAGAGCGCCGATGCGCGTGACAGCTCGCGCTCCCGCTCGGCTACCGGGGGCGGCGACCGGGCAACCACGGCAGACTCGTCCGCTGGCGCGGACGCACCAGCGGCCGCGGAGCAGGCGCACGACGAGCCGGTCGCTGCAGAGCCTGAGCAGGTCGAGCCCGACAACCTTGAGCCCGGGAACCTTGAGCCCGACAACCTCGAGACTGACGCCGGCGAGGAGAACTCAGCTGCCGCATCGGCCCTCCCGGAGGACGATCAGCCGCGCCCCGACGAGGATCCCGACCACCCGCGCGGCGGCAGCATCTAGCCCTCAACGCGACGAGGCCCCCACCGCTTCAGCGGTGGGGGCCTCGTGCTAGAGCCAGTGCGAGCCGTTAGGCGTCGCCGCCCGAGTTGCCGGACGTGCCCTTGGTGACGTCGTGCAGCTCGTAGCGGTCGATCGCGTCCTTGACCAGGTGCGGGGCGATCTCGCCGCGCTGGGCGAGCTGCTGGAGCACACGCACCGCGGTCGAGGGCCCGTCGATCTTGAAGAAGCGACGGGCGGCCGCGCGGGTGTCGGAGAAACCGAAGCCGTCGGCGCCCAGCGTCGCGTACTGCCCGGGAATCCACGCGCGGATCTGGTCGGGCACCAGGTGGTCGTAGTCGCTCGTGGCGACGAACGGGCCCTGCGCGCCCTGGAGCTTCTGCGTGACGTACGGTACGCGAGGCTGCTCCTCGGGGTACAGGAACGCGCGCTCCTCGGCAGCGAGAGCGTCGCGACGCAGCTCGTTCCATGAGGTCACCGACCACACGGTGGCGCGAACGCCGTAGTGCGCCGCGAGCAGTTCCTGCGCCTCAAGCGCCCACTCCACGCCCACGCCCGACGCGAGGATCTGAGCCTGCGGCCCATCACCCTCGGGAGCGTCGGCGTACTTGTAGATGCCGCGCAGCACGCCGTCGACGTCGAGGTTCTCGGGCTCGGCGGGCTGGACGATCGGCTCGTTGTACACCGTGAGGTAGTACATGACGTTGCGGTCGCGACCAGAGTCAGGGCCGTACCAGCGCTCGATGGCGTCCTTGACGATGTGGCGCAGTTCGTAGCCGTACGCGGCGTCGTACTGGACGATCGCCGTGTTGGTGCCAGCGAGCAGGGGAGAGTGGCCGTCGCCGTGCTGCAGACCCTCGCCGGCCAAGGTGGTGCGTCCAGCGGTGGCGCCGATGATGAAGCCACGCGTGAGCTGGTCGCCCGCTGCCCAGAACTGGTCGCCCGTGCGCTGGAAACCGAACATCGAGTAGAAGATGTAGAACGGAATCAGCGGCTCGCCGTGGGTGGCGTAGGACGTGCCCACGGCCTGGAACGCGGCCGCGGAACCGGCCTCGTTGATGCCGGTGTGCATGATCTGGCCGGACTCGGACTCCTTGTAGCTGAGCATGAGCTCGCGGTCCACCGGCAGGTAGTTCTGACCCTGCGTGTTGAAGATCTTGGCGCTGGGGAAGATCGAGTCGAGGCCAAACGTGCGGGCCTCGTCGGGGATGATCGGCACCAGTCGGTGGCCGAACTCCTTGTCGCGCACCAGGTCCTTGAGCATGCGCACGAGCGCCTGCGTGGTGGCGACCTCTTGCTTGCCGGAACCCTTCTTGAGCAGCTCGTAGGCCTTGTCTTCAGGCAGCGCGATCTGCTTGTTGGGGTCGCGACGTTCGGGGACGAATCCTCCCAGGTCCTTGCGGCGGTCGAGCATGTACTTGACCGCGGGGTCATCGAAGCCGGGGTGGTAGTACGGCGGGTGGTACGGGTCGGCCTCGAGCTGCTCGTCCGTGATCGTGATGTCGAAGGTGTCGCGCAGGACCTTGAGGTCGGCGGCGGCCAGCTTATTCATGCCGTGCGTGTCGTTGCGGGCGGCGAAGTTCGAGCCCAGGCCGTAA
>NZ_JBKEED010000026.1:0-104261 GCF_047975725.1 Demequina sp.
CACGGAGGCCCAGGTGGCGGAGGTACGGCGACGCGTTGAGGCCGGGGAGCCGCGCGTGGACGTGGCGGCCGCTGTCGGGATCTCGCGGGCAAGCGTCGACTCGATCATGACCGGTCGCCGAGGCGGGCCATCCCGCCGCGCGGGGACGCTTACCTCTGAGCAGATCGCGCAGATCAGGGCGCTTGCTCAGTCAGGAATGTCGCAGACTGCGATCGCTCGCGAGGTGGGCACCAGTCAGCAAATGGTGTCGAGGCTGCTGCGCGGCTAGGGCGGCTCCTCCGTTCGACTGAGGCTCTCTGGGGCGCTGGTCGACGGCGAGACTGGGCCCACCCCTTGCCCTTCCGTCGCCCGAATATAGTTGTCGCAAATGATGCTCGTGCGTCGTGTGTCGCCATTTGGAAAAAGCAAGGCAAGTGGCGCGAAAATGAGGGCTTGTGCCGCGCCTCAGTGCATTCATTGTCGAGGGACCTTGGTCCCGGTGGGATGGGGTGGATCCTTGTACCGTGGCGCGGGAAGTCCCCTTGAACAATGACGAATGCGCCGCATGAGGGGACGGGAATGATGAAAGAAGCGCTTCGACCGGGACTTGTGCCGTTGATCGGTGCAGTCGGCGTTATCTCGACATTGCTGGGCACATCGGCAACGGCAAGTACCGACCCGCTGTGGTCAGACATCATTCAGTGCACGAGCATTGACGGGCACAACTTCTGCACCGAAGTTGGCTTCGTGGCTTTGACGCCAGGAAGTATCGAGTGGTCTGACTACATTGATGGGCTACTCGGCGTCGAGGGTGGCATTCCCCGCGACCCAGAGTTCCACGCACTGGCTCAGTACCTTGAGTCGCTGTCCCCAGATAAGTTGGAGGCGAGGCAGAATGCGCAGATAATGGATGCGCGCCTCGCGGTTGGCAAGGTTGAGGCTTTTGACGAGGTGGCTGCCGGCGCCACGTCGGGGGATCTGGTCTTGAGGAATGTGGGAGTGCCTGCGAAGTCAGCGTTCATAATGTCGGGTAAGAATGTCGAGCAGGAGCGGTCATATTGGTGCGGGCCAGCGGTGCTGCAGATGATCGACTGGGCAGACCCAGGTGACACGGATGGGAAGGACTCACAACAGACCTGGGCAAACCTACTTCACACCACCACGGCGGGGACGTCGATAGCGAACATGGTCGCGCAGGTCAACGCCAGCACCACGTGGGATGGCCGAGCGGGCAAGTATGCGGTGATATCGCTCGCGGGCCGCACCGCCGGTTGGTTCCGGTCCATGCACGTCACACAACTGTTCCACCACGAAGCTCCCATTATCGAGCATGTGTTGCTAGAGCAGGCATACTTCAAGTACCTTGCGTTCGATCACGGCGGCCATTACCAGGTGGGTCGCGGTTACACCGACGGCGGGAACTCCATCGTCATCTTTGAACCGTATGACGAACGTGACTATCGGGCCGACGGCAACCACACTTCGGGGTCTCGTACCGTTGGCTACCGGGAACTCTATGCGGCAACCGTCAAGCACCCCCAGCAGAACTTTGGTGCATGATGAGGTGGCGAGCATCGGCGGCGCGATCGTTGGCCAGTGCGGCGTGTGTGGCAGTGGCGATGGCACTGACGCTGAGTGTGGGCGGCTGCGATGCGGACGACGGTTCAGTGCCCAGCCCACCGCCTGGGAACACCACGTCTGCCGAGCCTGACCCTTCGGCTGTGATCGGTAGCTCTGGCGCTGAGGGGGAGTTCGGTGACTCCTCAACGGGGCGTCAGCCGTTGCCTGGGCCCACGTCCGCGGACCTGTACATGACGGTGTTGCCGTTGACGCCCTTGTGGGAACTTGATCGGCGGGGTCAGTACATCAAAGCCGTCAGTGATGAGATGATCGTCAACGATCAGGTCAATGTGCCTCGCATCGTGGCCTACACGCCTGACGCGACGTATTTCTACCCCCTTGGGTCCTTGATGATCGCCCAACAGGTCTTCATCGTGGGCGACACGGTGTTCTTCGGCTACAGCCGTGACGGGGGCACCGACTACTCGTTCGTGAGGTGGACACCCCAATCCGGTGAGAGCAGCGTGCTGTGGAGTGGCGATCACTACATTGAGTACGCCGTTCTTGGCGAGACGCTCTTCTATGCCGACCTCGAACCAGGTAATCCCTGTCTGAGGGCCATGGACGTAAGCGACCCTACGCGCCCCAGCGGGGACCACGAGGTTGCGTGTTTTTCGGGTTCGCCCGAACTGGGGTGGTTCGAGACTGACTACTCGACGTTGACATTCCTTACCCGCGATGAGGACTCCATGTGTTACGACGCGCACTCGGTCACGGACCAAGAAGCGGTCGTTGACCATCCGGTAGACGACTGTCTGCTCCAGGCAACCGCCTCGGGGGAGTACCTCGCGTGGACCGAGGGGCCACCAGACGCCAGCCTTGATTACTACAAGACTGAGTTCTTCATTTCGCGAGGCACGTCAACCCAGCCGATGGGTACCGCCGAGACGGGTAGCCCTCAGTGGTGCGGCGGGCAACTCTATTGGACCGAGGCCTATGGCAATGTACGCCTCTGGACTTGGGACCCGGCGACCAACGAGGCACATGTCGCCTTCCGAGCCAAGCGCGACGATCCCGTCCTGGGAGGCGACCCCCATCTCTACCACCTCACTTGCCAGCCCGGTGGGAGGCTGGTGTTCTTCCTGTCCGGGTCAGAGGGCAGAGAACAGTACTTCACCAACAAGCCCCTCACCTGGAAGGTGGACCTTTGAGGGGCGTGCCCACTGGAGTTGTCTGCGGCCCGCGGGATGGAGGTCGGCCTCCAGGGCGCCGCTCGATCGCATTGCCCGCAGATATGGTTCCTCCAGGGGTAGGTGTTAGATCAATGTGGCTCTTCACAGATGAGGGTGTAGGCCTGTTCGCCTGAGAGGTGTCTGGAGAGACGTCGAGGTCCTCCATGATGGAAGTTCTGACACAGCCCATCTGAAAGACCTCGACTTGTCTCACGTTACCTTTGGCCCTGCGGACCTGACCACCTTTTGCAGCCTTGACGAACTCGGCTTGACGGTCACGCGTCAGCATGTTGATGCCCGCCACGCCGTGCTCGAGTGTCGCGTCAGCGTCATAGATGACATCTGCCGCGGCTGCCAGGAGTCTGCGCGATCGCGAGGGACGGTCACTCGCGAGCTGGCACACGACCCGTTCGGCGACCGCCCGACCACGCTGCTGGTCAGGGTGCGCCGCTACCGGTGCGAGCCGTGCGACAGGTTCTGGCTCGAAGACCTCACTGCAGTGGCCGAGCCGCGTTCGAAGCTCTCGCGCGGCGGGCTGGCCTGGGCGCTCAAGGCCCTGGTGGTCGACCACATGTCCATCTCCCGGATCGCCGCGAACCTCGGGGTCGCGTGGAACACCGCCAACGACGCGATCCTCACCGAAGGCCACCGACGGCTGATCAACGATCCGGCCCGCTTCAACGGTGTCGCCGTGATCGGCGTCGATGAGCATGTATGGCGACACACCCGCTGGGGTGAGAAGTACGTGACCGTCGTCATCGACCTCACCCCCGTGCGTGACGGGACCGGACCGTCTCGGCTACTCGACATGTTCCCCGGGCGATCGAAGCAGACGTTCAAGACGTGGCTGAGCGATCAGCCACGACACTTCCGCGACGACATCGAGGTCATCGCGATGGACGGCTTCACCGGCTTCAAGTCCGCCGCCACCGAGGAAGTGCCTCACGCGGTTGCTGTGATGGACCCGTTCCATGTCGTGAGGCTCGCCGGCGACGCCCTCGACCAGTGTCGTCGCCGTACCCAACAGTCCATTCACGGCCGCCGCGGCATGACCGGCGACCCGCTCTACATGTCCCGCCGCATCCTGCACACCGGTGCCAAACTCCTCACCGACCGCCAATGGGACCGACTCGAAGCTCTGTTCGCCGCAAACGAGCACGTCGAGGTCGAGGTCACCTGGACGATCTACCAGCAGCTCATCACGGCCTACCGCTCCACGAAGCGCTCCCAGGGCAAGCAGATCCTCACCGAACTCATCGAGTCGCTACGCACTGGAGTGCCCGCCTGCCTCGTGGAACTGAAGAAACTCGGCAGGACCCTGAACCGCCGCAAGGGCGACGTCCTGGCCTTCTTCGAGCACCCCGGCACCTCCAACGGCCCCACCGAGGCCATCAACGGCCGGCTCGAACACCTCCGAGGCTCCGCACTCGGTTTCCGAAACCTCGAGCACTACATCACCCGAACACTCCTCGAGACCGGCGGATTCAGACCCGCGCTACACCCTCATCTGTGAAGAGCCCTCAATCCGCATGTCTCCCTGGACACGGTGCTACTGCTGGGTTCCGTCGCGGCGACGCAGGTCGCGCCCTGGATGTTCGCCGCTGGCGCGATGACCGGGTCGGTGGCGTGGTTCGTGGGCCTTGGCTACGGCTCGCGACTGCTGTCGGGGGTGCTCGCGAGGCCAGGCGCGTGGCGGGTGCTCGACGCGGTGATCGCCGTGATCATGGCTTGCCTCGCGGCGTCTCTCTTGGCCGGCGTGTGAGCGTCTCTTGCCTCGTGGGGCAAATCACGCTCGATGCGTGAGCATCACTTGCCTCGTGGGGGAGGGGAGGGGGCTAGAGGGGGTCCGCGAGCAGGGCCACTCGCCGGTCGCCGATGCGCGTGAGGATCACCGTCGCCCGCTCGCTTCCCTTGAGCTTCAGTTGTGGACGCAGCTGCTCCGGGGTCACGTCGACGCCACGTTTCTTAATGTCGACCGTACCGATGCCGCGCGCGCGAAGAGCGGCGGCCAGCGGCTTGACCTTGAACGGCAGGGCTTCCGCAATCCGGTAGCCGCGAGCAAATGGAGTCGCGACGGGAGTGTCGGTGGTCAGGTACGCGATCGACGGGTCGACCAAGTGCGCGCCCATGGTCGTGGCGAGTTCGCCGATGAGCCCCGCCCGGATCACCGCGCCGTCGGGCTCGTAGAGGTAGTCGCTGAGCTCTCCCGCGTCCGCGCGATGCGTCGAACCGGTGAGACGGTGCGCGCCTTGCCCGTCGATCACGAGCGCCCCATGGCCCGGCGTGGTGGCGACGGAGCCGAGCCAAATGCCGGCCTCCACGACGGAGCCGTCAACGCTGACCCACTCGGCCTCGGCGCCTTCGGGGATCGCCTCATGCGGGATCGCGGGGCCCACCTTGACGCCCAGCGCACCCACGCGAGGGAACAGGTCAAGGACGGCGTCGAGTGCGGGGGAGTAGTCGCGCGGGTCGTGGCGGCGCCCGCGGGCGGTGCGCCGGGCGGGATCGGCAAAGACTCCCTCGACCTCGAGGTGCGCGGCCACGTCAAGCGCGTCCGCATGCACCACGCGGGCGTGATCCCAGTGGCGGAGGTTGTGGTCGGCGAACACCGCGGTCGGCTCGTCGATCTCGATGGCGGTCACGTCGAGTCCCAGGGCGGCCGCTGCCATGGCGTCGGCACCGATCCCGCATGTGAGGTCCGCGACGGTGGTGATGCCCGCACCCCGAAAGCGCTGTGCATGCAGCGCAGCAACGGGAAGGCGCGTGGCCTGCTCGAGTCCGTCCTGGGTGAGCAGCATTCCGGCGGCGAAGTCACCAAACTTGGCGCTCGCGGCCGCCCGCAACCGCGACTGGGTGAGCACGGCGGCCACCAGATCGCCGGCGATGCCGCCGGCACGCAGTTCCCGGCCGATGCGCTCGGCGTCCGTGGGGGAGTACGGCGGGAGGGCATCGAGCAGAGCGAGCCCTTGGGCAGAGGTGAGCAAGCGGGCCAGGGCGACGTCCATGCCGGAATCCTTTCACGGCACCATTTCACGGTGGGCGAACCCCGTCCTCCAGGGTTAGCACTCGACTGGCACGAGTGCTAAATTGGGCGTTGCTCCACCATGGAGCGCGTGGCGCCCGCGCCGAGTCCTGACCCCCGCGACGGCGGGATGCGATGCGGGCCACGATCCACGTGAAGAACTTGGATAAATGGAAGGTGAGGTCCGCAGTGTCGGTCTCTATCAAGCCTCTTGAGGACAAGGTCGTGGTCAAGCCGGCAGCCGCCGAGCAGACCACCGCTTCCGGCCTCGTGATCCCGGACACCGCCAAGGAGAAGCCCCAGGAGGGCGAGGTCCTCGCGGTGGGCCCGGGTCGCGTTGACGACAACGGCAACCGCATCCCGCTCGACGTCGCGGTGGGTGACAAGGTCATCTACAGCAAGTACGGCGGCACTGAGGTCAAGTACGGCGGCCAGGACCTGCTGATCCTGTCCGCTCGTGACCTGCTGGGCGTGGTCGGCTAAGCCGTCCCCCCACAGCCGAAAGGCCCCGGAAGAGCAATCTTCCGGGGCCTTTCGTTTGGCGCGATCCACGTCGATCGCGTCAGCTGGCCTTCTTGAGCCTTCCCGCGAGCACCGCGTGGCGCTCGTCTTCGCTCATTCCGCCCCACACCCCGAAGGGCTCACGTGCCATCAGCGATCGGTCGCGGCACGTCTCCAAGACGGGGCATCGCTCGCAATACTGCTTGGCCGCCTCTGCCCTTCGGCGGCGAGCGGCGCCGCGCTCGCCCTCGGGATGGAAGAACAGGTCCGGGTCGGCCTCCCTGCACGCCCCTTCGTACTGCCACTCCCACTGATCCTGCGTCGGTGCCGGAAGCTTCGCTACCGAGTCCATCGCTCCCCCATCTCATAGTGTTGGGAAACGGATCCGGCTCGCCATTGAGCCGGACCCGCACGGGTGCATCTCCCCGTCTTCACGCTGCGGCCCGGCCTCTCCAAACCGGGAAACAACCTAGGTACGGTTTGTGCACTACCTCATTCATACCTGGAAGTTCGCGGGATGGGAAGTCCCAAAGGAAGCCTTCACTGTCTCGTCATTTTCGGTGGTGGGACTGGGAACGGTCACGGGCTCGCAGGCATTCCCCCGGCGAGTTCCTGTGGGGGCGGGCGGTTCCGTAGAATCGTCGAATGGCGCCCACCGAGAACGATCCCTTTGCCTTCACCGGCTTGACCTACGACGACGTCCTGCTCCTGCCCGGTCAGAGCGACGTGATTCCCTCTGAGGTGGACACTTCGACCCGCCTCACGCGCGAGATCCGACTGTCGATTCCGCTGCTGAGCGCGGCGATGGACACCGTGACCGAGGCGACGATGGCGATCGCCATGGCTCGCCAGGGTGGCATTGGCGTGCTGCACCGCAACCTGTCCATTGAGGACCAGGCTCACCAGGTGCAGATCGTGAAGCGTTCCGAGTCGGGCATGATCTCCGACCCCGTCACCGTGGGGCCCGATGCCACGCTCGCCGAGCTCGATGCACTGTGCGGCAAGTACCGCGTCTCCGGACTGCCTGTGGTGGACGAGGACGGCACGCTGCTGGGCATCATCACCAACCGCGACCTGCGCTTTATCGACCACCGTGACTTCGCGTCGCGCAAGGTGCGCGAGGCCATGACCCCCATGCCGCTCATCACCGGGCGCGAGGGCATGTCCAACGACGAGGCCGCCGCGCTCCTGGGCCAGCACAAGATCGAGAAGCTGCCGCTCGTCGACGATCACGGGCGCCTCACGGGGCTCATTACCGTCAAGGACATTGTGAAGTCCGAGCAGTACCCCAAGGCCACCAAGGACGATCAGGGCCGTTTGCGTGTCGCTGCGGCCGTCGGCTTCTTCGGTGACGCCTTTGAGCGGGCGCGTGCGCTCGTTGAGGCTGGCGTCGATGCGCTGGTGGTCGACACCGCGCACGGCCACGCTCAGGCGATGATCGACATGATCCGCCGTCTCAAGTCCGACCCCGCGACGTCGCACGTGCAGGTGATTGGCGGGAACGTCGCCACCCGTGAGGGCGCGCAGGCACTCGTCGACGCCGGCGTGGACGCCGTCAAGGTGGGTGTGGGCCCCGGTTCGATCTGTACCACGCGCGTGGTCGCGGGCGTGGGCGTGCCCCAGGTCACGGCGGTCTACGAGGCCTACAAGGCGGCGGGCCCCGCGGGCGTTCCCGTGATCGCCGACGGCGGTCTTCAGTTCTCGGGCGACATCGCCAAGGCGCTCGTCGCGGGCGCCGAGTCGGTGATGCTCGGCTCGCTGTTCGCCGGTTGTGCTGAAGCACCTGGTGACCTGGTGCTCGTGGGTGGCAAGCAGTTCAAGCTCTACCGCGGCATGGGCTCGCTGGGAGCGATGGCCTCGCGCGGCCGCGTGTCCTACTCGAAGGACCGCTACTTCCAGTCCGATGCGCCCTCCGACGACGACATCATCCCCGAGGGTATCGAGGGTCGGGTGCCGTTCAAGGGTTCGCTCCACGATGTCTCGCGCCAGTTGGTCGGCGGTCTGGGGCAGTCCATGTTCTATGTGGGCGCCCGCACCATCGACGAACTGCGCGCCAAGGGCAAGTTTGTGCGCATCACGCCTGCTGGCCTCAAGGAGTCGCACCCCCACGACATCCAGATGACCGTCGAGGCGCCCAACTACTCGGGTCGCTGACGTGACCGGCGCACCCCGGCGCTGATCCGTGGAGGTCACCTGGCAACTGCTCGTCATTCTCGCTCTGACAGCGCTCGTCGCGGGCTGCCTCGACACGCTCGCCGGCGGGGGAGGGCTCATCACCGTGCCCGCGCTGCTGCTCGCTGGCGTCCCGCCGTTGCAGGCGCTCGGTACCAACAAGGTGCAGGCACCAGCGGGGACGGGGATGGCTACCTTCCAGGTGATCCGCAAGCACGGGGTGCGATGGCGTGACGTGCGCGTACCCATGCTGTGGGCGTTCTTGGGATCGGCCGCGGGGTCGATCGCCATCCTGTTCGTTTCTCCCGATGCGCTCGAGATCGTGATCCCCATCGTGCTCGCGCTCATTGCCGCGTACTTTTTGCTGGTGCCCAAGTCGCACGAGCCGCCGGCCAAGCCGCGCATGTCCGATCCCACCTACGAGTCGACCGTGGTGCCCGCCATCGGCGCGTACGACGGGGCGTTCGGCCCGGGTACTGGCTCGCTGTTTGCACTGTCAGGTGTGGCCCTGCGTGCGCTGCCTCTGCGCCGCTCCACCGCGATCGCTAAGACGCTGAACTTTGCGACCAATATCGCCTCGCTGATCGTGTTCGCCTTCGCGGGGAAGGTGATCTGGATCATCGGCGGCGCGATGGTCTGCGGCCAGCTGGTGGGTGCCTACATCGGCTCGCACATACTGTTGCGCGTGAATCCGCTCGTGCTACGGGTGCTGATTGTGGTCGTCTCGCTCACCATGCTCGTGCGCGTCCTCACCACCTAGCCAAAGTTGGTCACTTCTGCGGCCCTGCGGGCCTATCTCGGCGAAGGTTGGTCACTTGGTGCTCGCCTTGCCGCGCCATGCCCGGCTTCGTGAGTAAGCACCAAGTGACCAACCCTTGCGCCCGATCGGCCCCTGAGCCGTCAAAGTGACCAACCTGGCTTAGGGGTAGAGGCCCCGCAGCTCGTGGGCCTCGATCACCCTGCGCACCGCAAGCGCTGTCGCCGCCTCGCGGTAGGACAACCCGTGCACTCCCGCGTAGTCGACCACGTCGTGCCAGGCGCGCGTCATCTTCTCCTCGAGCCGCTCGTTGACCTCGCGCTCCGTCCATTGGTACGCCTGGTTGGCCTGCACCCACTCGAAGTAGGACACGATCACGCCGCCCGCGTTCGCGAGGATGTCCGGCACGATCATCACGTCCGTGTCCGCCAGGATTGCGTCCGCCTCGTTGGTGGTGGGGCCGTTAGCGCCTTCGACGATGATGCGGGCCTTGACGTCCGCCGCATTCGCCCCGGTGATGACGCCTTCCACGGCGGCAGGCACCAGGACGTCGACGTCGAGCGTGACCAGCGCAGCGGGATCGAGTACCTGCGCTGCCTCGAAGCCCACCACGGAGCCGTGTTCGTCGACGTGGTCACCTAGGCGCGCGACGTCGATGCCTGCCTCACTCCACACGGCACCGTCCACGTCGCTGATGGCCTGCACGCGCACGCCCGCCTCGGCGAGCAGGCGGGCCGCACCGCGGCCGACCTTTCCGAAGCCCTGCACGGCGGCGGTGGCGCCTGCCGGCTCGATCCCGCGACTAGCCATCGCCATGAGCGCGACGTGTGCCACACCCCGCGACGTCGCCATCGAACGGCCTAGGGAGCCACCAAGGCTCACGGGCTTGCCCGTCACCACGCCGGGGACGGTATGGCCCACGGAGGCGGAGTAGGTGTCCATGATCCAGGCCATGGTGCGCTCGTCGGTGCCGATGTCGGGTGCGGGAATGTCGACCTCGGGGCCGATGATAGGCAGGATTTCGGAGGTGTAGCGGCGCGTCACCCGTTCCAGCTCGGCCATCGAGTGGTCACGCGGTTCGATCGCGACGCCGCCCTTGGCGCCGCCGTAGGGCACGTCCACCAGCGCACACTTCCAGCTCATCCACATGGCCAGCGCGCGCACCTCGTCGAGGTCGACGGCGGTCGAGAACCGCAGACCACCCTTGGCGGGGCCGCGTGAGAAGTTGTGTTGCACGCGGAACCCGGCGTACGTCGCGATCGAGCCGTCGTCGCGGCGCAGCGGCACCGACACCGCCATCTCGCGCCTGCTGGTCGCGAGCATCTGGTGGATGCCGTCGCTGACTCCCAGGTGGGCGATCGCCGCCGCGAGCTGGGCGCGAGCATCGTCGAGTGGGCCGCCGGACAGGTCGGCGCGAGGTGACGTCGTTGTCATGCCCTCCACGTTAGCCCCGCGTCGGACAGCCGCGCGCCAGTGAGGTCAGAACAGGGAGTCAGCGCCCAGTTCGGCGGGCTCACTACGGGTTTCGGCGACGGCGACGGGCCACGCCGTGCGCGGCAGGTCGTCGGTGACGCCCTTGGACTTGAGAAACGCGGAGAAGCTGGTCGCCCACGCGCGGTGCGCCTCGATCTGCTGCGTGTGCAGGTCCGTGAGGTGAGACTCGCGCATGGCGGGGTGCGCTGCGCCAAGCGCCTGGACCAGCTCGAGGGTCGCGAGGACGTCGGCATCAGCGGCGTGAAGGTCATCCGCGACCACCGGCACCGCGTAGATGGTGCACAGGTCGATGAGCTTGCGCTTGCCCTTGCGATAGCGGTCGAGGTGACGGTCGAGCACGAGCGGGTCGACCACAGGGGCGACCACGCCGCCAGGGATGCGGGAGGCGAGGGAGGCCAGGCCGTGCCTGGCGAGCTCGGACTCGAGCAGCGACAGATCGAACTGAGCGTTGAACGCGACCACGGGGAAGCCCGCCGTGAGAGCGGAAGCGAGCACGGACGCGATCTCTTCGAGCGCATCGGCCGGTTGCTTGCCTTCCGCACGGGCCTGCTCGGTGGTGATGCCGTGCACGGCGGTGGCGCTCGCGGGAATCTCGACGCCTGGGTCGATCAGCCACGTGCGTGTCGAGACGTCGCCGCCCGTGCGCGTGATGACCGCCGCGGTCACGATCCGATCATGATCCGTGGAGACACCCGTGGTCTCGGTGTCGAACCCCACCATGGTCTCTTCTAGCCAGCTCATGAGAACACTGTGGCACGGACCACCGACACTGCTGTGCGCCGCGACGGGCCGATAGGCTGGGCCCGTGAGCAACGAGATCGAGATCGGGCGCGGCAAGCGTGGCCGCCGCGCATACTCCTTCGACGACATCGCGGTGGTGCCCTCGCGGCGCACGCGGGCGCCGGGCAAGGTGAGTCTTTCCTGGCAGATCGACGCCTTCCAGTTCGACATCCCGGTGATTGCCGCTCCGATGGACTCCGTCATGAGCCCCGCGACCGCGATTGCGCTGGGCAAGTTCGGCGGCCTTGGCGTGCTGGACCTCGAGGGGCTGTGGACGCGTTACGAGGACCCGGAGCCGCTGCTCAAGCAGATCGCCGGCTTCGATCCCGCTGACGCGACCGCGCGCATGCAGGAGATGTACAAGGAGCCCATCAAGGACGAGCTGATCGCTGCCCGCCTGCAGGAGATCCGCGCCGCTGGCGTGCCCGTCGCCGGTGCGCTCAGCCCGCAGCGTACGCAGGAGCACTACCAGACGGTTCTCAAGGCTGGCGTGGACCTGTTCGTCATTCGTGGCACGACCGTCAGCGCCGAGCACGTCTCGAGCGATGCCGAGGCGCTGAACCTCAAGAAGTTCATCTACGACCTCGACGTGCCCGTCATCGTCGGCGGCGCGTCCACCTACCAGGCCGCCCTGCACCTGATGCGCACGGGCGCGGCTGGTGTGCTCGTGGGCTTCGGCGGCGGTTCGGCGCAGCGCACCCGCGCGACGCTGGGCATTCACGCCCCCATGGCGACAGCAGTGTCCGATGTGGCCGCGGCGCGCCGCGACTACCTCGACGAATCCGGCGGCCGCTACGTGCACGTGATCGCCGACGGCGGCCTGGGTCGTTCCGGTGACCTCATCAAGGCCTTCGCGTGCGGCGCCGACGCCGTCATGCTGGGCGCCGCTCTGGCGCGGTCGTCCGAGGCCCCCGGCCACGGCTTCCACTGGGGCCAGGAGGCGTACCACGGCGAACTGCCCCGCGGCGAGCGCGTGGAGGTCGGCACGGCCGGCACCCTCGAGGAGATCCTCGTGGGCCCCGGGCACCGCGCCGACGGCACCACCAACATCATGGGTGCCCTGCGTCGCTCGATGGCGACCACCGGGTACTCGGACCTCAAGGAGTTCCAGCGCGTCGACGTGGTGGTCTCGCCGTATCACCCCGCGTGAGTTTTCCCTGCAAAGGGCCGATGCGCCGCCAGCCTGGCAATGCTAGGTTGGCGGCGTTCCGGTTTCTTTAGGGGGAAACATGACGTCTTGTGGTGCGCCGCGCACTGCCCTTGTTCGTTCTGTCTCGGTGCTCGCGCTGGCCGCGTTCCTCGCGGGGTGCTCGTCTGACCCGGAGGTCGTCGAGCCCACGACCGATGAGACGGGCGTCGAGCAGACCGTCGAGCCCGAGGTGACGGATTCCGCCGCGCCCACTGACGATGCTGAGCCCACGAACACGGCCGAAGCCGACAGCTCCGGGGACGTCGACCCGAACGCCAGCGCGCTCGAGCAGTACGCCCAGTTGGAGCGCGACGCGCTCGAGCAGTTCGCCGACAGTCTCGACGCCCTGTACGCGGACGTCACCATCGAGACCACGCCGCCAGCATCCATCGAGTACATCTACACGTACTCGATGGAACTGGACCCCGACGCGGCCGTCGAGGGCCTCGAGTCGCAGGGTTCCGCGCTCGAAGAGCTCGTCAACTCGGTGGTGTTCCCCGCGATGGAGGCCCAGGGCGTCACCGGTGAGAAGCAGGTGACGTACACCTACCTCAACCCCGACGGCTCCGAGATCTGGAGCCAGACCTACCCGGAGTAGCGAGGGCGCTGGGCATCAGCGTGTGGCGAGCGTCGCGACTGCGGTGCACCGCCACAGGCTGTAGCCCCACCCGACTGTCGTGACGTCGTCGAGGGCGAGGCCCGCTTCCCACAGCACGTCGAGGATCTCGGCTTTGGTGCGGATGCCACCGCCAAACAGCACGCGCGCCTGCACGTTGTCCCAGTGGTCGTGGTCGTCGGCCTCGTGGGGCCTCAGCACATCGCACACCATCGCGACATGTCCGCGCCCGGCCGTCCATTGGCGTGCCCTGCGCAGCTCGGCGATGAGCGCATCGTCCTTCATTTCGGGCACGCCCTCGGCAATGACGTACGTGTCGACGGTGCGGGACGGGCGCGACTGGGGCCCGACCACGACGGCCTCGACGCTCGGGTGGCGGTGCGCGGTCGCCGTGGCGTACTCGGCCGCGCCAGGGCCCGAGAACGCGATGGTGGCGCCGTCTCGGGGAGACAGCGCGTTACGAAGGGCACCTTGCCGTGCCCTCGGAGCCCAACCCCAGCGCCCGCATCGGCCCTCCATCCGACCCTCACCTACGCGTAGCGCGCACGGCCCGCGCACAAGTGGGCCAGGTCTACGCGAACCGGGGGAGGGAGGGTGCGGCGAGCCGCTACTCGTTGTCACCGCCCGTCGCGAGGGCGCCCTGTGCCTTCTCGAAGTCGCCACCCTCGGCGTCGGGCCACACCCAGTCGGCCACCACGGGGATGTCCGCACCGTGCTCGCGGGCGTAGCGTCGGGCCGCGAGGCGCCGGTCGAACAGGTCCTGGCGTAGCGCCGCGGCGCGAGTGCCGAGTCCGGGCACCCGATCGATCACGTCCATCACCAGGTGGTAGCGGTCGATGTCGTTGAGCATCGCCATGTCGAACGGCGTGGTGGTGGTGCCCTCCTCCTTGTAGCCGCGCACGTGGATGTTGTCGTGGCCGTTGCGGCGGTAGGTGAGGCGGTGGATGAGCCACGGGTAGCCGTGGTAGTTGAAGATCACCGGCTTGTCGGTGGTGAACAGGTGGTCGAACTCGCGGTCGGACAGGCCGTGGGGGTGTTCCTCCTCGGGCTGCAGGCGCATGAGATCGACGATGTTGATCATGCGCACCTTGAGGTCAGGCAGCTCCCGACGGATGATGTCGACGGCCGCGAGAATCTCGATGGTCGGCACGTCGCCAGCCGCCGCGAGCACCACGTCGGGCTCCTCGCCCAGCGGCACGTTGGAGGCGAAGTCCCAGATGCCCAGGCCGCGCGTGCAGTGGTCGATGGCCTGGTCCATGGTGAGCCACTGGGCCTGGGGCTGCTTGCCGGCGATCACCACGTTGACGTAGTCACGCGAGCGCAGGCAGTGGTCGTAGGTCGACAGCAGGGTGTTGGCGTCGGCGGGCAGGTACACGCGCACGATCTCGGCCTTCTTGTTCACCACGTGGTCGATGAACCCGGGGTCCTGATGCGAGAAGCCGTTGTGGTCCTGCCGCCACACGTGACTCGATAGCAGGTAGTTCAGTGACGCGATGGGCTGACGCCACGGGAGTTCGCGCGAGACCTTGAGCCACTTGGCGTGCTGGTTGACCATCGAATCGACAATGTGGATGAAGGCCTCGTACGACGTGAACAGGCCGTGGCGGCCGGTCAGCAGGTAGCCCTCGAGCCAGCCTTGGCACTGGTGCTCGGAGAGCATCTCGATCACGCGGCCGGAGGGGCCGGTGTGGGCGCCGTCGTCTTCGCGCTCGGCCTGCCACACCTTGTCGGTGACCTCGAGCACGTCTTGCAGGCGGTTCGAGGCCAGCTCGTCCGGCGCGAAGATGCGGAAGTTGTCGGGGTTGGCGCGCATCACCTCGCGCAGGAAGGAGCCCAGTTGCTTGGTGCCCTGCTCGGGCCCCGCGCCGGGTGAGGGCACGTCCACGGCAAAGTCGCGGAAGTCGGGCATGCGTAGGTCGCGCAGCAGTACGCCGCCGTTGGCCTCGGGCCGGGCGGACATGCGCAGCTCGCCGTCGGGCGCAATCTCGACCGTCTCGCCCTTGGGTGCACCCGCATCGTCAAACAACTCGTCGGGTCGGTAGGACTGCAGCCATCCCTCGAGGGTGTGGAGGTGTTCGTCGGTGTCGCGGGCGCTCGACAGCGGCACCTGGTGAGCGCGCCACGAGCCCTCGGTGCGGTGGCCGTCGATCTCGTCGGGGCAGGTCCAGCCCTTGGGGGTGCGCAGCACGATCATGGGCCACTGCGGGCGGTCCATGGTGGGGTTGTCGCGGGCCTCGGCCTTGATCGCCGCGATCTCGTCCATCACGTCGTCCACCAGCGCGGCAAACCGGGCATGGATGGACTCGTGGCTTTCGTCGTCAAAGCCCGCAACGAACACGTGCGGCTTGTGGCCGTAGCCGCGCATAAGCGACTCGAGTTCGTCGTCGGAGATGCGCGCGAGCACCGTGGGGTTGGCAATCTTGTAGCCGTTGAGGTGCAGGATGGGCAACACCACGCCGTCGGTCGCGGGGTTGATGAACTTGTTGGAGTGCCACGACGTCGCGAGCGGTCCGGTCTCCGCCTCGCCGTCGCCGACGATCGCCGCAACCAGCAGGTCCGGGTTGTCGAACGCCGCCCCGTACGCGTGGCTCAGCGCGTAGCCCAACTCGCCGCCCTCGTGAATGGAGCCGGGGGTCTCGGGCGCCACGTGCGAGGGGATGCCGCCGGGGAACGAGAACTGCTTGAACAGGCGCTTGAGGCCCCGTTCGTCGCGCGAGACGTCCGGGTACGTGTCCGTGTAGGTGCCCTCGAGGAAGCTCGCAGCCACCAGGCCGGGCCCCCCGTGTCCAGGGCCGATGATGTACATCGTGGGCTGCTGACGCGCCCGAATCATGCGGTTGAGGTGGGCGTAGAGGAAGTTCAGGCCGGGCGTGGTGCCCCAGTGGCCCACCAGGCGCGGCTTCACGTGGTCGCGGTGCAGTTGCTCGCGCAGCAACGGGTTGTCGAGCAGGTAGATCTGTCCCACGCTCAGATAGTTGGACGCCCGCCACCACCTGTCGATCGCGCCAATCTCCTGCTCGCTGGCAGCATCCGCCGTCCGGTTGCTCCACGCCTGTGCCGTCATGGTGACCTCCGTGTCCTCGCTGGTTTCCCCCAGCATCGCACCGGACGGGCCGATGCGCACGGGGTGCCGCTCGGGCGTCACCGTGCGTTCACTTAGGCTCGGGCGCGCAGCCTTTGTCAGCGTCGACGGTCGGGCGCACAATCGTGATCAGTGACGGGGCGAAGGACGGCTTAAATACTCCGTGGGGCGCGAAGGTGTTGATGTCGGTGCCTGCCGGAAGGTTGAGTTTGCTGAGCTGGCGGTCGAGCAGGTAGATCCAGGCCTCGGCGCGCGGCGCTGCTGCGCGTGACACCGTGAACATCGCCGTGAGCAAGAGGATGAGCACCCCTAGGGCCGCCAGTTGGCCGATGAGCGACGCGGGCGGTGGCCACAGCGCGGTGACAACACCGGCGAAGACCGCGAGGACGGCGACGCTGACCGCGTGGCCGCTGAGATCACCACGAGTGCGTTCGGTGAGGCCCGCTCGTAGCGCCTCGAGCGCCGACACGTCTTGGCATGCCTCGATGGCTCGGACATCTTGCTCATTGACGGCTTGGATGCGAACTGCGTGCGCGAGCGGGTCGTTCACGCCGATGCTCGCGGCAGCGGCCTTGGCTGCGTTGACGAGGTAGGTCATGCCGTGAGTGTCTCCAGTCGGGTAGGAGACTGCAAGGGTCCAAGGTCGGCCTCGTGGCCGAGGGCGCGCGGCGGGGGTGTCCCATAGGGTGGTGCGGTGCCCACAACCAGGAGGATCACGAGTGACGACGCTTGACATCCAAGGCCTCAGCAAGTCCTACGGAGAGGTGCGTGCGCTGAACGACGTGTCGTTCAGCGTCGCCGCCGGCGAGTTGTTCGGCTTCGTCGGCTCCAACGGAGCAGGCAAGACCACCACCATGCGCATTGTGCTCGGCGTTCTCAAGGCCGATGCGGGAGCCGTCACCTGGGATGGCAAGCCAGTCGGCCTCGACGTCCGCAGGCGCATTGGCTACATGCCCGAGGAGCGCGGGCTCTACCCGCGCATGAAGGTGGGCGAGCAGCTCACGTACCTGGCTCGCCTGCACGGCCTGGACGCCGCCGCCGCGACCGCCGCCATGGAGCACTGGACCGAGGTGCTCGGGGTTGCCGAGCGGCGCGGGGACGACGTGGAGAAGCTGTCGCTGGGTAACCAGCAGCGCGTCCAGCTCGCCTCTGCGCTGGTGCACTCGCCCGACATCCTCGTGCTCGACGAGCCGTTCTCTGGCCTGGACCCCGTGGCCGTCGCCGTGATGAGCGACGTGCTGCGCTCGCAGGCCGACCGCGGCGTGCCCGTCATCTTCTCCTCGCACCAGCTCGAACTCGTCGAGCGGCTGTGCGACCGGGTCGGCATCGTGAAGTCGGGGCGGCTGGTTGCCAACGGCACCATCGACGAACTGCGCACTACCGACACCCTGCGCTGGTCTCTCGCGACCTCCGGTGCGGCGCCCGTCGCCACCACCGGGGTGACGGTGACCTCGGACGGCCCCGGCCGCTACCTGATCGAGACCGAGTCGAGCGAGGCCGCTCAGGCCGTCCTCGCATCGGCCGTCGCGGGCGGCACGGTGACGGAGTTTGCTCCCGTGCGCCCCAGCCTGACCGACCTGTTCCGAGACGTGGTCTCCGAGACCGAGGAGGTGGCCGCATGATGTGGCTGATCGCCAAGCGCGAGTTCCGCACCCGCACGCTGTCCAAGGCGAACCTCATCTCGATGGCCATCATGGTCGTGATCGTCGTGGCCGGTGCCGTGATCGCCAAGCCGTTCCTTCAGGACGACGGCGAACCCGCGGTGGTCGAGGTCAACGGCTCCGCAGCAGAACTGATCCCTTACCTCGAGGGCGCCGCTGCGGCTCAGGAGGTCGACTACGACTTCGAGCAGGCGGACGTCGACGCACCTGCGACTGACGGCGAGATGCCCGAGGGTGTGCACGCCATCATTACTGGCGCGCCCGAGACCCCGGAGGTCTACCTCGGCGGCGGCGACCAGACGCTGAGCGCGCTCGTCCAGGGTGCCACGCAGGCGATCGTGCTCGACCACGCAGTCACCGACCTCGGCGGCGACCCCGCGGACGTCTCGGCATCGCTCGCGCAGGCGGTACCCGCCGTAACGATCGTCGGCGACACCGGCGAGTTTGATGGCGCTGCGTTCGCCGCGGGCCTGGTCGTGATCATCGTGCTGTTCGTGATCCTCATCCAGAGTGCGTCCGTGATCATGATGGGCGTGGTCGAGGAGAAGTCCTCGCGTGTGGTCGAGATTCTGCTCGCCACCGTGCGGCCCGCGACCCTGCTCGGAGGCAAGGTGCTGGGCGTGGGGCTCTACGCGCTCGTGCAGGCAGCGGTGATCGTGTTGCCGCTGATCTTCGCGGCGTGGTACCTCGACCTGTTCGGGCTGTTGCCACTGGAGCCGGGCCCGCTGCTCATGAACTTCTGCGTCTGGTTCGTGCTGGGCTTTGCGGTCTTCGTGGTGTTCTTCGGCGGCCTCGCGGCGCTCGTGTCTCGCCAGGAGGACATTGGTGCGGTCACCACCCCCATGATGCTGCTGCTCATGGGACCGCTGTACCTTGCGATCTACTTGGTGCCGGCCAACCCCGACGGCACCATCACCAAGGTGCTCACCCAGATCCCGTTCTTCGCTCCGTTCATGGTGCCCATGCGCTCCGCCTTCGGTGCGATCGAGCCGTGGGAAGTGGGGCTCGCGATCGTGCTGTGCCTGATCACGATCCCCGCGCTCACCTGGGTCGCGGGTCGCGTCTACGCGGGTGCCGTGCTCAACACCGGCGGGCGCATGAAGCTCGGCGACGCGTTCAAGCGCGGGTAGAACTCAACTGAGTTGATCGCCGAGCTCGAGCCAGCGTTCTTCGAGCTCGGCGGTCTCCGTGCTCATCGCACGCAGGCGGTCGTTCAGGGACGCGAGTCCCGCGTAGTCCGACTGGTCGTGGGTCGCCATGTCCTCGTGGATCTTGGCCGTGTCGAGCTCGATGCGCTGCATGCGCCGCTCGACGCTCGTGAGCTCCTTCTCGAGCGCGCGTCGCTCGGCCCCCGACAGGGCAGGGGCGGCGGGTGCGGCACTCGCGGGCGAATCGGCCGTGCTGACAGTTCCGAACATCTTGGCGGACGCCACGCCGGTGGCTACCTCGGTAGCGGGGGTGTCGCCCGGCGAGTCGGAGTGCCGAGGTTCGAAACTGTCACGAGACGCAGCGCCAGGGGCCGATGCGCCGGCTGAGCCAGCGCCGAACGTCCCCACGCCTCCCACTCGGGTGCGGCGCTCGCGGGACAGCGCGACGTACTCGTCGACTCCGCCGGGCAGGTGACGCACGCCGCCATCCACGACGGCGAACTGCTGGTCGGTGACGCGCTCCATGAGGTAGCGGTCGTGGCTGACCACAATGAGCGTGCCGGGCCACGAGTCCAGCAGGTCCTCCATCGCGGCCAGGATGTCCGTGTCGAGGTCGTTCGTGGGCTCGTCGAGCACCAGCACATTGGGCTCGCTGAGCAGCACCAGCAGCAGTTGCAGGCGGCGGCGCTGGCCGCCGGACAGGCGTCCCACCTGGGTCTTGAGCTGGGCGCTCGTAAAGCCCAGGCGCTCGAGCAGCTGGGTGGGCGTCATCTCGGAGCCGTCGGCGAGCTCGATGGACCGGAACCGCTTCACGACGCCCGACACTCGCTCCTCGGCGTGCTCATCGAGCTCGGCGAGTTGCTGGCTCAGCTGCGCGACGCGCACGGTCATACCGGTCTTGACCCGCCCGCTGGTGGGCTCCTGCTCGCCGGTGATCAGGCGCAGCAGCGTGGACTTGCCCGCGCCGTTCTCGCCCAGAATGCCGAACCGGTCGCCGGGGCCGATGTTCCAGTCCACGCCGTCGAGCACGGGCCGTTCCATGCCGGGGTACTGGACGCTCGCGCGGATCAGCTCGACGACGTCCTTGCCCAGCCGGGCGGTGGCCATGCGGGTGAGCTGGACCTGGTCGCGCACGGGCGGGACGTCGGCGATCAGGGCGTTCGCGGCGTCGATGCGGAACTTGGGCTTGGAGGTGCGCGCGGGGGCTCCGCGGCGCAGCCACGCGAGCTCCTTGCGCATGAGGTTCTGTCGCTTGGACTCGGTGGCCGCGGCGATCCGGTCGCGCTCGACGCGCTGGAGGACGTAGGCCGCGTAGCCGCCCTCGTACTGCTCGACGCTGCCGTTGACGACCTCCCAGGTGTGAGTCGTGACAGCGTCGAGGAACCAGCGGTCGTGAGTGACCACAGCGAGTGCGCCGCGCCCGCGCGCCCAGCGGCGCGTCAGGTGATCGGCGAGCCACGCCACGCCCTCGACGTCGAGGTGGTTGGTGGGCTCATCGAGGAAGATCGCATCGTGGTCCTCGACCAGCACGTGCGCAAGGGCGACCCTGCGCTGCTGGCCTCCCGAGAGGGAGCCCACCACGGCATCGGCCGGGAGGTCGGGCACCAGCCCCGACATGACGTCGCGAATGCGCGGGTCGGAGGCCCATTCGTGGTCGTCGGCATTGCCGACGATCGCCTCGCGCACCGTGAGTGATTCGTCGACGTGGTCGGACTGGTCCAACACGCCGATGCGCGTTCCCCTGGCGATGGTGACCTGGCCGCCGTGGGGCTCGAGCCGGCCAGCAAGCACCTTGAGAAGGGAGGACTTGCCCGCGCCGTTGGCGCCCACGATGCCGATGCGGTCGCCGTCGTCGAGGCCCACCGTCACCGAGTCGAGGACAGTGCCGGTGCCGAAGTCAAGATGAAGCGCCTGCGCGCCAAGGAGGTGAGCCACCCGACAAGGGTAGTCGTGCCTGCGCGTGTCGATGCAGGCCGGTGCGGCACACTGGGCGGGACAGAGAGGGCGTCACATGAACATCAAGCAAGCAGCCCTGGGTGCTGCAGGCATCGACGCGGCCGCCGTGATTGTGTTCGCGGCCGTGGGGCGGGCAAGTCACGACGAGGGCATCCTGGGTGACAACGGTCTGGGGCTCGCGACGACGGCGTGGCCGTTCCTCGTGGGTGCCGCGCTGGGCTGGCTTCTGGTGCGCGGCTGGCGTGCCCCGTGTTCGCTCGTGCCCACGGGGGTGGTCGTGTGGGCCTGCACCGTCGCGGGCGGGATGGCGCTGCGGGTCGTGAGCGATCAGGGCGTGCAGGTGTCGTTTGTGGTGGTGGCGAGCCTGGTGCTGGCGGCCTTCCTGATGGGCTGGCGCGTGATCTCAGGCGCCCTCGCCAAGCGCCGCGGCCTCAAGCCGTGACGGAGACCCCGGTGAGCACGTGCGCGGTCATCCGTCACGTCGCATTTGAAGACCTGGGCGTGTGGGAGGCGGAGATCGCTGCGCACGGGTACGAGGTCACCTATCTGGACGCGGGCGTCGACGACCTCGCCCAGGCGGCCCGCGCGGAGGTGCTTGTGGTGCTCGGCGGACCCATCGGGGTCGCGGACCTGGAGACCTACCCGGTGCTGGCGCAGGAGGCGGCGTTGCTGCGCGCGCGGGTCGAGGCAGGGCTGCCCACCATCGGGGTGTGCCTGGGAGCACAATTGCTCGCCCACGCCCTTGGCGGATCGGTGGCGCCCGGCACACCCGAGATCGGCTGGGGAGAGGTCGACCTGTCACCCGAGGGAGACGACGGCCCGCTACGTCACCTTGAGGGTGTGCCGGTGCTGCACTGGCACGGCGATGCCATCACGCCGCCTCCCGGGGCGACGGTGCTGGCCTCCACAGCGGCAACTCCGTGCCAGGCGTTCAGTTGCGGGCCGGCCCTGGGGTTGCAGTTTCACCCGGAGGTTGACGGCGAACGCATCGAGCAGTGGCTCATGGGGCACTCGGTCGAGCTTGCTGCGAGGGGCGTCTCCGTCCCAGCGCTGCGAGAGCGCACCGCGCGGCTGGCCGATGACTCTGCCGTCGCTGGCGTGCTGTTGATCCGTGAATGGCTGCGAGCGCTGCGCCCCTAGCCCCGACTTGGTCACTTCTCCGGGCTCACGAGCGAACTGCGCCGTTGCTTGGTCAGTTGGTGCTCGCTCGTGCTGGGCACGAGCCGTGCACCAACTGACCAAGCAACGCGGCCAGGAGCCCGGAGCGCGGTAGAAGTGACCAACCTGGGAGGGGTCAGTGGTGAGACTGCGATCGGGTGGCGACCCGCGCCGGGTTCCACGTCTCCGGCGCACGCACCACGATGAGCGGCCACAACGAGGCGTGCGAGACGATCCGCGCAGAGGCGTCGACCTTGAGATGCGCGATCTCGTCGAGCACGTCCTCCATGAGGATCGCGAGGTTGCTGTGGGCCGCGTGGGGGTCCTCGCCCATCACGGTCGCGTCGAGCGTGTAGGTCGAGTAGCCGTTGGCCCGCAGCAGGTCCTCACGCTCCCAGGCGTCGTCTTCCGTCTCGTCCGCGCTGGCATAGACAAAGGGCAGGACCGCTCCGTGCATCGCGGGGCGCAGCAACTGCCCGGAGTGCTCGTCAAACGTGTCGATGTCGACAAACTGAGATTCGGTGATGACCGTCACGGCGAGCAGGCCGGGGTCGCTCTTGGCCGCCTCGATGGCCGCAGCCAGCGGCGAGCGCGAGCCCGTGTGGGCAACCTCAAGAGACTCGGGCCCGTACATGTCGCCCGGAATGAGGTCAGACATGGGCGTGAAGCCGTGGCCAGTAGCCGTGCAGTCTCCCGAGCCAAAGTACTGGGTGCGCAGTCGTCGCTTGTGGGCCGCGCGGTCCACGTGAAGCAACGCGAGCGCATGCAGCGGGCACTGGCGCCAGGCGCAAGGGCTTGCCGTGTGAGCGGGTCCATCCTTGTGCTCTTGGGCGCACTGGAGGCCATCGCGCCACCGCCGGTCCATGGCCGCGATGAAGTGCGGTGATGGCTCGCGCGTGGCGTGCACGGTCCAGGTGGTGACATCGATCACTGGGGGGTCCTCATTGCTCATCGCCCCAGGTCTCAGGGCCATCTGCGCAACTGTACCGCGACCATTCGCAACACTTGGAAAACCGCAATGTGGCGTTTGTCACACCTATGGGATGTTCCTCCCATAGCGGGAGAATGTACGCGTACTAGGACACCGCTGCGATGGACTGCAACGCGATCTCGCGCTCCTCGTTGGTGGGCACCACCCAGATCTGCACGGGAGAGTCATCAGTGCTGATGAGCGTCGCGGTCTTCTTGCGACCCGCATTGCGCTCGGGGTCGATGACGATGCCAAGCGCCTCGAGGCCCTGCAGCGAGTGCAGACGCACCAGGTCGTCGTTCTCGCCCACGCCCGCGGTGAAGGTGATCGCGTCGAGCGCACCCATCTGGGCAAAGTACTGGCCCACGTAGCCGCGAATGCGACGGCAATAGACCTCGAGTCCGAGCTGCGCCTCGCGCGAGCCCTCGTCGGCCGCCTTCCACACGTCGCGCATGTCCGAGTATCCGGTCATGCCGAGCATGCCGGACTGGCGGTTCAGCAGCGCGTCGACCTCGTCGATGGTCATGCCGGCCGTGCGAGCGAGGTGCAGCGAGACGGCAGGGTCGATGTCACCGGAACGCGTTCCCATGACGAGCCCCTCGAGCGGCGTCAGGCCCATCGAGGTGTCGACCGAGTGGCCGCCCTGGACTGCGGTCGCCGATGCGCCGTTGCCCAGGTGCAGCACGATCATCGACAGGTCAGCCGGGTCGCGGTCCATCAGTGCGGCAGTTTCGCGCGAGACGTAGCTGTGCGAGGTGCCGTGGAAGCCGTAGCGACGCACGCCGTGCTCCTGCGCCACCCGACGGTCGATCGCGTAGGTGTACGCCGCCTCGGGAAGGGTCGAGTGGAACGCGGTGTCGAAGATCACGACGTGCGGCAGCTCGGGGAAGGCTGCGCGAGCGGCGGTGATGCCCGCCAGGTTGGCCGGGTTGTGCAAAGGCGCGAGGGTCGCCAGCACGGCGATCTTCTTTTCCACCTCATCGTCGACGATGGTGGGGGCGGAGAACTCCGCGCCGCCCTGGACCACGCGGTGGCCAACGACGGTGAGCTTGCTGAGGTCCACTCCGGAGTCCGGCTCGGACAGCGAGGCGATGATCTCGCGGATCGCCTCGGTGTGCTGGGTGACGCGCTCGACCAGGCCGGAGGCCAGGGGCTCGTCCTGCGTGGTGTCCACGACCTGATACTTCACGGAGCTCGAGCCGCAGTTCAGGACCAGAGCGAGGCCTTCGTAATTGACAGTCATGGACTATCCCTCCTGGGTGTCCAGGCCCTGAGCCTGGATTGCCGTGATGGCGACGGTGTTGACGATGTCCTGGACGAGCGCGCCGCGGGACAGGTCGTTGACGGGCTTGTTGAGCCCCTGAAGAACGGGGCCGACCGCGACCGCGCCTGCGGAGCGCTGGACGGCCTTGTACGTGTTGTTACCGGTGTTGAGGTCGGGGAACACCAGCACGGTGGCCTGGCCTGCCACGGGAGAATCGGGAGCCTTAGCAGCGGCCACGGAAGGCTCGACGGCGGCGTCGTACTGCATCGGCCCGTCGACCAACAGGTCGGGGCGGCGCTCGCGCACCAGGCGGGTGGCCTCGCGCACCTTGTCCACGTCGGAGCCAGTGCCGGACTCGCCGGTCGAGTACGACAGCATCGCCACGCGCGGCTCGATGTGGAACTGCAGCGCGGTCTCGGCGGACGAGATGGCGATGTCGGCGAGCTGTTCGGCGGTGGGGTCAGGGTTCACGGCGCAGTCGCCGTAGACCAGCACGCGGTCGGCCAGACACATCAGGAACACCGAGGACACGATGGACGTGCCGGGCACCGTCTTGATGATCTGGAACGACGGCATGATCGTGTGGGCCGTGGTGTGCGCGGCGCCGGACACCATGCCGTCCGCGTAGCCCATCTGGACCATCATGGTGCCGAAGTAGCTCACGTCCTGGACACGGTCGCGCGCGGCCTCGATGGTGGCGCCCTTGTGCTTGCGCAGCTCGTAGTACTCGGCCGCAAAACGCTCGACGAGTTCCTCGTCGTGGGGCGAGACGATCTGGGCAGCGTCGATCTCGAGGCCGAGCTCGCCGGCGCGGGCACGGATCGAGGCCTCGTTGCCGAGGATGATCAGGTCGCACACGTCGCGGGTGAGCAGCGTCGAGGCGGCACGCAGAATGCGGTCGTCTTCGCCTTCAGGAAGGACGATGCGCTGGCGGGTGGCGCGCGCACGGTCCAGAAGGTCGTACTCGAACATCAGCGGAGTGATGACGTCGGTGCGTGCCACGTCGAGCAGGGCGCCGAGCGCGTCGGTGTCAACGTGGCGGTCGAACATCGACAGCGCGAGGTCCACCTTCAGTTGCGACTCGCGCGACAGGCGTCCGCGCGTGTTCCAGGCGCGGCGGGCGGTGCCGTACGTGCCGTGCTCGGTCGTGATGATGGGCAGAGACGAGCCCAGACCTTCGACCAAGCGGCCCACGGGACTGGGCGTGGCAAAGCCACCGTTGAGGATGACGCCGGCCAGCGACGGGAAGCCCTCGGCGGCGTGGGCGGACAGCAGCGTGACGAGCGCATCAGACCGGTCGCCGGGGGTAATGACGACGGCGCCGTCGACCAGGTGCTCGAGCAGGTGCTCGGGGGTCATCGCGCCGATCAGCACCGCGCGCACTTCGCGCGACAGGAGCGACTCGTCGCCGGACACGAGCCTGCCGTCGACAGACTGCATGAGCGCCGACAACAGCGGTGCAATGAGGACGGGGTCCTCGGGCAGGGCGCCCATGCCGATGTCTGCGGGCAGGACGGCGCGGATCTGCTCAAGCTGGTCGGGATCGCAGCGGTTGGCGAAGACGGCGGCCACGCGGGCATGGCTGTCTTCGAGCTCGGCGCGGGTCTGTTCGACCACGCGTGCGATCTCCTCAGGGGTGCGGTCGCGGCCGTGCACCACGAGCGCCACGGGGGAGCCCAGGTTGGCGGCGATGCGCGCGTTGAATTCGAACTCAGCCGCACCGGTGATATCGGTGTAGTCGGTGCCGACAATCACGACGGCATCGCACTTGCGATCGACCGCGTGATAGCGGGAGATGATGGTCGAGATGGCCTTCTCGGGGTCCTGGTGGACGTCCTCGTAGGTCACGCCCACGGCCTCGTCGTAGGTCAGATCGATTGCGTCGTGTCCCAGCAGGAGGTCAAGGACGTAGTCCGAACCGTCGGCGACCCGCGCCACTGGCCGGAAGACGCCCACGCGGCCCACGGTGCGGGCCAGCTGGTTGACGATTCCGAGCGCGATGGTGGATTTGCCGCTGTCGCCTTCTGCTGAAGCGATATAGATGCTCCGTGCCACGTCCAACATCCTTTCACGGGAGTGTTCGTCGCGCCTGCGACGGAGGTCCCGAGCGGCGCGCGCTGCGGGATGCGTGGCGAGCGCGAAGGCGTGTGCATCGCGCCACATCGCATTCCCGCTGATCGACCAACGAGCCTACACTCGCCACACCCGCACCTTTGGCGCGGGTGCGGCATCCGGGGGAGCGATGGCGTTGGCGACCCCGGTTCCGGTCCCCACTGGAACAAGGCGGCGTCATGACGAGCACGCGGGCCCGCGGTCCGCTCACCCGAGCCTTTCTGAGGTTCGTCAACATGGGCGTGCCGTCCATGGATCAGATGCTCGCGCGCTCCGTCATGGCCAGCAATCGGTTCTTTCTGCTCGCCGCGGTGGTCTCTGCGCCGTGGGTGCTTGCCATCGCTGTGATGGACCCGCCCGCCACGCTCCCTCCCGCGCTCACCCACTTGTTGCTCGTGGGGGTGTGGTGCGGGTGCCTGGTGCTCAACCGACGTCAGTGGCACCTGGCCGCCGCCATCGTGGGGCTTGCCGCTCCCATCGCGCAGTTCGTGTACCTCGCCTCAGTTTTCTCCGTCGATGCCGGCTTCCAGTTGCCGCTCCTGACGGTCGGGGCGTTGGCCTTTGTAGTGCTGACACCTCAGCAGTGGCGTGGCGCTCTCGCGCTCACGGCGGTGGCGACGGCAGCGCTGGTGTGGACCTATGCGGGTGAGCCCTTTGCGCAGGGCAGAGTCGCCCTGACCGAGGTGCAGATCCGCGGGTTTGCGACGGGCAACGTCATGGTGGTGGTGATCGTGGTGTCGATGCTCGCGTGGTTCAACAACTACTTCTTTGTGCGCCAGCGCCGCCACAATCAGCGTCTGCTCGACGAGGCTCAGGTCGCGGCCCGTACCGATGCCCTCACGGGCGTGCTGAACCGCCGCGGGATGGCGCCCGTGCTCGCCGACGCTGCGCATCACGGCCAGTTCTGTGTGGCGCAGGTCGACCTCGACCGCTTCAAGAAGGTCAATGACCGTCTGGGTCACGGCGCTGGCGACGTGGTGCTCGCGCACGTGGCCCGCACGCTGGTCAGCGCTGTGGGTGGTCGCGGCACCGTGGCGCGGTGGGGAGGCGAGGAATTCTTAGTGGTGGTTCCCGGCGCGGACCTCGCGCAAGGGCTCGCCCTCATGGAGAGCGCCCGTGCAGCCATCCAGGCCGAGCACGCCCCGCCCCAGGCGGTCGCGCACGTGACCGTTTCCATCGGACTCGCGGCGGCCACGCCTGGGGCGCACATCGACCAAGTCCTGGGGTTTGCCGACGCTCAGCTGTACCGAGCGAAGGCTGCCGGCCGCAACGTGGTGCGAGCCGATGCGCTTGCTGGGCCACCGGCCCAGCCGTGAGGCGCCCGTGACACCCCTGGTGAGTGTGGGTCCTGGCAAGTAAGGTGAGCAGACGGCCGGGGGCCGCGTGCGGACACGAGGGGCCGCCGCGGATGGCCGCTTGGAGGGAGAACATGGGGGCCGGTCGGGGGGATCGCGCACGCGCGAACCAGATCAGTGACGTGGTCGGCAGACTGCTGGACCGCAAGGTGGGACGCCTGGGCGGGGCAGAGGGACGTGCCGTGTCGACCATCCATGCCGTCGCGGTGTTCGGGCTGATCGTCACGCTGTCGTACACGGCCTTCTTCATGACCTTTGACTTTCAGGCCTTCAGCGGCCTGATCACGCTCAACATCGGCTTCTCTCTCGCGTTCGTCGCTGCGATCCTGCTCGCGAGGCTGGGCCGCCAACTCGCCGCCGCGCTGCTGTTCATGACGTGTGCGGTCGTTCAGCTGCTGGCCGTGTCGGTGTGGGTGGGCTGGGAGGCAGGGCTGCACCTGCATCTGCTGCTCGCGGGACAGCTCGTGTTTCTGGTGTTCACCGAACGCCAGCAGGCGCTGCGCTGGCTCTTCGCCGCCGCCGCGCTCGCGGCCTTCCTCACGGCGCAGTTTGCTTTCCCCGTCGAGGCGGCGCGCGTCGAGATGCCCGAGGTCGTGCTCGCCACGATGTTCTCCGTGAACGCCCTGCTGGTGGGCAGCACGCTCTTTGTGCTCGCCGCCCTGACGCATTTTCGCGCCGAGCAGGCCCGCTCGGAGGCCGCCGAGAGTGCGGCCCGCGCCGAGTATTTGGCCAACACCGATGCGCTCACCGGGCTGGCGACCCGTCGTCCGGTGATGGAGCGGCTCGAGCACCTGAGCCTGCCGGGGGGCGAGGAGTTCTGCCTCGCTGTGGCCGACCTTGACCACTTCAAAGCCGTGAACGACGAGTGGGGTCACGCCTGCGGAGACAAGGTCCTCGCCGCCGTGGGAGCGCGTCTCAGGGGGGCGCTGAGGGTCTCCGATTCTGTGGGACGCTGGGGCGGTGAGGAGTTCATCTTCGTGCTGCCAGAAGCGACCATCTCGGACGCGACCATCATGATGGAACGAGTGCGCTCTCGCGTGGGTGCGGCTCCCGTGACCTGTGGCGACCACGACCACTCCATCACGGTGTCGATTGGCCTGACCTACGGCGACCAGTCGGGCAGCCCCCACCACGCCATCATGCGCGCCGATCAGGCGCTGTACACCGCCAAGGCTGATGGCCGTGACCGGGTGTGCACCATCCGCGGCGAGTCGTCGGCATCGGGTGGCACCACCACCCGCACCAAGCGATCTTCTCGATGACCACGCGCGGACCCATACGGTGGGTGCCCGTCAGTCTCGTCAGTGTGGTCGCGCTCGGCGCACTGATCTTCTGCGGCTCCCTTGGCTGGTGGCAGTGGACCCGCGCCTCTGCGCAGGGCGAGGTGATCCTCAGCGATCCCGCCGTGCCGATTGCCGATCTGCTCGCGCCCGCCACCAATGCTGACACCGCCATGGGCCGCGACGTGTGGGCGGACGGTTCATGGGCGGACGCGCCCGTCGCATTGGTGCCCGACCGCGAGGTGGACGGCCAGGAGGCCGTGCTCGTGGTGCGCGCCTTCACTGTCGACGCTGACGCGACCGGGACAGGAGAAGAGGCCACCCTGCCGGTGGTGGTGGGCTGGCTCGCGCCGGACGAGGTCGCCGGGTATATGGCCGATGCGCCAGTAGCTTCCCGCGTCGACGGCCACTTGCGCTCGGCCGAGGGTGCGGCGCCCACGGCACCTCCCGGGGAGGACCCACCCGTAGGCACCATGTGGGTGCCGGGATTGTCGCCCGCGGTGCTGGCCCAGTACTGGGATTCGCCGCTGTACTCGACGCTCATGAACGCCCAGACCCCCGAGGACGGGCTGCGTGCGCTGCCCATCGTCGAGCCGGAGCGGTCCCTGAACTTCCGGTCGCTCACGTACGCGATCGAATGGTGGTTGTTTGGGGCGTTCTTCGTGTTCGTGGGTGGGCGCTGGATACGGGACAATGGACGCGCAGCGCCGGAGGGTGACACCGCCCCCGCGCAGGACCACTCCCAGGGAGGACCCCGTGACTGAACCCGAGACCGCGGCGACTGCCGCGCCTCGCCCAGCACCCGCATCGGCCGTCACGAGCGGCGCCCTGACGCGCTACCGCGTCATGGCGATCATCACGGGACTCATGCTGATCCTGGTATTCGCAGGGATGCTGCGCTACGTGGGAGTGTTCACTGCCTCGGATTCGATGGAGGAGTGGCTGGGCATCCTCGCCCAGGTCCACGGCTTCGTTTACATCGTCTACGTCGCGACCGTCCTGCAGCTGTGGATGCAGGCGCGCTGGGGCTACGGCCGTCTCGCGACCATGTTCCTCGGCGGCGTTGTGCCGCTGCTGTCCTTCTTCATCGAGCACCGGGTCGCGCGCGAGCTGCGTGGCGCCAAGGAGGCCTCATGACCGTCACCACCCAGCACCGTCCCGTCCTGGTCGTCGACTTTGGTGCGCAGTACGCGCAGCTGATCGCTCGCCGCGTGCGCGAGGCGAGCATCTACTCCGAGGTGGTGCCGCACTCGATGAGTGCGGCCGACATGCTCGCCAAGAACCCGCAGGCCGTCATCCTGTCCGGCGGGCCCTCCTCGGTGTACGAGGACGGCGCCCCGTCGGTGGACCCCGCGTTGTTCGAGGCAGGCATCCCCGTGATGGGCATTTGCTACGGCTTCCAGGCGATGGCGCAGGCCATGGGCGGCACCGTCGCGAAGACCGGACTGCGGGAGTACGGCCGCACTCAGGCGTCGGTCGACACGGCAGGCACCGCCCTCGCGGGTAGTCCCGCCGTCCAAGAGGTGTGGATGAGCCACGGCGACTCCGTGCAAGAGGCGCCCCCCGGCTTCGAGGTGCTCGCGACCACCGAGGGCGCGCCTGTGGCGGCCTTCGAGAACCTCGAGCTCAAGATGTGCGGCGTGCAGTGGCACCCCGAGGTCAAGCACTCGCCGCTGGGTCAGGCCTCGATCGAGAACTTCCTGTACAACGTCGCGGGTCTCACGCCCGACTGGACCAATGCCTCGATCATCGACGAGCAGGTCGCGATCATCCGCGAGCAGGTGGGTGACAAGCGCGTGATCTGCGCGCTGTCCGGCGGAGTCGACTCCGCTGTCGCTGCCGCGATCGTGCAGAAGGCCGTGGGCGACCAGCTCACGTGCATCCACGTGGACCACGGCCTGATGCGTGCCGGCGAGGTCGAGCAGATCGAGAAGGACTTTGTCGCCTCCACCGGGGTGCGGCTCATCATCCGTGACGAGAAGGAGCGGTTCCTCACCGCCCTCGCCGGTGTCACGGACCCCGAGACCAAGCGCAAGATCATTGGCCGCGAGTTCATTCGTGTGTTCGAGGACGCCGCGCGTCAGGTGGTCGAGGAGGCCGGCTCGCACGGCGAGCAGGTCGAGTTCCTGGTGCAGGGCACGTTGTACCCCGACGTCGTCGAGTCCGGCGGCGGCGAGGGTGCAGCCAACATCAAGAGCCACCACAACGTGGGTGGACTGCCCGAGGACCTGCAGTTCTCGCTCGTCGAGCCGCTGCGCGCCCTGTTCAAAGACGAGGTGCGCGCCGTCGGTCGCGAGCTCGGCATCCCCGAGGAGATCGTGGGACGCCAGCCGTTCCCCGGCCCCGGCCTGGGCATCCGCATTATTGGCGAAGTCACCTGGGAGCGCTTGGAGATTCTGCGCCGCGCGGACGCGATCGCCCGCGAGGAGCTGTCGAAGGCCGGCCTCGACCAGGAAATCTGGCAGTGCCCCGTGGTGCTGCTCGCCGATGTGCGCTCGGTGGGAGTGCAGGGCGACGGCCGCACCTACGGCCACCCGATCGTGCTGCGTCCCGTGTCCTCCGAGGACGCTATGACGGCCGACTGGTCGCGGCTTCCCTACGACGTGCTCGCCCACATCTCCAACCGCATCACCAACGAGGTGTCGGAGGTCAACCGCGTGGTGCTCGACGTCACGAGCAAGCCCCCGGGCACCATCGAGTGGGAGTAAGGGTCTCCCTGTCCTAGCGCCCTAGCAGGACGTGGTGGTCGGTCTTCGCGACTCTCATGCACCCTGGCAGGCACTCACGTCCGCTCGGCGGCCGTGAAACGACGATGGCGGGACCCTGTTGGGTCCCGCCATCGTCGTTTGCTCATCGCACCCTCGGAGGGCCGATGCGCGTGCTGGCTTCTCGCTAGCGCTGGGGTTCTTCGGACTCGTCACTAGTGGGCTCAGGCTCCTGCTCGACGGCGTCGTCGTCGACCGCGTGCTCGCCTGCCACGGCGGGTTCGTCGGCCGCGGGCTCCTCTGCCACGGCGGGTTCGTCGGCCGCGTGCTCGTCTGCCACGGCAGGCTCCTCGACGGCCTCATCGGCTCCCGGGTCGACGGCGTCGCTGGGCTCCTCGACCACGGGAGCGGTCGCGGCGGCGACCTCGCGCCGACGGCCCAGCCCGGAGATGGCGGAGGTCAGGAGCAGCCAGCCGCCCACACTCGCGAGCAGGATGATGGCGGCAAGCTCGAGGTCGATCTCGTAGCCCGAATAGGCCAGCATGGACGTGACGCCCGCGCCGATGACCAGCAGGCCCCACACGGCGGCGGACACACGCTGGCCCGCTCCGCGGCGAATGTCGGTGGTGATCACGGGGTGACCTCCTCGAGGTAGATGACGGCTCCGTCGGCGGCGGTGAGGGTCAGCACGGGGGCGTCGGGGTTGGTGGCCTCGAATATCGTGCTGGGCTGGGAGTAGTCGGGTTGTCCGTACTCATCCCATTCGGGTTCGGTCCAGTTGTGGCATTCGATGTCGAGTCCCGCCCACACCACCGTGGTATCGCCAGCGCCTTCGATCACGAGCGAGGTTCCGGATGGCACCGTGACACGGGTGTGCGTGGCGTTGAGGTCGATCTCGGTGTCGGCAGTGATCTCGCCGAGCCGCATGCTTGCCGAGTCCTCACCCCACAGCGAGGCCTCCTCCCAGGCGTCGTACGTGACGGGGGTGGTACAGGCGCCTGCGATGTAGGTGGTGGAGAACCCGTCGCCTACCTCGGAAGTGAGGTCGACGGGCGTGGTCTCGATCTCGGGCACTTCTTCGACGTACTCCTCGGTGATGACGCCCTCGGACCACGGGTTGGGCTCGTCCCACCAGCCCCAGCCATTGTCGTAGTTGTCGCGGATCTCGTTCGCGTTGCCCGCGAATGCTACGGACAGCAGCACCGCGCCTATGGACATGAAGCCCAAGAACCCCAGGCGGCGGCCAGCCAAGGCGACGACGACAAGGATGGCGCCGAGTCCCACGGTCACGCAGGCACCCCATGCAAGGGCAGGGCTGACCGCGAGCCGGTCGTTGCTCTCGACCGCGAGCACGACTGCCGCTGACAGGATCAGCACACCCAAGAAGGCGAGCCACGCGCCCTTGCCAGGGCCGGGCACACGGCGCTTGGGGGCGCGCGCCGGAGCGGCGAGCGGAGCGGGAGGGGCAGGCGGTGCCTGCGAAGCGGCGACACGAGGCCCGCCGAGCGCAGGGTCGTAGGAGTATCCGTAGCGCTGTGCGCCCGGCTGTGGTGCGGCCGTGCCGTAGTCGTACGTGTGGGTGGTGGGGGGCGGGGATGCGACCCCACGTGACGGCGCCACGCCTGCACGGGGGTCGCCCGGCAGCAGCGCCGGCTCCCAGGGTGCAGGCGCACCGTGCGTGCTGACGGCCGATGCGCCTGTGGCCATCGCAGCCGCGGCACCAGCCGCGGCTGCACCAGCGGCATCTCCGCTCGGCGGCGGGGGTGGCGTGGCACCCGCGCGAGCGCTGTCGCCGGACTCGTCGTTCACGGGGCCCTGCTCAGAGTGGGGTGCTGCGTCGGTCGGCGTGCCGGGGGTCGCCGGCGGCGGCGGTGGCACGTGCGGGCCCGTGCCAGGCGGCGGGGTGCGACGTCCACGTCGCACCGCGAAGACGATGGCGACGACGACGCCGGCGAGCAGGGTGAGCGGGATCGCGACGCGCACGAGCGTCACGATGGCGTCGAACGGACCGCTGATGTGGCCGTACTCGTTCAGCGCACCCACGGCGCCCCAGCCAAAGAAGTTGAGTACCGGGACGTTGTCGAGCGTCGCCAAGCCGATGAGGCTCAGTGCCGCGATGCCCAGGAGGGCCCCCACATTGGTGACGCCGCGACCGAAGTTCTGGATGATGATGTTGCCGCGGCGGTCGGGCAGCAGGCCCCAGGCGGCGGCGTAGGCGAGCATGGTCACCCCGGGTAGCGCGATCAACATCAGCACGACGATGAGGCGGGCCGGCACCCGCGCCATGCCCACGCGCAGGCCCAGTCCCTCGACCACGCCTCCAATGACGCCGTTGTCGCCGCGCATCAGCCCCCATTGACGGATGCTGGTGAAGAACGCGGCCTCCTTGGGAGGCGGCGGGATGTCGGTCATGATGCTCCTTGCGATGTTTCGTGCGCCGTGATGACGGCGATGCTTCCACCAGTGTCCGCGTGCCACGAGCTGCTCGGCTATGAGGTGACACCCTGATCCGCCCCTGAACTTTGAGGGGCGGCGCCCCTGACATCTGCTCAGCCTTGTTCCCGCCGCACGCGCCCTGTGTGACGATGGCTCCATGACCAGCCACCCGAGCCTGCCTGTCGCGCGCCCGCTTGCGCGGCGACGGGGGGTGCCGGTGGTGTGGCGTGTGCTGGCGGGAGCGGCGCTGCTCGCGGTCGCGGCGGTCCTCGCTGTCGACCGCTGGGGAACGCAGGAACTCGCTCCCTGGATCATCCCGCTCGTGGTGTACTTCGCCGGTTTGGGCCTGGTGTGGAGCCCCCTCGACGGCGCCTTTGGCCAGGATGCGCGCCGGCTCGATGTCGCAGGGATCTTCCGGCGCGACGCGTGGATCCGTTTGCTTGTAGGCCTCACGCTCGGAGTGGGGGCGCTGTGGTGGTTCGCCGCGTGGAAATACACCGACAACATGGTGGCACGCTCGATCGTGACGCCCATCGTGGTGGCGGTGGGCGGGGCCTTGCTGCTTGCGCCGTGGTGGCTGCGACTCATTCGCCAGGTGGGCATCGAACGCGAGGAGCGCATCCGTGACCACGAGCGGGCGGAGATCGCCGCGCACCTTCACGACTCGGTGCTGCAGACGCTCACGCTGATTCGCGCCCGCGCCCACGAGGCCGACACCGTCGCCCGGCTCGCGCGGGCCCAGGAGCGAGATCTGCGCGCCTACCTGTACCAGGACCGGGCCACGGTGGACGAGTCCGTTGCACAGGCGCTGAAGGATGCTGTCGCGGAGGTCGAGGACTCGAGCGGGGTGGCCATCGAGGTGGTGTGCGTGGGGGATAGGCCTACCGACGAGCGCCTTCACGCCGTCGTGCAGGCCTCGCGCGAGGCCGTCGCCAATGCGGCCCGCCACGGCGAGGGGCCCATCACCGTCTACGCGGAGCTCACTGCCCGCGAGTACGAGGTGTTCGTGCGTGATGCAGGCCCGGGTTTTGACCCCGACACCGTGCCGGAGGACCGCCTGGGCATCCGGCAGTCCATCATGGGGCGCGTCGCGCGTCATGGCGGCAGTGCAGAGATTCGCAGTTCCATCGGGACCCGTACCGAGGTATCCATCCACATGCCGACAGGAGGCTCGAGATGAGTGTGACAGTGGTGATCGTCGACGATCACGATGTGATCAGGGTGGGCGTGCGCCAGTCGCTCGACGCGGACATCGAGGTGGTGGGCGAGGCCCGCGACGTCGAGTCGGCGGTCGCCGAGATCCTCTCCGCGCGGCCCCAGGTCGTGATCCTCGACGTCCACCTTCCTGGCGGTGAGGGCGGTGGCGCGCTCGACGTGCTCGCCGACATTAAGGGCAAGGTCGACGGCACCCGCGTGCTGGCACTGTCGGTCTCGGACGCGGCAGAGGATGTCGTGTCCGTCATCCGCGCGGGGGCGCGCGGCTACGTCACCAAGTCCATCTCCGGCCCGGACCTGTCCGATGCGGTGCGCCGGGTGGCCTCCGGCGACGCCGTGTTCTCCCCACGCCTGGCGGGCTTTGTGCTCGACGCCTTTGGCGCGGCTGGCGGAGAGGTCGCCGCGGCAGATGAGGACCTCGACAAGCTCACCGCACGGGAGCAAGAGGTCATGCGCCTGATTGCTCGTGGCTACACCTACCGCGAGGTGGGGGAGAAGCTCTTCATCTCCATCAAGACGGTCGAGACGCACGTGGGCAAGGTGCTGCACAAGTTGCAGCTCACCAACCGTCACGAGCTTGCCCACTGGGCCGCCCAGCGCCGCATCGTCTGACGCCTTCGCAGCGGAGCCAACCCCCGCATCGGCCCTCCCGACCGCCTGAACGGTATGTGAACGTGACCTTCTGAACGCGACGCATACGTCCTTTCTGTGTAGAACAGGAGGTATGAGCGTTCCTTTGGGGGAGCGGAGCCGCTCCCGCCGACTGCGTGCATCCCTGCCGCCCGTCGAGCCTGTGCCCAGCGCCAAGCGCACCTTTCGCCTGATGGTCGACCAGCAGATCGTGCCCGTGCTGAGCGGTTGGGGGCTCGTGGGAGACGGCGATCGCTTCCACTACCCGAGTGAGGTGTGGCACCTGGGACTGGGCTTTGCTCCCCTGTCGTGGGGCACGGTCGGGGCGCTGCGTTTCGACGTCCACGTGCTCGCCGTCCCGCGAGAGGCGTGGCGGCAGTGGCGCGAGACGGAGCCGGCCCTGCCCGTCAGCCCCGACCCCGCCGTGTACTGCGCCCAGGATGTGCACGCCGTGGGCGGGTTGAGTGCGCGGTTGCGGGAACTGGACGGCGGCTCTGCCGACCGCCGGTTCGCCGTCCACGCCAGCGAGGACCCCAGTGCGACTGCGGCCGAGGTGCTGTCGATGATCGAACGCCGCGTACTACCGGCCTTCGCGGGACGCTCAGAGGTGCCGCGCCTGGCGAGCTGACGCTGAGTGGGCACAGGGCCGGGACACAGGGCCGATGCGCGGGCTGGCCGGGTTTGTCAGGACCCCTTGCAAAACGGGCAAATCGGAGTACATTAACGCCCCAGGAGCGGGCGCGATGGAGCCGCCCGAGAGACATGACAACGATGGCTGGCGCCGCTGTGCGCCCTCAGCAGGACGATGCTCGGCTGCGCGCTCTCGCGTTCTGGACGGGACACCATCAGGCTCACCAACCCGCGCCGCGGCTCGCGCCGGTGATCGCCGCAGAGCAGGCCGCGCGCGATGAGGCGCGCGTCGCACGGATCGGCGAACTCGCGCGCATGGTGCCCGAACTCAAGAAGATGGCCGACGACCCCCGCCCCCAGGTGCGCGCCACCGTCGCACGGTGCTTCGCGATTCTCGCGACCGCGCGGCAATTGGTGGCCGACCGCGAGATCTGGCGCATCCTGCTGGGGCTGTCCAAGTACGACGCCGACCCTGCTGTGCGCGCCAGCGCTGAGGCGGCGCTCGTGGCGCTCGAACGGCACGGGACCGTCGCCGCAAAAGCCAGCTAGCGCATCGGCCCTGAAGAAGGGGCGAGTGTGTCCACAGGGGTGACGGAGCCGTCGCCCAGTGTCGGTGCCACCGCCTAGACTCATGCGGGTCATGGATGCGCTCTTCGATCTCGCCGACAGTCCCCACTCGCCCCTGGTGGAGGGTCTGAACCCCTCCCAAGCGGAGGCCGTCTTGCACGAGGGCGATGCCCTGCTGATCATCGCGGGGGCCGGCTCCGGCAAGACCCGTGTGCTCACGCACCGGATCGCCCACCTGCTTGAATCCGGACGGGCGCGGCCGCACCAGATCCTCGCGATCACCTTCACCAACAAGGCCGCAGGTGAGATGCGCGAGCGCGTCGAGCACCTGGTGGGTCCCGAGGCCCGGCGCATGTGGGTCGCCACGTTCCACAGCGCTTGCGTGCGCATGCTGCGCGCGGACTACGAGGCGGCGGGGCTGAAGTCCTCGTTCTCCATCTACGACTCGTCCGACTCCCAGAACCTCATGAAGCTCGTCATGAAGGAACTGGACATCGATCCCAAGAAGTTCACGGCGAAGGCGCTGCTGAACAAGATCGGCACGTTCAAAGACGAGCTGATTGACCCGCAGACCGCGCTCGCGGCCTCCGAGATGGCCTCGCGGTTCTCGATCGAGCACGCCGCAGGGCGTGCCTATGGCGAGTACCAGCGCCGTCTCGAAGCGGCCAACGCGGTCGACTTTGACGACATCATCGTCAAGACCGTGCGCCTGTTGCAGAACAACCCGCAGATTGCGCACGCCTATCGCGAGCGGTTCCGCCACATCCTGGTCGACGAGTACCAGGACACTAACCACGCACAGTATGTGCTGGTACGTGAGCTGGTGGGGCCCGCCGATGACGCCTCACTGCCCGCTGGCGAACTGACCGTCGTGGGTGACTCCGATCAGTCCATCTACGCGTTCCGCGGCGCGACCATTCGCAACATCCTAGAGTTCGAGAAGGACTACCCGCGCGCCCACACCGTGCGGCTCGAGCAGAACTACCGCTCGACCCAGAACATCCTGTCCGCGGCCAACGCGGTCATCTCCAACAACGACGGGCGCCTGCCCAAGAACCTGTGGACCGACTCCGGTGCCGGCGAGAAGATCCGCGGCTACGCGGGCGACACCGAGCAGGAGGAGGCCAAGTTCATCGCGGACGAGGTCGCCCGGCTCATGCGCGAGTCCGAGGTGGCGCCGGCCGACGTGGCCGTCATGTACCGCGCCAACGCCCAGTCGCGAGTGATCGAAGAGCGCTTCATGCGCGCCGACATCCCGTACAAGGTCGTGGGCGGCACGCGCTTCTACGAGCGCAAAGAGATCAAGGACATGCTCGCCTATCTCGCTGCCGTCGTGAACGAGGACGACGACATCGCGACCAGGCGCATCATTAACACGCCCAAGCGTGCCATCGGTGACACCTCGGTGGAGGCGATCGACCGCATGCGTCGCTCGCTCACCACGGCCGATGCTCCCTCGAGTTTCGGTGCCGCACTCAGGCACGCGGCGGACAGCGACCTGCAGGCACGCGCGGTGCGGGCCATCGAGGCGTTTGTGGCGATGATGGACGACCTGCGCGCGCTGGCGCGGGACAACGGACCTGCGGGAGTGCTCGACGCCATCGCGGACCGGTCGGGGATGCTTGCGGCCTATCGCGCATCGGACGACCCCCAGGACTCCTCGCGGGTTGAGAACATCATGGAGCTCGTCGCGGTGGGCCGCGAGTTCTCCGAAGAGAACCCCGACGGCACGCTCGCGGACTTCCTGGAGAAGGTCGCACTGGTGGCCGACGCGGACCAGCTGCCCGACGCCGACGGGTCCGGTGGTGTGGTGACGCTCATGACGCTTCACACCGCCAAGGGCCTTGAGTTCCCCGTCGTGTTCCTCACGGGCATGGAAGACGGCACCTTCCCTCACATGCGCTCGATCGAGTCCGGCTCGGCCAAGGACATGGAAGAGGAGCGGCGCCTGGCATACGTGGGCCTCACCCGCGCCCGCGAGCGGCTCTACCTCACGCGCGCTCAGGTGCGGGCGAGCTGGGGTGCGCCGCAGCACTTCCCCGTGTCGCGGTTCTGCGAGGAGATCCCGGCCGAGCTGGTCGAGTGGACCGTGTCCGAGACGTCGATGTCCTCGCTGCGCGGGCGTTCGGAGCGGCGCGGGTCGGGCTCGTGGTCGTCCCAGGGTTACGGCTCTGGTTCCTATGGCGGCTCTGGTTCCTACGGCGGTTCCAGCTCGTACGGCGGTTCGCAGGACCGCGAGGACGGCAACTCGTATGCGCGCGCCGGTGCGGTGCGCACCCGCTACGTGCCGCCGTCGCCGCCTGGTGGCGCGGGGGACGTGGGCTTCGAAGCGGGCGAGCGCGTGATCCACGACAAGTTCGGCATGGGCAAGGTTGTGGGCACCGAGGGTGCAGGCCGCAACGCAGTGGCCGTGGTCGACTTTGGGGACGGCGGCGTCAAGCGGCTCGTGCTGCGCTTCAACAACCTCGACAAGCTTTAGGCGCCGACCGGGTGGGGCACGCCCACCTGGACGTACGGCTAGGCTGACGGTGGACCATCAGCCAGTGGAGGAACCGTGGAAAGCAAGACCTCGAAGGTATCGATTGTTGGCGCAGGCGCGGTGGGTTCAACCCTCGCCTATGCAGGACTGATGCGTGGATTCGCGCGCACCGTCGCGCTGTACGACATCAACAAGGCCAAGGTTGAAGCGGAGGCGCTCGACCTCGCTCAGGGCATCCAGTTCATGCCCGAGGCGACCGTGCTCGGGTCCAACGAGGTGGACGTGGTCGAGGGCTCCGACGTGGTCGTCATCACGGCCGGCGCCAAGCAGCAGCCCGGGCAGTCCCGCATGGATCTGGCGGGCGCGACCATCTCGCTGATGGACAAGGTGCTGCCGCCGCTCCTGAAGGTCGCGCCCGACGCGATCTACATTCTGGTGACCAACCCCGTCGACGTGGTGACGCTTGCCGCGATCAAGAAGTCGGGGATGGACCCGGCGCAGATGTTCGGCTCCGGCACGGCCCTGGACACGTCGCGTCTGCGTCATCAGGTGGCGGCCAGGTGCGACGTGGCAGTGGGTAACGTCCACGCCTACATCGCGGGCGAGCACGGCGATTCCGAGGTGGCGCTGTGGTCCTCGGCGACCATAGGCGGGCAGCCGCTCACGCAATGGCGTGACCGCGACGGCAACATCGTGATGACCCCCGAGGTACGTGAGCAGATGCATCACGACGTGATGCGCTCGGCGTACACGATCATCGAAGGCAAGGGCGCGACCAACTATGCGGTCGGCGCCGCCGGCGCGCGTATCGTCGAGGCTGTGCTGGGCGATCAGCGTCGCATCATGCCCGTGTCGACGCTCATCGACTACGAGGGCGTGGGCGAGGTGTGCATGTCGCTGCCCGCCGTGATTGGCCGCAACGGCATCGAGCACCACGCGACGGTGCCGATGGATGACGCCGAACGGGCCGCTCTGCTCGAGTCCGCCCGCTCGATCCGCGCGACGGCCGACAAGTTCGACGTGCACTAACCCCGGTTTCCGATCAAATGGATCCATTTGCTGGTCCCGCTATGCCCCCTCTCCCGTCAAATGGATCCATTTGACGGGAGAGGGGAGCGGTCAAACCCAGCAAATGGATCCATTTGACTCGTGAGGGGGAGGGGTTAGACGAGCGCCGGCTCCTTGGGGCGGTCCTGGCTCACACCGTTCGGGCCGATGCGCGGGTCGGCAGACGCCTCGAGGTTCACCTCGGGCAGCCACTGGAGCCAGCCCGGGAGGTACCAGTTGCGCTCGCCGAGCATGGTCATCACCGCGGGAACCAGGATCGACCGCACCACCGTCGCGTCAATGATGACCGCGGCCGCCAGTCCAAACCCCATCTGGGCGAACTCGGCGAGGTCGCCCAGGGCGAAGCCCGCAAACACCGCGACCATGATTAGTGCCGCACCGGTGATGAGCGAGCCCGTGCGCGACAGGCCGTAGGCGACCGCCTCCTTGGTGTCGGCGCCGGAGTCGTGACGCTCCTTGATGCGGCTGAGCAAGAACACGTGATAGTCCATCGACAGCCCGAACAACACGGCGAACAGGAACAGCGGGATCCAGGGCGCGATGCCATCTACCTGCGGGAACCCCAGCAGGCTCGCGCCCCAGCCCCACTGGAACACCGCGACGAGTAGGCCAAAGGCCGCGGCAGTGGACAGCAAGTTGAGCACGATCGCCACGGCCGGAACCACCACGGACCGGAACGAGACCAGCAGCAGCACAAAGCTCGCTCCCAGGACCGCGAGCAGGACCCAGGGTGCCGCGTCTTCGATCACGGCGGTGAAGTCAACGGCCTCCGCTTGGTCGCCACCCACGTGGGCGGTGACGTCGGACCCGTCGAGCGCGGCGGGGACGATCTGGTCCCGCAGGCGTTGGATGGCCCGGTCTGCCTCGATGTCCGCGCCATCGAACAGATCGGTCGTGGTGAGCACCGCATCCGAGCCCAGGTAGGCCACCGATGTCTCTCCGAACGCAGGGTCGGCACTCACCTGGGTGGCGAGAGCCTCGATGGCAACCCGCGCATCGGCCCCACCCTCGACGGCGACAGCCGTCACGGCCTGCCCCACGCCGTAGTCATCGGTGAGGGTCTCGACGGCGACGCGCAGGTCATGCCCCTCGGGCAGAGATTCGACGCCAGGGAACGCCAGTCGCATGGACAGCGCGGGGACCGCGAGCGTCGCGAGCAGCGCGAACCCGGCGACGGCCCAGGCCAGGGGGCGAGCGGACACGGTGGCGGCGATCGCACGCCATGCCCGTGGCTCGGCGTCGGGGTGACGCAGCGGCAAACGCCCTGCATTGACGCGGTGTCCGAGCAAGCGCAGGAGCGCGGGTAGCAAGGTCAGCGACGCGGCGACGGCCATGACGGCCACCACGATCGCGCCCGCGCCGAGCGAGCGCATGATCGTCGACGGAACCAGCAACAGTCCCACGAGCGAGATCACCACCGTGATGCCGGAAAACAGCACCGCCCGGTTCGCCGTCGAGCCTGCGACCGTGACCGCGTCCATGACGGAGTGTCCGTGCGACAGCTCTTCGCGGAACCGCTGCACCATGACCAGCGAGTAGTCGATGCCGAGCGCGAGTCCCATCATCGTGATCATGTTCACCACAAAGAACGACAGGTCAAAGACCTGGCCGACCAGGGCGGTCGCGCCGACCGCCAAGGTGATGGCGGCAATGGCGATCACCAGGGGCAGTCCCGCGGCCACGAGAGCGCCAAAGACCGCCAGGAGGATGACCAGCGCCACGGAAATGCCGATCGCTTCGCCCCGAATGAGGCCCTCCTCGGCGAGGGTGTCGAAGGCCGCCTCGCCCGAGGCGTCGCCCACGGGCAGGAACGTGAAGCCCGGCGGGGCCTGCTCAAGGGCTGCGAGATAGGTCTCGACCACGTGGCCGTCGTCGTCGGCCGTGAGTTGCGCGGTGACCAGTGCGCTCGCGCCGTCCTGTGCCACGGGGAAGGGCTCCGATGCGGTGGGAGCCGTGACCGCATCGACCCCTTCAAGGGTGCCCAGGGTTGCCGTGAGATCGCTCAGCGCAGTGTCGAACTCGGCACTGCCGAACGAGTGGCGGTCTGACGAGACCACGATGGTCTCGATCGTGCCTGCCGCGGCCGACGAGGCGTCGGTGGCGTCCTCGTGCGCGGCGATCAGGTCTGCGGCCGTGTCGGACTCGGTGGCGACCTGGATCGAGTCGTCCTGGGTCAGAGAATCTCCCAGGCCGGTGGCGGCATAGCCCGCAGCGGCGAGCGCCACGAGCCACACAGCGATGGTGAGCCACGGCCGTGCTGCCGCGGAGTGGGCGATGCGCCCGGTCAACCCCTGGGGACTCATGATTCCTCCTTGTCGGTGGGGACACTCCGACGCTAGAAAGGCACGCGTGCCCCGGTCAGCCCGCTCGCGAGCCAATCGGGCGGCCAGGGGAGGGATTCGCATCGGCCCGCTTGGGGGGAGTGAGCCTGAGCGACCTCCCTCGTGTGGGGGAGGTGCGATCCATCCGCGAGAGCGTGGGCGGATCGCAGCGATACCGGGCACGATGGGTGCATGAGAGCGCTCAGGACCTACTTCGCGGCCACGTGGTCGCTGCGGACGTTCCGCGAGGTGGCGTATCTGCTCGCCGGCCTGCCGCTCGGGATCCTGTGGTTCAGCTACATCGTGACCATGTATGCGGTCGGTCTCGCGCTCCTGATCGTGTGGCTCGGCGTGGCAGTGCTGGGGTTTGCCCAATGGTCGCTGAGGCCCATTGGCGCGATCGAGCGCAAGGTCGCCAACGTCACCTTTGACGCTGGCATCGATGAGCCCGAGCCGCGGGGCTACCAGCTGCACGCGCCTGGTGAGCCGCTCACCGCATCGGGCGCCGGGCGCTGGGGTCATGCACTGATGCACGACGGCACCTCGTGGCGCGCGCTCGCGTGGATCTTCATGCGCGTGGTGCTCGGGCCGGTGGGGTTCGCGCTTGCGCTGTGCACGGTGGTGGTGCCCGTGACACTGGTGGCGGCATGGCTGCTCGCGGCCGGCTACCGGCTGGGGATGGTGCCGGGAGCACCAGCGAGTGAGCCGCAGGCCCAGGCGATTGTCGACACCGTGACGTTGTGGGTCCTCGTGGGCACGCCGGTGATCGCCCTGGCAGTGCCGATGTTCGCGTGGATTTCGCATCACTATGCGTGCCTGCACAAGCCTCTTGGCCGCTGGGCTCTGGGTCCGTGCGACGCGGAACTGATCGCGCGCGCGACCGCTCGAGCGGAACTCGCTGAAACCCAGGTGCGCATCGACCAGGAACTTCACGACTCCATCGGCCACATGATCACCATGAACATCGTCCAGGCGGGGGCGGGCGCTCACGTGTTCGACACGGACCCTGAGTTCGCACGCCAGGCGCTGCGCAACATCGAAGAGCGCGGGCGTGCGGCGATGGGCGAGCTCGACCGGATCATCGCCGCGCTGCGTGGTGACGACCCCGAGCCGCGGGCGCCCCTGCCGGGGCTCGCGCAATTGCCTGACCTGGTGGCGGCGGCGCGTGCCGCAGGGCTCACGGTGGAGGCACAACTACGGATGGACGATGCGCCGCGGCCCGTCTCGCGTACGGCCTACGCCATCGTGCGCGAAGCCGTCACCAACGCGGCCAAGCATGCCTCGGGGGCGGCCATCGAGGTTCATGTCGCCCCCACGCCCGATGCGGTAGGTATCAGGGTGGTCAACGGACCGGGGGCGGTCGGCACCGTCGCGTCGCCAGACGGTGACCCGCGGCGGTTGACGGCGGGCCATGGGCTCGCGGGCATTCGTGACCGGGCTGCACTCCTGGGCGGGGCGAGCCGTACGGGGCGGACCGCCGCGGGCGGCTTCGAGGTGCTGGCACTGTTGCCGCTGGGCGCTGCGCTCGCACCAGAGTCGTTCGTGCAACCCTGGGACATCTTGAAGGCGAAGGTAGACGCGTGAGAATCCAGATTGTCGATGACGACCCGCTGGTGCGGATGGGTTTGCGCGCGATCCTGAGCTCTGTCGAGGGCTGGGAGGTGGTCGCCGAGGCCGGCGACGGCGAGGAGGCGATTGCGCGCGCCTTCGAGCACCTTCCCGATGTGGTGCTCATGGACGTGCGCATGCCAGGACTCGATGGGCTGGCGGCGACTCGGCGCATCCTCGCCGAAGGCTGTGACGCGAAGGTGCTGGTACTGACCACGTTCGAGGTCGACGAGTACGTGTTCGAGGCCATGCGAGCGGGAGCATCGGGCTTTGTGCTCAAGCGAGTGCCCCCGACCGAACTCATCGAGGCGGTGCGGATCGTGGCGTCGGGGGAGTCCTTGCTCTTCCCGTCGTCCACGCGCTCTGTCATCGAGCGGTTTGCCACGCCCGCCGAGCGCGCCATGCCAGAGCTCACCGAGCGGGAGCAAGACGTGCTGCGGCAACTGGCCCGCGGACGTTCGAACCAGGAGATTTCTACGGGGCTGTTCGTGTCCGTCGAGACGGTGAAGTCTCATGTGGCGTCGATCCTTACCAAGCTGGGAGTGCGGGACCGCACCCAGGCGGTGATCGTGGCGTACGAGTCTGGCTTTGTGCGCCCAGGAGACTCTGCCGACCTCTGATCCGCGCAGCCTCCCACCCCCCTTTCCCGTCAAATGGATCCATTTGCTGCTCGGCGGGGCGCCTCCAACCGTGCAAATGGATCCATTTGCTGCTCGGCGGGGCGCCTCCAACCGTGCAAATGGATCCATTTGACGGGTGGGGGGAGGGGTGTGTCATGGGCCGGCCACGGGGAACCGGTATCGTGACCCCCACGTACTTCAGCGCGAGACCCGCGTTGCTCTTCCCCACAGCAAGGACGCACATGGACCTGTACGAGTACCAAGCTCGGGACATGTTCGAGAAGCACGGTGTTCCCGTGCTGCCCGGCATCGTCGCCGAGACCCCCGCGGAGGCCTTCGCCGCCGCCGAGAAGCTGGGAGGCGGCGTTGTCGTCGTCAAGGCCCAGGTGAAGACTGGAGGACGAGGCAAGGCCGGCGGCGTCAAGCTCGCCCGCTCGCCCGAAGAGGCCCAGGCCGCAGCCGAGCAGATCCTCGGCATGGACATCAAGGGCCACACGGTGCACCGCGTGATGATCGCCGCGGGTGCCGCCATCGCCGAGGAGTTCTACTTCTCGGTGCTGCTGGACCGCGCGCAGCGCCAGTACCTGGCCATGTGCTCCGTCGAGGGCGGCATGGAGATCGAACAGCTCGCCGTCGAGCGTCCCGAGGCCCTCGCGCGCGTCGCCGTTGACCCGCTCGTGGGCATCGACGAGGCCAAGGCCAAGGAGATCGTCGACGCGGCGAACTTCCCCGAGGACCTCAAGGCCGCCGTCGCCGACGTGATCATCAAGCTGTGGGGCGTCTACAAGAACGAGGATGCCACGCTCGTCGAGGTGAACCCGTTGGTGCGCACCGAGGATGGCTCGATCATCGCGCTGGACGGCAAGGTGACGCTCGACGAGAACGCTGGCTTCCGCCACGAGGACCACGAGGCGCTCGAAGACAAGGCCGCGGCGGACCCGCTCGAGGCCAGGGCCAAGGCGCTCGACCTCAACTACGTGAAGCTCGATGGCGCTGTCGGCATCATCGGTAACGGCGCCGGCCTGGTCATGTCCACGCTCGACGTGGTCGCCTACGCCGGTGAGTCGCACGGTGGTGTCAAGCCCGCCAACTTCCTCGACATCGGCGGTGGAGCATCGGCCGCCGTCATGGCCAACGGCCTCGATGTCATCCTCAATGACCCCCAGGTCAAGTCTGTGTTCGTCAACGTGTTCGGCGGCATCACGTCATGCGTTGAGGTGGCCAACGGCATCGTCGGCGCACTCGAGACGCTGGGCGACGCGGCCACCAAGCCGCTCGTGGTGCGCTTGGACGGCAACGCCGTCGAGGAGGGTCGCGAGATCCTTGCCGCAGCCAACCACCCGCTCGTGACCATCGTCGAGACCATGGACGGCGCAGCGGCCAAGGCCGCCGAGCTGGCCAACGCGTAAGGGGCCACACATGTCGATCTTCATCAACTCCGACTCCAAGGTCATCGTCCAGGGCATGACCGGCTCCGAGGGCTCCAAGCACACGGCGCGCATGCTCGCCTCCGGCACCAACATCGTCGGCGGCGTCAACCCCCGTAAGGCCGGGACCTCCGTCGACTTCGACGGTCAGTCCATTCCGGTGTTCGGCACGGTGGCCGATGCGATGGCCGCCACGGGCGCCGACGTCACCGTCCTCTTTGTGCCGCCTGCCTTCACCAAGGCCGCGGTCATCGAGGCCGTCGACGCCGGCATTGGCCTCGCGGTGATCATCACCGAGGGCGTGCCGGTGGCCGACACCGCCGAGTTCTTCGCGTACGCGCAGTCCAAGGGCGTTCGCCTGATTGGCCCCAACTGCCCCGGCCTCATCACGCCCGGCCAGTCGAACGTGGGCATTACGCCCGCCAACATCACTGGTCCCGGCAAGATCGGCCTGGTGTCGAAGTCGGGCACGCTGACCTACCAGATGATGTTCGAGCTGCGCGACATCGGCTTCTCGACCGCGGTGGGCATTGGCGGTGACCCGATCATCGGCACCACGCACATCGACTGCCTTGAGGCGTTCGAGAACGACCCCGACACCGCGGCGATCGTCATGATCGGCGAGATCGGTGGCGACGCCGAGGAGCGTGCGGCCGCGTACATCAAGGAGCACGTCTCCAAGCCCGTCGTGGGCTACGTCGCGGGCTTCGAGGCTCCCGAGGGCAAGACCATGGGCCACGCTGGCGCCATCGTGTCCGGCTCCGCGGGCACCGCGCAGGCCAAGAAGGAGGCCCTTGAGGCCGCGGGCGTCAAGGTCGGCAAGACGCCGAGCGAGACCGCGGAACTCATGCGCCAGATCCTCACCGCCTAAGCACCACCCACGCCACGCCACGGCCCGGTTCCGCGTTCGCGGGGCCGGGCCGTCGCGCTGTTCGGGCGTGCGTGTGACGTCCTCACTGGCGTTTCCCGCATCGGTGGGTCGCGACGACACCCATGTGCGGCCAGCACTGACGATCCCGCCAGCGTCAGTGAGGAACGCCCGGAACTGGATGCCGCGCGGCGGTCCCGGGCAAGGCGCTTGTCTCGGGTGACCATGGAGACATGTCCACCCGCTCTCTGGCCTCCGATGCGCGTGCGCTCGGCCGCCGGGCACTCGCCGCTGTCATGGCCGCGCCCGCGTGGCTTGGCGGGATCCTCACGGGCGTGCAGGGCGCGGTCCTTGGCTACCTGTTGCTGCTCGCTCCGGCGATGGCCGTGGTGGCCGCTTCCCCCGATTCCTCGCTGACCACCGGAGTCGACTGGAGTGCGCCCGCAGACTTCGCCCTACGGGTGTGGCTGCTGGGTCACGGGCTCGCGGTGTCCATCGACGGTGTCGCGTTCTCCTTGATCCCGCTGGGGTTGACCCTGCTGTTCGGGTTCATCCTCGCCGGTGTAGCGCGCAGGTTTGCGGCGCGCAGCTGGGGGAGTTGGGCGCTTGCCGTGGCCACCTACGCGGGATTGGTGGGCGCCGCCGCGTGGTGGGTGCTCGACCCCCCTGACCGGCACGCCATCGTCCTGCCGGTGGTGATCGCGGCGGCTCTCGCGAGTGTCGCTGTCGCCGCGGGGATCTGGCGGGCGCATGGCGCAGTGTTTGGCTGGGTTCCGCGTGTGCCGGAGTTCGTGCGGGTCGGCGTGCGCAGGGCGGGCGCGTTGGCCGCGCTTGGCGTGGCCATTGCCGCGGCGGCGCAAATCGTGTGGGCCGCCTTGGGCGCGGGCGCCATCGGCGATGCTGCGACGGCACTCGACCTTGACCCCGTGGGCGCGACAGTGCTGGCCGTAGGCGAGCTCGCGTACGTGCCCACGATGGTGATCTGGTCGCTCGCGTGGCTCGCCGGGCCTGGTTTCGCGGTGGGCACCGGCACGGCCTTCGCGCCTGACACGCTCACCGCCGGCGCCGAACCGGGCTTCCCGATTCTTGGCGCCCTGCCGTCGGCGGCGGGCGGCTGGCTGGTGTGGGCGCCGGTCGCACTGGTGGTCGTCGCCGTCGTGGTGCGCGTGTGGCTGCGACGAGGCTCGCTCGGCTGGGAGCGCGACGCGGGCGCGGACCTGATCGCCGTCGGCCTCATCGGGGTCGCGGGAAGCCTTGCGTGCGCGCTCGCCACGGGAGCCATCGGCCCCGGCAGACTCGCGACCGTAGGCCCCGACCCGCTGCCCGTGACCGTCGCCCTCATGGGGCTGACAGCTCTGGGCCTCGCGCTCGGCACCGGTGGACTGCTGATCTGGCGCACGGCGGTGGACCAGCTCCCCGACTCACTCGCGCGGCGACTTCAGCACCAGCCGGCCGATGCGAGGGTAACCCCCGTACGCAAGCCAGCTCCCGCATCGGCCGTCAGCAGGCCCGTCAGCAGGCCCGTGAGCAAACCCGACAGCGCGCCGTCGGCGGCGCCCGTGACGGGCGCGGTGCGCACTACTGAGGAACGCTGAGGCCGAGCTGCTCGAGCAGCTCGGTGACGCGGTCCTGAATCCCGGCGTTGTAGCCCTCGTCGCACGCGGCCTGGGCACTGCTGGTGACGGCGCGGGCCGAGCAGTCCCGGTAGTCGTTGAGGACGCCGTGAAAGAGCGTCAGCGATATGGCCATGAGCAGGGAGAACATCCCCATGAGGATGCCCATCGCCATGGACAGCCTGAAGCCGGTCAGCCCTGGCTCTTGCCGCGACTTCCACAGGGCCCTCGCCCCGAACACCGCAGCAGCGGGCCCGGTCAGCGCCATGCCGAACGCCAAGGGCGTCGATAGCAGGTACAACAATGCGGTCACCCCAAGGAGCCCTAGAAAAATCGAGGTGTCTCGGCGCGCGATCGCGGGCACGGGACTGGTGGGCCGTTCTGGCTCAGCCACGGGTCTCCTCACGGTAGGTGTGGGGACCAGCATGCCTATAGGCTCGGGCCCGTGACAAACCCGCCCGAATTGCGACGCATCGTCGTGCTCGTCTCCGGCACCGGTTCCAACCTTCAGGCGCTCCTTGAGGCCCAGGCCCATGAGGGCTACGGCGCGCGGGTCGTGGCGGTCATTTCGGACCGGCCGGGTGTGCGCGCGCTGGAGATCGCGGCCGCTGCGGGCGTGCCGACCGCTGTGGTCGCCGTCGCAGATTTCGCGGACCGCGCAGCGTGGGACCAGGCGCTCGCCGCCCAGATCGCCGCGCACGAGCCGGACCTGGTGGTGTGCGCAGGATTTATGCGCCTGCTTGGTGCTCCGACCTTGCAGGGGTGGGGTGGGCGCATCGTCAATACCCACCCTGCGCTGCTGCCCGCCTACCCCGGTGCCCATGGCGTGAGAGACGCGCTCGCGGGCGGGGCGAAGGTCACCGGCTGCACCGTCATGCTGGTCGACGAGGGTGTCGATACGGGCCCGATCATCGCCCAGGCGGCGCTCGAGGTCTGGGACACTGATGACGAGGCTTCGCTCCACGAGCGGATCAAACTGATCGAGCGCGGACTGCTCACCGACACGGTGGGCGTCATGGCGCGCAATGGATGGGCCGTCGACGGACGGCGAGTGACCCTAGGCAAGCAGGAGGACCACGCGTGAGCGAACGGCAGGCGGTGCGGCGCGCACTGATCTCGGTATACGACAAGACGGGTATCGAGGAGCTCGCTCGCGGCCTGGCCGATGCGGGGGTTGAGATTGTCTCGACCGGCTCCACCGCGTCACGCATCGCCGCGGCTGGCGTTCCGGTCACCGGCGTCGAGTCCGTCACGGGCTTCCCCGAGTGCCTCGACGGGCGCGTCAAGACGTTGCACCCGCGCGTGCACGCGGGGATTCTGGCCGACCGTCGGTTCGAGTCACACCGCGCGCAGTTGGCCGAGTTGGACATCGCGCCGTTCGACCTCGTGGTCGTGAACCTGTACCCCTTTGCCGCGACGGTCGCGTCCGGCGCGGGTCAGGACGACGTGATCGAGCAGATCGACATTGGCGGGCCGTCCATGGTGCGCGCCGCCGCCAAGAACCACCCCTCGGTCGCGGTCCTCGTTGACCCGTCCGGCTATGCCGATGCGCTCGCGGCAGTGCGTGAGGGCGGCTTCACGCTTGTCGAGCGTCAGGCGCTCGCCGCTGCGGCGTTCCGCCACACCGCCGACTACGACATCGCTGTTGCGACGTGGATGACCACGGTGGTCGCGCCCGGGGCTGAGGCCGCGTTGCCGCGCTGGGTCGCCGCGTCGTTCGAGCGCGAGGCCTCGCTGCGCTACGGCGAGAACCCGCACCAGGCCGCCGCGGTGTACACCGATGCGACGGTTGCCGGTGGCCTGGCCCAGGCGCGCCAGTTGCACGGCAAGGAGATGAGTTTCAACAACTACGTTGACGCCGACGCCGCACTGCGTGCCGCGTACGACTTCGACGCCCCCGCCGTGGCCGTGATCAAGCACGCCAACCCGTGTGGCATCGCGGTGGCCGAGACGATCGCGCAGGCCCACGCGAAGGCGCACGCAACCGACCCCGTGTCCGCGTTCGGCGGCGTGATCGCGGCGAACCGGCCGATCTCGGTCGAGGCCGCCCACCAGATCAAGGACATCTTCACCGAGGTGGTCGTGGCTCCCGGCTTCGAGGATGGTGCGGCCGAGGTGCTGCAGGCCAAGAAGAACATTCGCCTGCTCGAAGTCGAGCCGCAGCCGCAGGTGACCGAGTGGCGCCGCATCACCGGCGGGCTGCTCGTGCAGGCCGCCGACGCGATCGACGCGCCAGGCGACCCGGCGCCCACGTGGCAGCTTGTCGCGGGCGAGGCCGCAGACGAGGCGACCCTGGCCGACCTGGACTTCGCGTGGCGCGCGTGCCGTGCGGTGAAGTCGAACGCAATCCTGTTGGCCAAGGACGGCGCCGCCGTCGGTATCGGTATGGGGCAGGTCAACCGCGTGGACTCGTGCGGCCTCGCGGTGACACGCGCGGGTCAGGAGCGCGCGCGCGGCTCGGTGGCCGCATCGGACGCGTTCTTCCCGTTTGCGGATGGACTTCAGGTGCTGCTGGATGCCGGCGTCAAGGCCGTGGTCTCGCCTGGAGGGTCCGTGCGCGACGCCGAGGTGATTGCGGCGGCCCAGGAGGCCGGCGTGACGCTGTACTTCACCGGCACCCGCCACTTCTTCCACTAGGTCGGATCCCTTGAGCGAGCCCTCCCGTCCCACCCCTCAGACAACCCTCGCGGTCGCTGTGGGTTCGTTGGCGGCCGTGGCCGCAGCGGTGGCCTTGGGGGCGCTCGTGAGTGTCAAGGCTGCGGTACTGGTGCTCGCCGGCATGGCGTTCGCGGGTGCGGCAGCGCGTCTATGGCTGCCCGCCACACGCGTGTTCTCTGTGCGACGCAGGGCGGTGGACGTCATCATCATGGTCGCGTTTGGGCTCGCGCTCGCCTACTTGGGGCTGACAGCAGCGCTGACCTGACGCGCGCTTGGCGTGACATGCAGGAGGGGCGGGCACCGGTCGGTGCCCGCCCCTCGTTGCGTGGTGAGGTGTTACTTCTCCATCACTTCGATGGTCTCGACGCGCTCGATGATGATGAGGTCCTCTTCGGGGCCAAAGGCGCGGAACAGCAGACCCGCGATGGCAGCACCGATGATGGGCGCGAGCCAGAACAGCCACAGCTGCTGAATCGCGTCGATTCCCGAGTACAGCGCGATACCGGTGGCGCGGGCGGGGTTGAGGGCACCGTTGGTGAACGGGATCGCGATCATCACGAGGAAGCCGACGGTGAGACCGATGGCGTACGGGGCCGCGATGGCGCCAGCCTTGTTGACGACCGAGGTCACCGACAGGACGACCGCGACCAGCAGTGCGGCGATGATGATCTCGACGATTCCGCCCGCGAGCCAGTCAAAGTTGGTAGGCGAGAACTCGCCGTAGCCGTTGGCTCCGGTCGCCATGAACTCCGTCGCGGTGCCGAGGTTGTCGTACAGCGGGTTGGTGAGGCGAAGGCCGTACAGCACGCCACCAGCGGCGGCAGCACCCACGACCTGCGCGAGCACGTAGGGTGCGACGTCGCGTCCCGGGAAGCGACCGCCGAGCCACACGCCGATGGTCACTGCGGGGTTGAGGTGGGCGCCGGAGATGCCGCCAAAGACGATGGCCGCGATGATGACACCGAGCGCGAAGCCGAAGGCCACGCCGAGCGTGCCCCAACCGAGGATGCTGTTGTACAGCGCGGCCCCCACACCCATGAAGACCAGGATGAAGGTACCGGCGGCCTCGGCGCCCATGCGTCCCACAATGCTGGGGCCGGCAGGCTCGTCATCCGCCCAGACGTCGTCGTCGAGGTCCTCCTCAAACGAGGCATGGTCGACGTCCTCCACCGCTGCAGGTTCCGGGACAGTCGTGTCCACCTCTGCTTCGTCGGTGGCGGCGAGTGGTTCCTCGACGGGGTCCACCGGATTGTTCTCGCGCTCGCTCATGGTCAGCACTCCTTCATGATCTAGGTCGGTGCGTCGACGCACCCACGTTCGATCTTGGCAGGTCTGCGCGCCCTTGGGCTAGCGCCACGGCCATTCTCAGGGCATTCTCAGGATTGATCCTTAGTCTCGCTAGTACCCCGGCAATCCCGCGTGACCAGGAGGTCCAGCCATGCCGCTGCTTCGCAAGAACGGAGTCGCCCTGCTGTTCGTGCATGTGCCCAAGACGGGTGGCACCTCGGTGGAAAACGCCTTTCGCGACGCGGGATGGGACGTCGACATGCTCAGTAGGCGAGCCGCTCGGGGTACCGAGAACTGGTACCGGCGCTGTAGCCCACAGCACCTTCACGCTGCTGATCTCGCAGATACCCTGCGGCTCGAGCGCATTGACGCGTCGTTCTGCTTTGTGCGCGAGCCGCGTCGCCGCCTGATCTCGGAGTACGTGTGGCGACACCGCACCTCCGAAACGATCGACACGCACTCACACGCGTTTGAAGCGTGGACCACCAAGGTGTTCCGTGAATCTGCTGCGGATCCGTATACAGGTGACAATCACATTCGGCCCCAGGTCGAGTTCGTCCTGCCCACCACGCACGTGTTCCGGCTCGAGGATTCCCTTGAGGCAGGGATGGCACGGCTCGCGGAATTGACCGGTGTCGACGTGCCGACCGACATGCCACGCGCCCAAGAGGCGTCGCGCGCGACCGGCATCACGGCAGCCGACGTCGACGTGACCGAACTCGCCGCTGAACAGATCACCGCGTTCTACCGTGAGGACTATCGCCAGTTTGGCTATGACGTCCCTGGCACGGGGGCCGCGCCGGCGCAACCGCGCTGGAGGCGGTAACCGCTGCCGGCCCCGGTTGCACGGCCGGGGAGGGCGACGTGCCATGGCGACCTGGGGTCCCCTGGCCGCTCGGGTACGCTTGCGGGGGTGTTGCGGGCAAAGGCGGTTTGTCCGAATTGCGCCTGGCGAAAGGGAACTCTAGATGGCGCTACTCGTGGTCATGGCACATTTCGATGTGGACCAACGACTGCGGCGTCACGTCATCGCGACAATCACCAACTACGCCCGCAGTGCGGAGCGAGTGGTCGTGGTGTCGACCTCTGGCGTTCGCGAGGGTGAGACGGACGTCTTACCGCCCAACGTCGAGTTCGTCACGAGAGCCAACTTTGGCTACGACTTCTACAGCTATAAGTGGGCGCTCGATACGGTCGGAGACTATGGGGCATACGACCGCATCGTGATCTCCAACGACTCCTTCGTTGGCCCGATCGTGCCGTTGGACACCATCGTTGAGAGCCAACAGGCCGCCGAGTACGACCTGATGGGGATGACGTGGTCTCGGCACCACGGCGGACATGCGCAGAGCTTCTTCGTCACAGTGACGGGTGCGGTCGCGCGGTCCCAGGGCTTTCAGCGATTCTGGCGAGACATGGTGCCGGTGTCGGGACGCACCGATGTGATCCGAAAGTACGAGGTTGGGCTCACTGGGTTCGTCCGCGAGTCGGGGTTCTCGGTCGGGGGCTACTTCCAGCCCACCGATGCCGAACTCGAACTTGCGCAACGTCGCTTTGTGCACCAGGGTGCGGTCCGGATTATCGACGGCAAGTCCGGGTTGGTTCGCAAGAACTACGGCGCACAGCCCTCGAGCAACCTCATTTTCAATCCCGCTGTCGCATACGCGGATCGCTTTCTGCTCGACGCTCGCTTTCCATTACTCAAGTTCGACACGTTGAGATTTGACCCCTATGGCCTCGATGCGGGTCGGCTCTTGCGTGAAGCGGAAGCTCAGTATCCGGACCACATGGGTGGCGTGCGAGAATTCCTGCGGGATACGCGGCCGAGCTATCCGTACCGGCCGCGAGAGCGCAACACGCTCATCGACGTCGCCGAGTTACGTGGTTTGGGCGTCGGCTACTGCATGGACGCGGAGTACCTGAAACTACGACCAGAAGGACCAACGCAGTGAGGACGCGAAAGAAGCGGATGTTCGTCGTGTCGACGGTTGCCGTAGTGCTATTGGCAGGAATGGGCTTGGCGACGCTGACGTCGCTCAAGGTCGCATTCTTCTTGATGGCGGTGCTCCAGGTCGGCATCCTCTTGCTGCTCGTTGACCGACAGCGGACTATCTTGACGGCGGTACAACGTGGTGCGCGTTCGGCACGACGGCGCATTGCGATCAGGGGACAGGCGTTCCGTACAGGGAACTCCCGGATGAGTCGGCGACTGATGGCGCGCGTTGATCGCGCGCGCGGACGGGGACTCGTCGCGAGCCCTCCCCTCACCGTTGCGCAGCGGCACAAGGAGCGGTTGCGCCAGATCCGGATGATCCGCGCTTCGCTCATTTTCGATCAAGAGTGGTACGAGACGCAGGCCGACACGACGTTTGACTCGGTCGATAGTGCTATTGACGACTATCTCGAGCACGGGGCTCGGTTGGGGCACTCCCCGCACCCGCTCTTCATCCCTCTTGGGTCGGCTTGGACTGGACGGTCCAAGACCAGCGATGCCCCGCTGATGAGTTACCTCAGGAACAGCGGCGATCGCTGGAACTCAGCAACATCGCCCTTGTTCGACCCCGCGATGCTCGATGACAGGCTCCCTGAAGATGAGTTCGGGCCGCTCTCTTCTTTCCTCCGCAATCGTGGTGCGGATGCTCCCTTGCCCTACAACAGGGACGCAGCGTTCGTGCGCGAGGGACTGACCCTCGATGACGTCCGCTCGGCTCTCCTTGCGCGCTGCAAGGAGCAGCGAGCGCGGGAGAGGCAGGCCGCGCTCGTGCGCATGTCGCGGGTCGAGCCAGAGGACTCGCCGGAGGTTGCGCAGGCGGTGCGGCGCTTCGAGCAAGCCGGTGCGACGCCGCCCCTGGTGTCCATCATTCTTCCCACCTGGAATCGGGCGGAGAAGCTCAGGCACGCCATCGACTCGGTGACCGCCCAGTCGTATGCCCAGTGGGAACTGATCGTCGTGGACGACGGATCCATTGACGACACTGCGTCAGTGCTTGAATCTGCAGCGGCGAAAGACCGCCGTGTCGTGCCGATCCAGATGCCACACCGTGGTGTCAGCGCAGCACGGAACGTAGCGCTGAGTCGTTCGCAGGGCAAGTACGTCGCATTCCTTGACTCTGACAATGCATGGGAGCCTCACTTCCTGGTGTCGATGGTCGCGTTCCTCGAGGTGAACGGACACGATGCGGGCTACTGCATGAGTGAGGTCGAACTCAACGGCACGTACTTCTACCGGGCCGGTGCTGCGACCACACAGTCGCTGAGAATTGGCAACTCGATTCCGCAGCCGGCCTTGGTCGTGAGTCGCGCCATGATCGAGCTCGCGGGGGGCTACGACGAGTCTCTTCCGCGTGCGGTGGACTACGACCTCATTCTCTCTTTGACGGACCACACTGAGTTTGCGCTCGTGCCGTTCGTCGGCGTGCGCTACAGCGAGGGCGACCAGGACCCCAACCGGATCAGCGAAGCCCAGTCCATCGCGTGGAACTTCTACGTCAGAGATCGGCACTTGTGGGATCGCGCGGAACTTGCACCGGTGGAGCCCGACCTCGTCACGGTGGTGATCGATGGGGTCAAGTCTGCTGACGAAGCGGAGATTGTCCTCACCAACATCCGGGAACACGCTGGGGGCCTGCCGATCGAGGTCATCCTGATCGCTGGAACCAACTCATGGGCGACGCTACGGGACATCACCCTCGCCGAGTTCTCGACCCTTGACGTGCGCGTGGTGGCGGTGGCGGACGCGAGTGTGCTGCCACTGCGCATCAATCACGCGTTGCGCATGGCCCGCGGCGAGTTTGTCTACGTCACTACGTCGCTTCACCGATTCCAAGAAGGCACTATCGGGCAGCTTCTCGCCTCCCTGATCGACCTCGACGCAGCGGTGACCCACCCCGTCGTCCTCGACCGCAAGCGCCTGGTGTCCGACGCCGGCGTGGTGTACGCGCCAGGTGGCCGCGACCCGATCGGCCTGCTGTCCGGATTGCCGAGTGATTGGGCGACGTGGACCTCGCGCGACATTGAGGTACCTGGTGCGACGCTCCCATTGCTCCTTCGGGCATCGACGGTGCGGGGCATTAAAGGCGTGAGTACCAAACTCAAGCAACTGTGGGCCGACATCGATACGGCCCAGTCGGCGGCCTCGTATGAGGCGAAGCCGATTGTGGTGCGCACCGACACCGTGGTACGGCTGTCGCAGGCCTCACCGTTTGCTCCTGGTGAAGGATCGGAACAGGACGCCAGGATGTTTGCGTCGCTGTGGCCCCAAGCACCCGTGGGTTCACAGGGTGCGATATCGGCAGCCGGTGCGGCTGCGTCCTACACGGGCTTCACCTCGGTGTCTCTTCCCAAGGACCCCGACCGCTGGAGCCGTGCGCTGTGGCGCCCGGCCCCCCTCGACTCTTCGCTCGTCGTCACGGATCGACCTGACGGCCCACTCCAGTGGACCATCGTGATGGGCGCTCCGGCGGATGACCGTGCACTTTCATGGGGCGACTACCACTTTGCCCATTCGATGGCGTCTGCTCTCAGGTCTCTCGGGCAACGCGTGGCTGTCGACTTCGCTGCGAATCTGCGTGCGGCAGACGGACGGTCTGACGATGTTGTCCTGACGCTGCGTGGGCTGAAGCACCCGCCCATTCCGGCCGGAGCTACGAGCATCATCTGGGTGATCAGTCACCCCGATGACATCACCGCTCAGGAACTTGCCGCCTACGATTTGCGCTACGCAGCGAGTTCCACTTGGCCGGTGGTGATGAAGGAGCAGTGGGGCGTCGACATCACACCGCTGCTCCAGTGCACGGATCCCGACCGGTTCTACCTCGACGACACCGTGGTGGACGAGGTCCGGGGCAAGGCCCTGATGGTCGGCAACACTCGCAATCACTACCGCATGGCAGCATGCGAAGCTGCGCGTGCGGGCTATCCAGTTGCGGTCTATGGCGCTGGTTGGGATGGCTTTGTCGACGAGCAGGTCATTCTCGGTACGTACGTGCCGAATGAGGAGCTTCGGCGCTACTACCGGAGCGCGGAGTGGGTGCTGAACGACCACTGGTCAGACATGCGTGACCACGGCTTCATCTCGAACCGAGTCTTCGACGTACTCGCGTCGGGCGGGAGGCTGATCACTGACGACGTTGGCGGACTCGACGGTCTGCTCCCTGAGGGTCTTCTGCCGCGCGGTCTCGCCACGTTTGCGTCGCCGATCAGTCTCGCGTCGACACTTGAGTCGGGTGCGCAGGCGTTCTACGCCGACGAGGTACTTCCCTTGGTGTCGGACCACATCCGCTCGGCGCATTCTTTCGCGGCTCGGGCTCAGGTGTTGCTCGACGACGTCCGGCGCCATCGCGCGATCTCGCGCGACGTCGCGAGGGCGGCACCGCAGCCGGTGGGCACGCCGCCTGTGAACTGAAGCGCTTGCGAGCGCGGTGACCGCTCGAGGGCCGCAGACGAGTGCGTCAAGAGTGGACTAGGCTCGTCACCGATCCCGGTCCCCTACACAGACGTGAGGCACACGCATGGCGAAGATCAAGGTCGAAGGTACGGTTGTCGAGCTCGACGGCGACGAGATGACGCGCATCATCTGGCAGTTCATCAAGGATCGCCTGATCCACCCCTACCTCGATGTAGACCTCGAGTACTACGACCTGGGAATCGAGTCGCGCGACGCGACCGACGACCAGATCACCATCGACGCCGCCAACGCGATTAAGAAGCACCACGTGGGCGTCAAGTGCGCGACCATCACGCCCGACGAGGCGCGCGTCGAGGAGTTCGGCCTCAAGAAGATGTGGGTGAGCCCCAACGGCACCATTCGCAACATCCTGGGCGGCGTGGTCTTCCGCGAGCCGATCATCATCTCCAACATCCCGCGCCTGGTGCCGGGCTGGACCAAGCCGATCATCATCGGCCGTCACGCTCACGGCGACCAGTACAAGGCCACGAACTTCAAGGTGCCCGGCGCTGGCCAGCTCACCGTGACGTTCACGCCGGAAGACGGCTCCGAGCCCATTGAGCACGTGGTGGCCAACTACGGTCCCGACGGCGGCGTGGCCATGGGCATGTACAACTTCAACAAGTCCATCGAGGACTTTGCCCGCGCATCGTTCGCCTACGGCCTGCAGCGCGAGTACCCCGTGTACATGTCGACCAAGAACACGATCCTCAAGGCCTACGACGGCGCCTTCAAGGACATCTTCCAGGACGTCTTCGAGCGCGAGTTCAAGGCCGACTTCGAGTCCAAGGGCCTGATCTACGAGCACCGTCTGATCGACGACATGGTCGCCTCTGCCATGAAGTGGGAGGGCGGCTACGTCTGGGCGTGCAAGAACTACGACGGTGACGTCCAGTCGGACACCGTGGCGCAGGGCTTCGGCTCGCTGGGCCTGATGACCTCCGTGCTGATGACCCCGGACGGCCAGACGGTCGAGGCGGAGGCCGCACACGGCACCGTGACGCGTCACTACCGCCAGCACCAGGCCGGTAAGGAGACCTCGACCAACCCGATCGCGTCGATCTTCGCGTGGACCGGCGGGCTCAAGCACCGCGGCAAGCTCGATGGCACCCCCGAGGTCACCGGCTTCGCCGAGACCCTCGAGGACGTGGTCATCAAGTCGGTCGAGTCCGGCGCCATGACCAAGGACCTCGCACTGCTGGTCGGCCCCGACCAGGAGTGGCAGACCACCGAGACGTTCCTCGCCACGCTCGACGAGAACCTTCAGGCCCGACTGGGCTGATTGACACGGCCCGCAGGCACTTCGCCTGCGGGCCGTTTCAGCTCTCACTGACACACCACCACTACATATCCCCGAATCCCCACCACCCCCGACAAGGAGCCACGACGCTGTGAGCACCACCCCCGTCACCGTCACCGTCACCGGAGCTGCAGGCCAGATCGGCTACGCGCTCTTGTTCCGCATCGCCTCCGGCCAGATGCTGGGCGCAGACACGCCCGTCAAGCTCAACCTTCTCGAGATCCCGCAGGGCCTCAAGGCCGCCGAGGGCACCGCCATGGAGCTCGACGACTGCGCCTTCCCGCTCCTCGCAGGGATCGACATCTTCGACGACGCCAAGGCGGCCTTCGACGGCGTCAATGTGGGCCTGCTGGTGGGCGCACGCCCCCGTGGCGCCGGCATGGAGCGCGGTGACCTTCTCGCCGCCAACGGCGGCATCTTTGGCCCCCAGGGTGAGGCCATCAACGCAGGCGCGGCCGACGACGTGCGCATCCTCGTGGTGGGTAACCCCGCGAACACCAACGCGCTGATCGCTTCCGCCCACGCGCCCGACGTACCCGCCGAGCGCTTCAACGCCATGATGCGCCTGGACCACAACCGCGCCCTCGCACAGCTCGCGGGCAAGACCGGCACCACGGTCGCCGACGTGAAGCGGGTGGCGATCTGGGGCAACCACTCCGCCAAGCAGTACCCGGACGTCGCCCACGCCACCATCGCGGGCCGCCCGGCTCTTGAGGCGATCGGCGACGACGCGTGGGTGGCCGACACCTTCGTGCCCACTGTGGCCAAGCGCGGCGCCGCGATCATCGAAGCGCGCGGCGCATCGTCCGCTGCCTCTGCGGCCAACGCCGCGATCGACCACGTGCGCGACTGGGTGCACGGCACCCCCGAGGGTGACTGGACCTCGGTGGCGTTGCCTTCGGACGGCTCGTACGGCGTGCCCGAGGGGCTCGTGTCGTCGTTCCCCGCCATTTCCCGCAACGGCAAGTGGGAGATCGTCCAGGGCCTCGACATCGCGGCCGATGCGCGGGCCGGGATTGACGTTTCCGTCGCCGAGCTTGTCGAAGAGCGCGACGCCGTGAAGGAGCTTGGCCTCATCTAGCGGTGATCCGTGTGCCCGCCCTTGGAGCGGGCACGCGGTGCGTGGATTCTTCGTGTTTGTCGCTTCTCACGCACGCACGACGGGTCCCGCCTCTGGCGAGCCGAGTCCCTGTATCGTTGACTTTTGGCTCTGGCGCGAATCCGCGGCCGCGACCCTCTGCACGCCGTTCGGCGTGCGATGAGGCGGCCGCGGACACGTTTGGCGGCGGAGGCGACGTCGTCAGCACCATCGGGCCCTGTCTTTCGGAGCAACTGTTGTCAGTAGAACTTGTCGTCTTTGGTCTCGGCTACGTGGGACTTCCGCTCGCACAGGAGGCCGCCCGCGCCGGCATACAGGTCAGGGGTTTCGACCCCAGCAGTGCCGTGGTGGAAGGCCTTAACGGTGGAAAGTCACACGTTGATGACCTGAGCGACGACGAAATTGGACAGATGCTCGCTGGCGGCTTCCGCGCAACCTCCGACATCTCGTCATTGGCAGGGGCGCGCACGGCAGTGATCTGTGTGCCGACCCCGTTGAGTGCCGATGGCGGGCCCGACTTGGGCGCGGTCTTCGCCGCCTCGCGCTCGGTGGCCCAGATCCTCGAACCTGGCATGTTGGTCGTGCTGGAGTCGACGACCTACCCCGGAACCACCGACGGCCCCGTGCGTGGCATCCTCGAAGCCGGTGGTCTTGTCGCAGGTGAGGACTTTTTCCTCGCGTTTTCCCCGGAGCGCATTGATCCAGGCAACGCTCAGTTCGGCATGAAGAACACCCCCAAGGTGGTCGGCGGAATCAACGGCGCATCGACCGACATGGCCGCCGAGTTCTATGAGCGCTTTGTCGACACCGTGGTGCGGGCCGCCGGCACTCGTGAGGCGGAGACCGCAAAGCTCCTGGAGAACACCTATCGACATGTCAACATTGCGCTCGTCAACGAGATGGCCCGGTTCTGTCACGAGCTCGACATTGACTTGTGGAACGTGATCGACCTCGCCAAGACCAAGCCGTTCGGCTTCCAAGCCTTCTATCCCGGACCAGGAGTGGGAGGACATTGCATTCCGATCGACCCCAACTACTTGAGCCACAGGGTCAAGGAGGAACTGGGGTACCCGTTCAGGTTCGTAGAGTTGGCCCAAGAGGTCAACATCACCATGCCGGCATACGTCGCGCAGCGCGCACAGGACCTCTTGAACGATGAAGGCAAGGCCACTCGCGGCGCGAGGGTGCTGCTCCTTGGCGTGACGTACAAGCCCGACATCGCTGATCAGCGAGAGTCGCCAGCTGTTCCTCTTGCGCGCTTGCTGCGCAACAAGGGCGCAGACGTCTGCTTCCACGATCCGCACGTGGAGAGGTGGAATGTTGACAGCGACTGCGTCTACTCGCGAGTGGACGACCTCGATGAGGCCGTGCGTCACGCGGATTTGGTGATCCTGGTCCAGAACCACCGTGCGTATGACCCCAACGCGCTTGCTGCCGCCGCTCCGCTCTTCTTCGACACCCGCGGTACGACGGATCCCGACGGTCCGGCCCACCGGCTGTGAATCGGTGGTGACGCGAGGCCTAGCTTGAGGCAGGCCCGGTGCTCTTTGGTCGAGGGCGGCCCGGTGGCGTCACTGGCGAGTGCTCGCACCACTCGCCGTTAGGTGCGATGACCCGAGCGCCCATACGATGGGTGGGCCTGCACCGGTCATGGCGCTGGTGGCACACGTCCCGCGTGGCGTCCCCGGCGGCTGGAACGAACAAGAGAGGCAGTCATCGGTGGTTAACCCGTTCGCGAGGCGGCCCGGCCCGGACGTCTCGATCATCATCGCCACGTACAACACCGGTGAGCGACTGGGGCCGGTGATCGACGCTCTCGACGCGCTCGAGATGGAGCCGGGCGACCTCGAGGTGATCTTTGTCGACGACGGTTCGACTGACGACACGTTTGCGACGCTTAAGACGGCGTGCCGACAGCGACGTCACTTTCATGCCGAGCGCATCCCCAACTCGGGTTGGCCCAGTCGCCCCCGCAATGTGGGTCTGGACAGGGCTCGCGGGGAGTTCGTGTTCTTTATGGACCATGACGACTACGTGTTCCCCGATGGGATGCCGGCCGCGGTGGCCTATGCCCGCGAGCATGCGCTCGACTACCTCGCTCCCAAAGAGGTCGTCGCCGGGTGGTCCGCCCCGGGGTGGTCGTGCTTCCGCGAGAACATCACGCTCGCCGACGGCGTGCGGGAGGAAACGCTTCAGTGCGTGACCCCACATAAGTTGTATCGACGTCAGTTCTTGCTCGACAACGATGTGCGTTTCCCCGAGAACATCAAGCGCCTAGAGGACTTCAACCTCAACGGACAGGTGCTTGCCGCGGGTGCCCGCGCCGGTGTGTTCGCTGAGCGCCCGGTGTATCGGTGGGAACTCCACGGGGGCAACGCCCACACCGGAAAGTACGACGTTGACGAGTACTGGAAGTCCTTCGACCAGTCGCTCGAGGCCGTACGCGAGGTCGCCGATCAGCACGACCGCGACACTCTGCTGGCGCGCTGGTTTCGCACGCTCGTCCTCGATCGGGTCGGGCCCCTGATGTTCAACCGCTCGGCCCAGGGCAGGGCCGACCTGATCACGATCCTCGACGAGCGGCTCGGCGCGTTCCCGGAGTCGGTGGATACCCGCATGTCTCCTCTCGACCGCGCTCGCGCGCTCGCGCTACGGTATCGGTCTGTGCCCGCGCTGCTCGACCTGGCACACGCCTCCATGGACTTCAAACTGATCGCGCGGCACACGTGGGCGTCCTGGGCGGAGGGGCGCCTGACCCTGGGCTGCGAGGCGACGGTCCGGACGGAGAACGGGCGGGGCCTGGCGCTCGTCGTAGACGAGGACGGTCCCGCGTTCCTGCTGCCGCCAGTGATGGCACAGGTCGTCGGTCAGGACAGGCTTGCGCTTGGGGACGACGTGGCCCGCCTGGTGCCCGAGTTCGCCATCCGTCACCGTGACAGCAATGTGGACTGGTCGTTGCCGTCCGTCTCCGACGTCGAGGTGCGCGAGGAGGACGGCGTGCCCGTGCTCGTGGTGCGCATCGAGGCCACGTTCGACCCGTCGTTGACTCCGTTCGACGGTCCACTCGCACCCGGTATCTACGACGTGTTCCACCGGGTGGACAAGCTCGGGTTTGTACCCACATCCCGAGTCAGGGCCAATGACGTTGAGGACGTCCTCATCGTCGACGCCGAACGTGAGTTCAACGTGTACGCCACCACGCAGGGCTTTCTCGCTCTCGACACGTTGGCACAGGCGCGCACGTCCGCTCCGCGTGTCGAAGACGGCGCATGGGCGAGCGGTACGCGTGCGGGCTAGCCGCCGATTGCCACTAGCCTTGGGCGCGTGAGATCTCCCGAGCGTTGGTTGGTACTGGGCGCGGGCGGCATGCTCGCCACGGACATGGAACTGCTCCTCGCTGAGCAGGGCCGCGAGTTCACGGCCGCGACGCGCGACGACGTGGACATCACGGATCCAGGGGCCGTGCATCAGGCCGTGGCACAGGCCGACGTGGTCGTGAACTGTGCCGCCTACACCGCCGTCGACGCCGCGGAGACGGATGAACCCGCCGCGCTCGTGCTCAACGGCACGGCAGCCGGGCTCGTGGCGCAGGCCTGTGCTCAATCCGGGGCTCGCCTGATTCACATCTCGACCGACTACGTCTTCGCCGGCGATGCAGACACCCCGTACGCTGAACAAGCGCCGGTCGCGCCCCGCAGCGCGTACGGGCGCACCAAGGCAGAGGGTGAGCGGCTCGTGCTCGCTGCGCAGGCCGACGCACTGGTGGTGCGCACCGCGTGGCTTTACGGCGCGCATGGTCAGTGCTTCCCCAAGACCATCGCGCGGGTTGCGCAGGAACGCGGAGACATTGCCGTCGTGGACGACCAACACGGTCAGCCCACGTGGACCCGGGACCTCGCGGCGTTCATTGTCGGCCTCGTCGACGCACAGGCTCCGGCGGGCATCTATCACGGCACGTCTTCAGGGCAGTGCACGTGGTTTGAGTTTGCGTCGGCCGTGGTCATGGCTGCGGGCATCGACGCACAGGTGAACCCCACCACCACCGAGGCGTTCCCTCGTCCCGCGCCGCGGCCCGCGTGGTCAGTGCTCGGCCACGACGCCGCAGCGGCTGCTGGCGTCGAGAGCATCGGTCACTGGCGTGACCGATGGCAGCTCGCCGCGTCAGAGGTGCTGGCCTGAACTAGCGCCCGTGGCGCGGCAGGTCAGCGAGGTACACGCCATAGCCTGACTTGGCCAGCGCATCGGCCCGCTCGAGAAGTTCGTCGTCGGTAAGCCAACCGTTGCGCCAGGCGATCTCCTCGGGAGCGCCCACGGACAGGCCCTGGCGGTGCTGGACGGACTGGACAAAGTTGCCAGCCTCGATGAGGGAATCGAACGTGCCGGTGTCGAGCCAGGCGGTCCCGCGAGGCAAGATCTCGACCTGGAGCGTGCCGGCCTCGAGGTAGGCACGGTTGACGTCGGTGATCTCGTATTCACCGCGTGCCGACGGGGCGAGATCCCGGGCGATCGCGACCACGTCGTTGTCGTAGAAGTACAGGCCGGGGATGGCGTAGTCCGAGCGGGGCTGCGCGGGCTTTTCTTCGAGGCTGAGGGCCTTTCCGGTGGCGTCGAACTCGACCACGCCATAGGCGGTGGGGTCGGCCACCTGGTAGGCGAACACTGCAGCGCCCTGAATGTTCTCGAAGCGGCGAAGGCGGGTGCCGAGGCCGGGGCCGTAGAAGATGTTGTCGCCCAGCACCAGCGCGACGGAGTCGTCGCCAATGAAGTCCGCACCGATCACGAACGCTTGCGCGAGGCCGTTGGGCTCCGCCTGGACGGCATAGCTGATCGTGATGCCGAACTGGCTACCGTCACCCAGCAGACGCTCGAAGTGAGGTGCGTCGTGCGGGGTGGTGATGACGAGGACCTCGTTGATGCCCGCGAGCATGAGCGTGGACAGGGGGTAGTAGATCATCGGCTTGTCGTAGACCGGCACGAGCTGCTTGGACACTCCCATGGTGATGGGGTGCAGTCGGGTGCCGGATCCTCCGGCCAGGATGATGCCCTTCATCAGCGTCTACCGTCCCAGCTGCTCGTACTTGAGTTCGGTCTCCTGCTTTTGTGGCCTCCACCAGGCCTCGTTGTCGCGGTACCAGGCGATGGTGGCGCGCAGTCCGGAAGCGAAGTCGGTGTAGGCGGGCTGCCAGCCAAGCTCGTCGTGGGTGAGCGAGGCGTCGATGGCGTAGCGCATGTCGTGACCGGGGCGGTCGGCGACGTGGTCGTACGCGTTCGCGTCCAGGCCCATTTCCGTCAGGATGGTCTCGACAACAGTCTTGTTATCGACCTCACCGTCGGCACCGATGAGGTAGGTAGCGCCGATGCGCCCGCCATCGATGATGGCCCACACGGCATCGTTGTGGTCGTCAACGTGGATCCAGTCACGCACGTTCAGTCCTGCGCCGTAGAGCTTGGGGCGAACACCATCGATGATGTTGGTGATCTGGCGGGGGATGAACTTCTCCACGTGCTGGTAGGGCCCGTAGTTGTTGGAGCAGTTCGAGATCGTGGCCTCAAGACCGAAGGAGCGTGCCCAGGCGCGCACCAGAAGGTCGGAGGACGCCTTGGTCGAGGAGTACGGCGATGAGGGGTTGTAGGGGGTGTCCGGGGTGAACTTGGCCGGGTCGTCCAACTCCAGGTCGCCGTAGACCTCGTCGGTGGAGATGTGGTGCAGGCGGGTGCCGTGACGGCGGCACGCCTCAAGGATCGTGTAGGTGCCGATCACGTTGGTGTGCACAAACGGCCACGGGTCATGCAAGGAGTTGTCGTTGTGCGACTCGGCGGCGAAGTGCACCACCACATCGGCGGCACCCACCAGGTCGGACACCGTGTCCATGTCGGCGATGTCGCCCTTGACCAGCGTCAGCCGCTCGTCCTCGGGCAGCGAAGCCGCGTTGCCCGCATAGGTGAGGGCGTCGAGCACGGTGACCCGCGCATCGGCCCGCGTGGCCAGGGTGCGGCGCACAAAGTTGGCGCCAATGAAACCGGCACCGCCGGTGACCAGAACATTCACAGGGAAGACCTCCAGGCCTCGGTCTGCTCAAGCGTGGGAAGGGCGCCAGCGGCACGGGCCTGCTCCAAGGTGGGAGCGGCCTGGTCCTTGGCCGACAGTTCAAACGTCAGGGGCGTGCCATCACGGCCCACGGTCGGCCAGTCGATCCCGATCGCCGGATCGAGCGGGTTGACCTCGTGCTCACGCTCAGGGGCGTAGGGCGTCGAGCACAGGTACATCACGGTGGAGTTGTCCTCGAGCGACACAAAGCCGTGGCCCAGGCCCTCGGAAAGGTAGATCCCGCGACGGTCCACGTCATCGAGCAGCACGCTGTCCCACTGACCGTACGTGGGGGAGCCCACCCGCAAGTCCACCACCACATCCAGCACCGCGCCACGCGCACAGGTCACGTACTTAGCCTGACCAGGGGGAACGTCTGCATAGTGGATGCCACGCAGTACTCCTGCGGCCGACACCGAACAGTTCGCCTGCGCCAGATTCAGGCCATGGCCAGTCGCGTCGGAGAATGGCCCGTCCTTGAACCACTCGAGGAAGATCCCGCGGTCGTCACCAAAATGCTTGGTGGAGACGCTCCAAGCGCCCTCAATCGACAGGGGGGTGAGCTCCATGGTCTTCCTTCCGTTGGCCGCGATAAGCCTAGCGGCTTGCACGTCGTGGGCTCGGGGCATGCCTTGGGCGCGCGTGGCCCAGGTAAAGTGTCCGAGCGCACCGCGTCCGAAACTGATGGGAATGTCCGAATCTCCATGCCGAACACTGCTGAACCTCGTGCTGCCATCGCAAAGTTGGTCAAGCAGCGGGGCACCGTCATTCGCTTGGAGATTGCCTTTTTTGGGGCCGACGGCCAGGGCCGTCTCGTGTGGCGCGCGCTCGCGCTCGGGGAGACTCGTCCGGCAACCCTGTCGGCAACCCGACTGGGGGTGATCACCGAGGACCTCGGAGACTGGGCCAGCGCACTGACGGCGACGTGGACACTGTGGTGGGAAACCTCGCCAGGCGACTACGTTCGCGTTCGCTTTGACGAGGAGTCCGTGCTGGAGGGAATCACGCCCGTTCAGGCCGGTCAGGAACGCGCATTTCTGGACCCGACCGGTCCAGAGTCGTTTACCCTCAAGACTGGCGCATCGGCTGTGGCACCCGTCAGAGTCGCAACCCGACGATTGACGTACGGCAACCGGGTTCACTGGACTGGCCGGCTTCGGATTCCTCACCGTGGCGCCACCCAACTCCGGGGCATCGTGGTGGAGCGGACCAGCGGCGTGGAGCATCCGTTGACGATCGACGTGCGCAGGCATGGATCGTCCTCCGGGCCCGTCGTGACCGCGGACGTGGACTTCTCGCTGGCGTGGGGTGACATCACCCCCGCACACATCTCTGACTGGCTCGACCCGTACCTCGTGGTGTCCCAGGAGGGGCTCGACGACATCAGGGTCGGGATTCCTCGCCCTCGCTTTATGAGGCGGCTCGTGAACCGGGTGCGGTCGGCGCAGGTCAGCGCCGGAGACACCGTGCGGTACATCGGCCCCTTCTACACGTTCAAGGGCCGCCGCCTTGCGGCACATGTGTCCAGCGTGCCGGCCGACACGGCGCGAGCCATCCGCGAGACGAAGCGGGGCCTGGCGCTGAGGCGCTGGATCGCGCGGCGCACGCGCAGGCCGCTGTGGGTCATTGGAGAGACTGGCTACAAGGCCCAGGACACTGGGCTGCACTTCTTCCGTTACTTGATGGACCACCATCCTCACATTGACGCGCGGTTTGTGATCGACGCTGACTCGCCCGACTTGGCCGAGGCCGAGGCGGTAGGCCCGGTGCTTCTCCACGGTTCGCCCGAACACGCGCGAGCGGTGCTTCTTGCCGACAGGATCATCGGCTCGCACCACCCCGAGTACCTATTCCCCGTACGCACCAACGACTTCAAGCGAGCGGTGCGGGCGCCACGGGTCTTCCTGCAGCACGGTGTGATGGGGACCAAGTGGATGGCTGGCCTCTATGGCTTCGGTCGGGGCGGCTTCGAGACCGACATGTTCCTCGTGAGCTCTCCGAGCGAGAAGCGCATGATCGAACGCGACTTTGGATACCCGCCAGACCGCGTCGTGGTGACGGGGTTGTCGCGCTTTGACGCCCTGCTCGCTCCGTCGACGCCAGAACGTCAGATCCTCATCATCCCCACCTGGCGGGATTGGATCACCGACCAAGCCTCGTTCCACTCGAGCGAGTTTCTTGAGAACTGGCTCGCATTCGTTCGCTCACCAGCGGTGCGCGACCTCGTGTCGTCGGGCAACTGGCGTATCCGGTTCATCCTTCATCCCAACTTCCGCCACTTTGCTGGTGTTCTCGAGGACGCGGGCGTCGAAGTCATCCGGCAGGGCGACTGGTCGGTCCAGGCTCTCATGCGCCAGAGTGCAGTGCTCGTGACTGACTATTCGAGTGTGGGCTTCGACTTTGCGCTGTTGCGAAGGCCTGTCATCTATTTCCAGTTCGATCGGTCACGGTTCCTTGGACCCCAAGGGTCCCACCTCGACCTCGATGCGGTGTTGCCGGGGTCCGTGGCGTTCACGGCAAAGGAAGCTGCACTACAGCTGACATCCGTGGTCGAGGGCGGTTGCGGGGTTGACGACGCGACGTTCGAGCGGGCAACCGCGTTCTTCCCGGCCATGAACCGTGAATCGTGCGCGAGGGTTTATTCCGCCGTCCAAGCCACGCGCCCTACCCGGTCACGGGCATGGAAGTCGCGCGTGGCAACGGTGGGCAGTGCGGCGTTCCGCAAGTTTCGCAGGAGTCGCTTCTACTTCCCTGTGGCGAAGGCACTGTTCCGACTTTGGCGCCGCCTACCGCTCAGGAGCAACTGGGTGGTGGTCGAGAGCGGCCTGGGCCAGCGCTTGGGCGACTCGCCCTTGGCCATCGCCGATGCCCTCAAGGAGATGCGGCCCGATCTACGCGTGATCTGGTCCGCTACTGACGCTGTGATCCGGCAGCACGGCTTGGTCGATGCGGTGCCGCGGCTCTCGCTGCGCTACTTCTATGCGCTCGCCCGTGCCCAATACTGGGTCAATAACCAGAGCTTCCCGCATTATGTTCGCCGGCGCGGCTCGCAGACCTTCGTGCAGACGTGGCATGGCACTCCTCTCAAGCGCATGGCGCTTGATCTCGACGAGGTTCACGGGCGTGATGACGGCTACCTCACGCGTGCGACCACGGGCGCTCGGCAGTGGAGCGTGCTGACATCACCCAACGCCTACACCACGGCGATCATGCGCTCGGCCTTTGGGTTTGAGGGCAAGGCGCTCGAACTCGGGTATCCGCGCAATGACGTTCTCCATGGCCAACGGCGTGATGCCGCCGCAGAACGCGCGCGCAGCGTGGTGGGCATCGAGCCGGGCCAGCGTGTGGTGCTGTTCGCGCCCACCTTTCGTGACCGAAGCCTGTCGGGCGCGCCCGAGGAAGCCCCGACCGCAGCACTCGGGCTTACCGCGTGGCTCAATGAGTTCGACGATGACACCACGTTGCTGTTGAGGCGTCACGTCCTCGACAAGTCGGCTGCGCAGATCCCAGAACACACTGGTTCACGGGTCATTGACGTCACCTCCTACCCAGACATGCAGGACCTGCTGGCGCTCGCCGATGTGCTCGTGACCGACTACTCCTCCGTGTACTTCGATTACCTCAACACGCGGCGCCCCATCGTCTTCTTCGCTCCCGACCTGGCCGATTACAGGGATGTGCTGCGAGGGTTCTATCTGGACTACGCCACAGACCTGCCAGGCCCCGTAGCAGAAGAACCAGCCCGGGCGCGTGCGCTCATTCGGGAAGCACTGGGCGCCGGTCGCTTTGAGGGGTACGACCTGGACAGATTCGCCGCGATGTACTGTCCGCACGACGACGGCCATGCCGCGCAGCGAATAGTCACCGAGGTGTTCGGCGCCGGACGACAGGACTAGCCCATGGTCTTTACGAGCACAGTCTTCGTCTTCGTCTTCATGCCGCTGGCGATGGCGGCCTTCTTCGCGGTGCCGCCACGGTGGCGCGCGTGGCCCCTGCTGTTGGCGAGCGCGGTGTTCTATGCCTGGGGTGAGCCCGTGCTCGTGCTCCTGATTCTGGGCACTGGAGTTGCCACCTACTACTTTGGCAAACTCCTCCTGCGTACTCCAGCACGGCATCGGCGCACGGTGCTGGTCGTCGCGATTGTGGTCACCTGTATTCCACTGGCCGTTTTCAAGTACGCCGTCTTCATTGCCACGAGCCTGGGGTTCTCGAGTTGGGCCGCCTCAGTGGAGTTCCCGCTCCCCATCGGTGTGTCGTTCTACACGTTCATGGCGATCGGGTACCTCGTGGACATCTACCGGCGGCGCGACGACGGCGCGCCCCGGTTGCTCGACTTCTCGGGCTTTCTCGCGATGTACCCGCACCTGGTGGCCGGCCCCATCGTGCGGTGGAGCCACATCGGGCCGCAACTCGCAGCACCCAAGTTCAACCCCGGGATGTTCGGATATGGAGCATTCAGGGTAGCGACCGGGCTGGTCAAGAAGGCGGTTGTGGCGGACTCGATTGCCCCCCTTGCCGACGACCTGTGGGCCTCGGGTGAGCCGAGTTCCGTGGGGTCGGCATGGATCGCCGTGCTGCTGTATTCGGCTCAGATCTACCTCGACTTCAGCGCCTATTCGGACATCGCCATCGGGTTGGCAGCGATGATGGGGATTCACTTTCACGAGAACTTCCGCTATCCCTACGTGGCGCGATCGGCTCGCGAGTTCTGGCAGCGTTGGCATATCTCACTCGGCTCGTGGTTCCGTGATTACGTCTACATTCCGATGGGAGGTTCGAGGGCCCGCCCGGTGGTCGTGTGGCGCAACCTCCTTGTGGTGTGGGGCCTGACCGGACTGTGGCATGGCGCGGCGTGGACCTTCGTGCTCTGGGGACTGTACTTTGGCGTGCTGATTGGCTTGGAGAGGTATGTCCTCGGCCGCTATCTTGAGCGGTCTCCTCGTGTCGTTCAGCACGGGTATGGCGTGCTGGTAGCGGTGTGTGGATGGGTTCTCTTCCGTGCCGTTGACGTGAGCCAGGCAGCGTCGTACTACCGGACCATGTTTGGCCTCGCGGACGTGTCTTGGTGGGACCCGACGGCCACGCTCGCCGTTCAACGCGGATGGGTGCTCTTTGCGATCGCTGTAGCGCTCGCGGCGGGGGTAGCGCGACCGCTGATGGACCGTATCCGTGCGCAAACGATGCCGCCGGACACGTTCGATCAGGGCGGCGAGTTTGACGCGACCGGAACGCCGCCAGTAGCGATCACACTGCGCACGTCGACATTCATGGTCGTGACCACCGTGGTCTGCTTGTTCGTCGCGACGGCTTTCCTGGTCGCGGTCTCTTACTCGCCCTTCATCTACTTTAGGTTCTGATGACCCATCACCCTCGTCGCCAACGCCCCGACCGCTTGCGGGCGCTCCCGGGCTATTTTCTGCTGGGATTTGCCACAGTGGGCGGTACGTGGGCGCTGTGGAACCACGACCAGGCGTTCTCTGCCCTTGATTACCGCTACCTCGCGGAGTTCGAGTACCCCTCGTGGTCCACGATGGTGTCCAAGGAATGGATGAACGGCTTTGACACGTACGTCGATGAACGAGTGCCCGCGCGCGAAAAACTCCTGGAGGCTCACGCGGCCATCACCACGGACGTGCTGCGCGATCCAGTGTTGAATGGCGTCTACGTGGGCGACGCTGATGGGCGCCTGTTGCAGAAGCCGATGAACCAGCCTTACCGCGAGGAGCTACCGAGTGAGGCCGCGACGCTTGCGCAGACGGTCCGAGCGGCAGGAGCCGAGATGCTCTGGGTCTATGTTCCGCGTAGGGAAGAGGTCTATGCAGACTTGCTCCCCGAGGCCTGGGACAACCAATATCCGGAGCGGCGTTACTCCGTGGTCGAGGCGTTCGAGTCCACTGGCGAGCAGACTTTGGACCTGACCGCGGCGCTTGCAGCTGACGATGTCCGCGACCGCTACTTCTTCGCCACAGATCACCACTGGACGGTGGATGGTGCCGTCACGGCCGCGGAAGCGATCGTGCAGGCGCTCGACGACTCGGGCGTCGTGACAGGCACGGATGAGCGTGAGTATGTGCGCGAGCGATCGCCCCTCGCCTTCGTCGGGACGCTCGGGCGCGAGGTGACACTGGGTGCCACCGACGCTGAGCCATTCGAGTACTTGGTGCCGGCGGACGGCTGGCGGTCACGCATCTGCGATGGTGACGATTGCAGCCAAGTGCCGATCGTCGCCGAGTACCTGGAGGACCCTGACCCCTACGCCAACCGCTATAACGCGTGGATTGGCGGGGACGATGGCCTGGTGCACCTCCACAACGACGATACGGCCGCTGAGGGGACCGTGGTGCTCATCAAGGACTCGTATGGCAACGCGCTCGCGCCCTATCTCGCTGAACGTGTGACAGACCTCTACGTGATCGATGAGCGTCACTACGGTGGTGCGGCCCTCGGCGACTTCTTCGCCCAGATCGGGCCCGATGCGGTGGTCACCATGCACAACCAGGTATCACTGTTGTCTCGCAACTTTGAGTCGTCTGTCTGGACCGACGGCGCGCAGCCGTGACGCGTCAGCGTGACGGCTGCGGCTTGGCGTATCCCAGGCGGCGGTAGTCCTGCGCGTAGAACTTGGCGACCAATCGCTTGGCCTTGTCGGTCACGTTGACGTCGCTTGAGCGCACGCCAGTGACGGCCGCCGCCGAGTATTTGCGAGGCAGGGTGACGGGGACGTCGAGGCCCGTGTCGCGGGCGATCCGGGCCATCCCTGCCTCGAGGCCGTCTTCAAAGCGCATCATGGTCGCTTGAGGCAGGATGAAGTCCACCTGAGGTCGAATGTGGTTGTCGTGGAGCCAAGGGTCGGCCTTGGCCTTGCGGAACGTCGAGCTGAGCCACTCCTCGAAGGCGCGGCCGGAAGTGTCGACGGAGTCGCGCTTGCGATGGCGCCACAAGTATTCGGAGACCATGCGGGGCAGGGGCTCGCGCACAAAACCAAAGACCGCATCGAAGCGGTCAATCGCAAAGGTCGCGGCCAGGTCAGCGGCATCGACGTGCTGCGGTGAACAACGGCGCAGTTGGTTGAGGGAGCCCTCGTCAAAGTTGCCATCGAGATAGTTCACTCGCCACCCCGCTGAGCGGAACGCGGCCTCGATTGAGCTCCCGCCAGTCTTGGGGACGTGGACGAACAGCAGTGCCGTGCCGTCCTTGCGCATGATGGGCATAGGGCAGTCCTCTCACTCCCCCAGGTCCGCTCCCATTCTACGTTCAGCGCGTGGTGGGGGAGTCTGCGAGCGATCCCGAGCGCGATGATCACGGATCGATAACTATCCAATTCGAAACGATACGAGGCCTTGCGCGATGTTGGTTAGTAACCTTTACTAACTAACTATGACGACTGATGAGGCGCGTCGAGCGACCGCACCGAACCGGGCCCCGGTGTCCGGCAAGGTGCGCACGGGCCGGCCCCGTGCACACGCTGCCGCAGTGCGCCCCGACTCTCGGGTGCGTCCCGAGCACGCCCGTCGTCACAACCGCGCACTCGTCCTGCAGGCCCTGTACCGGGGCGAGGGCATGAGCCGCGCAGACATCGCTCGCGAGGTGGGTCTCACCCGCGTCACGATCTCGGACTTGGTCGCGGACCTCATCAGCGAGAACCTCGTGATCGAGCTAGGCATCCGCCCTGACTCGCGTCCCGGCAAGCCCGCCACCCTCCTGGACATCAACCGATCCGGCTTCTCGATCGTCGGCCTCGACCTTTCCCACGACGCCGCCTTCCGCGGTGTAGTCGCCAACCTCGATGGGGCTGTGCTGGTCCGCGGTGAAGTGGCCGTCGGAAATGTGTCGGGCCAGGCCGCACTCGACGCCGTCTGCACTCTTCTCGACGACCTGCTCGCCCGCACCACCACCCCGGTGATCGGCATCGGAATCGGCACCCCTGGCCTTGTCGATCTCGATGGCACCGTCGTGAGCGCGCCCAACCTGGACTGGCACGACCTTCCCCTGCAGCGCGTGATCGCTGAGCGCTACGACCTCCCCGTGCAGGTCGCCAACGACGCGAACATGGCAGCCGTCGGTGAGCGTTCGTTCGGCGGCGCTCGCGCCGACATGATGCTGATTCGCGTGGGTCGCGGTGTGGGTTCCGGCATCGTCGTGGGAGGCCAGGTCGTCTACGGCTCGGGCTTCGCCGCAGGCGAGATCGGTCACGTGATCGTCGGCACCGACGGCGGCGAGCTGTGCGCCTGCGGCAAGGAAGGCTGCCTGGAAACGTGGCTCGCCTCGCCCCGCATCGAAGCGCGACTCGCTGCAGCGCCGGACGCCGAAGCCCGCGAAGCGGTGTTGCGCGAGGCGGGGGAGCGGCTGGGTATCTCGCTCGGCCCCGTCGTCGGCGCGCTCAATCTTGGCGAGGTCGTCCTCGCCGGTCCACAAAATGTGCTCGGAGGGGCCCTCCTTGAGGGAACAGCCGAGACGCTCCGCAACCGCACGATGGCCGAGCTACACGGCGATCTGACGCTGCGGATGACCACGCTCGGGCGCGACATCGTCGTGCTCGGAGCCGTGGTCATGGTCCTCACGGGCCAGCTGGGGGTCTCCTGACTCTCCGCACCACAACGACGTGGCCCCTGGGTCACGGACGGCACACACACAACAGAAAGAAGTAGCTCAATGAAGAAGATGACAAGCGGAGCCGTGGCATTCGCCGCCGCTTCCGCCATCGTCCTCGCGGGATGCTCGTCCGACCCCGCAGACGACCCCACGACCGACCCCACCAACACGGACACCGAGACCCCCGTTGAGGTGGCCGAGGCGGACCTCACCATGTGGTGGATGGGTCAGGAGGACGACAACACCGCACAGCTGCGTGAGTTCCTTGAGGCGGAGTACACCGAGGTCAACGGTGGCGACCTCACCATTGAGTACGTGGGCTGGGGCGACGCTATTGCCGCTCTGACGACCGCTCTGCCGGACGCCGCCAACACCCCCGACCTCACCGAGGTGGGCAACACCCAGGCCGCGACGTTCACCACGGTGGGCGCGTTCCTCGACATCACGGACATGTACGAGGAGCTCGGTGGCGACAAGCTGCTGCCCGGTTTCGTTGAGGCCGGTTCGGTCGGCGAGAACGTCTTCGCCGTTCCTTACTACTTTGGCTCGCGCTTTGGCTGGTACCGCAAGGACATCTACGAGGCCGGTGGCCAGTCGGTTCCCACCACCCTCGCTGAGGTGACCGAGGTCCACGCTGCCCTCAAGGAGCAGGACCTGGGCGGCTTCTACATCGGTGGTCAGGACTGGCGCAACGGCGTGTCCTGGATCTTCGCCAACGGTGGAGAGCTCGCCACCTACGACGGTTCGACCTGGACGTCGGCGCTGTCGTCGGCCGAGTCGATCGCCGGAATGGAGCAGTGGCAGGAGCTGTTCACCACCGCTGGTGTTGCGCAGACCACCGACACTGACGAGGTCTACAACGCGGTGAACGATGACATGCTGAGCGGCCTGCCCGCCGCTGCACAGATGGCCCCGAACTGGGCCGGCTGCTGCATCGGTGTGCCGACCGGTGAAGAGGACGCAGACGGCAACGCCATCCTCGCGTGGGATGACGCCGTCAACGGCTTCTACGCGCTGCCTGGTGTCGACGGTGGCATCGCCCCCGTGTTCGCTGGTGGCTCGAACATCGCCATCTCGGCTGCGACCCCCAACGTTGAGCAGTCCAAGCAGCTCCTGCGCATCATCTTCTCGGATGAGTACCAGACGCTGCTGGCCGAGCTCGGCTTCGGTCCCGCCAACTCCGACTTCGGTGACATCTACGCCGGACTCGCCCCGCAGAACGAGGTCGCCCTCGCGACCGCTCAGGCCGCGAAGCTGACCCCCGCCGCTCCCGGCTGGGCCGCGATCGAGGCTGACCAGACCCTGGAGCAGTACTTCCAGGCTGTGGCCGAGGGTGGCGACGTGACCACGCTCGCCGCTGAGTACGACGAGAAGATCAACGCCAAGATCAACGGCTAAGTCCTCTCTTTGGCCGGTCCGGCCGCCCGCCCCGGAGGGCGGCCGGACCCGCTATCTCTTCCAGGCTGGCGCACGGCGCCGCCGCAGGGCATGGGCGCGCCAAGTCGCGCCGCCCGCCTCACCCCTCCCTTATCTTCCGAGGTATCGCCATGACCATTCATGCGCCAGAGCGCTCGACGCTCGACGCGACCGCACCAAAGCGGTCGAGCGGCCGCAAGATCAAGCTGCTCCCGTATCTCCTTGTCCTTCCCGCGGTCGTCGCCCTGCTTGTGGGCATGGGCTACCCGCTCGTGTGGCAGATCTACAACTCCTTCCGCGAATACGGACTCCTGCAGCAGTTCGGTGCGGAGCCCACCTTCGTGTGGTTCGACAACTACCTCACCCTGCTGACCGACGGCTTCTTCTGGACCGTGTTGGTCAGGTCGCTGGTGTTCATGGTCGTCACCGCAGGCATGACCGTCCTGCTCGGCATCGGCATGGCACTGCTGATGAAGGCAGTCAACAACACCGCCCGTGTGTGCCTTCAGGTCGCGATGTTGCTCGCGTGGGCCATGCCCATCGTTGCTCAGATGACGGTGTGGAACTGGCTGATTGAAGACCGCAACGGCGTGTTCAACTACCTGCTGTCGAAGCTGCCGGGTGTGGACTACATCGGTCACAACTGGCTCGAGAGCCCGCTCAGCTTCTTCGCGATCGCCTCGACGATCATCGTGTGGGCCTCCGTGCCGTTCGTCGCGCTGTCGGTGTACGCCGGACTGACCCAGGTCTCGAACGAGGTCAAGGAAGCGGCGGCACTGGACGGTGCCAGCGGCTTCCAGATGCTGCGCCGCATCACGCTGCCCATCATTCGGCCCATCCTGACCATCCTGATTCTGCTGCAGATGATCTGGGACCTTCGCGTGTTCGCGCAGATCGAACTTCTGCAGGGCTTCGGCTCGGCTGGCGACCAGTACGACCTCCTCGGCACGTACATCTACGGCCTGGGTATCGGTCAGAGCCAGTTCGGTATGGCTGCCGCCGCTGCCATGTTGGTCATGTTCGTCACGATCGCGCTGAGCGCGTACTACGTGCGTGAGCTCCTCAAGGAGGACTCCTGATGAAGACTCGTTCCACCGGCCGCATCATTTGGAGCGGCTTCGCGATCCTCCTGGCACTCATTTGGGTGTTCCCGGTCTACTGGATGGTCAACTCGTCCTTCCTCAACACGAGCACGATCAACGCGCTCGAGCCCACGTTCCAGCCCTTCGGGCACGGCACCTTGAGCAACTACACCGCGGTGCTGACCGGCAACAACGGCTTTGGCTCGTCGCTCAAGATGTCGCTCATGGTCACCGGACTGTCGCTGACCGTGTGCATCGTGTTCGCCTTCCTTGCGGCGCTCGCCATCTCGCGCTTCAAGTTCCGCGGACGCAAGTCGTTCGTCCTGGCGATCATCCTGATCCAGATGCTGCCCGCTGAGGCCATGTTCATTGCCCAGTACAAGATGGTCGCTGGCATGAACCTGCTCAACTCGGTGTTGGGTGCGTCCATCATCTACATCGCGACGGTGATTCCGTTCACGGCCTGGATGCTGCGCGGCTTTGTCGCCGGTGTCCCTGCCGACCTCGAAGAGGCCGCCATGGTTGACGGCTGCACCCGCTTCCAGGCCTTCCTCAAGGTGACGTTCCCGTTGCTTGCCCCCGGTCTGGTGGCCTCGGGTGTGTACGCCTTCATCCAGGTGTGGAACGAATTCGCGTTGGCGTCTGTGTTGCTGACCTCTGACGACTCCGAGACGCTGCCGCTGTGGCTGCGTGACTTCTCGCAGCCGTCCGCGTTCGGTCCGGTCGCGTGGGGTCAGGTCATGGCCGGCTCCGTGCTCGTGGCCATCCCTGTCGTCGTGTTCTTCCTCATCGTGCAGGGCCGCATGACGCAGGGCCTCGTGGGTGGAGCAGTTAAGGGATGAGTGTGCTGGCCACGCTCATGCCGGGTTTCGATGGCACTGAGCTTCCTGAGTGGGTTGAGCAGCGTCTTCGCGACGGCATGGGCGGGGTCTGCCTCTTCGTCAGCAACGTGGAGTCCGTGGAGCAGCTCAGAAGGCTCACGGATCAGATCCGCGAAGCGAACCCGCAAGCGATTATCTCGATCGATGAAGAGGGAGGTGACGTCTCGCGGCTGTATCAGCGCGAGGGGTCGCCGTTCCCCGGCAACGCCGTCCTGGGGCGATTGGATGACCCCGAGGTCACCCGCGCAGTGGGCGAACAGGTGGGTCGCGAGCTCGCTCTTGCCGGCATCAACGTGACTCTCGCACCCTCGGTCGACATCAACTGCAATCCGCGCAACCCCATCATCGGAGTGCGCTCCTTTGGGGCCCACGCCGATCTGGTGAGCAAGCACGGCGTCGCCTGGACGGAGGGGGTGCAGAGCCAGGCAGTCGCTGCCAACGCGAAGCACTTCCCCGGTCACGGCGACACCATTCACGACTCGCATCACGTCGAGGCACTCGTGAACGCCGATCTCGCGACCTTGCGCGAGCGTGAGCTTGCGCCCTTCGCCGCCGCGATTGACGCCGGGGTCCTCACCATCATGACGTCGCACTCGTTGGTGCCCGTGCTCGACCCCGACAACGTGGCGACGTTCTCGCGCCCCATCCTGGTAGACCTGCTGCGCGAGCAGATGGGCTTCGACGGCGTGGTCATCACTGACGCTCTGAACATGGCGGGCGCATCGGGTGCAATCGGGATCCCGGCGGCAGCAGTGAAGTCGTTGGTCGGGGGCTGCGACCTCTTGTGCATCGGTCCTTCGGTGACGGAAGACGAACTCGACGAGATCGTCCAGGCCATCGACGATGCGCTTGAGGCCGGGGAGCTGGACCAGGCTCGTGTTGCCGACGCCGCACGGCGCAACAGCCAACTGGCCGCCCAGCTGGCACAGCTGGCGGCACACGTGACGCCCGACGAGCGCCCGCTGGGGACTGTCCAAGGGCTCGAGACAGTGGCCCTGCGCGAGACCTTCGCCGTGAGCGCCGATGCGCGGGCCAGGTTGAGCGCACGCGCCGCCTCTGGCGCACCCGTCCATTGGATCAAGTTTGAGTCCACACCGAACATCGCCGTGGGCGAGGGGGCGTGGGGACCATTTGCGGCAGGCAGTGAGGCGCAGACGGTGGTGAGGCAAGGAGACGTCCTCGATGTCTCGGCCTTGCCTAGCGATGCTCTGATCGTCGCCGTCGGTAAAGACAACCACCGCCACGAGTGGATTCGCGAGGCCATTGACGCGATCAGGCCTTGGAGCCCCGTGGTGGTCGACATGGGCTGGCCCGAGCCGGCGGAGCCGTACGTGGACATCGCCACGTATGGCGCGTCGCGCGCCGTCGGCACTGCACTAAAGGAGCTCGTCGAATGAGCGGCGTACGCATCGGAGTCGACGTTGGCGGTACCAAGATCGACGCAGTCGTGCTGGATGGCTCTGGCGCCGTCTTGGCCCGTCACCGCCTCGCGGTGGGCAAGGGCGAGCACGGTGTCGTGGCGACCACGGTCGAGGCCGTCGAATCCGCCTGCGCTGACGCGGGGATCTCGGTAGGCGACGCAGCGAGCATCGGTATCGGCATCCCAGGATCGGTGTCATCGGGTGTGGTGCGGCACGCGTTCAACCTAGGCGTCACCGAACTGGACCTCGCGGGCGCGCTGGGGACCCGGTGGTCCGTGCCGGTGTATGTCGAGAACGACGTCAACGCCGCAGCGCTTGGCGCGTGGCACCTGCTGGGCGGCGGGCACGCGTCTGCGGCCTACCTCAACCTGGGCACCGGTCTTGCGGCCGGCATCGTCTTGGACGGCAGAGTATGGCGCGGCGCGGGTGGCGTGGCGGGCGAGATCGGGTACATCTCGGTCGACCCCCACGGTCCGATCGGCCCGGACGGCTTGCCCGGCGGGCTGGAAACCTACGCCTCCGGTTCCGGGCTTGCGCTTCAGTGGGGCCGCGATGGCGAGACCGGTGAGACGGTCATGGACCGCGCGCGCGCAGGCGACCCCGAAGCAGCGGTGCTGCGCGACAACTTGATGTTCGGCCTCGCGAGCGCCGTGCGTGTGCTCGTGCTGAGCTTGGACCCCGACCACATCTTCCTCGGCGGCGGGTTGACCGCCCTTGGTGAGGAACTGACCGGCGGCGCCCGGGCCGTCATCGACGAGTGGGAGGCGGCGTCGCCGTTCCTCGCCTCCCTCCGCATGAACGAGCGTATGAGCATCGTCCCTGCGGACCAACCTGTCGCCGCCATGGGTGCGGCCATGCTGGAGGCCAACCATGGCTGAAGTTCTCGTTCTTGACTCGAAGGAGGCGGGCGCAGCGCTCGTCGCCGACCACATCGCGCGCCTGGTGCGCGAGCGTCCTACCGCGACGCTCGGTGTCGCTACGGGCTCGACCCCGCTGCCGGTCTACCAGGCGCTCGGTGAGCACGCCGCGTCCGGTACGGACTTCACCGGCGCATCGGCCTTTGCCCTGGACGAGTACGTGGGCCTGCCTGAAGGGCACCCGGAGTCCTACCGCGCTGTGGTCGACACCGAGGTGACGCGCAGGCTCGGACTCGACCCGCAGCGCGTGCACGTGCCTGACGGCTCGGTCGAGGGCATCGAGACCGCTGGCGCACGGTACGAGCAGGCGCTCACGCAGCACGGCGGCGTGGACATCCAGCTCTTGGGAATCGGCTCGACCGGCCACCTGGGCTTCAACGAGCCGGGCTCGAGCTTTGCCTCGCTGACCCGCGTCAAGACGCTGACCGAGCAGACCCGTCGTGACAACGCCCGGTTCTTCGACTCGCTGGATGACGTGCCCATGCACTGCGTGACGCAGGGGCTCGGCACCATTCTGAGGGCGCGTCACCTGGTGCTGCTCGCCTTCGGAGAGGGCAAGGCAGAGGCGATTGCGGCCGCCGTCGAGGGCCCCGTGTCGGCCTCGATGCCCGGATCGGCGATTCAGCTGCACCCGCGTGTGACGGTCGTCCTCGACCCCGCCGCGGCGGCAGGCCTCGCTCACCGTGACTACTACCAGTGGGCGCAGGACCACAAGCCCGCTTGGCAGGGAATCTAGGGGCTGTCATGGCAATCCTGACGGACATCCACTGCCACGGAGGCGGCGGACACGCCTTTGGCGACACCGTCGAAGGGACGCTCGCTGCCCTCGCGGCCCACCGTGCCACAGGGACCCAGGAGATCGTCGCCTCGCTGGTGTCCCTGCCCCTGGACCAGATGCGTGCCCAGGTGGGGGTGCTGCGCGAGGTGATGAGTCTCGATCCCTCGTTGATCGGTATCCACCTCGAAGGGCCGTTCCTTGCCCCCGCGCGCAAGGGTGCTCACGATCCTGCGGCGCTCGCTGTGCCCACGGCTGACATGGTCGAGCAGACCTTGGAGATCACCGACGGCACGCTGAGGCAAATCACGATCGCTCCTGAGCTCCCTGGAGCCCTGGAGGCAATTGAGGCCTATGCGAAGGCTGGCGTCACGGTCGCCGTGGGCCACACGGAGGCCGACGCCGCGCTCGCGCGTGAGGCCTTCGACGCCGGCGCGCGGCTCATCACGCACGCGTTCAACGCGATGCGGGGCATCGTGGCGCGAGAGGTCGGTCCCGCAGGGGCGGCCCTCGCTGATGACCGCGTCTTCATCGAAGTGGTGGCCGACGGCATCCACGTCGATCCTCAGCTCATCGCCGCCCTGTTTAGGGCAACGCCCGGCCGGGTGGTGCTCGTGACCGATGCGATGGCTGCTGCCGCCTCGGGCGACGGTGACTACCGCCTGGGCTCGCTCGATGTCGAGGTGCGTGGCGGCAAGGCCGTTCTCGCCGGTACCGACACGATCGCTGGCTCGACGCTCACCCTCACCCGCGCCATCGAGGTATGTGTGGGCGCTGGTGTCGACCAGGCGGATGCGCGTGCAGCGGCCACCACCGTGGCGCGAGCGGCGCTCGGGCTTGACTGATCTTTGACGACCCTGCGACGGGTGCAGGCGGCGATTCGCGTCGGGTGACGCCGCCTGCACCCTGGGTCGCCGTTCTAGGCGGCGCCGATCGCTGAGTAGAACTGCTCGATCGCGGCGCGGTTGTAGCTCACTGGATCAAACGGCTCGGTGGGGACCTTGCCTTCGAGGAAGGCGCGCATCCCGTCGGCGAGGTCATCGACGCTGCGTTCGACCACGAGTCCTGTGCGTTCGGGCAGCGCACTATCGACGGAGCCAAAACGCGTCGAGATGATGGGCAGGCCCAGGGTGCGCGCCTCGAGGATGACCATCGGTTGGCCCTCGTAATCCGACGACAGCACAAAGCAGTCGGCGCGGTCGAGGTAAACGAACGGATTGGATGTGTGTCCAAGGAACAACACCCGGTCCGCGATGCCGCTGTCCTGCGCGACTTCCTGAAGATGCGGCACCAGCGCGCCGTTTCCCAGCAGCGCGAGCCGCACGTCCGCGCGCTCGTGCGCCACCTGTGCGAAGGCGCGGATGAGCCGCTCGTGGTTCTTCTCGGGGCTCACACGGCCGACGGTCGCGAAGGTGGTCATGCCGTCGTGGGTCGCGAGCATCGCTCGACGAGCGGCCGCGTGCTCGGCGTCGGCGGGGGATTCCGCCATGGACAGCGCCTCACGCTCGGCCTCCACCTGACTGCGCAGCGACATCACGCGCTCGAAGTCGATGGTGTTGACCGATGCGGTGAACGCCTCCGCAGGCGCGTACCGCGCGAGCCGTTCACGGTTGATGTCCCGCAGCGCGGGGGACACCGAGACGAGATGGTCGTACAGCGGATACAACTCAAAGGTCTGGCCTAGCGAGTCCCAGTGCGGCATGTGGCCGTCGACCATGCGCTCGCGATCGGCCACGAGATCGTTGTGCAGCCAGATCGAGTGGGACTTTGCGTTCCCGCACAGCATGAGCGCTGCCGTCAGGGGCGAGTAGCCCGAGAAGTCCACGATGTGGTCGAACTGGGCCGTGCCAAAAGTGCGCCGCCACTCGGTGCCAAAGGTGGTGCGAATGGACTCGAGGGTGTGGGTGGACTCCGGGGGTAGCGCGCGCCCAGCGCGCTTGCGTCGTGGCTGCCAGCCGTCCTCGGCGATGTTCAAGCCGATCTCGATAGGACGGGCGCGGGGGTCCGCCTTGGCGAGCTCGGCCCAGCGTGCCGCGTTGGTCGGGGCTCGATACGTCAGACTCACGTCGAAGCGGTCGTAGTCGAGCCCGCTGAGGAGGTTCATTGCTGAGGTGGTGATGCCATTGGACAGCAGCCCGCCCACGTGGATCAGCAGCCGGGGGCGCTGGTCGGCCGCAATACAGGGGACCTGGTGAGACGTGGGGTCAGCGTCTCGGAACACCACGTCTGCGACGCGGGCGGACGCGGCGCCATCGTCGTGGGCGGCGTAGAGATCGGCTGCCTGGTCCACGCGCTGAGACCACTCGAGCGCGACTGGGTCGGCGGTGGCCGCAGCGACGAGTGCCGCCGCGAGTTCGTCGAGCGTGGTGGTGCGCGGCCCAGGAAGGTCCTCCGGGTCCAGGTACGTGCCACGTGAGGCCGTGTAGTCGGCCTGATCGGGCATGTGGAACACGATCGGGCGGCGCAACGACAAGTAGTCGAAGAACAAGCTGGAGAAGTCGGTGACGAGTAGGTCCGTCGCGGCCAGCACACCGTTCGTACTGACCTCCGTGCCCACGAGCCGTCCTCGGAGCGATGGGATGTGACGAGCAGGCCCAGCGACGGCCTGGTGAAGCTTGACCATCACGAAGTATCCGTCGCCAAGTCGCTCTTGCAGCTGCGCGACGAGCGTGGCCCAGTCGTCTGCATCGTCCACGGGCCGCTGGAAGGTCTCGCCCTTCCAGGTGGGGGCGATCAGTACCGTCCGCGCGCCAGCCGGGGCCGTGACGCCTCGCTCGCTCAACCACTGACGTGCGGCTGCAGGGTCGTGAGCCAGTCGCGTTTGGATGTCTGCTCGCGGGTAGCCCGTTTCGAGGATGGCGCCACCGTAGATGCCATCCAGGCGGTAGGCGCCACGGAACATCGTGTCAGCGGTAAAGCGGTTGGGGGCGATGAGGTAGTCCGCTTGGAGGAAGGCTCGCAGGGTGTTGGAGGCGCCTCGCACTCCCTCAGGCTGGTCGAAACCCATGCGCTTGAGGGGCGTGCCGTGCCACGTGTTCACCGACACCTGACCCTCGCGCTTGACGAACCACCGGGGCCAGGTCGAGTTGTTCACGACGTAGCGCGAGCGGCTCAGCTCCCGGGTGTACTCGTCGGACCGGTAGGTGATGAAGCGCACGCGTGGGTGGAGCGCGAACTCGGCGACGGTGCGGGGAGCGACGTCTTTGTCTCTCAGCACCCACACGTGGTGGAGATGTGCGAGGTCAGGAGCGTCGACAACCTCGCGGAAGATCGCCTCAGGGGAGCACAAGACGCCCGCGCCGTAGTAGCTCTCGTAGAGAACCTGGTCGACAAGTGGCGCCTGTCGGGCCTTGACGCGCGCGTCGGCCGCCCGTTGCGCGCGAATGCGGGACGGGTTCACGCCCACACGGCGCAGGATGCGCCCTCCGGTGCGGCGGACTGCAGAGCGCCATGAGACCGGGGCAGCTGAAGGAGGGGTAGGACCGGGCAACGGTGAGGGTTCGGGTGTCATGTGGACCATTTCTTGGCGCGGATTGTCACGCACGCGTGCATGGGACCGTGCCGGTGCCGTGCGAGTACGGGGGTCCGGCCAGGCTACTGGCCCCACCTCAGAAATGTCTGAGAAGCCCTTAGCTAAAGACGATGGTGCGGTGTCCGTCGAGCAGCACGCGGTGCTCCGCGTGCCAGCCGACTGCCCGCGCCAGCGCCCGCCGTTCGACGTCGGCACCGATCGCGGTGAGCGTCTCGGGTGTGGCCGTGTGGTCCACACGGTCAACGTCCTGCTCGATGATGGGCCCCTCGTCGAGGTCGGCCGTCACATAGTGAGCGGTCGCGCCAATGAGCTTGACGCCGCGGTCGTGGGCCTGGAAGTAGGGCCGGGCGCCCTTGAAGCTGGGCAGGAATGAGTGGTGAATGTTGATGGCCTTGCCGTGCAAAGCCCTCGACAGTTCGGGAGACAGAATCTGCATGTAGCGCGCGAGCACCACCAGTTCGACATCCAATTCGTCGACCAGGTCAAGCAGACGGCGCTCGGCTTGCGGCTTGGTGTCGGTGGTGACGGGCACGTGGTGGAACGGCTTGCCGTAGAAGGTGGCGAGCTTCTCGAGCGTGGGGTGGTTGCCCACGACCGCCGCAATGTCGATGGGCAGGGTGCCCGCACGCTCGCGGAACAACAGGTCGTTGACGCAGTGGGCTGCCTTCGACACCATCACGATGGTGCGCATACGGCGGCCAGCCTCGTCGAGGCTCCACGTCATCTCGAAACGAGCGGCCAGGCCAGCGACTGCGGTCGACAAGGACTCCTGGTCGCCGCGACTGGTGAACTGCACGCGCATGAAGAACAGCCCCGTGTCGGGGTCGCCGAACTGCTGACTCTCGGTGATATTCCCGTCGTGCTCGGCAAGCAGCCCGGAGACGGCATGGACAATGCCGGGGCGGTCGGGGCAAGACAGGCTCAGGATCCAAGCCGACGAGTTCTCTGGCGACATGGGTCGAATCTTAGTCGGCGGGCCACGCCGCCAGGCTCACGCCGACAGGGGCGCATCCTGGCAAGATGGTGCCATGAGCGAAGGTCAGGTGCGGATCGACATTGTTACCGCGGACGATGCCGGTGAACTGCTGACGGTGCGCCGTGCGGCGTTCGTGGTCGAGGCGCAGTTGTACAACGACCCCAACATCCCCGCCCTCACCCAGACGCTTGAGGAACTTGAGGTCGACCTCGAGTCTGACGACGTGGTGACGCTTGGCGCGTGGGAAGGCCACCGTCTCGTGGGATCTATTCGAGTGGGGATCGACGGCGACAAGGCCACGATCGGCCGTCTCGCGGTGACGCCCGACAAGCAGGGTCGCGGCATTGGCACGCAGCTGTTGTTCGCGGTGCTGGGGCACCTTCCCGAGTCCACGCGTGAGGTGTGGGTGTTCACGGGCCAGAACTCCAAGCACAACATTGCGCTGTACAACAAGGCCGGGTACGAGCACCAGTTCGACCAGGTTGCGGGCGACCTCACCTACGCCTACCTGCGCAAGGTCCTCGAATCCGGCGCGATTGTCGACGACTCCCTCGACGAGAACGCCGTCCGCGGCGACAATTGACGGTCACAAACCGCTGACGCACCGAGACAATGGCGACGGACGTGCTTCGGGCGCGGTGCGGCGGTCGCCGCAGCCGCACCCTCGTCACGGGAGAGGTGGTGTGTGATGCGCTGGCTTGAGCGAAGGGGCTCCGCCGACGCGACGCCTCGGAACCGTGCCCACCGCGAGCGGGCTGCGATCCCGGGCCACCGGGTGCTCGCCGTCGGTGCCTATGAACGCGACAACTTTGGGGACTTGCTCTTCCTCGAGGTCACCGAGGCGCTGTGTGCGGGCGCCTCCGTCACCGCCAGTTCTGTCATCGCCGCTGACATGACGCGTGAGTTCGGCCGCGCCATTACGACATACGCCCACGAACTCCGTGCGCACACGTTTGACGTGGTGTGGAGTGTCGGCGGTGAACTCGGCAGGGTCAATACGTCCGCTGCGCTCAAGTACTCACTCCCGCCTGCGGCGTTCGCCAGCCTGACGAGTCTCGATGAGACGGCCCGTCGACCGTTGGTGGAGCAGCTGACCGGCATGCCGCACCAGGACCTGGTGTACGTGCCGGATCTGACCCAGTTCTCCCTCAACAGCGGTGCGCGCCAGGTGATCCACTCGGCGGGGTTGTCCGGAATCTCCACCCTGCGCCCCGAGCAGCAGGAACGGATCGTCGCCCGCCTGAGCCGCGCGGCGAGCATCACGGTGCGCGACAACGAGAGCGGCGCGGTGCTCGCGGAGCGCGGCATCACAGCGGATGTGTCGCCTGACGTGGTGCACGCGCTGCCACTGCTGTTCCCCCACGTTCTCGAGGACCGCCACGACTCGATCTGCTTCCACGCCGCCGCCACCTGCATGCAGCGTGCCGGCACCGAGCGCGTAGGCGAGGCGCTCGCGGCGCTCGCGGCCGCAGCGGACACGGACGTGCTGCTGTTTGTCGCCGGCACCGCGTTCGGCCACGATTCCGTCGAGCGCTACCAGGAAGTGGTGCGCTACCTCGCCGCCAAGCACCCGCGGGTGGGCGTGCGCATCAGCGGGTCACGCGACCCCATGGACCTCGCCAAGGAGGTGGCCGGCTCGCGCATCTGGATCGGCACGTCGCTGCACGGCCGCATTATCGCTGCCTCCGCAGGCGTGCCGCGCGTGTCGCTGTCCAAGGCGATCGATCGGCCCGACCCGGCAGAGAAGACGGCCCGTTACTCGCGCACCTGGGACGGGGAGATGCCCTACGCGACTCCGTTGAACGACGTGGTCAACGCCTACACCGCTGCGGTGGCGGAAGAGACCAGCGCGCGCGGCGTCGAGACCGGCCGCGACCTTGCCCTCCAGGCGCTCGTGACCGGCCGTCGCGCGGCCGGAAGGGCGCTCCCGCTGCGCGGCTAGGCGACGGCATGAGGCGACGGCGAACGCGAGGGTGACCCGCGCATCGGCCGTTGCTAGACTGGCGCGCGTCGCGACTGGCGCAGTGGGTTACCACGAGGGAGCGGCACTCATTCAAAGACTGTTGGTCGTACGCCTGGGCCAAGGTCACCGGACACCCGGCGGCCCACTCGCTGCCGCTACACCAAAGGAATGGCATGACCACTGACTCCAGCGCCACGCACGAGGTGATGAACGCCTCGCTGCAGGACTTCGACCCCGAGATCGCCCAGGTTCTCGAGCGCGAGCTCGGCCGCCAGCGCACCTACCTCGAGATGATCGCCTCGGAGAACTTTGTTCCCCGCGCGGTGCTCCAGGCGCAGGGCTCGGTGCTGACCAACAAGTACGCCGAGGGCTACCCCGGCCGTCGCTACTACGGCGGTTGTGAAGAGGTTGACGTCGCCGAGTCGATCGCGATCGAGCGCGCCAAGAGCCTGTTTGGCGCCGAGTACGCCAACGTCCAGCCCCACTCGGGCGCCACGGCCAACGCCGCCGTGCTGCACGCCCTCATCAACGCGGGCGACAAGATCATGGGTCTGTCGCTGGCTCACGGTGGACACCTCACCCACGGCATGAAGCTCAACTTCTCGGGCAAGCTCTACGACGTGGCTGCGTACGGCCTCGACGAGACCACGCACCGTATCGAGATGGACAAGGTGCGCGAGCTCGCGCTCGCCGAGCGCCCCGACGTCATCATCGCCGGCTGGTCGGCGTACCCCCGTCACCTCGACTTTGCGGCCTTCCGCGAGATCGCCGACGAGGTGGGCGCCAAGCTGTGGACCGACATGGCCCACTTCGCTGGCCTGGTCGCTGCGGGTCTGCACCCGAGCCCCGTTCCGCACTCGGACGTGGTCTCCACGACCATCCACAAGACCATCGGTGGCCCCCGCTCGGGCATGATCGTCTCGCGCGACACCGCGCTGGCCAAGAAGCTCAACTCCGCAGTGTTCCCGGGCCAGCAGGGTGGCCCGCTCATGCACGTGATCGCCGCCAAGGCCGTGGCCCTCAAGGCCGCCGCGGCTCCGGAGTTCAAGGAACGTCAGGAGCGCGTGCTCGAGGGCGCGCGCATCATTGCCGAGCGCCTCACGGCCGCCGATGCGGTGGAGGCTGGCGTCAATGTCGTCACCGGTGGCACGGACGTGCACCTGGTGCTCGCGGACCTGCGTCACTCGCCGCTGACCGGCCAGGACGCCGAGGACCTGCTGCACGAGGTGGGCATCACGGTGAACCGCAACGCGGTGCCGTTCGACCCCCGCCCGCCGATGGTCACCTCCGGCCTGCGTATCGGCACGCCTGCCCTGGCGAGCCGCGGCTTTGGTGCCGAAGAGTTCACCGAGGTTGCTGACGTGATCGCAGGCGCGCTCATCGGCGGCAAGGGCGCTGACATCGAAGGACTGCGCGCTCGCATCAAGAAGCTCGCGGACAACTTCCCGCTGTACGAGGGCCTGCAGCAGTAGTGGTGGCTTCGATGGCACCGCAGAAGCTGGATGGCACGGCCACGGCCGCGGCCATCAAGGCGGAGCTGACCGAGAGGGTCGCCGTGCTCGCTGAGCACGGCGTCACTCCCGGGCTCGGCACCCTCTTGGTGGGCGAGGACCCGGGCTCGACCTGGTACGTCGCTGGCAAGCACCGTGACTGCGCGGAGGTGGGTATCGCCTCGATCCGTGAGGACCTGCCTGCCAGTGCGACGCAGGACGAGATTGAGGCTGCGGTGCGCCGCCTCAACGAGGACCCTCAGTGCACGGGCTTCATCGTTCAGTTGCCGCTGCCTGCTGGCATCGACACCAACCGGGTGCTCGAGCTGATCGACCCCGACAAGGACGCCGACGGCCTGCACCCGACCAACCTGGGTCGCCTGGTGCTGCGCACCTCGGAGCCCGTCGAGTCGAGCCTGCCGTGCACTCCCAAGGGCATCATCGAACTCATCGAGCGTCACGGGGTGTCGCTGCGCGGCAAGCACGTGGTGGTCGTGGGACGTGGCACCACGGTGGGCCGGTCGATTGGCCTGCTGCTGACCCGCAAGGACGTCAATGCGACGGTGACCGCGTGCCACACCGGCACGGTGGACCTCGCCTCGCATACCCGCGTGGCCGACGTCATTGTTGCCGCCGCGGGAGTGCCCGGCATCATCACCGCTGACATGGTCAAGGCGGGCGCCGTGCTCATCGACGTGGGCGTGTCTCGCGTGACCGACCCGGCAACGGGCAAGTCCAAGGTGGCCGGGGACATTTCGGCCGATGCGGTCGCGACCTCCGCGTGGTACTCGCCCAATCCTGGGGGAGTGGGCCCGATGACCCGCGCGATGCTGCTGGCGAACGTGGTTGAGGCAAGTGAGAGGAAGGCAGGGATTCGCTGATGAGGATTGTGTCGGTCAACGTCAATGGCGTGCGTGCCGCGCTGCGCAAGGGCATGCTCGAGTGGCTTGAGGAAGTCGGCGCGGACGTGGTGTGCCTCCAAGAGGTGCGCGCACCCCAGGACCTGCTCGCCGCCCAGTTGGGCGACACGTGGCAGGTGGCCGACCACATCAGCGAGCAGAAGGGACGCAGCGGGGTGGCGATTCTGTCCCGGGGCGACCTGACCGACGTGCGCGCTGGCGCCGAGGTGCTGGGTGACAGCGCCTCGGCCGCCACCCACACGGGTCGGTGGGTGGAAGGCACCGTCGGCTCTCCCGCTGGGCCCGTCCGCGTGGTGTCGGTGTACGTGCACTCCGGCGAGGCCGGCACCCCCAAGATGGATGACAAGTACGCCTTCCTGGAGCTCATGACGGCCCGCCTCGCTCAGCTGGACGAGCAGTATGAGCGCGTGGTGGTGATGGGCGACATCAACATCGCCCACACCAACAACGACATCAAGAACTGGAAGGGCAACCTCAAGTCAGCGGGGTTCCTGCCCGAGGAGCGCGCCTACATCGACCGCTGGATTGAGGCGGGCTGGGTTGACGTCCACCGCATTCACTCGGGCGATGTGCCCGGCCCGTACACGTGGTGGTCGCAGCGCGGCAAGGCGTTCGACAACGACGCGGGCTGGCGTATCGACTACCAGCTCGCAAGCCCCGCACTCGCGGGTGCCGTGACCGAGGTCAGTGTGGGCCGTGCGCCGTCGTACGACACTCGCTGGTCGGACCACGCCCCGCTGATCGTCGACTACGCGCTGTAGGCCGCCTCACACCATCAGGAAGCGGGGCCGCGGGGCGCCGGCGTCGATAAACGCCTGGTCGATGCGCAGGGCCACCTCGTCGGCGGCCGAGCGGCGTACCAGGGCGATGACGGAGCCACCAAAGCCTGCGCCCACGAGCCGCGCGCCGAGCACTCCCGCGCGATAGGCGGCGTCCACGGCAAGGTTGAGTTCCGGCGAGGACACCCCGTAATCCACCTCGAGCGAGGCATGCGAGCGGAACAGCTGCCTGCCGATCTCCACGAACCTCTCCTGTGCGGGGCCCGTGTCGGCGAGCAACGCTGCGACGTCGGCGACGCGCTCGCTCTCGGTGACCACATGGCGGGCGCGCGAGCGCAAGAGTGGATCGGGCAGTGCGGCCACACGCTCGAGCGCGTCGGGGGTGCCCGCAAGGTGCCCCAGCTTCGCGACGCCCAAGGCGTGCGCGGCGGCCTCGCACTGACGTTGTCGCTCGCGAAAACCGGGGGTGCGTTGGCGCGCGCTGGAGCGCACATCGACCACGAGCAGGCCCAGTCCGTAGTCGGGAAAATACAGCGGGCAGTGGCGGGACGCAGGAGGTCGCGAGGCGAAGTCCATCTCGAGCGCCTCACCCTCGCGGCAGCGCAGTTGCGTGTGCTGGTCCAGCCCGCCCGTCGGCGACAGCGCAATGGCCTCTTCCCCATGGACGCAGGCTTCGGCGAGTTCGGCGTGTGATTCGTCCGAGTCCAGCGCCAGGCGCCACAGCGCGTTTACCGCAAGTGCGGTCGCGCACTCGAGCGCGCCCGACGATGCCAGGCCCGCATCGGCTGGGATGCATGAGGCGACGGCGAGGTCGAGGCCCGGTCCCTCGTAGCCGCGCTCCATGAGCGCCCACACGACTGACGCCACGTAGGCGGGCCAGCCCCGTGCGGTGTCGGGGGAGATCTCTGAAAGCCGTGCCTGCCAACGATCGCCGGGACCCGCGAAGGCTTGGGCGCCCTCGGACACCACCCGCAGCAGGTCGTCGTCCCGGACGCGCGCCGCGACGTAGGTCCGATGCGCGGTGACGGTGGGCAAGGTGAGCCCGCCGTTGTAGTCCGTGTGCTCGCCGATGACGGTCACGCGCCCTGGCGCTGACCACGCGCCCTCGGGATCGCCCTCCCAGGTCGCTTTGAACAGGGCCCGCGCCCGCATCTCGCCTTGACCGCGAGTCCACGCGTCGAGCCATTCCGGATGTGTGCGATCCGGTTCACTCCCCATGGGCGCCATTGTGCCAGCAGGGCCGATGCGTGAGAAGGGCGGGCGTACGATGGTGCCATTGCTTCTACGAGGAGGTCTTTCGATGTCCGACGGCACGCCCGAGCCCGTGAACACCGATCCCGTCAACGCCGAACCCGTGGCTGAGGGGGCCGCTCCCAAGAAGCCAATAGCCAGGCGCTCGGCTCCCAAGAAGCCGGCCGCGAGGAAGCCAGCCGCGAAGAAGGCCGCGGCCCAGACGTCCGCCGCGGAACCCCTTGTCGAAGAACCCCTTGTCGAAGAACCGCTTGTCGCCGAGCCTGCCATCGCCGAGCCTGCCCTCACCGAGCCCGAGTCCACTGCTGAGGTGACGCCAGCGCCCGAGCCAGCACCCGCATCGGCCGTGCAGGAACGACGCTCGGTGCTGGAATCCATCCGCCGCAACCGGATGGGTCCGCTGACCGCCGGTCTGGTGGTTGCCATCACGGTGGGGCTGCTGCTGTCGGTGCTCGTGCCCGAGGACCCGACGGTGCTGCCGCTGACGATCCTCGCGGCGCTCGTGGTCGCGGCTGTCGGCGCCACGGTGCGTGCGGTGTCCGTGTGCAAGGGGCTACGCCGTCAGATCGACGCCTTCATTGCCGCAGCATTGGGCGTTCACCTCATGGCCGTGACCGGCTCGGTGGGGGGCGGCAACGCGCTCCTTGACCTCATTGGCGCGGAGGGACCCGGCTTTGGTGACTCATTGCTCGCGGCCTTGACGGCACCGCCCGTGTCGTCAGGCGTGCTCCTCGCGGGGCTTGCGGCCGCGATCGTCGTGGGCTGGGGCGAGCGCAGCCGCGATCATGCCGCGCACCACGGTCACTGACGGTCGACCGCAAGCGGTCCTCAGCGCTTGACGGGAGTCACTCCCAAGGAGCGACCGGCGAGGCCGCGCTGGCGTGACGTGAGCGACCTGGCGATGGCCTGTAGCGCTTGGGCGGCGGCGGTGTCAGGGTCGCTGACCACCACGGGGGTGCCGTCGTCGCCCGCCTGGCGTGCGCGGATGTCGAGGGGAATCTGACCCAAGACGGGCACGGGGGTGCCGAGCGTCTTCGACAGCCGGTCTGCCACGACCTGGCCACCGCCCTCGCCGAACACATGGAGGCGCGAGCCGTCGGCCTGCTCCAGCCATGCCATGTTCTCGACCACGCCGACGACGTTCTGTGACGTCTGGGTGGCGATGGAGCCCGCGCGCTCGGCGACCCCTGCGGCGGCCGACTGCGGTGTGGTCACCACCACGAGTTCCGCGTGGGGAAGCAACTGAGCCACGGAGATGGCGATGTCGCCGGTGCCGGGCGGAAGGTCAAGAAGCAGCACGTCGAGGTCGCCCCAATAGACGTCGGCGAGGAACTGCTCGATGGCGCGGTGCAGCATGGGGCCACGCCACACCACGGGCTGGCCCTCGGGCACAAACATGCCGATGCTGACGGCCTTGACCTCGTGGGCGATGGGCGGCAGGAGCATGTCGTCCAGGCGCGTGGGCTGGCCCTTCACGCCGAGCATGCCGGGGATGGAGAACCCAAAGATGTCGGCGTCGAGCACGCCCACCTTGAGGCCGTCGGCGGCCATCGCGGCCGCGAGGTTGGCCGTCACGGTGGACTTGCCCACGCCGCCCTTGCCGGACGCGATCGCATAGACACGGGTCATGTTGCCGGGCTGAGTGAACTGGATGATGGGCTCGGGCTTGCCGCCACGAAGCTTGGAGCGCAGCGCGAGCCGCTGCTCCTCGTCCATCGCGCCCAACTCGATGCGGACCTCCTCGACACCGGAGACTTTCAGCGCCGCAGCCTTGACGTCGTCCGTAATGCGGTCCCTCATGGGACAGCCCGCGGTCGTCAGATCGATACCGATGGTGGCCAGCGCGCCGTCGACCTCGATGGAGCGCACCATGCCGATATCGGTGATGGGGCGGCGGATCTCGGGGTCAATGACGGTACTGAGGGCGCCGCGGAGCTGATCGACGGTAGGCATGTGCTCAATCGTAGGCGCTGGGCTCGTCGAGTTGGGCCGCTCGCGGGGTGCCGACCTCGTGCCGACTGGCCCCTTGCCACGCGGCCGTCCTCGCTTGGCTCATGATGTGAAATGCGCCACACGACGCGCCGGATTCCATTGCTGCCAGGGACTTTGCGTGGCACGATTCAGGCGAACGCACGCCGAGTCGGGGGAGGAGGTGGCGGGTGTCGTCGTCCCATACGTTCTACCCTGAGCGTGATCCGTGGCCTCCGGAGCCCGAGCCTGACGAGGCTGCCTCCGACGATCCGAGCGCACCGGTATCGCTCGAACTGCCCGTGGGGGTTGCTCCCGGTGCAGGCAGCCCCGGTGTCTCGCTCGCTGCCCAGCCCGCCCGTGCATCGGCCAGGCGTCCGCACGACCCGGCCTCCCGCATTCACCCGGCTCGTCCCGCCGCTGCCGGCCCCGTCGCGCAACCCCGCCACCTACGGCGCTGGGCCTTGGCGCCGCTGCTGTCGGGCGCGCTCGCGGGAGTGGGCGTGGTGTTCTATGCCTCGCTCTACGTGCTCGTCGGCCAGGAGATTTTGGCTGCGGCCATCATGATCGGATTGCTCGCAGGGGCAGGGATCAGGCTGGGAGGCGCGCAGGACCGTTGGTCGATCGCCTTCGTCGCAGGGGCGATCGGCTCCGCGGCCTGGTGCGTGGCAGCCGTGCTCGGCACGGCGCTCCTGGACACGGTGGGGGCGCAACTGACCTTGCAAGAGGCCCTGCTGACCGATGCGCAGTCGCCTCTGGCAGCGATCGAGCGTCAACTGCAGGAACCGCTTCTGGTCGTGATCGCGGTGGGCCTCGTGATCTGTGGCGCGATCGTGTCGACGGCCACCTTCACGCGCGGCAGGCGACGCGAGCCCGGCGTGTGGTGAACGCTATCCGCGCTCGCGTTCGTCGTGCGTGCGCGAAGCCCTGTCGTCTTCGTCGTCCTGACGCTGAAGCTCCTCAAGCAGCGCCCGCAGTTCCGAGCGTACAAAGTCACGCGTCGCCGTCTCGTTGACGGCCTGACGCAACGAGGCCACCTCGCGGGCAAGGTACTCGGTGTCCGCGAGCGAGCGCTCCGCACGCTGGCGGTCCTGCTCCGCAGCCACGCGGTCGCGGTCATCTTGCCGGTTCTGCGCGAGCAGGATCAGCGGCGCGGCGTAGGAGGCCTGGAGCGACAGCACGAGCGTCAGGGCCGTGAAGCCCAGCGCGGCATCGTCAAAGCGCAGGCTCGCCGGAGCCCAGGTGTTCCACGCGAGCCACGCGGCACAAAACACGGTGAGGTAGACCAGAAAGCGGGGGGTGCCCAGGAACCGAGCAATGCCCTCCGACACCGCACCAAAGCGGTCGGAGCCTTTGCGCCGCCGCTGCCAGAACCGCCCCTGCTCGGCCTTGGGGCGATCGAGCCGCCCGCTCACCGGGTGACCTCCGGCTGATCGTCATCGAGGTGGTCGCGCCAGTCACGGGGAAGCAGGTGGTCGAGCACGTCATCGATCGAGATGGCGCCCAGCAGGCGGTGGTCGTCGTCGGTCACTGGCAGCGCGAGGATGTCGTACGCGGCCATGCGGCGTGACACCTCCGCGAGAGAGTCGTGCGGCGCGAGCGGCTCGATCGCCGCATCGCAGAAGTTGCCGATCGACTCGTGGGGCGCCTCGCGCAACAGGCGCTGCAGGTGAACCAAACCGATGAATCGGCCCGTCGGTGCCTCCAGCGGCGGGCGTACCACGAACACCATCGACGCGAGGGCGGGGGGCAGTTCTTGCTTGCGCACCAGCGCCAAGCAACTGGCGACGGAAGCCTCAGGGCTGACGATCACCGGCTCGGTAGTCATCAGTCCGCCAGCGGTGTCGTCCTCGTAGCTCATCAGCTGGCGCACCTGCTCGGCGTCCTCTGGCTCCATCAGTTCGAGCAGCGCCGCCGCCTCGTCCGCCGGCAGGTCACCCAGCAAGTCGGCCGCGTCGTCCGGCTCCATGGCTTCGAGCACGTCGGCCGCGCGGTCCGAGCGCAACGTGCCAAGCAGGGAGATCTGGTCCTCTTCAGGAAGCTCCTCGAGGACGTCCGCCAGGCGCTCGTCGTCCAGCGCCGCCGCGATCTCAGCCGAGCGCGCAGGGGACATCTCCATGAGCGCCGCCGCGAGGTCAGCAGGCTTGTGGTCGGCGAAGCGTTGGATCACGAGCTGCGCACCCTGCACCTCGTCGCGCTTCATCAGCCCCGTGACGTCGTCGAGGCCCACCACGACGGCCTCGCCGCGGCGCGAGAAGCCCAGCACGCCCTTGCGGCGCTCGGCCTTGCGCACGTACAACTTGGAAACCGCCCAAGTGCCGCCGCGCATCGGCTCAATGGCGATGTCCTCGATGTACGCCCGCTCGCGGCCCGCCTTGATGGTCACCGAGCGTTCGAGCAGTTCCGCGATCGCAAGGGTTTCGGAGGCGCGGGCCTTGAAGCGGCGCAGGTTCAGCACGCCGGTGCAAATCACCTGGCCCGGGGCGATCGAGGTGACGCGGGTCAGCGGCAGGAACACGCGTCTCCTGCCAGGAACCTCGACGACCAGGCCCACCGCGACGGGGGCGGAGCCGCGGCGCATCAGAATCACGACGTCACGCACCCGGCCCACGGCGTCGCCGATGGGGTCGAAGACGGTGGTGCCGGCGAGGCGTGCGACGTAGACGCGCTCCACGGGCTGGCTCATGCGCTCAGCCTAACGGCGCAGCCGCGCGCTCCAGCGGTGCCGCGCGGTTCACCCTCGCACGCGTCGCCAGCACTCGAGAATCGCGTGAGCGGAGGCATCAACGTCGTCGGCAGTGGTCGCCGCGTCCGACACGGACAGCCGCATGGCCCTGCGCCCGTGCCAGGTGGTGCCGCCCGCCCAGCACGTGCCGTCCTCCTCGACCGCGGCCAGCACCGCATCGGTCGTGACGTCGTCGTCGAAGGCGACCAGGACCTGGTTGAGCTGCACGGGGGCGAGCACCTGTGCGCCCCCGGCCGCCAGCGCATCGGCCAGGCGTCGTGCATGGGTGCACGTGCGCTCGATGAGCGCCGCGAGTCCCTCGGCGCCGTGGCTGGCGAGCATCGCCCAGGCCTCCACGGCGCGGGCGCGCTGCGAGATCTGGATTCCCTTGTTCATCGGCGAGTTGCCCGCGAAGGGGATGTAGGGAGCGTGCGCGGCGCAGGCGCGGTGGAGGTCCTCTGCCTCGCGCACGATCACGATGCCGCTGTCGTAGGGAAGTGACAACCACTTGTGGCCGTCCGTCGCCCAGGAGTCGGCGAGGTCGACACCGCGCACCTGAGCCGCCATCGCCGGGCTCGCGGCCGCCCACAGGCCAAAGGCGCCGTCGACGTGCACCCATCCACCGCGCTCGCGGACGCCGGGGATGATCTGCGCGAACGGGTCCGAGGCGCCGGTATTGACGTTGCCGGCCTGCAGCAGCACGAGGGTGAGGGCATCGGTGTCCTGCGGGAAGTGGTCCGCGTCGACCGCTCCCTTGGCGTCCGTGGGCACGCGCTCGATCTGCGACTCGCCCAGGCCCGCCAGGCGCAGTGCCTTGAGCGCCGAGGCGTGGACCTCGTCGCCCACGACGACCCGCAGTCGCGGCGCGCCCTGGAGTCCATCGCGGGCAACCGACCAGCCCGCGCGTGCGAGCAGGGCGTCGCGCCCCGCGATGATCCCGGTGAGGTTGGCGACCGTCGCCCCGCCGTTGAAGGCCGCCGCGGCGGTGGAGGGCAGCCCCAGTGCCTGGATAACCCAACGGCACGCGACCGCGTCGATGGCCTCCGCGACGGGGGATCCTGCACCGGCGTTCTGGTCCCAGGCGCCCGCGAGGATCGCGGCGGCCTGCGCGGCCGGATCGGTGCCGCCCGTGACGAACCCAAAGTAGCGGCCCGCATTGACGACGGTCGTCGCGGCGGAGCCGAACGCGTCGAGTTCGGCGAGTACCTCGCGGGCGTGGCGTCCGCGCGTGGGCAGGGGGGTGTCGAACGCGGCGAGGGCCTCCACCGCGTCGCGTGGCGGGTAGACGGGCCGATGCGGGGCGTTCGCCACGTACGAGCCGGCCCGGCGAGCGGCTTCCGTGATCAGGCCGATGCGCTCTCGGGTGTGCGAGATCGAGGTGGGGTTGGTGCGGGTCCGGTCGAGCGCGGTGGTGTCCATGGCGACAGCCTGACGGCCACTGGCACCCCAGGAAAAGGGCCAGACGGCGAGCGGGTGGCCCTTGTCGTTCGGTGCCAGTTTTGGTGTGATGGCCCCATGCGCACCACCGCCGACCAACTCCGCGACGTCCTCGACCACTGGCAGTCGGGCACGGGACCGCTGTACTCCCAGCTCGCCGATGCGATCGTCTCGCTCGCGGAGGCAGGCTCGCTCGACCACGGCACGCGCCTGCCGTCGGAGCGTGCGCTCGCCGAGGCGTTGCACCTGTCGCGCAACACGGTCACGGCCGCGTACCAGCGACTGCGCGACGACGAATGGCTTGAGGTCCGGCCCGGCGCGGCGCCCACGCTCGGTGCCCGTGCCCGTGGCCTCGACGGCATGTCGTACCAGGACCGATTCGCCAAGATCCTGCCGGGCACCCAGGCACCGTTGGTGGGGCTCAGCTCGGCGTGCCCGCCCCCGGCGCCCGTGGTCACCCGTGCATTGCGCGACCCGGGCGCGCTCCTCGACGGGGCCCTGGCGCAGGGCACGGGGTATGCGGCGCTCGGGGACCCTGACCTGGTCCGGGCGATCGTGGCTCACCTGCGTGCTCGCGGAATCCCCGCGCAACCGGACGAGATTGTGGTCACCGCCGGCGGGCAGCAGGCTCTGTGGCTGGCCGTGACCGCGCTCGCGGGCCCGTCATGCCCCGTGGCGATGGAGGCCGTCGCCTACCCAGGCGTGTTCGACGCGATCGGCTCGGCCGGTTCGCGACCGCTGGCCTTGCCCATGCGGCCCGACGGGCTGGACGTGGCCGCCTCCATCAAACTGATGCGCGCCGCGCAACCGGACGTCGCCTACCTCACCAGCTTCCAGAACCCCACCGGCACGGTGCTCGCCGAGGAGGATGCGCATCGGCTCCTTGCAGCGGCCAAGGACGCCGGGACGACCATCATCGACGACCGCATCACGGCCGACCTCGCTCTCACCGGGCGTCCCCGCACCCCGTTCGCGGCACTCGGCACGGGCGCGTCCGTGGTGACCGTCGGGGGACTGTCGAAGGTCTTCTGGGGTGGCCTGCGCATTGGCTGGTTGCATGCCAACGCGACCCTCGCCACCCAACTTCGCAACCGCAAGGCGGCCATGGACCTGGGCAGCCCCGCCTTCTTCCAGGTCTTGGCGACCAAGTTCCTCACCGAGGACTACGACGCGACCGTCGCGTGGCGGCTCGAGGCGTTGCGCGAGTCCCTCGCCGCGACGGTGGACGCGATCGTCGAGCACGGGCTGGATTGGGAGTTCCGCACGCCCGACGGCGGCCCGAGCCTGTGGGTGCGCATTCCCGGTGGCAACGCGGAGCGCTTCGCTGCGCGCGCGAGCGACGCCGGGGTGCCCGTCGCGCCGGGGACGGCCTTCGAGGTCATTCCCGGCGGCGGCACCGAGTACTTCCGGCTGCCGTTTTATTTGCCGCCAGACGAGATGCGGCTGGGGATCAAGATCCTCGCGGACCGCGCGGCCTGATAGCGGCCCCAGCGCCACCTTGCCCCCATGCACGCCCCGCCGCCGAACGTGGGACATGAGTGTCACCCACGGGGGTCAAATGAGCACTCATGTCCCACCGGCGCGCACCGGAGGACTCCAGGGGGCTAGCCGGCAGCGGTCAGCCGCACGGACTCGACGCGGGCGTCGGCCTCGATCGCCACGTGAGCCGTGATGACCTCGTGCGCCCCCACCGAGGCGGCAAAGTCGTCGAGCCATGCCCGCGCATCGGCCCCCGTGCCCACCGCGGTGCAGCGCATCATGTCGGCCATCGCGGCGCCCTGAGCGGAGGCGAGGAAGGCGTCGATCTCAGCGTCGGAGTGCTCGGGTGTGGCCGGGCCGCGCTTGAGCATGCCCCGCACCCGCCAGCGCCTCGCGGCGAGGAACTGCTCCCGGGCCTCATCGGCATCGGAGGCGGCGGCCACGTTCGCGGCGACGATGAAGTACGGCTCGGCGAGCTGCTCGCTGGGCTGGAAGGTGTCGAGGTAGGTCGCCGCTGCCTGGTGCAGCGCCGCGGGGGCGAAGTGCGAGGCGAACGCATAGGGCAGTCCCAGCTGCGCCGCCAGCTGCGCTCCGAATAGCGAGGAGCCCAGGATGTACAGCGGCACCTGGGTGCCCTTGCCCGGAGTGGCCTCGACGCCGTGGACGCGAGTCTCGTCGCCCAGGTAGCCCTGAAGTTCGACGACGTCGCGGGGGAAGGCATCGGCGTCCTGCGGGGTACGTCGCAGCGCGGCAAACACCGCGCGGTCGCCTCCTGGTGCGCGTCCGAGCCCCAGGTCGATCCGCCCCGGGTGGAGCTCGGCGAGGGTGCCAAACTGCTCCGCGATCGCGAGCGGCGAGTGGTTGGGCAGCATGACGCCGCCAGCGCCCAACCGGATGCGCTCGGTGTGCGCTGCGACGTGCGCGATCAGCACGCTCGTCGCTGACGAGGCGATGCGGTCGATGTTGTGATGTTCGGCGTACCAGACGCGCTCGTACCCCGCCTGCTCCGCGGCCTGTGCGAGCGCGACGGAGTGCCGGAAGGCGTCCCGGGGGCGCTCGCCGAGGGCGATCGGGGCGAGATCGAGGACGGACAACGGGACAGACATGGAACTCCAAGCGCAGGCGGGGATCAGGGTGCTTCAGCGCAACGCTGAGAACGCCGCCAGTATGCCTGCCCGTTCAGAGCGCAAAAACCGATGGCAGCCCGGAAGCCTTAGGAAGGTGAGTCGCCGCCCAAGGGTGCCAGCGCATCGGCCGCACTGGCGGGGTCGGAAGGCCCAGACCCGCCCGAGCCGCCCGAGCCACCCGAGCCGCCCGAGCCACCCGAGCCGCCCGAGCCGCCCGAGCCGCCCGACCCGCCGCTACCACCCGAGCCGCCCGACTCGTCCCGCGAACGACGAATCCGCGTCGTCACCAGGTGGATGACCGCCGCGAGCGCGAACGCCCCCGCGAACAAGCCGAGCGCGAGCGCGGGGCTTTCCATGAGCGTGGGGTCGATCAGCATGACCGCGGCGAGGACGAGCATGGTGACACCCGCGAACAGCTTGAGGAGTTCGCCGTGCTTGTCCTGCATCTTGGTGGCCTTCATGGTGGCCACGGCGATGCCAAAGATGATGAGTTCGTCGAGCAGGAACGGCACCATGTAGGCGATGAAGAGCCCTGCGGTTTCGGCGGGGCCGACGCCGTTGGCGTGCAGCATTCCGGTCCACAGCACGGGGAAGCCCGCCGTGCACGGCGTCTCGAGCAGGGACACGCCCACCGCCAACGCGATGGTCGCTCCGAGGGCGGGAAGCAGCCGCTCCTTGCCCGCCGCCTCCCGCATGCGGCGGTAGATGCCGGGCTTGTCTTCCTTGCGGATGGTGAAGGACACGCCCTTGCCGAACGCGAAGTAGTCCTTGACGGACACGATGCCGAAGATGCCAGCGATGGCGGCGACCGCCAGTTGGATCCAGCCCATGAATCCCACCACGGCGAGCGCCGAGTAGAACGCCGCCATGTACAGGCCGTACATCACCGCAGTAATGAAGAGGAAGGTGGTGCCGATCGCGATCACGCGTCGGCGGGAGTTGGCGCGCAGGACGATTGCGAGCAGCACCGACAGCACCCATAGCGAGCACGGGTTGATGCCGTCGACAAAGCCAATGACGATCGTCGAGACCAGCAACGAGTCTGCGGACAGGGTCACCTCGCCAAAGAGGGGGACGTCCACGACCGTCTGGGGTGGCTCGGCAGAGCACGCGCCCTCGTCGACGGAGCAGGTACCGGCACCGGCGGTGCCGAAGATGCCGGGGATGGGCGCACCGCCCGCGTCGACCGTCGCGATCGCGCCGGCCATGTCCTGGCGGATCTGGTCCGTCCAGCCCACCCACACGCGCTCGTCGACGATGGTCGTGGGTACGGCGCCTGCCTCAAAGCCCAGTCGCTCGGCCTCTTGCTCGAACAACGCCGCGTTGGCCTCGTCGTTCCACACCTCGTACTGCACGATGGTGAGGTCGGGGTACTGCTCCTGGACGGTTTCCAGCCACTCCTTCTCCTTGGCGCAGTTGGGGCAGCCGTCGCCCCAGAACAGCACCAGGTCGGCGTCCTCGTCGAGGGCCGATGCGGTGGTCGCCGCGGTCGTGGCCGCGTCCGTGTCGGAGGTGGTGTCAGCCGGCGCTGCCAGGGCTCCTGAAGCCAGGGCTCCGGCAGCGGATGCGCCTACGGCGTTGTCGCCGGAGTCGGCAGCCACGATGGCGCTGATCGCATTGCCGCCGCTCGCCAGGAGCAGCAGCAGAGCCAGGACGGCCCCACACAGGCCAGCGAGCACGCGTTGGGTACGCGTGAAGGATGCGTGCATGGGCGCTCCTGGGTCCGGGGTGTCCGGTATGGACAGTCTTGGGCCAGGCTAGGTGCGCACCAGGCGGGATTCGCGGGTCATTGGTCCCGGCGTCAGCAGGGCCGATGCGCGGGCTGGCTCAGTCAGTACCCGTAGCCCAGGGCGATACCCGCCAAGGGTTGCCACGTGGTCTCGCAGGCGCGGTCGGCCGTCGACGCGGTCGGGGCCTCGTAGCACGACGTGGCGGCCCCCACCGGGACCAGGAAAACCGCGGCGAGGACCGCGGCCAGGACGATGGCGCCCGCGATGATGACTGTCATGGCGCCAATCATGACCGATTGCGCGAAATTAGTGGCTCCCGCTGCGGTAGGAACCCGGCCGCTGGGCGGATGTTCGTTCTTGGTCGTCCCCGAGCACTGGCGGGGCCACCGGTGCGACGAGTTACGCGCACGGGATCACTGCGCGGGCGATGAGGTGTCGTGATTGCGA
>NZ_JBKEED010000027.1:0-2825 GCF_047975725.1 Demequina sp.
TCGAGTGGCCGCGGGTCGACGTGATGCGCTCCTGGAGCTGACCCATCTCGTCCGCGAGGTTGGGCTGGTAGCCCACGGCCGAGGGCATACGGCCCAGCAGCGTCGACACCTCGGAGCCCGCCTGCGTGAAGCGGAAGATGTTGTCGATGAACAGCAGCACGTCCTGCTTCTGCACGTCACGGAAGTACTCCGCCATCGTCAGCGCAGACAGGGCCACGCGAAGTCGCGTGCCCGGCGGCTCGTCCATCTGGCCGAACACCAGAGCAGTCTGGTTGATGACGCCGGACTCGGTCATCTCGTCGATGAGGTCGTTGCCCTCGCGGGTGCGCTCACCGACACCGGCGAACACCGACACACCGTTGTGGTTGTTGGCGACGCGGTAGATCATCTCCTGGATGAGGACCGTCTTGCCGACGCCCGCACCACCGAACAGACCGATCTTTCCACCCTGCACGTACGGCGTGAGGAGGTCGATCGACTTGATGCCGGTCTCGAACATCTGAGTCTTGGACTCAAGCTGGTCGAAAGCCGGGGGCTTGCGGTGGATGGGCCAGCGCTCGGTGATCTCGATGGTCTCGCCGTCCTTGGCGTTGAGCACCTCACCGGTCACGTTGAACACGTGTCCAGTGGTGACGTCGCCAACGGGCACCGAGATGGGGGCGCCGGTGTCCGCCACGAGCGCGCCGCGGACCAGGCCGTCGGTGGGCTTCAGGGCGATGGCGCGCACCATGTTGTCGCCGAGGTGCTGTGCAACCTCGAGCGTCATGTGCAGGATGCCCTCATCCTCACCCTGCGCGGTCAGGTCGATGTCGACCGTCAGCGCGTTGTAGATGTCGGGGATCGCGTCCGCGGGGAACTCGATGTCGACGACGGGGCCGATCACTCGTGCCACACGGCCGGTGACGGCCTGCTCGGGCGCGTCCTTGGCCTCGGCGGGGGTCGCGTCCGCGGGCGTGCTCGCGGTCTTCGCGGTGGGGGTCATGGGTGTCTCGCTTCCGATCACGAGGCCGCGAGCGCATCGGCGCCCGAGACGATCTCGCTGATTTCCTGGGTGATCTCGGCCTGGCGCGCCGAGTTGGCGAGCCTGGTGTACTGACGAATGATGTCCTCGGCGTTGGACACGGCGGTGTTCATCGCGCGCTGGCGGTTGGCCAGCTCGGATGCCGCGGACTGAAGCAGGCAGCTGTAGATGCGGGCCCGGATGTACGCCGGGAAGAGCGCGTCAAGCACGCCCTCTGCGGAAGGCTCGAACTCGTACAGCGGTTCGACGTCCTCGCCCGGCTCGGCCACGCCCTCCACGACCTCGAGCGGCAGCAGCCGCACAATGCGCGGCTCCTGCGACACCATCGACGTGAAGTGCGTGAAGACAATGTGGATCTCCGCCACGCCGCCCTCGTCGGCCGGAGCCGTGAAGGCCTCGTACAGGGCGTCCGCGATCTCGTGGGCCGTCTCGACGTCGGGGGCGTCAGAGCCTCCGACCCACTGGCCAGCGAGGTCACGGTGACGGAAGTGGAAGTACGACACGGCCCTGCGGCCGAAGGCGTACTGCACCACTTCCTTGCCCTCACGCTCGAGCCGCTCGCGCAGACGCTCGGACTCGCGGATGGCGTTCGCCGAGTAGGCGCCCGCCATTCCACGGTCCGCGCTCACCACGAGCACGGCCACCTTGTTGGTGTCCGTGCGCTCGGAGGTCAGGGGGTGGTCGATGCTCGAGTGGATCGCGACCGCGCTAATCGCGCGAGTGATCGCCTTCGAGTACGGGCCCGCTGCCGTCACGCGCTGACGTGCCTTGCCGATGCGCGAAGCCGCAATGAGCTCCATCGCACGGAAGATCTTCTTCAGCGACTGTGTCGACCGGATCCGTTGCCGGTAGACGCGCTGCTGTCCACCCATGAACTACTTCTTCTTCTTTGCGACGATCTGCTCCTGCTCGGACTGAGCCTCGCCGCCGCCCTCGATGGTCGAGTCGGTGGAAAGCTCGGTGCCCTCGGTGGCCAGGAAGGTCGACAGGTAGTCGTCCACGGCCTCGCCCAGCGCGGCCTCGGTCTCCTCGGAGAGCTTGCCGGACTCGGCGATGTCGGTGAGCACCGACGTCGAGCGACGCAGGTGGTCGAGGAGCTCGCGCTCAAAGCGCAGCACGTCGGCCACGGGGATCTTGTCGAGCTTGCCCTTGGTGCCGGCCCAGATCGAGACGACCTGCTCCTCCACCGGGTACGGCGAGTACTGGGGCTGCTTGAGCAGCTCCATCAGGCGCGCGCCACGGGTCAGCTGCTGGCGCGAGGCCGCGTCGAGGTCCGAGGCGAACATCGCGAAGGCCTCGAGCGAGCGGTACTGCGCGAGGTCGATCTTCAGGGTTCCGGAGACCTGCTTCATGGCCTTGACCTGAGCCGAGCCACCCACGCGGGACACCGAGATACCGACGTCGATCGCGGGGCGCTGGTTGGCGTTGAACAGGTCGGACTGCAGGAAGATCTGGCCGTCCGTGATGGAGATCACGTTGGTCGGGATGTACGCCGACACGTCGTTGGCCTTGGTCTCGATGACGGGAAGACCGGTCATCGAGCCCGCGCCCATGGCGTCCGAGAGCTTGGCGCAACGCTCGAGCAGACGGGAGTGCAAGTAGAAGACGTCGCCGGGGTAGGCCTCGCGGCCCGGCGGGCGGCGCAGCAGCAGCGATACGGCACGGTAGGCCTCGGCGTGCTTGGACAGGTCATCGAATATGATCAGCACGTGATTGCCGTCGTACATCCAGTGCTGACCGATGTCCGATCCGGTGTTTGGGGCGAGGTACTTGAAGCCTGCGGGGTCCGATGCGGGAGCGGCCA
>NZ_JBKEED010000028.1:0-69679 GCF_047975725.1 Demequina sp.
CCATAAATGATTATCAGCAAACCAGCCCCGAAAGGCCGTTTCACATACACTACGAAGTAGCCTCCAAAGAGGCCGTTCAATCTCCAGCTTCGAACAAAATGTCACTGACATTTCGTTGTCAACCAAAGGAATCCTGCATCCCAACGACATTCATCGCTGTGACGCCGGAGATTTTTGGCATCGACTATGTGGCACACTGTTGAGTTCTCAAGGTTCGGACGCGCACCTCACTCAACCCTTCCGGGCCTCGTGTGGGGCAACCATTTAAATCTACTGCCTGATTTCCACCATGTCAAATCGGCTTGTTTTGCGATCTGACCGCTGTTCTCGTCATTCAGTCTAGCATTGATTTGCATTTCTGAATTTCGATCCCGGCGTTGGGAACCAGTAGAAGTTACCTGGCCATTTTCGACTTGTCAAATCGCCATTCTTGGCGATTCGCATTTCTGTCGACCCTGTCCAGGGCAACCCGTCTAACTTACCCTGTTTCGCAGTCCAGGTCAAACCCGCCTGTTCGGCGTGTCCTTCCCGGGCTAGATCCGCAGGACTCCCTATCCTACGCCACCGGACGCACGCTGGCGACCGTGAATGTGGCTTGGGTGAGGAGCTGTCTTCTGGGGCTCCACGTGGCCTTGTTCAGTCCTCCGTGGAGCGCTTCCTTCGTTGGCAGCGAGGAAGAGATTACGGTCACGCGCACCTCACGTCAAATCGCGTGACACCCGGGCGTGTCGCGGCCCAGGAACAAGAAAAGCCCCTGGTAACAGCCTGTCGACTGTCCCCAGGGGCCTCCCGTGAGGTTCTAGACCCTCACCAATCCCACGGACTTCTTTCCTCTGCGGAGTACGTACCAACCGCCTGCGAGGGCTGAGCTCCCGTCGACAGTGGCGTCGATGGAGTCCACCTTGACGTTGTTGACGTATGCGCCGCCGTCCTGCACTGCGCGACGCGCGTCAGACTTCGAGGCCACGATCCCCGCCAACACGAGCGCATCGACCACGGTGGTGCCGGCGGGCACTTCCACACCGCCCAACTCGGAAGCGCAACCGTCAAGGGTCGCGGCGTCGAGCGAAGCCAACTCTCCCCTGCCGAACAATGCCTGCGATGCCACGACCACCGCATCGGCCGCTTGCTTGCCGTGTACCAAGGCGGTGACTTCCCACGCCAAGGTGCGCTGGGCCTTGCGAGCGAAGGGCTCACTCGCTACCGACTCCTCGAGCGCGGCAATGGCGTCGCGATCAAGGAACGTGAAGATCTTGAGGAACCGCACGACGTCGGCATCGTCCGTGTTGACCCAGAACTGGTAGAAGGCGTAGGGCGACATCAGGTCAGGCGCGAGCCACACTGCCCCACCCTCGGTCTTGCCGAACTTGGTGCCGTCTGCCTTCGTGATGAGAGGCGTGGTCATCGCGTGCACCGTGGTGCCCTCGGCCTTGCGCACGAGTTCGACGCCGCTGAGCAGGTTTCCCCATTGGTCGTTGCCACCGGTCTGCAGCGAGCAGCCGTGACGACGGTGCAGTTCAAGGAAGTCGTTGCCTTGGAGCACCTGGTACGAGAACTCGGTGTAGCTGATGCCCTCGTCGGAGCTCAAGCGTCGCGCGACCGTGTCCTTCGCGATCATGGTGCCCAGGCGGAAGTGCTTGCCCACCTCACGCAGGAGGTCGATCGCGCTGAGCTCTCCGGTCCAGTCAAGGTTGTTGACCATGACTGCAGGGTTGTCCCCTTCGAAGTCCAGGAATCGAGAGATCTGGGCGCGCAGGCGCTCCACCCACTCAGCGACCGTCTCCTTGGTGTTCAGCACCCGCTCGCCCGACATACGCGGGTCGCCGATCATGCCGGTAGCTCCGCCGACGAGCGGCAGGACGTGGTGACCGGCGAGTTGAAGGTGACGAAGGAGCACCAACTGCACCAGGTGTCCGTGGTGAAGGCTGGGGGCGGTCGGGTCGAACCCGCAATAGAGCGTGATCGGTCCCTCGTCGAGGTGCGTGCGCAGCGCATCTTCACCAGTGGTCTGAGAGATCAGCCCGCGCCAGGCGAGCTCGTCGAGGATGTGCTCTGTCATGGTGCCTGCCATTGTGCCAGTCTCCGAGCCTTGCCCTGTCATCGCTGCGCGCAGGACACAGAAATGTCGCTGAGCATGCGGACCGAATCACGAATCGGCGCTGAGGGGTGGACGTCTTGCGAGGGGTCCAACCGACTCGAGGTGTCGCATGCTCAGCGACAGTTACGACGCTATGCGCCTCCATCTGAGAGTCCTCTCAGAAGCCTCACAGCGACATGCCTGGCAGTGTCAGTCCAGAAGGCTCGCAGTGCCGTCGACGAGGAGGTGTGCGGCCGCTTGAGTGCCGTCGCGTTCGAAGTGCTCGGCCTCTCCCCGCTGCCACCGCACCCACTCCTGGCGCAGTGCCTCGCCGTCCCTCGCGATACCGCGCTCGAGGCGCAGGTCCGCGGGCGCGTCCACCCACACCACGCACGCGGCGAAGGGGCGCGCCGCACGCATGGCCACCCCGACCCCCTCGACCACGAGGAACTCACCTGGGGGCACCACCACCTCGCCTGCGCGCGAGGACGTCGCCCAGTCCCACACGCGAAACCGCCCGTCGACGCCACGGGACAGCGGCCGCAACACCTGAACAACCAGCACGTCCGACAAGGTGTCCAGGCCAGTCCATCCCTCGTACATATCGTCGGCGTGCAGCACTTGTACAGGTGTGTCGAGCGTTGGGATTGCCCGCGCAATCCTGCCTGCGAGCGTCGTCTTGCCGGCACCGGCGGGCCCGTCGACAAGGATCAGGCGCGTGCCGCCCAGGCGTGGGGCCGATGCACGTGCCACGTCGAGGATCGATGTCACCGAGGCATGGGGCACGCCGCAAGGCTACGGTAGCCAGATGCACGCGAACGTTCGCAAGGTGACCGATGCGCTCGAGGCTGCGGGGCTCCACGGCCGCGTCCGCGAACTCACCACGGGCACCCACACCGCGGCCGAAGCCGCGGCATTTCTCGGGTGTGAGGTGGGGGCGATCGCCAGCTCGCTCGTCTTCATGACCGAGCGGGGCCCGATTCTGGTGCTCACCTCAGGCGCGCACCGCGTCGACACCGACGCGCTTGCCAGGCGAATCGGCGTCGAAGCCGTCGGGCGCGCCACTCCCGAGGAAGTCCGCGCGGCTACGGGTCAGCCCATCGGCGGTGTCGCGCCCGTCGGCCACCCCGCACCGCTACCGACGTACCTCGATACCGAGCTCGCCGAGCACGGCGAGTTGTGGGCGGCCGCAGGGATCCCCGCATCGGTGTTCGAGATCTCCTATGAGGACTTGCGCGACCTCACAGGGGCGACCGAGGTCGCCGTCGTCTAGGGCGTCAGGACGCTGCCGAAGCCCACGGGCGGAAGTGCTTGACCCGTGCGCGTGCGGCCTTGCCCTGCTCGAGCACTCGAGCGGGTGCGGTTCCGCCCACGCCGTCCCTGGCGGCGAGTGACCCCGGCACCGTAAGCACGGTCAGCACGCGCTCGTGAAGGCGCGGGTGCACCGCGGTGAGCTCGTCCGGGGTGAGTTCGTGGAGTTCCTTGCCGCGCTTCTCGCACAGGCGGACGCAAGCGCCTGCGACCTCGTGTGCCTCGCGGAAGGGCACGCCCTCCTTGACGAGCCACTCGGCGATGTCGGTCGCCAACGAGAAACCCGCCGGAGCGAGCGCCGCCATGCGGTCGGTGTGCAGCACCAGCGTGCGCATCATGCCCGCGAAGGCCGGGAGTAGCACCTCAAGCGTCTCGACGGCGTCGAAGGCGGGCTCGTGGGCCTCCTGGAGGTCGCGGTTGTACGCCAGCGGCAAGCCCTTGAGAGTCGCGAGCAGGCCGGTGAGGTCGCCGATGAGGCGACCGGCCTTGCCGCGAGCGAGTTCCGCGATATCCGGATTCTTCTTCTGGGGCATGATGCTCGACCCGGTGGAGTACGCGTCGTCGAGGCCCGCGAATCCAAACTCGACGGTCGCCCACGCGATGACCTCCTCCGCAATGCGGGAAAGGTCGACGCCAAGCATCGCCGAGACCCACAGGAACTCCGCGACCACGTCACGCGACGCGGTCGCGTCGATGGAGTTCTCGCACGCACCGACAAAGCCGAGTTCGTCTGCGACGCCCTGAGGGTCGAGACCGAGCGTCGAACCGGCCAGCGCACCTGAACCGTACGGAGAGAAGGCCGCACGGGCGTCCCAGTCCGTGAGGCGCTCGACGTCTCGCAACAGGGGCCACACGTGCGCCAGCAGGTGGTGGCCCACGGTCACGGGCTGCGCGTGCTGGAAGTGTGTGCGCCCCGGCATCGGGTCGTCGAGGTGACGGTCCGCCTGCGACAGCAGGGCATCGACCACGTCGAGAGCGCCGGAGGCGATGACCCGTGCGTGACGGCGCAGATACATGCGCGACAGCGTCGCGATCTGGTCGTTGCGCGAGCGCCCCGCACGCAACTTTCCACCCACCTCAGGGCCGATGCGCTCGATGAGGATGCGCTCAAGCGCACCGTGGACGTCCTCGTCTGACTCCGCGGGGGCGAGCTTGCCAGCCGCGTTGTCCTGGCGCATGACCTCGAGCGCGTCCACCATGGCGGCCGTCTCGGAGTCAGACAGCAGTCCGGCACGCTGAAGGGCGTGCGCGTGCGCGATCGAACCGCGAAGGTCGTCGTCGGCGTAACGCCAGTCGAACTGGGTCGACTTGCTCAACGCCGCCAGCGCATCGGCCGGGCCGCCGGCGAACCGGCCACCCCACAGCGCACCTTCCACGGTGGCGCCCCCGTGGGCGCCGGACTGCTGCTCGGACATCCTTATCCCTTCAGGCGCGCCTCGCGCGCGGCGGCCTGCTTGGCGGCGAGGCCATAGATCTCGATGAAGCCACGTGCGGCCGACTGGTCGAACGCGTCGCCCTCATCGTAGGTCGCGAGGCTGAAGTCATACAGGCCGGTGTCGGAGCGACGGCCCGTCACAGTGGCCCGGCCACCGTGCAGCACCAGGCGCACCTCGCCCGACACGTACTCCTGGGTGTCGTCGATGAAGGTGTCGAGCGACTTCTTCAGGGGCGAGGACCACATGCCGTCGTAAACCAGCTCGCCCCACTTCTGCTCGACGCCGCGCTTGAAGCGGGCCTGCTCGCGCTCGAGGGTGACGTTCTCGAGCTCACGGTGTGCCTCGATGAGCGCGATGGCGCCGGGAGCCTCGTAGACCTCACGGGACTTGATGCCCACCAGGCGGTCCTCGACGATGTCGATGCGTCCAATTCCCTGGGCGCCTGCGCGCTTGTTGAGCTGTTCGATGGCCTGGAGCGGGGTGACCGCCTGGCCGTCGATCGCGACGGGAATGCCACGCTCGAAGGCGATGACGAGCTCGTCGGGCACCGGCGGGAAGGCCGGGTCGTCGGTGTAGTTGTAGACGTCCTTGGTGGGCGCGTTCCAGATGTCCTCGAGGAAGCCGGTTTCGATGGCGCGGCCCCACACGTTCTGGTCAATCGAGAACGGGTTGGACTTGGTGGTCTCGATGGGCAGCTGGTGGCGGCCCGCGTACTCGATGGCCTTGTCACGGGTCAGCGCGAGGTCACGCACCGGCGCGATGCACTTGAGTTCGGGGGCGTTGGAGGTGATGCCCACCTCGAAGCGCACCTGGTCGTTGCCCTTGCCCGTGCACCCGTGAGCGACCGTGGTGGCGCCGAACTCGCGCGCGGCGGCGACCAGGTGCTTGACGATGACGGGACGCGACAGGCTCGACACCAGCGGGTACTTGTCCTGGTACAGGCCGTTGGCCTTGAGCGCAGGCATGCAGTACTCCTCGGCGAACTCGTCGCGGGCGTCGGCCACGTAGGCCTCCACCGCACCGCAGTCGAGCGCGCGCTGACGGATGACGTCGAGGTCCTCGCCGCCCTGGCCCACGTCAACGGCCACCGCGATGACCTCCGCACCGGTCGCGTCGGCGATCCAGCCGATCGCGACGGAGGTGTCCAGTCCGCCTGAGTATGCGAGTACAACCCTGTCAGTCATGTCGAGTGCTTCTTTCGGTAATGGTGGTGAGATGCGTTACTGCTGGGCGGGGCGCGCGGCCCGTTCCAGGAACTTCTGGGCTAGCTTCTGACCCCCGTGGGGGTCGCGGGTGATGATCATGAGAGTGTCGTCGCCCGCGACGGTGCCGAGGATGTCGGGGTCGTCGTTGAGGTCGATCGCGCTCGCGAAGTACTGCGCCGCTCCCGAAGGCGTGCGGATCACGGTGAGATTGGCGGAACCGTCGGCACTGAAGAGCAGCTCTCCGCACAGGCGCGTGAGCCGCTGCTCCGTGTCCTCCCCCACCGACATGGTGTCGGAGGTGGCGTAGACGTGCCCACCGTGCGGGGCGCGCACCTTGACGGCGCCAATATCCACGAGGTCGCGCGACAGCGTCGCCTGCGTGACGGTAATGCCCTGGGCCTCGAGCCGCACCGCGAGTTCACCCTGCGAGTGAATGGGCTCGGCCTCGATGAGACGCTTGATGAGCGCCTGGCGGGCGGCCTTGGTCGCGGGGATGGTATGCGTCATCGCTCCACCAGCCAACTCAGGATGGCTTTCTGGGCGTGCAAGCGGTACTCCGCCTCAAGCCACACGAGCGACTGCTCGCCATCGATGACCGATGCGGTGATCTCCTTGCCGCGATACGCGGGCAGGCAGTGCAGGACATGGGCTCCGGGGGCCGCCAGTTCGAGCGAGCGGGCGTTGACCTGGAACGGCACGAACACCTGCTCGCGGTCGGCCGCCTGCAGTTCGTCGCCCATGGACACCCAGGTGTCGGTCGCGATCACGTCTGCGCCGGTGACGGCCTCATCGTGGCTGTGCGTGACCGTGATGGAGCCGCCAGTCGACTCGGCAATCTGCTCGGCCTTGGCAACCACCTCGGCATCGGGCAGGTACCCCTCGGGGGTGCCGATGCGCACGTGCATGCCTGCCGTCGCCCCGCCCAGCAAGTACGACTGCGCCATGTTGTTGGCGCCATCGCCCACATAGGCGAAGTCGAGCCCTGCGAGCGCGGACACCGAGCCGCGAGCATCGGCCACGGCAGCGAGGTCGGCCAGGATCTGGCACGGGTGAAACTCGTCGGTCAGGGCGTTGACGACGGGCACGGAGGAATGCGCCGCCATCTCGTCGATGCGCTCCTGGCCGTAGGTGCGCCACACGATCGCGCTCACTTGGCGCTCGAGCACCCGTGCGGTGTCGGCGACGGTCTCGCCGCGCCCCATCTGCGACTGGGCAGCGTCAAGCACGAGGGGAAAGCCGCCGAGCTCCGCGACGCCCGTCGCAAAGGACACGCGGGTGCGCGTCGAGTGCTTGTCGAACAGGATTGCGACCGCCTTGGGGCCCACGAACGGCTGAACCTTGTAGCGGTCCTTGCGCAGCGCGAGCGCGAGCTCAAGCACCTCGCGCTGCTCGGCGGGGCTCAGGTCGTCGTCGCGCAGAAAGTGGCGGGTCATGTGGTCTCTCCTTCGCCGGTGAAGGGGTGATGGGCAGCGTGGCTCTCCAGCCACGCCACGAACGTGTCCGCCTCCGCTGTCGTGAGCGTGAGCGCGGGCACCAGCCGGAGCGTGTCCGGGCTGGGCGGGTTGACGATGAAGCCGGCCGCCACGGCGGCCTGAGCAATCTCGGCCGATGCGGGGGTCGCCAGGCCGATGCCGAGCAACAGGCCCTCGCCACGCACCTCGACCACACCAGGGATGGCCTCGAGCCGCTCACGCAGGTGCGCGCTCACGGCCTTGACGTGGGCGATGAGCTGCTCGTCCTCGATCACGCGCAACGTCGCGAGCGCGGCGGCCGCGGCGAGCGGGTTGCCACCAAAGGTCGAGCCGTGGTCTCCCTTGCCCAGCAACGCGCCCGCGTGTGCACCAAAGGCGATGACGGCGCCGACAGGGAACCCTCCGCCCAGACCCTTCGCGAGGGTCATGACGTCGGGCTGGATCCCGTGGAGCTGGTAGGCGAACCACGCGCCGGTGCGCGCCACGCCCGTCTGGACCTCGTCGAGCACCAGCAGCGCCTGGTGGCGCAGCGTCAGCTCGCGTGCGAGCGCAAGGTAGGCGTGGGTGAGCGGCTTGACGCCGGCCTCGCCCTGGATGGGCTCGAGGAAGATCGCGGACAAGTCACTCGCGTGCTCAGCGACGGCGGCGCGCAGGGCATCCTCGTCGTTCGCGGGCACGAACACGACCGTGCCGATCAGCGGCGCGAAGGGCGCCCGATACGCCTCCTTGTGTGTGATCGCAAGGGCGCCGGTGGAGCGCCCGTGGAAGGCGCCCTCGAGCGCGATGATCGTGCCCTTGCCGGTCTTGCGAGCCATCTTGAGGGCGGCCTCGTTGGCCTCCGTGCCCGAGTTGGCAAAGAACACTCGCGATCCGGTCGGAGCCTGCGCGAGGTCGAGCAACCGCTCGGCTAGCGCGATCTGCGGCTCGGTCGCAAAGAAGTTCGACGCGTGTGCCAGGGTGGCGGCCTGCGTCGCGATCGCCTCAACCCACGCGGGGTGGCCGTGGCCGAGGGCGTTGACTGCAATGCCGCCGAGCAGGTCAAGGTAGCGATTGCCGTCGGCGTCCCACACGTAGGAGCCTTCTCCCCTGGCCAGCACGCGCATCGGCACTCCAAAGGTGCCCATGAGCGCGTGGCCGTAGCGCTGGAGGTCGACTGCGCCCTTCGCGAGGCCCGCCTCGCCGTGCGTCGTGAGGTCGCTCATGCCCAGAGGTCCACATCGTCGGGCCGCACCATCGTGCCGATGCCGGAGGAGGTGAAGATCTCGGTCAGGATCGAGTGCGGTTCCCGGCCGTCGATGATGTGCGCCTGGGGCACGCCGCCCCGCACCGCACGCAGGCAGGCCTCCATCTTGGGCACCATGCCGGAGGCCAAGCTGGGCAGCAACTTCTCCACATCGGTCGCGTGGATGCGGCGCACCAGCGAGTCACGGTCGGGCCAGTTCGCGTACAGGCCCTCGACATCGGTGAGCATGATGAGCTTGCGCGCGCGCAGGGCGACGGCGATGGCCGCCGCGGCCGTGTCGGCGTTGACGTTGAGCACGGTCGTGGGGTCGTCGATGTCCGGGGCCACGGTGCTGACCACGGGAATGCGCCCGGCCGCCACGATGTCCTCGACGGCTGCGGGGTTGACCTTGACGACGTCGCCCACCTGGCCCACGTCGACGGGCTGGCCGTCAATGTCTGCGTGGCGACGCTTGGCCTGGAGCAGGCCGGCGTCCTCCCCCGACAAGCCCACGGCGAGCGGGCCGTGGTCGTTGATCAGGCCCACGATCTCGCGCGAGACGGAGCCCGTGAGCACCATGCGCACCACGTCCATCGCCTCGGGGGTGGTCACGCGCAAGCCTCCCTTGAACTCGGACTCGATGCCAAGCTTGCCGAGCATGTCCGAGATCTGAGGGCCACCACCGTGGACGACCACGGGCTTAAGACCCAGCAGTCGCAGGTGCACGATGTCCTGCGCGAAGGCAGCCTTGAGGGTGTCGTCGATCATGGCGTTGCCGCCGTACTTCACGACGACAATCGCGCCCTTGAAGGACTCGATCCAGGGCATGGCGTCGATGAGGACGCCCACCTTCTGGGCGGGGGTCAGATCGGGATAGTCGATGTCGTGGCTCATGAGGAGTATGCGCTGTTCTCGTGGACGTAGTCGTGGGTGAGGTCGTTGGTCCAGATGGTGGCGCTCGCGTGGCCGGCCTTGAGGTCGACCTCCACCAGCACCTCGCGGCCCGTGAGATCGACAAGGTCGCGGTCATCGCCCACGCCTGCGTTTCGGCACACCTGAACGCCGTTGACACTCACGTCGATGGTGCGCGGATCAAACGGCGCCACGGACTCAGGCACGGTGCCTGCTGCGGCGATAATGCGACCCCAGTTGGGGTCGTTGCCAAAGATGGCGGCCTTGAACAGATTGGACCGCGTGATGGCACGCGCCACCGCCTCGGCGGCGGCCTCCGTGGTCGCGTTGACGATGGTGACCGCGATGTCGTGGCTTGCGCCCTCAGCGTCTGCCACGAGCTGGCGAGACAGGCTCGCGAGCACCTCGGTGAGGCGCGCCTCGAAGGCGCTCGCCTCCGGCGAGACGGCGCTGGCACCCGATGCCATCAACACGACGGTGTCGTTGGTCGACATGCAGCCATCGGAGTCCACGCGGTTCAACGTGCGGCTTACGGCCGATGCGAGAGCTGCCTTGGCAGTCGCGGGGTCCACCACCGCATCGGTCGTCACCACGCACAGCATGGTCGCCATGCCGGGCGCGAGCATGCCAGCGCCCTTGGCCATTCCGCCTGCGGTCCAGCCGTCGCCGTGGAAGGCCGCCTGCTTGGGCACGGAGTCGGTGGTCATGATGCCCTCGGCCGCCGCCTGGCCGCCTTCCGCGTCGAGCGACGCGACGGCGCTATCGACGCCTGCGAGCAAGGAGTCCATGGGTAGCCGCACGCCGATGAGGCCGGTCGAGCAGACCACCACGTCGCCGGGGCCCACGTCGCGACCGGTGGCCTGAAGCTGGGTGGCGAGGTGTTCTGCGGTGTGGTGAGTGTCGGCGAAGCCCTCTGGTCCGGTGCAGGCGTTGGCGCCACCGGAGTTGAGCACCACCGCGTCCACGCGGCCGTCGGAGGCGACCTGGCGCGACCACGTCACGGGCGCGGCCTCGATGCGGTTGGTGGTGAAGACCCCCGCGGCGACTTTGAGCGGACCGTCGTTGACGACCACCGTGACGTCCTTGGCGCCGGTGGACTTCAAGCCCGCCGCGACGCCCGAGGCGACGAATCCCTGTGCTGCGGTGACGCTCACGGTGCGACTCCCTGGATCTGCAGGCCGGCGGTCTCGTCGAGCCCCAGCGCGATGTTCATGGACTGAAGTGCGGCTCCCGCGGTGCCCTTGACGAGGTTGTCGAGTGCGGAAACCACGACGACCTTGCCTGCCTTGCGGTCCACCGCCACCTGCACCAGGCACGTGTTCGCGCCGAGTGTCGCTGCGGTGGTGGGCCACTGCCCCTCGGGCAGCACGTGGACGAACGGCTCGTCGGCGTAGGCACTGACCCACGCCGCGCGCACCTGGTCCTCGTCGACACCCGCGGCCACAGGAGCGGTCATGGTCGCGAGGATGCCCCTCGCCATCGGCACCAGGGTGGGGGTAAAGCTCAGGCGCACGTCCTGAGCTCCCGCTGCTTCGAGGTTCTGGATGATCTCGGGGATGTGGCGGTGGGTGCCACCGACCGCGTACGGACTCGCCGCGCCCAGCCCCTCGGAGGCCAGCAAGTGCGTCGCAAGCTTCTTTCCCGCGCCGGAGTAGCCGACGGCGAGCACAGCGGTGAGGTCTGAAGGCTCGATGACGCCTGCGGCCACACCGGGCTGCAGGCCCAGGGTGACGGCGGTGACGTTGCAGCCGGGAACCGCCACGCGGCGGGCGCCCTCGAGCGCGGCGCGCTGGCGCCCTTCGCCCGTGATGAGCTCGGGCATGCCGTACGGCCAGGTGCCCGCGTGGACTCCCCCGTAGTACTCCGCCCACGCCTCAGAGGAGGTGAGCCGGTGGTCCGCGCCACAATCGATCACGAGCGTCTCGGGCGGCAACTGCGCGGCAATCTCGGCGCTGGCCCCGTGTGGCAGGGCGAGCACCACCACGTCGTGCCCCGCGAGCGTCTCGGCGTCCGTGCCGACGATCTGCCGTTCGGCAAGTCTGCGCAAGTGCGGCTGGTGCACCCCCAATGCGTCACCGGCGGAGGAATGCGCCGTCAGCGCGCCGAACTCGACGTCCGGATGCTCGCTGAACACACGCAAGACCTCGCCGCCCACATATCCGGAGGCTCCAGAGACTGCGACCTTGAGTGCCATGTGCATAACTATACAGACTTCTGAATGATCAGGCACACATCGCATCGGCGCGTCATGCCACGATAGCCCTCATGCGTGCCATCGTCGCCAGCCACCCCGGGGACGCCTCGGTCCTGCAGATCGCCGACGCCCCCGAGCCGCGGCCGCTGGCCGGCGAGGTGCTCGTCGACGTCGCGGCCGTGGGCGTCAACTTCATCGACACCTACCAGCGTTCCGGCGTGTACCCCGTGAGTTTTCCGTTCACCCCAGGACTCGAGGGCTCTGGCGTCGTCGCGGAGGTGGGCGGCGCCGTGACGGGATTCGCACCGGGCGACCGCGTCGCGTGGTGCTCGTCGCTCGGTTCCTACGCCGAGCGCGTGACCGTCCCCGCGCACGCGCTCTACGCCGTGCCGGACTCTGTGGACCTGCGCACTGCGGCGGCCGTCACCCTGCAGGGCTTGACCGCGCACTTCCTGTCATCGTCGACCTTTCGCCTGGGTCCCGAGCACACTGCGCTCGTGCACGCCGGGGCTGGCGGCGTGGGGCTACTCCTGACGCAACTCGCGTGCGCGCGTGGCGCGCGCGTCATCACGACTGTCTCTACCGAGGAGAAGGAGGCGTTATCGCGAGCCGCGGGCGCATCGGCCGTGCTGCGATACGACCAGATGCCGGATCTGAGCGCCGATCTACCCGCCGCGGTGAGGGAACTCACGAACGGCGACGGTGTCGATGTGGTCTACGACGGGGTGGGCGCGGCGACGTTCGACGCCTCCCTTGGCTCGCTCGCCGTGCGCGGCATGCTGGTGCTGTTTGGAGGCGCGTCGGGACAGGTACCGGACTTCAACCTTCAGCGCCTCAACGCCGGCGGTTCCCTCTTCGTGACGCGACCGTCGATGGGGCACTACCTGCGCACGGAGCAGGAACGGGCGTGGCGCGCGGGTGAGGTGTTCTCAGCTGTCGCCTCCGGCGAGCTGAACGTGCGGGTGGGCGCGACGTACCCCCTCGACCAGGCGGCCGATGCGCATCGGGCTCTCGAGAGCCGTGGCACTTCGGGCAAGGTATTGCTCCTTCCCTGACGCCCTCCCGCCCTTGCGCATGCGGGCTGACACGTTCGCGACGCGAAAGCGATACCCACCTGACATCTGGGCGCGGCACAATAAGCGCATGCAGAACCTGCGCATGCGCGTGATGCGCGAGTCAGACCTGGCCCAGGTACTCGCGCTCAACACCGACGCCCACCCGGCCGTGAACACCCTCACGGAGGATCAGATGCGCACGCTCGTGGGATGGTGCGACGTCGCCCTCGTGGCCTTGGGCCGAGACGGCAGCGTCATCGCCTTCCTGCTCAGCTTGGGCGGCGGCCGGCCCTACGAGTCCGAGAACTACCGCTGGTTCGAGGAACGCGGAACGCGCCACCAGTACATCGACCGGATCGTCGTCGGCGCGAGCGCGCGCGGCACTGGCGTGGGTCGCGCCATGTACGAGTCCGTCTACGAGCGCGCCCGCGAGCGCGGCGCCACCGAGGTCACGGCAGAAGTCAACCTGCGCCCCCTCAACGAACGGTCCATCGCCTTTCACGAGCACCTGGGCTTCCGCAAGGTCGCGGAGCAGGACACGAAGGACGGCACCGTGCGAGTCGCACTCCTCACGCGCCCCGTGGGGCCCTAACCGGCGACGCAAGCGCACACAGGGCGGCTGTCTGGCTACGATGCCTGGCGCGCCTGGGCGAGGTAGGCCGGCAACTGGAAGAACGCGACCACCACGGCCCCGACGAGCAGCACCGCCGCAGGCAGGAGCAAGGATTGCGCCATCGCTTGCCCGAAGGGTTCGTGGAGTGCCGTGGGCAGATCCAGGGTGCCGCTGTCACCGGTCACGACGGCCGATGCGTCGGCTGGCATGGTCGCCGACAGCCGGGATGCCATGAGCGTGGCGATGGCAGCAGAGCCGAGCGCCGAGCCCACCTGCCGCATGGTGTTGTAGACCCCCGATCCCGCGCCCGCGTCACGCATGGGCAAGTTGCGCGTCGCCGTCGAGGAGATCGGTCCCCACATGAACGAATTGCCGATGCCAACGAGCGCCGCAGGCACGAGCAGCCACGGGACGGGCAGCTCGGAGGACATCATGGCCACGTACGTGAGTAGTCCCGCGCCGCTGAGGGCCATGCCGGGAACCGCCAGCAGGCGCGGGTGCATGCGATCGACGAGCCGGCCGGCCACGGGCGACAGCACGATGGACGCGATGGCCATCGGCATGGTCATGAGCGCCGACTGTGTCGGGCTCAGTCCACGAGCGGTCTGCAAGAAGTACACGATGGGGATGAACTGGGCGGTGATCGCGAAGCCCACGAGGGCAATGGCAACGTTGGCCAGCGAAAAGTTGCGGTCCCGGAATAGCCCGAGCGGCAGCAACGGCTCGCCGCGGTGACGCGACTGCATCCAGATGAAGACCGCGAGGACGAGCGCACCGGCTCCGATACAGGCCCACACGAGTGGACTCCACCCCAAGGTGTCGCCCTCCTGAATGCCAAACACCAGCAGGGTCATGCCGAGCGCCGACAGGACGACACCCCACCAGTCGAACTCGTGGGAGTGGGTGGGCAGGGTCGGCACCAGGCGCCTGACGGCGACGAAGGCCACCACCCCGATCGGGACGTTGACAAAGAAGATCCACTCCCAGCCCGGACCGTCGACAAGGACGCCGCCCATAAGGGGGCCTAGCAGCGATGCCACTCCGGCCGTCGCACCCCACAGCGCCATGGCGCTGCCGCGCCGGGCCGCAGGAAAGATCCGCGTGATGATGGCCATCGTCTGCGGGCCCATCATGGCCGCACCGAGCCCCTGCACTGCCCGCGCGGCGATGAGGTTGGCGATGGCCGAACCCGGCAGCGCCTCAGCGAGACCACACAGCAGCGACGCGGCGGTGAACACCACCAGCCCCACCAGGTACAAGCGCCGGGGTCCGTACCGGTCACCCAGCCGCCCGGTGATGAGCAGCGGCACCGCGGCACCCAGGAGGTACGCGCTCGTCACCCACAACACCTCAGTGGTCCCCGACCCTGTGGCGGCCTGAATCGAGGGGTTGGCGACCGACACGATGTTGACGTCGATGAGGACCATGAAGAAGCCGATCATCAACGCCCACAGCGCGGGCCATGGGTTGAGGTCGGCAGGCGCGTCGATGGTGCGCGCGGGGGCGGCGGTCACAGTTGTCCCTTCTCGGAGACGTTGGGGGTGGGGTGAAGGTAGGGCTGGTCCCAATCGAGCTCGCCCGAGTGCAGATCGGCAACGACGGAATCGATCCAGGCGAGTTCCGCGTCGAGGCACTGGGCCACGAACTCCTTGCCCAGCAGCATCCGTCGCGGCACACCCTTGGCGACGGCCGCGCGACGGTGGCGCTCGTGGCGGTCCCGCTCGTCCTGGACGGCCGTACGGCGCTCAGCCAGCGCATCGGCGATCTGTTCGCGGCTCAGGAAGTGTGCCTCGCCGACGGCCAGCGGCAGCACCGGAAACTCGCGCGGAGGCTCCCGCAGCCATGAAACCACTTGCACCTCAACGGCGCTGCGGCCTGCGCTCGTGATGCGGTAGACGGTGCGTTCGGGGCGCTTGCCCTCACGGTCAACTCCGAGGTCCGCCACGAGCCGAGCCTTGAGCAGGCGCTCGACCGCGTGGTACAGGCTCGCGGTACGGACCTTGACGAGTTCGTCCTGGCCGCGTTGCCGGAGGAGCTGGATCATCTCGTAGGGGTGCATAGGCCGTTCCGTCAGCAACGCGAGGGCGCTCAGCTCGAGCGGCGTCAGGGTTCGTGACATGGTGGCTCCTTGGGATCGGCCAGCGGTGAGACAGTCGCCAGTATTCCACATGGAGTATTCGAGATGGACCATGGAAGGTCGTGGCCGCGCCGACGGCCGCGTCACCGCGTGGCTACCCTGAGCCCATGCGCATCCTCTTGATCGGCGGCACCGGACTTATCTCCTCGGAACTTGCGAGCATCGCCACCGCACGCGGCGACCAGGTCACGATGGTGAACCGAGGGCGCTCGGGCGCGATTCCACCACCGGCGACTGCGCAGGTGATCCACGCCGATGCGACCGACCCCTCGGCGTTGCGCGCCGCTCTGGCAGATGCGCTCGATACGGGCACCCGCTTCGATGCGGTGGTGCAGTTCGTGGCCTTCGGCCCCGAGCACGTCGAGCACGATGTCGAGACCTTCGCAGCACTCACCGACCACTACGTCCTCATCGCGACGGGCGCCTCTTACCGCACTCCCGACCGGCTGGAGCTCCTCACCGAGTCCACGGCGCAAGACAACCCGCATTGGGAGTACGCGCGTCTCAAGCAGGCGGCAGAGCAGGCGCTGCGCACGGCAGCGGCCCGGGTGGGACTTCCCTTCACCATCGTGCGGCCGGCCCACACCTACGGGCCGTCGAAGATCCCCGCCTACACGGGCAACTCGCGCCACCCGTGGACCATCATCGACCGGATGCGCAGTGGCAAGGACATCGTCGTCCCTGGCGACGGCACGTCCCTGTGGACCGTCACCCATGCCCGGGACGTCGCGGGCGCTCTTGCCGAACTGCTCGGCCTCACGGCAGCGTTCGGGGTCGCGGTCCACATCACCTCCGACGAGGCGCTGACATGGAACGCGATTTACGCCACGCTCGCTCACGCGGCAGGCATCAGCGCCGCCCAATACGAGCGCCAGCGCCTCTGTGTGCCGTCCGATGCGCTCGTGGCAGCCGCCCCCTCACAGTCAGGATCGATCTACGGCGACAAGATGCACCCCGCGGCATACGACACCACACTCATCAAGACCCTCGTCCCAGGCTGGCGCGCACGCATCCCCTTCGCTGAGGGAATCGAGGAGGCGATCGCCTGGTTCGAGGCGGACCCTGCGCGCCAAACGGTCGACCACGAGGCCAACGCCGTGCTTGACCGCATCGCGGGGATCTACCGCGACGCATTGGCGAAGTCAGCGGCAAGCGCACCCCGGGCCTGACCAGCGCGCCACGGCCGGGCAAACAGGACGAACCGCGCCCGCTGCACTAGCGTGGGGTCAGGGCTCCGTGGGGGCGGCGCCCATGGCAGGCCGGGGGTGGCGATGGCCCGAAGGGGCAGCGCAATCACGCGGGCAGGGATCGCGACCGCGATCGTGCTCAGTGCTACCGCGTGCATTCCCACGGGCCCCTCGGAAACCGACAACCCCTTGCCTCCGCGAACTCCGGCCGAGCCGTCACCTCCCGCCACTCCTGGGCACACCTCCTTGCCGACGACCGGCGTCTTGGGCCCGTCGGTCGACGCGGAGGCATCTCCGGCAGGGCTCGAATGCCCCGATTCCGACGCCCTGACCGACTGGGACTTTGTCGCCGTCGACAGTCACCGCTTTGGCGCGATCTGCGTGGGGATGACCTTCACGCAAGCCGCAGCCGCCGAACCTGGAACGGCGGTGGTGGGAGAACGCCAGTGTCCGTGGGTGGCCACGCTGGTCGAGTCCGACGGGCTCTTCATCCAAGCCATCACCGACCCGAGCGACCCTGACTCCCCCATTCGTTTTTTCCGCATGATCTACGAGGGCGACCCCGCGAAGGCGCCGCCTCACGAGATGCCCGCAACCGCAGAAGGAATCTCGATCGGCTCCCTTGCGGACGATGTCCCTGCCGTCTTCCCCGCCGCGACCCAGGTCAGGCAGGACGATCCTTCACGCGGGCCACGGATCCAGTGGGTGGTCGAAGAAGCGGCCGACCACTACTACGTGTTCGATGTCGCGGACGGGTATGTGGTCGAGATCACCTGGGGCGTCTCGCTCGAGGGCGGGACCTCGGGAGAACTGTGCGGGCTGTAGGCGGGCGTAACCTTGGGGAAGGCCCCACCCCTCACTCTCAGGAGGCGCTGTGCGCACGTGGCTCTTCGGAGGAATCGCATGATCCGCTGGCGTTCGGGATGTGCCGCCGGCACCGCGGCCTCTGACGACGACATCCTCGATGCCGCTGTCCAAGTCCTGGGCCACGATCGCCTCGCGCCCCTCGAGCGCGTCGCCTCCCGCGCCGGGGCCGACCCGCGCGATGTCAAGTCCCGATTTCCCACGCGCGATGCCCTGGTCACCGCCGCGGTGATTCGCGGAGCGCAACGCATTGCTGCGGCCGCCGTGATGGAGGACGGTACGCCCGCGGAACAGGTGGCGTTGTTGCTCGCTCGGATCTGGGATGACCAGGCTCCGGTGGCGAACTTCACCCCCCTGTGGATGCGTTCAGAACTGCGCAGTGAGGTCGAGCAGATTCTCGACCCGGTTCGGGTCCTGCTCGGGGACGCCATCTCGCGTGGCGCAGGGGCCGGAGCCATGCGCGCGGATCTGCCCGAGAGCACCGTCGCATGGCTCGTCGAACACGCTGTCCTCACCTGCTTGTCCGGAGTCGCAGACGGCTCCGTGGACCCCCGCGACGGCCGCAGGCTCGCCCTCACCTATGCCCTCACCAGCGCTGGCCTGGCCTGGGACAGTGCGCTTGCCGTCACTGAATCCGTCGAAGCCAGACTCGATCGTCACTAACCACAGGCCTCACCCGCGCCCCGCAGGCGCGACGTCGCAAAGGAGCACCATGCACGCCATCGCCGCCTTCGAGCCGCTACCCATCACGGACGCCGCTTCGCTTCGCGACATCGACACCCCTGATCCAGCCCCCGGGCCTCTCGACCTGCTCATCAGGGTCGAGGCAGTCTCGGTCAATCCCGTCGACGTCAAGAAGCGCACGGGCGGCTACGGCCGTGGCGCCGTGGGCAACGAGCCCCGCATCCTCGGCTACGACGGCGCCGGCACCGTCGTGGGGCTTGGCGACGAGGTCACGGATTTCACGGTCGGCGACGAGGTGTGGTGGGCCGGCGACGCCGGACGTCAAGGCGCCAACGCTGACCTGCAGGTGGTGGACCACCGCATTGTGGCGACCAAGCCCTCGTCGCTGAGTTTCGCGGACGCGGCCGCCCTGCCCCTGACGGCGCTGACGGCGTGGGAGGGCATGTTCGACCACTTCCGCATGAGCCGCGAGGACTCGGGCACCGTGTTGATGGTGGGCGGAGCGGGCGGGGTCGGCTCGATCCTGACGCAGCTCGCCAAGCGCCTCACTGCCCTGCGCGTGATCGCCACGGCGGGCCGCGAGGAGACCCAGGCATGGTGCCTGCGCATGGGAGCCGATGCGGTGGCCGACCACCGTGAGCTCGCAGCATCAGCAGGCGCCCTCGCTCCGCAGGGGGTCGAGTACATCTTCTCGTCGTACACCCCGGGCAACATCGGCACCTACGCGAAGCTGATCAAGCCCTTTGGCTCGGTCGTGTCGATCGATGGCACCGACGAGTCGCTGCTGCCGCTGTTTTCCAAGTCGGCCTCGATGCACTGGGAGTACATGTTCGCCCGCTCCCGCTACGGCGCATGGGACATTGCCGAGCAGGGCCGGATCCTCGACGAACTCGCCGACCTGGTCGACCGAGGTGAGATCGTCACCACGGCCACCGAACGCATCGGCGACTTCAGTGCCGCGGGCCTACGGGAGGCTCACCGGCTCGTCGAATCGAAGTCGATGATCGGCAAGGTCGTCGTGCACCGCTGACGCACTCAGCGGCCCATCTGGTCCTCGACCCGGGCCAACAGTTCCTCCCACGCGTCCGCGAACTTGTCGATGCCCTGCTCTTCAAGCACCGTCGTGACATCAGCGATGTCCACACCCGCCGCCGCAAGCGCCTCGAACGTGCGGCGAGCCTCATCGTAGGTACCGCTCACGGTGTTCCAGCCGTCGGGCTCTGCCGGCGCCTGTCCGTGGTCGGCGAAAGCCTCGATGGTCGCCTCAGGCATGGTGTTCACAGTGCCGGGCGCGACCAGCTCGTCCACGTACATGGTGTCGGGGTACGCGGGGTCCTTCACTGACGTGGAGGCCCACAGCGGGCGCTGCGGCCTGGCCCCAGCCTGAGCGAGGCGGTTCCAGCGGTCCGAGGCGAGCACCTGCTCGTGGTGCTCGAAGGCGAGGCGCGCATTCGCGATTGCTGCCGTTCCCCGCAGCTGCTCCGCTGCGCCGCCCGTGGCCAGGCGCGCGTCCACTTCGCTGTCGACTCGCGACACAAAGAACGACGCGACCGAGCCGATGCGCGACAGGTCGTGGCCAGCCGCGTGCGCCGCCTCGAGGCCCGCAAGGAAGGCGTCCACCACCTGGGCGTAGCGTTCCAGCGAGAAGATCAGCGTCACATTCACGGAGATCCCTTGCGCGATGGCCTGGGTGATCGCCGGTAGCCCCTCCACGGTCGCCGGGATCTTGATCATCACGTTGGGCCGGTCGACAAGCCACCACAACTGCCGCGCCTCCGCGTTGGTGGCCTCGGTGTCGCGTGCGAAGCGCGGGTCCACCTCGATCGACACCCTGCCGTCTACACCATCGGTAGCGTCGTACAGGGGCCTGAGAACGTCGCACGCCTCGCGCACATCGGCCGTCGTGATCATGCGCACGGCCTCCTCGACGTCGACGCCCCTCGCGGCCAGGTCGGCGATTTGGGAGTCGTACTGGTCGGAGCCCGAGACCGCTGCCGCGAAGATCGACGGGTTGGTCGTCACGCCGACGATGGCACGCGACTCGAGATCTCTGGCCAACGACCCACTGCGCAGGCGTTCGCGTGACAGGTCGTCGAGCCAAATCGACACCCCCGCCTCGCTCAGAGCCTGAAGTGATCCGGGCGATGTCTGCGCAGTCATGCGATGCTCCTTCGCTTGCATTCTTGGGGGTCGTCAGCGCCAACGGGGCCGCTCACCCGAGCATTCCATCCCGGCCGATGCGCCGCGAGGTGGCCGCTACGGCGTTCGCCGGACGTTTACTTGGCTCGCACCCTCGCCCCACCTTCTTGCCGCGCGAGATCGGCAATCCCGCCCTAGGGTGGGAATGGCGAATCGTCCCTGCTTACACGAGGAGTCCCATGCCTGGCGCACTGCCCGACACCCCCTCCGACTCGCTGGTGTTCTTTGGGGCCACCGGCGACCTTGCCCGCAAGTCGATCTTCCCGTCGCTGTACCGCATGGTGAAGGCGGGCACGCTGACGGTGCCCGTCGTGGGAGTCGCGTTCTCGAACTGGACGGTCGCTGACCTCCGCGAGCGGGCCCGCCAGTCGGTCAGCGACCATCCCGACGGGGTTGACGATCCGGCGGCGTTGGAGACGCTGGTGTCCCTCCTGCGCTACGTCGACGGCGACTATCAGGACCCTGCCACCTTCACTCACCTGCGCAAGGAACTCGGCGAGTGCAGCCAGCCCACGCACTACCTCGCGATCCCTCCAGCGCTGTTCGGCACAGTGGTGCAGGGGCTCGCCGCTGTGGGCCTCAACGAGGGTGCCCGAGTCGTCGTCGAGAAGCCCTTCGGCCGCGACCTTGGCAGCGCGAAGAGCCTGAATGCCGCCATCACGGCCGCCTTCGATGAACACGCCATCTTTCGTATCGACCACTTCCTCGGCAAGGAAGAGATCATGAACCTGCTGTACTTCCGGTTCGCCAACGCGATGTTCGAGCCCATCTGGAACCGCAACTACATCGCTTCGGTGCAGGTCACCTTCGCCGAGAGTTTCGGGGTACGAGGACGCGGCTCGTTCTACGAGTCTGCGGGCGCGCTGCGCGACGTCGTCGAAAACCACCTGTTCCAGATTGTCGCGCTCCTGACCATGGAGGCGCCCACCTACCAGGGCTACGGGGCGGTCCAGGCTGCCAAGGCGAACGTCTTCAACGCCATGCGCCCGCTCACCAGGGATGACTACGTGCGCGGCCAGTTTGTGGGCTATCGGGACGAGGAGGGCGTCGCCTCGGACTCCGATGTGGAGACCTTCGCGGCCGTGCGCCTGCACATCGACTCGTGGAGGTGGGCAGGCGTGCCGTTCTACTTGCGCACCGGCAAGTGCCTTGCCACGTCGGTAGGCGAGGTGGTGGTGGAGTTCAAGCGGCCCCCACAGGCGCTCTTTGACGATGCCGTTGACCCGCATCAGCGGCCCAACCGGCTGCGATTTCGCTTGCAACCCGAAGGTGCCATCGGCCTCAACGTCCGAGTCAAGCGGCCTGGAGAGGAGTTCGTCGGCCACGAGCGCGAACTCGTGCTGGACACGGAGAGTCCGCTCGAGCGAGAACCCTACGAGCGGCTGCTGTCAGACGCCCTTCGCGGCGACAGCGCACTGTTCACGCATGAGGACTCCGTCGAGGCAGCATGGCGGGTAGTCGAGGCGGTGCTGACCGACCATGCGCCTGCCATCCCCTACGAGCCGGGCACGTGGGGACCCGAAGCCCAGGCCGACGCCCTCATTGGCCATCACGGGCCTTGGCACGATCCGCATGAGGCTGACCACCCCGCCCCTGTGGGCACCACCGCGCCTTCAGGCCACGCACAAGGAGGACACGCATGACCACCTCGACACCACAGTTGGGCATGGTGGGACTAGGGCGCATGGGTGCGGGCCTCACCCGCCGCCTGATGCGCGACGGTCACACGGTGGCCGTCCATGACGTGTCCCCCACAGCGATCGACGCTCTCGTGGCGGAGGGCGCCGTGCCCGCGGGCGACCTCGCCGACTTCCTGACCGTTCTCGAAGCCCCGCGCGCGGTGTGGGTCATGGTGCCTGCGGGCGCCATCACCCAGTCGGTGATCGAAGCCCTTGCCGCCGTCCTCGAGCCCGGCGACACCATCATCGACGGCGGCAACAGCTACTACCGCGACGACCTCGCGCATGCCGCCATGTTGGCCGAGCGCGGCGTGCACCTGGTGGACTGCGGCACGTCGGGCGGAGTCCACGGGCTCGATCGCGGGTTTTGCTTGATGATCGGCGGTGAGACGGAGGTCGTCGAGCGGCTGAGCCCCCTGTGGAACAGCATTGCCCCTGGTGTGGACTCGGCGCCGCGCACACCGGGGCGCGAGGGCGCGCCTGCCCAAGCAGAGAACGGCTGGCTGCACTGCGGCCCCAACGGAGCCGGGCACTTTGTCAAGATGGTGCACAACGGCATCGAGTATGGCCTCATGGCGGCCTACGCCGAGGGCCTCAGCATCCTCAAGCACGCGAACGCGGGGGCAGCCTCGCGGGACGCTGATGCCGAGACGGCCCCCATGGCTCACCCCGAGTTCTACCAGTACGACATCGACACCGCCGCGGTCGCAGAAGTGTGGCGGCGCGGCTCCGTGATCGGTTCATGGCTCTTGGACCTCACCGCGCAGGCACTCCACGACGATCCCGAGCTCACCCAGTTCTCTGGCCAGGTGTCTGACTCGGGCGAGGGCAGGTGGACGTCGATCGCGGCCATCGAGGAGGGCGTTCCCACGCCCGTGCTCACGACGGCACTGTATTCGCGCTTCGCGTCGCGGGACCTCGACGTCTACGCAGAGAAGGTGCTCTCAGCGATGCGGAAGGGCTTTGGCGGGCACGAGGAGAAGCCCACGGGCGAGTAGCGGCGCCGGGCCGCGCCGCCCCTCACGGGGCGACGCGACCAGGCATGGCGGTGGCGGCAGCGGCAGCGGCACGGAGCCGACGCCGAGCGCGCAGACGAGCCAGTCGCACGTGGCGACGGGCGCGACGCAGACCGAGGTCACGCGTCGGGCGGGCGTAGCCCTCGCGCTCGCCAAGGAGTCGCTCGGGGTTAGCCGCGTACTGCTGGACCAGGATGGTCAGCATTTGAGGATCGCTCATGGTGGATTTCACCTCCTCTCCGCGTGTGGGCTCGCGGGAGCGTGGAAAGCCGGTGGCCGCACAGCACAAGGTGACAGCGACAGGCGTGATGACATCGAACCCTGCGGGGCGCGAGGGCGAATCGGACCGGTGACACCCCTGCCGAGGGACGGCAAAGGTCAGCCAGATGCCCTCATGCCGAGGGTGGGTGGCTCACAACGCAAGGTGCCAGGTCAAACCTGGGAGCTCGCGGGAACCGGCGTGGGTCAGCCCATGAAATGACGCGGTGATGACCCGGGCGCGGGCAGAGTTCTTCTGCTTACGCGGTCGCGACGGTGAAGGTGCCCGCCTGCGTCAGCCACGAGTAACCTCGTGACTTCGAGGGGACGCCGACGCGCGACGCGGCGACAATGCCGGTGGCGTTCTGAACGTCAATGCTCATCATGATGAGCCCCCTCTCCTCGTGGCGGAACCTGCGGCGTGAAGGCCCATTCGGGCTCACCCGAGTGAACCTACTCCCCTCGCGCCTGGTAGGGAACCCTGCTTTGCCCAATCGTGACATTCCGGCGCTCTAGCGCGGAGCGAGCATGATGACACCGGCTCCCACCAAGCACAGTGCGGCACCGGTCCAGTCCCACGCATCGGGCCGGAACCGATCCACGACGATCCCCCACGCCAGCGAGCCCGCGACAAAGATGCCTCCATACGCCGCGAGCACCCTGCCGAAATGTGGGTCGGGTTGGAGCGTCGCGATCACTCCGTAAAGGCCAAGGCACACCACCCCCAGGCCGACGAACAGCGCACCGCGGTGCTCACGCAGCCCCTGCCACACAAGCCACGCCCCACCAATCTCGGCCAACGCAGCGACAGCGAAAATGGTCAGTATCCGGACAGCCGTCATGGAGGCAAGCCTAGAGATGAGTCAGCGGGCCAGTCGCTCCTCATACAACTCAAGGTCGTATTCGGAGTAACAGCAGAACGTGATCTCCTGCAGGCTCGGATACTCCTCGAGGGCCCCCTTCACCGCCTGCACCGCAACATCGGCCGCATAGTCCTGGGGATAGCCGTAGGTACCTGTGGCAATGCACGGGAACGCGAGCGTCGACAGGCCATGACCGGCCGCGAGCGCGATCGAGTTGCGGTAGCACGTGGCGAGCACCTCTTCTTCGCCGTGCCCGCCGCCACGCCAAAAAGGCCCGACCGTGTGGATCACATGGGTGGCAGGCAACCGGTAGCCGCCAGTCATTTTGGCCTCACCAGGCTCGCAGCCGCCGAGTTCGCGACACTCCTCGACCAAGCCGCGTCCCGCAGCGGCGTGGATGGCGCCGTCGACTCCAGCGCCTCCCAACAACGTCTCATTGGCGGCGTTGACGATGGCATCCACTGCCAGCGTCGTGATGTCGTCTCGGATCGCGGTGAGGGTGGCCATGGCCCCAGTGTGACCCAGACGCCACGCTCGCGCAGGTTACGAACGCGGCCTGGCGGTAATGACGCCCGCGTATGGTCCCGACAGCACGCCGGGCTCGGACATCCCGCTCACCCACAGGTCGGAGATCTGCCCGTCAAGGTACAACGCGTCCTCGACGCCCAGTTCATCGCGGAACATCGTGGCGAAGTCCCACAGGTTGGTCAGGCCCGACGAGATCGCAAGATAGACGGTCGTTCCGTCAGGGCTGACGCCCACCCCGCTGCGCAGCGCAAGGTTGGTCGAGCCTTCGCGGAACTCGGGGTGCACCTCGCCGTCGAGCAGCAGTGCGGGTCCGGACTGGGTCGCCTGCACCACCCCCGCGGGGTCGTACTCCTCGCTGTTCACGACCGTCGCGGTGCCGTCGTCGAGCACAGCGAATACCGCATTGGGCTTGAGGTGGAAGTTGCCGCCACCGTCGGCGAGGTTGAGGCCCACGAGTTCCTCGCCATCCGCGACGAGCAAGCCTCCCGGGCGCATCTCGGTGGTGAAGATGCCGGCGTTGGTGGCTACCGCAATGGAAGGATCCGCCTCGATCACCTCCGACAGCAACACCCCCTCAGACTGCGGGTCCCACTCCACCCGCACATCCCACTCAGCCATGTCCAGGGTGACCACGCCGTAGGCTCCGCCGCCATGCTCGACCCGCATAGTGTCGACGGGGATGACGTCCTCGGATACGTCCGATGTACCCTCGCCTGCCGTGTCCCCGTTGCCTGCCGTAGTGCTCACGCCCGGGGTCGCCGTCACGGTCACCGTGGGCGCCACGGGCGCCTCAGCGCTGCAGGCGCTGAGCACGGTGAGGCTAAGCGCGGCGAGGCCAAGCGCGGTGAGGACCCCTGTGAGGGTGGGCCGCGTCGGGGAGCAGATCACAGTTCCAACCGGATCTGCTCCGCATCAAGTTCGGCGAGCATGGCAGACAGCGCAGGCGAGCTGAAGGTACCGAGCGAGCGCACGTCCAAGAGCGCATCGCGCTTGGCCTTGATGATCGCGAGGTGCTGCGCGTGATGGTGGCCGTCGCGCTCGTCGCGCTGGAAGTCCTCCCGCGTCTGGGCTCCGACTCGCTCGAGAAAGTCCTGCAGCCGTACGCGCTCGGCGAGCACTTCCTCCTCGCTCGCACCGCCGGCGGGCCTCAGCAACCTCACGGCCCACGCGACGGTGCCTCCCTGGATCACCAGCGACGAGATCGCGACGATGTACGCGATCAGCACCAGCAACGAACGGTCCGGGGTGTCGATCGGGAGGGTCTGGGCGGCGGCTACCGTCACGACGCCGCGCATCCCCGCCCACACCATCAAGGCGCCCTCCCGCCTGCCCAGCGGCGCCTTCTCGAGATAGGAGATATCCGCCTCGGTACGAATCAGGTGGCGCTCAAGCATCTCTGCGGACTGCTGCGAGCCGCCCCACCGACGCCGTGTGACCAGCCTGATGGCGCTGGTAGCCGAGCCATCGCTCGCCAGGGCTCGTCGCGCATCGGCGATCTTTGGCTTGGCCGCGAGTGCCCGCGCGGCCCTGCGACCCTGCACCCACAGCAAGGGCGCGATGAAGGCCGCGCGCACGACGAGTGCCGCCAGGAGCGTGAGCGCCGCCACGCCCGCGGCAAAGGCGACACCCTCATGGTCTCGCTGCACGTCCTGGATGGTGCCGATGAGTTCGAGGCCCAGGATCAGGTAGACCACTCCCTCGAGCATCAACTCGATGGCACGCCACGTCTGATGGTCCGAGGCCCGCACCTGCGGGGACAGCACGCGCGCGGCGCCGTTGCCCGTGACGAGGCCCGCGACAACGGCCGCGACCAGGCCAGAGGCACCCATGAGTTCCGCGGGGACCGAGGCGAGGAAGGGCACGGCAAAAGTGAAGACGGTGTTTGCAGTGGTGTCGGGGATCCGGGCGCTGATCCACAGGTTGAGGTGGCCGACGGCCCAACCGATGATCACTGCGACGGTCATCGCCATGACGAACTCGCCTGCCACACCCCACACGGTCACGGCCGATGCGGCAGCGGCGACCGCTCCACGCAACAGCACCAACGCGGTGGCGTCATTGAGCAGCGCCTCACCTTCGAGCAGCGACACCATGCGTGGAGCCACGCCCGAGCGCTTGATGATCGCCGTCGCCACGGGATCCGAGGGGCTGACGATGGCGCCGATCGCGAACGCCCACGGCCACGACAAGTCGGGCAGGATCGCGTGGAACAGGACGCCCAGCAACACCGTCGAGATGATCGTCAGCAGCACTGACAGAGCGCCGATCGACTTGAACTCACGGCGGAAGTCGGTAGCCGGAATTGACACCCCTGCGGCGTACAGCAGAGGCGGGAGCACACCGGCGAGAATCACCTCGGGGTCGACCTCGATGGGCTCAACAAAGGGCAGCGCGCTCGCGCCCACACCAAGTGCGACCAGAATCAGCGGCGACGCCACACCGAGCCTGGGCGACACGACCGTGGCAAAGGCGATGGCCAGCAGGGCGACCACACCGATAATCAGGTACTCCACTGGCCCTCCTGGCTGCCGGTATCAGTGCCATCGTATCGAGACCACGCCTCACTGAGGCGTTAGCATCGCGGCATGGAACCAGGGGGAATGACCGGACGCGAGCGCGCCTACCTCACCAAGCACGCTGATGCCCCGCTCGCGTGGGGCCATGGCCGGCTGTGGACGCTCGACTGGGACGGCACGTCGGGTCACCGCGCGCCCGCGGGCGCTGTGCTCACCGAAGACGAGGACGGCGATCTTCCTGCGGTCAGAGTGCTGGCGCTGAGGCCGCTACGGCGGCGCTCGCGGCGGTTCGCGGGCAACTCCCTGAGGGGCTGGGGCATCTTCTGGACTGTGGTGGCGGTGCCGATCGGCCTCACCGCACCGTCCGACAAGGTCACGTGGCTCACGCTAGCCTTGGGCGCGCTGCTCGCCACGATGCTCCTGCCCGGCATCCTCTTGCGCGCGACGTCCGGCCTCGACCGGCGCCAGGTGCTGCCGCTTGAGGTGTTGCGAGAGCGCTCCGTTGACGACGGTCTGCACGAAGTGCAGTTGCGAGACGTTGACGGCTCGCAGGTGACGCTGATCGCCACCGCGACGCTCGCAACCACGCTGCTGCTCAGTTCCGACTTCGACGCGAGCCCCGTCATGGTGCCGCTGACCCCCGGCGACTACGCTGCACTCGACCTCACGACCCGATCGTCGGCCGACGTCAAGCGCCGCCGGGACACCAGCGAAGTGATGGGCGCCGCCGCGTTCGTCAACCCCGCCTTTCCCGCAGCCCACTACCCGCCGGAGCGACTCGAGGCGCACCTCGACCAGGTGGCACGTGTGGCTGGGATCTCTCGCGCACAGCTCGCACAGCGCATTGAGCCGCTTGCCACCAAGGCGAAGGCCGACGATGAGGACGGAGACGTCGACGGGTTCGTGGGCATACACGTCACGCGCGCCGCCAACGCCGCGCTCGGCTGGGCGATCGTGGGCGGCCCCATCATCGCCGTTGTGGTGACACAACTCGCGCATGAGGTGACCTTCACCTGGCCCTGGTGACGGAGCCCTCCGCGCCCGGCGGCGGGACCTTTGCCGCTGGTGCCGCGAGCGCATCGGCTGGTATTTTCGGCGAGCCAGAAGGAGGCACCATGACCGCCGTGCAGCAGCCCGCCGCGCGTACTCGCACGAGTGTGCGCGCCCCCGTCCCGACGTTCCAGTCGGCCATGGGACGCGAGCGTGCACCCCTGCGAATGTGGGTCACGGGGCTCACGCAGCGCGGCATGATGGTCAGCGACGGCGAGGGCGCCGCGGTGTGGATCATCGACGAGCGTTCGCGCCATGCCGTCGAGCAGGCGCTGCACCTAGGCATCAGTGCCCTCGACCTGCACGAGGACGGTACCGCCGTCATCGCGGGCACCGAGCTCAACATCGCGCCGTGGTGACGTCGGCGACCTGACGGGCGTGCCGTCAGAACAGGGTTGCCTGGCCTGGCCTTGATCCCTGCGCGGGCGGACGATGCGGGCGCCGGGTCGCGCTCGTCCGGCGCCAATCGCCGTTGTCGTCACGCGCCCTGGCACGCGGCATCTGCGGCGCCGACGCGCCACCCGTGCTGCCCATCGCGCCGGTATTGGAGTCCTCGGGGCGCGTTCGAGCCCGTGGGCGCGGATGAGGGCCTTGATGCGCGCGAGCGCCTGGTCGAGATGCCCGGCATGAGTCGGTAGCGCCCTTCGGCCCGCTGGTAGGGGTCCGTGTTGGTGCCGAGAGCGACATGCTCGCGTGCCCACGAGCGCTTGGCCAGGTCGGCCTTGAGCGCCTCGACAACGTTGATCTTGACGATCACCTGGCTGTCGAAGTCGGCGCCCGAGCCGAGCTCGAGGTAGCGATGGCTGGGCCGTGCAAAGCAATACACGCAAGCATGTGAGCAGCCGCGATAGGGGTTGATGGTCCAGGTGAACGGCACCGCGCTGCCCGGACCGACTCGGCTCAGTGCGCTCTTGGCGAGCACCTCGTGGAAGGTCACGCCCGCAAACTCCGGGGTCGTCACCGTTCTGACCAGGTGGGACATCTTGGCGAGCGCTGGCAGCGCATCGGCTGTGCTGGCACGCAGCGCCTGGGCCTCCCACCACATGTGCCCATGCGAACATTTGTTCGACTGAGCGGTCAAGCCTCCGAACTGAACGGCTCGGCGTGTCGCGACTCTCGACCGGACCCCTTTGCCATGATCAGGCCATGTCGAACACCGAGCGGTTCAACCAGGAATACGCCGGCTGGGCACCGCTGCGCGAGCAGCGAATCGAGTTGGGCGACAACCTCGCCGCCGCGCGGCCCGTCGAGCACTTCGCCTACTTTGGCCGGAAGGCTCATGCCAAGGAGGCGGAGGCGGCCCTTCGCGCCGCGGGTTTCGAGGTCGAGACCGCACGCCAGGGCTTCAAGGTTGCCCTCCAGGCGACACGCCCGCAGAGCCTCAGCGACGAGGAGGTTGCCGCTTTTCTCGCCGAGGTGATCGGCGTCGTCGAGCACGCACGGGGCTCGTACGACGGCTGGGGCGCAATGACGGCCTGACGGCCCTCCACGTCGTGCGCGCGGAGGCGCCGCTCGCTAGCCGCGCAGGTCGTGCTCGACCATCGCCCCCACGATGTCTTCGAAGGACATCGTGGGCTGCCACCCAAGTTCGGTGCGCGCACGGGTCGCGTCGCCGCGCTGCTCGCTCGGATCATGCGGTCGCAGCTCGGAGGTATCGGTGCGCACGCGGCGCCGCTCAGCAGGAACACCCGCCGCGTCGAAGGCGGCATCGATGAAGTCCTGCACGCTATGCGCGACGCCCGTGGCGATCACGTAGTCGTTGGCCGTGTGGTGTGCGGCTGCTCGCACCATCGCGTCGACGTAGTCGGGCGCCCAGCCCCAGTCGCGGCGGGCGTCGACGTTGCCCATCACGAGTTCGTCGGCCTCTCCCCTGGCGATCGCCGCGACGGTCGAGGTGATCTTGCGCGTCACGAAGGTGCGGGCGCGCCGGGGCGACTCGTGGCTGTAGAGAATGCACGAACTCGCGAAGGCCCCACGCGCGCGATACCCCTGGACGACGGTGTGGGCGAAGGCTTTGGCCGCTCCATACGGCGACACGGGCGCCAGCGGAGTCTGCTCCGTTTGCGGGCTTTCCGGGGCGTCACCAAAGATCTCTGCACTGGAGCACTGCACGAACCGTGCATCGGCGTTGGCTGCCATGGTCGCCTCCAACAGCGCCACGGCTCCTACGCCCGTCACCAGGCCGGTGCGCGCCGGCGCAGCCCAGGACTGGCCCACAGAGCTGAGCCCGGCGAGGTTGAACACCAGGTGAGGAACGATGTCCTTCACGACCGCCTCGACTCGGCTGAGGTCACCCAGGTCGGCCTCGTGCAGGGTCGCCCGCTGCGCCGCCTCTGCCCGCGCGCTCTCCTCGCCGGGACCGGGACGCACCAGGCCATGAATCTCGGCGTCCTGGGCGCCCAGTCGCTCGAGCAGGTAATGCCCGTCCTGACCGGTCAGCCCGGTGATGAGCACGCGCATGGCGCCGCCTACCAGGTACGTCCGGGGTTGTCCTGGTCGGACTTCACCATCATCCGGACCAGTTCCTCGAAGCTGACCTCAGGCTGCCAGCCGAGCACGTCGTGAGCCTTGGAGGCGTCACCGATGAGCAGGTCGACCTCGGCGGGGCGCATGAAGCGCTCGTCCTGCTGGACGAGCGGCTGCCAGTCATCGATTCCGGCCGCGGCGAAGGCCACGTCAAGCAGGTCGCGCACCGACTGGGTCTGGCCCGTGGCGATCACGTAGTCGTCAGGCTGGTCCTGCTGAAGCATCATCCACATGGCGCGCACGTAGTCGCCCGCGTAACCCCAGTCGCGCTTGGCGTCGAGGTTGCCCATGACGAGCGAGTCCTGGTCACCGCGCGCGATCGCGGCGACGGCGCGCGAGACCTTGCGCGTCACAAACTCCGGCCCGCGGCGCGGTGACTCGTGGTTAAACAGGATGCCGCTCGAGGCGTGCATGCCGTACGACTCGCGGTAGTTGATGGTCATGTAGTGGCCAAAGACCTTGGCCACTCCGTAAGGCGAGCGGGGCCACAGCAGCGTCGACTCACGCTGGGGCACCTCTTGGACCTTGCCGAACATTTCCGAGCTCGAGGCCTGGTAAAACCGCACCTGATCGAGACTGCCCTTGGCCCACAGGCGGATCGCCTCGAGCATGTTGAGCACACCCTTGCCCGTCACTTCACTGGTGAGCTGGGCGTTGTCCCACGAGTACGCGACGTAGCTGATCGCCGCGAGGTTATAGATCTCGGTGGGGCGACTGATCTCGAGTGCGCGCAGCAGGCTCGAGAAGTCCATCAGGTCGCCCGTGATGAGCGTGGCCTGCGGCAAGATCTCCTCGACAATGGCGCGGCGCGGGTTGTTCTGCCCCCGGATCAGGCCGTACACCTCGTAGCCCTGCTCTAGCAGGAATTCCCCCAGGTACAGGCCGTCCTGGCCAGAGATTCCGGTGATCAGCGCACGCTTCACGCTTGGTCCTCAATTCGCTCATGGCCGGTTGGCCGCCCCGCTACCGTACGTTACCGCCACCGGGGAGGTCGCGAGGCTACAGCGCCGATGCACCAAGGTCCCGCCACGCTCGCGTACGCCCGCCTTACAGTGGCGTGAACGACCGAGGAGGAGCTGTGGACCCTGCCAAGATGCGTGCCGCGATGACCGAGCGGCCCGTCGAGGACCCCAGTCGCAGCGAGTACGACAAGCTCGTGGCAGACGAGTGGTTCCGTTACCGCGCGGGCCCGGAATTGGCGGACATGCAGCGCGCCACCATCGCTCGCCTGCGCGAACTGGGCGAGTTGTTCTACACGGACCCCGACGGCGCCAGCCGGGGCGTGAGTGAGCTGGTGAGCGAGTGCGGCCCCGGCCTCGACTTCCGGCCGCCGCTCTACCTCGAGTATCGCGAACGCGTCACCTTCGGCGCGCACGTGTTCATCAACGCGGACCTGATGATCCTTGGCTCGGGCCGCGTGCACATTGGCGACCACGCGCTCATTGGGCCTCAGGCGCGCTTCTACACGGTCAACCACGCCTTCGACATCGAGACCAGGCGCGAGGGGTGGGAGCGGGCCTTCCCCATCACCCTCGAAAACGACGTGTGGCTGGGCGGATCCGTCGTGGTGTGTCCCGGCGTCACCATCGGCGCGGGCTCGGTGGTGGCCGCCGGATCGGTGGTCACCCGCGACGTGCCGCCCGGCGTCCTGGTGGCGGGCAACCCCGCGAAGGTCATCCGCTCGCTGTAGACGATCGCCCACGGCACAGGGCCGTCGCCTCGTGCGCGCGCCCGCGATCGCGTACCCTCTTCCCATGCCCGACGGACATAGTCCCAAGCGCCCGCTGAGCGTCTCGATACGCAAGCCGGCGCCATCCCTGATCTTTCTCGCCACCACCGCCGACGCGGTTGGCCCCGAGCGCATCGGCCGCCTCTCATGACGCAAGCCTGGCTGCTGCTGGTTCTCACCTTCGTACTGATCGGCGCCAACGCGATCTTCGTGGCGGCCGAGTTCGCGTTCGTCACGGTCGACCGCCCCACGGTCGACAAGGCCGCCAAGGCCGGCGACAAGCGCGCCGCCTCGTTGCGCACGGGGCTCACCCACCTGTCGACCGAACTATCCAGCGCGCAGCTGGGCATCACCCTCACGAGCCTGCTCGTGGGCTTCATCGCCGAGCCGTCCATTGCGACGCTGTTGCGCCAGCCGCTTGACGCGTGGGGCATGCCGGAGGGCACCGCGCTCGCCGTGTCTCTCACCGCCGCGTTCATCATCGCCACCGCGACCCAGATGGTGTTCGGCGAACTGGTGCCCAAGAACTGGGCCATCGCCGAGCCGCTACGCGTGGGACGCGCCGTCGTGGGCACCCAGCGCGGCTTCACGTGGTTCATGGGCCCGCTTATCCGCTTTCTCAATGGCTCCGCCAACTGGATCGTCCGCCGCTTGGGCGTCGAACCGGTCGAGGAACTCGCGTCCGCACGCTCGGCCCAGGAGTTCGAGTCGCTCGCGCTGCACTCGGCGGCGCGTGGCACCCTCGACCCGCGCGTCGCGACCCGCCTGGCTCGCGCCGCTGAACTGCGCGAACGGACGGCTTCGGACGCGATGACGCCGCGCACTCGCGTGACCTTTGTTGAGGCCGATGCGCCCGTGTCCGAGGTGTTGACCCTCGCCTCCCGCTCGGGTCACGCCCGCTTCCCCGTCATGGGCGACGACGTCGACGACATTGTGGGCATCGCGCACTTTAAGCGCGCGCTCGCGGTCCCCGCGCGGCAACGCCGCACCACCACCGTGCGCGAGATCTGCCTGCCGGTCGAGTCCGTGCCGTCCACCATGCCGCTCAGTTCGGTGCTCGAGGCGTTGCGCCGCGGGTCACAACTCGCGGTCGTGGTCGACGAGTACGGCGGCACCGATGGCGTCGTCACCCTCGAGGACTTGGTCGAGGAGATCGTCGGCGAGATCGAGGACGAACAGGACCGCCCCGTCTCCCGCCACCGTGAGGTGGGCGAGGGCAAGTGGTCGCTGTCCGGGCTGCTGCGCCCCGACGAGGCTGGCGAGATCATGGGCCTTGACCTGCCCGAGGCCCGCGAGTCCGACACCATCGGCGGCCTGCTCACTGAGCATCTCGAGCGCTTCCCCGTGTTGGGCGACCAGCTCACGATCGAGGCTCGGGACGAGCGCCACCGCGACGAGGACGACATCCCCGTACCCGTCGACGTACGCATCACCGTGACCAGGCTTGATGGCCACCGGGTGGACCGCGTACTGGTCGAAACCATGCCACGTGAGGTGCCCGGCGCCGACGACGACTCCCACGCACGACAGGAGGCTAGCCGTGGCTGACTGGGTCGCGATCACACTCGCCATCGCACTGTTGGTGGGCAACGCCTTCTTCGTGGGTGCCGAGTTCGCCCTCGTCTCCGCTCGCCGCACGCAGATCGAGCCGCGGGCTGCTGAGGGCTCATGGGCCGCACGCATCACGGTGCGCGCCATGGAGCGCGTGTCGCTCATGATGGCCGGCGCACAACTCGGTATCACGATGTGCTCGCTCGGCCTTGGTGCCATCGGCGAACCTGCCGTGGCCCACCAGCTCGAGAAGCCCCTCGCCGCGATCGGCATCGAGGGCGCGTGGCTCCACGGCATCGCGTTCGCCATCGCCTTGGCCATCGTCGTGTTCTTGCACATGGTCCTGGGCGAGATGGTCCCCAAGAACATCGCCCTCGCCGGGCCGGAGCGTTCCGCGATGATCCTCGGACCCGCGCTGTACGGCGTCGTATGGATCCTGCGCCCCATCATCGCGGCGCTCAACTGGCTCGCGAACTGCGTGCTCAAGGGTCTCAAGGTCGAGCCTGCAGACGAGGTGGCGAGCGCCTTCGACGCGGATCAGGTGGCGGCCTTTGTCGCGGAGTCTCGCGACGAGGGCCTGCTGGGCGACGAGGAGCACCAGGTGCTCTCCGGGTCGCTGACGCTCGCCTTCGAGACCGTCGAGACGGTGCTGACATCCGTCGATGACCTCGAGACGCTCCCCGTCGACGTCACGCCGCAGCAGGCTCAGAAGGTGTCGCTGCGCACCGGGTTCTCCCGCTTCCCGCTGGTCGACGAGGCCGGAGAGTACGTGGGCTACCTGCACCTCAAGGACTTTGTCGAGGTGCCCCGCGGCGGAGCAACCAAGCCGGTGCCGCCCACTGCGGTGCGTCCCCTGACGGTGATCTCTGCCGACGCCTCGCTTGAGTCGGCGCTGACCTCAATGCAGGCGCGCGGCACGCACATCGCGCTCGTCAAGGACGCCGCCACCGGTCAGGTGCGAGGCGCGGCGATGCTCGAGGACGTCATCGAACGGCTGGTGGGCGAGGTCGTCGACGCCGGTCAGCTCGCGTCGAGCGAAAGCTAACCCGGTCCCTACGACGCACGAGCGCCCGGTAGCCCTACGGGGCTGCCGGGCGCATCGGCCGTCTGGTGCCTAGAGCACGTGAGACAGGAAGTCCTTGGTGCGCTGCTCGCTGGGTGCGTCGAGGACCGCGGCTGGCGGGCCCTCCTCGACCACGACGCCCTCGTCCATGAAGACCACGTGGTCGCCCACCTCGCGGGCAAACCCGATCTCGTGGGTGACGACGATCATCGTCATGCCTCGGCCGGCGAGGTCCTTCATGACGGCGAGCACCTCGCCCACCAGCTCGGGGTCGAGCGCCGAGGTGGGCTCGTCAAACAGCATGATCTCGGGGTCCATCGCGAGGGCGCGAGCGATCGCGACGCGCTGCTGCTGACCGCCGGACAACTGCGCCGGGTAGTGCTCGGTACGGTCGGACAGCCCTACGGTCGTGAGCAGTTCGAGGGCGCGGGCGCGCGCCTCACGCTTGGAGCGGCCCAGGACCTGTACCTGAGCCTCGACCACGTTCTCGAGCGCGGTCATGTGCGGGAACAGGTGGAAGCGCTGGAACACCATGCCGATGCGCGAGCGCTGCTGGGCGATGCGCTTGGGGTGCAAGCGGTGCAGGGTCGTGGCGTCGCCCTTGGTGACCTCGCGGTAGCCCAGCAGTTCGCCGTCGAGCCGCACAGAGCCGCCCGTCAGTTCCTCGAGCTCGTTGATGCACCGCAGCAGCGTGGACTTACCCGATCCCGAGGGGCCGAGAACCACGCACACCTCTCCCCTGTCGACCGTCAGGTCGACGCCCCGCAGCACGTGCAGGTCGCCGAACATCTTGTGCGCGTCGCGCACCTTGACCATGGGCTCGGTGTCGGTCACGGGGTCACCTCCAAGAAGGGATCGTCCTTCGCGGTGCCAGCGGCCTGAATGGCGCTCTGCCGGCCAAAGCGGCGCTTCTTGCGCTTGCCTCCGCCCGCGTGCTCACCGGTGCCCTTGCCGTAGTAGCGCTCCAGATAGTGCTGACCGACCATGAGGATCGACGTGATGAGCAGGTACCAGAACGCGGACACGATGAGCAGCGGGATGGGCAGGAACAGGCGGTTGCCGATCGCGTTGGTCGCGAACGTCAGATCGAGGGTGAACGGCACCGCGAGCACGAGCGACGTGGTCTTGAGCATCGAGATGGTCTCGTTGCCCGTGGGAGGCACGATCACCCGCATGGCCTGCGGAATGACGATGCGGCGAAGGATGGTCGACTCCTTCATGCCGAGGGCGCGGGCCGCCTCTTCCTGGCCCTTGTCGACCGAGCCGAGGCCGGCGCGCACGATCTCCGCGAGATAGGCGGCCTCGTTGAGTCCGAGGCCCAGCAGCGCGGCCCAGAAGGCGGTGATGACCATCGAGGTCTGGAACGTGTAAAACTCCGGCCCGAACGGGATGCCGATGCTCAAGGTGGGATACAACACCGAGATCAGGCCCCAGAAGACGAGCTGGGTGTAAATCGGAGTGCCGCGGAACAGCCAGATGTAGAACCAGCTCGCCGAGCGCAGCACGGGGTTGTCGGACCGGCGCATGATCGCCAGGATGACGGCCAGCACGATGCCGATCACCATCGAGCCGAACGTCAGCACGAGCGTCCAGCCCACCCCGCGGATCACGGACACGTCGCGTAGGTACAGCCACACCACGTCCCACCGATAGTTGGGGTTGGTGATGAGGCCGTGGACGGCCATCGCCGCGAGCACCGCGAGCAGCGCGGCGGCGATCCAGCGGCCCGGGCGCGGCACGGGGCGCGCGTGGATGCGGTTGGGCACGGGGTCAGAACCCCCGTGTGTGCCGGGTGTGGTGCTCATGCAGTACTCCTCGCCCTCGAGGGTGGGCCGATGCGCGGGTCCTGACCCGCGCATCGGCCCCTCACGAGGGATTCAGCGGCGTTAGGACGCCGGGTTGACCTCTGCCGTGGTCAGGCCACCGGACTCGGTGCCCCAGCCGGACAGGATCAGTTCGAGCGTACCGTCGTCCATCAGGCCCTGGAGGGCCAGCGCTACGGCGTCGGTGAGCTCCGAGCCCTTGGCGGTCGCGATGCCCTGGGGCGCGGTGTCGAGCGCCTCGCCCAGCAGTTCGAGCTGGCCGTCGGCCTGGCTCACGGCGTAGCCGGTCACGGGAGAGTCAGCGAACAGCGCGTCGGCCTTGCCGCCCACGACGTTGGTCGCGGCGTCGGCGTTCGAGTCGTAGGCCAGCACGTCGATGGCCTCCTTGCCGTCCGTCTCGCACTGCGCGCTCATGTCGCCCGCCTCGATCTCCTGGATGGTGCCCACCTGGACCGCAATAGTGGTGCCGCACAGGTCATCCACGCTCACGCCGTTGGGGTTGCCCTCCTTGACGGCGAGCGCCGAACCGGCGGTGAAGTACTGGATCATGTCGACGACTTCGAGGCGCTCGGGCGTGATGGTGAACGCCGAGATACCGGCGTCGTACTTGGAGCCAATGCCCGGGATGATCGAGTCGAACGAGGCAGAGGTGACCTCCGCCTCAAGGCCCAGCGCTGCGGCGAGCGCGTTCGACAGGTCGACGTCGTAACCGATGGGCGTCTGGCCATCGACGTCGAGGAACTCGGCGGGAGCGTAAGTAGTCTCCATGCCCACGCGCAGCACACCGGACTCGGCGATGTCCGCGGGGACGAGAGCCGCCGCCTCCTCGTTGACGTCGATGGTCGACACGTCGAAGGCTTCGGTGGTGTCACCGTTGGTTGCCGAGCCGCCGCTGGGCTCGAGCGAGGCGGTGGTGCAGGCGCTCAGGCCGAGCACGGCGATGGCGGCGGTGGCCGCAAAGGCGAACTTACGCATGGGGGATCTCCTCAGGATAGGGATGGACGCACGCCGCTCGCGGGGACGCGGGATGGTGGTCACCACCGGCGGCGAACGTGCTACGCATAATCATACAGGCCACCGCATAACCGCGATGACGGCCCGAAGTCCCGGGTGCGACTTAGACGTGCTCGTCCTCGCCGCCGTCGGGAAGGTCGTCGCGTTCGGGCTTGCGTGCGAGGAAGGCGATCGAGGCGCCTAGGCCGCCCCAGATCACCACCATCGACACGACCATCAGAGTGATTGCCTCGGGGCTCATGCCGCACCTCCCTGCACCGGCGCCTGCGGGCCGGCGGGCGCATCGGGCCTACGGTCCCCCTCGGGCGGCAAGTGAAGTTGCGCGCGCGTGGGCCACGGATGGAACTCGCCATGGTCCTTGGCCCACCTCAGGGCGGGCATGGCGAGCGCCACCGCCGTGATGAAGGCCATCGTGCCCCACCCAAAGAGCGCGAGATACCAGGCGGGGTACGTGCCGTAGCCGTCGACGATGAGTGACACCAACTTGTCGACAAACATGTAGATCAGCAGCAACGAGACCACATTGATAACCACGAGCCACACCTTGCCCACGGCAAACGTCGAGATCGCGCTCAGGTGGCGCGACAGTTCCGGACCACGGCGGGCAAGCCACAGGGAGGCGCCGATCATGAGGATCGCACCCATGACGATGCCGAGCTGATTGGAGAACTGGTCGACCGTGTCGAGCAAGTACAGCCCGGTGGTGGTGCCGAAGCCCACGAGCGACAGCACCGCGGACGGGAGGCCTACCGCGAGCGCACCCTGACGCGGCGTCCAGCCGAACTTGTCCTGGAGGGCCGAGGACACTGTCTGCAGCACGGACACGAGCGAGGTCACGCCCGCGATGACGAGCGAGCCAAAGAACAACGCACCGAAGACCTCCCCTCCTGGCATCTGGCCGATGACGGTGGGGAAGGTGATGAACGACAGGCTCACACCCGTGAGGTTGGTGAGCTCGTTGACGCCGACGCCCTGCTGGACGGCGAGGAAGCCGATGGTCGCGAACACGCCGATGCCCGCGAGCAACTCGAAGGCGCTGTTGCCGAAGGCGACGACGAGCGCGGGGCTCGTGACGTTGGAGCGGCGCCTGCGGTACGAGGCGTAGGTCACCATGACGCCGTAGGCAAGCGACAGCGAGAAGAAGATCTGGCCGTAGGCGGCGATCCACACATCGGGGTTGCTCAAGGCACTGAAGTCAGGGGTGAACAGCGCATCGAGGCCCTCGGCCGCGCCGTCAAGGAATAGCGCACGCACCACGAGGATGGTGAAGGTGACGACGAGCAGCGGGATGCCGATGACGTTGAGCTTCTCGACGCCGCCTGAGACCCCTAGCCACAGCACCACGATCGCGACGATCCACACGAGAGCCAGCGGGATCAGCACGCCGGGGACAAAGTCGAGGGAGAAGCCGACGCTCTCCGTCAGGTGCAGGAAGTCGCCGTAGAAGTAGCCCGACGGATCGTCTGCATACGACAGGTCGAAGCTGAAGACGAAATAGCTCAGCGCCCACGCGATGATCGCGGTGTAGTACAGCCCGATCACGAAGCAGATGGCGACGTGCCACCATCCCACGCCTTCCGCGCGACGGTGGATGCGCCTGAAGGTCAGCGGGGCCGAGCCACGGAAGCGGTGCCCGATGCCGTGCTCGAGCAACAGAATGGGGATGCCCGCGGTCAGGAGCGCAACCAAGTAGGGGATCATGAAGGCTCCCCCGCCGTTGTCGTACGCCTCGCCGGGGAACCGCCAAATGTTCCCGAGGCCGACAGCGGAGCCGACTGCAGCAAGGATGAAGGCGGTCTGGCCGGACCAGTGCTCGCGCTTGTCCTTGGCGCCCAACTCGGGGCCGGGCTGGGTCGGGGGGCTGCCTGCTACTGCCATCGCACCTACTCGTGTCTGGATCAGGGTTGTCTGGTTCAGGGTGGGGACCTGATGCCAACGGGGCCAATGCCGACGCGACTGGCACCACGGTAGTCGCTGCGCACCTCGGGCGCGCGCCCTTTGCGGACGATACGGGGCCTTTGGGGGGGTCGCACCCGGTTGCCGCGGGTTGAGCGCGGGGCGACACGCGCATCGGCTGTTCGCATGCGCCCGACAGGACCGCGGCGGCCGGGTGGCGATGGGCCCTGCCCGGCCGATGCGCATCGGCCCTGGTAATGGAGGTTTCGCCGCGGTGATGGCGCGCGCGAGGTCCGGCGCGACGGGCTGGCGCCCGCCAGCGTTCGGGTCGGATCGTTACCTTCCCGTGACCAATGACATTTGACGAATCGTTTCGCGCTGTCTACTTTGAATCGAAGCGGTTCGAAAGTAGCCGGGGTCACCACGATGTGAAGCCGGCGGTCCGTCCAGGACACGAAGGAGTGAAAATGGACAACGGCGGAGGAACTCACCACTCAGCCCCCCTTGAGGAGCGACGCGCATGAGCGCGGCAACCCAGCTTTCCCTACGAGAGCTCGCGGTCAAGAACCTCGATCGCAAGTCGCGCAAGGAGCGCGGCCCCGACAAGCGGCGCAAGAAGTCCGTCAAGATGTTCCTGCTCATCTCGCCGTTCGTCGCCTTGTCCTTCCTCTTCGCCTACTTCCCGCTGTACGGCTGGATTTACTCGCTGTACGACTACAAGCCGGCTCTGGGCCTAGGCGGCTCCGAGTTCGTGGGACTCCAGTGGTTCCGCCTCATGGTCAACTCCCCCACCCAGCTCGAAACCATCGGGCAGGTGCTCACCAACACCCTCGCGATCAGCTTCCTTGGCATCGCGACCTCGGTGCTGCCGTTGGCCTTCGCCGTGTTCCTCAACGAGGTGCGCGTGCCGTGGTTCCGCAACGCAGTACAGACGCTCACCACACTGCCCAACTTCATCTCGTGGGTGCTCGTCTACATGATCGCCTTCTCGCTGTTCTCCAGCACGGGCCTGGTCAACGACGTGCTGCTGGACTCCGGGATCATCACCACACCGATCAGCTTCCTCGACTCCGGCGACCACGTGTGGCTGCAAATGACGGCGTGGAGCATCTGGAAGGGTCTTGGCTGGGGCGCGATCATCTATCTCGCGGCCATCTCGGGCATCGACCCGTCGCTGTACGAGTCCGCCAAAATGGACGGCGCCGGACGCTTCCAGACCATGTGGTACGTCACCGTGCCTCAGCTGATGCCCACCTACCTGGTGCTGCTGCTGCTGTCCGTGGCCAACCTGCTCAACAACGGCATGGAGCAGTACTACGTGTTCCAGAACGCCTTCAACCGCGAGCACATCGAGGTGCTCGACCTGTACGTCTACAACATCGGCATGACGGGTAACAACCTGTCCATGGCCACCGCGATCGGCATGCTCAAGTCGCTGATCTCCGTGGCGCTGCTGTTCACCGTCAACGCGCTCGCCAAGCGACTGCGCGGACAGTCGCTGGTGTAAGGGGAGCTGCCATGTCTGCCACCACAGTCGTCAACCAGGACACCGAGCACCGCACGGTGCGCCCTCCCAAGGGGCACGAGCGCACCATGGGCGACCGCGTGTTCTCCCTCGTCAACGGGTTCGTCTTCCTGATCCTCGTGATCCTGTGTGCCTACCCGTTCTACTACCTGATCATCAACTCGATCAGCGCCAACGACATCTCTGCGCTGGGCGACGTGCGCCTGTTCCCCAAGGGCATCCACTTCGAGAACTTCGTGCAGGTGTTCCAGCTCAAGGGCCTGACGACGGCCGCCGCCGTATCTGTCGCCCGCACCGTGCTGGGCACGCTCGCGACGGTGCTCGCGTCCGCCTTCCTGGGATTCATGTTCACCCAGGACCGCATGTGGGGACGGCGCTTCTGGTACCGGTTCGTGGTCATCACCATGTACTTCAGCGCAGGCCTGATCCCGATGTTCATCATCATGAAGAACCTGGGATTGACCAACAACTTCTGGGTCTACGTGATCCCGTTCGTGGTCCAGCCCTTCTTCATCGTGCTGGTCAAGACCTACGTCGAGGGCATGCCGCGCGAACTGCAGGAGGCCGCCGAAGTCGACGGCGCCGGAACCCTGCGCACCTTCTTCGTGATCTACCTGCCCAACATGACGCCCATCCTCGCGACGGTCGCCATCTTCGCAGCGGTCACGCAGTGGAACTCGTTCCAAGACACCCTGATCTACATCACGGACCAGAGCCTGTACACCCTGCAGTACCTGCTCTACATGTTCATCAACCAGGCCAACAGCCTGGCCATCGCGGCTCAGAACGCCGGCGGAAACCTGGGAGCGATCGCTGACGCCGCCTCCCAGCAGACGCCAACCTCCATTCGCATGACCGTGTCGGTGATCGTCATCCTGCCGATCATCTTCATCTACCCCCTCTTTCAGCGGTACTTCGTCAAGGGCATCATGCTCGGCGCGGTCAAGGGCTGAATCAACCCGCAGGTCAAACCAGAAAGGAAAGCAATGAAGCTGAAGAGTACGGTCGCCTTCGCGGCCACCACTCTCCTTGCCGCAGGACTGCTGTCGTCCTGCTCGTCGGATGAGCCGGAGGACACTCCGGAGTCCAACACCAACTCCCCCGGCGCCGAGGCCGCGGGCTTCCCCGAGTCGTGGGACGAGGAGATCACCATCGACGTGTTCGATGGCCTCGCCAACTACATGGGCACCCAAGAGGGTTGGTTTGCCAAGGTCGTCAAGGACAAGTTCAACATGAACTTGAACATCATCGCCCCCAACGTTGCCGGCGGTGGCGACACCCTCTACAACACCCGCGTGGCCGCCGGAGACCTCGGTGACCTCATCATCACCGACAAGGGCGAGCGCGTCGACGAACTCGTCGAGGGCGGCCTGCTGCTCGACATGGCCGAGTACTACCCCAACATGGAGCACGCCGCGGTGTTCGACCAGGCGGTGCAGATCCTCAACGAAGGCAAGGACGGCATCTACTCGACGCCCACCCAGGTGTCGACGCTCAAGCCGACCCAGCCCTCCGAGGGCATCGACCCCACGTTCGGCCCCTTCCTGCGTTGGGACATCTACGCGGAGCTCGGCTACCCCGAGATCGGCACCCTCGAGGACCTCCTGCCCATCCTGAAGGACATGCAGGACGCCCAGCCCGAGGCCGACAACGGCCAGAAGACCTACGCCCTGTCGCTGTTCAAGGACTGGGACGGCAACATGATGAACGTTGCCAAGCAGCCCATCTGCTTCTACGGCTACGACGAGATCGGCTTTGTCCTTGCCAAGGCGGACGGCTCGGATTACCAGGGCATCCTCGACGAGGACGGCGAGTACAAGCGCGTGCTCGAGTGGTATTTCCAGGCCAACCAGCTGGGCATCGTCGACCCCGAGTCGACCACCCAGAACTACGACACCCTGTTCTCGAAGATGCAGAACGGCCAGGTGCTGTTCTCCTGGTGGCCGTGGCTTGGCCAGTCGGCTTACAACACCGCCGAGAACACCGCAGCAGGCAAGGGCTTCATGATCGCCCCCATGGAGGACATGCAGGTGTTCTCCTACGGCGCCGAGGCCTACGGCGGCAAGCAGGTGCTCGCCATCGGCTCGCAGGCCGAGGACCCCGAGCGCATCGCAGCCTTCATCGACTGGCTGTACTCCGCCGAGGGCACCTACATGAACAACTCCCAGACCATGGGTGCTGCTGGCCCCGAGGGTCTGACCTGGGAGATGGGCACTGACGGCGAGCCTGTGCTCACCGACTTTGGCCAGGAAGTGTTCCTCACCGGCGACGGCACCGTTCCCGAGGACTGGGGCGGCGGCTCGTACATCGACGGCACGTCGACGCTCAACGTGAGCGTGGTCCTGCCCAACGACACCGACGCTGCCACGGGCTTCCCGTTCAGCTACAAGACCTGGCCGTCGTACCTCGAACTGGTCGAGACCCCGCTGCAGGCGGACTGGACCGAGCAGATGGGTGGCGCTACCACCACCATCGGCTACCTCGAGGACAACGACCAGCTGCTCGTCGCGCCGGGTGCCAGCTACACGGCCCCTGCCGACACCTCCGAGATCGAGACGCTGCGCAACCAGATCAAGGCGCTGGTCGTGCAGTACTCGTGGCAGGCCGTCTTCGCCTCTGACCAGGCGGCGTTCGACTCCCTGTGGGCCGAGCTCGTGTCCAAGGCCGACGGCCTGGGCTACGCGCAGGTCCTCGAGTGGGACATGGCCAACGCCGAGGAGCAGAACACCGCTCGCGAGACGGTGGTCGCGACCTTCGCCGAGTGACCTGACACTGGTCGCTCATCACTGAGAGGGCCCCGGGGCGAAAGCCCCGGGGCCCTTTCGCGTGTGCTGGGGCGTGTGTGCTGGGCGGTGGGGTGTGCGCGCATTGGCCGTGCGGTGTGTGCCCTGGTGACCCGTGCATCGGCCGTGCGGTGTGTGCCCTGGTGACCCACGCATCGGCCGTGCTGGACGTGCCGTACTCTCCTTCTGTCCCCGCCCCTCCCGGTTGATACCCGTCTCGACGCGATCTGGGCAGTGCGTGCGCGCCTGATACCCGCTGCTGTAGCAAGCCACGGGCGTTCGGTTCACAGGGCCGATGCGGGTGCTGGGTTGAGTGCGGCTCGGCCGCCCGCGGCGAGGCACACGGGTGAGCCGACTCACACGGGTATCAGCCGCGCATCGACCTGCGCTATCGCGTCGCCACGGGTATCAACGACGTTAATGCGGGCGGGCGTGCCTAAGCGTGACGGGAGAAGATGTGGCGCAGCAAGAAGGCCGCGGCGTAGGACCCGAACGAGAATCCGACGGTGGCGACCAGGAACCACACGGGCGGGAACAGCACGGCGAGGGCCACGACCGTCGCGGGAATCAGCGCAAGAGCCATCGTGCGCACAGGCTCGGCGCCCGGCAGCAGCAGAGCATTGCGGAGGGTCTGGCGGGTGGTGTTGCGGTAGCGGGCGACGAGGGCCTCGCCATACATGAAGGCGACCGCCAGGTACGCGGCCGCGAGCGCTGCGAAGGCGCCCCAGATCACCGAGACCATCGAGCCCTGGAACACCCAGAACAGTGCAGAGAAGAGCAGCACAACCGCAGGCAAGCCCAACGCGAGCATGACGAGCGACGCCTGACGGAAGTTGCGCTTGAAGGCTGGCAGATAGTCGGGTAGCGGGCGACCGCGCTCGTCGTCCGAGTAGCGCATGGTCACCTCGAACAGGGCACTGAGCGCGGCGCCGATGGTCACGACGGGCAGGCAGGTGACCAGGAACAACAGGTTCAGCACCACGAACTCGAGGAACCCCGAGATACCTCCTGCGGCGCGGCCTTCCGGGTCGATCTGCATGCGATTCCTCTCTGTGAAGCGGTGCCGGGTGTCGGCGGTGGCGGTCAGCGGCGTTGCGAGCGTCCACCCTCAGCGGCGATCGCGGCGGAGCGGCCGGGGCCGAGCAATACGTCGGTGCGCACGCCATCGGCAATGATGACGGTGACCATCATCTCGCGCGCGCCGCCGTGCAGGCGCGCGCTGACGAGCGCGCCAGTACGCCACCGCATGTCGACCAGCACGCCGCCACGACACCTGAGCCCGCGCACCTCGCCGTCCGGCCACTGCGGCGGCAGCGCGGGAAGCAAGCGAATGACGCCCTCGTGGGACTGGACCAGAGCCTCGGCGATCCCGGCCGTCAGGCCCATGTTGCCGTCAATCTGGAAGGGCGGGTGGGCGCTGAACAGGTTGGGGTACATGCCGCCGCGATGGGCCGCGTGGGCATCTTCCGACTGGGCGGGCCGCAGCGCGAGGGCGACCTGGCCGTGCACGCGCTCGCCGTCCCCCAGGCGCGCCCACATGGCGGTACGCCACGCGAGCGACCACCCGGTCGACTCGGGGCCACGCGCGAGGATCGAGGCCGCTGCGGCGCGCGCGAGTTCCGGCGTTGCCTCAGTGATCTGGTCCAGGGGAAACAGCCCCACCAGGTGCGAGAGATGGCGGTGCTCGGGCTCGGCCTCGATGAGCGGCTCGCCCCACTCGAGCACGCGCCCGTCAGCCGCGACAGTGGGTCCAGGCAGCGCCGCGACGCGCTGCTCCAAGAGCGCGACGGCCGGTGAGGCGACGGCGAGTTCCCGCGAGGCGGCCGATGCCGCGGCCGACAGCCCTCGCAGCAGCGCCACGTCCATCGCCGCACTTGTCGCGAGGGCCCGCGGAGTGTGCTCATCGTCAAGAAAGCGGTTCTCGGGAGACGTGGAGGGCGCGGTCCACGCGCGGGACTCATCTCCTTGAAGCCAGTCGACAGCAAACCGGCATGCCAACTCCAGCACCGGCCAGGCCCGCTGCCGCAGAAACTCGACGTCGCGCCCGAACAGCCAGTGCTCCCACAGGTGCTGGGCGAGCCAGGGCCCAGCCATGGGCCAGAACGCCCACGACAGGTCGCCCTCGTGGTCACCCACTGGCGCGGCGTGGCCCCAGGGGTCCGAGTTGTGGTGCGCGAGCCACCCGTCGGCGCCGTACAGCGTCCGCGCGGCCTCGGCGCCCGTGGTGCGTGCAAGGCGCTCGACGAACGTGAGGAGCGGCTCGTGACACTCGGCGAGGTTGGTGGTCTCAGCGTGCCAGTACGCCATCTCGAGGTTGATGTTGGTGGTGTAGCCGCTCGACCACGGGCCGGGTAACTCGGCGTTCCAGATTCCCTGGAGGTTCGCGGGCAGTCCGCCGGGCCGCGACGCGGCAATCAGCAGGTAGCGACCGTAGTGGAAGGCCAGCGCGGCGAGGCCCGGATCCTGCTCATGCCCAGCCCGGCCGATGCGCTCGCTGGTATCGACCACTGCCGCACCTTGCGCTGTGGTCAGGGACAGCTCGCACCGGTCGTACAGGGCTGCGTGTGCCGCGACGTGCGCCGCATGGAGCCTTTCGGCGATCATGCCGGGCTCGCTGTGAGCATCACTTGCCTCGTAGTGGTCAAGCGGGCCCGTTTCGTGAGCATCACTTGCCTCGTGGGAGGGGAGGGTGGAGGTGGAGGTGGAGTCGAGGAGCAACGCGCAGCGCTCAGCGTCGTCGAGGCCGTCCAGGTGCTCCATGACTCCCGGGAGGGAGGGCGAGGTCGCGGTCGCGATCAGCAGCAGGTGCTCGATCGCGGGCGCGGTTTCGAGCACGCCGTCGGTGACGGTCGCCGAACCCAGGGAGCGCACGAGCACCGCCCCCCCGCGTCCTGACTGCTCGTCGTACACGATCGGGGTGTCGGTGCGCGCGTGGCCGGGCGCCACGTCGACCGGCAGAAGATAGCGCGCGAGGAGTCCGCCGTGGCCGTCCCGCGGCCGCTCGCGTTCGCGCAGCAGGCTCGTGAGCCGCACGCGCAGGGATACCGGCTCCTCAGAGGTGACGTGGTGCACGATCACCGCCGCTGCCATGTCGGCCCAGGTGCGCTGGGTGACGCGCGCACCATCCGCACGGTAGGAGTGCTGCGCCGTCGCGGTCGCGAGGTCGAGCGTGCGGGCGTAGCCGTCGGGGGACGTCGCGCCCACTACCTCGATGTCGCACGTGGCGAGCGGAAGGTAGGCCTGCGCCCAGGGAGTCTGTTGCGTGCGCAACAACGCTTCGGCGGTGTCGTGGTCGCCGGCCGCGAGCGCGCTGCGCACCCGTGCGAGCAAACCCGGGCCGTCGTCGGGAAGGCCACGCAGCGGGCCACCGGGAGCCGGCCCTGACCAGGCCGTGACGTCGTTGAGCCACAGCCGCTCGCCTGCGGCAGAGCCGTTGAGCCCTCCCGCGACCATCGCCGCACGGATACCGTTACCAATGGGCAGCGCCTCGAGCCAGGCCGCTGCGGGACGGGAGTAGCGCAGCGTGTGCGCGGGATCCTGGGGCCTCGTCGACGGGGTCACCTGAGTAGTATAGGCTCGAATCGTTGAAGCGCTTCGACAATGGCGACGAGGAACCGACGAGGAACCATGGAAACCACCCCTGACCTGCCGCGACACGCACCGCGCGTGCGCTACGGCGGCGACTACAACCCCGAGCAATGGCCTCGCGACACGTGGGACGAGGACATGCGCCTCATGGTCGCCGCGGGCGTCAACCTCGTGACGGTCGGGGTGTTCAGTTGGTCCACCATCGAGCCCGCGCCAGGCGAGCGCCGCTGGGCCTGGCTTGACGAGATCCTCGACCTGCTGCACGCCCACGGCATTGGCGTGGACCTCGCCACCCCGTCCGCTTCTCCGCCCCCGTGGCTCGGTCTCGACCACCCGGAGACGCTCGCCGTCGACATCAACGGCGTGCGCATGAACGCCGGCTCGCGCAACCAGTTCTCCCCCGCGTCCCGCGTGTATCGGGACGCGGCGCTGGCGATCACCCGCGACCTCGCGGAGCGTTACGTCGGCCACCCTGCCGTCGAGATGTGGCACGTAGGCAACGAGTACGGCCAGATCGACCACGGCGATGAGGCCGCGCGGGAGTTCCGGCGGTGGCTGCGCGAGCGCTACGGGTCGATCGAGGCGCTCAACGACGCATGGGGAACCACCGTGTGGTCGCAGGGCTATCGCGACTTCGACGATGTGCTGCCGCCGCGCGCGATGCCCTACCTCGTGAATCCCACCCAGTCGCTGGACTTCCGGCGCTACTCGTCCGACCAGATGCTCGCGTGCTACGCCGAACAGCGCGACGTGATCCGCGCCGCAGGCGCGACCCAGCCGGTCACCACCAACTTCATGGGCTTCTTCCCGCACGTCGACTACCGCACCTGGGCGGACCAGGTCGACGTCATCGCCGACGACCAATACCCCGACCACGGCTCGCCTCACGCGGCGTCGACCACCGCGCTCGTGCAGGACCTCATGCGCTCGCTTGGCGGCGGTAAGCCGTGGATGCTCATGGAGCAGGCGATCTCCTCAGTGTCGTGGCGCGAGCACAACCTGCCCAAGAGCTCCGCGCAGGCCCGACTCGACTCGCTCCAGGCGGTCGCGCGAGGCGCGGACGCGGTCTGCTTCTTCCAGTGGCGCCAGGCGCGCTACGGAGCCGAGCGCCACCACTCGTCGATGCTGCCTCACGCGGGCGAGGACTCCGAGGTGTTCCGCACGGTGTGCACCCTGGGCGCCGACCTCGCGAAGCTCGCTCCCGTCGTAGGGCAGCGCATTGACGCCCGCGTGGCGCTACTGTTCGACTGGCCGTCGTGGTGGGCCACCGAGGAGCCCGGCAAACCCACCCAGCGCTTGTCCACCGTCGACGAACTGACCCGCTGGCATCGCTCGCTGTGGCGCCGCGGCATCGCAGCCGATGTGGTGGCCGCCGAGTCCAGCCTGTCCCGCTATGACGTGGTGCTCGCACCGCACAGCTACATACTCACGCCTCAGGCGGCGGCCAACCTGAGCGCGGCCGTCCACAACGGCACTCACCTCGTGGTGGGCGCCTACAGCGGCGTTGCCGATGAGCGGGGCCACATCCTCACGGGCCGCTCCCCCGTCCTCCTGCGCGATCTCCTGGGTGTCAGCGGCGAGGAATGGGGCGGCCTGCCCGACGAAGGCGTCCGCCTCGAGGCCGACCGCACGTGGGACACGGCCCCGGATGACGGCCTGACTGCGTCTGTCCTGGGCGAACGCCTGCGCGCCGAGGGCGCCACGGTGCTGGCCTCCTTCGCCTCGGGCGACCTCGCAGGCCTGCCCGCCGTGACGCGGCGCACGACCCCGTCGGGCGCCACCGCAACCTATGTGGGCGCGGTCGTGTCGGACGAGGTGCTCGACGCGCTCATCGCCGATGCGCTGGCTGAGGCCCGTATCGACGGCGCCACCGGCGACCACGAGATCAGCGCACCGTCGTTGGCGGACATCGCGCTCGCGAGCACCATCGCGAGCGATCTCGACCCCCTCGCCGTGCCAGCCGTGCCTCTCGATGCCACCGACACGGGTCGAGCGGCCCTGCTACCGGAGGGGCTCGAGGCGGTGCGCCGCGGCGATGTCTTGTTCTTGCTTCACCACGGGGACCGCGAGGCGCGCGTGCGCTTGGCCGGCCCCCACCATGACCTGCTCACCGGCTCCACGGTCGCTGACACCGCGATCCTCAAGCCGGGCGACGTTCTCGCACTGATCGAAGGAGACCACGCGTGACCCACCACCCGACAACGGAAGCCCCCAGCGCATCGGCCGCCTTCCGTGATACCTCGCTGAGCGCCCACGAGCGCGCGGCCGACCTGCTGGCGCGCCTCACGCGCGAGGAGCGCATCGCGATGCTGCACCAGGCGATGCCCGCAGTGGAGCGCCTGGGCGTAGGCGAGTACCGCACCGGCTGCGAGGCGCTCCATGGGGCCTCGTGGATGGGCGTCGCGACGGTGTTCCCGCAGCCCGTGGGACTCGCGGCGACGTGGGACACGGACCTCATCGAGAGAGTCGCGGCGGCGACCGCGACGGAGATTCGTGCCAAGCGTGCCGAGAACCCCCTCGTGAGCCTCAATGCGTGGGCACCAGTGGTCAACACCCTGCGTCACCCGCTGTGGGGCCGCAATGAGGAGGGCTACTCCGAGGACCCCCACGTCACCGGGCTCTTTGGTGCGGCGTTCTCGTGGGGTCTGCGCGGGCGTGATCCGATCGTGTGGCGCATGGTGCCTGCACTCAAGCACTTCTTGGGCTACTCGAATGAGACGGACCGCTCGGTGACAAGTTCCGAGATGTCGCTGCGCACCCTCCACGAAGAGGAGCTGCCCGCCTTCCGTCCCGCGCTCGAGGAGGGCGCGGCCGGCGGCATGATGCTCGCCTACAACCAGGTCAACGGCGTGCCCGCGCACACCCAGCCGGAACTGGTGGCGGAGGCTCGCTCGTGGGCGCCTGGCTCGATCGCCATCGTGTCCGACGCTGCGGCGCCCACCTTCTTGGTGACGTCGCAGCGCGCCCAGCCCGACCACGTGGCGGCCGCCGCGGCACTCATTGGTTCGGGCCTCGACTCGTTCACCGACAACGACGCGAACGCGGCGCCGACGATCTCCTACGTCACCGCCGCTCTCGAGAACGGCACGCTCACCGACGAGCAGGTCGATGCCGCCGCGATGCGCCTGCTCGAGATGCGAGTACGTACCGGCGAGTTTGACGGCGACGCGGACCCCTACGGCGACATCACGGCCCAGGACATTGATGCCCCGTCGTCGCGGGTGTTGGCGCGCGAGGCCGTCGCCAAGTCTGTGGTGGTGCTGCGCAACGATGCCGGGGTGCTGCCGCTTGCATCGCCGGCGCGCGTCGCCGTCGTCGGCCCGATGGCCGATGCGGTGCTCACCGACTGGTACTCGGGCACCCTGCCGTACTCGGTGGGCATCGGCACGGCGCTGGGCGAGCGCTTCCCAGACGCCACCGTGTCGGTCGTCACGGGCGCCGACACCGTGACCCTGCGCGCCCACTCGGCATGGGCCTACCTTGCCTCCAACGAGGACGGGTCGGCAGTGCTGGCCGACGCGCCTGACGGCACCGCCGCGGGGTCGTTGTGGGACGTCACGGATTGGGGCGACGGCGTGCTGACCTTCCGTTCGCACGCGAGCGGCAAGCTGCTCACGGGCGGCGCATGGCCTGCGCGCGCGGACGCCACGCGCGTGGGCGGATGGGTGGTCCAAGAGAGCTTCCGCAAGCACGTGCACGCCGACGGATCGTGGTCGCTGCTGCACTTGGGCTCGGGCCGCTGGCTCCGAACGATGCGCGACAACGGCTTGCTCGCGGCCGATGCCGTGACACTGAGTCAGGCCGAGAAGTTCACGGCCCGCGTGGTCGTCTCTGGCGCCGCGGCGGTCGCTGCAGCGGCTGCCGCCGCCGACGTGACGATCGTGGCGGTGGGTAACGACCCGCACCTGTCCGGACGCGAGACCGAGGACCGCCCCCACCTGTGGTTGCCCGAGTCAGCCGCCGAGGTGTGGCGCGCAGCCTCCGAGGCGAACGCGACCACCGTCCTCGCCATCGTGTCGAGCTTCCCCTACATCTTGGGCGGCGACCTCGCCGAGGCCCCCACGGTCGTGTGGACCTCGCACGGTGGGCAGGAACTGGGCCACGGCGTGGTCGACGTGCTCGCGGGCGACGTCGAGCCCCACGGCCGGCTCGCACAGGCCTGGCCCGCGGACCTCCACCAGGTGGGCGACCTGTTCGACTACGACACGTTGCGCCAGCGGGCAACCTACCGTCACCAGCCGTCGCAGCACCTGTTCGCCTTTGGGCACGGGTGCACTTACGCGGACGTCACGTACTCGGCGGTGTCGCTGTCGACAAGCGTTGTCGATGCCCCCGAGCCGACCCACACGCACGCCGCCTTCGTCCCCCGCGAGGGTGAAGTGACGGTCACCGCGACCGTCACCGTCACGAATGCGGGCGACCGTCCGGCCGATGAACTCGTGCAGGTGTACGTGCTTCGTCATGAGGAACTCGAGATTCCGACGCCGCTGCGCCTCCTCGTGGGCTTCGAGCGCGTGCGCCTCGCAGCGGGCGAGACCCGCGACGTCGCGGTCGTCTTCCCTGTGCCGCGCCTGTCCGTCTGGGACGACGCCGTGCGAATTGAGGGCGCCGTCGACGACTGGCTTCACGGGGGCGCGCTGCGCGTTCAGAAGGGCGAGTATCGCGTCGCGGCCGGCGCCTCGGCGGGTGATCTTTCCGTCAGTGAGGTGCTGACCGTTCAGTAGTCGATCTGAGTCACTCGCCCTAGAGGTGAGCCGGGTCCTCCTGCGGACTCACGCTGCGTGGCAACCTGCGGTGCCAAGCGGATGTGATCGCCCGGCTCCCCCGTGCCGCGCGGCGTGGCGACGAGGACAATGGGGTCCTGGTCGCCGCGCCGCGCAGCACCCTGGACTCGAGGCACGCTGAGCTCGCAGCACGCTGGACTCGAGGCACACTGGACTCGAGGCACACTGGGCTCGCAGCACGCTGGGCTCACAGCACACTGGGCTCACAGCACGCTGGAATCAAGCCAGACTGCACTCGCAGCACACCGGCTACCGCACGGCATCTTCGCGTGCCCATGCTTCGCGCGCCCATGCGAGCACCATTGCTTCGTCCTCGGCGGTGACGCGGGGCCAGTGGTGGTCGCCGCCCGGATCAAGCCCCCGCACGTCGACGTCGAACACCGCGTCGCCTCCGGGCAGCGCTCTCCCGTCACCCGCGAGTCCCGGTGGAGGAATGAACCTCACCCTGTTGCCCACGATCTCGATCTCCCACCCCTGCCGGTGGACGTCGTGGTGGCATCGCGTGCACAACATCACACCGTTCGATAGGTCAGTGCGGCCACCGTGCATCCACCACCGAATGTGGTGCGCCTCGCAGTGCTCGGGTGGCGCATGGCACTTGGCGCAACCACCGTCGCGTTCGATGAGCGCCCGCCGCTGCGCCTCAGTGAAGCACCGACGTTCGCGTCCCCAATCGAGCACTTCGCCCGACGCCGAGAGCACCTCCGGGATGAACCCCGCGTCGCCCGCGAGCCGGCGCAGTTCTGGCACCGACACGGGAGCGTTGATCCCGTCGATGGAGCCCCACCCCTGACCGCTCATGAGGTCCGCGAGTGACATGCGCACCACAATCGAGGTCCGTACCCCTGATCGCGTCGTCTCTCGACACCCCTGAGCATGGCGCGCGAGGTCGAAGAGCGCATCGAGCCGCATCTGCCCCACCGTGCGGTGTTCGACAAGCGCCTCACCGGAGCCTGGCTCACGAACCCCGCCGCGCGCCTCGCCACCATCCCCCGGTCGCGCCTGAGCGCGCACCGACAGCGTCGCCATCTGCTCGAGAACGTTGATGATGGGCGCAGCCGTCACCGCGTCGCACTGCCCGTGGAACGTCACCATCCCGGTGTGGTCCTGCTTCCACCACAGGTAGCGTTCGGCGTGGAGGCGCTGCTCCTGCTCACGGTGACGGTCAATATCGACACGCGCGACGGCCCGCGCCACCATCCGTCCCACCTCGTGCACGCGCATGGTGACGGCCTTGGCCACGAGCCGCGCCTCGAGTTCCACGAGCGCGGCCTCCGATAACGAGGGTGCGACGGTATTGAGCCCCGTGACCACCACTCCCGCGGCCTCGACCGAGAGCTCACCTGCCAGCGACGCCTGGGCCACCCTGGAGTACTTGGCCGTCGCCTGCTGAGGGTGCGCGCGGGAGCCAGCCGGCGCATCGGCCGTCACTGTGGCACCTGGCACGGGGACGAAGGCCTCCCCAGCGGCCACCACGCGCCTGGCGCGCGCCACGCTCGAGCCTGTGAGGCGCGACACCATGCCTCCTGCGTCACCGTGTCCTTCGCGCCTCGCGAGCCCACCGTCCGAGAAGTCGGGGCCGGACCTGCGTGCGATCTCCCCAGCAAACCGCGCCGACCACGCGCCCGCCACCTTCTCGAGCCGCGCGACGGCATCGAATTGGTCGAGTAACTGACGCCGATCGAGATCGCTCACCGGAGCCTCAGCGAGCGCGCGCAACTGCTCCACCAGTTGCTCGATGTCTCGCGTGGAAACGGCCATGACGACAGTTCATCAGAGACCTCTGACATCGACGCTCGGGACCGCGCGCGCCATACGATGGGGGGCACCCGAATCCGCGACCTACCACCGAGGACGGCCCATGAGCGCGCTCACGACGGACCAGTACGAGCTCACCATGGCCGCGAGCCATCTCGCTCACGGGCGAACCGCCACGGCGACCTTCGACCTGTTTGTGCGCCGCCTGCCACCCGAGCGTCGGTTCCTGATCATGGCTGGCCTCGCTGATGCGATCGAGCACCTCCACGACCTGCGCTTCACCGAGGACGAGGTCGGCTACCTGCGCACCCTCGGGATCTTCACCGACGAGTTTCTCGCCTACCTCGCGAGCTTCCGGTTTTCCGGGGAGGTCTGGGCGATCCCCGAGGGTGAAATCGTGTTCGCCGGCGAACCGCTCGTGCGCGTGACCGCGCCGCTCATCGAGGCGCAGATTGTCGAGACGGCGCTGCTCGCACTCATCGGCCACCAGGTCTCGATCGCTTCGAAGGCCGCGCGCGTCGCGATCGCGAGCCAGGGCAGATCCTTCGTGGACTTCGCCGCCCGCCGCGCCCACGGACCCGAGGCCGCACTGCACGGCGCGCGCGCCGCCTACCTCGCGGGCGCGGACGCCACCAGCAACGTCCTCGCCGGCAAGACCTACGGCATCCCGCTCAGCGGCACGATGGCGCACTCCTATGTCATGTCGTTTGAGGACGAACGTGAAGCGTTCCGCACGTTCGCGCGCGACTTTCCCCGCGCATCGGTCCTGCTGATCGACACGTACGACACCCTGCAGGGCGCGCGCCATGTGGTCGAAGTCGCTCACGAACTGGCGTCTGAGGGCATCAAGATCCAGGGAGTACGGCTCGACTCCGGCGACCTCGCGGCGCTGTCACAGCACGTGCGGCGCATTCTCGACGAGGGCGGTCTGAGCGACGTCAGAATCATCGCGAGCAGCGACCTCGATGAGCACCGCATCGATGACCTCCTCACGGCCGGCGCGCCCATCGATGCGTTCGGAGTCGGCACTCAGATGGGCGTCAGCGCCGACGCACCCGCGCTCAGCGCCGTCTACAAACTGGTCGAGTTCGACGGTCACCCCGTACACAAGCTCTCCCCTGGTAAGGCCTCGCTTCCGCGGCGCAAGCAGGTGTGGCGCGTCGAGTCAGACGGGGCCATCGTTGGCGACACGGTCGCCCTGGAATCCGAGGGAGACCTTCCCGGACGGCCGATGCTCGTGCAGGTCATGCACGGCGGCGCACCCACCGCGCAGGCTGGGTTGGGCGCGGAGGGGCTTTCGCAGGCACGTGACCGATGCGCACGCGCCCTGGCAACCCTGCCTCCCCGTTTGCGAGCGCTGGGGCGTGGCGACCGTGAGGCTCCCGTGTCGCTGTCTCCAGGACTCCAGGCGCTGGCCTCGCCCGCGTCCTGAGCCGCGGGTGTCGATCCCGCCACACGGCCGATGTCGTTGTCACTGGTAGGCGTTACATTGGCGCGCAGCGCTCCCACGGTGGAGTTGCGCCCGGCAAGGAGGCGAGATGACGCACAGCGGGCAATCGCCGCGCCCCCCGACGCCGCGCCTTCCGGCACCGGGTTGGCTCCCGGATCCCTCCGAGAGTGACCTCGAGCGCTTCTGGGACGGCTCCCGCTGGACCGGGCGCATTCGCGACCGCCACACGCGCGTGGAATCTGCCCCGCCCGCGCATCTCACGTATGCGCCACGCACCTGGACCACTGACGCCGCGTGGGGCGAGGACACGTCGCGCCGAGGCCGTCGCCGGGCACGATCCGCTCGCCGCCGCGATCGTCGCGCCCGTACTGACGCCCGCAGGGATTGGCGACGCGGACTCACCTTGACCGTGGCAGTGCTGCTGGTGTGCGGCTACTCCTATCAGTGGGCACTGTCGGGAGGCTATGTGCCGTCCTGGGCAACGCCCGCCGCGCTCACGGCGGCCTTCGGTGCACCCGATGCGCCCTCCACCGACTACCCCACCTATGGCTCCACCGACCTGGTCACCTACCTCGAGGCGAGCATGGTCGAGCAACGGGACGCGATCAACGTCACCTACTGGTCTCAGAACGTGGGACTCGACGGAGTGTCCGACGCCCTGCTCGAGGCCGCGTCACAGAACCCCTACGTTTTCGTCCGCGGCTGGAGCACTCTCAAAACCACCGCGACGGTGACCGTCCAGCCCGAGTACATCTACGACTCCGGTGAGGCCGACCGACGGCGTACCGCTACCCGGCAAGCAGCCGCCGATGCGCTGGTGGCCTCAGGCGCATCGGCCGCCGTGTCGGATGCGGACAAGGTCACCGCCATCCACGACTGGATCGTCTCCCACGCCACCTACGACATGGGCGTGTTCGAGGCCATCGAAGCGGGCGAGGAATCGCCGCGCGTAGACCAGTCCCAAGAGGCCTACGGGATTCTCGTCATGGGCACGGCCGTGTGCAACGGCTATGCGATGGCATTCACCGCGATGGCGGAGCAGGCCGGGCTCGACTCGGTGGTCGTGACAGGCTCGGACTCTGCCGGACTCACTGGCGGTAGCCACGCGTGGAACAAAGTGCTCGTGGATGGCCAGTGGCTGCTCGTGGATGCCACCTGGGATGACCCCATTGGCGGCACCGAGGTCTACAACGACTACCTCATGCTCTCCCCCCGCGACCCGCAGCTCGCGACACGTACGACCGACACCGACTGGGTCGTGGACGGCAACCTCGGGGCGTTTGGCGCTTAGCGACTCGTGCTTGCTGACGGCCCGTCGCCGCGGTGCCCGTGCCCTGGGTCCGGTGCGCGCCCGGCCTCCCTGCACCCAGCCCCTGTGCGCCCGACCTGCTTTGCTCCCAGCCCTGCGTGCACCCAGCCCCTGTGCGCCCCCAACCCCGTGTGCGCCCCCAACCCCGCGTGCGCCCCCAACCCCGCGTGCGCCCGACCCGGTTGATACCCGTCTCGACGCGATCCAGCGAGTCCGAGCGCGCTGGATACCCGCGCAGGCATGTCGCGCCGAACCGAGCGCCCGGCGTCGCGGCGCACAGGGACGGGTATCAGGCGCGCATTCGCCGCCCAAGACACGTCGAGACGGGTATCAACCGCGCGGGCGGGGGGCATTGGGGCACTGCGGCACTGCGGCACCGAGGCCGCTGAAGCACGAAGGCACTCGAGCGCGGGCGGCACGGGGCCACACGAGCGCAACCCCCACCGTCAGGATCGATGCACCCCTCCTGCGCCGTCGACGGTCAGCACCACACGGTCGTACTTGCGGTTGGCCAGGCGGTAGATCACGTAGATGAGCCACAACCCGCCGGTCACGATTACCAGCAACGTATTGCAGAACCACCCGACGCGGCGCTGTTTGGCGAGCACCACTTGAGTGGGCGTGCGCGACTCAATCCCGTACCCGCGCGCAACGTAGCGCGCCACCTCGGCATCGAGCAAGGCTGACCCCATCTCGACCTACCTTCCATTCCCGCGACGCCAGGCGCCGTCGTCGCGCACCCACACTTGGGCGGCTCCCAGTGGGCAGACATTGTCATCAAACCAGTACGTCTGATCGGGGTTCCAGCCAGCGATGACGCTCGCATGCTCGCCGTCCACGGTGATCGCAGTGCCGGCCGCCTCCAGATAGGCGCGCACCTGCAGGTGAACTCCTGAATAGTGCTCGGCCACGGCGGCCCAGTCCGGCACCACCCATGCGCCGGTACGCCCCGTCGTCCGGTACCAGTCGTGGCGCACCTGAGCCGTGACCTTCATCGGGAAGCGGCGGCACAGGTGTGCCCACGCTTGCGCGCTATCGACCTCGTAGACCCGCAGCCCGGCCGGCACGTCGATCACCGACACCTCCGCGCGCTCCCACCCAAACCCGTCCTCGACGCACCACAGCCCCACCGGGGCACCACTGTCCAACGCCCGCGTGCTGGCAACCAACTCGACCGCGGGCCGCGACCACCACTCGCCCGACCAGCTGTCCGTCGGGTCGGAGGAGCGCTCGGCCATGGCGACCTTTTCCTGCGCGATGACTCGCTCGCGCTCTGCGACCAGCAACGAATGCACGGCGGTGCCGAGATCCGGCTCGGGCCACTCGGACCACTGCACGGAGCGCTGCCGCACGAGCGACACCGGCTCGCTCCACCACGACACCTGGGGCGACGCGGCCACGTGCACCGCCACGTGGCGCAGTGCAGCCCGCATAGACGCCGACGCACACAGCACGTCCTCCCCGTCAGGCTCCTGCCAGTACCGGGCCTGGTCGACCGCGCTCGCGAGGGCACCGAGGAGCACCTCGGGGCTAGCCTGGACCAGGTCAAGGGAGTTGAGCCGCCGCGCGACCTCGTCGATGGTCATGGGAGCACCGACTTCTGGAGAGACTCCGCTCGCCGGCACCGCCGCCTCGCCCAGATAGAACGCCCTCACCCGCGAGGTACCCGCCCCGGGATCAAGGTGGTAGCTCGCGTCGAACACGGCGGCACTGAACGCATCGTCGCTGTACTCGATCCCCGATGCCCGCTCGCACTCCAGAGCGAACTCAAGCAAGAGGCGCCGTCCACGCGGCCCGGCAACCAGCGCATCGGCCGTCGATGGCGCTGCAAAAGGAGCGTTCATGCGTCCCCCTGACACTGTCCTGCCTCATCCTCGCACGCATCACTGGGGCCGCGCGCGGGGACTCACGTCCCACGGACAAACGTCCCCACCCACCCCCCTCGCAGCAGGCGTACGGTCGAAGTAAACCGAATCAAGGGAGACCATCATGGGAAAACTCGTCGTATGTGGTGTTGACGGCAACTTCGGAGGGTACGCGGCCCAGGTGCTGCGCGAGCTCGTGCCGGCCGACAGGATCCGCGTCACCGCTCCCACCGCCGATGCGCTGGCCGAATACCAGGCAGCCGGCATCGAAACCGCGGTCACCAACTTCAACGACCCCGAAGGCCTGGTCGCCGCGTTCCAGGGCGCCGACAAAGTGCTGATCGTGTCGATGCCCTTCGTGGGCCCCAAGCGCCGCGCCGCGCACAAGAACGCTGTGAACGCATGCGTCGAGGCGGGCGTGGGCCAGGTGGTCTACACCTCGCTCGTGAACGCCACCGACCCCGAGAACCCGAGCATTGAGAAGATCGACCACGCGTGGACCGAGGCCTACGTGCAGTCCACCGAGCTCGACTACGTATTCCTGCGCAACTCGCAGTACGCCGAGGCCATGATCACCGCCTACTTCGGCTCGATCCCCATGGGCGAGATGGCAAACAACTCGGGCGACGGAGTCATGGCTTTCATCTCCCGCAAGGACTGTGCGCGCGCTGCGGCCCACGTGCTGGCCAACCCCTACCTGCACCACCAGGTGCTCAACATCAACGGCGCCGAGGCGATGACCATGTCGCAGTTCCGCGAGCACGGCAACGCCGCGACGGGCAACGCGCTCGGCTGGCGTTCCCTGAGCGACGAGGAGCAGTACCAGGTCTTCGACGCCATGGGCGTGCCCCGCACCACTGACGGCGACTTCCTCGACGACTCCGAGGCGCCCTTCTCCTCCGAGGGAATGGTCACCTTTGGCGAGGCGATTCGCCTGGGCAAGATGGCCGTGTGTTCGCGCGACTTCCAGATCGTGACGGGCCGGGGGCCCATCTCAGTGGCCGAGATGTTCGCGGACGCCGACAACTACCAGGTGGGCGCGCGCCACTCCGTAGACGACTGACCTTTCGCTGACACAGCACAGCCCGGCCGATGCGCGAGCACGGCCGGGCTGTGCTGTGTCAGTTTCGCCGCGCGCCCTCGTGTTCCCCCGCGCCACCGACCCCGTCCCATCCACCGGTTGATACCCGTCTCGACGGGCTTCACGCGATGGGTGCACGTGGGATACCCGTCGGTGCAGCGCGCGCGAGGTGACGGCAGGCTGCGGCACCTCGATCCGAGCTCAGACTCCGGATCAAGCCGATGCGGGTATCAGGCGCGCACGCACTCCACCAGACCCGTCGAGACGGGTATCAACGGGGAGGGCGGGATCACCCCTACCGGACGCTACCGCGAGCGGCGACCACCGCGGCCGGACGAGAAGTCCGCGGCCGAGCGGAAGCCAGTACCTTGCGACTTCCCACCCTGCGAAGCGCCGCCACGACCGCGCCCACCTTGGCGACCGCTCCCCTGGCTCGGCTTCGCCGACTGGTGTCCGGCATCGTTGCGGTGGCCGTTCGCCGTGCCGCGCGATCCGGCGGTAGCCGAAGCACCACGCGTGCCAGTGGCGTTACCGCTGCGACCGCCGCGACCACGGGCACCCGAGGCGTTGCCACGGCCCTGGCTTCGCGCCGCGGATCCGTTACCGCCGCGGTTCCCGTTGCCACCACGCTGCGGCCGCGCCGGAGCCTTCTTGGCGGCCACGGCCGGGTCGACATACTCCGCGACCTCACCCACGAGCGAGGCGACCTCGGGAGAGGAAGCCGTCACGCGCATCGGCTTGACGGAAATCTTGGCCTTGCGCAGCAACTGGTCGGTGTCGCGCTTCTGCTCGGGCAGCACAAGCGTGACCACGTCACCGGACGAGCCGGCACGCGCGGTGCGGCCCGAGCGGTGGAGGTACGCCTTGTGCTCGGCGGGCGGGTCCACGTGGACCACGAGCTCGACGCCGTCCACGTGCACGCCACGTGCGGCGACGTCAGTCGCCACCAGCACCTTGGCCTCACCCGACGAGAACGCCGCGAGGTTGCGGTCGCGAGCGTTCTGCGACAGGTTGCCGTGCAGATCAACGGCAGGGATGCCGTCCTTGGTGAGCTGCTGGGCCAGGCGCTTGGCGTGGTGCTTGGTACGCATGAACAGCACGCGACGCCCCGTACCCGATGCCAGGGTGCGGATGACGGCCTTCTTGGCTTCCGCATCGGCGAGGTGGAAGACGTGGTGCGTCATGGCCTCGACGGGGCTTTCGGCGGAGTCGACGCTGTGCGTCGTGGGGTTGTTCAGAAAGCGCTTGACGAGTTTGTCCACGCCGTTGTCGAGCGTCGCGGAGAACAGCATGCGCTGGCCGCCGCTCGGGGTGGCGGTGAGGATGCGGGTCACACCAGGCAGGAAGCCCAGGTCGGCCATGTGGTCGGCCTCGTCGAGGACGGTGATCTCCACGGAGTCGAGGCTCACGATCTTTTGACCCATGAGGTCCTCGAGGCGGCCGGGGCACGCGACGGCGATGTCGACGCCGCGACGCATCGCGACCTCCTGGCGGTGCTGGCTCACGCCGCCAAAAATCGTCGTGGTGGTGAGACCGTAGGCGGCTGCGAGCGGCGCGATGACCGCGTCGATCTGCGTCGCGAGTTCACGCGTGGGTGCCAAGATGAGCGCGCGCGGGCGGCCGGGCTTGGCGCGGCCCTTGCCGCGACCCAGGCGTGCGGCGATGGGCAGCGAGAACGCCAGCGTCTTGCCGGAGCCAGTCTTGCCGCGGCCCAGCACGTCGCGGCCGGCGAGGGTGTCGGGCAGCGTGTCGGCCTGGATGGGGAACGGGGTGGTCTTGCCGTCGAGCTCGAGCACGTCGGTCAAGGTGGTGGGCACGCCGAGGTCGGCGAAGGTGGTGGTCATGCTTACGGGTGAGCCTTTCGGGCTACGGGCCGATGCGCGGGCTGGCTTTCGCAAGCGCGCGTGGGTTCCCCTCGGGTGAGGGCACCGGCGGTGGTGGCGAATCGCGAAGGTGTCCGCGTCCGTTCGCCGAAGAGAGGAATTCTACGAGCCTGGCGCTGGCCCTTCCCTCAAGGGAACTGGGCTCTGGCGCCGGCGAGAAGTGGAAGCAATCTGCGACGCGTGCCCGGCAGGTGCCGGAACACAATCGTTAATGATATCAGGTGGGTTGCTGATCGACCAGGCGCTACGCGGCGCGTCTCGTGCGCACTAACCCAGATGCAAGCCGTGCTCTTCTAGAATCGCCTCATAGAGAGAACGGCCGGCGCGTTCAACGCGGTCATACTCCAGGCGCGCTTCTAGTCACTCGAGTCCGTCGGCATCCGCACGGAGGTCCCACAAGTCACTCGCGATTCGAGGGCGACATCGACGTGGGGCCGAGGCCGCCGATGGCGAGGCCTCATACGCGGCGTTCGTGGAGCATCGGCCCGATGTCCTGGTGCTGGACTTCGGGATGCCCATGCTCGACGGACTCGAGGTGGCCTCGCGGGTGCTTGCCGAGCATCCCGAGCAACGCATCCTCATGCTCACCCGCCATGCGTGGCCGGGGACGCTGCGACGAGCATTCAAGCTGGGGATTCGAGGGTTCCTGGGCAAGCACTCGTCGCTCGAACTCATCGCAGAGGCCATCGCTCAGGTACACGCGGGCGGCAGGCGCATCGACCCCGCCGTCTCCGCCCAGGCGCTCATCTAGGACTGCCCCCTGACGGACCGAGAATTGGACGTCCTGCGAGTGGCGAGCGACGGCTACTCCGTCACGGACATCGCGCGCAGGCTCCAGCTCGCGCAAGGCACGGTTCGCAACTACCTGTCGAGCGCGATTGGCGAGACTCATGCGGCCACCAGGCACGATGTCGCCCGCTGCGCGCGTGAGCAGGGGTGGATCTAGGCGCCATGCCGGACTGCACACCCCCATGACCACAACAACGAATGTGGCTTTGTGTTGCATTGAGTTTGTTTGTGTGGTTCTATCGGATGAGCCGGACATAGGAGTTCACCCAGATGTATGCCACGGAGCGACAGCAGCGCATTCTGAAGATCGCGCGCACCGAAGGTCGCGTGGAAGTCGCATCACTCGCCGATGCGCTCGACGTCACGACCGAGACCATTCGCCGCGACCTGACCGCACTCGAGCACAAGGGCGCCGTCCGTCGCGTCCACGGCGGTGCCATCCCCGTCGAACGCCTCGAACTCGAACCGACGCTTGCCTCCCGCAGCGCTCAGCGCACTGACGTCAAGCGCCGGATCGCGGCCCGGGTCCTGGACGAGATCCCCGCAGGTGGCACGGTGCTGCTCGATTCGGGCTCCACCACGCAGGCGATCGTCGATCTGCTCCCGGCCGATGCGGCACTCACCGTGGTCACCAACTCGATTCCCGCCGCGGCCGCACTCGCCGGACGGCCCAACCTCACGTTGCTGGTCCTTGGCGGGTCGGTACGCGATACCACCGCGGCGGCCGTGGGCGACTGGACCACCCAGGCGCTGGCGGGCCTCGTGGTCGACGTCGCCGTCCTCGGCACCAACGGCCTGTCCGCCGCACGCGGCCTCACCACTCCCGACCAGGCCGAGGCGCACGCCAAGGCTGCGATGGCCAACGCCGCTCGCCGGGTCATCGTCGCCACGGACTCCTCGAAGGCGGGCGACGATCACCTCCACCGCTTCGCCTCCCTCGAGCAGGTGGACCTCATCGTGACCGACAGCGGCCTCGCCGACGACATCGCTGACGAGCTGCGCGAGGCCGGGCCCGAGGTGGTGTGCGCATGATCGTCACCCTCACCCCCAATCCCAGCGTGGACCGCGCGATCACCGTCGCACGCCTGGCGCGCGGCGAGGTCAACCGCGCCACCGAGGTGCACGTCGATGCGGGCGGCAAGGGGCTCAACGTCGCCAGGGCCGTCACCGCACAAGGCGGGGACGCCGTCGCCGTTTTCCCCGCGGGCGGCGCCGAGGGCATCCTGCTCGGCGAACTGTTGGACTCCGCCGGTGTGCCTCGCACCTCCGTGCCCGTCGCCGGTGCCGCGCGCGTCAACATCACCGTCGCGGAGCCCGATGGCACCACCACCAAGCTCAACGAGCCCGGGCCGCGCCTGAGTGCCGAGGAACTTGCAGCGCTCGTCGACGCTGCCGTGGACCGTGCAGACGCCTCGGCGTGGCTCGTCGGTTGCGGCTCTCTGCCTCCCAGCGCGCCCGATGACCTCTACGGCACGCTCGTCAAGCGCGCTCACGCGCGCGGCACCAAGGTCGCCATCGACACCTCCGGCCCGGCGCTCGCCGCGGCGGTGGCCGCCTCCCCCGACCTCATCAAGCCCAATCACGAGGAACTCGCGGAACTCGTCGGCCACCGACTCGCGACCCTCGCAGACGTGCTCGATGCCGCCCGCGCTCTCGTGGACGGCGGCGTCGAGACCGTGGCGGTCAGCCTCGGCGCCCACGGCGCGCTGCTGGTCACGGCCTCCACCGTTCTCCACGCCCGCGCCACGGTCGAGCGTCCACTGTCCACGGTCGGCGCCGGCGATTGCATGCTCGCCGGTCTGCTCCACGGACTGGCCACCGGGCTCGACCACGCTGCGGCCCTGAGCGCCGCGGTCGCATGGGGCTCAGCCGCCGTGAGCCTTCCCGGAAGTCGTGTCCCCGCCCCCGCCCACCTGGCCGGCGTCATCGTCCACCTCACCACCACCCCGGACCTCACCATGGAGCTGGGTCAGAGTTGACCCACGGAAGGACTGACAATGCCCCTCATCGATGAGACGCAGGTTGTCCTCGACCTCACGGCCGACGACCGCCACGCCGCCACCCGGGTGCTCGCCGAGCGCCTGGTCGCCACCGGACGCTGCACCGACCTCGAGGCCTTCCTCGCCGACGTACGCAAGCGCGAGGAGACCATGGCCACCGGCCTTCCCGGCGGCATCGCCATCCCCCACGCTCGCTCAGCGGCGATCACCGAACCCACGCTGGGCTTCGGGCGCCTCGCGACAGGCCTCGACTGGGGCGCCAAGGACGGCACGGCCGATCTGGTGTTCCTCATCGCTGCTCCCGAGGGCGGCGGAGAGGCCCACATGCAGGTCCTCCCCAAGCTCGCCAAGGCACTGATGAAGAGGGAGTTCACCGCCGCGCTGCGCTCCGCGACGTCCGATGCCGAGGTCGTCGCCCTGGTGCAGGGGGAGGTCGGCGAGGCGGTGCCCGCCGCGAGCGCCGCACCTGCACCTGCACCCGCACCCGCACCCGAGGTGAGTGCCGCCGCCGAGCCGGCAGGCGCATCGGCCGGGCTCACGTTCGTGGGCGTCACCTCCTGCCCCACCGGCATCGCTCACACCTACATGGCGGCCGAGGCGCTCGAGCGCGCGGCGGCCGATGCAGGTCACACGATGCTGGTGGAGACGCAGGGCTCGGCGGGCGCCAACCCGCTCACGCCGGAGCAGATCGCCGCCGCCGACGCGGTCATCTTCGCCCACGACGTCGAGGTGCGCGGTGCCGACCGCTTCGCAGGCAAGCCGCTCATCGACGTCGGCGTGAAGAAGGCCATCTCGGACGGCCCGGGGCTCATCGCCCAGGCGGCGGCCAAGTCCGCCGAATGGCGCGCCAACCCCGAGGCTCGGACGGTGGCGCCCACCGCCGGGGCGACGGGCGGACTGTCGTCGAAGGTCGACACCAAGGCGGGGATCGGCACCCAGATCCGCCAGTGGCTGATGACCGGCGTGAGTTACATGATCCCGTTTGTCGCCGCGGGCGGCATCCTGATCGCGCTGTCGTTCATGCTGTCTCAGGTCGCCCTGGGCGAGTCCGGCGCCATCGAGATCGTCAAGTACAACCTCACGTCGGACGACGCGTACAACATCGCCCAGAACTTCGACTTCGCCTCCCTGACCGCCTGGGCAGCGCTGCTGTACGTCATCGGCGCGGCCTCGTTTGGCTTCCTGGTCCCGATCTTGTCGGGCTTCATCGCCTTCGCGATCGCCGACCGGCCAGGTCTGGTCCCCGGCATCGTCGGCGGCTCCGTCGCGGCGACCATGGGTGCCGGATTCCTCGGCGGCATCGTCACCGGTGTCCTAGGCGGCCTCGTGGCCAAGTGGATCGGCTCGTGGAAGGTTCACAAGGGCGTGCGAGGTGTGATGCCGGTCGTCGTGATCCCGCTGCTGTCGAGCTTCATCACGCTGGGCCTGTTCATCACCCTCCTGGGTGGACCGATGGCCGCGCTGTCCGATGCCCTCAACGAGTGGCTGACCAGCCTGCAGGGCGGCTCCGCGTTCGTGTTGGGCCTCATCCTTGGCGCGATGATGGGCTTCGACCTCGGTGGTCCCGTGAACAAGGTCGCGTACTTCTTCGGCACGGCTGGTTTGGCCGCCGCCGGTACCGCCACCGATGCACCGGCGCTGACCATCATGGCCGCCGTCATGGCGGCAGGCATGGTCGCCCCGCTCGCCATGGCGCTCGCCACCACCTTGCGTCCGAAGCTCTTCTCCGAGCCCGAGCGCGAGAACGGCAAGGCCGCGTGGCTGCTGGGAGCATCGTTCATCTCCGAGGGCGCGATCCCCTTCGCGGCAGCAGACCCGATCCGCGTGATCGTGTCCTCCGTGTTCGGCTCTGCCCTCACCGGCGGCCTCATCATGGTCTTCGGTGTCACCCTGCGCGCCCCGCACGGCGGCATCTGGGTCCTACCCCTCATGGGCGGCTTCCTGTGGTTCCTCGTCGCCCTCGCGGCAGGCGTGGCCCTCACCACCGCCATCGTGCTCGTCCTCAAGTCCCGCGACTGCAAGAACGTGACCGCCTCCGCGGTCGCCATCGCCTAACCCCTCAACCCGCGAACCTCAATACAAGGAGAACTGTCATGGCACAGCGCACCGTCACCATCGCCTCGTCCGTCGGGCTTCACGCCCGCCCCGCCGCCCTATTCGTGGAGGCAGCCCAGGAGACCGGGCTCGACATCGAGATCGGCCGTCCCGGCGAGGACGCCGTCGACGCGACCAGCATCCTGGGCGTCATGGCGCTCGGCGCCAAGCACGGCGAGGAGGTGGCACTCACCGCAGAAGGCGACGGCGCCGATGCCGCTCTCGACACCCTTGTGGCACTCCTCTCGCGCGACCTCGACGCGGAGGGCTGAGATGTCGGGCGACATTCGCACGGGCGTGGGCGTGAGCGCCGGCACCGTGGCCGGACCGGTGGTGCATGTTGCGCCACCGGTCCAGGCCCCGGCCGACGAGCCCGCCCCCACCGACTCCGGAGCCGCCGTCGACGCGGTGCTCGGCGCCTTTGCGGCTGTCGCCACCGACCTCGACGAGCGCGCCGCGGTGGCCGATGATCACGCGAAGCCGATCCTGAAGGCCACCGCGCTGATCGCCCGCGACAAGCAGCTCGCCAAGGAGGCAGGCAAGCAGGTGGGCGCCGGCAAGGGTCCCGCTAGCGCGATCGCGGCCGCCGTCGAGACCTACGCGGCCCAGTTCGAGGCCCTCGGCGGGTACTTCGCCGAGCGCGTCACGGACCTGCGGGACGTGGGCTCGCGCGCCGTGGCGGCTGTGCTCGGCGTCCCGATGCCTGGGGTTCCTTTCTTGGAGGGGCCGTCCGTCATCGTCGCCGAGGACCTTGCGCCCGCGGAGACGGCCGCGCTCGACCGCTCCAAGGTGGTGGCAATCGTCACCGAGGCCGGCGGCCGCACCTCGCACACCGCCATCCTCGCCGCGCAGATGGCCATCCCCGCCGTGGTCCAGGTGGACGGGGCGACGTCCATTCCTGCCGGGACCGTCATCGCTGTCGACGGCGACACGGGCGAGGTCACCGTCGAGCCCGACATGGAACTGATCGAGGCACAGCGGGTCAAGCGCGAGCGGCGTGCCGCTGCGCTCGCCGGAGTCTCAGGGCCCGGGCGTACCGCCGACGGCCACCCCGTGGCGCTGCTGGCGAACATAGGCGGCGTGGACGACGCCGCCGCGGCCGGCGCCCAGGACCTCGAGGGCGTGGGACTGTTCCGTACCGAGTTCGTCTACCTCTCGGCGACCACGATGCCGTCGGTCGAGGAGCAGGCGGACGTGTACCGTGCAGTGCTGGCACCCTTCGATGGCCGCCGCGTAGTGGTTCGTACGCTCGACGCGGGCGCCGACAAGCCGCTCGCGTTTGCGAACCTGGGCGAGGAGGACAACCCCGCGCTGGGCCGCCGAGGCCTACGACTGTGCCAGGCGATGCCCGAGCTGATCGACTCGCAGTTGTCTGCGTTGGCGCTGGCGGCGCGAGACACCGGCGCCGACGTCAAGGTCATGGCGCCCATGGTCGCGACCGCCGAGGAGGCCGCCTGGTTCGCCTCCCGTGTGCGCGCGGCGGGTCTTCCCGCCGCCGGGGTCATGATCGAGGTACCCGCGGCGGCGCTGCGCTCGCGCCACGTGCTCGCCGAGGTCGACTTCGGCTCGCTCGGCACCAATGACTTGGCGCAGTACACGATGGCCGCCGATCGCATGGAGGGAGCGTTGTCCGACCTGCTGGACCCCTGGCAGCCGGCCGTCCTCGACGTGGTGGCAGCCGCGTGTGCGGGCGGCGCCGAGACCGGCAAGCCGGTGGGTGTGTGCGGCGAATCCGCTGGTGACCCCTACCTGGCATTGGTGTTGGCTGGCCTGGGCGTCGCGAGCCTGTCGATGGCGCCGTCGAAGGTGCCCGCCGTCAAGCTCGCCCTGTCGCTGCACAGCATCGCTGAGTGCCGGGCGCTGGCTGCGGTGGCGCGTGCTGCGTCGTCGGCTAGCGCGGCCCGCGATGCGGTGCGCGCCGCAGCGAACCCGGAGCTGTCAGCGATTCTCTAGCCACGCCCGTTCCGGGCCCGGCGCCGCCGGTCACACGCCTCCTCCTGGTGTGACCAGCGGCGCTGAGTAGTGGGCGGCGCTGCGTTGCGGTCGACGCGGAGTTGTAGGCGGCGCGTCTAGACCTGCGCCGCGAAGGCTGCGGCGCGAATCTGCAGCTCGGCGATCTGGATGTGACGTGCCTCTTCGACGTCGAAGCCCTCGTACCAGGTCTTGGGAGGACGCCGCACGTTGGCGGAGCACTGGAAGTCCTCGCAGATCAGCGAGCCGAGGGTGTTGCCGTTCTTGCCCGCCTTGCCCGAGCGCTTCGCGTTGTAGAGCACCACGTCGTTGGGCAGGGTCGCGTCGTTGCACCACGAACACTGCGCACGGGTACGCGGCATCGAACCGGGGTGGCGGAACAAGATGCCGATCACGTCGCCCTCGAGCGTGGGGACGATGGCGTAGGCGCGGCGCGCGAGCTTGGGGTCGCGCCAGCCGAGGAGGTCGAGTCGGTCCCAGTCGAGGGAGTCGAAATCGGCGGGCAGGGTGAGGTCGGAGACCTCCTTGCGGGACGCGTTGATGAAGGAGGCGCGGACGGCCTTGTCATTCAGGGGAAGCATGAGGTGTCGCTTTCTGCGAAGCCTGCGGCGCTCACGGCGCACATGCGGGCGGAGTTTTCAGGGTCGACGCTGTGGGCTGCGCCTGATGGCGCAGCCCGGGGCGGGATTACCTGATGCCGGCGCTACGCGCGCCGACCA
>NZ_JBKEED010000029.1:0-2047 GCF_047975725.1 Demequina sp.
GCGCGCGCGATCATGCGGTCAGCGTCCTCGAGCGTGCCAAACAGCGGGTCAACGTCGGTGAAGTCGGCCACGTCGTAGCCGGCGTCCTTCTGCGGCGAGGTGTAAAACGGCGACAGCCAGATCGCGTCCACGCCCAACGCCGCCAGGTGATCAAGGCGCGAGGTGATGCCTGCCAGGTCCCCGATGCCGTCCCCAGAGGAATCCGCAAACGACCGCGGATAGATCTGATAGATCACCGCAGTACGCCACCAGTCGGCGTCTTTCTGCTGGGAACCGGCGGGGGCGACGACGTGGGTGAGCGCAGGCTGCGCGACGATGCTCATGCGGCTTGTGGTCCTCTCAGCAGGGAAGGGTCAAGCCCACAATGTAAACGTTTGCATCACGCCGCGCAAACCGACCTCGGGCCGGGTGAGTCCCCAGGTCGGCGGCCCTATGGCGTCGCGACCCACACCGTCGCGTCGGCAGGGAGCTCGGTGGAGACAGGCATCGACGAGATCAGCACCTCACCGGGGGGCAGCGGCACCGGGGACGAGGACAAGTTAGTCATCACGGTGACGGCGCCCACGCGGGCCGCGACCACGCCAGCCGGCGCGTCGAGCCACTCGAGGCTCGATGAGGCCAGGCCCCACGTACGCCGCAACCTCAGTAGCGAGCGGTACATCTCGAGCGAGCTACCGGGGTCACCCTCCTGTCGATCGCGTGCGAGCTCGGCCCACAGGTCGGGCTGCGGAAGCCACGACTCGCCACTGGGAGAGAAGCCGAACGCGGGCGCATCGGCCTCCCAGGGGATGGGCACGCGGCAGCCGTCGCGGCCGTAGCGCTCGCCTAGGGTGCGATGGAAGGTGGGGTCCTGACGCGCATCGGCGTCAATGTCGAGCACCTCGGGCAACCCGAGTTCCTCGCCTTGGTAGAGGTAGGCGGAGCCGGGCAGGGCGAGCATCAGCATGGTTGCCGCCCGTCCGCGGGCCGCAGCGACGGCAGGCTCGGGAAGTCCGGGGGAGTCGGGGCCGATCCCGTGCCCCTGCGGGCTCGGTGCGGTCAGGGCGAGCCTGCTGGGATGACGGATGACATCGTGGTTGGACAGCACCCAGGTGGCCGGGGCCCCCACGCCTTCGAAAGCGCTCAGGGAGGCGTCGATGGCGTCTCGCAGCGCCGTCGCATCCCACGGTGCCATGAGGTACACGAAGTTGAACGCCTGGTGCATCTCGTCGGGGCGCACCCACTCGGCCATGCGGCTGAGCGGCTCGACCCACGCCTCGGCGGTGAGAATGCGCTCGCCGTCGTATTCGTCGACGACCGAGCGCCAGCGCCGCCAGATCTCGTGCACCCCCTCTTGTGCCCAGGCCGGGTGACCTACGCTCGCGCCCGCCATGGAGTCGATGTCGTCGGCAATGATGAAGTCGGGAAGGCCAGGCTCCTTCGCGAGCCCGTGGGCGACGTCGACGCGGAAGCCGTCGACTCCGCGGTCGAGCCAGAACCGCAGGATCCGGTCGAACTCGGTGCGGACCTCTTCGTTGGTCCAGTCCAGGTCGGGCTGGGAGGAATCGAACAGGTGCAGGTACCACTGGCCGGGCGTGCCGTCGCGGTCGGTCAGGCGGGTCCAGGCCGGGCCGCCAAAGACCGATTCCCAGTTGTTGGGGGGCTCGTTGCCGTCCACGCCGCGTCCGTCGCGGAAGATGTAGCGGGCACGCTCGGCGCTGCCGGGGGCCGATGCGAGGGCGGCTTGGAACCAGGCGTGGGCGTCGGAGGTGTGGTTGGGGACAATGTCGACGATCACGCGCAGACCCAATTCGTGGGCGCGCGCGATCATGCGGTCAGCGTCCTCGAGCGTGCCAAACAGCGGGTCAACGTCGGTGAAGTCGGCCACGTCGTAGCCGGCGTCCTTCTGCGGCGAGGTGTAAAACGGCGACAGCCAGATCGCGTCCACGCCCAACGCCGCCAGGTGATCAAGGCGCGAGGTGATGCCTGCCAGGTCCCCGATGCCGTCCCCAGAGGAATCCGCAAACGACCGCGGATAGATCTGATAGATCACCGCAGTACGCCACCA
>NZ_JBKEED010000030.1:0-201426 GCF_047975725.1 Demequina sp.
GCGACCCTCACTCACCCTGGCAGCGCGGCTCGAACGAGAACACCAACGGGCTCCTGCGCCAGTACTTCCCCAAGGGCACCAACCTGTCCGTCCACAGTCCGTTGGACCTCGAGCACGTCGCTCAGGAACTCAACGGCCGACCACGCAAAACGCTCGACTGGAATACTCCAGCCGAGCGTCTGCGTGATCTACTGATCACCACATAGACCAACAGGTGTTGCGAGGAACCCTAGAAACCGCCCGGTGATCGGGGGCTTCGTCATGCGTGGGCCTGCGAGGCGCCGCTCTGCTAGTCGGTGGTGAGGCCGAACGACAGGTCACCCGCGTACTCGCCGACCTCCTCAGGCCAAGGGTCGGCACAGTGGTCGATGCTGGCGCCGCCGTCGGCGCCCGCGTCACTGTCACCGCCCACGTCACCATGACCGGGCCGCGCGAGCCCGCACTCGGCGACCTCGAGCCCCCGGACTGTCCGTAGATCCAACGGGCCCCCGAGCGACACGAGCACACCTTGCTCCGTTACCGTGCCATGTGCGTCACCCAGGCACGCGCTCAGGTCAGCGTGGTCGCCGGACACCAGCGCCACCTCCACGACGGCCTCCCCGTTGCCGCGAGACACGTCACGCACCACCGCGCCGTCGACGGCGCACCCCAACTCCGGGCTCGCGATCAGCAGCATGTCCGCGGCATCGAGCATCGAGAGCGCCTCGTCACCCAGCGCGGTCGCGGCGGCAAAGAGCTCGGCGGGGCTTTCGAGGTCGTGGTCGATGACGACGTACGAGCCAACGGGATCAACCGCCATCCCACCCGGCCGCTCAGCCCACTGGCGTTGCTCGTGGCTGAACACCGCCCCCCACTCCTCAACCGCATCGGCCACCCACTGGTCGTGGCGATCGTCACTCGAGGTCTGTGCCCATGCGACCGCGCCAAAGATCACGGCCCCGACGGCGAGCCCTGCAAACGCGACCGTGGTAGCGCCGTAGGCCAGCGAGCTCGGCTCATCCGGCGGCAGGTCCGCGTCGTCGGAGCGCGCGTGGGCGCGCAGGGCAACGATGAGCATGCCAGCGATGGCTGCGGCGGTCAGGACGCTGCCGATCGCCATGAGGCGCAACGCGACGTCGTCGTCCTCGAACGGCAGGTGAGCGACGACGCTCACGGCACCAAGGCCGAGCAGCACCACGCCGCCCACGCGCCAGTAGGCGACCTGGCGCCCACTGGGCGCGACGCGTTCAGGAGTCCGCAGCGACAGCATCGCCCCGGCGCGCCACGCCGCGTGCGGAACCAGCACCTGTACCAGGCCCATTGCGACGAGCAACCACGACCACCACATGGCCCTACCCCCTCAGAAGTGACCTCAATGTAGCGCCGCCGCGCCCCCGTGCAAAGGGCCCGGCGACACTGCCGTCGCCACCCACCACACGGGGCGGCACGCCTAGGGCTGGGCTCGCCCCACGTCGACGTAGTCCGAGTACTCGTCGACATCCTCGACCCACGGCTGCGCGCAGTGGTCCACCGGATCGCTCCCGGGGGCCGCGCTTGAGGTTGCTCCCCACCGCGGCGTCGTGCATTCGGCCACGTCGAGCCCCCTGACCGGTCGCGCCCCGAGCGGCTCGGACAGCGTCACGAAGGCCGTCTGCTTGGCAGCGCGTGCCGGCGAGCCGCCCAGGCAGTCGCCCAGATCCGCGTGCTCACTCGAGACCAGCGCCACCTCGACATTGGAGTAGCCGTCGGCCCTGTTGACCTCGTGGACGACTGCGCCGTCGATCTCGCAACTGAAGTCGCGCTCGGCGATGAGCAGCAGGTCAGCGGCCTCGAGCATCGCCAGGGCCTCTTCGCCCTCGGCCTCTGCGGCCGTCCAAAGTCCGGCCGGCTCCTTGAAGAACGGATCGATCACGACGTAGGTGCCGACCGGGTCGATCGCCATGGCGCCCGGTCGGCTCTCCCATTGCTGCGCCCCGTGACTGAAGGCGGCTCCCCATTCGTCGACCGATGCGGCGACCCACTCCTCGTTGACGGGCTCGCCCAGCGGCTGCGCCCACATCACGGCCCCCATCACAGCCGCCCCGACCGCGAGCCCCGCGAACACGACCGTCTGCGCCTTGTACGCAAGGTCGCTCGGCTCGTCCGGAGGGAGCTGATCCTCGGGCGTGCGGCGCCACACCCTCACCGCGTAGACGAGCATCCCCGCGATCGCCGCTGCCGTCAGGAGGGCAACCACGCCGGACGCGCGCAACGCCGCGTCCTCGTTGAGCCGCGGCATACTCAACACGCCCCAGGCGACCCCCGCCCCAAGGCCGACGAGCGCGCCCACACGGGCGAACGCGAGCTGTCCCGGGCTCGGCTCGACGAGCTCGGGCGTGCGCAGCGACACGATCGCACGCGCCCACCACAGCGCGCGCGGCGCGATCAACGCGATCAGCGATAGAACGATCACCAGCAGCGCCACACCCATGGCCGCACCTCCTCATGTGTGGCCTCAATGTAGCCGCGCGCCGACAGTAGGAAAAGGCCTGGTAGTCCCTGGTTTGAAGAAATCGGCCGTACGGCCGATGGGTGGCCATCGGCAACCCGCCGTGCCAGCCCTCCCGGCCGATGCTCGCTCGCCTCTCGGACGACAGCCCAGCCCGCGCATCGGCCCTCCGGACGGGTCAAGTTGTCAACCTGTTGACAACTTGGACTCCTTGGTTGTTAACTGGTTGACATGTCCGACAAGCTGACCTTCACCCTCCACGAACTGGTCTCCGAGATTGACCTCGCGGCCGACCACATCCTGCAGTCACGTCACGGCGTCTCCGGCCCCACCTTCTTGTTTCTGGCCGTGTGCGCGGACGTCGAACCGGCCGACATCACGTCGCTCGCGCGCTGCCTGGGCGTGTCCAAGGCCGCGGTGAGCAAGCGAGTTCCCGCCCTGGCACAGGACGGCTGGATCACGACGTCCTCCGACCCCGACCACGCCCGCCGCGTGATCGTCTCGCTCACCGACAAGGCGCGCGTGCTCGTACGCAAGGCCGGCCGCGAACTCGACGACGCCTTCACCGCGACCCTCGCCGACCCGCGCGCAGACGGGATCGACCCCACCGTCCTCAACGCGCAACTCAACACGCTGCTCGAGATCATGCGCGAGAAGGGAGCACTGGGATGAGCGCGGCGACACGGATCCTGGTCGTCGTTGGCACGCCGCTGGGCGACTCCCTCGACCACGGCCTTGCGCGTTCCTACGTGGAGGCGGCGCAGGCAGCAGGGGCTCAGGTGCGCGTCCACGACCTCGCCGCCGATCCCATCCCCGAGCACCCGTCACTGCGCGATCAACTCCGCACCCCGCGCGCCGACCGGCCCGAGGACTTGCCGCTCGACCCCGCCGCCGCCGCGTACATCGACGACGTCGACTGGGCCGACCACCTCGTGTTCTTCTTCCCCCAGTGGTGGGGCACCTACCCCGCCGCGTTCAAGGCCTGGATCGACCGTGTGCTGCTGTCGGGCTTCGCGTTCGCCTACCGCCCCGCCGGCTCTGCGTGGGACCGGCTGCTCACGGGCCGCACCGCGCGCATCGTGATGACTATGGATTCCCCCGGCTGGTGGAGCCGCGTGCTGTACCGCGACGCGGGCGTGCGAGCACTGCGCACCGCGACCCTCTGGTACTGCGGCGTGCGCACGGTGGGCGTCACGCGCATCGGCTCGGTGCGGCACACCGAATCCGCGGGGCTTGAGCGCCGCGTGGGTGCGATGGCACGGCTCGGGACAGCCGATGCGCGGCGCACCTCGGGCGCAACGCGCCGGTCCCGTACCGAGGTGGGCGCTCAGGCCTGAGTTTCCTCGGCGTCTGGCGGGGCGCGCCGTGGTGGGGCCGTGGGCGTGGTCTACGCGTAGCGCGCACCGAACTCGGTGAAGTGGGCGAGGTCTACGCGAACCGGGGATGGGGCGGGGTGGGCTCGGGCGGGGCGGGCTCGGGCGGCGTGGCGGGTGGCGGGTGGCGGCGCGGTGCTAGCGTCGCGCACATGACCGATGCGCCGGAGCACACACCGCTCGACACGGGCCCACCCGCCGCGCATCCTGCGATTTCTGTGGCGACGGCCCGCGCGCTGGTCGATACGCAGATGCCCCAGTTCGCGGACCTGCCGCTCGGTGAACGGTTCGACGGCTGGGACATGGCGATGTTCCGCCTGGGCGGCGCGCTCGCCGTGCGACTGCCGCGTGCCGATCCCGCCGTCGCGTCCCTTGCGCGCGAGGTGCGCTGCACCACCGAACTCGCGGGCGAGTGGACGTTCGCCTACCCCCACGTGGTCACGCGTGGAGAGCCGGGAGAGGGCTACCCGTGGCCGTGGGCCGTCGTGACGTGGGTGCCGGGGAGCACGGCGGATCTTGTGCCACTGTTCGCGTCCGCCGGCCCCGACGTGGGTCAGGCGATCGCGCAGATTCACACGCCCGCGAGTGCCGATGCGTGGGTCAACCCCGAGCAGTCCCTCACCCTCGCGCAGCGCGACGACGAAACCATGTGGGCGCTGGGCCGGGCGGAACTGGGTTCCGGGCACGACGGGTTGGCACTCGACGCCGAATCGGCCAGGGCGCTGTGGCACGCAGGCCTTGCGGCACCTGAACCGTCGGCAGCCGAGTACGTGTGGTCGCACGCCGACCTGCATGGCTCCAACCTGTTGAGCGACAAGGGCACCTTCGCGGGGATCATCGACTGGGGCAAGATGGCCGCGTGCGACAGAGCCGTCGACCTCGCCTTCCTCTATACGGCAATGCCAGCGGCGGGCGTGGAGGCCGCGCTCGCGGCGTACCGCGAGGCCACTGGTGTCGACGACCCCGGGCTGGAAGCCCGCGTGCAGGCCATTGCGCTCCAGAAGTGTCTGCTGTGGGCGGGACTGGACCGGCCGCTCAATGTGACGATGGCCTGGCGGGGGCTGCGGGAACTGGGAGTCGCCGTACCCGCGTAGGATTCTGCACGCGGGCCTCTAGCTCAGTTGGTAGAGCAGCGGACTTTTAATCCGTAGGTCGTGGGTTCGAGCCCCACGGGGCCCACTGCTGGGAAGCGTGCAGAACTCTGGCGTTTCTGTTGCGTAACTGTACGAGACCGCGCTCCAGTTGGCCGTACTCAAGTGAGTGGGGTTCATTGGGGCGACGAAGGGCCGCCAAGCCTGATTCTCCGAGCTCTCCCATTGCGGTTGCCAACGCCGAGTAGGGCCCTCGCCTGCCGGCTGGGCCATGTCGGGGTGGTTCTGGGGTTCTGAGCGGCGGCTACGCGGCGCGCTTGTCGGGAGGGAGCCGTCCCGGGATGCGGAGTGGTGCGCTGCCCGGCTCGGTGCCGTACTTGGCGAAGCCCGAGTAGGTCAGCTTCCTTCCGCGCTTCACCTGCTGCTTCTCGTTCGGGTCGTCGTCAGTCGGGTCCGCGTCGGCCCACTTGCGGATGCTGTCCAGATTCGCAGCGACAATCTTGCAGACCACCGCGAGCACCTGCTTTCCCCAGCCGCGGAACTGTCGGTGGGAGACCTCATCGATGGAAGGTCCGGTGGCCTGCTTTAGTCGCTTGTTCTCCGACTCGATCTCGTTGCGCGGACCGGTGTACGCCGCGTACCACTCGGGGGTTCTGAACGGGATGTCCTGTCGAAACTTGAGTCCCAGCTCGGCGGGGATTGAAATGCTCTCCCTGCGCTGACATACCGCGAGTGAAGCGCCCCGGGTTTCTTAGAGGGCGGGTTGTCCCGCCAGCGTCTGCTGGCGGGTGTGGATGTCACTGTAGTACGCCGCTTCCTGCTCCAGCGGCGTGAGGTAGTCGATCGACGAGTGCAGGCGGTTCTCGTTGAACCAGTGCACCCATGACAGGGTCGCGAGTTCGAGTTCGTCTGCGGTCCTGAATGGGCCGTCGATCTTCACGCACTCGGTCTTGTACAGGCCCACGACGGACTGCGCCAGCGCGTTGTCATAGCTGTCGCCAACGGTTCCAATCGACGCGATCGCGCCGACCTCGGCCAGCCGGTCGCAGTAGCGCAGCGCGGTGTATTGGGCGCCGGCATCCGAGTGGTGGACCACGCCGGTGACGTCGTGTCCGGCCTGGTCGCGCACCCACAACGCCATCTCGAGGGCATCCAAGGGCAACTCGGTGGGCATCGCTGTCGCGGTGCGCCAGCCCACGATCCGACGTGAGTATACGTCGGTGACGAACGCGGTGAACGCCATGCCCGACCAGGTGGGCACGTATGTGAAGTCCACGACCCACAGCTCGTCGGGACGGCTGGCGCGGAAGTCCCGTTCGACAAGGTCCAACGGTCGTGTGGCGCGCTCGTCCGGTCGGGTCGTGACGTACTGCTTGCCGCGACGCACGCCGCGCAGACCCTGGTCGCGCATGAGCCGTTCAACGGTGCAGCGGGCCACGACGATGCCCTCACGGCGCAGCAGATGCCACATCTTGCGGGCCCCTGCGATGCCGCGGCCGAGCTTGCGGTCCCAGAAGATCCGCTGGATCTCGACCGTCAGTTCCTCGTCACGCAACGTGCGCGCGGCAACGGGGCGCGTGCGGTACGCGTAGTAGGTGGACGGGGCGATCCTCACGCCATGCTCACGCAGGACGCGGCAGATCGGCTCGACCCCGAACCGAGCCTTGAACTCATCGATGAAGTCGACTACCAGGGAAGTCGCGGGTCGAGCTCCCGCGCGAAGAAACTCGAAGCCGCCAACAGGATGTCGTTGGCACGCTTGAGCTCGCGCACCTCAGCCTCGAGGTCCTTGATGCGCTTGGCGTCGTTCGTGGTCACGCCGGGGCGCTCGCCCGCGTCGATCAGGGCTTGCTTCATCCACCCACGAAGGGTGTCGGGGTTCACGCCCGTGCGCTGTCCGATCCGCACGACCGCCGCATTCAACGACAGATCGGGATCCTCGCGGCGGGCCTGCGCCACGAGCCTCATGGACCGCTCCCGCAACTCCTGCGGATACCTCCTCGGTGCCGGCATGATCATCATCCTCTCGGGGATTCAGACCCTCCACCAAACCCGGGGCGCTTCAGTTCCTCATGCAAAAGGCGTTTCCGAAGGCGTTCAAGGAGGACGTGCTCAGGGTCGCTCGCAATCGCGGTCCGGACACGTCGTTGGAGATGATCGCGAAGGATTTCGGGATCTCGTCATCGTGTCTGCAGCGATGGATCAAGCAAGAAGCCGTCGATGAGGGCCGCGAGGTCGGAGTCTCGACAGACCAGGCGGCCGAGAACCGTGAGCTGCGTCGGCGCAACTGTCTGCTGGAGCAGGAGAACGAGGTCCTGCGGAGGGCGGCGGCGTATCTGTCGCAGGCCAACCTGAAACTCGGTGGCTCCCCAAAATGATCTACCCGCTCGTCCGCGAGCTGGCCGCGCCTTCCGCTCCCGTGAGGGTGCCGGTCGCGGTGACGTGTCGGGTGCTGAACATCGCCAAGCAGCCCTACTATCGCTGGCTCAAAGCCCCCATCTCCGACCGCGACTGGGATGACGCGCACCTGGCCAACGCCGCGTTCGATGTCCATGCCGACGATCCCGCGTTCGGGTATCGGTTCATCGCCGACGAACTCGCTGACGCTGGTTTCACGGCCTCGGAGCGCCGGGTGTGGCGGGTGTGCTCGGAGCGTGCGATCACGTCCGTCATCCAGCGCAAGCGCCGGGGCAAGACTGGCAAGGTCGGACCGCCGGTGCGCGACGATCTCGTGCAGCGAACGTTTAGTGCCGACGAGCCTGACCGGTTGTGGCTGACCGACATCACCGAGCATCCCACCCGTGAAGGCAAGCTGTATTTGTGCGCGGTCAAGGACGTGTTCTCCAACCGGATCGTGGGCTACTCGATCGACGCGCGCATGACATCCGACCTGGCCGTCGACGCCCTCAGGATGGCCGTCCAACGCCGCCGCCCGAGCGCTCCTGTCACGGTGCACTCGGATCGCGGAAGCCAGTTCCGAAGCCGTAAAAACCAGCACGAACTCGACCGCCACGGCCTGATCGGATCCATGGGACGCGTCGGCGCGGCTGGTGACAACGCCGCCATGGAGTCCTTCTTCGCACTCTTGCAGAAGAACGTCCTCAACCTCCGCGCCTGGGACAGTCGCGAACAGCTCCGGATCGCGATCGTGACCTGGATCGAACGTACCTATCACCGCCGACGCCGCCAACGCGTCCTGGGCCGGTTGACGCCCATCGAGTACGAAGCCATCATGGCCCCACAGGTCGCCCTCGCGGCCTAACCCCTCGAGTCACCAGAACCTTCAGCAGTCCCGCTCGTGGGATGCGCCATTCATTCCGCACGTCACATTCAGCGGACAACAGACCCATCGTGTCGGATTCATCACACTGCCGAGACTGAGTCCGTCACCTGCCCCGTCAAGCGGCCTTGCACGGCGGCGCTAAGGTCAATCGAACTTGGGGCAAACCCTCCCGGGATGCCGCGCGGCGCGACGCTCACGGGATTTTCCGAGCTGGGCTCGCTGACGGTTGAGGCGCGTCCGCGCGCACATCGCAAGGAGATGAGCGGAAGACCTCATTCGCGACGAACCGAACGCCTACGCGGGCGATGGCGTAGCTCCGATGTGCTCGTCCGAGGCGACCGGGCCGTGGTGGACGGTATCGCGCGCTGACCCGTGCCCTGAGTGCGAACGCCAGGCTCAGGGGCTCGCCGGCCAGTAGGAAACACCTGCAGGCGCCGGACACCGAGTCCATCGTGCTTGCGCAACGTTAAGGGCGCAATTTACCTGGGAAGACACCTAACCGATGGACTGGGCCCAGCAATTGCCTGGACTACGCTTTATCGGCCAGGCGTATCCATCGAGGTAGCAGAGTTGTGCGCGCTTCCCACTTGGCGTACCGCGCTGACCTCGCCGTCGCTCAGCTACCGGCACCTACCCTGCGCCCCCGCAGAATAACCACGCCACACACGAACGTCACCACCATGTACCAGCTGTTGAGCAGGATGGACGCGATCCCATCGTTCCAATACCAGACTGCGACCACGGCCGCGAAGATCGGCGAACCGACAGCGAGAAACCACCCCACACTTCGAGGTGGCACCCGGTCTCCAGGTGCCTTGTCAACGTTGCTGTCGGACACACCGCTCACGCTAGTGCGCCGGTGCATCAGGATGGAAGCCATGACCGCACCCACCACCCACGATGCCTACATCGCCGCTGCCCCCGAGCGCTTCCGTGACGTGCTCACGAGACTGCGCCAGCGCATCGGCGCCGCTGTGCCCGAGGCCGTCGAGACCGTCGCCTACGGCATGCCCGGCTTCCGCCTGGGCACCACGACGGCGATCGGCTACGCCGCATTCAGCGAGCAGTGCGGCCTGTACCTTCCGGCCGATGCGATTGCCGCCTGTGCGGACGCCCTCACCTCCGCGGGGCTCAAGTACTCGAAGACGGGCGCGACGTTCACCGCTGCTCGGCCGATCCCCGACGACGTCCTGACCGCACTACTCGACGCCACCCGGGCCACCCTTGCCTGACGCCACGCCCAAGTATGGGGGCACGGACGCGAGCCGATTTGTCCGTCTCGCGCGTTAGAGTGATGCGCGCTCACCCCCGCGGCCACTCGCAGGCCTGTGGCCGGGCAGCGTCTGGAGGAGACCGATGCTCACAGCCATGGCCGACGAGGCCCGCGACCTAGCGCCCTTCGCTGTGGTCGCGCTGGTGGTGCTCGTCGCGGTGTGGGGCATCGGCGCGGCTCAGGGAAAAGGCATGCGGTCACTGCTGTGGGCGGGGCTCGTGGTGTGCGTCGCGGCGATCCTGTGGGCGACCCTTGGCTCCGTCATCGCGACTGGCGACCGCGGCACCGGCGGCCTCAATCTGGTCCCCTTCCAGGAGATTCAGCGTGGGATCGATAACCAAGACACCAGCGCCTGGCGCAATGTGGTGGGCAACATCGTGATGTTCGTGCCGTTCGGGCTCGTGATCGCCCTGCTCGGGCGCGGGGGAATCTGGGTGCGCCTGCTCCTGGCCACCGTGGTGGGAGCGACGTTTTCCACCGTCATCGAGCTGACCCAATACTGGGCCGGGCGCGTCGCCGACATCGACGACATCATCCTCAACACCACCGGAGCCCTGCTGGGCGCCGTCGTGGGCGCCGTGATCGGCGGCAGCGTCGAGAAGGCGCGTCGGGCGCGAGCCGCACGCAGCTAGCGGCGGGCACCAAGCCAGCGGACGCATCGGCCCTACCGAAACCAACCGCGCAGGCGTAGCCTCGAAGGATGTCCACACCGCTGGCCGAGACCTGGCAGGATCCCCGCGAGGAGATCGAATTCAGCGTGCTCATGGCCAACGGCCGGCTCGCGCCGCGCACCTTCACCGACCGTGCGGAGGCAGAGGCGTGGGCCCGCCCCGAGGACGGCGACGAGGTCGTGTGCTTCAACCACGTGTGCGCCTGCGATCGGTGAGTGGGACCGCTTCCCGTCACACGGATCCGCATGGCTGGGGAAGCCGGGGCTGAGGCGATCCCTTCGCGATGAAAATGGATCCATTTGACGGAGAGGGAGGGCGGTTTTAGGGCGCAGCGGGCAAGGCGCGGGCGAAGAGGGCACACTGGGAAGCGTCGACGCCGACCCCTACACCGAGGAGGCCCTCCATGGCACACGGCGACATCACCCACATCGACATTCCCGTCAGCGACCTGGACGCCGCCAAGTCGTTCTACTCGACGCTTTTTGGCTGGCAGATCGCGGCTCCGCCCGGCTTCGAGGACTACCCCATGTGGCAGGCGCCCAACGAGATCAGCGGTGGCGGCCTCGCGCCTCGGTCCGAGGGGTTCAGCCAGCCGCGCAGCTACGTCGAGGTGGACTCGATCGACGACACCATCGCGCTTGCGAAGGAGCACGGCGCCACCGTGGTCATGGACAAATCCGAGATCACCGAGACCAGCTGGTGGGCCGTCATCACCGACCCCGACGGCAACGTGATGGGCCTCTACGAAGGTGTCACGGAGGTCGACGGCTAGACGGCCCGCTCCCCCACCACCTCGCCAAACAGCACCTCGCCCGTGGGCGTGAAGCCGCACTTGAGGTAGAACTCCTCGGGGCCGTCCTCGCCCGGCACCCACATCACCGTGATGCGGGACAGGCCGCGACGGCGCGCCTCCGCGACCACCTGCTCGACGGCAGAACGGCCCACGCCGCGCCCCCGTGCCGCATCGGCGACGTTGAGGCGCCAGATGCCCGCCCGAAACGCCTCGATGTCGCTGTCGGGATTCCAGTTAGCCATGACGAAGCCGACCGGATCGTCGCCGTCGACGATCAGCCGCGGCCAGGCGGTGGGGTTCACGTAGGCCTCCGCCAGGGAGTACACGACCGGCGCGACGGTGGACCTCTCCCCCGGCTTGGGCGGCAGCGCCACCGCAGCGTCGAGGTTGTCGGGGGTCAGTTCCACGAGGGTGAGCGCCATGCGCCCACGCTAACGCGCCTGGCGCATCGGCGACCGCGCCGCATCGGCGCCCGGCCCGGCTACGACCCTGCCGATGCCCCCGCCGCCGTGGCGGCGACCATGATCGCAACGGCCGATGCCGCCGCGCTCACGGCCTGGCTCACGCCCGCGGCACCCCAGTCACCCTTCTCGAGCGCCTTGCCGCGCGCCCGCACCTCGCCCGACCACGGGATGTCGCGGTGGAGGGCGTGCAACTGACCGCTCGCCGACAGCAGCGCAGCGAGCATGGCAGTGCGCGGCGGCGGCTCGATGCCGTTGACTAACACCGCATGCAACTGCTCGATGAGCGCGTCACGGCGGCCCGTGCCGCCGTCGCTGAGCTTGGTGCTCGGGAAGACCTTCCACCGCGTGCCGCGTGTGCGGACGATGTCGCCGCGCTCGACCAGCCGGTCCAGCACAGGGGTGCGCAGCCGCGGACCCACCGCAGTGAGCAGCGCGTAGACCTTCTGAGGCTTGGCGTCCACCCGCTCCCACATGTCACGCAGCAACGCGTCCTCGGGCGGGACACCCACCGCCGTCACCGTCGCGTTGTACGCCGAACGCGCCTCACTCAGTTCGACTGCGCCGTCCACCGCCAGTTCCGACAACACGGCGCCCGCGAGCGGGTAGTACAGAGTGCCCTCACCATGAATGGAGCCGTTGCGAGGGTCGAACAGCACCAGCAGCAGGTCCTCCACCACGGTCGGTGCTGCACTCACCATTGCGATGCTCCCCTCGCTGCGCCCATGCGCCCGCGCTCGCCACGGTAGCCCTCCGTACGCGCGCGCGCCTTCGGCCGCACGGCTGATCCCCGCCGTTCGCACGGCCGATGCGATGGCCGGGTGCCGTCCCCACTCACCCTGGCCTACGCGTAGCGCGCGCCGCGCGCCCAGATCTGGGCGAGGTCTACGCGAACACGGGTCCCGGGCGGCCGCGAGTACCCTTGCTCCGTGACTCGCACCTCCACCCCACGCGCCGCGTGGGCGGTGCTGGGTGCGGCAGCCTTCATCTACTTTGTCGCGGTGGTGCAGCGCACGTCGCTCGGCATCGCGGGCGTGGAGGCGCTCGACCGGTTCGGCGTCGAGGCGATCGGCCTGTCGATGCTGTCCGTGGTCCAGATCAGCGTCTACGCGGCTCTCCAGTTGCCCGCCGGAGTGCTGATCGACCGCTGGGGACCGCGCCGCATGCTCGTCGCGGGCTCACTCATCATGGGAGCCGGGCAGCTGGCGCTCGCCTTCGCCGACACCCTGCCCCTCGCGCTCGCAGCCCGCGTGCTGATCGGCGCGGGCGACGCACCGGTGTTTGTGGCCGCGACCCGCCTGGTATCCGAGTGGTTCCCGCCGCGGCGCGCGCCGCTGATGGTGCAGATCATGGGCATGCTGGGCCAGGTGGGCCAGATCGCGAGCGCGATTCCCGTCGCGTGGCTGCTGCACGCTCAGGGCTGGAGCCCCGCCTTCGCGATCCTCGCCGCGCTCGGGCTGGCGGCCGCCGCCATGGCGGCCTGGCAGATCCGTATGCCCCCCGACGACCACGCCCACCACGCCGTGCCGTCCGTCGCTGGCGCCCAGGGCGAGGTCGCCCCAGCCGCGCCGCCTTCTGCCTCCCAGCGGGCCGATGCGCCCATCACCTTGCGCGAGGCCGTGCGCCCGCCAGGGGTACGGCTGGGCTTCTGGACGCACTGGACCGGGCTGTTCTCCGCGAACACCGTGACGCTGCTGTGGGGCGTGCCGTTCTTTGTCCAGGGCCAAGGACTCGAGCCCGCCGCGGCTAGCGGATTGCTGACCCTGCTGGTCGTCACCAACGTGGCCAGCGCACCCATCATCGGCGCGCTCACCGCACGCCACCCCCTGCGACGCAGTTGGCTGATCCTCGCGGCCGCGATGGCCGCAGCGGTCGCGTGGGCCGCCGTTCTGATCCCGTCGGGACCGCGCCCGCTGTGGCAACTCGCCGTGCTCGTGATGGTGCTGGGCGCGTGCGGCCCCGCCTCGCTGATCGGCATGGACTACGCCCGGACGTTTGGCGTGCGCGGGCGCCTGGGCACCGCGACCGGATTCGTCAACATCGGCGGTTTCGCCGCGACCGTGCTGTCGGTCGCGCTGGTGGGCGCCGTGTTGCAGTGGGTCGCACCGGGCACCGCGGAATACGGATTGAACGACTACCGGATCGCGCTCAGTGCCATGGCCATCCCCTGGGTGATCGGGGTCGCGGGCATCCTGCATTCACGCCGGCGCACGCGCCAGGCAATGGCGTCCCACGGCGTGCTCGTCCCGCCGATGCGCCAGGCCTTCAAGGACGGCCGGCGGCTCTAGTGGGGGGCGCCTCCGTGCGCTATGACACGTCCAGGTCGAGCGCCAGGTCGCCCTCATCGTTGCGCTCAAGACTGCCGGTGACCGGGCCGTCGGCGCTGTCGAGCTCCGCAAGCCAACTCTCGCCGTCCTCCGTCCACACGCGCGTGAGGGTGAGTTCCTCAAGCCCGGCGTCCCAGCGAGCCTGAGCGACCTCGCGCTGGAGCGTCGCCAGCGCGTCGTCGGACACCGGCGTGCCCAGTTCCCAGGCCTCGCGCGCCACCCCGTCCACCGAGAACGCCTCCGACTGCGGGTAGGTGACCACGCCAGTAGGGTCCACGACCTCGACCACATATGTCGCCGGGAATAGTGTCAACGTTGCAGCCCCATCGACCACTGTGACCGCACAGTCGGCATCCGCGAACGGGGCGTCCGCGAGCCGTACCTGCGCCACCGCGGGCTCGCCAAAGGTCACCTCGAGGCCGTAAGTGTCAGGCAGTTCCACCAGCCACGCGCCATCTTCGCGCTTGAGCTCCAGGGTCAAGTCCTTGTCCCCACCCAGGCTCACGTCCACGCTCGCCGCATCCCCGTTGAGATTCACTGAGTCGGCCACGACCGTCGCGCCGACCATGCTCCGGCTCGGCGCGTCGTCGGCCACCAGTTCGCCGCACGCGAAGTCCTCGGCGACGGAGGTCGTCAGGGCGAGAGCGGTGGCGTAATCGCCGCCAGCCTGCGCGTCGAGAAAGCTCTGGACCACCGCATCGGGCCCTTGTCCATCCTCGGACTCGATGGGGGCCGGATCGCCTCCGCACCCCGTGAGCAGTGGCACACCGACAGCGGCGAGCGCCACTGCGCTGAGCGTGCGGACGGTCGGGGATCCAGGGCGCAGGCGAGGTCTCATGGTGAGGCTCACGCTAGCGAAGCGTGATCGGCGAGCGCTACCCCCTTCTACCGCTCAAGCGATGTCGGTAGCCGGGCGTAGGTTGGAGTCATGACCACTCCCGAGCGCACTCTGAACGACGGCCACCAGATCCCCGGCATCGGCTTCGGGACGTACCCCCTCAAGGAGGACGAGGCCCACGCGGCCATCACCTCCGCGCTCGACGTGGGCTACCGACTGCTGGATTCCGCAGTCAACTACGGCAACGAGGCCGAGGTCGGCAAGGCCGCCCGCGACTGGCTGTCCGCCAATGGAGTGGACGCCTCCGAGCTCACCATCCAGACCAAGCTGCCCGGCCGCCACCACGACTACGACTCGGCCCTCGCATCGGGCCTGGAGTCACGCGAGCGCCTGGGCGTGGACCGCATCGACGTCCTGCTGATCCACTGGCCCAATCCCATCACCAACAAGTTCCGCGAGGCGTGGCGTGCGCTGGTGGAGTTGCAGCACCGCGACGTGGTGCGCACCATCGGCGTCTCGAACTTCACCGCCGATCACCTCGAGGCGATCGTCGACGACACCGGCGTCACCCCCGCCATCAACCAGATCGAGCTGCACCCCTACTTCATTCAAGAGGACATGCGCGCGACCAACGCCGAGCGCGGCATCCTCACCCAGTCGTGGTCTCCCCTGGGCAAGCGTCAGGCACCCTTTGGGGAGCCCGCCGTGGCCGATGCCGCGGCAGCCCACGGCGTCACGCCGGCTCAGGCGATCTTGCGTTGGCAGGTGCAGTTGGGCAACGTGCCGCTGCCCAAGTCGGCGACGGCGGAGCGTCAGGCCACCAACCTCGACGTGTTCGGCTTCGAACTCACGGAGGCGCAGATGGCGGCGATCAGCGCACTCACCCGCGCCGATGGACGCCTGTTCGACGGCGACCCCGCCACGCACGAGGAGATGTAGCGCTACCAGGCAAGCTCTTCGCACGCATGCGACATGGTGCGTTCGATCTGAACGGTCGCGTGCTCAAGGCGGTAGGTGGTCGCAGCCACCGCCCGAGCCCGCGACAGCACCGTGTCCGCATCGGCGTCCTCGTCGACGTGCAGGTGCACCGTCATGACGTTCATGCCCGACGTCAGGGTCCACACGTGCAGGTCGTGGACCTCGCGGACGCCGTCGATGGCGGCGAGTTCGGCTTCGAGCGCCGCCGCGTCGACGTCGTGCGGAGTGTGTTGCGCGAGCACGTGCACCACCTCACGGCCCAGCGCAATGGCCCGCACCACCACGAAAGCTCCTACGGCGCACGCGAGCACGATGTCCCAGACGGCGTCGCCTGTCCACACCACCAGGACTCCGGCGACGATCACGCCTACCGAGCCCAGCGCATCGGCCATGACCTCGAGGTAGGCGCCCTTGACGTTGAGCGAGTCCTTCGCGCCGGGACGCAAAATCAGTAGCGTCACCAGGTTGACCAGCAGGCCCAGCACGCCGACCACGAGCATGGGCGTGGTCTCCACCGAGTGATCGCCGCCTTGCGCGAACGCGACCACGACCACGCCCACCGCGGTCGCGAGCATGATGAGTACCGCGATGGCGGACGCGAAGATCTCGACCCGATACGCGCCGTAGCTCGAGTGAGTGCTGCGGCGAGTGCGGGCGGCGATCGCCGTGGCGATAGTCGCGACCGTCAAGGTGACGGTGTCCGCGAGCATGTGCCCCGCATCGGCCAGCAGGGCGAGCGACCCTGACAGCCACGCGGCCGCAATCTCGACGGCGGTGAAAGTCACCACGAGCACAAGCGCGAGGTTCAGTCTCCAGCGGTGGACGGCGCCTGCGTGGCCGCCGGGTCCATGGTGGTGCCCGCTCATCGGCGCGGCCTCCTGAGTCTCGGTGAGGGCAAAGCCCAGGTCAGGGACAGGTCGGGACGGAACGGCCATCGTATCGAGGCGCCCTGTGAAAGACCACCCCCTCCCCCGTCAAATGGATCCATTTTCATCGTGAGAGGGGGTGGGGAGAGGGGGTGGGGAGCGGTGCCGCGGACCGGGCCAGAGGAGGGAGGGCTTTGACATACCTAGAACTGCTATGCATACTGCTTCAAGGGATGCGAATGCGCCCGCAGGAGGTGAGCAGTGGACATCCCCAAGGACCTCGTGGCCGCGAGCGCCGCGCCACTCGTGCTGAGCATCCTCGCCGAGGGCGACAGCTATGGCTACGCGATCATCAAGCGCGTGGGCGAACTGTCCGGCGGTGACCTCGAGTGGACCGACGGCCTGCTCTACCCCTTGCTGCACAGGCTCGAACGCCAAGGGCTCGTCGACAGCAGGTGGGGCGCCTCGGACACAGGCAGGCGCCGCAAGTACTACTCGCTGACACCCCAGGGCGATACGGCGATCACACAGCATCGCGCGCAGTGGGCAGCGGTATCCGCGGCGCTCGAGGCGGCATGGGATCGCACCCAGACGCAGTTGCGCGCGGCCGGCGCCGGGCCCGCCGCGCTCGGAGCGCAAAGAGCCCTCGCATGAGTGAGCCGGCAAGCGCCAACGACCTCACCGCCCAGGTTGCCCTGTGGCGCGCTCACATGGAGCGGCGCGGCTCAGTGGACGGCGCGGATGTCGACGAGCTCGAAGACCACCTCATGGGCCACATCGACGCTCTCACGGCGAGCGGACTCAGCGAAGACGAGGCCTTCCTTGTCGCCATGAAGCGCCTGGGCAGCCAAGACGCGATCGCGCGCGAGTTCGCTCGGGAGAACTCCAAGCGGTTGTGGAAGCAGCTCGTGTTGGGTGGGCCCAACCCCGCCACGCCGGCCGATGCGCGTGCTGGCGGCCTCGCCGCCGTCGCCTTTGGTGTCGCCGGAGGCCTGCTGGTGCAGGTGCCGCGGCTGTGGGGCGCGGGCGAGGCCTTCTGGATACCCAACCTCGCAGTCATGGGCATGGCCGCGCTCGTGGGATACCTGTTGTGGCGGCGGCCCCAAGGCCGGGCGTTCACCGCCGCCACCGCCCTCGCCTTCGCGGCCGTGGCCGCCGTCGCCAACCTCTACCCGCTCGACCCGGCCTCCGACGCGAGCGTCGTGACGGCGCTGCACGTGCCCATCCTGGTGTGGCTCGTGGTGTGCCTCGCGTATGCGGGACGGCGCTGGAACGGCGTCGACGGACGCATGGACGCCGTGCGCTTTACCGGCGAGTGGGTCATTTACCTGGCACTACTGGCCGCGGGAGGCGGCGCGCTCACAGGCGTCGTCATGGCCGTCTCCGAGGCTGCAGGCGTCAACGCCAACGTCTTTGTCGAGGGCTGGCTGATCCCGTCGGGCGCGGCGGGCGCTGTGGTGATCGCCGCGTGGCTCGTGGACTCCAAACAGTCGGTGATCGAGAACATGGCGCCCGTGCTGGCGCGCGTGTTCACCCCACTGTTCGCGGTGACCTTCGTCGCGCTCATCGCGGTGGTCGCACTGAGCGGGGAGGTCGCCAACCTCGACCGCGACGTGCTGCTCGTGTGCGACCTGGTGCTGGTGATCGCCGTGGGGCTGGTGCTTTACAGCCTCACTGCCAGGCCGGACGATGCGGTGGCCGGGTGGTTCGAACGCACCCAACTGGCGCTCGTGGCCGGGGCACTCGTGCTCGACGCCGTCGCGCTCGTCAACATCGTGGGCCGCCTGGATGACGGCTGGACCATCAACCGCACCGTGGTGCTCGGCATCAACGTGATCTTGCTGATCAACCTCGCGGTCAGCGCCTGGCTGCTGGTGCGTCTGTTGCGCACGCACCCAGGCGCCGCCCGCGAGTTGGAGCGGTGGCAGACGTCGCTACTACCCGTCTACGGGGTGTGGGCGCTGATCGTCATCGTCACCCTCCCCCTCCTCTTTTGAGTCAAATGGATCCATTCGACGGGAAAGGGGCGCGGCTACGCGATGAAAATGGATCCATTTGACGGGAGGGAGGGGAGGATGAGGGGGGCTGCGAAGAAGTCCCTCTCGTAGCGGACCGATGCGTCAAAGGCCACCCGCATCGCTTGCCTGGTGCGCGGATCGGCCTTGGCCGCAATCGCCGTGACAATCTCGATCGCCTCGCGCGTGCTGGCCGCGAACTGCTCGTCGCCGTAGGTCTCGATCCACGCGCTGTAGCCGTGCTGGCCGGTCTGCGCGGCAAGCAGCCTGGTGCCCACGTCCCAGTACACCCAGAAGCACGGCAGCAACGCGGCACACAGCGTCGCGTAGTCGCCGCGCGCCCCCGCCGCGAGCATGTGATCCACGTAGGCCTGCGTCACGGGAGCCGGGTCCGCGTCGAACGTGCTTTCTTGCGGCAGCCAACGCCCGTGCAGTTCCAGTTCGGCCACGATCGCCCCGTGCGCCGAGCGCGCCCAGAACCCCTGCTCGTGCGCGGTAGGCGCAAGCGACGCGGCAAGCGCGAGCGCCCGCGCATAGTCCCGCAGGTAGATCGCATCCTGAGCCAAGTACCAGCGGAATCGGTCCTCATCGAGCGACCCGTCACCCAAGCGGGTCACGAACTCGAGAGCATCAATTTCCGCCCGCACGGCCTCGACCGAATCCCACCAGTCGGCCGCGACATCGGCCGCACACCGGGGCGAGTCGGGAGCCATCCCCGCCGCCTCCCACAAGCCCGCAAAGTGCGAGACGGGACCGTGTCCGCGGCCCACCTCGAGCGCATCGGCCCCCTGCAGGCTCTGCGCGAGCCAGGCCTTCGCCTGCGCAACCGCGGTGTCCCAGCGGCCCGTCCTGACGCGCAACGTCGTGATCGCGGACGACATCGAGCAGCCCGTGCCATGCGTGTGTCGGGTGTCGACGCGGGGCGAGCTGAGCACCTGCGGCTCCTCCCCCACGGCCACCAGCGCATCGCGCACCGTGTCGCCACTCAGGTGGCCACCCTTGGCGAGCACCATGACGCCGTGCCGGTCCGCGAGCGTCTGGGCCTGCGCGAGCAGCGCCTCCCAGTCCTCAGCGGGCTCGACGCCGAGCAAGGCCGCAAGTTCGGGCACGTTGGGCGTGACCAGGTGGGCGCGGGTCATGAGGTCGGCGAGCGCAAGTTCGGCGCGCACGTCGAGCAGCCGGTCGCCGCTCGTGGCGACCATGACCGGGTCGAGCACCACGACGGCAGGCCGCGTGCGGTCGAGCCAGTCGCGCACCACGGCAATGATCTCCGCGTCAAACAGCATGCCGATCTTGACCGCATCGATCGCGACGTCGTCGCTCACCGCCTCCAGCTGCGAGGCCAAGAACGCCGCGGGCGGCGCGTGAATCTCACGCACCCCCTGCGTGTTCTGCGCGACGAGCGCGGTCACCGCCGCCATGCCGTAACCGCCGTTCGCGGCGATCGACTTGAGGTCCGCCTGGATGCCAGCACCCCCCGTCGGGTCGGTGCCCGCGATCGACAGCACTCGCGGCGGGATCAGGGCCGATGCACGGGCCGGCTGCCGCTCAGAGGTCGCCACGCGATGGCTCGCGGGGGCGCTTGCAGAGGCACTCGCGGGGACGCTCGCCGGTGCGCTCGCCACGTCCTGGTTCACGGTCGCGCTCATGCCGCCACCGCCCATGCGCCGCTGAGTTCGGCCGCCGCCGCGCGCGGATCAGGAGCCGCGCAGATCCACGACACCACCGCCGCGCCCGCAAGTCCGCCTCGCCTGAGCGCGGGAAGGTCCTCGGGCGTGACGCCACCAATCGCGACGGCGGGCAGCGCAACAGACTGGGCGAGCGCAATGACGCCGTCGACGCCCAAGGCGGCGGGCGCATCGGCCTTCGAGGCCGTGGTGCGCACGGTGCCGATACCCACGTAGTCGACGACCGCGCGCACGGAAATGGCCCGCAACTGCGCGGCGGTGTTGGCGGTCACGCCGAGCACGGGCTCCGGCCCGATGAGGGTGCGCACCTGCAAGGCGGGCAGGTCGTCCTGACCCACATGGACGCCGTGCACCCGAGCGCCTGCGTCGCGGGCGGCGAGAAAGACGTCCACCCGGTCGTTGACCAGCAGCGTCACGTGCGAAGGCAGGGCCGCCGCAAGAGCGGTGACCGCCTCAAGCGTGTCACGGGCCGAGGACTTTTCGCGCACCTGCACAGTGGTGGCGCCGCCGGCGACTCCTGCGAGCACGGTGTCGACGAGCGAGCGGCCCGCGCCCGCGGACTGGCCCGCGTCGGTGACCAGGTAGATCGACAGATCGGGGGTCATCGCACGGCCTCCGCTACCTGGGGCGTCGCGACGGCCGCCGGGTGAAAGTCCTCCGGGGTGAGCAGCGCGAGCGCATCCAAGAAGGCGGGCGCAAACGAGCCCGGGCCCTGCGCACGGGCGGCGGCACGCTCCGCTGCCGCCGAGTAGAACGCATGCGCGGCGACCGTGGCCTCGAACGCGTCCGGGTGGCTCGCGACGAACGCCGCCACAACGGCCCCCAGCGCGCAGCCGCCGCCAGTGACGCGCGTCAGCAATTCAGAACCGCCCGGCACGTGGGCCTCACGCTCGCGCGAGACCACCAGGTCGACCGCCCCCGACACGGCCACCACGGCTCCCGTCGAGCCAGCGAGCGTGCGGGCGGCCACCACCGCATCGGCCGTGCCGTGCGAGGAGTCGACTCCCCGGCCGCCGCCACCGAGCCCGGCCAGCGCGATGATCTCCGACGCGTTGCCGCGAATCACGGTCGGGCTCGCGGCGAGCAGGTCGCGAGCGAGGGCGGTGCGCACCGGCAACGCGCCCACCGCGACAGGGTCGAGCACCCACGGCGTGCCGGCGTCGCGGGCGGCGGTGGCGGCCTCGCGCATGGCGTCGCGCTGCTCCTCGTGCGGCGTGCCGACGTTGATCAGCACCGCAGAGGCGATGGGCGCAAACGCCCCGGCCTCCTCGCGAATGTCGACCATCGCGGGGGTCGCTCCCGCAGCGAGCAACACATTGGCTACCCAGTTGGTGGTCACGGCGTTGGTGAGGCATTGGATCAGCGGCGCCGTGTGACGCACGGCGGCGAGGGCCTGCTGAGAGGTGGACAGAGTCGTAGGCGCGCTCATGGGCGACATCCCTTCGCTAGTGCTAACTAGATCAGGTTCGACGGGTGTGTTCTCAGCCCCTTGGCGGGGCACCCCGTGTCACGTGCGTGCCACGCTAACGCGATCGCGCGGCGGTGTCGACCTCCCGCCCCTCCCGTCACGATGAAAATGGATCCATTTGACGGGAAGCGGGGTGGGGGCGCAGGTGGCTAGTGGGCGTCCTGCTCCGCTTCCATCTGCTCGACGAACTCGTGCTTGGAGGACTGCCAGCCGTCCTCGTTCATGCCCGTGCGCCAGTAGCCCGAGATCGACACGTGCTCGCGCGGCACCTGGCGCTCGTTGAACAGGTAGTGGCGCAGCGGCTTGATCATGTCGGCGTTGCCGTGCACGAACGCCTCGACATCACCCTCGGGAAACGGCGCGGTCTGCACCGCGTAGGTGAGCGCCTCGCCGTAGCCCATGTCGTGCTCGTCGCGGTGGATCCAGTGGACGGTCGTGTGATCAGTCACGGGCAGGTCCTGCCGGGCCGATGCGCTGGGCACCTCCACGAATACCTCCGCCTTTGCGTGGCTGGGCAGGGCGTCAAGCGCCGCGACGATCGCGGGTAGCGCCGAGTCGTCGCCTACGAGCAGGTGCGCCTCAGCGTCGCCGCGCGGCGCCCATGCGCCGCCGGGGCCAAAGAAGCTGATCTGGTCGCCTGCCTGGGCATCGCGGGCCCAGGGACCCGCGAGGCCCTCGTCGCCGTGGATGACGAAGTCGATGGCCATCTCGCGGGCCTGGTGGTCCAGCGAGTGGATCGTGTAGGTGCGCGTGACCTCGCCAAAGAGGAGCTTGACGTAGTGGTCGGTGTATTGCAGTGGCGGGATCTCATCGAGCGCGGGACCGCCCACGATCACGCGGACCATGGCGGGCGAGAGGAGCTCGGTGCGCAGCACCGTGACGGTGCGGGCGACGCGAGGGGGACGAGGGGAATGGTTCGGGGAAGTCACGCCGTCCATAATAAGCATCGCGACAGTTTCGTAAATAGGGCCGGCGCCTCGTCGGGACCTCCGGTCCAAGACTGACGGCAGCGTCCGGTTAGGATCGGAGGCATGATCAAGGCCGTTCGCGCGTGGCGCATTCTCACCGCGGTGGCCATCATCGCGGCCATCACTGACCTAGCCGCCGGAGGCATCAGCCGCGGCGACTTCGTGTTCTACGACTTCTTTGGCTACTTCACCATCCAGACCAACGTCATCGCCGTCGTTGCGCTCGTGATCGCAGCCATCTACGCCGGCCGTGAGCGCCCTCAGTGGGTCGAATGGCTGCGCATCAGCGCCGCGACCTACATGGTGATCGTGGTCGTCGTGTTCTGGTGGCTGCTGTACCCGACCATGGCGGAGTTCGGCGCCGGCTGGACCGACTACGTGCTGCACCTGGGTTCGGGCATCGTGCTCGTCGCCGACTGGGCCCTCGAGGGCCCCCGCACCCGGCTTCCGTTGCGCAATCTCGGCGTGTGCATGATCTACCCGTTCATCTGGCTCACCGTGGTGCTGATCCGCGGCGCGACCGACGGCTGGGTGCCCTACTTCTTCCTCGACCCCGCCAACGGCTACGCCTCCGTCTTCACGATGGTCGCGATCATCGTCGCCGTGGGCCTCACCCTGTGCGCCGCGCTGATCCCGCTCGCGCGCTTGCGCGTGATCGACCCCACCCCAGCCCAGGTAGCCGCCTAGGCGCCATCGCCCCCCAGGCCGCTCGCGCATCGGCCGTCAGCAGTGCCGTCCCCTCAATCCGCGCTTCCCGCCCGTCCGAGCAGTAGCGTTACTCCAGGAAGGAGGGGCGGCGCCATGCCCGCGCCGTCGACCCCATGACCACAGATGCACCAGCGTCCACGGGCGCAGCGGTCCCGGCAAAGGAGCCGATGAACCGCACCACCTTGGCCAAGTGGGTGTTCTACCCCTCAGCGGGGATCATCCTCACGTTCGTCGCGTTCGCGATCATCGCTCCCGACGTCGCCGAGCGACTGTTCGACGCGATTCAGTCCGGCATCATCAACTCCTTCGGCTGGTACTACGTGCTCATCGCGGCAGCCTTTGTGGGCTTCGCGCTGGTCATGGGATTCAGCCGTTTTGGCAACATCACGCTCGGGAAGGACGACGACAAGCCTCAGTTCTCGATGTTCTCGTGGTTCGCGCTGCTGTTCGCGGCCGGCATGGGCATTGGCCTGGTGTTCTACGGTGTCTCCGAGCCGCTGTCACACTTCGCCAACCCGCGTCCCGGTGTGGCCGGAACGTCAGAACAACTCGCCCAGCAGGCCATGGCGCAGACCTTCCTGCACTGGGGCATCCACGCGTGGGCCATCTACATCGTGGTGGGCCTGGGCATCGCCTACGCCGTGCACCGTCGCGGACGCCCCGTGTCCGTGCGTTACGCGCTCGAGCCGCTCCTGGGAGACCGCATCAAGGGCGCCTGGGGCAACGTCATCGACGTCACCGCCGTCGTGGGAACGCTGTTCGGTGTCGCCACCTCGCTGGGCCTGGGCGTCCTGCAGATCTCGTCTGGCCTCGAGGCCGTCGACATCGCTGACCCGTCAACCCGCACGCAGATCATCCTCATCATCGTCATCACGATCGTGACCATCTTCTCCTTGGTCACCGGCCTGCAGCGCGGCATGAAGTGGCTGTCGAACATCAACCTCGCGCTCGCGTTGTTCCTGCTGCTCTTTGTGCTGTTCGCTGGCCCCACCGCGTTCCTCATGCGCGAGTTCGTGCAGTCGATCGGCGTGTACATCCAGGACTTCATCGGGCTGTCCTTCAACGTGTCCGCCTTCCAAGGCGAGGCCGGCGAACAGTGGCAGGCATCGTGGACCACGTTCTACTGGGGCTGGTGGATCTCGTGGGCACCGTTCGTGGGAGTGTTCATCGCCCGCGTGTCCAAGGGCCGCACCGTGCGCGAGTTCGTGTGGGGCATCCTCATGGTCCCCACGTTCATCACCATGCTGTGGTTCTCCGTGCTGGGAGGCACCGCGCTGTACCGCGAGTTGTATCTAGGCGGCGGGATTGTGGGCGCAGACGGCGCCGTGGATTCCAACGGCTCGCTGTTCACCATGCTCGAGTTCCTCCCGGGCTCGACCGCGCTCATCATTGGCGCGATGGTGCTGATCGCCGTGTTCTTCGTCACCAGCTCCGACTCGGGATCGCTGGTGCTGTCCATGCTCACCACCGGCGGCAACGAGTCGCCCGCGCGCTGGGTGCGTGTGTTCTGGGCGTGCACCACGGCGCTCGTGGCGATCGCGCTGCTGCTGTCCGGCGGCCTGTCCGCACTACAGACAGCGGCGATCATCACCGCCCTGCCGTTCTCGTTCGTGATGATCGGCATCTGTCTGTCGACCATCAAGGCCTTTAGGCGCGAGCATCGCAAGTACCTGCGCACCAACCGCGAGGAGTTTGTCGAGCACATCACGACGACCATCGGCGAGGAGTACGGCCTCCAGCCGTCGACCGCCGAGATCGACGTCGAGGGCGCCAAGACCCACCTACCGCAGCCGCGACGCTGGCACCTGCCCGGACGCATGAGCCGTCAGGCCGATGCACGGGCCGGGTCTCCCAAGGGGCCCCGCCGGGCGACCGCGCCGGGCGTGACCGCCGCATCGGGCGCCGGGTTCGTGGGCATGGCCGCAACGGGCGGCTCGGCAACGGATGGCGTCGCCGCAAACGCGGGGGCGGCCTCACCCGAGGCCCGCGCATGGGCCGATGCGGTAGCGGGCAGCCAGCCCACGCCCGCCCAGCCCGAGGCTTCTGAACCCGAGCCGGTCACCGAGCCGGTGGTCCAGGAGGACGCGGCGGAGCACACCACCCCTGCGCCCACATTCGAGCTGCACCACACGGACGAGATTGTGCGTCCGCTGCCGGAGGACCTCGACCCGCGCACCTGACGCGCCCCTACGGCGCGCCGAAATGGGACATGGGTGTCAGATTCCGCGCGAATCTGGCACCCATGTCCCATTGAGAGCAGTTGGCCCCCGCCTCGACAGGCGGGGGCCAACGCGTATGGCTTGCAGGCGTCGGGGCTAGAGCGCCTGGGCCAGGCGGTAGTACGCCTTGTTCCAACGCACCTGGTCGCGGAAGCCGCGCGAGGTGGTGTCCTCGTCGATCTCCAGCAGCTCGACCTGGGCGATCTCCGCGAAGTCACGGAACACGTCGATGCCCACCGCGGTCGTCATCACCGTGTGGTGAGCGGCACCGGCCAGCAGCCAGCACTCGGCGCTCGTGGCGAAGTCGGGCGCGGGCTTCCACACGGCACGACCCACGGGCAGCTTGGGCAGGTCGGGAGCGTCGACGTTCTCGACCACGTTCGCCGTGAGGCGGAACCGGTCACGCATGTCGCTCATGGCGACCACGAGGGCGGGACCCGCATCGGCCGTGAAGACCAGGCGAACCGGGTCATCCTTGCCGCCAATGCCGAGCTCGTGCACCTCGAGGCGCGGCTTGGACGTGGTGAGCGAGGGGGACACCTCGAGCATGTGCGCACCGAGGATGCGCTCATTGCCGGGCACCAGATCGTAGGTGTAGTCCTCCATGAGGCTCGCACCACCGGGCAGACCCGCACCCATGACGTTGGCGACGCGCACCAGGATGGCGGTCTTCCAGTCACCCTCGGCGCCAAAGCCGTAGCCCTCCGCCATGAGGCGCTGGACCGCGAGGCCCGGGAGCTGCTTGAGCTCGCCCAGGTCCTCGAAGGACGTGGTGAAGGCGTGGAAGCCACCGGCCTCGAGGAACGAGCGCAGGCCCACCTCGATCGCGGCGCCGTCGCGCAGCGACTGGTGGCGCTCGCCGCCGGGCAGTAGTTCCTCGGCGACGTCGTAGGTCGCGACGTACTCGTCGACCAGCGCGTCGACCTGTGCATCGGTGGCGGCAGCCACGGCCTCGGCTAGCTCGTTGACGCCCCAAGTGTTGACCTGGACGCCAAAGCGGATCTCGGCCTCGGTCTTGTCTCCCTCGGTCACCGCGACGTAGCGCATGTTGTCACCAAAGCGCGCGAGCTTGAGGGTGCGAACGGCGGCCCAGCCGGCGCACGCGCGCTGCCAGGTTTCGACCTGTGCGAGCACAGCAGGGTTGGACACGTGGCCGACGACCGTCTTGCGCGGGATCGCCATGCGCGACTGGATGTACCCGAACTCGCGGTCGCCGTGGGCGGCCTGGTTGAGGTTCATGAAGTCGAAGTCGATCTCGTTCCACGGCAGCTCGACGTTGGCCTGCGTGTGCAGGTGCAGCAGCGGCTTGGCGAGCGCGTCTAGGCCGGTGATCCACATCTTCGCGGGGCTGAAGGTGTGCATCCAGGCCATCACGCCGATGACGTCATCGCGGGCGTTGACCTCGAGCGCCAGGCGGCGAATCGACTCGGCGTCCTTGAGGACGGGCTTCCAGACGACCTTGACGGGCAGGCCCTCGAGGCCGGCGACGACCTCCTGGGACTGCTCCGCGACCTGGCGAAGGGTCTCCTCGCCGTAGAGGTTCTGGCTGCCGGTGACGAACCAGATTTCGTACTGGTCCAGGCTGGGCTGGGTCATGAAGATTCTCCTTGATTCAGTGGGTCAGATGGCCGATGCGGCGGCACGCTCGATGGCGAGACCGTCCCGGTATCGGTCCAGGTAGGCGTGGTACCCGGCGACGTCCGCCGGGTCGGGATCAACGACGGTCACGGGCGCGTCAGCGAACACGTGCTCGTCCAGGTAGTGGGTGAGGTCGGTGCCCTCGGGGGCGGCGACGAAGCCGGCCAGGACGGCCATGCCCCACGCGCCACCTTCCGACGCGGTCTCGCCGACGGCGACGGGTGCGCCCACGGCCGCGGCGAGGAAGCGCTGGGCCACCCCCGCGGTGCGGAAGATGCCGCCGTGGGCGAACATCTTGTCGAGCGCCACCTGCTCGCCCGCGAGCACCTCCATGCCAAGGCTCAGCGTGCCAAACACGCCATAGACCTGTGCGCGCATGAAGTTCGCGAGCGTGAAGCGACTGTCGGGGGTGCGGACCACGAGCGGCCGGCCCTCGGGAAGGTCGGCGATGGGCTCGCCCGCGAGCGTGTTGTACGCGAGCAGGCCGCCTGCATCTGGCTCGGCAGACAGCGCCTCGGTGAGGAGCGTCGCAAAGACGGCATCCGCATCGGCCGGGCTGCCACTGGCCTCAGCAAACCGGGTGAACAGCGATGCCCAGGCACCCAGCTCGGAGGCGCCGTTGTTGCAGTGCACCATCGCGACGGCGTCGCCGGCGGGAGTGGTGACGAGGTCGATCTCCTCGTGCACCTTCGCCAGCGCGTGCTCGAGCACGACCATCGCAAAGATGGATGTACCAGCGGAGACGTTGCCTGTGCGCGGTGCGACCGCGTTGGTGGCGACCATGCCGGTGCCCGCATCGCCCTCGGGGGGAGCCACGGGAATGCCGGTCTGGAGCGCGCCCGTGGGGTCCAGCAGCGCCGCACCCTCGGGGGTCAGCGTGCCCGCCTGCTCGCCCGCGACGAGCACGCGCGGGAGCAGGCCGGCAACATCAATGCCGTGGTCGCCCAGCAGGCCGTTGTAGCGCTCGATGAGGGTCGCGTCGTAGTCACGCGTGGCCGAGTCGATGGGGAACATGCCCGACGCATCGCCAATGCCCAGCACCTTCTCGCCCGTCAAACGCCAGTGGACGTACCCCGCCAGCGTCGTGAAGAAGTCGACCTGGAGCACGTGCGGCTCGGCATCGAGCACCGCCTGGTGCAGGTGAGCGATCGACCACCGCAGCGGGATGTTGACCCCGAAGGCCTCGGTGAGCGCGGCGGCGGCTCGGCCCGTGTTGGTGTTGCGCCACGTGCGGAACGGCACCAGGATTTCGCCCACCTCGTCGAACGCGAGGTAGCCGTGCATCATCGCTGAGACGCCGATCGCTCCATAGGTCGTGGGAGCGATGCCGTGCTTGGCCTCCGCGTCCGCGACCAGCGCGGCGTAGGCGCCCTGCAGGCCTGCCCACACGTCCTCGAGCGAGTACGTCCACAAGCCGTCGACGTAGGCGTTCTCCCATGCGTGCGAGCCGACCGCGAGAACCTCGGACGTGTCCGAGTCGATCAGGCACGCCTTGATACGGGTCGAGCCCAACTCGATGCCGAGCGCCGTGCGCCCGGCCGCGAGCGCATCGGCCCCCTGGGGGGCCATCAGGCAGTCTCGCCGTCGCGACGGTCGTCGGAGGACTGGCCGTAGACGTTCTGGTAGCGGGCGTACAGGGAGTCGATCGCCTCCTGCGGGATGGGGATGAGCTCCCCGCCCTGCTTGGCGATGTGCACCGTGCGGGCCACGTCCTCGAGCATGACGGCCGCCTTGACGGCGTCCTTCGCGGAGGACCCGATGGTGAACGGGCCGTGGTTCTGCATCAGCACACCGCGTGAACGGTGGCCACGCAAGGTCTCCACGATTCCGCGGCCGATCGAGTCGTCGCCAATGATCGCGAACGGGCCCACGGGGATGGGGCCGCCGAACTCGTCTGCCATCGCGGTGATGACGCAGGGGATCTCCTCGCCGCGGGCCGCCCAAGCGACGCCATAGGTGGAGTGCGTGTGGACCACGCCGCCCACCTCAGGCATGTGGCGGTAGACGTAGGCGTGCGCGGCCGTGTCCGAGGACGGGCTGCGCTCAGAACCGGGCGTACCAGGGATGACGTTGCCGTCGAGGTCGCACAGGATCATGTTGTCAGGGGCCAGGTCGTCGTAGGAGACGCCGGAGGGCTTGATCACAAACAGATCAGCGCTGGGGTCATCACCCACCCGAACGCGGCCGGAGACATTGCCGCCGGTCCACACGATGAGGTTGTAGCGGACCAGTTCCGCGTGAAGGGTTGCGACGTCTTCGCGCACCTGCGCGATCGCATCATCGAGATCAGTCATGCCAGAAATGTTATCGTTCACAGAGGGCTCCTGTCCATTCAGTCGATCGTGTCACGCAGGCCGCGGGGGCGCGCGCCGACGCCCTACCGTCCCTGCCCCCTCGCGTCCCCGCCCTTTCCCCCTCTCCCCCCCTGGTTCGCGTAGACCTGGCCCAGATGTGAGGGGTCGGCGCGCGCTACGCGTAGGTGAGGACCACGCGGGGTACCTGGAATGCCACGGGTGCGGCAACCGGGCTCCAGTCCACGCGTCGGTTCGCCTCGGCCCGCGCGGGGGGTGCACCGGAGCCCGCGCACCGGGGCCCGCGCACCGGGGCCCGCGCACCCACACCTACGCGCAGGACGCACGGAACCCGCGAAAGTGGGCGAGGTCTACGCGAACCGGAAGTGGGCGATGGCGCCCGGCGCAAGTTGGGCAGCGCGGGCGAGGCTCAGGGCATCGAGCACCCCGATCACCGGGTAGCCGCCCGTGGTGGGGTGATCGGCGAGGAAGATGACCGGCTGACCCGACGGCGGCACCTGGATCGCGCCAGCCACCATGCCCTCACTGGGCAACTCACTGGGCAACTCGCTGGACAACTCACTGCCGAACCCGTCAACGCGCGCCCGCTCGAGCGCGGGCCCTGCCAGGCGCACGCCCACCCGGTTGGACTCGGCGAGCACCCGGTACGCCGCGCCCTCGAAAACCGCGAGAGCCTCCGGCGAGAACCAGTCATCGCGCGGGCCCCGGATCACCACCAGGGGCTCGTCACTACCCGCCGCACTACAAGCGCCTGTCGACCTCCGCGCCGCCGCCCGCAGCCGCGCGAACTGGGCTCCATCCACCTCCGGTGCAGCTCCCAGCGCCACCCGGTCGCCGTCGCGCAGCACCTTCGGCCCAAGCCCCGACAACGTGTCAGTGGACCGGCTGCCCAGAGTCGATTCAGCGCCAAATCCCCCGCGAATAGCCAGGTAACTGCGCAGTCCGGCGTCGGGAACACCCACCTCGAGCACCTGGCCCGCCGCCAAGCGCAGCGGCGCATCAAGCGGTGCAGCGACGTCCCCCACCCACACCGGCGCGCGGGCCCCGGTGACAGCCACCACTGCGGCGCGCTCTACACGAACGACACAGCCGTCGAGCGTGGACTCGAGCACGGCGGCGTCGGGCTCGTTGCCCACGAGCGCATTCGCGAGCGCCGCAGCCGGCGCATCGGCAGCGCCCGAGTGAGGAACCCCCAGGTGCGCACGACCCCCGCGCCCCAGGTCCTGGACCGTCGTGAACGTCCCCGCGCGAACCATCTCCACACCATCGGGGCCAGCGATCTTTACAGCGCGCTCAACAGGCGCCGCCACACGCACAGGTTCCGAGGGCTCGGCCTCCACGAGCCGCACCCTCGTCCCCGGCGTCAACAAGGCGGGCGGTTCACGTGAAACATCCCACAACACGGTGTCGACCGCCCGGCCCACGAGCTGCCACCCACCGGGAGAGGCCGCTGGGTAGATCCCCGCGTGGGCCCCCGCCAGCCCCAACGCGCCCGCCGGGACCCGGGTGCGAGGCGTCGCACGCCGCGGCACCGACCACTCCTCAGGAAGCCCCGCGAGGTAGGCAAAGCCCGGGGCGAACCCGCTGAAGGCCACCTGCAGCTCGACGGCGAGCATGCGCGCCACCACCGTCGCACGAGCCACTCCCCAGTGAGAGGCGACATCGTCGAGGTCCTCGCCGTCAAAGATGACGGAGATCGCCACCTCACGGACATCCTCGGCGGCCACCGGCGCGACGTCCCATGCAAGCGCCTCTTGCACGAGCGCCTCGGCCGTGATTCCAGTCAGTCCCGCGAGGAGCACCGTGCACGCACCAGGCACGATGTCACTCACCTGCCAGCCCTCGAGGGCCGATGCGCGAGCAGCCTGCGCTGCCACCGCGGCTACCGCTGGGGCGAGGTCGGGCGCGGCGGCAGTGACGTCGAGCAGCACCGCGTCCTCGCCGACGATGCGGGCGGAGGCGATCACCGTGTTGCGTCGGCCGTGGCGGCCTCGTCGTCACCCGTGAGGGCGACAAAGGGACGCAAGGTGACACCCGCATCGGCGAGGGCCTGGCGCACGCGGGAGGCCAACTCGACGGCCCCGGCCGTGTCGCCGTGCACACACAGCGAGCGAGCGGCGACGCGCAGGAGCGAGCCGTCGATGGCGCGGATGGGCTCACCGGTGGCGATGGCGACGGAGCGCTCGACCACGAGGTCGGGATCCTCGATGACGGCCCCCACCCGCGAGCGCGGCACGAGCGTGCCGTCGGGCAGGTACGCACGGTCGGCGAATGCCTCGGGCACGCACGGCAGGTCCTGCTCCTGGGCGATCGTCAGCAGCACCGAACCCGGCAGCCCCATCACGGGCAGCGGGCGCCCCAACCCCTCGCTCGCGATCAGCACGCCTTCGACCACCGCGCGAGCCTGGACCGGGTCCACCGCCACGCGGTTGTACAGCGCCCCGTGAGGCTTGACGTAACGCACGCCCTCGCCCGCCGCGGCGGCGAACACGTTGAGCGCGCCCACCTGATAAGCGACCTCGGCGGCGAGTTCGCTCGACGGCACATCCATGGCGCGCCGGCCAAAACCTGCCAAGTCGCGGTAGGAGACCTGGGCGCCGATGGCTACCCCGCCTGCCGCCGCATCGGCGCTGACCTGGCGCATGGTGAACGCATCGCCCGCGTGAAAGCCGCACGCGACGTTGGCGCTCGTGACGGACTCGAGCAACCCGGCGTCGTCGGTCAGGCTCCAGCGCCCGAACCCCTCGCCTAGGTCCGCATTGAGGTCAATCACAGCGTTCACGGGATCAACGTACCTTTTCGCCGTGACTCACGGTCGCAGGAGCAGGCACACCTCGACGGGACCCTCGGGGCCCTGGGTGCCGAGCGTGGGCGGCGCCGGGTACCACTCGTACCAGCACTGCCAGGTGTCGATCCCGCCCGTGCCCTGGTCGAGCGCGTAGTCCATCCCGCGGGCGTCGCCCCAGGCCATCAACTCACGGGTAAGGCCCCCGATCCACGCGTAGGGGCCGTGCTGCTCGGCCACCGCGAAGTGTCCGCCGGGGAGGGCGTCAATGACGAACGGTTCGCGCACCACCGGGGTGTCGCCGCGGCCGGTGAGCTCGAAACCCACCTCGATGACAAAATCTGTGCGGTGGCTCGCCACGCGGTAACGCACCAGGCTGGCCCCAGTGGTGTCGATGCCGCGCTGCTCGACGTAGCGTCCAAGGTCGTCGAAGGCCGTGCCGATCGCCTGCGAAAACGTGTCCATCGTGGCCTCGCGTGGCAGGCCGACGTACGCGACGGGAGTGCGGCTCGCGATGCGGAACTCGGCCATGCCTGCAGGCTAGCGAGCGCCGCCGCGCACGTACAGGGGGGCTAGCGGTATTCGGGGTTGGGGTGGCCGAACCGCTCGCCGTCGCTCCACGCCTTCGACGAGTTGCCGCCAGCCGGGAAGCCGCCGGACTTCTTGAGCCACGCAGCCGTGTGCATCAGGTTCCACGTCATGAAGGTGAGGTTGCGTTGGGTGAACCCCGTCTCGGGCCCACCGCTGCCCTCATCCAAGTAGGACGGGCCGGGCCCAATGGCGCCGATCCACCCCGCGTCGGCATTGGGCGGGATCACGTAGCCCAGGTGCTGCAGCGAGTACAGGACGTTCATGGCGATGTGCTTGACGCCGTCTTCGTTGCCCGTGACGATCACGCCCGCGGTGCGTCCGTAGTAGAGGAACTGGCCGCGGTCGTTGGTCTCGCCGGACAGGCCGTACAGGCGCTCGATCAGCCGGGTCGCGATCGACGACTTCTCGCCCAGCCAGATGGGGGTGCCGACCACGAGGATGTCAGCGGCGAGGATCCGCTCAGCGAGTGCGGGCCATTCGTCTCTTGGCTGCTTACCACCAGGGACGTCTTCGCGCATGTCGGGATAGACCCCCGGCGGCACGTCGTGATCGACCAGCCGAATCTGGTCCACCTCGACACCGTGGTCCTCCATGATCGCGATGGAGTCCTCCATCAGGCCCTGGGTGTGACTGAGCGCGGGGTTGGGCTTGAGCGTGCAATTGACGAAGACGGCCTTGAGTCCGGCGAAGTCGGGGTCGGTCATGTCATACCTCCACGAGGTGCGACGCTCTTGGCGGCCCGACTATTCCGTCGTTACGGCGTGCGGGGCGTGACGTCCACGTAGTCGTGGTCGCGAAGCTGCGTTTCCCAGGCGGTCTTCTCGCGATTGACCAGCGTGAACGCGAACGCCCAGAAACCAATGTCGTCGATCAGCCCAAACGGTCCAAGCATGATCTCCGGGATGAAGTCCACGGGGGTCAGGGTGTAGAGCACCGCACCGATCGCCGTGATCCACGTGGTGGTCGACAGTTTGTACTCGCCGCGCCGCACGGCCTGGATGAACTTCCACCACATGGGACACCTCCTTGAGGACCAGCCTCCACGGTAACCCCGGCGCTGGGGGCTCGCCTAGCGTCTGCTGGCTGCACGGATGGGTATCAAGCGGGCGGCAAGGCTCTGGATCCTGTCGTGACGGGTATCAACCGAGTGGGGTGTGCGGCGCCCCTGTTGATACCCGTCACGACGGCTTTCCCACCCCCCACGCGTGCTGGATACCCGTCACGACGGCCACGCCCCCACCACACGGCCGATGCGCGGGCCGGCCCGCGCGCTACGCCGCCAGTCGGTAGTGCACCGCCTTGGGCACCTTGGTCATCACCCACGCGAGCCCCGCCACGACGAGCGGCGGCGCCACCACGCCGATGACCAGCACACCCCACGCAAACTCGGACGACACCGACCGCTCAAGTGCACCCACGACGTCGATCATGACCGCGCCCGCCATACCCATCCAGACGGCGAGGGCCACCAGAATCCCGCCCTGCCACGCCGCGACCGACCGGGCCAGCCCCGGCGACGCCCCCAGCGAGGCAAGGGTCAGGTCGTCGCGCCGAGCATCGGCCCTCGCAAGTCCAAGGGACAGCCCGGCGGCAGCGCCGGCGACCAGCAGCGTCGCAATGAGCGAGCCCCACGCGATGATGCCCTCACCGAAGTCGATGGGGCGCTCGACGTAGACATGGTGTTCGCCCTCGCGCATGAGCGCCGCCTCAAGCTCGTCCTGCTCAAGTGGCGTGAAGCCCGCGTCGCGGTGCAGGTACAGCGTCCCCGGCACGACCGACGCACCCACCGAGGCCGCGGCCTCAGGCGACAGGAGCGCCGGATACTGGCGCACCCACGCCTCGGGAGTGGCGACGATCACGGGGACGTCAGTCTCGGCCACTGGAGCCGTCTCGCCTGTGGGCGCATCGCCCCCCATTTCCCAGACCTCGACGCGCATGGTGCCGGTGTCCCCGCCTACCGCGTCCGGGCCAGCAATCAGCGGGTCGAACACCACGGCACCACCGGATGAGAGTGCCGCGGCCTCCTCCGTGGTCGGCGGTCGGCCAGCGATGTACTCGAACTGCTCCACACCCCCCACGGCCAGGCCGTACACCTCCCCGCTCGACCCGTTCGCGCACCGCACGTCGCCGTAGAAGTCCCGCTTGGTCATCCTGGTGTAGTCGAACCACTGCGCCTCGGGGTCCCACGCCGGACACGTGCTCTCCTCGGGCAAGCGCGCGAACGCGACAGCGACCTCCGCCGTGCTGTCCCAGTCCGTTTGCACGACGTCGATCGCGAGAGCCGACGTCCCCGGAAACTCCGCCTGCGTGACGTCGGTGAGAGGACCAGCGTCGACAAAGACCTGGCCGGTGTCGTCCCAGGTAGACAGCGATACGTAAGCGTCGCCGGGTTGCGCCTGAAGTGCGTCACCCGCCGTCACGTCGTAATACTGTGCGTTGCGCATTTCGGCCAACGCAATATTGCCGGCCGCGGCCACCGTGATGGCGATCGCCGCGACCACGGGTACCGTCCTGCCCAAGTGGCGCGCGGCGTCGCGCGACGCCAGGCGAGCGCTCAGACTGACTCGGCCCAGCACCCGCGCGGTGAGCCGCAGCGCCGCCGGCGTGAGCGCGAGGGCGCCAGCGATGAGGAGGAGGGCTGCCGCAAGGGTCGCCTGCGCGGCCGCGGTGTCGACGCTGTTGGACTCGTTGAAGGGCGCGTCCCATGCCGCGTCGCGCAGGCGGAGCGCGACGCCCAGTGCGACGCCGGCGCCGACCACGAGCACCCCGCCCAGCACCGCCGGCCAACGCCGTGCCTTGCCCGGCTTGCGCGAACCACGCAGCGAAGCGAGCACGTCTCGCCGAGCCGATGCGATGGCTGGCACGAGCGCCGCGAGGGCACCCGCCGCTGTGGTGAAGGCCGCGATGGCGACGAGCTGTAGCCACGCGATGTGGAAGCCCCACACCGGGGAGTAGACGTCGCCCCACGTCTCGAGAATCCACAGCCATAGCGCCGCGACGCCGAGCCCCACCGGGATGCCCATCAGCCCGCCCGCGAGGCCCAGGATCGCACCGTTCCACACCCCGACGCCCACGAGCGTGGCGCGCCCCGCACCCGTCGCGGCCAACAGTGCGAGCCGCTCCTGGCGACGGCGCATCGACACCGTGAAGGCAGCCCCCGCGAGGAGCAGCACCTCGACCAACCCAAGCCCCATGCCGATGAGGATGGATGAGTCGAGCGACTCCCCCGACGCTTCCGCCGTCGCAAGGTACTCTGCGGGCGGGTCCTCAGTCACGGCCCGCGAGTACACCAGAACACCGTTGGCGTTGAGGGCCTGGACCGCGTCCCAGTCGAGTTCGAGGTCGGGCAGGTAGCTGGGGAAGGGTTGCGCCCCGCCCGCGCTATCGAGGCCCGGCGCCAGCGCGGCCTCGCTCCCAAAGATCTGGCCGTCGTCGCCGGAGAGCGGCGTGTCGATCACCCCCGAGATCTCCCTGGCCACTCCGTCACGCCCCACCGTGACAGAGTCGCCCACCTCCAGCCCCCACCGCTTAGCGAGCGCGCTGGAGACCATCACCTGCTCGTCGGTGGGCGCGGAGCCAGCCACCACATCGGCCATCCCCGCAAAGGCGGGATCCCACGCGGGACCGACGGTCGCCGGGAAGGTACCCGCGAGTTCGCCGTCGCTCGACGCGACGTAGAAGTTCCCGGGCTCGAGCGACAGAATCCGGGTGCCGTCGGGGAAGAGGTCGGCGACCTCGCGGGCATCCGCCTCGAGGGAGTCGCCGTTGGGTGGATCGCCGACCGAGTACATCGCCGGGTTGCCTGGATCCATCCAGACCGGCGCGCCCTCGGCACCGACGATCTGCACCCACGCCTCGTTCGCACCCAGTTGCGAGGTCATGAACTGCTCTGGCGTGGGCTGTTGGCTCTGGCTCACGACGCTCACGGTCGTCAGCACGGTCGCCGGCAGCGCTACCAGCAGCGCCACGAGCAACCCCTGGCGCGGGTCGCGGCGCAGTTCGCACCACGCGAGGCGCGCACTCGTGGCGGCCCGCCTGGCCGATGCGCGCGCACCTGTCATCGCGCGTCGCCCACGAGCAGTGCGTCGGGAGTGGAGGCGCGGGTCTCGGTGAGCACAGCGCCATCCGCGAGTTGCACAATCCGGTCGGCCCAGGCCGCGTGGCGTGCATCGTGCGTGACGAGGACCACGGCCGCGCCCTCCTCCGCGAGGGTCCGCAGGATCTTGAGGATCCGGTCGCCCGTCACCGAGTCGAGCGCACCCGTGGGTTCGTCGGCCAGGACCAGGCGGCGCCTGCCCACCATCGCGCGTGCAATCGCGACGCGTTGGCGCTGTCCACCAGACAGTTCATCGGGGAAATTCTTGGCGCGCTCGCGCAGCCCCACAGCTGCAAGCGCCCGCCGTGCCTCCGACCGCGCGGTCGCACGCGACTGGCCATCGAGGTCGAGCGGCAGCGTCACGTTCTCGAGCACCGTCAGGGCGGGGATCAGGTTGAAGTCCTGGAACACAAAGCCGATGCGCTCGCGCCGCACCCGCGCACGCGCACTCGCGCTCATCCCGACAAGGCTCTCGCCCGCGACCGACACCTCTCCGCTGTCGGGATCGACCATGGCGCCCGCGACGGACAGCAGCGTCGACTTGCCCGAACCCGAGGTGCCCATGACGGCCACCATTTCTCCTGCAGCGACCTCGAGAGTGGCGCCCCTGAGCGCGTGAACCGTGGAGTCGCCCTCGCCGTAGGCCTTGGACACGCCTCGAAGGCTCAGCACGATCTCGGGGCGGGCGCCATGCGCCTCAGTGGTGGCGGTGCTCACTTGGCCTCCTCCTTGGTGAGGTGGGTCGTGGAAGCCGCGGGCGCATCGGCCGTGCGGGGCGTCTGCTGCCAGGTGCCCTGCTTAAGGCGCGCCGCGGTGTGGTCGAGCCAGCGGATCTCGGCCTCGGCTCGGAAGATCATCGCGTCGGCCACGAGGGCCCACGCGCTGTCGCGGTCGCCGCTGGCGTGGCGGGCGCGGGTGAGGTCTTGCATGCGTGACAGGATGGCTGAGCGCTGCACCTGGATCACCTGCTCGGCGTCGATGCCCGGCATGCTCACGGCGAGCGCGATCTTGAGGGCGGCGTCCTCGCGGCTGGGGGCGCCAGGCTCGACGGGGGTGGTCCACCACGTGGCGGCCTCGGCCCGGCCGGAGTCGGTGAGGGAGTAGTGCACTTGGCGTGCGTCGTCGGCCTCCGAGCGGGCGACGAGCCCGTCGCGCTCGAGCCGATCGAGCGTGGTGTAAACCTGGCCGATGTTGAGGGGCCACACGCCTCCGGTGGCGTCTTCGAACTCGCTGCGCAGCTCGTAGCCGTAGCGGTCGCCGTTGGCCAAGAGTGCCAATAGTGCCTGCTTCACGCTCATGGGAGTTCCCGTCCGATAGGTGAATACCGAGTATGTACATACGCAGTATGCAAGGCAGCGGGGCACGAGTCAACGTCTGGTGCCGCGCGTGTCGCCCCTCCCGTGGACGCGCCTCGCCCCCGCACGCGCCACCCGGGACGCGCCACCCGCACGCGCCACCCGTTGATACCCGTCAGAGCAGGATCTGCGCTGCGACAGCGCGCCTAATACCCGGGAGCGTCACATGTGCGCTGAGACGCACCGCGCGGCGCCGCAGGCCCCAGAACTGCGCGCCACGACGCAGACCGGTATCAAGCACGCACCCAAGGCGCGGATCCTGTCGAGACGGGTATCAACCGGGAGGGCAGGGGGACATGCACCCCTGAACTAGACGACCTCGCGCAGGTTGCCCGTCGCCACGTCGAACACAAAGCCGCGCACCTGCGACGAGTCCACCAAGAACGGGTTGCGGCGCAGGCGCTCCATCGACTGGCGCAGGTCAGCGTCGAGGTCCTTGAACGACTCGGGTGACCACGTGGGCTTGAGGCCAGTCTCGTCGAGCAACTGATTGCGCAGTTCGTCATCGGTAAACGTGAGGGCGCCACAGTCGGTGTGGTGAATCAGAATGATCTCGCGGGTGCCGAGCTTGCGCTGCGAAATGACGAGCGAACGGATCATGTCGTCGGTGATGACTCCACCCGCGTTTCGCATGATGTGCGCGTCACCCACCTCAAGGCCGAGCATGGCGAAGGTATCGAGGCGCGAGTCCATGCAGGCCACGACGGCGAGTTTGCGGCGAGGCGGCAGCGGACGGTCGGGGGTGTACGACTCGGCGTACTCGCGGTTGTTCTCGATCAGTTCGTCGGCAATGCCCATGCGTGTCTCCTGACGGCTCCGGGGATGGTCTTGACCTGACGTTCACACGCCTTTGGGACGAGCGTCCGGTGTATTTAGCGTACTGGCGCGTAGGCTATGAGTCGTTGAGGCCGTACTTCTCCGGGCGATGTGTGCCGTTCCGGTGAAGTGCGGCCTCGACTTATGTCCCCTCCACGCCCCGAGATGTCTACGCTGATACCCGTCAGCACCGCCAGGAGGACCCGTGTCTCGCATCTTCATCACCGGCTCGTCGCAGGGCATTGGCGCTGAGTGCGCGCGCCAGCTCATCGCCGCGGACCACGAGGTGGTCCTCCACGCGCGCGACGCACACCGCGCCCAGGCAGCCACGGCCGCCAATCCCGGCGCGGTCGCCGTCCTCACCGCAGACTTGGCGAGCCTGACGCAGACCCGGGCCCTCGCATCGGCCGCAAGCGAGCACGGCCCTTACGACGCGATCATTCACAACGCAGGGATGGGCGCGACCACTCAGCGTGAGCTCACCGAAGACGGGCTCGAGCGCATCTTCCAGGTCAATGTCGCTTCTGCGTACGTGTTGACCGCGCTGCTGCCCGTGGCGCCACGGATGGTTTTCCTCACGAGCGGACTCGAAGCGGACGGCACCTGGACCCCCGAGGATCTCGACTGGGCCACGCGCGCGTGGGATGGCCGTCAGGCTTATGCGGACTCAAAATTGCACGACTCGATGCTCGCGTTCCACCTGGCGGGCCTGCACCCCGAGTCGGCGGTCAACGTGGTGGATCCCGGCTGGATTCGCACTGAGTTGGGCGGCCCGGACGCCTGGGACGAGGTCGACCAGGGCGCCGACACCCAGGTGTGGCTCGCCGTTTCGGACGAGCCCACGGCCCAGGACACCGGGCGCTACCTCAAGCGCCGCGCACCGCTCTCCCCCAACCCCATCGCCCGTGAGGCCGATGCCCGTGCTGAGTTGATCTCCCGGCTCGAGCGAGCGACGGGTATCGCTCTGCAGTAACGACAGCGCCGCTCGCCGGCACCGCCTACGCGTGGGGCGCGGCGACAGACGACCGTTCCACCAAAGTGGGAGCGATCAGCTCGGAGTGGGAGGGCGTGACGCCCGCGATCGCGGCGACGATGAGCTCCACGGCCCGCTTGCCCACGGCCTCGAAGTCCTGGCTGACGGAGGTCAGCGGCGGCAGGCTGTGACGTGCGGCGGCGATGTTGTCGTAGCCCACCACCGAGACGTCGTCGGGGACGGAGCGGCCTGCGCTCGTGAGGGCGTGGATGAGCCCTACGGCCATCTCGTCGTTGCCGCACAGGACGGCGGTCGCGGTGCGGTCGAGCGCGAGTCCGGCGGCAAAGCCGGAGTCCGTGCTCCAGTCGCCCTCGAGGATCTCTAGCGCGGGAAGGCCGCGACGGTCGAGCTCGGCGGCAAACTCGTCTCGGCGCAGTTGGGCCTCGGCGTAGGTCTGGGGTCCGGCGACGTGCTGAATACGGCTGTGCCCGTGTGCGACCAGGTGCTCGATCGCGAGCCGCACGCCTGCGCGTTGGTCGATCGACGCGGCCTGCCCTTCGGGCTCGCCTCCGGTGAGCAGGTGAACCACGGGGACGCCCGGGTCGTAGCCGTCGAGCGCCTCGCGCACGCTGACCTGTTGGGCGACCAGGGCGATCGCGTCGACGCCGCGACCCACGAGGAAGTCGAGCGCCTCGCGCACGCTGTCGGAGTCAGCGCCGGCGCTGGTCATCATGGTGTGCAGCCCGGCGCCCCGGGCCGCCCGTTCGACGGCATGGAGGGTCGACAACGGGCCGATGTCCGGGTTGCCAGGCCCGATCATGCCGATGGTTTGGGTGCGGCCAGTGACGAGCGCCCGCGCCGCGAGATTGCGGCGGTAGCCGAGCTCGTCGATGGCCTCGAGCACGCGCTCGCGCGTGGCCGGACGAATGCCCTCGAAGTCGTTGAGGACGCGACTGACGGTCTGGTGAGAGACTCCGGCGCGCGCGGCGACGTCGTGCATGCTGGGTCCGCGGTGTGTGCGTGCCACGGGCACCTCCTTCGCAGGCCAGGGTAGCGGCCACTGCCCACGCCACTGCCGCCACCAGCGCAGCACACGCCACGGGACCTTTGACTTTCGCGACAGGGGACGCCATCGGTAAACTGACTGTGACCGGTCACAGTCGGGAGAACAACGCCCCTCAACTGCCCCGTCGACCCACCACAGAACGCACAGGATTCCTAGGCAAGGAGGCCGCATGGCGGTCGAAGCAGGCACCACGCCCACGGCAGGCAACCCGACGCACGGGCGCACCGACTCGCTCACCCCGATCGCGTCCGACCCCACCATCCGGATCATCCGCGACACCCTCGCCGACGGCCGCGACCTGCTCTACTTCGACGATCGCGGCACCACACTGCCGCCCGAGCGCAAGGAAGACGCGCGCACCCTCGACCCGCGGCCCGAGACCGCACAGTTGCGCCAGGACCCCCTCACGGGCGAGTGGATCACCATCGCCAAGTCACGCCAGAACAGGGTCATGCTTCCGCCCGCACACCTGGACCCGCTGGCCCCCCAGAGCCCCGATAACCCCAGCGAGATCCCCGACGCCTACGACGTCGCGGTCTTCGAGAACCGTTCGCCGTCCTTTGGCCCCGCCGTGGGTGAGCCGGGCGACCGTGCCGCCACGGGCATCGGCATTGAGCGCGCCACCGTCTCGGTGGGCCGCTGCGAGGTGGTGTGCTTCTCCCCCGAGCACGAGGGCTCGTACTCGACGCTGGGTGACAACCGCGCCCGCACAGTGATCGAAGCGTGGGCGCAGCGCACGCACGAGCTCAGCCAGATCCCCGGCATCCAGCAGGTGTTCCCGTTCGAGAACCGTGGCGAGGCGATTGGCGTCACGCTGCACCACCCCCATGGCCAGATCTACGCCTACCCCTACGTGACGCCGCGCACGCAGCGCCTGCAGGCCTCCATCGCGCAGTACGGGCCGAGCCTCATGGCGGACATCCTTGACCGCGAGCGCTCGAGCAGCCGCGTGGTCATCGCCGGTGAACACTGGACCGCGTACGTGCCGTTCGCCGCCCGCTGGCCCATCGAGGTGCACCTGCTGCCCCACCGGGACATCCCCGACCTCGCTCACACGAGCCTCGCCGAACGCGACGAACTCGCACAACTGCACCCCCGCCTGCTGCGGGCGCTCGACCACCTGTATGACACTCCGACCCCGTACATCTCCGCGTGGCACCAGGCACCGCTCACCGACCCCGAGGGCATTCGCCTGATGCTCCAGGTCACGAGCCCCCGCCGTGGTGCTGACAAGATGAAGTTCCTCGCCGGTTCCGAGGCGGCTATGGGAGCCTGGGTAGGAGACTTGGTCCCTGAGACCTCGGCACAGAACCTTCGCGAGGCACTCGCCCGCGCCGACCACCACTGGAGCAACCGATGACCACCCTCTCCCAGGCCTTCGAGGCCGCGTATGGCTACGCCCCCACGGGCGTGTGGTCGGCTCCCGGCCGCGTCAACCTCATTGGCGAGCACACCGACTACAACAACGGCTACGTGCTGCCCTTTGCGATCGACCGGCGCACCTGGGCCGCGGTGGGTGTGCGCGAGGATCGCACCATCCGCCTGCGCTCGACCTTCGCCGACGCCGAAGTCACCGCGAGCCTCGACGACCTCTCGCTCGACGGCATGTCCGGCTGGAGCGCCTACGTGTTGGGCGTCGCCTGGGCAGCGGCCGATGCGGGTGCTGACTTGAGCGCCGCCGCCGGCTTGGACATCCTCATCGACTCGGACGTTCCGGTGGGCGCGGGGCTCAGTTCCTCGGCCGCCCTCGAGTGCGCGGTGGGTGTGGCCTTCAACGAACTGTGGGGACTTGGCCTCGACAAGCTCGCCCTCGCACGTATTGGCCGCGTCGCGGAGAACAAGGCTGTGGGCGCGCCCACGGGCCTGTTGGATCAGGCCGCGAGCATGCTGGGCGAGGCCGACCACGTGGTGTTCCTCGACTGCGACACGGAGCAGGCGCACCCGGTCGCGCTGCACCTCGCGCAGGAGAACCTGCAGATCCTCGTCATGAACTCCAACGTCGAGCACGAGCACGCCACGGGCGGCTACGGCGAGCGCTTCGCCTCGTGCGCCAAGGGTGCTCAGGAGCTCGGCGTCGCCACGCTGCGCGAGGTCACCGCCGATGGCCTTGCCGACGCTCAGGCCCGCCTGGACGACGTCACCTACCGCCGCGTGCGCCACGTGGTCACCGAAAACCAGCGCGTGCTCGACACCGTGGCGACCCTCGACGCCGACGGTCCGCGCGCGATCGGAGACCTGCTCAATGCGTCGCAGGTCTCGATGCGCGACGACTTCGAGATCACCGTGCCCGAGATCGACCTCGCATGCGACACCGCCGTGGCCCACGGAGCCATCGGCGCCCGCATGACCGGCGGCGGGTTCGGCGGCTCGTCGATCGCCCTGGTGCCGGCCGAGCGGGCCGAATCCATCGCATCGGCCGTCCGTGACGCCCTCAGCGCCGCTGGCCTGCGCGAGCCCTCGATCTTCACCGTGGTGCCCTCGCAGGGCGCGCGGCGCGACAGCTAACCGCACACAAGGAGAACTGACATGACCTGGATGGTGACCGGCGGCGCCGGCTACATCGGCTCGCACGTGGTGCGCGCGCTCATTGATGGCGGCATCGACGCCGTCGTGCTCGACGACCTGTCGAGCGGCTACGAGAAGTTCATCCCCGAGGGCGTGCCGTTTGTGCAGGCGAGCATCCTCGAGACGGACAAGGTGCGCGCGGCGCTCACCGAGCACGGTGTCAAGGGCGTGATTCACTGCGCCGGCTACAAGTACGCCGGCGAGTCCGTGAAGTTCCCCATCCACACGTACCGCCAGAACGTCGAGGGCACCGCATGCCTGCTCGAGGCGATGGCCGATGCGGGTGTCACCAGGCTCGTCTTCTCCTCCTCCGCAGGGGTCTACGGCACGCCCGCCGAGTCGGTGGTCACCGAGGAGACCGGCACCACGCCCGAGTCGCCTTACGGCGAGTCCAAGCTGATTGGCGAGTGGCTGATTCGCGACCAGGTGCGGGCGACGGCCGGTACCGATGCGCCGCTGCGTGCGACGTCGCTGCGCTACTTCAACGTGGTCGGCTCGGGCACGCCCGACGTCTACGACGCGAGCCCCCACAACCTGTTCCCCAAGGTGATCCGTGCCATCAAGGCCGGGCAGGCGCCGCTGATCTTTGGCGACGACTACGACACCGAGGACGGCACGTGCGTGCGCGACTACGTGCACGTCCAGGACCTGGCCCACTCGCACGTGGCCGCTGCCCGCATGCTCGACTTTGGCAAGCCGCTAGCCCCCGTGTACAACCTGGGGTCGGGTGACGGCACGTCGGTGCGTCAGATCGTGGGCTCGCTGCTGGCCGCAGCACGCTCCGACCTTGAGCCCGAGGTGCGCGAACGCCGCCCCGGCGACCCGGCGCGCATTGTCGCCACCGGCGAGCTCGCAGCGGACGACATCGAGTGGAAGATGGCGCACTCCATCGAGGAGATGGCTTCAAGCGCCTGGGAGGCCGCGCCCGACGAGGCGTAAACCTGGGCGGCGGTTACGCCTGGGCGACTACCGCATCGGCCTGGATCTCGACCAGGTACTTGGGGTCGGCCAGGCGTGACACCTCGACGATGGTCGCGGCCGGGCGCACGGCGTCGAACACCTCGCTGTGCGCGGCCGCGATCTTCTCGAGGTCCCTGATGTCCGTCACGTAGGTGACGGTGCGCACCACGTCGCCCACGCTCGCGCCTGCCTCCTCGAGCGTGCGCACGATCGTGTGCAGCGCGTCGAGCGCCTGGGCGTAGGCATCGGCCACGACCGCGTCGTCGCGGGCACACGTGCCGGACACGGAGATGTGGTTGCCCACCCGCACCGCGCGCGAGTAGCCGTAGAGGTCTTCGAAGGGGCCACCCGAGGGGAAGTTCTGTCTCATGGGCCACACGGTACTTGCTGGGCACCCGCGTGGACCGTTGGAGGCCCGTGTCGCGGCAACGGGGATCCCGTGCCCCTAGCCCCAGCCGAGCTCGTGCAGACGCTCGTCGTCAATCCCAAAGTGGTGGGCGATCTCGTGCACCACCGTGATCGCGACCTCCTCGCGCACGTGGTCTGCGTCGTCGCACACCCGCAGCGTGGGGTTCATGTAGATGAAGATCCGGTCGGGCAGGTCACCCATGCCCCAGTCCGCGCCTCGCTCGGTCAGCGCCACCCCGTCGTACAGGCCCAACAGGTCGGGATCGCCCTCGGGAGCGTCCTCCTCCACGAGAATCACGACGTTGTCGACAAGGTTCAGCAGATCCTCCGGAATAGCGTCGATCGCGTCGTCAACAGCGGCCTCGAACTCCTCGCGGGTCATCTGCACCATGGCGCCATTGTCGCCCACCCAGCAAGAGCATCGGCCCTGATGTGGGGCCGAGTTGGAGAACTGGCCCCCTGACCCGTACCATAGTCAGGTCCTCGGCGGCCGGAAGTTTCGGGCGTCGGACGGCGCCCTCATCGTCTAGCGGCCTAGGACGCCGCCCTTTCACGGCGGTAGCACGGGTTCGAATCCCGTTGGGGGTACGGAGCACCCCTCGGGATGGTCTATGATTTTCTTCGGCCCACTTCTCACGAGGTGGTCCAGCAAGGCCCTGTAGCGCAGTTGGTTAGCGCGCCGCCCTGTCACGGCGGAGGTCGCGGGTTCAAGTCCCGTCAGGGTCGCGGTGCGATTCAGCCCCTTCTTGTGGAGGGGCTTTCGCGCAAGCAGGGGTTCGCCCCAGCGCAAGGCTCTGTAGCTCAGTTGGTAGAGCGTTCGACTGAAAATCGAAAGGTCACCGGATCGACGCCGGTCGGAGCCACCAGTGAAGGCCCTCGGGAAACCGGGGGCCTTTTGCGTTGCCCCTGCTAGCGGTATGGTCAAGGGAGTCTCCAACTCGTCACGACCGCCAAAGGGGGGCGAATGTCATACGAGGAAGAGGACGATGCGCAGGTAGAGCCGCGCCGTCCGGTGCCGGCCAGTCGCTTGCTGACCATCGCAGGCGTGATCGTGGGCAGCGTGATTGTCCTGTGGGCACTGCGTGAGTTGCTGTGGCGCTCGTGGGAGCTCGCGGACCAATACGACGCGGGCAGAGCCCTGGTGGTGTGGTGCTACGACCTGGGCTTGGACGTGGGACTCCCCGTCGCCGCTGCGCTGGCGGTGGCGTGGTGGGGGCTGCGGCGCGGGCACACGCTGAGCCTGGGACAGGGTGACCGCAGCGCCGTCGGTGCGCGCATGGTCAAGGTGGCCATCCCCATCTTCGCTGTGGTCGCCGTCATCTCGCTGCTCGGAACCGAAGTCACCACTCGCGTGTGGGCCTCGACGGGACTCATGTGGCCCACAGACCTCATGATGACGGTCTCGATGGTGCTGATTCCGTCCGTGGTGACGCCCGTCGCGACCGCGCTGTTGGCCGCGGGGCTCGTGCTGCGTGCCTCGGTGTCCGACCGTTCCGCCTCGGAGGCGCTTTCCGCTCCCTAGGCTGGGGACCATGGCCCCGGATGCACCGCCGGCGACGACGCCGGCCCCGATCTCGATCACTCCCGCGCCCGCTCCTTCCCCTAGGCGTGGCCAGCTACCCATGGGCGAGCCGGCCGGCACCCCCCCGATCGCATTGAGATCACCAGCCGCTCGCTCGAGCGCGGCGGCGCCCCCACGTTCCCCATCACGGGCGAGATCCACTACTCGCGGTTGCCGCGCGAACACTGGTCCGACACCCTCGCCCACGACTTTCACCCGCCGCTGGGCGAGCACGGCCAGGTGCGGCTGCACCACCACCTGCTGCGCCGCCAACCACGCGTACGTGCTCGACGTGTGGGGCCGCGAGCGCCTGATCCTCGCCGACCAGCCCATCACCGCCTCCGACGGCGCACTCGTGGTCCATCCCGCCGCGCCCGTCGCGTCGCTCGCGGTCCTGCCCTCCCCCGGCGCGCTCGCCGCCGAGGGCGGGACGCTCTCCCCCCCCAGGCCCTGACGGCCGATGCGCTCTCCTGGGCTCGCTGGACCGTCACCTCAACGGCCGGGCCGGTCGCGCTCGAGGCGCCCGGCGCCCTGGTGGCCACCGCCCCGGCGCCCACGCGAGGCGGGCCGCTGCACCGCCTGAGCGCTCCGACGGACTACTCGGGCGCGGCGCGCGTGAGCGTCCAGGTGACCGCCGCAGCAGTCGTCGGTGCGGATCGCGCGGTGCTGGGCGTCGAGTGGACCGGCGACGTGGCGCGTGCCGTGCGCGACGACCAGGTGATCAGCGACCACTCCTGGCATGGGCGCGCGTGGGACATCGACGTGACGGACGGCCGCGACCTGACCCTCGAGGTGCTGCCGTGGAGCGATGCCACGGGGGTGTGGGTCGACCCCAGAGTGAGGCCCGTCCCCGAGGGGGCGAGCATCCGTGCACTGTCGATCCAGCGCATCGGCCGCGTGAGCCTGACCGCACCGCAGGCCAGTGGTTAGCCGCCATCGACGCGCAGCGCGCACCGGATCGGCCAAAGTGGGCGTCACCTACGCGAACCCCGGGAGGGGGGGGCGGCACACGCTGGCCTTACGCGTTTGCGCTCGTGTGCCGATAGACGGTGTACTAGGACCACGCCATTTCAGGGAGAAATCATGGGCTCGAGTTTCGGTAAGACCATCCTCAACGCGCTGCTGGGCGCCATCGCGGGCCAGTGGATCGCCACCATCCGCACTGAGGTCGAGGTGGTCAAGGTCGAGCTCAAGTACAAGAGCCGGGAGCTGGGCAAGGGTGTGGGCCTCATGGCCGCGGCCGCCGCACTGGGCTTCTTCTTGTTCTTTGTGCTGATTGTGGCGGCGATCGCGGGCCTGTCCGTCGTGTTCGACGTGTGGCTGTCGGCGCTCATGGTCGCGGGCGTGATGCTGTTCATCATCCTGATCCTGGTCGCCGCGGGCGCACGAAAGATCAAGAAGAACAAAGACCTGTTCCCCACCGCCTCGGTCGAGCGGATCAAGAAGGCGTTCTAAGCCTGGGCCGCCGCTGAGCGAGCCACACTCCCGTCAGCACGATCGCGGCGCCAACGGGCTCGTACCAGTGCAGTCGCTCATTGAGCACGAGCACGCCGAGCGTAGTCGCGACCACGGGAACCACATAGGTCACTGACGTCGCGGTGGTCGCCCCGACGGCTTTGACGACCTTCCAAAACCACACGTACGCGAACGACGTTCCCGTCACGCCCAGCGCGACGATCGCCCACAGCGACCACGAGTCCCACGCGATCGCGCCGGGCTGTGGCGCGGGGGATGCCAGCGCAAAAGGCGCCACGATGAGTGCCGACAGCGTGATCTGCACCGCGGAGAGCACCACCGGGGACTCCTGCACGCGCCCGAGCAACACTCGCGACAGCGTCGAGCCGATGCCGTAGCAGGCTGTCGCCGCCAACATCAGTGCCGCTCCCAGAAGCGGCACTTCGGCCACGTTCCACGCGCCCAGCAGCACGGCGATGCCGAGGGCGCCGAGCACGAGGCCGAGCAACTGTGCTCGGGTCACCCGCTCGGTGGGGATCAGCAGCGCCACGAACAACGCGGTCCATAGCGGCGTGGTCGCGTTGAGCAGACTCGCGAGGATCGACGTCACGTGCTCTTGCGCGAGCGGGATCAGGATCAGCGGGATCCCTGACAAGAACGCCCCCACCGCCGCGATCGCTGCCACCGTGCGCCACGTCAGGCGCGGCAGCCGACGCAGTGACGCCACCATGGCGATCAGCACCATGGCCCCAAAGACCAGCCGACCTAGCCCCACCTGTGCAGGAGCGAAGCCCCTGAGCCCCACCTCAATGAACAGAAAGCTCGAGCCCCACGCGGCGGCCAGCGCCACAAAATACGGAAGCCACGACCGCAGCGGCACCTCGCCCACGGTGCTCACCAGGTGCTCGCCGAATCGACGGGACCGCCCACGCGGGTGGCCTCCGACACCGGCCCGGCACTCAGCCGCATGCCCTCGTGCTCGAGCAGCGCGGCCTTGATGCCCGGGCCACCGAACCCATACGACCCCAGGCGCCCTCCCGCCGCAATCACCCGGTGGCACGGGACAAAGAGGGCGATCGCGTTGCGTGCGCAGGCCGTCCCCACGGCGCGCATGGCGCGGGGGCTGCCTGCCATCTGCGCGAGCTCACCATACGAGACCACCTCGCCGGCGGGTACGGTGCGCAGCGTCTCCCACACGTGAGTGGTGAACGGCCCACCACTCAGGCGTACCGGCACCTCGCTGAGCGCAGCGGGCGCGCCGCCCACCCAAGCCTCGACGGCGGCGGCCACGTGCGAAAGGTGACCTGGCTCCAGGTGGCCACCCGCATCGGCCATGCTCAACTGCGCCACCACCTCACCGAGTGGGCGAAAGCCCGCGGCCAGGACAGTGCCGTCGTCATCTGCGACCACGGTGAGCACACCCAAGGGCGTCGCCAGTCCGGTACTGAGCATGGGTCAAAGATACGGCCCATGGACGCACAACGGCCCCCGTCATCAAGCAAAGGGGACGGGGGCCGATTAAGCGGCAATACTAGGGGCGGCGCTGCTCCTGTGCCTCCGCGAGGAGGGCCTGCACCTCTGCCTCGCGAAAACGACGGTGGCCGCCCAGGGTGCGGATCGAGGACAACTTGCCCACCTTGGCCCACCGCGTGACGGTCTTGGGGTCAACCCTGAAGATCGCCGCGACCTCGGAGGGCGTGAGCAGCTTGTCCGGCTCCTGGACTGTGTCAGCCATCATGTCTTGCTTCCTATCGGTTCCATGCTGACCCTGATGGGTCGGTGCCTCATGAGACACGAGACATTCTCGATTATGACGACGTTTGCTCGAGTTTTCTCAAATCGGACGTGGCTGGGGACTCGCAACCATCGACCGGACCGATGTAAAGTACCCCCAGGACTCAAACCGCAGGGCCCGCAGCATGTGCGCGCCCGCGACGCAACTGAGAAAGGACGGCGACATGGGGCGCGGCCGTCAGAAGGCTAAGGACGCGAAGATTGCGCGTCAGCTGAAGTACTCCAACCACGGCGCGGACCTGCGCGACCTGGAGCGCGAGCTGATTAGCGGGTCTGCCCAGTCCACGCCGTCGGTCTCTTCCGTCGAGGACACCGACGACACCGACCTGTACGCCGACCGGTGGGCGGACGACGAGCGCTAACCAGCGCTGACGATTCGCACTGACGGCCCGCGCTTGGCGCGGGCCGTTCTTTGTGCGTCCGACCTTCGTGGTGCGCGCGGACGGAGCGGCAGGCCGCCCGCCGCCCTAGCGGCGGTAGGCGCCCGTGAGGTAAACCGCGCCGCCGTGCACGCCCTTGGCGCCACGCACGGTGTCGGGCCCGGTGATGCGGCCATCGTCGTCGCCGACCTCGCCGAGCACCCAGGCGTCCACCCCTGCTGCGGTCGAGGTTGCCACGAGTGCGTCCACATCCTCGGGAGCCACCACTGCAACCATGCCCACACCCATGTTGAGCGTCGACTCGAGGTCGTTGACGGGCACCGAGCCCGCGTCTTGTACCACCGAGAACACGGGCGGCAAGGTCCACGAGTCACGCGCAATGGTCGCCGCCAAGCCGCCGGGCAGCACGCGCGCGAGGTTCGCGGCAAGGCCGCCGCCGGTCACGTGCGAGAACGCCCGCAGTCCAGGGGTGCTGTGGGCCAGCGAGACACACAGACGCGAGTAGATACGCGTGGGCTCGAGGAGTTCCTCGCCCACGGTGCGACCCAGATCATCGAGGTGGGTGTCGAGCGACCAGCCCGCGTGCGAGACCACGCGGCGCACCAGCGAGTAGCCGTTGGAGTGCAGGCCGGAGGAGGCCATGGCGACCACCACGTCACCCGCGCGGACGCGGTCGGGGCCCAGCAGCGCATCGGCCTCCACCACACCGATCGCGGCGCCGGCCACATCGTAGTCGTCGGCGTCCATGACGCCCGGGTGCTCCGCGGTCTCGCCGCCCACGAGGGCGACTCCGGCCATCTCGCAGCCCTCGGCGATGCCGCGGACAATGTCCGCGATGCGCTCGGGGACCACGCGGCCGCACGCGATGTAGTCGGTCATGACCAGGGGCTTGGCTCCACACACGACGATGTCGTCGACCACCATGGCGACCAGGTCCTGGCCAATGGTGTCGTGCACATCGAGCGAGCGGGCGATCACAATCTTGGTGCCCACCCCATCGGTCGACGAGGCGAGCAGCGGCCGGTCGTAGTCCTTGAGAGCGGAGGCGTCGAAGAGCCCGGCAAACGCGCCAATGCCGCCCAGTACCTCGGGGCCGTGAGTACGGGCCACGGCGGACTTCATCAGCTCGACGGCCTTGTCACCCGCCTCGGTGTCGACTCCTGCGCCTGCATAGGTGATGGGCTCGGACATTCAGACCTCCACGGGCTGGATCGCCAGCAGGTGGCGCGCGTTGACGGGCGGGGTGATGGGGTACTCGCCCGTAAAGCAGGCGGTGCACAGACGCTCTTGGGCCTGCTCGGTCGCGGCAATCATGCCGTCGGCAGAGATGTAGCCCAGGGAGTCGGCGCCAAGCTGGTCGCGGATCTCGTCGACCGTGTGGCCCACGGCGGCCAGTTCCTCGCGGGTCGCAAAATCGATGCCGTAGAAGCAGGGCCACTGCACGGGCGGCGACGAGATGCGCACGTGCACCTCGGCTGCGCCCGCGTCGCGCAGCATCTGCACAATGGCGCGCTGGGTGTTGCCACGCACGATCGAGTCGTCGACCACCACCAGGCGCTTGCCCTCGATCTGCTCGCGCAGCGGGTTGAGCTTGAGGCGGATGCCGCGCTGGCGCAGGGTCTGCGACGGCTGAATGAAGGTGCGGCCCACGTAGGCGTTCTTGGTCAGGCCCTGACCGAACGGAATGCCGGACTCCTGCGCGTAGCCCACGGCCGCGGGGGTGCCGGACTCGGGGGTCGGCATCACCAGGTCTGCCTCGACGGGGTGCTCGCGCGCGAGGGCGCGGCCCATTTCGAGGCGCGCAGCATGCACCGAGCGCCCGGAAATGGTGGTGTCGGGGCGGGCCAGGTAGACAAACTCGAAGACGCAACCCTTGGGGTCAGCCTGCGCAAAGCGCTGCGAGTACACGCCGTCGCCGTCGATGGTGACAAACTCACCGGGCTCGATCTCACGCACCACACGCGCGCCCACGATGTCGAGCGCGGGGGTCTCCGAGGCCACCACCCAGCCACCGGACTCGAGTTCACCGAGCACGAGCGGACGCACCCCCTGGGGGTCGCGCGCGGCGTACAGCGTGGTCTCGTCCATGAATACCAGGGAGAAAGCACCCTCGATATGCGGCAGCAGCTCGATCGCGGTCGCGGCAAGGTCGCCGTGCCCTTCGGCACCCAGCAGCGCGGTGACGATCATCGTGTCGGAGGCGCCGCGCGCCTGCATGTCTGCGCGCCGGTCGGCTCCCAGCCGCTCCTCGACCAATTCCAGCAGGCGGTGCGTGTTGGTCAGGTTGCCGTTGTGGCCCAGCGCGACGGTGCCCGATGCGGTGGGCCCCAGGGTCGGCTGTGCGTTAGCCCACGTGGACGCGCCGGTCGTCGAGTAGCGCGCGTGGCCCACGGCGATGTGGCCCTGAAGTGCCTCGAGCGCCCCCTCGTCGAACACCTGCGACACCAGGCCCATGTCCTTGAACACCAGAATCTTGTCGCCGGTCGACGTCGCGATGCCGGCGGACTCCTGTCCACGGTGCTGGAGTGCGTAGAGCCCAAAGTAGGTGAGCTTGGCTACCTCTTCTTGCGGAGCCCAGATGCCAAACACTCCGCAGGCGTCCTGCGGGCCCTGATCTTGGGGGTCGAGCTCATGGGTAAGTCGGCCATCACCGCGGCGCATCAGCGGTCCTCCTGGCTGGAGCGGGGGGTCACTTCACAAGTCTCCCACACGGCCGATGCGCTGCCTCCCTTATCTCAAGCAGCGCATCGGCCGTATGCCGGGGCTTAGCCCTTTGCTGCGGCGAGTGCGGCACGGACCTCGTCGCGCATCTGCCCTAGCCGGTCCGGGTCCGGAGCGGCCTGGAGCAGGGTCTTGGTGTAGTCGTGCTGGGGGTCGAGGATGACCTGGTCCGCAGGACCACGCTCGACCACATCACCGCGGTACATGACCATGATCTCGTCAGAGAAGTGACGGGCCGTGGCCAGGTCGTGGGTGATGTACAGCACACCCAGGTTCTCCTCGCGCTGCAGGCGCGCCAGGAGGTTGAGGACACCCAGCCGGATCGACACGTCGAGCATCGACACCGGCTCATCGGCAATGAGGAACCGGCTGCCGGGCGCGAGCGCGCGGGCGATCGCCACGCGCTGACGCTGACCGCCGGACAACTCGTGCGGACGGCGCCTTGCGATCGGCTCGGCGGGAGTGAGGTTCACTCGCTCGAGCAGCTCGATCACACGGTCATGGACCGACTGGCCCTTGTCCACGGCCTTGTGCAGCTTGATAGGTCGCTCAAGGTGGTGCTCGATGGTGTGGAACGGGTTGAGCGAGGCAAACGGGTCTTGGAAGACCATCTGCACGTCCTTGCGGTAGCGCTTGAGAGCGCGACCGCGGCGCGGCACCGGCTTGCCGTCGATGAAGACACCACCGGAGGTCGGCCGTTCGAGCTGCAGGATGGTCTTGGCGATCGTGGACTTGCCCGATCCCGACTCCCCCACCAGCGCGATGGTCTTGCCCGCCTCGAGGGTGAAGGACACGTCGTTGACGGCCCGCAGCGTCTTGTGCGCACCGCGCACGCGGTACTCCTTGACAACGTTGCGGAACTCGAGGGTGCCGTAGGCGTCGTTGTCAGTCATCACTGCTCCTGTCCGGTGCGCAAGAACGCACCGCGATCGCCGGTGAGGCTCGGGAACGAGTCCAGGAGCCTGCGGGTGTACGCGTGCTGGGCGTTCGTGTAGATCTCCGTCGACGTGCCACGCTCGACGATCTGGCCTTCCTTCATGATCGCCACGCGGTCCGAGATCTCCAGGAGCATGGGCAGGTCGTGCGTGATAAAGATGACGGAGAACCCAAAGATCTCGCGCAAGCGCATGATCTCGCGGATGATGCCGCGCTGGACCACCACGTCAAGGGCGGTCGTGGGCTCGTCCATGATCATGAGCTGAGGCTCAAGCGTGAGAGCCATCGAGATCATCACACGCTGACGCATACCGCCCGACAACTCATGGGGGTACGAGTTGATGCGGTCGGGGTCGACGCCCACGAGCTCGAGCAGTTCGCGCGAGCGTGCCTCCATCTCGTCGTTGTCCATGCCAGGACGGTGGGTCCGGTAGACGTCGAACAACTGCTTGCGAATCTTGATGACCGGGTTGAGCGAGTTCATCGCCCCCTGGAAGACCATCGAGATCTTGTCCCACCTGAACGCGCGCAGGTCTTCGCCCTCAAGCGCCAGCACGTCGATGTCGGTGCCCGACTTGTCGTGGAACGTCACCGAGCCGTCTGTCATCAGCGCGGGCGCCTTGAGCAGCCGATTGATGCCGTAGGCGAGCGTGGTCTTGCCGCAGCCGGATTCTCCCGCGAGGCCAAGGATCTCGCCGCGCTCGATGGTGAGGTCCACGCCGCGCACTGCCTTGACGACCGGGTCAACCTCGTACTCGATACAGACGTTCTTTGCCGTCACGACGGCGTTGGGTGAGGCCGATGCGCTGGCGGGGATGGCGCCCGCCGTCGCCTTCGCGTCGGCTGGCGTGGGGGTGGAGATCACGTCGACTTCCTCTGGTGTGGTCTGGTCGCTCATGCCTTGGCTTCCTGGCGTGCGGAGGCGCGGGCGGTGCGCTTGGCGGCACGGGCGGCCGCCTTGGCCTTGCGCACCCGACGGGCCTCGATGGGTGCCGAGCGGAGCTTGGGGTTGATGACCTCGTCAATCGCGAAGTTGATCAGCGCGAGCGAGCAGCCCACGAGGGCCACGGCGATGCCCGGAGGAATGAACCACCACCAGGCGCCGCGGGTGAGCGCGCCACCCGCCTGTGCCTCGTTGAGGATGGTGCCCCACGAGATCGAACCGGTGGGGCCGAGTCCCAGGTAGGACAGGCCCGCCTCGCCAAGGATGGCGAAGATGACGCCGAACAGGAACTGGCTCGTCAGCAGCGGCAGCAGGTTGGGCAGAATCTCCACACCGATCACGCGCAACGGGTGCTCACCCGCGATGCGGGACGCAGACACATAGTCGCGGTTGCGCAGCGATTGGGCTTGGGATCTCAGTACCACCGCCGATCCGGCCCATCCGGTGATACCGAGGATCACCGCCACCAGTATCGCCGAACGGCCAGGAACGGCAGAGGAGATCACGATGGTCAGCGGCAGGCCGGGGATCACCAGCATCACGCCGATCGCGAGGGTGAGGATCTCGTCCGTCATTCCGCCCACATAGCCGGCGACCACACCAAACAGGACGGACAGCGTCACGGCGATCAGACCGGCAATGATGCCGACCATCAGCGAGGTGCGAGCACCGACTGCCATCTGGGCGAACATGTCGTAGCCCAGGGAGGTGGTGCCCATCCAGTACGTGGCATCCGGTGCATTGAGAACTGGGTGATCTGAGTCGCGCGGGTCGAACTTGGCGATCATGGGGCCAAAGATCGCGAACAGCGTGATCAGGGACAGCATGATCGCGCCGATGACGAACTTGCCGTTGACGTGGCGGCGGGGCCGGGAGGTCTTGCCGGGGTCGACGGGGTCGATCACCTGTGCCTCGCTGGGCTCGGTCGGATCGGCCGGGGGCACGGTCGTGGTGGTCGTGGGTTCAGACATTCTGGCGCGCCCTCGGGTCGATGAGTCCGTAGATCATGTCGGTGATGAACATCGCCAGGAGCACCGTGAGGGTGATGACGAGGAACACTCCTTGCATGAGCGGGTAGTCGTTGCTTCGCACGGCGGTGATCATGAGCTTGCCCACACCGGGATAGCTGAACACCTGCTCCATGACAACAAAGCCGGCGACCACAAATCCGAGCGCGACACCAAAGCCCGCGACCGACGGCAGCATCGCGTTGCGTGCGGCGTAGGTGGTCATGATGCGGCGCTTCTTGAGTCCCTTGGCCTCTGCGGTGACGACGTAGTCCTCACCGAGGGTCGACACCATCATGTTGCGCATGCCGAGCAGCCAGCCGCCCACAGCGGAAATCACGATCGTGGTGGCGGGCAGGATCGCGTGATAGAGCACGGATCCCACGAAGGCCCAACTCAGTTCTGGGCCATTGAAGTGGAACACGTTGTATCCGCCGATGATCGGGAACCAACGGTTCTGCACCGAGAAGAAGTAGATGAGCAGCATCGCGACCCAGAAGTAGGGCAGCGACTGCAGCAGTGTGGTCGCGGGGACAATGTGGTCGACCCACGTGCCTCGCTTCCACCCGACGAACATGCCCAGGCTGATACCCAGGGTGAACGCGATGACTGTTGACACCCCGACCAAGCCGATCGACCACGGCAGTGCCGCACCGATCAGCTCGGAGACGGGGGTCGGGTACAGCGAAACGGAGGTCCCAAGGTCGCCAGTGAGCAACTGCTGCCAGTACTCGATGTACTGCTGCCACATGGGCGTCCCGGGGTTGCCGAAGAGGCGCCTGATGGCCTCCAACTGTGCATCGGTGATATCGCCGTTCCTCCCGAGCCTCGCAATCATGATGGCCGCGGGGTCTCCGGGCAACATGCGTGGGAGGAGGAAGTTCAGCGAGATCGCCGCCCAGAGCGTGATCGCATAGATGACCAGTCGTCGGCCGATATACCTCATCGTGCCGTCTCCTCGATCTGCAGCCACGCGCTGGCGCGCACGGATTCCATCAGGCGCCTCTTCATGTCAGGTACTGCCGGTTACTCGGTGCCGCCGATGTGCTTCAGGACATAGCCCGAGGCACTCGAACCCCATGACGGCGGGAACGCGTACAGGTTGTCTTCCGTGGGCCAGCCGGTGTAGTCGGTCTGGTTGTAGAAGGTCTGCGTGGCGTTGATGACAATCGGGATGTAAGGCAGGTCGCGGACGATCTCCTCCTGGATGATCGCGTAGGCACCCTGCTTGGTGGCCTCGTCGACGGTCGAAGCAGCCACCTGGATCTGCTCGTCCACCACGGGGTTGGAGTAGCGCGAGAAGTTCCAGTCGCCCGGCTCGAGCGCGGTGCCCGACGGGGTCGTGGCGTCTCCGCCGAACCAGTCCTTGTAGATCTGGAAGGGGTCAGCCACGGAGGTACCGACCACGCCACCCATGATGAGCTCGAAGTCACCGTTGGTGCGGCCGTCAGCGAACTCGTTCCACGAGACGGTCGATGCGATCACCTTGATGCCGGCCTCGGCGGCCTGCTCCTGGATGAGCTTCGCGGCGTTGTTGTAGTCAGTCCAGCCGTCAACGGAGGTCAACGCCATCTCGATGGGGTCGCCATCCTTGCCGTAGAACCCGTCAGCGTCCTTGGTGTAGCCGGCCTCCTCGAGGATGGCCTGGGCCTCTTCGATGTTGGGCGTCTGAGGCGACTCGGCCTCGACGTCAGCCGAGATCCACTTGTCGTCGCGACCCAGGAGCGCGAAGGTGGGCGAGATGGTGCCGGTGAGGCCCACAAACGCCTTGTCCTTGATGTCGGTGCGGTCGATGGCCAGGTTGAGTGCCTGACGCACCGCCACGTCCGTCTGGTCGCCCTCGCAGCCCAGGTCCGCGTTAGAGCAGGTGTACAGCACCGTGGGGTCCTGAGGCGTGTTGATGTAGCCCAGGCCAGCGTCGAGGATGGGCTGCGGCTCCGGAATGAACATGCCGACCCAGTCGATCTGGCCGGTGGCCAGCAGGTCGTAGGCGGCGTTGTTGTCCTCAACGGCGATGTAGCGCACGTTGGTGACGTTGGGCTCGCCGCCCCAGTAGTCGGGGTTGGCCGTGCCGGTGTAGTTCGCGTCCGAGATGGTGGCGAGCTCGTAGGGACCGGTGCCGACGGGTGCGTCGATGTTGGTGAACGTGAGGGGGTCGCCCTCAAGTCCCGACCACACGTGCTCGGGGATCATCCAGGTGGTGCCTAGGAGCGAGAACTCGTTGGTGAACTGAGGCTCGTCGAAGGAGATCACCACGGTGGACTCGTCGGGCGCGGTCGCGTCGGAGACGTATGCGGGGCCCGCGATGTCGTTGGTGAGCGAGTAGATGACGTCGTCGACGGTGAAGTCCTCACCGTCGTTCCACTTGACGCCCTGGCGGATCTTGACGGTCAGCTCAGTGCCGTCCTCGTTCCACTCGTAGGACTCACCCAGGAGCGGGGCGGGAGCGCCGTCCGAGGCCTTGTTGTAGTAGAAGAGCGTCTCGAACACACCACCGAGCGCGAGGTGCTGGACCTCGGGCACGAAGGGGTTGAAGGTCTGGTTCAGGGGCAGCGTTGCGCCCGCCCACACCACCAGTTCACGGTCGGTCTTGACGCCCGCGGACGTCGACTCGTTGCCCGAGTCAGTCGCCGTGTTCGTCGGATCGGTCGTGGGGTCGGTCTCCGGGTCGCTGGAGCAGCCAGCAACCAGGATGGACAGGCCCGCGACCATGGAGGCAGCAGCGATCAGCCGCTTGCGTCCCGAGGTTCGGATCATCATTGGTCCTTTCGGAAGGCGCCGCGCGACGTCAACGTCTCACGGCAGTGTGTGCTGACACCCCTCCGGTGGTGGGGTGCTGTCCGCGATGATACGAACCCCAAGCGAATTGACGCAAATTGCTTGGCCAAATTGAAACATCGCATCGTTTCGACACGCGCGATACCCGTTTGAAGAATTACGCAATTGCAATAGGTTGCATGAACAAACAAACTCAAATGCCGTCGTTTTCTCGCGCGGTCCCGTGCCTTCATGGCAACGCAGCGGAGCACGCCCGTCCATGCGAACGTTCACTCGGGCGGCACGTGGTCGAGTGGGGCCCCACCGACGGCTCCGACAACTCCGACGGCCCCCACCGAGGGTGGTTCTTCACGCAGCCGGGACAGGAGTGGCGGTGCGCACCACGAGCATGCACACGCGCATCACGCATCACGCGAGTCACGCGTGCGTGAAGGATCGCCCCGAGTGCCCTGCTCGGCGCGTGGCCACGCCGCCCCGGTGACGCAGTTCGCGGACTAGCGCGCGGGACCCTGCTCGTCGCTAGCGGGACGCTCAGGACCCTCGCTGGTGCCGTCGATCGGGCCGTCGATCGGGTCGTCGTTCACGACCGGCCTGGTCTCATCCGACGGGGCCTCGCTCGCCACCTCGTCGTCGTGGGGAGCGGTCCAGGCCAAGGGGTCGGCGCCTTCGGGCTCCCCCGCCTTCGCCTCCTTCAGAAAACCAGGGGTGTCGCGGTCGAAGAGCACGGCGACCACGCCAGCCGCCAAGCCCGCCAGCAGGGCAAAACCGAGGCCCATGAGCAAGCCCACCGACAGTCGGCCCGACCCCGTCGAGTTGGGCAGCAGCACGCCGCAGCCCATGCCGATCACAAAGCCGAGGACGGCACCGGTGCCCACGATGCGGGCGAACCGCGGGGCAACTCGCAGGCTTGCTGGCACCGCGGTGCGCTCAAGCTCATCGTTGGAGGGTGGGGAGGGAACGTCGCTCACACCCCGCAGTCTAGGCGCAGGGCCCTCACGCGGCTCCGTCGGCTCCCTCAAGCGGCAACAATGCGGACAGGTCCGAGCGGGCCCCGGAGGCATCCACCGTACCCACAGCCACGGCATCGTCCCAGCGTAGGCGCCCAGTGACGAGCCCCAGCCAGGTGGCGGGATCCATCTCGACGACGGCCGGCGGGGTGCCCCTGCGGTGACTTGGGCCTTCCAGGCACTGAGTGGCGCCAAAGGGCGGCACCCGCACTTCGAGGGCCCCACCAGGCGCACGTGAGGCGAGCTCCTCAAGCGTGAAGCGCACTGCCGTGGCCAACGTCGCTCGATCGATCACCGGCTGTGCGTCTTGAGCGGTCAGCGCAGCGGGCTCGTGAAGGTCCGCCTGCCGCGTCGAGGCACGCCAGTTGCGCACTGCTGCGCGGCCCGCATCGAGATCGATCCGCCGTCGGGGTGTCCTGGACTGAGACATGAGTCCAGGGTGTCACACCCCGACGACGGCTCCCCCAGCTTCGATCCCCCTCAGCCCTTGGTCGAACCGGCGAGCAGGCCTCGCACGAAGTACCGCTGCAGAGCGAAGAACACGATCAGCGGAATGATCATCGAGATGAACGCGGCGGGGGGCACCAGGTATGCCGACGCCCCGTAGTCGCCCGCAAGGTTGGAAATGGGATAGGTGAGCGGATAGGTATCCGCCGAGCCGAACACCGCGGAGACCAGCAGGTCGTTCCACACCCACAGGAACTGGAAGATCGCAAGCGATGCCACTGCGGGTAGCGACAGCGGAATGATGATCCGGAAGAACACCTGGGTATGACTTGCGCCATCCACCCTCGCCGCTTCCAACACCTCACGAGGAATGTGCGCCACAAAGTTGTGCAAGAGGAACACCGCAAGGGGTAGCGCGAAAATCGTGTGCGCTATCCATACCCCGGAAAACTCTCCCGCGAGCCCAAGGTTGTCGGGCCCGAGTAGCCGCAGTAGCGGGATCAGCGCCAATTGCAGCGGCACCACCTGGAGCGCAAAGATCAACACGAAGAGGAAGTTCGAGCCCCGGAATGGGATCCATGCAAATGCGTACGCAGCCATGAGGCCGAGCACGACGGGAAACACCACTGAGGGCACCGTGACCACAATGGAATTGAACAGATACTGCAGCAGCGGCGGCGCCGTGGAATTGTCGCCAAATGAATCGAACAGTACCGTGCCGAAGTTCTCGAAAGTCAGTTCCCCGTCGGCCATGACGCTCCACCAGGCATCGCGTCGGTAGCGATCTCCCGGCACGAGCGACGACATGAACAGCGCCACGGTTGGCACTGTCCAGAACACGGCGATGACGATCGCCGCAATGGTGGCCCACGGGCTTGTGAGCCGTTCCTTGGCCTTCGCCGCCTTGGTGAGCGACTTGCCCTGCGTAGGCCGCTCGTCCTCGACCGGATGCTGAGGAGGCATCGTGACACTCATCAGTGAGTCTCCTTCACCTTGTTGAGGGACCGAACGTTGTACACCACCACCGGGATGACGAAGATGAACAGGATGACGGCGAGCGCTGCTCCGAGCGCCTCGCGCCCCTCGACGAAACTGAGCACGTACATGCGGTTAGCGACCACATCGGTGCCATCCCGACCCTGCGTGACCGTACGCACGATGTCGTAGACCTTGAGCGCCATGATGGTGATGGTGGTGAGCACCACGACGATGGTCGACCGAATCGACGGCATCGTGATGCGCCAGAAGCTCTGCCACGCATTGGCGCCGTCGAGGGAGGCGGCCTCATTGAGCTCCGCCGGAACGCCCTTGATGGCGGCGGACAGGATCACCATGGCGAATCCGGTCTGGATCCACACGAGGATGACGATGAGCCACAGGGTGTTCCACGGGTTGTCGACCAGGAAGTTATAGGGGTCCAACCCCACGAGCGCTCGGAGCGCATTGAGCATTCCGGTCTGCTCACCCACCTGGTTGTAGTCGTACATGATGTTGCCCCAAATGACTGAGGCACCCACGAGCGAAATGGCCATGGGCATGAAGACCAGTGACTTGAGCACCTTCTCACCCTTGGCCTTGTCGATGAACACTGCGTAGGCGAGGCCCACCCCAGTGGACAAGAACGGCACCAGGATCATCCACACGAAGGTATTGAGGATCGTGCGCCGCATCGTGGGATCGGTGAGCGCGAACTGATAATTGTCCAGCCCCACGAACGTGAGTGTCTCCGTGTAGATGCCGGTGGTGGGGTCGGCTTCGTTGCTGATGCGGTTAAAGGACAACCAGGTGGTGTCCAGCGCCGGGTAGATCAGACCGATAGCCAACAAGGCCAGGACCGGTGTCACAAGGACCACGAGTTGGACCTTGTCACGGAGCCGACCCTTGACCAGGTCGGCCCCAAACATGATGAGCGCAATGATGGCCACGAAGGCGAGAATTGCCACCGCAGCGAACAGCAGGTTCTTGCCCTGTAGCGCCCAGAAGTCCGGCCCGAGATCGGCCATGCGCAACGGCGGGGCACCAGCGGAGAACATCGAGATCGACGGCATCGTCGAGTCCTTTCGTCAGGGGGTGCTGACGGGCGCCCGCTGTAGCGGGCACCCGTCAGCTTCTCAAGGGCCTGGGGTTAGGGCCAGGCGTTCTCGATGTCCGACAGGACGGTGTCGAGCCCCGTTCCGCTCACGTAGTCGTTGATGCCGGTCCAGAAGGCGGACGAGCCGACCTCTGCGGGCATCAGGTCCGAACCGTCAAAGCGGAAAATGGTGTCCTCTCCTTGCAGGATCTCGATCGACGCGCGGCCGATCTCGGATCCAGCATTCGCGGGGTCGAGTCCCTTGTTGGCGGAGATCACGCCGCCGATGGACACGCGGTTGTTGGCCCACGTGTCAGACGACAGGTAGGTCTGGAGCGCCACCGTGGCGTCCTCGTCGTTGAACGCCGCGACGAACTCGCCACCGCCGGTGACTGCGGCTGGGTCGTCCGCGTTGACGTTGGGCGTGAGGAAGGCCCACACGTCGCCGTCCTCAGCGACCGTCACGCCCTCGCCCCACTGCGCCTCGTAGAAGGAAGCCTGGTGGTGCAGCGAGCACGAGCCCTCGAGGATGGGCAGGCCGGCCTCCTGGAAGGCAGTATCGACGATGGAAGCAGCGTCACCCAGTCCGCCATTGACGTACTCGGGGTTCGTGCCGATCTCGCCGAACGACTCGAACGCCTGACGGATCTCGTCAGAAGTGAAGTCGAGTTCGCCCGCGATCCACTGGTCGTAGGCATCCGGGCCCTGCTGACGCAGCACCAGGTCCTCGATCCAGTCGGTACCGGGCCAACCGGTCGCGGTGCCCGACTCGAAGCCGATGCACCACGGCTTGTAATTGTCACCCTCGCCACCTTCGGCAGCCATGGTCTCGGTCAGGGTCATGAGTTCGTCCCACGTCGTCGGCACTTCGTAGCCCTTGGCCTCGAACTCGGACGGCGAGTACCAGACCCAGCCCTTGACCGATGCCATGAGCGGCGAGGCGTAGAACGTCTCGCCCACGGTGCCGTACTTCTTCCAGTCCTCGGACCAGAACTCGTCGACGTTGGCTTCCACGGCCTCGGGAGCAGGCAACACCTCACCCGTGCCTACCACGCGCTGGAGCAAACCAGGCTGGGGGATGATCGCCAGGTCGGGAGCATTGCCGCCCTCGACGCGGATGTTGATCTCGGTCTCGAACTCGTCCGAGCCGTTGTAGGTCACGTCGATACCCGTGCAATCCTCGAACGGCACAATCGACTCCGTCAGTTGCTCCGCCTCCACACCTGAGATGGTGCCGTAGAGCTCGACCTCGGCACCGTCGTGCGTGCCGTAGGCGGCGTAGTCCTCACAGCCGGCAGGCATGGTCTCGCCGGTACCAGGGGTCTCGGTGCCGCCATCCCCGTCGGAACTGCATCCTGCCAAGACCAGTCCGAGCGCCGCCGTCGTCGCGACGGGGCCGATGATCCTTCTTCTCATGCGCAACGCTCCTCCTCCTTGAGTGGCGCCTCCGTGCTGCGAAGTCGTGCCCAGAGGCGTGCTGACATCCGGTCGAGGTACGTCACCTCGATGTCAGCGCTTGCATTGCCACCATATGCAGGTCGCGGGCTCCGCGCCTGGAGACGTGGCAACTGTCACCTAATCGTGACGTTTCGACCCAGACGGACATATCGTGCCTGGCACGTCAATCCTTCGCGTCACCGCACCCCGGTCCAAGCGCAGTGCACACGGCACTGCACACGAAGCCTGCGCACAAGGCTCGGGGCGGCTCGCACACACGGCGGCGTTGCTCAGGTCGCAACGCCCCGGGCTCCAGGGACTATTTCCCGTCGAGCAGCACCTGCGCGGGATCCTCACCGGCCGCCAGCGCACTGATCACGAAGCTCACGCTGCGTTTCTGATCCGCCTTGAGCGAGAAGCCGGGCAGCGGCGTCTCACCCCAGCTGAGCCCCAGCCCGGCCTGCACCGCGTCCACGGAGACGTGCACGCGGCCGTCCCGCTCCACCTGGTGCGGGTGCGCCGCCTCACTGATAGCCGTCTCCGACGCGGGCAGCGCCGCGGCCTGCACATCCTCACCCACGGCCGTGATGACAGCGCCCTCTCCGGTGGCGTCAGTCAGCGCCATCCAGCGCACGCTGGTGTGATTGCCCTCGGCCTGGGGCACCACGTGAGGGAACAGTTGCTCGTCGACGGTCGAGGACCACGCGCCAAGCGTCGCTCCTCCCGTGCGGTCAGCCCAGGTCGCGTGCGGGCCATCGCCCCACCATTGCACGTGCTCGAACGAGCCCGGCATGGTGAGCGACGTGCCCACGGCCATCAGTTCGCCCGTCGCCTCCGAGCCCTCCATCGTCACGTCGACCTGCACGTGCCCCGAGGCGACAAACGTCACGACCACCGTCGCGGTCGGGTTGGGGGCCACGTTGAGCGAGTACGTGGTGGTCACCACGACGGTGGCGCCGTCCGGGCGCGTCACGTCGACCGATGCCGGCCCCTTGGCTGTTGCCTGACGCCACTTGCCGGCCCCATCAGCAAGCCCATTCATGAGGTCGTTCTGGGTGGGCGCACGCCACAGGTCCAGACTCAGCGGCCCATCGAGCACCTGGGTCCCGTCGAGTGTGAGCGCCTCGAGCACGCCGTCCACCATCACCGCATCGACCTGGTCGCCCGTGATCTCCAGCCGGTCGCCCGACTCTGCCACCACGAGAGAGCCGTCACCCTCGGCGCCCAGCCCGCGCATCGGCCCGTTGTCCCACAGGACAATCTGCTCGGTCGCGACCACGTGCCCGGCCTGCTCCCAGGTGGCGTCTTCGGCGAGCGCCACGGTCACCGTCACGGTGCCCACGCTGCCTTCGCTGGGGTCCGCTAGCAGGGCCGATGCATCCAGCGCCAGGTCTGCACACTCAGCTGGGGCGAGGGTCCAGTCGAGCACGCCCGTGTCCGTGACGGCGCCGTCGACGGCCCGCTCCCAGCGCACGTCCAATGCCGCGAGGTCCGTGAACAGGTGCTCATTGCAGACTTCGACCGTGCCGGAGCTCCACGCCGAAGCGTCGGTGCGCACGGGCTCGTAGGCATCCGCGACCGCGGCCAGCTCGGGCTGCGCCACCCGGTCGGGATTGACCAGTCCGTTGAGCGAAAAGCCCTCGTCCGACGGGTAATCGCCCCAGTCGCCGCCGATCGACAGGTACGTCTGCGAGTCGTCCAGATCCCCCACGGGCAGTGCGCTGACGCCGCCGTCGAGGGGCAGCCTGATGGCCTGGTCGGCCCAGTCCCAAATGAAGCCGCCCTGCATCTGGGGGTGGGTGTCCATCGCCTCCCAGTACTCGGCCATGCCCGCCCCGGCGTTGCCCATGGACATGATGTACTCCGTCATCATCCACGGCTTGTCGAAGGTCCCGAGGGCGAGTTCGCGCACGTCGGACACGTTGGGGTAGAAGACCCCTTCGATATCCGCCACAGAGGAATCGTCCTGGTAATGCACCAGTCGACCGGGGTCGACCTCGCGCAACCAGTCGGCCGCCTGCTGGAACACGTCGCCGGGCCCCGCCTCGTTGCCCAGCGACCACCACAGCACCGAGGCGTGGTTTTTGTCCCGCTCGTACATCGTGGTGACGCGGTCGATGACGGCCGCCGTCCACTCCGGGGCGTTGCCGGGGAACGGCCGCAGTTCGTGGCTCTCGACGTTGGCCTCGTCCATGACGTACATGCCGATCTCGTCGGCCAGCTGGTAGAGCATGGGGTGCGCGGGGTAGTGCGAGGTGCGCACGGCGGTGATGTTGGCGGCACGCATCGCCAGCAGGTCAGCGCGCATGATCTCCTCGGTCATCGCCTGGCCCACGTCGGGGTGCATCTCTCCCCTATTGACGCCCTTGATGTCGAGCGGCATGCCGTTGAGTTCCATCACGCCGTCGCGGATCGCGAACTCCCGAATGCCGATCCGCGTGCCGAGCATCTCGGTCACCTCACCGTTGGCATCGCGCAACTCGTACACGAGCGAGTACAGGTGCGGCGTCTCGGCAGACCACAGCAGGGGTTCTGCGACGTCAAGCGCCACCTGCCCGGCCGATGAGGTGGTCGTCTCGACCTGCTCGCCGTCAGGGCCGTACAGGGTGGCCGTGAGTCCGGTGGAGTCGGCTGCGGCCCCTTCCAGTTCTACGGCCACCGCTACGGTCGCGCTGCCGTCCTCGTGCAGTTCAGAGGTCACCGTGTGGTCGTCGAGATAGGTCGTGGGCGTCGAATACAACTCGACGTCGCGGAAGATGCCGCTGAGGTCGATCTGATCCTGGTTCTCGAGCCACGAACCGTCCGACCAGCGGTGCACCTGCACGGCCACCGTATTCACGCCGGGCTCGACCACGTCCGTGACATCGAACTCGGCTGGCGCGTAGGAGTCCTCGCTGTAGCCCACCTCGACGCCGTTGACCCAGACGGTAAACGCAGACTTGACCCCCTGGAAGGCGAGCACCGTGCGGCGCCCTCCCCACGCATCGGGCACGGTGACATCACGTCGATACGAGCCGATGGACGCGCCCTGGGTGGGAATCGCGGGCGGCGCGATCTCCTCGTATCCCTGCCACGGGTGCGCCTCGTTGAGGTAGACGATGTCGCCCGTCTCGTCATCCCCGTAGCCGTCGAGTTGCCACTGGTGTGGCACGTCGACCTGGTCCCACCCGGCCACCGACACGGCGGGGTCCATGAAGTCGGCGGGAGCCTCAGCGAGGCTTGCCGACCAGGTGAAGTTCCAGGCGCCGTTGAGCGACAGCAACCACGGCGAGTCCGCATCGTCTCCCGCGAGTGCGTCAGCGAGGTCAGCGACGGGCACCATGCGCGCCGTCGCGGGCAGCCTGTTGACCTCGAAGACCTCCGGCTGCGCATCCCACGGCCCGGCCGAGCGGCCGTTCCACACCACGACAGCGGCGATGGCGCAGGCCACGAGGACCGCGGCAGCGATCAGTGCCGTCGTTGCCTTGCGTCCTGGCCGTCGCATCGTCGCGCTCGTGTACTACAGACCAGCGGACTAGCCGAAGTGCGCCCGCAGCGGTGCCGACCACGCCTCGCGCACTTGTACGAGCGGGAGCGCGAACTGGCCCTGAACCTCGAGGGCGGGTTCGTTGGCGTCTTCGGTCACGCCCAGACGGATCGCGGGCACGCCGCGCGCCTCGAGCATGGCCACCAGGCGTGCCTCCTCGTCGCGGGGAAGGGCGATGAGCACCCGGCCCTGGGACTCCGAGAACAGCGCCTGCGCGGCGCTCACGCCGTCGCGCTCGACAATCTCGTCGAGCACCACGCGCGCTCCCACGTCGTACCGCAGCGCACCCTGCACGAGCGCGGCGGCAAGGCCACCGTCGCCCACCTCACGCGCGGCGTCGATCAGGCCATCGCGGCTGGCCGAAACCAGCACCTCCGCGAGCACCTTTTCCGCGGCGAAGTCCACGGCAGGCGGGAGCCCGCCCAGGTGACCGGACAGTTCCGCGTAGCGCGAGCCGTTGAGGTCCGCTCCCGTGGTGCCCAGCACGTACAGCAACTGGCCGCCCTTGCGCCAGCCGCTCGCGGTGGCACGCTCGACGGTGTCGAGAATGCCGAGCATGCCGACAATCGCGGTGGGGTTGATGGAAGAGTCGATGCGGCCAGGCTCGCCCGTGCCGTTGTACAGGGAGACGTTGCCACCGGTCACGGGAACGCCCAACTCAGCACACGCATCGGCCAGGCCCCTGATCGCCTCAACCAACTGCCACATGGCGTCGGGGTCCTCGGGGGAACCAAAGTTGAGGCCGTCGGTGATGGCCGTGGGAACGGCGCCCGCAACGGCGACCGCGCGGTAGGCCGCGACCACCGACTGCTGGGCACCCGCGTAGGGGTCAAGCTTGGTGAAGCGGTCGTTGCTGCGCGTCGCGATGGCGACGCCGCGGCCCGTGGACTCATCCACACGCACCACACCCACCGTGTCGGGGCGAGCGGCGGCGGTGTTGCCCTGGACGTAGCGGTCGTACTGGTCGGTAATCCACGAGCGGTCTGCAAGGTTGGGCGAACTCATGAGCTCGAGCACCGCCTGGCCCAGCTCCTCGCCGGACGTCGGCAGCGAGCCAGCAAACGCATCGGCCTGCAGGGCATCCATCCACGCGGGACGGGCGTAGGGACGGTGGTACGTGGGGCCCTCGTGAGCGACGGTCCGCGGGTCGACGTCGACAATGCGCTCGCCGTGGTGGTCAATCGTGAGGCGGCCCGAATCGTTGACCACACCGACCACAGCGGACTCCACGTCCCACTTGCGGGTGATCTCGATGAACTGCTCGAGCTTGTCCGGCGTGACCACGGCCATCATGCGCTCCTGCGACTCCGACATGAGGATCTCGCCAGCGTTGAGGGTGGGGTCGCGCAGCAGCACGTCGTCGAGCCATACGTGCATGCCGCCTGAGCCGTTGGACGCCAGTTCGCTCGTCGCGCACGAGATACCCGCGGCGCCCAGGTCCTGGATGCCCTGCACCACGTCTGCGCGGAACAGTTCGAGGCAGCACTCGATAAGCACCTTCTCCATGAACGGGTCGCCCACCTGGACGCTTGGGCGCTTGGCCGGCACGCCGTCCTCGAAGGTCTCGCTCGCGAGGATGCTCGCTCCGCCAATGCCGTCACCGCCGGTGCGGGCACCGAACAGGACCACCTTGTTGCCCACGCCCTCGGCGGAGGCCAGGTGAATGTCCTCATGCTTCATCACACCTACGCACAGGGCGTTGACCAGGGGGTTTCCCTGGAACGACGAGTCGAAGATCGAGCCGCCGCCAATGTTGGGCAGGCCCAGCGAGTTGCCGTAGCCACCCACGCCGCCCACCACGCCGTGCACCACGCGGGCCGTGTCGGGGTGGTCGATCGCACCAAAGCGCAGCTCGTCCATCGCGCCCACGGGGCGCGCACCCATCGCGAGAATGTCGCGCACGATGCCGCCCACGCCGGTCGCGGCACCCTGGTAGGGCTCCACGTAGGACGGGTGGTTGTGCGACTCGACCTTGAACGTCACGGCCCAGCCGTCGCCAATGTCCACGACGCCGGCGTTTTCGCCAATACCGACCATGAGCCGCTCGCGCATCTCATCGGTGGTCTTCTCGCCAAACTGCTTGAGGTGCACCTTGGAGGACTTGTACGAGCAGTGCTCCGACCACATCACGGAGTACATCGCGAGCTCCGCGGCGGTGGGACGGCGGCCCAGCAACTCCACGATGCGCGCGTACTCGTCGGGCTTGAGGCCCAACTCCGCGAAGGGCATCTCCTGGTCGGGAGTGGCGGCGGCTGCCTCGACGGTGTCGAGCTGGTGCTGGGCGTCGGTCATGTCATCCCTTGGGTGCGGCGGCATGGGCTCGCGCAGGCGCGCGGAGGTGTGGGGCCAGCCTACCGGCGCACGGGTGCGGCCGATGTTGGCTCGTGGGGGTGTGCGGGTGCGGGCTATGCGGGCACGGCACAGCGCCGATGCGCGGGTCGGCTCTCGCGCCTACGCTCCGGCGAGCTCTGCGACGGCATCGCGCGCGGCCGTGAGCAGCACGTCCCAGTCCGCGCCTGTCGCCCGCAGGTGGAGCCGGTCGAGGCCCTCCCAGCGGTAGGCGCACACGCCGGGGATGGCGGCCACCGCATCGGCGATCCGGTCGGCCACATGCGAACCCAGAATGGACTCGGCGGACGGCGAAATCCACAGCACGTGGGTGTAGCCCTCGAGCCGCGAGGTGCCACAGTCGAGCACCACGGACCCAGGCCCGGCGACCGCGAGCGCTGCCGTGGACGCGGGAGCCTCGCCGCGGCGGCGGCCGGGCAGCGGGGCGCGTGCGGAGTCGGCGGCAGCGGGCGTGAAGGAGTCGGCGTCTGACCCGAGTCCCTTCGCAAGGGTGGCCAGCACGCCGTCCGGGGAGTGCGAGTGTGCCATCACAGGTCCTTATCGGCAAAGAGGTGCGTTTCCATAAGAACGCGCGCACCCCCGCCCTGACACCCGAACGTGACAAATCAGACACCCTGTCGGCCGCCTGCGGTCCGGTCCTAGAGTGAGCGCCATGGAATGGGCCTGGTTCGCCGTCGCGCTGGCCACTGGCGCGCTCGCCGTCTGGCTTGGCGTGAGGCTGGCGCGAGCACGGCGCACCATCGCCGATCTCGAAGCCCAACTCGCTCGCGACACCGAGGCCGAACGTGCCCTGGCAGCCGCCGCTGAACGCGCCCGGATCGCACGCGAAATGCACGACGTCGTGGCGCACACCCTGTCGGTCGTGGTGGCCCAAGCCGACGGAGGCCGGTTCGCTGCGGAGGCCGATCCCGCTGCCGCGACCCGCTCGCTCGCAACCATCGGCGAGGTGGGTCGGGCCGCGCTCGCGGAGATGCGCTCGCTCCTGGGGCTCCTGCGCGACGGCAACGACGAGGTGGCGCTCGGGCCTCAACCCAGCATCGACGACATCCCGGCACTTGTGGCCTCGAGCCGCGAGCGCGGCCTCGACGTGAGCTTCGTGACGACGGGAACGCCGCGCACCCTGCCCATCGGAGCGGGGCTCGCGCTGTACCGGATCGCGCAAGAGGCCCTCACCAACGTCATCAAACACGCGGGCCCCTCTCCCCAGGCCTACGCGCAACTCACCTGGACCCCCGACGCGGTCACGCTGACCGTCTCCGACGACGGCCGCGGCGCCGCCGCACGCAATGACGGCGCAGGCCTTGGCCTGGCCGGGATGCGCGAGCGCGCATCGGTCTTTGGGGGCACACTCAGTGCCGGGCCTCGTGCGGGCGGCGGGTTCCTTGTGCGCGCGGCGCTGCCCGCGCCCCAGGGCAGGTAAGGCCGGGGCGACGTGAGTACGGCGGCCGCGGGCGCATCGGCCCTACGTGAAGAAGGCATACTGACGCGCATGACGGACAAGCGCGAGGTGCTCACCTGGGACGGATTCGGCGATGCGAGCAGGGAGCTCGCGCAGGCGGTGGTTGACAGCGGCTACGACCCCCAGGTGGTGGTCGCGGTCGCGCGCGGCGGGCTGCCCGTGGGCGGCGCGATGGCGTACGCGCTGGGCACCAAGGGCGTGGGCACCCTCAACGTCGAGTTCTACACGGGCGTCGACGAGCGTCTACCTGCCCCCGTACTGCTGCCGCCGCTGCTGGATACCGATGCGATGGCCGGCATGCGCGTCCTGATCGCCGACGACGTCGCCGACACCGGCGAGACTCTCGCGCTCGTGAAGTCCCTCATGGAACAGCACGCTGGCGAGGTGCGCACTGCGGTGCTGTACGCGAAGTCGCGCTCCGTGATCGACCCCGACTACGTGTGGAAGCGCACCGACGACTGGATCACCTTCCCGTGGTCCGCATTGCCTCCGGTCAAGCCGGGCGCCGCGCACCCGGAGCTGGGGTGACGAGCCCCATTCGTGTGGCGCTGGTCGATGACCAGCAACTCATCCGTGCCGGCTTCCGCATGGTCGTGGACTCGCAGGCCGACATGACCGTCGTGGCCGAGGCCGGGGACGGCGGCGACGCCGTGGCGGTGCTGTGCGCGCTCGACCCGCCCGCCGACGTGGCGCTGATGGACGTGCGTATGCCCGGCATGGACGGGATCGAGGCATGCCAAGCGGTGACCTCGGCTGGGCCCACGCGCGTGGTCATGCTCACCACCTTCGACCTCGACGAGTACGTCGTGGCTGCTATCAAGGCCGGCGCGAGCGGCTTCCTACTCAAGGACGCCCCGCCAGAGGACCTACTGGCGGCGATCCGGACCGTGCACGCGGGGGACGCGGTGATTGCGCCGTCGTCCACGCGGCGCCTGCTCGCACGCATGGCGTCACTGGACTCGGCGCCCACGGCCCTGCCCGCCCTTGAGACCCTGACGGACCGCGAGCGCGAGGTGCTGGTGCTCATGGCGCACGGGCGCTCCAACGCGGAGATCTGCGCGGAGTTGTTCCTTGCCGAGCCCACCGTCAAGACCCACGTGGGACGGGTGCTGGCCAAGCTGGGGGCGCGGGATCGAGTGCAAGCCGTGGTCATGGCCCACCAGGCCGGCCTGGTGCCGCGCGCCTAGCTGCCTGCTTTGCGGGGGGCCCGCTGCGCCTTCTGCCCCGCCCCCCTCCCCGCTGCGCGCCATCCCCCTCCCCCTCCCCGGTTCGCGTAGGTGTCGCCCACCTGTGGGCGTCGCGTGCGCGCTACGCGTATATCACGCCCACCGGGCGCGGTCCAACGTCTGCGGGCCCGGTGCACGCCCGGTCTACGGCACCGCGCCGCCATCTCCGCGTAGCGCGCACCGGCCTGCGGAATGTGGGCCAGGTCTACGCGAACCCCGGGGTGGGGGTGGGGTGGGGCGCGGTCCAGACCCAACGAACCGCACCCCCAGTACGTTGAGCCCTTATGAGGATCCCTACCGTGGCTGTCAGTGCCCTCCTGTTGGCTGGGTGCATGAGTGCGCAAGCCGCCGAGCGGCCCATCCCTGACTCCGACCTGGTCCCCGCCCTCGCGCGGGGCATCGACGAGGCCGGCTACGCGGTCTTTCGCGCCGCCGCGAGCGAGACCGAGAACACCGCGGTGTCCCCCTCAAGCATCGGGCTGGCCTTCGGGATGGCCGATGCGGGTGCCAGCGGGCAGGTCTCCCTCGCCATCGAGCAGACGTTCGCCCTACCGGGCGAGGGTGACGAGCGCCTCGCGGCGTTCAACGCTTACGAGCAGCGGCTGGCGATCGCGCCGGGCACCAAGGGCGAGGACGCCGACGGCCATGAGGTCGAACTGCCAATGGTGACGATCGCCAACAAGGTCTTCACCGACACGGCTTTCACGCCGAGCGTGGAGTACGTCGAGACGGTGCAGCGCTGGTTCGGCGCCGATGCGCAGTCGATCCCGCTCCGGACGGACCCTGGCGCCGCCGCGGACACCATGAACGACTGGATTTCCGATCAGACCAACGGCCTCATCAAGGACCTGTACGACGCCGACTCGTTCTCGGATGCGAGCCGCCTGGAGCTGCTCAATGCCCTGTACATGAAGGCCCAATGGCGCGACGAGTTGACGCCGGAGCACACCCAGGACTGGGGCTTCACCCGACTCGACGGCTCGCGGGTCGAGGTGCCCATGATGAACGCCACCGTGACGGCGTCGGGCGCGATGCAGGGCGATGGCTACGTTGCCGGGGCGCTCGCCTATGCGGGGGACGCGCTTGAGATGGTCGTCATCGTGCCCGACGAGGGCCGCTTCGCCGAGGTGCGCGACAGGCTTGACCCGGCCCTCATGGAGGAGATTGACGCGGGGTGGTCCCCGTCTGCGGCGTTCACCGTGCTCGTGCCCCGGTTCGAGGCCGCGACCAGGGTCGATCTGCGTGACGTGATGGAAGACACCATGGGGATCGAGGGTCTGTTCGACACCGAGGGCTTGGACGGCATCGCGCCGGACCTCGTCATCGGCAGCGCCATTCACGCGACCAAGGTGATCGTCGACGAAGAGGGCACCGAGGCCGCCGCGGTGACGGGCATCGGTGTCGAGGCAGCCGGCGCCATGGTCCCCGCCGAGAGCATCGACGTGGTCGCCGAACGCCCCTTCCTGTACGTCATCCGGGACATCGACACGGGCGCAAGCCTGTTCGTGGGACAGGTGCTGGACCCGACGGCCTGACGGCCTGACGGCCTGACGGCAGCGTCATACCTGGGTATCACCGCAAACGATGCCGTAGTCCGATGCGCCGACCGCCGCGGCGTCGATAGCGTCGCTGCCATGGACACACCCCAGGAGACGGCAGGCGAGGGCCCAACCCGCGCATCGGCCCCTGTGGCGCTCACAGCGCGGGGGCTCACGAAGACCTTTGGGAGCGGCAGTGCCGCGGTGACCGCGGTCGATCACGTCGACCTCGACATTCCCGGCGGGGAACTCACGGCGATCATGGGGCCGTCGGGCTCGGGCAAGACCACGCTCGTGCATTTGCTCGCGGGACTCGACCGGCCGGACAGCGGCGACGTGTGGGTGGGCAACGACAACCTCGCGACCCTGTCGGACAAGCAGCTCGCGAAGGTGCGCGGCCGGGTCGTGGGCTTTGTGTTCCAAGGCTTCAACCTGATCCAGACCATGACGGGGCGCGACAACATCGTGTTGCCGCTGCGCCTCAACGGCCTGGGACAGGACCAGGAGTGGCTCGCGACGCTGGTCGAGATGCTCGGCATCGACCGCGAACTCGACCGCCGCCCCTATGAGATGTCGGGTGGTCAGCAGCAGCGGGTTGCCATCGCCCGCGCGCTGATCACCCGGCCACGCGTGGTGCTCGCCGACGAGCCCACTGGCAACCTCGACACCCATGCGAGTGCGGAGATACTGTCGCATCTGCGGGTGAGCTGCCGCGAGCTGGGCCAGTCGGTGGTGATGGTCACGCACGACCCGACGGCCGCCTCGTACGCGAGCCGCGTGCTGTTGTTCGCGGACGGCCGGGTCGAGGGTCACATCACTGATCCCTCCCCCGAGTCCGTGCTCGCGGGCCTGGACGCGCTCGCGGGAGTTGAGCGATGAGGCGCCTCGCTCCCGCGCTGGTCGCCCTCATCGCGGCCCTGTCCGCCTTCGCGGGTCCCGCGCTGTACCAACCGGGCACCGGTGAGCAGCCGGAACCCGTCGGGCCGTGGAGCGCATGGGGCCTGATGTCGATGATCTTCTACGTGCCGTTCCTGCTCGTGGTGGTCGGTGGCGCGGCCGCGGCGTTCCGTGCCATGTGGATCGCGACGCAGCGGGCGCGGTTGGCCTCCGAACTGGCCTTGGGAGCGACGCGTCAGCGCCTGGTCCGGGCCCACACGGCCGCCGGCGCGCGCGAGGGTGCCCTCGCCGTCGCGCTCGGCATCGCGCTTGGCGCACTCGCGCGCCAAGCCGCGGAGGGCGTGGGCGCCGGGCACTGGCAGTCCAGCGCGGCGTGGCTGTGGCTCACCGTCGCCGTCCTGGGCATCGTGGCACTGACGCTCGCGTACCGCGTGGTCGCGCTGTGGGCGACGCGAGGCTCCGTGCGACAGGTCGCTGCAGGGTTGGCTGCTGGCGCGAACGGCAGCCCGGCCGATGCGCCCGCACGCAGGCGGCCACGGCGCCGCACGCTCGTGTGGCTTGGCATCGGCGCCGTGGTGGTCCTCGCCTGCGGGGTCTTTGCTGGCACCGGGATGCTCTCGACAGACGGCGACGTGTCGCCCGCCCGCGCCGTCGGCGTCATCATGGTGGGCACGGTGCTGGCCGCCACGCTGTACTTGGTGGTGCCGCTCGGGCTCGCGTATGCGGGGGCGAAGGCCGTCACGTGGGCATCGCGTCGTGTGATGCGCGCGCTCGCCGTGCCCAGTGCGCCGGGGTCCGCCAGGTCGTTGGCGGCCGACGCTCTCGAGCGCCCCGCTCCCCTGCGCACCATGGCGGCGGTGGCCGTGGTCGCGGTGATGGGTACGGCCACGGCGGTGACCGTGTTGTACACCGGCATCAATGCTCGCCAGCAGGTCGCGTTTGCACTCGAGCCGACCGCGGTCGTGTCGACGGTCCCGGTGCTGGGTACCGACGGCTCGCTCAACGCTCTCGAGTCGGGTTGGGTGCCGGGCTTGGACCCCAACACCCTAGAGGCCCTGCGCTCCGACGAGAGCTTTCGCGCGATCGAGGCGGGCCTGCTCGTCACTGATGTGAGAGCCATCGATGTGGAGGATGTTCCCGACGATGACTGGGCCAACCCCCGGCGGGACCTCTTGCTCGCCGTGTCGCCGGAGTCGGTCGAGGACGTCGAGCCTGACGCCACCCGCGCGCTCCAACTGCGGCCCGGCAACGAGTGGACCAGCGGCACCTTGGGATGGACGTCCGGCTTCCCTCAGGGGACCACGTATGTCGAGGTGGACGGGCTCCGCCGCGACACGTCGAGCATTCACGGTTCGTCGCTGCCGTGGAGCGGCATAGATCGCGCTTGGGCGCAGTCGGTCTGGGGCGAAGCCCCGACCGCGGCCATCCTGTTGTATTCCGCCGCGGGCGTTGACGTCGAGGCCGCCCTCGCACGCCACGATCTGGGCGACGCCCAGGTCACCATCAGCGCGGGCTTTGGATGGTCGAGCGGGGTGAACGGCGGCCTCATCGCCGCGGTCACCGCGCCGTTCCTGCTGGTTGCGGTCGGCATCGTGATCGCCCTCGCTTGGTCCTCTCAACGGCTGCGCGCCGCGGACCAGGCGACGTTGCTCGCGCTCGGTGCGCAACCTGCGACCCTGCGCCGAGCCGCCGCACTCGAAGCGGCGATCCCCACTGCACTCGCCACGGGGGTGGGCCTCGCGGGAGGTCTCGCGGCAGGCCTGTTGCTCGATGTCACCAACCGTGACGCACTGTTCAGCGCGGGGATGGTGGACGGCGCTCTGTTCACCGTGGCCGCGATGCCGTGGGGTGTGCTGCTCGCGCTAGCCGCGAGCGCATCGGCCCTCTGTGCGGCAGGGGCCGTGGTCGTCAGGGCGCGGCTCGACCGCCGGTCGCCCGCCGCGCAACTCACCGAAGCTCAGAAAGTGGGAGTCTCCTGATCTGGACGTTGATGCGTGAGCAGCTGCGGGCGCAGTGGCGCCTGTCGATCTGGACGGCCGCCCTTGTCTGCCTCGCCGTGGCGCTGGCCGGCACGGCCGTGATCGCGCGCGCCACCCAGGCGGCCACGCACGAACTCGCATGGGACGCCTACGCCGGTGGCGGCGACCACTCCTCGGGGATCACGTGGTGGACCAATGGCCTTCCGGGTGACGACGAGTTGGCGGACGCGGTGGGCCAGGGCAATCCCCACACGCGAGAACCGGGCGAGATCGAAGCGATGATCACCGCCGCGCGTGAAGCCGGTTACTGGGCACAGGCGCGCCTCTATGTGCCCGTCTCCTTGAGCGACGCCGTCGATGGGAGTGGCGGCCCACTCGACGACGGCCTCACCGGCGTGTTCCCGAGCGAGCCGTGGGACGTCGCAATCGTCGACGGAGCTGCTCCCACCGCGGGCGAGATCGCCATCGCGGGCAACGCGGCCGCCGAGTTCGGATTCAGCCTGGGAGAGGAGATCAGGGTTCGTCCCGAAGGCTCCACCGTGAGTACCGCGCTCACGTTGACGGCAGTGACGGCTCCGACAGTGTGGGAGCCCTTCGCCTCGTACCAACCGCACGCCTACGCCACCTGGGCGGACGCCCTCGCGCTGTACGAGGACGGCGGCTTCTCGCAGTTCGATGGTGCCGCCGGCGAGACCACCCAGCGGATATACGTGGACGTGCGGTGGCAAGACGGGGCTCCTGGCTTCGATGCGCTCCCGGTGGACCAGGCTCCCGCCAGCGAACCGATGACCTGGCGCACTGCGTATGTCAGCTGGTCGAGCACCCTGACGGCAATCGCGGGACTCATGGCGTTGTGCACGCTCGGCGCTGCGGTCGCTATCGCACGCTCTCAAGCGCAGGCCCGCGCGTCGTGGGTCGCGACCGCTCGGGTCATGGGCGCACGCCGGGCCACGGTGGTGGCGGCAAGCGTGCTCCAGACACTTGCGGTGGGCGTTGCCGCCTCGATCGCGGGCATCGCGCTGGCATACCTGGCCGTGCTCGCACTGCTCACGTGGGAACGCGCCGCGCATCCCGGCTCCGTCCTCGCCGCGACCCCCTCGGTCCCCGTGTGGGGCGCGGTCCTCGTTGCTGTCCTCGGAGTCGCGGTCGCCGCCATCGCGGCCGCGGTGCCGGCCTTCTGGGCGGCGCGGACCGCTCCCGTCGCGGCGATGCGCCACGTGCGGCCGCTGTCTCAGCAGAGCGTCTCGCGCGAGGTGGACGGGCGCTGGCTCGTGGTGATCACGGCCGTAACGCTCGGGGTGCTGGGCGCGGCGCTGGTCGGCGGCGTGTTCTCGCTGTCGGGCCTCGGCCCCGTCCTCGAGGTGATCGCGTGGATCGTGCTGCTGGCTGTGTTGATCGTCGACACCGTCGAGATCTGCCGCCGCGCCGTGCCACGCGTGGTCACACGGGTGGGGCGCGTGCCTAGGCCTTGGGCGATCGCACTTTCGGGTCGCGCAGGCAATCGGCTGCGGCAGTGGTCCGCGGCCGGCGCCATCGTGGCCCTGTGCACTGCGGGCGTCATGGCGGTGCTCGCGACCGGCGTCTACGCCTTTGCAGCCGACATGGACTCCGTCGAGCTCGGCGCCCGTGACACCGCCATGGCGTGGGCGCAGCAGAGCGCCTTTCCCGCCGCCTCCACGTGGCTGTCGATTGTCGGAGGCCTGGCTCTTGCCGTCGTCGTCGCCGGGGCCGTGATCGGGGCCGCCCGCATCGCGGGCTCCTCGGAGGACGCCGTCCATGCGGCGCTAGGACTCAGCAGGGCCGATGCGCGGCGCGCCAGCGCGGCAGAAGTGGCCGTGCCAATGGGCACGGGTGCCGTCATCGGCATCGGGATCGGGTGGACGTTGGCGGCGGCCGCTCACCTCCTGCTCGTCGCCACACCTCCCTATGGCCTTGGCGAGGTCGGGTACGCAGCGGCGCTCACGCTGGGCACGGCGGTGCTCGTGGGCGTGGCCGTGGTAGTGCCCATCGCGGCCGCGAGCGCCGTGTTCGCCGCGGTGCCGACCCGCGTCAGTGCCGGAGACCTCGACAAGGCGAGGGTGTGATGACCTGGGCGCTGGTGCGCGAGGCGCCCCGTTCTTGCTGAGCACTGACCTGGCGCCTGGCGCGACTAGGCTGTCATGCGCATCGGCCGTTCGGAAGGACCCCCTCGTGACCAACTACGCCGGAGACATCACGCCCCAGGAGGCCTGGGACATCCTCACCTCGAACCCGGACGCCCGGCTTGTGGACGTGCGCACGGAGGCGGAGTGGCGCTTTGTGGGCGTGCCCGACACGTCCCAGACCGAGCACGAGCCGCTGTTTGTCGAGTGGGTGGGCTATCCCGACGGGGAGCGCAACTTCCAGTTTGTGCACCAGTTGCGGGACGCTGGCATTGAGCCCGATGCGGGTGCCCCCGTGATCTTCCTGTGCCGCTCCGGGCAGCGCAGCATTGGCGCTGCGGTCGCGGCGACCGACGCCGGCATTGGCCCGTCGTACAACGTGCTCGAGGGCTTCGAGGGCGCCGTCAACGACGAGGGTCATCGCGGCTGGCAGGGCTGGCGCGCGGCCGGCTTGCCCTGGCGCCAGGGCTAACGTTCGCGGCTGCGACGCGGCTTGACCGCACGCATGCGGTAACGTCAAGTGGATCCCTCGCGGGGTCGTGTTAGCATCAATGATTCGAAGCGGTTCGAAACACCGGCCGCAGTAAGGGACACGAGGTCATCAATGGCGACGATCGCGGATGTGGCCCGGGAAGCCGGCGTCAGCATCTCGACCGTCTCGTACGCACTCAGCGGCAAGCGCTCCATCAAAGAGGCCACCCGCACGCGCGTCATGGAGGCGGCGGATCGGCTGGGCTATCAGCCCAACGCCTCCGCGCGCATGCTCGCGGCCAACCGCTCGGACATCATCGCGGTCACCACCCCGCTGCACCCCGACACCGACCACAGCGCCCACATGCTGTTCACCATGGAGATGACCAAGGCCGCGCGGGCGCACGACTATGACACCTTGCTACTGGTGCATAACGATGCAGTGGCGGGCATGAAGCGCTCGGCTGCCACAAGCCTCGCGGACGGCATCATCGTGCTCGACGTGGACGCGCACGACGAGCGCGCCGCCCTTGCTCGCGAGCTGTCGTGCCCCGTCGTGTTCATCGGCATCCCCGCTGACACGTCCGGGCTGGTGTGCCTTGACCTGGACTTCGAAGCCGCGGCTGCTCTCGCGGTGGATCGCCTGGTGGACGCCGGGCGCACCCACCTTGGCCTCATCTCGCACGCGCCCGAAGAGATCGAGCGCGAGTCAAACTTCCCGCTGCGCTTTGCCCGCTCGTTCGAGTCGCGCGCCAAAGAGCGCGGCGTCGCGTGCGCCGTGGCCTACCCGACCGCCGCCCGTGCCGACGAGCCCATCGCCGACCTGCTGCGCGACCTGCCCGAGCTCGACGGCCTGGTCGTCAACGGTGCGGAGTCGATCGCGGCGACGGTCGCGGCGGCGCTCGCCTCGCACGGGCTTGCGGTCCCCACCGACGTGTCCGTGGTCGCCGCCGGCGTGGCGTACGGCACCGACAAGTACGACGTGCCGCTCGACATCATCCCGCTCGACGCCACGGCCTCGTGCACGGCCGCGATGGACCTGTTGGCGGGAATGATCGAGCGCGGCGACACTCCGCCGCAGGTCACGCTGCTGGCGCCCACGTACGTCGAGCGTGGATCCGTCGCGGCTGCGGTGGCCGCCGTCCCCACCCCCGCGGCGAGCACCGTCGCATGAAGTCCACCACCCCGGCGGCGCCGGGTTACACTCAATGTCGAAGCGCTTCGAGATTTCTCAGTTTTCTCCCGTCGTCGGCATCTACAAGGAGGTAGACACGGCATGAGCATGGGCACATCCGGTCTGTTGTCACACCCGCGAGGGGGGCAGTCGTGAAGTTCACCGACGGCTTCTGGCTGCTGCGCGACGGCGTGAGCGCGCTGTACGCGCAAGAGGCATACGACATCACCCCCACCGCGACCCCCGACGGGGACGGACTGGTGATCCACGCCCCCACCAAGGTGGTCGACAACCGTGGCGACACGCTCAACCGCGCGCTCCTCACGGTGACACTCTCGTCCCCGCTGGAAGGCGTGGTGCGGGTGCGCATCGAGCGCCACCAGGGCGCCCACCGCTCCCCGGGCTTTGCGCTCGCGACCGAGCCGGGTAGCGCGTCAGTAGCGACCGCCGACGAGGGCGCGACCCTCACCACGGGCGGTCTCACCGCGCGCATCGGCAAGGGATCTCCCTGGGACCTGTCCTTCTGGCACGGCCAGCACCGCCTCACCGGCTCCGGCGCCAAGGCCGTGGGGCACATGAGCCTCGCGGCGGGAGCGCCCGTCAGCGCCGAGCCCTCCGGCGTGGCGGGGTACTCGACCAACGGACTCGCACCGCACCGCACCTATGTGCACGAACAGCTCGACCTCGGGGTCGGCGAGGTCATCTACGGACTGGGCGAGCGCTTTGGCGCCTTTGTGCGCAACGGCCAAACCATCGACATCTGGAACGCCGACGGCGGCACCAGCTCGGAGCAGGCCTACAAGAACGTGCCGTTCTACCTGTCGAGCCGTGGCTACGGCGTACTGGTCAACCAGCCCGAGCACGTGTCGTTCGAGGTCGGCACCGAGTCCGTCGAACGCGTCCAGTTCTCAACGGCGGGCGAGGCCCTCGAGTACCTGATCTTTGACGGGCCTACCCCCAAGGACGTGATCGATCGGTACACCCGCCTGACTGGCCGTCCCCCCGTCGTCCCCGCATGGTCCTACGGCCTGTGGCTGTCGACGTCGTTCACGACCAACTACGACGAGGCCACCGTCATGAGCTTCGTGGACGGCATGAAGGAGCGGGACATTCCGCTCAGCGTCTTCCACTTCGACTGCTTCTGGATGCGCGAGTTCAACTGGACCGACCTCGAGTGGGATGCCCGCACATTCCCCGACCCCGAGGGCTTGCTCACGCGCCTGCACGACGAGAAGGACCTGCGGGTGTGCGTGTGGATCAACCCCTACATTGCGCAGCGGTCGAGCATGTTTGCCGAGGGCGTCGAGCGCGGCTTCCTGGTCAAGCGCGCCGACGGCTCCGTGTTCCAGTGGGACTGGTGGCAGGCGGGCATGGCGCTCGTGGACTTCACCAACCGCGAGGCCCGCACGTGGTTCCAGGACAAGTTGCGCGGCCTGGTGCGCCAGGGCGTGGACGCGTTCAAGACCGACTTTGGCGAGCGCATCCCCACCGACGTGGTCTACCACGACGGCTCCGACCCCTACGCGATGCATCACCTGTACACGCAGCTGTACAACGAGGCTGTGTGGGAGGTGCTCACCGAGGAGCGCGGCGAGGGTGAAGCGATCCTGTTCGCCCGCTCGGCGACCACGGGCGGCCAGGCCATGCCCGTGCACTGGGGCGGCGACAACACCTCGACGTACATGTCCATGGCCGAAACCCTGCGCGGAGGGCTATCGCTCGCAGCCTCCGGCTTTGGCTACTGGAGCCACGACATCGGCGGCTTCGAGGGCACTCCGGACCCCGGCGTCTTCAAGCGTTGGCTCGCGTTCGGGCTGCTGTCATCGCACTCGCGGCTGCACGGCTCGAACTCGTACCGTGTGCCGTGGGAGTTCGACGACGATGCCGTCAAGCTCACCCGGGTGTTCGGCGAGCTCAAGAACACGCTCATGCCGTACCTCTTCACGGCAGGGGCCGATGCGGCGGCCACCGGGGTATCGGTCGCTCGCCCCATGTTCTTCGAGTTCCCCGACGATCCCGGGGTGACGTACCTGGACCGCCAGTACATGCTCGGCTCCGACATCTTGGTCGCGCCGGTGATGGACGAGGACGGCATCGTGGACGTCTACCTCCCCGCGGGCACGTGGACGTCTCTGCTCACCGGCGCCAAGGTCGAGGGCGGCCGCTGGGTGCGTGAGCGCCACGGCTTCGAGTCACTCCCGGTCTACGTGCGGCCCGGCGCGGTCATCCCTCGCGGAGCGCGCGGCGACCGGCCCGACTACGACTGGATGGACGGCCTCATCCTCGACGTCTACGCCGAGGACCCCGAGCAGCTCGACACGACCGTCGATGTGGTGGCCCCTGACGGCACCCGAGTGACGTTCGAGGTGAGTGGCACGCGCGAGGCTCCTCGCGCATCGGCCGTCAACGGCGCCACGGCGACGGTGCGCCTGAACCTGTAGCCGACGCCAAGCCCGGCCCCGCCGCCGCTACCCTGAAACCATGACCACCCAGGACCTGCCTTCCTCGCTGAGCCCCGACACCCTCGCGGTGCACACCGGCATCCACCGTTCCGAGGCCAACGAGATGTCCGAGGGGATGTTCCTGACCCAGGGCTACGCCTACGAATCCGCCGAGCAGGCCCGCGATGCCTTCGCGGGCGAGCTCGACATCTACATGTACTCGCGCTACGCCAACCCCACCGTCACGGCGTTCCAGGAGCGGCTCGCGGCCATCGAAGGCGCCGAGGCTTGCTTCGCGACCTCGACGGGCATGAGCGCAGTCTTCGTGGCCCTGGGCTCGGTGCTGGGCCAGGGCGACAGGCTCGTGGCCGCCAAGGCGCTGTTCGGGTCCACCCTGCAGACCTTCACCAACTTCTTCGAAAAGTGGGGCATCGTCATCGACTACGTCGACGGCAACGACCCCGCCGACTGGGAGCGCGCCCTCGCCACGCCGGCCAAGGTGGTCTTCATCGAGTCGCCCACCAACCCCATGCAGGACGTGCTCGACATCCCCTTCATCGCTGGGCTGTGTCGCCAGGCGGGCGCGTTGCTGATTGTCGACAACGTGTTCGCCACGGCCGTCGGGCAGAAGCCCCTCGAGTTGGGGGCCGATGCGGTGGTTTACTCCGCGACCAAGCACATCGATGGCCAGGGGCGGGTCTTGGGCGGAGCGATCGTGGGCTCCGACGAGTACGTCAACGGGCCCGTCAAGCTCATGGTGCGCAACATGGGCGCGACCATCTCCCCCTTCAACGCCTGGGTTCTGCTCAAGGGCCTTGAGACGCTCGCCGTGCGCGTGCGCCACCAGGCCGCGAGCGCGCTGGACCTCGCTACGTGGCTCAACGAGCACCCGCGCGTCAGGATCGCGCGCTACCCGCTGCACCCCTCGCACCCGCAGTACGAACTCGCGGTCAAGCAGATGTCGCTGGGCGGCACGCTCATCACGCTCGACCTGGACCTGAGTCCGGACGTGGACGTCGCGGGCGCCGAGGCTCAGGCGGCGGCGTTCAGGTTCATGAACGGGCTGCAGCTGTTCACGTGCTCGAACAACCTTGGCGACGCGAAGTCGATCTCGACCCACCCCGCGACCACGACCCACAACAAGCTCACCCCCGAGGGGCGCGCCGAGGTGGGGATCTCGGAGACCACCGTGCGTTTGTCGATCGGTCTCGAGGACGTCGAGGATCTGCGCGCCGACCTGGAGCAGGCGCTCTCTCGCGTCTAACCCCTCCCTCACAGGTCAAATGGATCCATTTGGCTCGTCACGACGGCCCCGATGAGGAAAATGGATCCATTTGACGGGTTGGGGGGACGCCCCACCTCAGCAAATGGATCCATTTGACGGGAGGGGGTGGGCGAAATGTCCGGTTCCGTAGCCATGGCGCGTGCTCGCGCATCGGCCATTTTGCCGTGATAACGTCCCCGCCATGAGTGCTGCCCAGCCCCCCGCTGAGCGGCCCTCCGCGCCCACCACTCAGACACTCGCGACGCCCCGGCTTCCGCTCGCGCTGCGACTGATTGGGCGCAGCTCCGCACCCGGCGCTGCGGTCGTGGCCGGCATCGCACTCCTGCTCGTCGGCGGCGTCCCCCTGCTCGCCACCGCACTCGAAGACAACAAGGCCGGCGACGAAGAGGCCAGCGCCGCAGGCGGCACCGTCGAACTGTCGCTGGCCGCAGGGTGGAGCGTGGCAGACCAAAGCGCGGGCATCACCACCCTGACCCACGGCAGCGCGACCCTCACCATCGAGACGGTGCCGGGTGGCGACGGCATCGCCTCACTTGCGCAAGAGGCCACCGACGTCCTCGAGGCAGACGAGTCTGCCAACTGGGTCATCAACACCCCGGCCGAATACACGACGGACGACGGCCACCCGGGCGCGACCGTCACCGCCACCTCCGAGACGCGATCAGCGGAGGTGTGGGTGGCCGACTACGACGCCTTCGCGACCGTCGCCATCCTCACTGCCCCCGTCGAAGCATGGGCCGCGGCCCTCCCTGGGGCCACAGAGATCGTCGGGTCCCTCACCGTGACCACGAGCACCGGCACCGGCGCCGCGCAAGGAACCGGTCCGTGACCGCCCGCGAGCCCCAGCCGTACACGGTAAGCATCGCCGCGATCCCCCGCATGATCCCGCGCACCTCGACCTACATTGACCTGCGCTCGTGGGTGTTCTGGGTCGGGCTGATACTGACCGTCGTCGGGCTCATCAAGTGGACCCCGTACGTGACGGCCGCGCTGGCCGCAAGCCCCTCGACGGCGCTGCTGGCCGCGTCGCTGTGGCTGCTGTATGGCTTCACGTTCATCGTCATCCTGTATCGCCTAGAGCTGTTCGAGCGCCGCTCGCCCGTGACCGTGTTGGGCGCGCTGCTGTGGGGCGCCGTCGCCGCGCCCGGCCTGGGCGCCATCGCCGCGCCCGCGATGCACGACGTGGTCGCGAGCGTCCTAGGCAGCAATAACCCGTGGGTGCCGTCGCTCGCGGCCCCGCTGTCCGAGGAACCGCTCAAACTCCTGGGCGTACTCGCCCTCGCCCTCATCCCCGGCGCACGCGTGCGCTCCGCTGCGGACGGGCTGTTTTATGGCGCGGTGGTGGGGCTGGGATTCATGGTCTCGGAGAGCTTCCTGTACACGGCGACCTTTAGCTCGGACGGCAACATCGACACCGTGTGGGCGATGGTGTGGCTGCGCGGCATCGTGGGCGGACTGTGGAGCCACGCGACGTACTCCGCGATCGCTGGCGCGGGCCTGGGTTACTTCTTCAACTCCGGCAACTCCGCGTGGCGGCGCTGGGGCGCGCTCGCGCTGGGGCTGGGACTCGCGATGGCGCTGCACGGTTTCTTCGACACCCCGTGGTTCTCTGGCAACGCCGTGCTCAGCTCGATCGTCAAGGGCCTGCCGGTGCTCGCGCTGTTCCTCGTGGTGCTGCGCTGGACCCACCTGAGAGAGCGACGCACGTTCGCCGGGCTTGCTCAGCACGTGGTCCCCGACGACCTCGTGAGCCCCGGCGACTTCACCACCTTGGCCACCCGCCGGGCCCGCCGTACCGCGCGCCATTGGGCAGAGAAGCGCGGCGGCCGCACCACCGCGCGCGCCCTCAAGCGTCTGCAGGGAGCGCAACTGAGCCTGCTCACGGCCGCGCACGAGGACGGCTGGGGTTCTCCGCGCACCATCGAACTCACCCGTGATGTGAGGATCCTGTCGGCCACCCTCGACAGGCGCCAGGCTCAGGCCGACGCCGCCGCGGCCGCACGGCGCCCGCGCTAGCCTCACACGTATGACCTCTCCCGCGCGTATTGAGTCCATCGAGAAGGGCACCGGCCGTAGCTGGGATGCCTGGGTGGCGTTCCTCGACGGCATTGGGGCTGCCGAGCTCGATCACACCGCGATCGCCGCCCGGGTGCTCGACGACATGGGCGACGACGTCGAGTCGGCGGCGTGGTGGGCGCAGGGCGTCACCGTCGCCTACGAGCAGCACATTGGCCGACGCCTGCCCGGCCAGCGCGCCGACGGCACGTTCCAGATGAGCGTGTCGAAGTCCACTCCCGTGCCCATGGCCGAGCTCATGGATCGATGGGAGGCCTTCGCCGCCGACTCCGCCCCCGTCCTCGCCCTGCTCGCGTCGACGCCACGGCGGGGCGGGACTGACAAGCGCCTGACGTGGCGTGCCAAGGGCGTCGACGGCTCGGCGGTGATGGTCACCGCCGAGCCGCGCTCGGCCGCCACGGCCTCCGTGATCGCCTCACAGGTGGGTACTCCCGACCTGGAGTCCAACGATGCCGCGCGGGCCATGTGGAAGGAGGTGCTGGCAGAGTTTGTCGCCACCCTGCCGGCCTCGCCCTCCCGTTGATACCCGTCTCGACGTGATCTGAGGCGCTCGAGCGCGCCTGATACCCGTCAGCGCGCAGCGCCCGCCCCGCGGTAGCCGGCAAAGCCACGCAGCCGCAGCGAGTTGCCCACGACGAACAGGCTTGATCCACCCATCGCCGCCGCCGCAATCATCGGGTTGAGAATGCCCAACGCCGCCAGCGGGATAGCAGCCGTGTTGTACGCGAACGCCCAGAACAGGTTGCCGCGAATCGTGGCGAGCGTGCGCCGGGACAGAGCAATCGCATCGGCCGCTGCGCGCAGGTCGCCCGAGACGATCGTGAGGTCCGACGCCTCCCTGGCCACATCCGCGCCCGTCCCGATCGCGATCCCCAGGTCCGCAATCGCGAGGGCCGGGGCGTCGTTGACGCCGTCGCCCACCATCGCGACACGCGAGCCGTCCTTCTGAAGCTCGCGGATCACGTCGGCCTTGTCGCCCGGCAGGACCTGCGCGATGACGCGTTCGATCCCCACCTCGGCGGCCACGGCCCGCGCCGCACGCTCGTTGTCACCGGTGAGCAGGACCACGTCGAGCCCCAGCTCACGGAAGGCCTGCACGGCCGATGCGCTGGTGGGCTTGATCGCGTCACTCACCACGAGCACGGCCTCGGCAATCGCGCTGGAACGGGTGGCGAGGTTCCCGCCGCCCAGCCCGCCCGCGGTCGAAGCCAGCCGACCGGCGAACACTGCGGTCGCGCCCTGAGACTCGGCCTGGGAGGCAAGCTGCTCGAGCTCGTCAGGAACCTCGTCGAACATGCGGCGCGAACCCACGAGGAGATCGGCGTTGGCAGCACCCTCCCCGGGGGCCTCACCGGGAAGGCCCACGTGCTGGACGGTGGCGGCCACTCCCTGGCCCGCTATCGAGCGGAAGCCCTTGAGCAACGCCCGGCCAGGCCGCGCATCGGCAATGGCCTGAGCGATGGGGTGCTCGGAGCGAGCCTCGACAGAGGCGACAGCGTCGAGCAAGGCGGCCTGCGCATCGGCCCCATGCGAACGCTCGAGGGCGGGGGCGACGGCGCTCACGAGCGTCATCCGTCCCTCGGTGACCGTGCCGGTCTTGTCGAGCACGATGGTCTGCACGTCGCGGGTGTCCTCGAGTGCTTCGGGGCCGCGCACGAGCACGCCGAGTTGGGCGCCGCGGCCGGTGCCGACCATGATCGCGAGCGGGGTCGCGAGGCCCAGAGCGCACGGGCAACTGATGATGAGGACTGCGACAGCGGCCGTGAACGCGGCGTCCACGTCACCCGTGACGGCGAGCCAGATTGCCAGCGTGAGCAACGACACCGCGATCACGATGGGGACGAACACGCGGGAGATGCGGTCAGCCAGACGCTGAACGCGCGCCCGGCCGGTTTGGGCGTCGTCCACCATGCGGGCGATCTGCGCGAGCATCGTCTCGGAGCCCACGCGGGTGGCCTCGACCGTGAGCGCGCCGTCGGTGGCAATGGTGCCGCCGACGACCTCGGAGTCCTTGCCCTGGCCCGCTTCGACGCGCACGGGCACCGACTCCCCAGTCACGAGGCTCGCGTCGACGCTCGCACCGCCGTCGACCACGATGCCGTCGGTCGCGATGGTCTCGCCGGGGCGCACCACAAACCGCATACCGACTTCGAGCGCCTCGCGGGCGATGACCGTGCCATCCTCGAGGCGTGCAGTCGCGCTTTGGCGGCGTGACAGGGCGCGGATCGCGTCCCCCGCGCGGGCCGTCGAGCGCACCTCAAGCCACTTGCCCAGCAGGATCAGGCTCACGATGACCGCACCGGTCTCGTAATAGATGTGGCCGGTGCCGGTCAGCAACACCGCCGTTGACCAGAACCACGCGGCGAGCGTGCCCAGCGTGACGAGGGTGTCCATGTTGGTGGCGCGATGGCGCGCACTGCGCCACGCACTCACATGGAACGGCCAGGCAGACCACCAGATCACGGGCGTGGTGAGCACGGCGACGACCCACTCCCAGCCAGCGAAGTGCCACGCGGGAATCATGCTGATCAGGAGGATAGGGACAGTGAGGATTGCCGCGACCGTGAAGCGGCGACGGTAGTCGGCGATGCGCGAGGCGTCGGCGGCCATGTGGGCGGCGTGCTCGTCGTCGGCGTTGTCGCCGTGGTCGGTGTGGTCGCCGTGGTCGCCGTGGTCGCCGTGGTCGCCGTGGTCGCCGTGGTCAGTGTGGGCCTGACCCTGGTCTACGCGCTGCGCGCCGCCGACCCCTTCATGGTGGTCCTGGTCTACGCGAGCGCCAGAGGACGCTGCGGGCGCCCGGCGGGTGAGCACCTCGTAGCCCAGGCCCTCGATGGCCGAACGCATCGCGTCCTCGACGGCCGCCGCATCGGCCCCCGGGGCGGGGCGCACCGTGGCGCGCCTGGTGGCGAAGTTCACGGTCGCGTCGTCGACGCCGGGCAGCTTGGCGAGGCCGCCTTGGATGGAGGCAGCGCAACTCGAGCAGGTCATGCCGCTCACAGCGAGGTTGATGGCGTCCACCTGTGGCAGGCGGTCAGCGATGCCGTCGCCGCCGCCGGGGGCCGTGTGTGCTGAGTGAGTCATCACGCCTCCACGGTGTATCCGAGCCGCGTCACCGCGTCGTCGAGGGCGAATTCGAGGGCGTCGACCGGCACCGAGCCGTCGGGGGCGACGCGGGCGCTCCCGTCCACGTGGGACACCTGAGCCGACGCCACCCCGGGGGTGGATTCGAGCGCGCCCTGGACCTTGCCCGCGCAGCTATTGCAGGTCATGCCGGTGATGGTGAGGTTGATGGTGTCGGACATGGAACCCTCCTTCGTAGGTCGTTGACCCCACGTTAAACCTTCCACTGCACTGGAAGGTCAAGCCCTCGCTGCCCGCACCGCCTTCGCGAGTCAAATGGATCCATTTGACTTGCGAAGCGAAGCGGGCGGGGCTAGCCCGCGGCGACCACCGCACGAGCCTTGGCCACCGCATCGTCCAGGCTTGCCACCAGGTGATCATCGTGGGCGAGCGAACCCAAGGCGCCCGTGTGCACCAGCAGCCGCAGGTGCTGAGGCTGCACGCCCTTCACCAGCACCGTGATCCCACGCCGCTCGAGCGTGGTGACCACCTCACCAAGGATTTGCGCGCCGGTGGTGTCGAGCAGGCGAATCTGCGACATGCGCAGGATCACCACTTCAACTCCGTCGATGCGTGCGACCCGCTCCAGGACGCGATCGGCCGCCCCAAAGAACAACGCGCCATCGATGCGCAGCAATGCAATGCGCTCGTCGCCCCCTTGCGCGGCGCCTGGCAGTTCCTCGCGGTGGACGCCTGCGGCACGTGAGACGGCGCGCAACGCGAACAGCGCCGCAACCGCCACACCGATCGCGATCGCGTAGATGAGGTCCACGCTCACGGTGATCAGCGCGGTCAGCACAAAGAGCAAGGCGTCCTGGCGCGAGGCCCGCATCACAGAACGCACGAGCGCGGGGCGCACCATGGTCACGGCCGTGACCATCAGCACCCCCGACAGCGCCGCGAGCGGCACGCGCTCCACGGCGGCCGCCGCCACGAGCACCACCAACAGCAACACGAGAGCGTGCACGATCGCCGCCATCCTGGTGCGCGCGCCGGAACGCACATTCACGGCCGTCCGGGCGATCGCGCCCGTCGCAGGCATGCCGCCAAACATGCCCGATGCGATGGAGGCCAGGCCCTGTCCCACCAGTTCGCGGTCGGCGTCGTAGCCGCCCACGTTGGCTTGCGTGTGGGCCACTCGGGCGGACAGCAAGGATTCGATCGCTGCGAGCGCCGCGATGGCGAACGCGGGCCCGGCGAGGGTGCCCAGCGATTCGAGGGTGACCTCGGGGAAGGAGGGCGCGGGCAGACCCGAGGGCAGTTCCCCAATCACTGGCACCGTCCACCCGAGCATCGCCACCGCAAAGGAGGCCACCACGATCGCGATGATCGTTCCTGGTACCGCGCGGGTGATGCGAGGCCAGATCGCCATCACGGCGACCACCAGTGCCACCAGGGCCAGCGTCTGCCAGGCCACGGCCCAGTCGATATGCGCCACCGCCTCCACCGCGGCGGGGAAGGCCTTGGCACCGTGAGCGCTTTCCGTACTGCCCACTGCGGCGGGCACCTGCTGGAGGAAGATGGTGATCGCGATGCCGAGCGTGAAGCCCTCGATGACGGGCCACGGAATGAGCCCCACCAATCGGCCCAGCTTTGCCGCGCCGGCGGCCACCACGATCACTCCTGCCATCACGGTGACGAGCGCGAGCGCGCCTGCGCCTTGCGTCGCGAGGATGGGCGCGAGCACCACCACCATGGCGCCGGTGGGGCCGGATACCTGCACGCTTGAGCCGCCCATGATGGCTGCGACCAGGCCGGCGACGATGGCGGTGACCAGTCCGGCCTCTGCCCCGGCGCCCGAGGTGACGCCAAAGCCCAAGGCGAGCGGCAGCGCCACCACGCCCACGCTGATACCCGCGAGCAGGTCGCCGCGCCACGAGCGCCGCAGCCCCGCGTAGTCCTCGCGTCCGGGCAGCAGACCACGCCGGCGGGCCAATTGAGACTTGGCGCTCACTTGTCTTCCGTCCCGGCCGATGCACGCTCAAGTTCCGCGAGCACGCCCCGAGCATCGAGGACGTCCCGCAGGACCAGCTGCGCTGCGGCCAAGAGCCCCGCGACGGAGGCGTGCGCGAGCCGATAGGTCACGGAGCTGCCGGTGCGCGCCGAGTTCACCAGTCCGTAGCCGCGCAGGACCCGCAGGTGCTGCGACAGGTGGGAGGCCTCGAGTCCCGTGTGCTCCAAGAGGTCGGCGACGGTGCGCTCGTCAGACTCCGCAAGCAGTTCGAGCACTCGAATGCGCACGGGGTGCGCGAGCCCCTTGAACAGATCCGCCTTGACCTCGTTGAGTGGTCGCCCGGTATGCAATGGCCGCCTCGTTCTTGAGTTCTCGTTGATGTGACTTGATGACTTTATCAACCCAACAAGTCACATCAACGGGCCCAAGGCCCCACGCCCCGTCAGAAGAGGAAAATGGATCCATTTGACCGGGCGGGGCGGCAGCAAGACCCAGCAAATGGATCCATTTGACGGGAGGGGGGTGCAGGAGGCTACGCGTCGACCGTCTCCACGGCGGGCATTGCCGCAACGATCGCCTCGACCTGAGTCTTGGCGTCACCGAACAACATCGCGGTGTTCTCGCGGAAGAACAGCGGGTTCTGCACGCCCGCGTAGCCGGTGGCCATCGACCGCTTGAACACCACCACGTGACGGGCGTTCCACACCTCAAGCACGGGCATACCGGCGATGGGCGAGGACGGGTCGTCGAGCGCGGCCGGGTTCACGGTGTCGTTGGCACCGATCACGAGCACCACGTCGGTGTCGGGGAAGTCGTCGTTGATCTCGTCGAGTTCGAGCACGATGTCGTAGGGCACCCGGGCCTCGGCGAGCAGCACGTTCATGTGACCGGGCAGGCGTCCGGCCACGGGGTGCACCGCGAAGCGCACCTCGACGCCGCGGGAGCGCAGGCGGTTGACCAGTTCGGCCACGGGGTACTGGGCCTTGGCGACGGCCATGCCGTATCCGGGGGCGATCACGACGGAGCGTGCCTCGGACAGCAACTCGACGGTCTCGGCCACGTCCACCTCGGTGTGCGTGCCCTCGACAGCCCCAGCGCCGGAGCCGCCAGGGGTCGTACCGCCCTCGGCGCCAAAGCCACCCAGGATCACGGAGATGAACTGACGGTTCATCGCCTTGCACATGATGTAGGACAGGATCGCGCCGGACGAGCCCACGAGCGCACCCACCACGATCAGCAGGTTGTTGCTGAGCATGAAGCCCGCGGCAGCGGCGGCCCAGCCGGAGTACGAGTTGAGCATCGACACCACGACGGGCATGTCGCCGCCGCCGATGGCGGCGACCAGGTGCACGCCGATGGCGAGCGCGATGACGGTCATGATGGCCAGCGGCCATACGGACGGGGCGGCGATGAACCAGGCGCCCAGCGCCACGGAAGCCACCAGGCCGGCGAGGTTGAGCAGGTGACGCCCGGGCAGCATCAGCGGCGCGGACTTCATGCGTGCGGCGAGCTTGAGGTAGGCCACGATCGAGCCGGAGAACGTCACCGCACCGATGAACACGCCCAGGAACACCTCGATGAGGTGCATCGCGTCGTGCCCCTCGGTGAGGTACGAGTTGAACCCAATCAGCACCGCGGCGGCACCCACGAAGGAGTGCAGGATCGCAATCAGCTCGGGCATCTGCGTCATCTCAACCGAGCGCGCCCGCCACGTACCCACGAGCGAGCCAATCAGCAGCACGCCCACGATGAGCGCGGCCGTCACGCCCACGGGACGCTCCGAGCCTTCCAGCGCGAGCGCGATGGTCGCGACGATCGCGAGCGCCATGCCCGCCATGCCGAGCAGGTTGCCGCGGCGGGCCGTCTCCTGCTTGGACAGGCCGGCAAGCGACAGGATGAACATCACGGCGGCGATCAGGTACGCCACCTGGGCAACGGAGATCAGCGTCATGGCTCAGGCTCCCTTCTGGAACATGCCGAGCATGCGGTAGGTCACGAGGAAGCCACCGAACACGTTGACGGAGGCGACGGCTGCGGCCACGAAGGCCAGGACGGTCACGACGGTGCTGGACGACCCGAGCTGGAGTAGCGCGCCAATCAGGATGATGCCGCTGATCGCATTGGTCTGGCTCATGAGCGGGGTGTGCAGCGAGTGCGACACGTTCGAAATCACGTAGTAGCCCACGAAGACCGCGAGCACAAACACCGTGAACATCGCGAGGAAGGCGGGCGAGGAGAACGCGAGCGCCACCGCGAGCGCGCCTCCACCGATCAGCGTCAGCAGGTTGCGTCGGTTCTTCTTGGCCTTCTCCAGTGCGGCCGATGCGGCGGCAGCCTTGGCGGGGTCCACGGGCTCGGCAGTGGCTTGGGTAGGCGCCGCGGCGGGTGCGGCGGACACCTGCACCGCTGGCGGTGGCCACATCACGTCGCCGTGATGCGCGACCGTCATGCCGCGCACCACCTCGTCCTCGAAGTTGAGGACGGCCTGGCCATCCTTGTCCGGCGTGACGAGCTTAAGCAGGTTGACGATGTTCGTGCCGAGCAACTGCGAGGTGTGCTGCGGCATGCGGCTGGGCAGGTCGGTGTAGCCGATCACGGTGACGCCGCCCTCGGTGACGACGCTGTCGCCGGGGACGGTGAGTTCGCAGTTGCCGCCGCCGGAGGCGGCGAGGTCGACGATGACGGAGCCGGGGCGCATGGCCTCCACCGCATCGGCCGTGATGGTGATGGGAGCGGAACCGCGCACGAGTGCCGTGGTGACCACCACATCGGCCCTCGCGGCCTCTTGGGCGTACAACTCAAGCGTGAGGCGAGCCTGCTCGTCGGTCAGCGCGCTCGCGTAGCCGTCGGAGGAGACCTCCTGCTGCGCGGCGGGCAGCGGCACAAAGGTCGCACCCATGGACTCGATCTGTTCGGCGGCCTCGGGGCGCACGTCGAACGCGCGCACCTGGGCGCCGAGCGACACGGCCGCGCCGATCGCGGCGAGACCGGCGACGCCGCCGCCGATCACGAACACGTTGGCGGGGTTGGTCTTGCCAGCGGCCGTGACCTGACCGGCGAACATGCCGCCGTAGGCCTGCGCCGACTCGATCACGCCGCGGTAGCCCGAAACGTTGGACATGGTCGACAGCACGTCGAGGGCCTGCGCGCGCGAGATGCGCGGCACGGCGTCGAGCGCCAGTGCGGTGACGCCACGTTCGGCGAGCGCCGCGGTCAGCTCGGGCTTCGAGTGCGGAGCGAGGGGGCTGATGATGATCGCGCCGGGCGTGAGGAGGGCGATCTCCGTGTCGGTGGGAGCGTTGGGGCTCACGACGATGTCGCCGGCCCACGCCGCCTCGCGGTCGCCAATGGCGGCACCCGCGGCGACGTATGCCTCGTCGGGCAGGCTTGCGGCGGCGCCGGCACCCGTCTCGACGGTGACGTCATAGCCCAGCCTGATCAGCTGCTCCACGGTGCGGGGGGTGGCGGCGACAAGGCTGTCGCCCGCCAAAACCTGACTGGGGACTGTCACTCTCATGGTGGCGGGATTCCTCCGTCGTAAGTGTCGAACTCGCATGCGACCCCCGGTGCGCGGGGCTCAGAGCGCGCCACGGGGGTCGTTCTCTTTGAGGCTAGGGCAGATGGGCTGGCAGAGGAAGGGACGTATGTCCCTTACGCATCTGCCCAGGTAGGTCGGGTGAGCCTCAGCAGGGCCGATGCGCTCGCTGGGTTCAGGCCGGGCCCACCACCTGGCAGCGTTGGGCGTCGGTGCAGGTAGTGGGGTCGAGCGTGGCGGCGCGGCCTTGGAGCGCGAGCAACTCCGCTCGCGCGGACTCGAGGGAGGCGATTTGGGCCTCGATATCGGCGAGGTGGCGCTCGAGCAGAGCCGCGGTGTGCTCGCACGTGGCGCGGCCCTCGGCCTTCATGTCGAGGATGGTGCGCGACTGCGCGAGCGTGAGGCCTGCGGCCTGGGCGTCGCGAATGAACCGCAGGCGATCCACGCTGTCGGGGTCGTAGTCGCGGTAGCCGGAGGCGGTGCGCTCAGGCTCCTCGATGAGGCCGATCGACTCGTAGTAGCGAACGGTCTTGGCGCTTACTCCCGCGGTATCCGCGAGTTGTCCAATGCGCATCGGCCCTCCTGGTGACGTGGCGGTGAGGCGAAACCTTCCACCTCACTGTAACCCCCTCCCGTCAAATGGATCCATTTGGCCCGCGTACGGGGGTCGCCACCGGCGCCCAGCCTCCCCTCACGATGAAAATGGATCCATTTGACGGGGAGGCGGGTGGGAGACTGGGCACGCCGCGGCCCCCGGAACCTGCATCGTTCCGGGGGCCGCGGTGTTGAGTGGGGACGATCAGCCCTCGGTGAGCGGCCCGAGCGTCGGGTCGTTCGCGTAGACCTCGGCAGCGTTCTCCTGGGTCACGATCTTGGGCTCGAGCAGGTACGCCGGCACCACCTTCACGCCGTTGTCGTACTGCTCGGTGTCGTTGACGGGGATCTCGCCGCATGCGGCCAGTGCCTCGACGGACGCGATGGTCTGAGCCACCAGTTCACGGGTGTCCTTGTAGATGGTGGAGTACTGTTCACCAGCAACGATGGACTTGACCGACTCCACCTCGGAGTCCTGTCCCGTGATGACGGGGGTGTCCTTGCCCGCCTGGTCCACGGACGTCAGCGCCGCGCGAGCCAGGGTGTCGTTGGGCGAGAGCACGCCGTGCAGCTCGGTGTCACCCGAGTACGAGCCCGACAGGATGGTGTCCATGCGGGTCTGCGCGTTCTGGGCCTGCCAACCCGCCGTGGCCGCCTGCTCGAACGTGGTCTGTCCAGACACGACCGTCAGGGTGCCGTCGTCGATCTTGGGCTGGAGCACACTCATGGCGCCCTCGAAGAACGGGATCGAGTTGGCGTCGTCCGCCGAGCCCGCGATGAGCTCGATGTTGTACGGCCCCTCGCCCTTACGCTCGGCGAGGCCCTGCAGCAGCGCCTCCCCCTGAAGGACGCCCACCTGGAAGTTGTCGAACGCGATGTACGCGTCCACTGCCTCGGTGTTCTTGACCAAGCGGTCGTAGGCGATGATCGTCGCGCCTGCGTCAGCGGCGGTCTCAAGCTGGGAACCCAGCTGCGAACCGTCGATGGCGCCCACCACGATCACCTGGGCGTCCTGCTCGACCATGGCCGAGATCTGGTTCTGCTGCTCCGTCACACCGGAGTTGCCGAACTGGACGATGGGGTTGAAGCCGGCCTCGGTGAGGCCGTCGTTGAAGAGCTCCTCCGCGAGAACCCAGTTCTCCGAGGTCTTCTGGGGCAGAGCGACACCGATGGTGGCGCCCTCCTCGATGCAGACCCCTCCGTCAGCGGTGGGGCTGCCCGTGGCACCGGTGGTGGACCCAGGGTCCTCGCCACCGCGATCAGTGGAGCATCCGGCGAGCAGCATCGCGCCCGCGGCCGCGAACACGGCCACTCCCTTGAAGGTGTTGCTCATCTCTCTTGGTTTCCTTCCCGCGCATTCCGCGTTGAATGCGACGTCTCTGGTGGTGGCGGATACTCGGCGGCGCCGGGATCTGCCCCATGGGTAGCCGTGCTCTGGTCCTGGTGGGCGCCCACGACGCCCGCGGCCGAGGAACCGCCGCCCGGCACGACAGCCTGTGCGGCCCCTGCCGTCGCGCCTGCCATCGCGAGCGCCGGCTGGCCTCCGTCGGGCAGCTCGCCCGGCTTGGGCGGCCTGCGGAACAGCAGACCCGTAATAGACGGGCGGCCCTGCGACTTGTTCCACACGTCGAAGGCGACGGCTGCCAGGAGCACAAGGCCCTTGATGATCTGGGTGCGGTCGGAGCCCACGCCCATCAGTTGCAGGCCGTTGTTGAGGGTCGCCATGACCAGGCCACCGATGATCGACCCGGTCACGGTGCCGATGCCGCCGGTCACCGCCGCGCCACCGATAAAGACGGCGGCGATCGCGTCGAGCTCCCACATGGTGCCGTCAAACGGACCAGAGGCTCGCGAGCGGCCAATGAACATCATGCCCGCGAAGGCCGCGAGTACGGACATGTTGGCCATCACAAAGAAGTAGGTGCGCTTGGTCGATACGCCCGACAGTGCGGCCGCGGCACGGTTGCCACCGACCGCGTACACGTGGCGACCGAGCTTCGTACGCTGGGTGACGATGTGATAAATCACCACGAGCGCCACCAGGATCACACCTGGGATGGGGAACGAGGTGCCCTCACGTCCCGTGCCAAACAGGTAGGTCGCGTAGGAGATCACGGCAATCAGCAGTCCGGCGCGGATGGCCGCCACGTAGATGGGGTCGGGCTCGAAGCCCACCCGGGCGGCACGGCGGCGCTTGCTGATTTCGCGCCAGATCACATAGGCGCACGCGAGGATGCCCAGCAGCAGCGTGGGGTTGTTGAACCCCGTATTAGGCCCTATCTCCGGCAGGTACCCGCCGCCCATGCGCTGGAACTCCTCGGGCACGGGCACCGAGTTGGACTTGCCGATGAACTGGTTGAGGCCGCGGAAGATCATCATGCCGGCGAGGGTCGTGATGAAGCCTGGAATGCCAACATAGGCCACCCACGTGCCTTGCCAGGTACCGATCGCAGCGCCGACGGCGAGGCCCAGCAACAGGCCCACCCACCAGGGGATGCCCCAGTCTCTGAGGGCAATCGCGACGATGATGCCCGTCACGGCCGCGACAGATCCCACGGACAAGTCGATATGCCCGACCACGATCACCATGACCATGCCGATCGCGAGGATCAGCACGTACGAGTTGCCGTTGATCAGGTTCATCATGTTCGACGAGGTCAGGACCTTGCCGCCCGTGGCTATCTGGAAGAACACGATCAGCGCGACGAGTGCTCCAAGCATGGAGAACTGCCGGATGTCGCCTCCGAAGATGCTTCTCAGTGACTTCATTGTCTGGTGCTTCCTTCTGAGTGTGGTGCTGGTGGTGAGTGGTCGACAGGTGAGGGTCGGGGCGGCGCTGGCCCGCTCAGGCCCTCGAGCTGGTGGTGGTCATGAGCCTCATGAGGCTCTCCTGGTCTGCCTGGGCTGCGGGCAGTTCTCCCGTGATGCGGCCCTCGCACACGGTGTAGATGCGGTCGCACATCCCGAGCAGTTCGGGCAGTTCGGAGGAGATCAGCAGCACGCCCTTGCCGTCGTCGGCAAGCTTGTTGATGAGCGTGTAGATCTCGTATTTGGCGCCCACGTCGATGCCACGGGTGGGCTCGTCGAGAATGAGCATCTCTGGCTCGGTGAACATCCACTTGCCCAGCACGACCTTCTGCTGGTTGCCGCCCGACAGGGTGGCGACGCCGCGGTTGACGTCCGGGGTCTTGATGCGCAGCGACTGGCGGTAGCGCTCGGCCGCCTGGTACTCGAGGTTCTCGTCGAGCAAGAACCGCGGCGTGATGCGGCTCAGGTCCGCCGACACGATGGTGTCGCGAATCGAGTCCAACAGGTTCAGCCCGTGCGTCTTGCGGTCCTCCGGCACGTACGCGAGCCCGTGCTTGATGGCCGATTCGACCGTGGGCAGGTGGACTTCCTGACCGCCGATGCGCACTCGCCCCGAGCGGTACAGGCCAAATGATCGCCCAAAGACTGAGCGCGCCAGCTCCGTACGACCAGCACCCATCACCCCGGCGAAGCCGACGATTTCCCCTCGCCGCACTGTGAATGACGATCCACTCGCGAGCATGCGGCCAGGGATGTTGGGGTCCTCCACGGTCCACCCGTCGACCTCGAGCAGGACCTCGCCAATGCTCGCGTCGCGCGCCGGGTACCGGGCTTCGAGGGAGCGGCCGACCATGCCGCGAATGATGCGGTCCTCGTCAATGCCGCCTGCCGCGTCGAGCCGTTCGATGGTGCGGCCGTCGCGGATGATGGTCACCGCATCGGCTACGGCTTCGATCTCGTTGAGCTTGTGGCTGATCATGATCGAGGTCATGCCCTTGCCCTTGAACCCCCTCAGCAAGTCCAAGAGGTTGGCGGAATCGTCCTCGTTGAGCGCGCTGGTGGGCTCGTCGAGGATGAGCAGGCGCACGTCCTTGGACAGCGCCTTGGCAATCTCGACCAGCTGCTGCTGGCCCACCCCGAGGTTCTTGATAGGCGTACGCGGGTCAATCTCAAGCCCCACGCGGGCGAGCAGTTCGAGGGTGCGCACCCGAGCCTCATCCCAGTTGATGAGCAGGCGTCCCGTGACCTCGTTGCCCAGGAAGATGTTCTCCATCACCGACAGTTCGGGGATGAGGGCGAGTTCCTGGTGGATGATGACGATCCCGGCTCGCTCGGAGGCCTTGAGGTCCTTGAACTCGACCGCTTCGCCTTCGAACACGATCTCGCCGGTGTAGGTGCCGTGGGGGTAGACGCCGGACAGCACCTTCATGAGGGTCGACTTGCCGGCCCCGTTCTCGCCGCAGATGGCGTGGATCTCGCCGGCCCTGACGGTGAGGTCAACTCGGTCGAGCGCCTTGACCCCAGGGAACTCCTTGGTGATCTGGCGCATCTCGAGCGTGATGTGCGTGCTGCTCACTGCTACTCCACTTCGTTGTGCAGAAGACTCGTGCGAGGGCTTGCCCCGACACTTCCCGACGCTACGAGCGTCCATCCTTGTCGTCAAGACTCAAACGCAAGCGTTACCAATCTGTGACAGTTTGAGAACTCAAGCCAGCGGGAGGCGCCTTTTTGCCGTTTCTTACGCCCCGCATCGGCCCTCCCGAAGCCAAAATCGTGCGAATCGCCCCCCTCGCGACTGAATTCAACCCCAATCTCCCCCCTTCTTGGGTTCGATGCGTAAACTCAAAGCGCATCGGCCCCTTGCGCTCGTCTGTACTATCGGGCCATGGCGACGATGCGAGGGGCAGCTGGGTCTCAGTCGTCCCTGCGCGAAGCCAACAGCCAGCGACTGCTCGACGCGGTGCGCCGGTTCGGGTCCATCACCCAAGTCGAGCTCGCCCAGGCGACCGGACTGTCCCCCGCGACGGTGTCGACGATCGTCAAGCAGCTGCTCGAGGCCGGGGTGGTCGAGACTCGTCACACCATTCGGTCGGGCCGGCGCGCACAACTGGTGACGATCGCCCACCGCGCGGGCCTGCTCATCGCGTTGCTCGTGGGCGAACGCTCGATGCGCGTGACCATCTCCGACTCGTCCTTCGACATCCTCGAACAGCGCACCTTGCCGCTGCCGGCCGACCACCGTCACGACACCACGCTGGACCGCGCCGCGTTGCTTATTGCGGAACTCGTCGAGGGGCTGGGCTCCACCCTCGAGGAGGTCAACGCCGTCGGCGTGGGCATCCCCGCACCCGTTGACCCTGAAACCGGCATGATCTCCGTGGCCGGCATCCTGCGCGGATGGGAGGAGATCCCCATCGGGCAGGTACTCGAACGCAGGATCGGCGCCCCCATTGCCGTGGACAACGACGCCAACCTTGGCGCGCTCGGAGAGCTGCGCTCCGGCGCGGGACGCGGCGTCGACAACCTCCTCTATATCCGCGCGTCGTACGGAGTGGGCGGCGGGGTCGTCGTGGGAGGCACGCTGCAACGGGGCTTCCGCGGCCTCACGGGCGAACTTGGCCACACCCTCGTCGACCCCCAGGGCTCGATCTGCCGCTGCGGCTCGCGCGGGTGCCTTAATACGGTGTGCGGCGCGCAGGCGCTCGTGGACTCGCTGCGCCACTCGCGCGGCAGCCTGACCCTCACCGACGTCCTCACCCTTGCCGACCAGGGCGACCCCGGCAGCCAGCAGGTCATCATGGACGCGGGCGCGGCCATCGGCTCGGCGACCGCCAATGCCGCGGTCACGCTCGGCCCGAGCCTGATCCTCGTAGGCGGCGAGCTCGCGCTCGCCGGGGCACTCGTGATCGAGCCGATGCGTGAAGCCGTCCGCAGGCGCGTGCCCCTCGGGCAGGGCACGGCCTTGGAGGTGCGGCCGGCTCAACTGGGACTTGAGGCGGAACAGTACGGGGCGCTGGCCGCGGCCGCCGACCTCGCCCATGCGACCGCGGGGGCGGCGTGACATGACGGAATCGATGGCAATCACGGAGGTGCCCATGGCCAGCGCGCCGCTGCTGCAGGCTCACGGGATCAGCAAGTTCTTTGGGGCGGTTCAGGCGCTCGTCGACGTCGACCTCGAGGTCGACTCGCACCAAGTGGTCGCGCTCGTCGGCGACAACGCCGCAGGCAAGTCCACCCTCGCGAGAGTGATCGCCGGGGTGCACGCTCCCGACACGGGCGTGGTGCGCATTGGCGGGGAGCCCGTGCGGACCTTCACCACCAAGGCCGCACGCGACAACGGCGTGGCCACGGTCTTCCAGGAGCTCGCCCTCGCGGAGAACCTCGACGTCACCGCCAATATCTTCCTGGGACAGGAGCTGCCCGGGCGGGGGCTGCTCGACGAGGAGGCCATGGAGGGCATGGCGCGCCAGTTCCTCAAGGACCTCAACGCGCGCATCCCGTCGCCCCGCACCCCCGTGGCCAACCTCACCGCCGGTCAGCGCCAGTGCGTCGCGATCGCGCGCACACTCGTGGGCAAGCCGCGCATCATCGTGCTCGACGAGCCCACGTCGTCGCTGTCCGTCACCCAGACAGCCGAGGTCCTCACGCACATCGAGCAGTTGCGCGCTATGGGCCTGGCCGTCGTGATCATCTCCCACAACCTCACGGACATCCGCGCGGTGGCGGACCGCATCGAGGTGCTGCGCCACGGCCGCAACAACGGCTCGTTCATCGCAGCGGAGACTCCCTACGAGGACATCATCGCGGCGATCACGGGCGCCCCGCGCTCGGGCCGCCTCCCCTAACCCGTCAAATGGATCCATTTTCTTGGTCTCAACTCCCCCACCCTCCTGTCAAATGGATCCATTTTCCTCGTCAGGGAGGGCCGATGCGGGGGCCAGCACCGCACTCCGTGGCCCTCGCGCCTCTCCCGTGAGCGCCGTAGCCTGAGCAGATGCGCACTGAACCTCGCCGCCTTGGCCTGCTCGGAGGAATCACCTGGCACAGCTCGCTCGAGTTCGAGCGGATGCTCAACGAGGGCGTCAACGCCGCACTCGGAGGCTCGTCGGCCGCCGATCTGCTGGTGCGCAGTTACAACTTCCAGCAGATCGCCGACGCGCAGGCAGCGGGCGACTGGGACGGGCTGGGCGCCACCTTCGCTGCCGACGCCCGCGCGCTCCAAGCAGCCGGAGCAGAGGCGATTTTGATCTGCGCCAACACCATGCACAAGGTCGCGCCTGCCGTAGCGCAGGCCATCGACGTACCGCTCATCCACATGCTCGACGCCACCGCGGACGCGATTGAGGCCGCTGGCCTCGACACCGTCGCGCTCCTGGGCACCGGGTACACGATGCGCGACCCCTTCTATCGCGACCACATGGCGGCGCGCGGCATCACCACCGTGGTGCCGGACGAGCCCGTGCTCGGCGAGGTCCACGAACTGATCTACGGCTCGCTCGCTCGCGGCGTGATCCCCGAGGGCGCGCCTGCCTGGATCCGTGGCGTCTACGACGACCTCAAGGACAAGGGCGCCCAGGGAGTGATCTCCGGCTGCACCGAGATCCCCATGGTGCTCACGGCACAAGATGTCGACGAGCCGTATTTTGACTCGCTTGGTCTACACGTGCAGGCCGCCCTCGCCTTCGCCCTCGGGCAGTAGCGCTCGGGCAGTAGCCCTCGCGACCCGTGGGGCCCGTGGGGCCCGCGTGACCCGTGGACGGTGCTGTACGCCGCTGGCGTCGGTGCCATCGTCGGGTGGTTCTGGGTGCGCCGGCGCAGAACCCCCAAACCCCCATATACCTCGCCCTTCACCGCCTCGAGCAGCCAGTGGACTTCTTCACACCAGAGTGTCGCCGCCCACACCACAGCGGGCACACTGACGCCAGAGGAGTGCAAGGCCCCAGGGACGGGGCAGCTGAGGCGGGGGCATGGCAACGCAAGCGCGCGGGGACAATCACGCGCGCCCTGAGGGGACCCGAGGGGCGTGTGCGGAGCGCGCCCAGATTGCGGCAGCGCGCATCGTCGCTTACGACTTCCCCGACCGCACTCCCGCCGAGCGGGCGGCGATGCTGCGCCGCATTGGCCTCACGCGCATCGTGTGGGATTGGCGCGAGGAGCATGTGCTGCGCTTCGAGGCGGAGATGGACGCGCTTGCCACCGCTGGCATCGATGTGGTGGGCCTGTGGTGCCCCATGCCGTTGGCCGATGCGGGCGCACCCGACGCCGACGCCGGGCTTGGCCTGGTGGACCCTCACGTGCGCGTCCAGATTGAGCAACTGCATGAGCGCGGCCTCAGGCCGGACCTGTGGACGTGCGTCGAGTTTGGCCAAGAGGGCACCCCTGCACGGCTTGCCCCACGGATCCAGCGCGCCAGGGTGCGCCGGGTTGCCGACCACCTCGAGCCCCTGGTGAGGCTCGCCCGCGAGCACGACATGTGTGTGGCGCTCACCAATCACTTGGGCTGGTTTGGCGAGCCAGAAAACCAGGTCGACGTCATCGACGAGCTCGCCTCGCGCGGCCTGCACAACGTCGGTATCGCCTTCCAATTGCAGCACGCCCACCACGCGGCACATCGGTTTGCTGAGTTGCTCGCCGCCATGCAGCCGCACCTGATCGCCGTCGCGCTGTCCGGCATGGACGCCGATGCGATTCAGACGGGCCGCAAAATCCTCCCTTGGGGCGCGGGCCGGCTCGATCGTAAGCTCGCGCACGTGCTCATGGCCTCGGGCTGGGAGGGCCAGATCGCCGTCCAGGGCCACAGCGCCGACGACGCCGAGCCACGCCTACTCGACAGTCTCGAGGGCATCGAGTGGATGCTTGACCGCTGGCAGTCGGTGCGTCACCCCCGCCCCGTCCCGCGCATCGCGACGCCGGCATGGCCCGAGCCGACCGGCTTCGCCGGCCCCTCCATGGGCGCATCGATGCTGAGCCGTCGCCTACGTCGGCGCCTGGTCGAGGCCGGTGAGATGGCGCCCACCCTCGCGCGCGTGCGCACGTCGCCGCCCGAGCCTGCACCCATCACGCTCCCGCCCCGCCGCACCGATGCGCGCCTTCCCTCCCGCAGGGCCGATGCGCCCGCGGCCCCCACCGCCCCCACACCTCCCGCAGTGTTCACCAGCGATGACGCGCCTGCGCCGCGCCGCTCCCGCGGCGGCGCCGCCGGCGCGTTGGCCGCGATTCACGCGGCGCGCGCCCAGTTCGCCACGGAGGGCACGCCAGCGGCGACGCCCCCGCCCAGCCGGCGCACGAGTCGACCGGCCGCCGCCCGGCCAGCCCGCGCATCGGCCCTGCAGGGCAATGCCCTGTCGCCCATGACGGCCGCGAGCGCGAGTGGGCCGGTGTACACCCCCGCGAATGGCACCAGCACGGCCCCGCTGCCGCTCAGGATTTCGCGACGCGAGGTCTCCCACGAGGCGCCCGACCCATACTCGGGCGCGATTCACGCGCTGCTGACGCACCTGGAGTCGGTGGGGTTCACGGGCGCGCCGCGCAGTTTCGGGTGGGACGCGCAGGGGCGGCATCTGGTCGAGTGGGTGGACGGCATCCGCGCCGACCACCCCGATGCGCCGCAAGAGGCGCTCGACCCCGCGCGCATCGGCGCTTTCATGCGGGACATGCACGACGCCTTGTCGCACTTTGAGCCGCCGTCGGACGCGCAGTGGTTCGACGGTCTCGCCGGGCCGGGCGGTGACCTGATCGTGCACCAGGATCTCGCGCCCTCCAACCTGGTGGTCGCCACCGACGGCAGGCTTATCGCGATCGACTGGGATGCGGCGGCGCCGGGCACCCGGCTGTGGGACATCGCCTACGCGATTCACGCGTTCGCGCCGCTGCACGGCGAGGGGTTCGACATCGCGTCGCAGGCGGAGCGTATGCGTGCCTTCGCGGACGGGTACGGGCTCGACGACGCCGAACGCGAGCGCCTGCTGCCGCTGTTGTCGCTGCGCTCGGAGCGCATGCACGACTACCTCGCGCAGATGCGCGCCACGGGCAAGTCGCCGTGGCTCGAGTTGTGGGAGCGCGGCGTGGGCGAGGTGTGGCAGGCCGATGCGCGGTGGATCCGCGACCACGAACCTGCGTGGCGCGCGGCCCTCCTCCCCCTCTCCCTCTCCCACCCCCTCTCCCCGTCAAATGGATCCATTTGCTGAGAAAACGGCGCCTCCCCTCCCGTCAAATGGATCCATTTGGCTCGCGAAGCGGGGGTCGGGCGGGATGGCTGGCGCCCGGATGGTGAAAATGGATCCATTTGACGGGTGAGGGCGGTGGCGGTTAGGCCCAGTCCGCCTGCTCAAGCACCTCCGCAGCGACCTCGAGCCGGTCGCGGTCGCCGGCGTTGTCGACCACCACGTCGTCGAGGTCGAGCCCACGCAAGATCCCGTCGAGTTCGACGGTGCGCGCGTGCGCGAACTCCTGCCAGTAGCCCTCGGGCTCCCGTGCAGTAAGCCGCGCGATCCGCACCTCCTGAGGAGCGTCAACCCGAGCGATCGTCACCTCGGCGACCCCCGCATCGGCGCTGGAAAAGGCCGTCCCGTAGCGCTCTCGGTCCGTAGCATCCTCGACCACCCGAGGGACCACCATGAGCCCGATCCCGCGCCGGCGGTAGTGGGGCGCGATCGACGCGAGGTTGTCGAACAGCAGGCCCTGGAGGAACGGATCGTCGTGCGGACGCGGCGTGGCCTGGCACAGAAAGTCGGCGTCGACGTAGCCCGCGTGGGCCCCCGCGTCGCGCAGCAGATCGTGGATCGCCGCCGCGACGGTGGTCTTGCCCGCGCCCATCGTGCCGTTGATCACGAGCACACGCGTGGGCAGCGGGCGCGCGTAGCAGCGCGAGTCGGGCTCATCGCGATACTCGCCGTACGGGGCCATGGGCTTCCAGCCGATCGACTCGTACAGCGCCATCGCCTCGGGCTGCTCGGTGCCGGTTTCGAGGATGAGCCGGGTCGCGCCCGCCCGGTGAGAGGCCTTTTCGGCCACGCCCATCATCACGCGCGCATAGCCGCGTCCTCGGTGCGCGGGGTCCACCCAGAGTCGCTTGAGTTCGACATCGCCGGGGCCGGTCTCCTCGTACGGCGCCCAGCGCGCGACGATCGACGCCACCGCGAGCCCATCCTCGGTGTAGCCCACCCACGACCCGATGAGCGTGGGGAAGGACGTCTCAAGCACCAGTTCGGGGTCGTCGTAGCGCTCGGCGAGGTCGCGCTCCTGCGCGCTCCACAGGGCGTGGGCGTCCACGTCGTCGGGCGCCACACGGCGAACGGTCAGCATGGGGAGATTCTAAGGACGGCCGATGCGCTCGCTGGGCGGGCAACGCCCATCGCCTCTCCCTCCTCCCAGCCCCGTCTCCCAGCCCAGTCCCCCAGCCCCGTCCCCCCAGCCCCGTCTCCCGTCAAATGGATCCATTTGCTCGGGGATGCGGGCGCCGAGACGATGAAAATGGATCCATTTGACGGGGAAGAGGGAGGTTAGACGCCTTGGCCCGCGTCCCACAGGCGCTCGGTGCGGCCCGCGAGCATCGCGTCCAGGTGCGTGGCCTGCGCGTCCGTGAGCGAGGCGACGTAGTCGATGATGCCGCGTCCCGTCGCGCGCCGCCTGATCTCGTGCTCGTCAACCGTGGGCAGCAGCTGCGGCTGCTCGTGCAGGATCGTCAGGTAGTCATCCGTGGACATGTCGACCAGGTCCAACAGCCTGCGCGGTGCACGCCTAGCGTCGTGGGAATCATCAAGCCAGGCCGCGAAGCCGTCCACCAGGCGCTCGATGAGACCGGCCTGTCCGCGCTGGTAAACAGCCAAGTCGGGACGATCAAGGATGAAGCGCTGATGCAGGAACTTCAGCACCGCGACCTCATGCCAGGCCTGGCGATTGAGCATCACGTGGCCCGAGCGGTGAGCCGGTTCCGCGTGCACCTCGACCGAGGATTGCAGGTGACGGATCCATTCCGTGGTGAAGCGGGCGAGCGAGCGGTCAGCGGCCAGTGAACCGTCGAACGGCACCGTGAGAAGCCCCTCGACCACTTCGTCAGTGACCTTGGCCACCGCATCGTCGAAGGCGTCGGCATCGGCAATCCACGGGTCCCGGTCCACCAGGCGGCGCCACAGCAACTCAAGCGAGTGGCCCGGCGAGCGCGCAGTGTCGCGCAGGGTCGCGGTGTCGAGGGCGCGCAGGTCGGCCAGTTCGCGGCGCCACTCGCGGAACTCCCCCGCAATGGTGGCCTGATTCAGCAGCCCCGCCCGGTAGAAGTCGTCGAGATCGTGCAGCGAGTACGCGATGTCGTCGGCGATGTCCATGACGGAGCATTCGAGCGTCTGCTGACCCTCCGCGATGCGGGGGTAGGCGCTCAAGGCATCACGCGCATCGGCCACGTCGACCACGTACATCGAGAACTTGTGGCTCGCGCCGCCGCGGCGCTCGCCGCCCTCGCCGCGCAGCCACGGGTACTTGAGCACGGCGGCGCGCACGGCGCGGGTGAGGTTGAGCCCCACGCCGGCGGTGTCGTGCTCGTCGAGCCGGGTGAGGATCCGGTACGTCTGCGCGTTGCCCTCGAAGCCCTCGCGCAGGCGGAACCGGTCACGTGCCAGGCGGTCGAGCGCACGCTCACCCAGGTGTCCGAACGGCGGGTGGCCCACGTCGTGGGCGCTCGCCGCCGCCTGCACCACGACGGGGTCGCAGCCGCCGAGGTCCGCCACCAGCGCCCCCATGGGACCTGTGTCACGGTGCAGGTGCATCGCGATCGCACGTGCCACGGCCGCGACCTTGACCGAGTGCGTCAAGCGGTTGTGCACCGCGAGACCAGCGCCGGTCTGTGAAATCACCTGGGTGACGGCGGACAGTCGCGAGAAGTACGGCGAGAAGCGGATGCGCTCGACGTCCACCCGAAAGTGCGGGTTGCGTTCGGCGAGCTGGAACTCGTCCAGTTCCTCGTGCGCGCGGCGGACGGTACGCGGATCTGCATCTGTCATGCGCTCCATCTTTGCGCATGGAATCCCCCGGCCGCACGGGTCGTTGACGTGCCGTGATCAACATTGGCTTCCTCAGCTTCGGCTGGTTCTCCGCCGCTCCGGGCTCGAAGGTCCGCACCGCGAGCGACCTGATGCACGACACCATCGCGCTGGCTGAGGCCGCCGAGGATGCCGGCATGGACGGCGCGTGGATCCGCGTGCATCACTTCGAGCAGAACACCTCATCGCCCTTCCCGCTGCTCGCCGCGATGGGCGCGCGCACCAGCCGCGTCGAGCTGGGCACTGGCGTCATCAACATGCGCTACGAAAACCCCCTCTACATGGCGGAGGCCGCCGCGACCGCGGACCTCATCAGCGACGGCAGGCTGCAACTCGGCGTTTCCAGGGGAAGCCCCGAGCCCGCCGCCGACGGCCCCGGCGAGTTCGGCTACCCCCTGCCCGTGGGCAAACTCCCCGTCGAGGACGCCGCCGAGCGCATCGCCAAGTTCCGCGAGGCGATCTCCGGGGCAGGCATCGCGCTGCCAGGCGCCCGCGCCCACGGCATCCCCGGCCAGCGCCTCCCCATCCAGCCGCAGTCCCCGGGCCTCACCGAGCGCATTTGGTACGGCGCGGGCGGCGAGGAGTCCGCCCGCAAGGTGGGCGAGCTGGGCATGAACCTCATGTCGTCGACGCTGGTCGAGGGCGGCACGGGCGAGCCCCTGGGCGACATTCAGGCCCGCCAGATCGCCGCCTTCCGCGAGGCGTGGGACGCTGCGGGCCACCAAGGCACCCCGCGCGTGTCCATCTCGCGATCGATCATGCCGATCATCGACGACGAGACCCGCATGTACTTTGGCACCACGCTCGAGCGGGACCGCATGGGCGCCAACCGCGACCAGGTGGGCGAGATCGACAACTTTGTCGCGACGTTCGGCAAGACGTACGTGGGCGACCTCGACAAGATCGAGGCCGAGCTCAGGGACGATGGGGCGGTCCAGTCAGCGGATACCGTCCTGGTCACGATTCCCAACCAGCTGGGCGCGGACTTCAACCACCGCACCTTCTTCGCCCTCAAGGAGCTGCGCGAACGGCTGGGCGACGCTCATACGGGGCCCGCACCCGCATCGGCGCTGCGAGGAGTGGCCCTGCCACGAGGGCTAGGCGACGCTCACCGCACCACGCGGTAGCGCAGGAACACCGTCCCCGACTCGAAGATGCGGCTCTCGACCAGTTCGAGGTCCTCGCGGCGGCCGTCGTGCGCGAAGAACGGGGTACCGCCGCCCACCAGCACTGGGTCGACGAACACCTGGTACTCGTCAATGAGGCCCAACGTAGCGGCCTGATGCGCGAGGTCGGCACCGCCAATCGCGATGTCGCCGTAGGCGGCGCGACCCTCCGCCAGCAGCCGCTCGATCTCCTCGGCCAAGCCAAGGGTCGCGAGCCGCGCGGGGGCCTCCACCGCCGTCAGCGTCCTCGAGAACACCACCTTGGGCAGCGGGTTCCACAACGACGCCCATTCCCGCTCGGCGGCGTCGAAACCCTCGACGTTTTCAGGCTGCGACCAGTAGAGCATCGTCTCGTGCAGGCGCCGTCCCATCAGGTGCACGCCCACGCGCTTGATCTCCTCGATGTGGAACGCGAACACCTCGGGCGACGGCTCCGACCAGTCGAAGCGTCCCTCGCCATCCATGACATAGCCGTCGAGGGACATGCCCATCGAGTACGTAACGCGACGCATTCTCACCAGCCTCCTCACCTCGTTCTCGATGCTACGGCGACCGCGCGTGCCATGCTGGGCGAAGGGCGGTGCTGTCCGAACGGACCGAGGAGGAACCCATGACCCGCGTGCGCGTGGATCTGAACATCTCGCTCGACGGCTTCGCGACCACGACCGACCAGACGCCCGAGAACCCCTTTGGCGACGACTGGGGCCGCCTCACCGCGGACTATGTGGCGACGCGCACCTTCCGCGAGCGCGTGCTGCACCTGACCGACGGTTCTGGCACCACCGGCGTGGACGACAACTACGCCGCGCGCTACTTCGAGGACGTGGGCGCGGAGATCATGGGTGCCGGGATGTTCGGCCTGCACGCCCACGGCGACGATCCCGACTGGCGCGGCTGGTGGGGCGACGAGCCGCCGTTCCGTTGCCCAGTGTTGGTGCTGACGCACACGCCACGGCCGCCCATCGAGTTCGCCAACGGTACGTCCTTCGAGTTCGTGAGCACCACCCCGGCCGATGCGCTGGCTCGGGCCCGCTCACTCGCCGCCGGTGCGGACGTGCGGGTGGGCGGCGGCGCGAGCACCGTACGGAGCTTCCTCGCGGCCGGGCTCGTGGACAGCCTGCACGTGGCCGTGGTGCCCATCCTGTTGGGCCGCGGGATTCGACTCTGGGACGACCTGCGCGGCTTTGAGGCGGGCTATCGCATCACGTCGGAATCGGCGCCCAGCGGCGTCACGCACCTCACCTTCGAGCGCGAGGACGGCTGGTAGCAGGGCCGATGCGCCGGCTGGCATCCGCTCACACGAATCCCAGGTAGGGGCCCTCCTTGTCGGGCTCGACGATGCGGAACGCCTGGGTGAGGCCTGAACCGCGAAGCAGATCCGCCTGTGCGGCCCAGCGCTCGGCGGTCACGAACGCGACCGTGGCCCATCCCCACTCCTGCGCAAACCACGCGCGCAGATGCTCGAGCAGGCGCGCGTCGAGCCCCTCGTCCGGGCGCGCACCGGTGGTCCAGAAGTAGATCACCGCGTCGACGTCCTCCCACGCCAGGTCGGCCTGCGCGGTGACCTCGGAGCGCGCGAGGAACGCCGCACTCGTCGGGAACAGGTAAACACAGCCCAGGCACTCGGTGTCGGAGGGGTCCGCGACGGTGAAGGTGTACGCGATCTCTCGGCGGTGACGCTCCTCGAGCCCGCGCAGATCCTCCCGATTGCCTTCAACCGTGAAGTCCTCTTCCGGCCAACCGGTCTGCTCCCACAGCAGCAAGCCCTCCCGGGTGGCGACGACGGCCTCGAAGTCGCGTGGCGCATCGGCCTCAAGAAGGGGCCGCAGCAGCAGGCGCGGCGTGCGCAGCTCAGCCGGGACGGGGCCTTGAGCTGGCCCGAACGCGCGCGGGAACAGCACCCGGAACCGCTCGCAGATCACCGGCATGTCCGGCTCGTAGCCGCGCGGGCTGTCGGAGTGCTCGCGCCAGTACCGCTCGTGCACGGCGCGCCAATGCGCCAGGGTGCGGTCACCCTCGCCCTCGGCGGCCGCGTGCTCCGCGTCCACCTGGTCGAAGGGCACGATCTCGATGGCCGTGGTCTCGAGCACCGCGCGCGGCTCGCCCGCCCCATCGAGGATGATGCTGAGGTCTCCCACCTCGGGGACCTTCTCGCCGGCGTGCTCGTAGTCCCACAGGGACGATGCGGTGCCCGTCTTGATCCCTTCCAGCACCAGGGCGAGCAGCTCGTCCGCATGGTCCGGGGTCGCGCCGAACGCCCACACTTCGGGCAGCTCCGCAGGCAACCCGGGGTTGTCCGCGCGGCGCGCGGCCCAGAACTCGGCAACGGCGGCAGTGGTCACGTGGCCCGACCCTACCCGTCGCCGCGGCGCTTGCGGTTGACTGGGCTCATGAGGCGAGTGCTGGTCTTGGGTGGAACGGCGTGGCTGGGGCGCACGATCGCCGCGCGGGCGGCGTCCTCCGGCGCGCAGGTGACGTGCCTGGCACGGGGCTCTTCGGGGCAAGTGCCGGAGGGTGCCACGTGGGTGCGCGCCGACCGCAGTTCCCCAGGGGCCTACGACGCACTCGACGGCGACTGGGACGAGGTCATCGAGATCGCCTACGAACCCGACCTGGTCACCGGCGCGCTCGACGCGCTCACGCCCCGCGCCGCCCACTGGACGCTGATCTCGAGCGTGTCCGTGTACGCGGACAACTCCGTGCCGTTCGAGGATGAGTCCGCCACGCTCGTCGAGCCCACCGACCTCACCCAGTACCCCGACGCGAAGGTCGCCGCCGAGCGCGCTACCCGCGAGCGCATCGGCGATCGGTTGCTCATCGCCCGACCAGGGCTGATCGTGGGCGCCGGGGACCCGAGTGACCGCCTGGGGTACTGGCCAGCGCGACTTGCCCTCGCATCGGCCGGGAGCGATGCCGTGCTTGCGCCCACCCTGGAAGGGCGGCACGCGCAAGTGATCGACGTTGAGGATCTGGCGGCGTGGGTGGTGCGGGCTGGCGCTGCTGCGGCCACGGGGGCGGTGAACGCCGTGGGCGCGGTGCACACGCTCGGGGACGTGCTGGAGGCGGCCGCGCGGGTGGCGGAGTTCTCTGGCCGGTGGGCGCACGCCGACGACGACGCGCTGCTCGCGGCCGATGTGCGCTACTGGGCCGGGCCGCGCTCGCTGCCACTGTGGCTTCCCGCCGACCATGGCGGCTTCATGCGGCGCTCGGGTGCGCGGTACCTTGAGCTGGGCGGGACGCTGACGCCGCTTAAGGAGACGCTCGAGCGTCTGCTGGCCGATGAGCGTGGGCGGGGGCTCGACAGGCCGCGCCGCTCGGGGCTCACCCGCGCCGAGGAACTCGAGGCGCTCGCGACCCTCCCCTGACCCACTCTTTTCCGTCAAATGGATCCATTTGGTCGGAGAGGCGGCGCCCTCGTCCGGTCAAATGGATCCATTTGACGGGACGGAGACTCTCACAAGTCAAGAAAATGGATCCATTTGACGGGGTGAGGTTTGTGTTACAAACTACTTTGCATGACGAGCCCTCGCGACACTGACGCCGACGCACCCGAGCCAGCCGACGCATCGGCCGCCCAGATGCTCGCCCTCATGCGCGACCAGCGTCGCAGCGTGCGCGTACGCCTCGACCACCGCTTCACGGTGCTGCTGGCGGTGTGGGCGGTCGTGTGGTGCGTGGGGTTCGGGGCGCTGTGGAGCGGCGAGAACATCGGAGGCAACACGGCCTTCCGCATCCCGGAGGCGGCCGCGTGGATCGTGTTCGGCTGCCTGATGGTGGTGGGCATCGTGTGGTCTATCGTGACCGGAATCCTGAGCGGGCGTCACTTCAGGGGCGGCTCGCGGCTGTCGGGGATGCTCTACGGCTGGTCGTGGAGCGTGTCGATGACGGGCGCTGGGCTCTTCACGGCCGGCCTGCAACGCGCGGGACTCACCGACGAGCTCGCGGCGCTGCTGTACCCGGGCCTGTTCGTGAGCCTCGTGGGCGTGCTGTACCTGACGGGAGCCGCCCTCGAACGCTCCCCGGCCTTGTTCGCACTCGGCTGCGCCATGATCGCCATCGTCGTGGTCGCGACCTTCGTGGGAAGTCCCACGCACTACCTGCTGTACGCGACCGCGGGCCCCGTCGCAATGGTCACCGTGGCGGCCTTGCAGGCGCGCGGCGTGCTGCCCGCCGCGACCGAGGACCCCGCATGAGCGACCTCGACCCCGTCATCCACGCCCCGGCCCGGCTGCGGATCATGACGACCCTGGATGAGGCCCTCGCCGACGGCGACCAGGTCACGTTCCCCGGCCTGCAGAAGTTGCTCGGCATGACCGCAGGCAACCTCACCACTCACCTCGCCAAGCTCGAGGCCGCAGGCTACGTCGACATCTCCAAGACCTTCGCTGGCCGCAAGCCAGTCACGTATATCGCCCTCACCCACGAGGGCAGGGGGGCGTTCCGCTCCTATCGCCACGCACTGCTCGATCTCCTGGGAGGACACGCATGACCGCTCTGCTCACTGCGCGCGAGCTCACCAAGCACTACGGCGACGTCGCCGCGCTCGCCGGCGTCGACATCGACATTCGCGCTGGCGAATGTGTGGGGCTGTTGGGCCCCAACGGCGCGGGCAAGACCACGCTGCTATCGCTGGCGCAAGGCCTGAGGCGCCCCACGAGCGGTCAGGTGCGACTGTTCGGCGGCGACCCGCTCGACCCTGCATCGCGGGTGGCATTGGGCTCCACCCCGCAGGCCACCGCGCTGCCCGAGTCCCTCAAGGTGGGCGAGGTGCTGGACTTCATTGCCGCGCATTTCCCCGACCCAGCGCCCCGCGAGCGGATTGTCGAGGAGTTCGACCTGGGACCGCTGCTGCGCAAGCAGTGCGGGTCCCTTTCTGGTGGACAGCAACGGCGGGTTGCGGTCGCGCTGGCCTTCGTGGGCAACCCCCAACTGGTGCTGCTCGACGAGCCCACCACCGGGCTCGACGTCGACGCCAGGCGCTCGCTGTGGGACGCCGTGCGCGCCCGCCATGCCGATGGCTGCGCGGTGGTGGTCACGAGCCACCATCTCGAGGAGATCGAACAGCTCGCGCAGCGCGTGATCGTCATCGACGACGGCCGTGTCCGGGCGGACGATGCGCTGGCCACCATCGTGTCCAACGTCGCCAGGCGACGGGTCACCCTCACCGGGGTGGCACCCGAGCGGATCGTCGCCTTGGATCCCAGTGCGGCGGTGACCGTCGACGGCGCCACCGTGGAGGCCGTGGTGGCCGATGCCGATGCGCTCGTGCGGGCATTGGTCGCGGCCGGCGAGCCGTTTGCCGACCTCACCGTCCGCGGGGCCACGCTCGAAGAGGCCTTCCTCGCGCTCACCAAGGAGACCGTCTGATGTCCACTGCGCAACTGATGTTCGTCCACACCCGCTACAACCTGGTCGAAACGGCCCGGGTGCCGATCGCCGTCATCGGATCGCTGGTGTTCCCCACCCTGGCGTTCTGCCTCTTTGTGCTGCCCCAGTCATACGTGACTGAGGACCCGCAGATGGCCACCGCATCGGTCGCTTCGATGGTGGTGTTTGCTTTCATGTCGGCGGGATTGTTCTCGATTGGTATCGACCTCGCCGAGCAGCGTGCCAAACCCTGGGTGCCCTTCATCCGCACGCTGCCCGCCAAGCCCAGCGTGCGCATCGGCGGGTTGCTGCTGGCGACCGTCGCCATCGCCGTGCTCGCGATGGTGCCGCTACTCGTGGTGGGCGCATTGTTCACGGCGGCCGCGCCCACGGCCGGGCAGTTGGTGGCCGCGATGGCGCTCGCGATCCTCACCTCGGCGCCGTCGATGCTCATCGGAGTGATCATCGGCACGCTGTCGGGACCCAAGGCCGCGATCGCCGTCACACAGGTGGCGATGTTCCTGCTGGCCTTTGGCGGCGGCCTGTTCCTGCCCCCGCAGATGTTCGCGCCGTGGCTCGACAGCGCGTCGTCGTTCTTGCCGGTGCGTCAGGCGCGCGAGATCGTCGTGGGCACCGCCACGGGTGGCGCCGTCCCGTGGTGGGCAGTGCTCGGCATCATCGCGTGGACGCTCGTGCTCGGCGCCCTGGCCGTGTGGCTGTACCGCCGCGACGAGGGCCGCCGCTACCGCTGAGTGACGGCCGGAGCTTCCGGCGCCCTGCCCGTGCCCCTGCCCCTGCCCCTGCCCCTGCCCCTGACAGGTACGAACCACAATCCGCGCGACACGCCGTACGAACGGGCCGGAACCGGCGCATCGGCCGGCGTGTCGGCTCCCAAGTGTTCGGAAGTGTCGGGCGCGGGGCGGGCGCGGGGCGCGGGCGAGAGCGCGCGAGCGCGACCCTAGGACCGCTCGAGCCCCAACGCCGTGACGGGAGCCTCTTCGCCGTCGGCACGGGGCAGCACGCGCGGCCGCGCCGGATCGGTGTTGTCGAGCACCACGGTCGCGCGCTCGCGCGGCCCCACCTCGGAACGGTAGATGAGCTGCCCGTCGAAGTAGCGCCGCTGCAGCGGGTCCTCGGGGTCGCGCTTGAGGCCGTCGCGCTCGACCATCCGGTCGAACCTCACGGAGAACGGCGCCTCCACCCACACCACGGCGTCCCAGTAGTGGGCGAGTGCGGGGTGCTGCATGAACAGGCCGTCCGCGAGCAGCGTCACCGAGTCGCCGACGGTAAACGATGGGACGCCTTCGATCAGCGCGTCGGAGGCAAGGTCGTGATGACGCAACGTCACCGCACGGTCGCCGTCCAGGCTCAACGGGTCGAGCACCTTGGCGATGAAGGCCTGATGGTCGAAACTGTCTTCCCAGAACCCGCGCCCAGAGGTGCGGCCCTGGCGGTAGCGGTGTGCGGCCGGGTGATGGAAGTCGTCGAGGCCGACCTCCACGACGTCACGCCCGCGCTGGCGCATGATCGCGGCGAGCTCGCGCCGCAAGGTGGTCTTGCCGGAAGCATCCGGCCCGTCAATCGCGATCAGCACCGGCCGGCCATGGGGCACTGGCAGTGCGTCGGCGACGGTGCCGATGACCTTCTCGCGGCGACTCATGTGCTACCCCGCGGCCACCAACCGGGAGATCGCCGAGGTGAAGAAGCCCAGCCCGTCCGTGCCACGGCGGCCATTCAGCACCGAGTCGGGACCAAAGCCGGCCTCGACCGCGTGCTCGGGGTGAGGCATGAGCCCCACGACGTTGCCACGCTCGTTGGTGATGCCTGCGATGTCGCGGCGCGAGCCGTTGGGGTTGAAGCCCACGTAGCGGAATGCGACGCGGCCCTCGGCTTCAAGCTCGTCGAGCGTGTGCTCGTCCGCGACGTACTGGCCGTCCTGGTTCTTGAGGGGGACGGTGATTTCCTCGCCCGCCTCGTAGTCGCTAGTCCACGCCGTGGACGCGTTCTCGACGCGCAGCACCTGGTCACGGCAGATGAAGTGAAGGTGCTCGTTCTTGATCATCGAGCCCGGTAGCAGGTGCACCTCGGTGAGGACCTGGAAGCCGTTGCAGATGCCCAGCACCGGCATGCCACCGTTCGCGGCGTCGACCACGCGCTCCATGATGGGCGCAAAGCGGCTGATCGCGCCCGCGCGCAGGTAGTCGCCGTAGGAGAAGCCGCCGGGCAGCACCACCGCATCGACGTCCTGCAACGAGGTGTCGGAGTGGAACAGGTTGACCGACTCGCCGCCCGCCAGACGCACCGCGCGCGCGGCGTCCCGGTCGTCGAGCGAGCCGGGGAAGGTGACGACGCCGATCCGGGCCATCAGTCCACGACCTCCACGGCGACGACGTCTTCGATGACGGGGTTGGACAGCATGGTCTCGGCGGCCTCGCGGGCCTTGCCGAGCAGCTCCTCCGTCACCTCGCCGTCGACCGTCAGCTCGAACCTCTTGCCCTGGCGGACCGAGGCGAAACCCTCGAAACCAAGGCGGGGAAGGGCGTTACCCACTGCCTTGCCCTGGGGGTCAAGAATCTCGGGCTTGGGCATCACGTGGACGACGATCGTGGGCATGTGCGGCAGTCTACCGGCTCAAGCAGCGGCGCCCTTGAGGCTTCCGGTGAGCTTCTCGTCCACCTCGCCCAGCAGCATGCACGCCACCTGGCGGTCGCCCATGTCCCACGAGGACTGGGTCGGGTACGTGAACGAGTAGTAGTACCGCGAGTCTTCGTACGCCACGCCCACGTAGGACTCGTAGTTCTCGCGGCAAGCCGCTTCTGCCTGCGCCTCGGCGTCGGCCGGCAGGTCACCCTCGGGCAGGTCGAGCACGAAGTAGACCTCCGCATCGTGTTCCTCTGCGCAGTCGACAGTAGGCAGCGCGCCCACCTCGGTCTCCGTCTCGGTGTCGAACGCCTCCGTGTTGACGCATTCACCCACGGAGACCTGGAGTTCCTCGACGGTCGCCCCTCCCAACAGCGAGCATCCGCTCAGCGCGAAGACGGCTGCGACAGGGGCAATCAGAACACGACGAATGCGCACGAGCATTCCTTTCCAAGAGTGAGGGTCGCCCGAAATCTAGCAGTCACACGCACGCGTGAATAGAGGCACTTTCCAGCGGTGTCAGCACACCCACTGGTATACGAGTTCGGTGGTCGTCAGCCACGTGTCCAGTTCGCCGTTGTCCGACACCCAGTAGGCGTGTCCGCCCTGGTAAATGGTCAGGGTTCCCGTGTCGTCGCCTTCTTCGGGCGCCACCACCGCTCGCAGGGCCGATGCGCGCGCAAAGCCCAGCGCCGCCCCGTCCAGTTCCAGCGGCGCGGCAGCGGTGGCCGGGTCAGGGAAGGTCGCGAGACCCGCGGGCGTGTAGGGGAAGTACTCGGTGCCCTCGAAGTCGAGCACCTCGTTGCCACAGGCCGGGTAGTAGGTGACGTCGCGCACCACTCGTTCTTGCTCGCCCGGGTAGCCCAGGTCGAGTTCCGCGTCCCATTCCAGCGGCCCGCTGGGCCACACCCCACCCGCGCCAGCATGGGTGCCCGAACCGGCGCAGCCGGCCACCATGGCCAGGCCCGCCACAGCGCAAGCCGCGGCGGTGGCGGATCTCAACACGCGCATCGTCCCTCCCTCTCCGTGACCGCCCCCGTCAAATGGATCCATTTTCATCGTCAGGATCCGGCGAATCCCCGTCAAATGGATCCATTTGACGGGAAGGGGGTGAGGTCACAGGTATGACGGCCCGCACGAGCGAACCGTTGGGTGAGATTACGCTTGCGACGTGCTTTCGCTCACGCTTGATACGCCCGAACTGATCGACTCGGCGCTGGAGACCCTGCGCGCGATGCTCGAGTACACGGGCACCGTCGCCTTCGCGATCTCGGGTGCGGTGGCCGCCGGGCGCAAGCGCATGGACATCGTGGGCGCAGTGGTGCTCGCTTGCATGGTCGCGGTCGGCGGCGGAACCTTGCGCGACGTCCTTCTCGACGTGCCCGTCTTCTGGATGGAAAGCCCCAGCTACTTGGTCGTGGGCGCGGTGACGGGCCTGGCCGTGGCGCTCATCGCGCGCTGGCACCCGCCGGACCGGCTCGACCGCTACCGGATTGTCCAGCTCACCGACTCCGCGGGCCTCGCGGTCTTCGTCGTGGTGGGCGCGGGCGTCGCGGTCGACGCTGGCGCCTCGATCGGGACCGCCGCCGTCATGGGCGTCATCACCGGCGTGGGCGGCGGCATCATCCGCGACATGCTCGCCAACGACGTCCCGGACGTGCTGCGCAACGGCCAGTTCTACGCGACCGCGGCCCTCGCCGGCGCGACCCTGTACGGCGTGCTCATGGCGCTCGACGTCCATCGCACCATGGTGATCTGGGCGCCCATCGCACTCATTCTTGCGATCCGCCTCGCCTCGTTGAAGTTCGGCTGGGGCGTGCCGACCATCGGCGGCAAGCCGGTTGACCTCGACTGGCACGAGCACCACACGGACGGCGAGGCGCCCCGGATTTAGCGCCGACGCGCCGGCTGGCTCAGTTCTTCGCGAGCCGGTCGTAGGCCTCGAGATAGCGCTGCCGAGTGCGCTCCACGACGTCCTCCGGCAGGGCAGGCGGCGGGACATCCGACGCCTTGTCCCAGCCAGAGGCGGGCGAGGTGAGCCAGTCGCGCACAAACTGCTTGTCGAAGCTGGGCTGAGCGCGGCCCGGCTGCCACTCGTCGGCGGGCCAGAACCGGCTCGAATCAGGCGTGAGGACCTCGTCGGCGAGCACAATGGCGCCGTCCGCGTCGCGACCAAACTCGAACTTGGTGTCCGCGAGAATCACCCCGCGCGTCGCCGCGAGTTCGTGGGCGCGCGAGTACACGGCAAGCGTGAGGTCACGCAGCGCGGTCGCATCCTCGAGCCCGATGCGCTCGACCACCTGCTCGAAGCTGATGTTCTCGTCGTGCTCGCCCACATCCGCCTTCGCGGCCGGCGTGAAGATCGGCTCGGGCAGCTTGGAGCCATCCTCGAGACCCTCGGGCAGCGGGATGCCGCACACGGTGCCGTGCTCGCGGTATTCGACCAGCCCGGAGCCGGTCAGGTATCCGCGCGCCACGCATTCGATGGGGAACATGTCCAGGCGCTTGCACACCATCGCGCGGCCCTCGACCTCGGCGGGCACGGGAGCCTCGACGGTGTGGTTCGCGACGATGGGAGCGACCTGGTCGAACCACCACAGGCTCAGGCCGGTCAGCACGCCGCCCTTGCCAGGGATCTCGGTGGGCAGCACCCAGTCGTACGCGCTGATCCGGTCGCTCGCGACCACGAGCACCACGTCGCCGCGTGGGTGCGGCTCGACGGGCTCGTACAGGTCGCGAATCTTGCCCGAGTACACGTGGCGCCAGCCGGCGAGCTCGGGCGCCGTGGGTGGCGTGACGTGCCCGGGCATCAGCCCTGCTCGGCTTCCGCGACGGCGAGCGCGATATCGCTGCGGTGGTGAGATCCCGCCAGGCCGATGCGCCCGAGGGCTTTGTACGCCGTCACCCTGGCTTCACTGAGGTTGGCACCCACGCCGACGGTGCACAGTACGCGGCCGCCAGAGGCGACCAGCGCGCCGTCGCTGTCAAGGGCGGTGCCGGCGTGCAGCACGTGAGCGCCCGCCACCTCCTCGGCCTGCGCGGTGCCCGTGATCGGGTCGCCGCTGCGCACGTCCTCGGGGTAGCCGTGGGCGGCGAGCACCACGGTCACGGCGGCGTTGTCGCTCCACGTGAGCGGGGGAAGTTCTGCCAGACGGCCCTCGGCCGCCGCGAGCAGCACGCCCGCGAGGGGGGTCTCGAGGCGCGCCAGCACCGATTGCGTCTCGGGGTCACCAAAGCGCGCGTTGAACTCGACGACCCGCAGGCCCTTCGAGGTCAGCGCGAGGCCGCAGTACAGCACACCCTGGAACGGGGTGCCGCGGCGGGCCATCTCGTCGACCGTGGGCTGGGCGACGGTGCGCACCACCTCCTGGACCAGACCCTCGGGCGCCCACGGCAGCGGCGAGTACGCGCCCATGCCGCCTGTGTTGAGACCCTCGTCGCCGTCGTAGGCACGCTTGAAGTCTTGGGCGGGCTGCAGCGGGACCACGGTCTCGCCGTCGCAGATGCAAAACAGGGACACCTCGGGGCCGTCGAGGTACTCCTCGACAACGATCGTGCCGCCCGCGCCCAGGATCGCGTCGCCGTGCGCGGTCGCCTCGAGCAGGCTGTCGGTCACCACCACGCCCTTGCCCGCGGCAAGCCCGTCGTCCTTGACCACGTAGGGGGCGCCGAACTCGCCGAGCGCCGCTGCGAGCGATGCGGCATCGGTGCACACGCGCGGAGCCGCCGTCGGCACGTTCGCGGCCGCCATGATCTCCTTCGCGAAGGCCTTGGAGCCTTCCAGCATCGCGGCCTGGCCGGAGGGACCAAAGCAGGGGATGCCCGCCTCGCGTACCGCGTCCGCGACGCCAGCGACCAGCGGAGCCTCGGGCCCGACGACGACCAGGTCGGCACCCACTTCCCGCGCGAGCGCCGCTACCGCCGCGCCGTCATTCGCGTCGCCCTGGTGCAGCGTCGCCAACGCGCCGATGCCGGGGTTGCCCGGGACCGCATGCAGTTCAGTGACGCTGGGGTCAAGGTGGAGTGAGCGGGCGAGCGCGTGCTCGCGGGCTCCTGAGCCGACGATCAGTACCTTCACGCGAGCGAGTCTAGCGACCGCACACGGCTCAGCCGATGGCGCCTGTGGCCGTCGCGGTCGAGTGGCACGGTGGCGCATTCGAGTCGGCGCGCCTGTACCGGCACAGCTCAGGCTCCGCCGATGCCGTGACCCGATGGATCGCGACGCTCGGCAGAGCCTGAGTGGGGAAACTACGCCTTAGGCGCCGCGGGCGTGCAGCAGGTCGTGGTTGACGATGATCTCGTCGCGGCCGGGGCCCACGCCAATGGCGCTGATGCGGCAGTTCGAGATCTTCTCCAGTGCGAGCACATAGTCCTGCGCCGTCTGGGGAAGGTCCTCGAAGGAGCGGGCCGCCGAGATGTCCTCGGTCCAACCGGGCAGGTACTCGTACACGGGCGTCGCCGCGGCAAAGGCCGCCTGGTCCTGGGGAAGCTCGTCGTAGCGCACACCATCGACGTCGTAGGCCACGCACACGGGAATCTGCTCAAGCCCGGTGAGGACATCGAGCTTGGTGAGCACCAGGTCGGTGAGCCCGTTGATGCGTGCCGCGTAGCGAGCGATCACCGCGTCGTACCACCCGCATCGGCGCTGACGGCCCGTGGTGGTGCCGAACTCGCGGCCCACGCGCGCCAGGAACTCGCCGTTCTCGTCGAACAGCTCGGTCGGCATGGGCCCCTCGCCCACGCGGGTCGTGTAAGCCTTCACGATGCCAATGACGGAGTCGATGCGGGTGGGGCCCACGCCCGATCCGGTGCACGCGCCACCGGCCGTCGCGGACGACGACGTGACGAACGGGTACGTGCCGTGGTCGACGTCAAGCATGGTCGCCTGGCCGCCCTCGAACAGCACGGTTTCGCCACGGTCGAGCGCCTGGTTGAGCACCAGTGCCGTGTCGGTGACCATCGGCTCGAGGCGGTCGCGGTACTGCAGCAGCTCGTCCGCGACCTCGTCGACGGAGATGGCGCGGCGGTTGTAGACCTTCACGAGCAGGTGGTTCTTCTGCTCGAGCGAACCCTCGATCTTGTCGCGCAGCAGCTGCTCGTCGAACAGGTCTCCCATGCGGATGCCAAGACGGTTGATCTTGTCCGCGTACGCGGGGCCAATGCCGCGACCGGTCGTGCCGATCTTGCGCTTGCCAAGGAAGCGCTCGGAGACGTTGTCGAGCGTGCGCGCATACGGGGCAATCACGTGCGCGGCGTTCGAGATCAGCAGCTTCGACGGGTCGACGCCGCGCTCGATGAGCGCATCGATCTCCTGGAACAGCACGGAGATGTCGACCACCACGCCGTTACCGATCACGGGAATCACGTCCGGCGTCAAAATGCCCGAGGGGAGCAGGTGCAGGGCGAACTTCTGGTCGCCAATCACCACCGTGTGACCGGCATTGTTGCCGCCGTTGAACTTCACCACATAGTCGACGCGGCTTCCCAGCACGTCGGTGGCCTTGCCCTTACCTTCGTCGCCCCACTGGGCTCCGACGATCACCACTCCGGGCATCGTGCCCTCTCCCCTCCCCCCGGTCCTTGCCGGGGGCTCTGGTTCCGTCCTGACGAGCGCTGCACGCGCATCGGCCGGGACGTACGCGAGCCCCGATCAGTCGTCCGACCGATCGGGGCTCGCGCCTGCCGAATATCGGACTTAGATCTTCTTACCAGCGGAACCGAGCTGCTCGCAGGCCTCGACAATGCGAGCGGCCATGCCGGCCTCGGCGAGCTTGCCCCAGGCGCGCGGGTCGTAGGCCTTCTTGTTGCCCCACTCACCGTCGACCTTGAGGACGCCGTCGTAGTTCTTCATCATGTGGTCGACCACGGGACGCGTGTAGGCGTACTGGGTGTCCGTGTCGATGTTCATCTTGACCACACCGTGGCTGACCGCGGTCGCGATCTCCTCGGCGGTCGAGCCGGAGCCACCGTGGAAGACCAGGTCGAACGGCTTGTCCTTGCCGAACTTCTCGGCAGCAGCCGACTGGATGTCGCCGAGGATCTCGGGACGCAGCTTGACGGCGCCGGGCTTGTACGCGCCGTGCACGTTGCCGAAGGTCATGGCGGTCAGGTAACGGCCCTTCTCGCCAAGGCCCAGACGCTCGATGGTGGCGATGCCGTCCTCGGGGGTCGAGTAGAGCTTGTCGTTGACCTCGGCCGAGTGGCCGTCCTCCTCGCCACCGACAACGCCGATCTCGATCTCGAGCAGCGTGTGCGCGGCCTGCGAGAGCTCGAGGAGCTCCTCGGCGATCGCGAGGTTCTCGTCCATCGGCACGGACGAGCCGTCCCACATGTGCGAGTTGAAGATGGGGCCGTTGCCCGAGGCGATCGACTCGGCCTCGATCTTCAGCAGCGGCTTGAGCCACTCCTCGAGGTAGACCTTGTGGCAGTGGTCGGTGTGCAGCGCGATGGTCACACCGTACTTCTCCGCCACGACGCGGGCGTAGGCCGCGAGCGCGAGCGAACCGACGACGGCGTCCTTGATGGTGGAGCCGGAAGCGTACTGGCCACCGCCCACCGAAACCTGGATGATGCCGTCAGACTCGGCCTCCGCGAAGCCCTGGATGGCGGCGGTGACGGAGGACGACGAGGTGATGTTGATCGCGGGGAACGCGTAGCCGCCAGCCTTGGCGGCATCAAGCATCGCGGCGTATGACTCGGTGGTGGCGATAGCCATGGGTAACTCCTGAATTTGGACGGATGGAACCGCCGTCCATTCTGTCAGATGTACCCCGGGTACGTCATGGGGCCATTGGTCCCGCTCTGCGCCTCACGCGGGAGCGGTGAGGATTTGACTGGCGGCGGGCAGTCCCAAGGTCACGGTGGCGCCGTTCACGTCGAGTTCGATGACCCCAACGACGGCCCGACGCGCCCGCACTGTCAGTTCGGCGCCGATCTGCAGGGAAACCTCGGCAAGGTGGCGCAACAACTCGGGGTCGTCGTCCCACACGCGAGCGACGCGCACTCGGACGCCTTCAGCCACCTGGTCGAGGGGCAGGTGACGTTCGACGGGCAGGGTGCCGTCGGCGGCAGGGATCGGGTCCCCGTGCGGATCGTGGGTGGGCGAGCCGAGCTTGAGCGCGAGCCGCTCGACGAACTCGTCGGACACGGCGTGCTCGAGTACCTCGGCCTCGTCGTGGACCTCGTCCCACCCGTACCCGAGGTATTCGACGAGGAAGGTCTCGACCAGCCGGTGCTTACGGACCGTGGCGAGCGCGATGACCCGGCCCTCATCGGTCAGGGAGATGGAGCCGTACTTGACGTGCGTGACGAGCCCGGAGTCCGCGAGCTTGCGCACCAACTCCGACACGGATGAGGGCGCGAGCGCCAGGCGCGACGCGAGCACGCTCACGGTGACGGGAGCGTCGGACCATTCGGCCGCGTTCCAGATCGCCTTCAGGTAGTCCTGCGTGGTGCTTTCCGTTGCCACTTGCTTGCTCCCCGCCGCGACGTGAGCCACTTGCCAAGCAGGCCGTGGCGCGGGCTGAAGAGGTAGACCAGGGCGAACACGCAGCCCTGCACCACCACCACCAGACCGCCCGAGGCCGCATCGAGCCAGTAGCTGAGGTAGATGCCAAGGATCGAGCATAGTGACGAGATCAGCGGAGCGAGCCACAGCATGCGGGAGAACCGGTCGGTCAGCAGGTACGCGGTGGCGCCCGGAATGATCAGCAGCGCGACCACGAGCACCACCCCCACCACCTGGAGCGCGACCACCGACACCACGGCAAGCAGGCCCAGCAGGATCGACCCCAGCACCCGCGGCGACAGCCCGATGGCACGGGCGTGCACCGGGTCGAAGGCGTACAGCGTCAGGTCGCGGCGCTTGATCACCAGCACGGCGAACGCGATGGCCGCGAGCACACAGATCTGCCACAACTCGGATGCGGACACCCCCAAGATGTTGCCGAAGATGATGTGGGTGAGGTCGGTGGTGCTGGGGGTGACGGACACCAACACGAGCCCCAGCGCAAACAGGGTCGTAAACACGATGCCGATCGCCGCGTCTTCCTTGACCCGACTGGTGCCCCGCACCACCCCGATGAGCACCACGGCCAGCAACCCAAAGGCGAGCGCACCGAGCGCGAACGGCGCCCCGATGATGTACGCGAGCACCACGCCCGGCAGCACCGCGTGGGACACCGCGTCTCCCACGAGCGACCAGCCCACGAGCACCAGCCAGCAGGACAGCAACGCGCACACCGCGGCAGCGATGACGGTCACCACGAGCGCCCTCACCATGAAGTCGTACTGGAGCGGCTCGACGAGCAGGTCCACGATGCTCATGCCGCCCCCTCCTGCGATCCCCACTCCATGCCGAACGCACGGGTGAGGTTCTCCGGCGCGAGCGCCTCGGCCACGGAGCCATGAAAGAGAGTGCGGCGCAGCAGCAAGATGGCGTCGTCGGCGAGCGCGGGCAGGGCGTGCAGGTCGTGGGTCGACACCAGCAGCGTGCGACCCTCGGCGGCGAGTTCGCGCAGCAGCGTCACCATCGTCGCCTCCGAACGCTTGTCGACGCCAGCGAAGGGCTCGTCGAGCAGCAACAGTCCTGCTCCTTGAGCAAGGCCTCGCGCGACGAAGGCGCGCTTGCGTTGCCCGCCCGACAAGCGCCCGATCTGGCGACCGGCCAGGTCGGTGAGCTCGACCCTGGCGAGTGCCTCGTCAACCGCCGCGTGGTCCACGGCACGCGGCCGGCGCATCGGCCCCATCGAGCCGTAACGGCCCATCATCACCACGTCGCGCACGGATAGCGGAAAATCCCAGTCGACCTCCTCCGTCTGTGGCACGTACGCGATGGCCGAGCGGGCGCGGGCGCGCGCGGCGTCCTCGCCGTCGACCCGCACGGTGCCGTACTGCGGCCGAACCACCCCCATCACCGTCTTGAACAGCGTCGACTTGCCCGAGCCATTCATGCCGATCAGCCCCGTGACGCGCCCGCGCGCGAGCGTGAGCGAACAGTCCTCGAGGGCGGGGACGTCGCCGTACGCGACACTCACGCCCTGGACGTCCAGGGCAGCCGATGCGGCGGCAGCGTTCGTCACGGCGTTCCACCCGTGAGCGACTCGGCAATCAGCTCCGCATCGTGCCTGATCAAGTCCAGGTAGGTGGGCACGGGGCCGTCTGCAGTCGACAGCGAGTCCACGTAGAGGGTCCCGCCAAACGTCGCGCCGGTGGCCTCCACCACCTGCTGCATGGCCGTGTCCGAGACGGTGGACTCGCAGAACACGGCAGGCACGTCGCGCTCCTTGACCTGCTCGATGGCGGCCGCGATCTGCTGCGGCGTCGCCTGCTGCTCGGCGTTGACGGGCCAGATGTAGACCTCCTCCAGCCCCGTGTCGCGCGCGAGATACGAGAACGCCCCTTCGCAGGTGACGAGCACGCGCTGAGCGTCGGGAATGGTCTCGATCGCGGCGCGCAGTTCGTCACCCACCTCGCGTAGTTCGCGCTTGTAGGCCTCGCCCCGCGCGGCGTAGTCGGCGGCGTTGTCGGGGTCGAGTTCGGAGAAGGCGCCGATCATCTCTCCCACGTAGGCCTGCGCGACGTAGGGGCTCATCCACGCGTGCGGGTTCGGGCGCCCCTCATAGGCGTCAGAGGCGATGTCGATGGGCTCGATGTCGCGCGACAGGTCCACATGGGGCGCATCGACGGACTGAATGAACTGGTCGAACCATGCCTCAAGCCCCAGCCCGTTGTCGAGGATGAGGTCCGCCTCGGCGGCCTTCGCGATGTCCCCCGGAGTGGGCTCGTAGCCGTGGATCTCCGCGCCTTCCTTGGTGATCGACTCGACCGTGAGGTCGTCGCCGGCCACCTCGCGCGCCATGTCAGCGATCACCGTGAAGGTCGTCAGCACCAGCAGGTCGCCGTCGCTCGCGCCGGCCTGGTCGCCGGAGCCGTCCGGTGCGCTCGAGCTGCACGCCGTCAACGCCAGCAGGACGGCCGATGCGGCGGCTGAGTTCGCGAGAACCGCTGACTTCGCGAGAAACCGGGGAGTTTTCGGCATGCCGAAAACTCTAGTCGCGGCGGACAGAAAAGCAAGGTCCGGGACGGGCCGAGTCGGCTCAGGCGTGCCCCGCCGCGATGTCGCCGTGTCGGGAGACCCACGCGTGCATCGCGATCGCGGCGGCGGCGCCCGCGTTGATCGAGCGCGTCGAGCCGTACTGCGCGATGGCCAGCGTCGCATCGGCGGCCTCCCGGACCGCGTCGGTGAGCCCGACGGACTCCTGCCCAAAGACCAGCACGCACTCACGCGGCAAGGCGTACGTCTCCAAGGGCACCGAGCCGGGAAGGTTGTCGATACCGATCACCGGCAGCCCCGCGCCGTGCGCCCAGTTCACAAACTCCTCGACCGTCGGATGGTGGCGTACGTGCTGGTAGCGGTCGGTCACCATCGCTCCGCGGCGGTTCCAACGCCGGTTGCCCACGATATGCACCTCACGAGCCGCGAAGGCATTGGCGGTGCGCACCACCGAGCCGATGTTGAAGTCGTGCTGCCAGTTCTCGATGGCAATGTGGAACGGGTGCCGCAGTGCGTCGAGGTCCGCGACGATCGCCTCGTGCCGCCAATACCGATAGCGGTCCACGACGTTGCGGCGGTCGCCCTCGCGCAGCAGGTCGGGGTCAAAATGCTCGCCTACCGGCCAGGCGGATTCACTGCCGGGCCACGGACCCACGCCGTGCTCGGGGGCGAGGTCGCCTTCGATTAGCTCGCTCACGACAGCGTGACGTCCAGCGCTGCGGCGGCCGCCCGGGCCCGCTCGCGCGCCTGGTCCACGTTGGCGCCGCGCGCGACGGTCGCGGCAATGCGCCGGCGCCCCTCGACGCGGGGCTTTCCGAACAGCCGCACGTCGGACTCGGGCACCGCGAGTGCCGCGTCGACCCCGGCAATGACGGGCACGCCCGAGCCTTCGGCAAGCACCGCGCACGAGGCGGCAGGCGCGGCCTCGACCTCGTCGGGCAGCGCGATGCCGAGGATGGCGCGGGCGTGGAGCGCAAACTCGGAGAGCCGTTGCGACGCAAGCGTCACTAGCCCCGTGTCGTGCGGGCGAGGCGACACCTCGTTGAACAGCACCTCGTCCCCGCGAACAAACAGCTCGACGCCAAACACCCCGTAGCCGCCAAGCGCATCGGTCACCGCGCCCGCGACCTCGCGGGCGCGTGCGAGGGCGGCGTCGCTCATGGGGTGCGGCTGCCACGACTCGCGATAGTCGCCGTCCTCTTGGGTATGCCCCACGGGCGCCAAGAAGGTGGTCCCGCCCGCGTGGCGCACCGTCAGCTGCGTGATCTCGTAGTCGAAGTCGACGAATGCTTCGACGATGAGCCTGCCGCCGGCCGCGCGAGCCCCAGCCGCCGCGTACTCCCAAGCCGCCGCCGCATCGGCCGGATCACGCACGACCGACTGGCCCTTGCCCGACGAGGACATCACGGGCTTGACCACACAGGGCGTTCCCAGGTGCGCGACAGCCTGCTCGAGACCCTCACGCGAGTCGACAAACAGGTACGGCGAGGTGGGCAGGCCAAGGTCCTCGGCCGCCAAGCGGCGAATCCCCTCGCGATCCATCGTGAGCCGCGTCGCCCGCGCGGTGGGAGTCACCGTCGCCTGGCCCGCGGCCTCGACCTCGAGCAGCACCTCGGTCGCGAGCGCCTCGATCTCGGGCACGATCAGGTGGGGGCGAACCTCGGCGATCACCTCGCGCAGCGCGGCCGCGTCGAGCATGTCGAGCACGCGGAAGTCATGGGCGACGTGCATCGCGGGGGCCCCGGGATAGCGGTCAGCCGCGATCACCTCGACGCCGAGCCGCATGAGCTCGATGGCGACCTCTTTGCCCAATTCTCCCGAGCCCAGCAGGAGCACGCGGGTGGCGTGAGGGGTCAGGGGCGTGCCGATCACAGTCATGGCCATAAGTGTGACACCGCCCCGGCGGTGGCCCGCGGGACCGCCTGGGTCAGAAGCTGACGGTCGGTGCCTGCCGGGCGCCGGGGTCGACCACCTCGAAGTAGTCCTCGCGACCAATGTTCATGGTGGACGCGACCAGGTTGGAGGGGAAGGTCTCGACCTTGGTGTTGAGCGCGCGCACGTTGGCGTTGTAGAAGCGCCGTCCCGCAGCGAGCCGGTCCTCGGTGTTGGTGAGCTCGTGTTGCAGGTGCAAGAAGTTCTGGTTGGCCTTGAGGTCGGGGTACGCCTCGGCGACGGCGAACAGTCGTCCCAGCGCCTCCGTCAGCACGTTCTCCTGGCGGGCCTGCTCAACGCGGTTCGCCCCGGGAGCGGCCGCCGTGTCGCGCGCGAGCGTCACTTCCTCGAGGGTGGCCCGCTCGTGCGCGGCATACCCCTTGACGGTCTCCACCAGGTTGGGGATGAGGTCGTGTCTGCGCTGCAGTTCGACGTCGATCTGACGCCACGACTCCTCGACGAGGTTGCGTAGCTTGACCATGGCGTTGTACTGAGCGATCGCCCACACGATCGCGATGACCACAAGCACGCCCAACGCGGCGAAGAACCATTCCATGATGCGAACCCCCTCGTACTGTCCCTGAGTGGGCCCTACGCTAGCGCCCGCGGGGGAGCCTCGTCACGGGGCATCTGCTTCCAGTCCTCGATGCCGTCACCGTCCGCGTCCACCCCCACGCCCGTGTAGCGGCGGCGCGTGAGCGCCCCCGCCTCCGTCGCCCAGGCGGGCCCCGTCATGGGTGGGGTGGGAGCGTGGGCCTCACGCGCATCGGCGATGCTGGCCTTGGGCGAGACCGGCGGGACGGCACGGCCGCCACGGGACGGCGGCTCAACGCCCAGCGGCGACCAGCCCGCCTGCGCCGCCAACTCGGTGGGGCGCCGGGTGGTGAGAGCGCCGGGCTCGGTGGCCCAGGACGGTGCGGACTCGGGCATGCCGTCACGCATCCCCAAGCCCTGCTCGCGGTATTCGCGCAGCACGTGCGCAGGAATGCGCCGCGCGATGCCGGCCACGAGCGCGAGGCGGCGCGCGAGGCCATCGACCTCTTTGCGGCCCAGGCTCCACGTGTAGACCGCCGCACCCTCAATGCGCACGGCCGTTCCCCGCGCGTCGAAGGCGAGCAGGCGCTCGATCATGCGGGCGTCCAGTACCGCGTGCGCGTACCGGGCATCGCTGGCCTTGACCCGCCACAGCTTGTTGAACTCGTGAGACTCGACGTCCACGTCCGTGCCGCCGAGGGCGCGCATGACGGTGGTCGACACGCCCTCGGGCACGATGTCGATGCGCGGCAGCCGCACCGGCAACTCCGCGAGCGTGACCTGGTGGGCCACCGTGACGGCGGTGTCGAGGTCGCGGTCGGTGCGTTCCTCGTACACATGGGCGAAGGTCGCGCAGCGGATTCCGCCAAACTCGCCTCGCACCACCGACTCCTGGCGGCGGCGAATACCCGACGCGAAGGGGTAGGCAGAAAAACGACCCCCGTACTCGGGGGTCGAGGTGAGGTACTCCCAGCCCTGGGCCTCGGCGAAGGTCCGGTACGCGTCGCTCAAGCGGGAGGCCTTGAGCGCATCGGCAATGGTGAAGGCCGCACCCGCTGCGGCGATCGCCGCGCCGAGCGCGAGGACCCAGCCGTAGCCAGAGCCCAGCAGCATCACAATGACTCCGACCGCGAAGGCCGACGTGCCCGTCCAGCGTCCATGCAGGTGGCGCAGCATGCCGCCACCCTACTCGCGGTGAACCCCTCCCGAAAGGGGAAGGATCTCAGGTCAGGACAACCCCAGGTCTTCCAGGCCAAACAGCGACAGGTAGGGCAGGCCCTCAGCCTCGATCTTCTCCCGCGCGCCGGTGTCGCGGTCCACGATGACGGCCACCGCGGCGACGGTTGCGCCGGCCTCGCGGATCGCCTCGACGGCCGTGAGCACCGAGCCGCCGGTGGTCGAGGTGTCCTCGACGGCAACGACGGTGCGGCCCGCGATGTCCGGTCCTTCGATGCGCCGCTGCAGGCCGTGGGCCTTGTTCTCCTTGCGCACCACGAAGGAATCAAGGTCGAGTCCGCGGCTGGCCGCAGCGTGCATGAGGGCGGTCGCGACGGGGTCCGCGCCCAGGGTCAGGCCGCCGACGGCGTCGACGTCAGCGGGCCCGTAACCGGACACCTCGAGGTGGTCGAGCAGCACGTGGCCTACGAGCGGCGCCGCGCGGTGGTGAAGCGTGACGCGGCGCAGGTCGACGTAGTAGTCGGCCTCCTTGCCAGAGGCCAGGGTGATGCGGCCGTGGACCACGGCCAGCTCCTTGATGAGGTCGCGCAGCTGCTCGCGAGGCGTGCCGGAAGTCATGGGGCCGATCCTACCGACCCCCCTTCCCATCAAATGGATCCATTTGGCTCGTTCGGGCAGCCCTCACACCCGGTCAAATGGATCCATTTTCCTTTTTTGGGGGCGGGGAGGGCCGATGCGCTGGCTCAGTCGGGATTGACCGACCGGCTTCTCCTGGTGAGGGCACGCGGAGCCATCTTGAGCAGAGACCCTCCGGCGGCGTAGCGCACCGACGGCGTCACGACGACCGCCTTGCGGCGCACGGCGGCGAGCGCTGATTCCACCACCTGCTCGGGCTCGAGCCACAGATACGAGGGGAAATCGTCGCGCATCTGCGCTAGCTCGGGGGTGTCGTGGAAGTGGGTGCGCACCAGACCGGGCAGCACCGCCGTCGCCGACACTCCCGTGCCCTTGAGCTGGCCCGCGAGCGCCTGGGTGAACTCGACGACCCAGCGCTTGTGCGCGGCATAGGTGGTGTTCGACAGGTGCGCGGCAATGGACGCGACGTTCAGCACGGCACCGTGTCCGCGCGCCACCATCGCCTTGGCGGCGGCCTGCGACAGTTGCAGCGGCGCGGTGACCAGCACGTGAAGCGCGGCCTGCTCCTCTTCCCACGTGGTCTCCAGCAGCCCCTTGCCCAACCCGTAGCCCGCATTGTTGACCAACAGGCTCACAGGGCGGTCCTCATCCGCCAGGCGCTGCGCGACGCTCGCCACACCGTCGGCCTGCGACAGGTCCGCGGGCAACACCTCGACGTTGACCCCGGCGGCACCGCGGATCGTGTGCGCGAGTTCGGAAAGGGAATCGGCATCGCGCGAGACCAACACCACGTCGTGGCGTGCGGTGGCCAACTGCCACGCAAACTCCTCGCCAAGGCCGCGGCTCGCGCCAGTAATAAGTGCGGTCGCCATGCGCTCAGCGTACGCGCCGATGCGCGGGCTGGGTGAGGACCCTACGGGCGCCGGCGTGCGCATCGGCCCTCCCCCGACGAGCCAAATGGATCCATTTGACGGGAAGCGGCCTGCCCGATCACACGCAAATGGATCCATTTGACCGGAGGGGTGGGAGGTAGCGTTGAGGCCATGCGCCTTGCCACCTGGAACGTCAACTCCGTCCGTGCCCGCTGTGACCGTGTCGTGGAGTGGCTGGGCCGCTCCGACATCGACGTGCTCGCCATGCAAGAGATCAAGTGCAAGCCCGAGCAGTTTCCCCGCGAGGCCTTTGAGGCTGCCGGGTATGAACTGGCCATCCACGGGCTCAACCAGTGGAACGGCGTCGCGATCGCCTCGCGCGTGGGCCTTGAAGACGTGCAGGCCACGTTCGCGCAGCAGCCTGCGTTCGGCAAGCCGGGCCAGGAACCGGTCGTCGAAGCTCGCGCGCTCGGTGCGGTGACGGGCGGCGTCCGAGTGTGGAGCCTGTACGTGCCCAACGGCCGCGCACTGGCAGACCCGCACTACGACTACAAACTGTCGTTCCTCGACCGGCTTCGTGAGGCCGCCGCCGCATGGGCCGACGAGCCCACTGCGCTCGTGGGCGACTTCAACGTCGCGCCGCTGAGCACCGACATCTGGTCCGAGCAGGACTCCGAGGCCGAGACCCACGTCACTGCCGAGTCGCGCGCCGCGTTCGCAGCCCTCGCGGACGCCGGCTACGAGGAACTGTCCAGGCGGTTCGTGCCCGACGACAACAAGTACACGTTCTGGGACTACAAGGCCCTGCGCTTCCCCAAGAACGAGGGCATGCGGATCGACTTCATGTGGGCCTCGCGCCCGCTCGCCGACCGTGCGACCGCCCTCGAGATCCAGCGCGACGAGCGCAAGGGCAAGGGCGCCTCTGACCACGTCCCGATCGTGCTCGAGATCGACCCGGCATGAGTGACCAGTTCGCGCCGCCTGGAGGCTCGTACGAGCCCCCGCCATCGCATCGGCCCTCCATCGCGCCCAGCGCGAGCCCTACGGCGGCAGAGCCGAGTCGTCCCACGATGGTGCGCAAGGCCGGCCGCGGCATGACCATCGCCGCGTGGACCGGCATCGCCGCAGGCGTCGCGCTGCTCGGGGGCATTGCCTGGTCCGTCACGCTCAGCGTGCAGGACAACGCCCTCGCACCGGCCGATGCGCGGGCCACTGGCGACTTTGCCGCCATGTCCGTCGTGCCTGGCATGTGCCTCGAGACCCTCGGCGAGGACGGCGCGGTGGGAGGGGCAACGGTCGTCGACTGCGACAAGGCGCATGTGGCCGAGGTGATCAGCGAGGTCCTGTACGCCGAGGCCCGCTTCCCCGGCGACGACGAGATCTCGCAGCGCTCGCTGGAGGCCTGCGCCACGCGCATGGACGGGATTGGGCCCGAGGGTTCGACCTGGACCGCGTGGGTGCCCTCCGCGCAATCATGGGACCGCGGCGACAAGGTGGCGCTGTGCATCCTGGTGCTCGACGGGCCCCAGGAGGGTCGGGTGGGGCCCGATGCGTCGGGCGGCTCGGACGACGAAGGCTCCGTCGACGCCGAGCCCGGCACGGAGGCGTAGGGCCTGGGCGCCTGCGCGCCCGGGCAGTAAGGAGAGCTGGCTAGGCCTCGGGCTGCCGTACTACGCGGGGCGCAGGGATCGCATGGCGAGCCGCGATCGCGGCACTGACCGAGGCGTCGCCCAGGCTCGACAACCATTCCAAGACGCTCGACGGCGTCGACGGGTTGGCCGCAATGAGAGGGCGCAGGGACTCATGCCGCCAGGCGAGCCGAGCCAACTCGTCCCCTGTCGCCAGCGGGTTGACGGCGCGGGCGGCGAGGGCGCGAGTGGCGGCGGTGTCCGTGGGGGGTTCGCGGAAGGCGGGTGCACGACGCACCACCACGGGTTCGGGCTCGCTGGGAACGTGGGCAAGCCTGCGAGAGTCGCGCACCAGCACCACCAGCGCCAGCAGCGGCACCACAGGGGTGAACCACACCAAAGGCGGGAAGAGGACGTCCTCGAACCTTGCCAGGAGTGCGGCTGCCCCGATGAAGGCTGCGGCGCCGATGGCAAGCGCCGCGCGGGTCATGGGGGTGAGTTCCACCCTGGGAAGGAACGAGGATGCCACGACTACCAGGAAGAGAAGGCCGGTGATGACTAGGACGAACTCCTCCGCCGACCAGTACATCGCCCACCCTCCCCGGGGCTTCATGGCAAGGGGGGCGAACCCCTCCTCGACCTCACCATGAGGCTCCCACGCGACCGGGCATCGCGGTATCCCCATTTGTGGGGGGTGAAGATGAACTTTTCGTCTCGCTCGCGGGCTTGGCGCGCCGACCCGGGACCTTGGCGCCGCTAGGGTGAGCGCAGGTACAACCCCAAGGAGCGCCGTGGAGCCGCATCGGATCGCACTGGTCGAGGACCACGCGCTCGTGGCTCGCGGTCTCGAGGCTTTACTCGAGGGCTCTCCCGATCTCGCGCTCGTCGCCACGGCGGAGACCGTGAGCGGCCTGCAGGGCCTTGATCCGGCACCTCGGCTCGTCATCCTCGACCTGCGCCTGGGAGACGGCTCCGATCCCGCCGCGAACGTGGCCGCGCTTCATCGGATGGGCGCGTACGTCCTGATCCACACCGGCGCGGAGGACCGCGCGCTCGTGCAATCGGCGGCGCGCTCGGGGGCACTGGGGCTCGTGCGCAAGTCGTCCGACCCCTCCGATCTGCTCGCCGCGATACGCACTGCGGTGCGTGGCGAGGCGGTGTTCAATGCCGACTGGGCGGCCGCGATCGATGCCGACGCTCACCTCGAGGACGCCCGCCTGTCGGAGCGCGAGCAACAGGTGCTGAGCATGTACGCCTCCGGAGAGACCGCGGCCTCGGTGGCCGATGCGCTCGGCATCAGCCGCGGGACCGTCGCCGACTACGTCAAGGCGATTCGGCGCAAGTACGAGGCTGTCGGCCGCGAGGCCGCGTCCCGAGTCGACCTGTACCGCCGTGCTGTGGAAGACGGCATCCTCGAATGAGCGTGGCCGCCGCTGAGTCGGCCACCGACAAACTCCAGCGCACGCTCTACACCGCGGTCGGGATAGGCGCCGTCGTCTTCGGAGGACTGCTCATGCCCGGCAACGGCGGCTTCATGGTGCAACGCACCATGCTCGAGCCGTGGTTCTGGACCTTTGCCATGGCGGTCGCCCTCGTGCTGCCGGCCTCGCTGACCGTGCTGGCCAACCGCGTGCCGTTGGCGGTGACGAGGACCATCGCGCGTGTGTGCGTGGTGGGTTTCGTCTCTGCGCAGTTGCTGTGGACCACCGCCATGACGGTCGACCAGATGCCCGCGGTGAGCCCTCCCTGGCTGCAAGGTGTGACCGCAATTCCTTGCACGCTCGCGGGCATCACCTGGCGCACCCGGTGGGTGTGGGTCGTGCCCGCGCTCCAGGGGCCACTCGTCACCGGCGTGCAACTACTCGCTGCCGAGACGACCGTCTTGGGCGCCGCCATGGATGGTGTGGGGGCGTTGCTGTTCTGTTCAATTCTGGTGGGGATCGGCCAGGCCATCATCAGCGCGGGCGAGGCTCAAGATGCGGCAGCCGCTCGCGCACGAGAGGCTGCCATGGCCGCTGCCGCCTCTGCCACGGTGGACCGCGAGCGCGCGCGCATCAACGCGATCGTCCACGACGACATCATGTCTGTGCTGCTTGCCGCCGAACGCGACCAGGCCACCCAGGACCTCCCCGCGAAAGCGACCGAAGCGGTCGACGCCATCCACGCACTGGAAGCTCCCGACTCGGGCGCGCGCGCCTACAGCACCGCCGATGCGGCTGCCATGTTGCGAGCCATGGTGGCCGATGCGCGACCCGACACCGTCGCGACTGTCAGCGTGGGAGAAAGCGGCGAGATTCCCGGCCGGGTTGCCTCTGCTGTGGGTGAGGCCGTCGAAGAGGCGTTGCGCAATACTGCGCGCCACGCGGGCGATGCTGCCCGTGTGGAGGTGACCGCGTCCATCACGGCCAGGCGCGTGGTCGTCACGGTCAGCGACGACGGGGCAGGATTTGACCCCCGGCTCGTGGGCCCCACTCGCCTGGGCATCGCGGCTTCGATCGCAGGCCGCATGGCGAGCGTCCCCGGCGGCGCGAGCCGGGTGGACTCGGCGCCAGGAGTGGGTACCAAGGTCACCGTGAGTTGGGATGCGCCGTGAGCACGATCGACAGCGCCAAGGAACCCCGGGCCTCGGCCGCTGCGCGGGCTCGAGACGGCGACGTCTCCGCTCTGCTGCACCTGGGATCGGCGCCCGCCCGTGCGATCGTGGTGCTGTTTGTGACGTCGTGTGCGGTCTTCACGGTGGCAACGTCACACGTCTTGCGTGACCCCTGGCAGTCCTACGTCGCCATGGTGATCGTCAGCACGGCAGGGGTGCTGTTGAGCCGTCCACTCCCCGACCCGTTCCCTCTGCGCGATACCGCCTTCGTCTTTGGTGCCGTGGTGCTGTCGACTGCACTGGTCACGACCAACCTTCCCGACTCCGGGGTGATTGGGCGCGAAACCTGGCACTTGGGGGCCAACACGTGGCTGATGTTCTTCCTCACCCTGAGAAGACGTGCCGCGTGGGCCTGGGCGTCGATGGCGGCCATGTGTGCGATCACGATCGCGTGGACCTTGACGAGTGGGCGCGGGCTCCTCGCGGCGTTCATGATCCTCGACACGCACGTGGGCGTCCTGGTGTGCGCCACGCTGTTTGCGCTGATCCTGCGGCGTACTGCGCGCCGTACGGCGGCGCTTGAGCGTCGGTCGATCGCGGCCGCCGCTGAAGAAGCGCGCACGGCTGCAGCCGCGCAAATCCGGCGCACGCGTGTTGCTGAGCTCGCCAAGCTCGCGGTGCCGCTGCTCACTCGCATCGAGCAAGGCGGACCCTTCTCTGGCGCCGAGCGCCTCGAGTTCCGACTCGCAGAGGCGCGCCTGCGCGACGGTGTGCGGGGCCGGTCACTCATGTTGCCTGCAGTGATCGAAGCGGCGGCAGGGGCCCGGCGGCGCGGCGTTGGTGTGACGCTGTTGGATGACAGGGACGCACTGCCTGCCGATGGCGAGGCGGTGGAACGTATGGTGGGCGCCATCGTCGGAGCATTGGCCTCGGCCGCGGGCGGCAGCGTCACCATACGACTCGTGCCCGCCGGCCGAAGCGCCGCGCTGACGGTCGTCGCCACCGATGGTGACGATGTTCGCCGCACGACGCTCGGGCCCGACGGGCACGAGATCGCGTAGAGCTTGTTAGCGGAGCGCCTTGGCCTTGAGCGCCTCGAACTCCTCGGCGGTAATGGCTCCGGCGTCGAGCAGCTCCTTGGCGGCCTTGATCTCGCCGGCGGGTCCGCCCACTTCTTCTACGAGGCCCCGCGTGTACTCGCGCTGGGCTTCACGGACGTTGGCTGCTGCCTGGGCATCACGGTGAGCCATACCGCGCCCGCGCGCCAGGAGGTAGATGATCGAGCCCAGGCAAGGGATCAGGATGACCAGCAGCAGCCAGCCGGTCTTGCCCCATCCGCTGAGGTCCTTGTCGCGGAAGATATCAAAGATGATGCGGATGACGACCACGAAGAACGCGATCACGATCATGATCCACAGGGTGAAGAAGAGGATCGCGAGGAAGTTCTCGAAGAATTCCATCTGACAGGCTCCGTTTCGCGTAGGTGCCCCGGATAGGGTCAATCGCACCCTAGCGGCAAACCCCCTGCGTCGGCGAGGGATATGTTGTGGCCGGATACGGTGACGTTCTCGGCCGAGGAATAGCGAAGACCCCGCCGCTGATGCGACGGGGTCTTCGTGTCTGGCGCGCCCTGAGGGATTCGAACCCCCAACCTTCTGATCCGTAGTCAGATGCTCTATCCGTTGAGCTAAGGGCGCCAGGCCCGGAAGGGCCGAGTCACGAGTATACAGGCTCTTGGACCGTGGTCTTGACGAGCCAACTCGCAGCGGAGACGGTGGGATTCGAACCCACGGATGGGGAACCCCATCACATCCTTAGCAGGGATGCACTTTCGGCCGCTCAGTCACGTCTCCCGAGTGGACGTCCCCTAGGGTACCGGTCGCGTGCCACCACGAGCAAAACTGGGCCGGCGAGCGGGTGATCAGGCCGCCGCCGGGTACCACTTAGCAGCAGCCTCCGCCGCAGCATCCACCGCCGGTCATGTTCGTCGTGCTCACCATCGCGATCACCCCCTTTCGATATTCGTTTGAACGTCAGAGTGGCCAAAGATTCGATATATGTCAAATCTCCTGCCATGATGGCGACATGCCCGCCACTCGTCCCACGATCGATGCCACGACAGAGCTCTGCTGCGCCCCCTTGGGGTCGCCGCGGTTCCAAACCGCCAGCGATCCCGAGCAGATCGCGGCCCGGCTCAGGGCACTGGGCGACGCCAATCGGGTCCGCATCCTCCAGGAGCTCGCCTGTTGCGAGGGGCATGCGCTGACCACGACAGATCTTGCGGGTCTGCTCGCACTGTCAGCCGCCACGGCAAACCACCATCTGCGGCAACTCGAAGCCGCGGGCCTCGTGACGGCCCATCGCGATGGCGCTCGCGTGCTGTATCGGCTCGAGGCCGACCACGTACGCGCGTTGGCGGCCGTGCTGACCATCGGCTGCGCCATCGACTGCTGCTAGCGCGGACGAACTCGCATCGGGCCGCGCGTCGGCAGGACGAGCGCCCACGGGCGGAGAGTGTGGGATTCTCCGGCGACTAACGATCTACCTGGAATGACGCGGCAATCAGGTTCCTCAAGTCCAGTCACGGACTAAAGAGCCCGCCTCGGTGCGCGAACACCGGACGGGCGAGACGGACTAGAAGGAGCCCGCCGTGGACCAGAATACCGCCGAATCCCCGCTCGCGACAGAGGCCGACTACGCGGCCCGCGCCACCGATGCCCGCGACCGTGCAGCCCTCGAGTGGGACAACCTCAACATCCACGCAGGGCTCGAGTGGGACCAGCGGGCTCGCTGGGGCGCCCTCTGTGCCGAGTGCCTGTTCTTTGAGCGCCTGAACGCTGAGCGCTGGCTCGCGAAGCGCTTCCCCGCCCTCGCCGCAGGCGGTGTCGAGTGAACGGCCTACTGACCAGGCCCGAGGTCGACCCGGAGGCGCTACTCAAAGACGAGCGCGCCTGCGACTTTCACAATGACGCTTGCGACGGCGCCGCGTCGCAGAAGATCACCCACGATGGCGGCGACTGTGTGCGTCTGTGGTGCGAAGGCCACGCGAGCGCACTGCGCGCGCACCTGACCACGCACCCGCGGTATCGCTGCGTGCGGTGCCGGGCGATCTGGCGACCTGGCGCTGTTCACTTCCGCCCGGTTTAGCAGTCCTGTATCGGTCCCAGGCTCTCCCCTGGTGCCGGTGCAGGGCTTCTAGTCCTCGGCGCTCTCTCTCCGTCTCAGCCGCTCTCGAGACGCCCCGTATGTGGAGTGTGACGGGCCTCCCGCCGTGTGTGTGCGATCTCCCTGGCCAGGGTGTGCACGCGGTCCAACGTTCAGCGCGCTCATTCCGTGAGGGCGCTACGGGCGTTGGTCGAGCGCGGCAACTCGAGGTCGGTCCGTGGGAGTCCGGGGAGGGGTCTTGACCCGCCCGGGCGTATGCCCGGTCCGATGTCACAGGCTCGAGGTACGACAGGCGTACCCGAGGAATCAAGGAGGATCCCATGACCAAGTTGAAGACCGCTACCGACGTGCTAATCGAGGTCGAGGACAGCGGTAGGACCGTTGAAGAAGTGGCGGCCGAGGCGATGGCGCAGCGTGAGCTCACTGAATGCCCCGACTGGGCGACGGACACCATCACGTTCGATGAGTGCACGCCCGACGTTTGGTACCACCACACGCGGGCAATCCCGTCTGAGGCCCAGTTCGTCGAACCTCACACGGAAGCCGTCGAGGATGCGGAGTTCATCCTCAGATACGACACGGTGGATCACCGCACTCAGCTCGAAGTGGGCAACGAGGGGATCGCTTGGCTCGACCCTCAACAAGCCCGGGCATTCGCGCTGGCACTGTCCAAAGCCGCCGACGAGTGGGAGCGTCTGACGGGAGGCCAGCGATGATCACCGCCGTCATGAGCTGTCGCGGAGCCACCGTGGTACGACTGTCGGCGGCTACCGGCATCCCCTCGGGCGTACTGCGGCGCCGCATCGCCAATCCCGAGAAGCTCACGCTGCCAGAGCTCGCGCGAATCGCAACGGCCCTCCACGTTCGCCCGAGCGAACTGCTCGGCGCACAGGTTCCGGCGGTGACATCGTGATCTGCACCGAATGTGGCAGCGACAACGGTGGGCGCATGCGCTGCATCCACTGGTTCGCCGGCGAGATGGGCGCCCCCGTGCAGTTCATCCGCCGCAACATGCGCACGATCCCCCACCACAAGCGCGGGCGACTCGTCCGCTTCACCGAGGGCGACGCCGACGAGTACGAGGCCGCGACCAAGGTCGAGGCCGAACCGGAGATCGCCCTGACGTCGCTGAGTCGGGCACGACAGGCGGCCAGGGGACGACGGCCGTGAGCGTGGAGCACGGTAGAGGTCACCACGGGCCCGAGGACACCATTCCGGTATGGGCCAAGCGTCCCGAGGTTTACATACTCAAGTCTGCTTCGGAAGCGTCAGGGCTGAGCGTCGAACTCATCCGTCGAGCCGTGCGCGCGGGGGATCTCCGCGTAAGCAACCCGCGCGTGGCCGGCCGCCCCATCTCCAAGTTCGTCATCGATGCAGACGAGCTGAGACGCTGGCTCCTCGACCAGCCCTGAACACGGAGCGCCCCTCACCTGGCCATGGCGGCTAGGTGAGGGGCGTTGCTTCACTTTGGGGGGGACTATCGAGCGTTGCCGTTGCTTCGAGGATCATGCTTAGCGCTGCCGCGAAGGGGCTTGCTTTGCGGAGCGGCCGATGCGGTGAGACCACGACGTGCATTGGCAAAGTAACCCGCGGGATCCTTTCGGGCCGCGGAGAGTTTGCGGTCCATCTGCGATGACCAACCTGACGCCTGAGCCATGATGATCAACTCCCTTCTTTGACTATTCAATCAGAACCGTGCGACTTCAGCGCGACATTCCGATAGCTGTGCCCATCAAACTCGCGATGACCTGCATCACGGTTACGTCCTCGTCGCTCAGGTCTCCCGCCTTCGGCGAGTTGATGGTGAGCAACCCTTCAAGTGACTTGCCGCTGAAGATGGGCACTGTGATGAATGCCCGGTAGGCCCGCTTGCGACTTGCATCCCAGCCGGAGGGGACTCGCGCTTCGAGATCCGGATAGAACCGGGGGTCGTCGCCCTCGGCGGCATCCCAGACTTCGTCACCCTCGGGAGTGCCACGCTCGAGGCGCGATTGCGGCGCATCGCCTCGTCCGAGAGTCAGCCCGTCCCAAGGCACGAATGCCTCAACTCCACTACTCCGGTCAACCCGGAAGATGGTGGCTCGAACTCTGTCGGACTCGGTTACTCCAACGGCTAGCGACAGAGCGCTCATGAGCGTTGACGTCAGGTTGTAACGCCGCCCGGGCTTGGAGTCCGCGGCAAACTTGTTGAGCGCATGGGCCATGGGCCCAAATTGGTCAGAGACCATGACGGACCGCTCTCGCCGCTGTTCCTTCGCGCTCCGAATGGAGAGGCCCGCCACTACTGCTTGCCCGACGATCGCGGCCACGAGGATGGCGGCAATGAGCCAGTACCACCAGCCAACATCGCTGCTCAAAACCTGGAGCACAACGCCCGCGACCCCACTCGCGATCGCGAGCAGGATTGGATAGCGCCTCTTCATGATCGAGAACGTTAGCGGGTTGAGACGAGGGCGTCACGTACTCGTCACGTGTTCGCGTGCTTGCAGCCTTCGCGTGCTTGCAGCCTTCGCGAGCTAGGGACTGACGCCTGCCGACACGAGAAGTTGCGACATCGCGGGCGGCGCTCCCCGCACTCGCCTCGGGTCATCGGAACTACGACGACAGTGAGCACAGCCACACCGATTGCCGCCGACGCTTCGAACATCTGGGGAAGCCGGCGCTACCGGCCGCTCTCGCGACCGAGTAATTCCAACCGATCCGCGATCTTCTGCACCGCGAGACCGGCCTCAATCTTGTGCCTGACCCACTCTTCCCTCTCCAGGTCATCGGCGGCGTCGTCAAGGTCGCCAGCGCTGCCTACGCGCTTTTCCCATTGGCGCGGGACATACTCGCGGCCGAGTACGGTAATTAGGGCGAGAGCTTCAGCGCCCATCCGCGAAGACTCCTGACGATCGGCCGAGCCGCCCTGAGCCAAATTGGCGGCAAGCTTGATCGCGGCGTCGAGTTTGAGTGCCAAGATCTCGCGCTCGGCGGCGGCCCTGCGATCGGCCAGTGCAACCGCGGCTGCGTGTCGGCGATCCGTGGTCGCGATCGCTAGCGCGATCACGGCCGCACCCATGGCGACTACCACCGTGGCTACCTGGAGCCAGCCTGCGAAGTCCACGTTCACCAACCTTTCCCAGCGGTTCTCTGGCACTGACCGTCAATGCTCGACACCTGCCAAGGGCCTTAGTGGTTATACAGATCCCCGAACTTGGCTTCGATGTAGAGGATATGGAGGGTGTTGCTAACTCGCACACCGGCGAACACATTCTTGTTCGAGTTTCGGCGGAAGACGAGAACATCGTGAAACGCGTCGGCCTCCGCAATGGCTCCTGGCATGAGGTCTGGCTTGCCTGCCTTGAGTGAGTCGAACGACATCTTCTCCGCCCCATACGCGTGGCGATCTTGCTGCCGCACTTCCTCCCACGTCAACTGGCTTAGTGCATGCAGCCGGTCAAGCATCTGCGCCTTGTCCTTTGTGGACAACTTCTTGTTCTTAAGGCCGTGCTTTCCGTGAATGTACCTCAGACAGAACACCGGGTGACCGTCGTCCGCAGACTTGTACGAGGCGCTGACGTCGAGCGTGCGGTCATCGCCCGCGAGATCCGCGGGCCGGCTTCCCCCCATAGCGTGCTCAGGCTACTGAGGCATCGCGACGTTCGACTTAAAAAACACCGCGATGTCCTCCTTCGGGATAGTGATTCCGGGAACGCCATCCCGGTAGTGGTCGAGCCACGGCGATTCCTGGTGCGTCATCTCACGTAACTTCCAGGCACTCTTCGACCCGAATGTGTTCCACACGAGAACCAAGATCTTCGCATCTTCCCGATCGACGACGGTCCACTCGAAGGGCTCCTCGTCGCTAACAGGACTGCCACCAAACTGCTTGTAGCAGTGGTAGACATCCGGGATCACGGGGCCGTGCGCCCACGCCTGGATCTCATCCTCGAACAGTGGCTCGCCCTTGACGGCGAAATGTGTGCCCTGGGCGTAGTAAAGCAACTTCTGCAGCTTCAGGTTCGTGAGGGCCGCTTCGTCGTCTGCGTTCGCCCAGGCGATGAACCAGCGCGCGATCTCTCTTGCTCTGTACATGCGGCTCCCCCTCTCACTTGTGTGCAACCTTACGGCGCTTCGCCCAATGCCCGCCGCATTTGCGAGCCGATCCACCAACATACAACGTCCCACCGACACAGAACTATCCCGGCCAGCCCTAGCCTGCGTAAGCAGTTTCACCGTACCGATGTCTCCCAAGCGGCCCGCTCGTTCTTGGCGAACTCCCTATCGCCATAGACGCACAGGACGAGATCGCCGATAGTGGGCCGGCTCATGTCGTCATACCGTGGTTCCACCGCTTGCGTGTGCGCGCGGCTTCGACTTGCGCCATTGCCATGTAGATCAGCAGTCCCGGCGTGGCCTCGTTCATCCGCCCGCGAGCACGCACCTGGAACGCCTCGAAGATCGCCTCGATGTTGCCGGCCGCGGCGTCCTCGTCGATCAGCCGCTTGGTTTCGGGCGGGAACGCGGCCCAGTTGACTCCGTCGGCGACGCTGTTCTGTAGAGCTTCCACGGCTACCTCACCTGGTCAATCGAGGGTCGATGCCGCGGCCATTGCGGGAGCCTGACCACGAGTTGGAGCGGGCCGTCTGCTGGGCCTTGCGCGCGACGTCGGAGGAGTCGGAGAACTCGGCCTTGTTGATGTTGACGATCACGCCGTAGTCCGCGCTGTTGCCGTATGAGGTGCCGCCTACGCTGGGCGCCGTGATCGACGGAACGTCACCGGCGCGCGAGTTCAGGCTCAGGCTCGACGGAGCCGTGATCGACGGGATCACATCGTCGGGATTGAACGGCGTCTTCGGCTGGTCGCTCAGGTCGAACGAGAGGTCACCGGGCGCGGGCTCGACGGTTGGCGTCACCGAATAGACGAACCCCTCCCAAAGCGCGGAGGCCAGGCCCGGGAACCCTTCCTCGAAGTAGATGCGGAAGCCTTCGTCCATGCCGTTCACCCACTGCTGGGCGACGCTGTCGCCGGAGTCGGCCCACACCGAGAGCGCCGCGCCCTTCTCTGCGGCTTTCTCCAGTGCGGCAGGCATGCCGCCCTCTTCGTAGGCGCCCACCACGTCCGAGAACCCCTCGAGGAGCGCTGAGCCGTATCCCGCGCCGACGTCGATGAAGTTGATGACGTCATCGCCGAATGCATCCCACAGCGACTCGGCCGCTGTCGCCGCGGCCCCGCCGATGGTGCCCAGCGAGTCAACGATGGAGCCGATGGAGGTGGTGGGGTCGTCCAGGTCATCGATGAACGACTGGAAGGCGGGCAGGCCCTCATTGAGGATCCAGCCGGTCACTTCCGTCGCGACGGGGAGGAACTTCGTGCCCAGCTCGGCACGCATGTTGTCCCACTCGGCAGAGAGGATGCGCTGCGAGTTGGCCAGTTCGCCCGACGTGTTCGCGAAGTCACCCTGCGTCTGAGCGGTCTGCTCCATCAGGGAGCCGTAGCGAGCCTGAACCTTCTCGGCCTCAGAGAACCCATCGGCGGTGTTGATCGTCGCGTCGGCCAGCGCGTAGGCCTCGACCGCCGCGGCCGACAGGTCGATGCCGTACCGACGCAGCGGCTCCGTCTCGCCCGCAAGACCCGACTGGAACAGGCTGGCGGACTCGGCCACGTCGAGGTTCATGACCGACGCGAAGTCAGAGGCGCGCGTCGTGAGGTCGTCCAGCGTGCCGGTGACGTTGCCGCCCTCGCCCGCGATGGTCTTGGAGAACGCCGAGAACTGCACCGCGAGGTTGTTGAAGTCGACGTTCGACAGGCCGAGGTTGCGCGCGGCCTCCTCGCCCAGTTTCGCGACACCCTCCGACGCATCCCCGTAGGTGACGTTCAGGGCGTTCAGCGACTCGCCAAGGTCGGACGCCTCGGCGATCGCATCCTTCGCGAAGTCGACAGCGAACGCGCCGCCGAGGATGCCAGCCGCGGGGCCGATCATCGACTTCATGCCGCCGAGGAACGCCGTGCCCGACGCCTTGCCGGCCTTCGCGCCAGCACTTCCGGACACGCCGCCCAACTGCTTCTCGAGCGCGCGCTGGCCGCCCTTGAAGGACGGGATGACGGTGAGTTCTGCGGATCCGATTTCGGCCATGGTCATGCTCCTTCTGTGAGGTGTGCGGAGGCCTCGTCAAGGGTTCCTCCGATGCTCATTGACTAGATCGCCGAGTAATCGAAGGCTCGGGGAGCGAGCTCTACTGGGGTCGCCTCGGGCTCGGGTTCGAAGCTCTCGAGCTTCGCGATCTCCGCCGAGACATCGATCAGCCGGAGCGCGAGGGTGCCAAGGTCCCTGGCCGCGATTGCGGGTTCGGCGATGCGGGCCACGATGCGTGTGCGTAGCGCCTTCATGAGCGCGAGCTGGTCGCCTCGGGCTTCGGCGGCGACCATGCTGTCCGCTTGGTCGCCGTCCCATGATTCAGGGGGCTTGGGAGATGCCATGAACGCTCCTAGTTGTGGTTCCGAGTCGGGGAGAGAGATCGCTATGCCGAGGGTCGTGCGAGGGGGCGAGAGGCGAGGGCCACCCCCCGGGGTCCTGCCGCGACGGGGCCCGTAACGACCCCCCGTGCCCCAGAAATCTCTGTGTGTGAAAGTCGCTAAGCGCGTCGGGTGCGAACAAGACACCCACCTGAGCCACCCCCCGCCCCCTATGCGCGAATGGGGCGGAAGATGGCGCCCATGCCGACGTTGCGCGCTCTCGTAGACGCGTCTCGCTCACGGAAGCGCTCGAGTGCTGGCGCGCGGTCGGGGTGGGTCTCGGTGTAGATGTCGATCACGTCCTCCCAGCCCATCTTGATCGCCTTGCGCACGGTCTCGGCCACGAGCGTCACATCGTCGCGCTCAAGGGCACCGGACAGTAGCCGCGACGCTTCCCGCTGGCTGCCGAGTTCCGCGGCCCTGAATGAGGCGTCGCGCCACTCGACGGCGCCGGCGCTGCGCGCCGCGTCGAGATTGAGCGCCTCGGTCTCGTAGTTCCGGTACTCGCTGGCAACTGCATCATCGAACGCCTTACGCAAACGAGCGATCTCCACGTTGGCCGCTTCGATCGTCTCGGCCATCGCGTTCGCGATCCCGCCCGGCGTGTAGTCACCGGATCGCCGCATCGCCTCGATCTCGCGTTCGACTCGCTCACGCAGGCCCCGCGCCTGCTTCACGTGCACGTCATCCCTGATGGACATTGCCACTCCTTCGCTTGTGGTGCGCAGCCGCCTCGAGCCCGGCCCTATCTACCCGCCACGTGCCGCTGACACGCTCACCTGGCAGAGTTCCAAGCTCGAGGCGGCGCCTGACGGCCCGCGCCGTGATCCCAAGGACGTGTGCTGCATCCTCGGTTGTCACCCAGGGTGCTCCTAGGGCGTCGAGGCTTCCGCTAGAAGTTCCGCGGGGCGGAAGCGGCTGTTCGAGGCGCGCGTAGTACATCGCTGACAAAGGCCCATATACCTCGGGGTTTCCTACCATCTGCTGACGGAGACGCGAAAATCCAGGAAGTGCCGCGACCTGGGCGGCGACCTTGGTCGGGATCACCATGACGTCGCCGAACCGGTAATACTCCGATGGCCTCGTCATGACGCCTCCCGCTCGCGCACCGTCCGACGCCGTTCGTTCGGCGTGAGCCCGCCCAGCACGCCAACCTCGCCCAGGTGGGTGAGACCGAACGTGCGGCAGGCGTCGACCGCGGGGCATCGCCAGCACTGAGCAGCGGCTTCCGCGAGGTCTTCCGCGTTCTCCGATGTCCAGGCGTCGGGGTGGAGCACCTGAGACTCGCGGCACGGGATCGGCCGGCGCACGGCTACTTCATCGATGAGGTCGTGGAGTTGACGCCAGTCTTGCGCGAGGGCCGGGGGCATCGTGGGGAGGCTCATGATTGATCGCCACCCATGCCGTTGAAGTTCGGGCATGTGGCTTCGTGTCGGATCTCCACCACGAAGTACCCGGGCCTTGGGGTGGGGATGGCGGCAGTTGCGCCACAGTCTGGGCAGGTGAGGGTGTTCACCATCCACCCCCAAGGGGTGGTGTCCCCACTGTCCCGGTGTCCCATTCCTGTCCCAAGAGGCCGTCGGATGGGACAGATGGGTCTGTGGGGACACTCATGTACTGGCCACGCCCAGACTTCGCCAGACGTCCGCTCTCCACGAGTCGAGCCAGATAGCGCCGGGCGTCCGGCATGGTGAACTCGGTCTCGACTTCCTTCGGTGAGACGGGGCGCATCTTGTTGGCGACGAACGCCACGATCTCGGCGGACCGATCGCCCAGGTTCTCGATCTGGCTTCGCTGTGCGGCTGCGCGAGCGGCCTCGGCAAGGGTGGTCCCGTCGAGCGTCCAGCGTCCGTTGTCGCTGGTGACGGCGTACTCGTTCTCGGGCACGTCTCGGCCGGTGACCTTGAGCGTGCCTTTGGACTCGTTGCGGGTGCGCACGAGGGTTGCTGTCCAGTCCGCGGCGCCGTTGAGTCCGTTGGTGCCCGAGGTGGAGTCCATCCAGTCGCCGTCGCCGCCGCGCTTGTTCGTGTGATGCACGACCATGAGGCACGCGCCGGGATGTGCATCGACGAGACGCTTGAGCGCTGAGCCGACGCGGTAGTCGCGCTGGTAAGCGCCCTCGCCAGGAAGCGCGGCGGGCATCACCTTGCCAAGAGTGTCGAGCACGACGAGCGGTGCTCGATCGCCGTAGACGCCAAGCCATTCCTCGATGAGCGCCGTCACCTGGTTGGGGTGCACGCTCGTGGCGTAGTGGAGATCCGCGGGGATCGGCTGGCCCTCGCCGAGCAGGTGACGTGCACGCCCTTGCAGGCGCCGGTCACCGTCCTCGAGCGCGAGCATCAGTACCGGCCGCGGGTCACCTACGTCGACGTTACCGAGCGCACGGCCACCCGAAGCGACCGCGAGAGCGATCCCGAACGCGGCCCAGCTCTTACCGGTCTTCGGTGCACCGGTGAACAGGCCGAACCCTTCGGGGAGGATCCCGTGGACAGCCCAGCTGAGTGGTGGGAAGTGTTGGGCGTCGAGCCAATCGCCGGTGCGCACGGCGGTGAGCATGGTGGATTCGCTCACGCGGCCACCTCCGGTCGCGCGAGGACTGCCTGGACTTCCCAGGGTTGCCAACCGTGCGCAAGCAAATGCGCGGCGTACGTGCGGCGCTGGTCCGCGGTGAGCCCGAACGTGCACGGCTCGTGGCGAGGGCAATCCTCAGGCCCGATCCGGTCGAGGAGGCGGTCGAGAGCCCGGGCCGCGATCATCGAGTCGATGTGAGCGCGCCGGCGGTTGCGGCGCCCGACTGCCTCGCGCACCTCGGGCGACATCGGTAGGCTGAAGGGGAACTTCTCGCCGGAAGTCTTTGCTCCGCCCTCGGTCGTCGTCCAAGCGCCGGGGGCGGCGGCATGTGTGGGGAGAGTCACGCGCCACCACCTGCGCTCACGAGGTCGAGACGCGTGACGGGCTTCAATGCGCGCTCGAGGTCGTGGCGACGAATGCGGATCAGGCGAGGCCCGACCCTGTATGCCTTGATCTCACCGCGCGCAATCATGCGCCGTGTCGTGTCCTGAGAGCATCCGAGGTAGTCGGACGCTTCCGCGATCGAGAAGTGGTCTTGCTGCCGCTCGGCGGGCATGGGGGAACCTTTCGGTTCCGGCGCCCTGCTCGATTCCGGTCGCCTACTTAGGCGGGCAAGTACTTACAGGTTAGCAGTCATGGGCATGAATCCGCTTGCGTCTGTGGACTAGATGACGATCGGTGGAAGCGGTTTGCCTGGCTCGACGCTCTGAACGATCCCCAGGAGCTCGGCCGCGTTGATCGTCTGCTGCGCGTGCCGGCACACCACATCGAACCCGGCTTCAACTCCCCAGTGAGCAAGTTCATTCACGTCGTAGACGTGCCCGGGCCAGTGGTGGTCGCCGTCGAGAGTGTTCTTCTCTCGGGCACGCGGCACGCTGCGTTGCGCATTGAGCCCCGGTGAGTACTTGTAGTCGCGCACGGCGCACATCGTGACTGGCCCGACGCGGAACACGGTCGCTATTTGGCACCGGCGGGCCCGGCATTGGACCTTCACGAGGGTCACGCGGCTGAGAAGGCCCTGCTCGACAAGGCGACTATGGAGCAACTCGCGATCCACCTTGTCGACCTCAGTCTGCTCGATCAGGGTGGTGAGCCAGTTCGTTTCGCCTGCCATGGCTACCCACCCCCCAAGTCAATCTTCATCCGCGACACGTTCGCGCGGTCACGTTCGATGCTTGCGTGCTGGTAGCGCATAGCAACCTCGGGGCTCGAGTGCCCGCCGCGCTCCTGCAACTCGGCGAGCGTGGCGCCCGTGCGCGCGTACTCGGTGAGCCCCGTGTGGCGCAGGCTATGGAACCGGAAACCCGGTCGCACGTCCTCGCGTGACTGGCGCCAGGACTTATCGAAGGCCGACTGTGAGATCGGCAAGCGCGGGTTGCTCGGTCGCGGGAACACGGGCGCGTCGTCCCCGCCAGGTGTGTACGCGGCAAGGTGGGCAACGATCATCGGCACGAGCGACTCGGGCACCGCAATCTCGCGACGTGAGCCTGCCTTAGGCGCCGTGTAGCCCGGCGGTGTCGCCTTCGCGTTCCATTGGCGTTCGATCGTCACCGTGGCCTGCTGCGCGTCCTCGATGTGGCGGAAGTCGCGGCGCTGTAGTCCTAGCACCTCACCCTGGCGCATCGCGCACCATGCTCCGAGCATCACGGCGAGCTCGAGCGCGACGGGCATCGCCTTAGCCATCGCGCGGACCTCCGCGGGCGTCGCAAGGTCCATGCGGTCGAACGTGCGCGAGCGCTTCGTGCGGCTCGAGGCGATCTGGGTCGTGACAGGCGATACGGTGACGCCGCCGGCCCCGGCCGATACTGCCGCGAGGAACATCGCGCGGGTGGTGCGGGCCACGTTGGTCCACGCGCCGGGCTTCGCCTTGAGGGTGTCGAGCATCGCGTCTACGTCCGTGCTCGTGACGTCGACCAAGCGCATGTGACCGAGCGCGGGCAGGATGTGGGCATTGAGGGTCGAGGCATACGACCGCAGGGTGCCAGGACTGCGCTCAGCGCCTTCAAGGCGGCTCAGCCAGTCCTCGGCCCACTCACGCACCGTAGTGGCCGCAATGGCGTCGAGAACGTCCTGTGAGGCGCGATCCTGGCGCATCTGTGAGGGCGGGATGAAGATCCCGCGGGCCATCTCGGAACGAGCAATCGCCATCGCAGCCTTGGCGTCGCCGAGCGTGTAGTAGATCCCGATCGAGTGCTGCGTACCGCGCCAGTACACGCGCACGCGGAACTTGCCTTGAGCGGTCATACTCACGCCGGGCGGCAGCTTGAGCGGCTTCGCCATGTTCTCCCCCAGCCTGGTGGACTAGTCACAGTCTAGCGAAATGCAGACTCATGCGGTACTGTGCCTAGTAGTGCATCAAGCACTGACAACTAAAGTGGCTGGTAAAAGGGGAAAGCCCCTGGTAACCGTAGTCACCAGGGGCTCTGCCGCGGAGAGTGTGGGATTCGAACCCACGGAGACGCTTAAACGCCTCAACGGTTTTCAAGACCGTCACCTTCGGCCGCTCGGTCAACTCTCCTTGGCGGCCATGCGGCCGCCGGGCACTATTGTGCCAGGCCGCAGCCACCGCATCGGCCCTCCCCCAAAAAGCCAAATGGATCCATTTGGCGCGAAAGACGCGCCCCGTCACGATGAAAATGGATCCATTTGACGGGGAGGGGGTCAGGCGGGAGTCGAACCGCCGTGCCATCCCGGCTCGAGCCCAGGGCTAACGACCGTGAGCCCGTACAGTTCCGAGGCTTGAGCGAGTTCGGCGTCGTACGTGGCAATCGTGTCGATCGCCGGATGCGCCACCGCGGCACCAAGGTGCAACGCCGCGAAGGGTTTGAGCACCGCCGCGGCGTGCGTGGACACCGACACGTTTTGGTCCGAGAAGCGGATCATCGCGATCTTGGAGCGCACCTGGTCCACCACGTCGTAGGCGAGCATCTTCTGCTCGCGAGGCATGAGCTCCACGGCCTGACGGAGCTCCGTCACGCTCAACTGCGTGAGGGCAACCTGGTCGATGCGAGGGACCACCCACTCGTTCCACTCATCGAAGTACTTGACGCCAGGCAGGAACCTGCACAGAGCGGAGCCGTCGACGTAGATCACGTCACCAGGGTAGTCCGCGGGCGGTCAGCCGATGCGCGCGCGCCGTTGCGCACGCATCGGCCGTCTGGTGTCAGCCCTTCTTGAGCTGGCGCATCGCGAGCTGAACGACGGCGATCAAGGCCTGCTTGGTCGCCGCCTTCTCGCGGGCGTCGGTGTACATGACGGGGATCTCGGGCGGAATACCGAGCGCCTCGCGCACATCCTCAAGGGTGTGGCGCGCGACTCCGTCAAAGCAGTTGACGCACACGACGAACGGGATGCCCCGACCCTCGAAGTAGTCAACCGCAGGGAAGCACTGGTCAAGGCGCTCCGTGTCGACCAGCACCACGGCGCCAATGGCACCGCGGACCAGGTCGTCCCACATGAACAGGAAGCGGTCCTGGCCGGGCGTGCCGAACAGGTACAGCCACAGAGAACCGGGAAGCGCGATGCGACCAAAGTCCATCGCGACGGTCGTGGTGGTCTTACGGTCCGTCACGCCACCGGCATCGTCGATGCCGATGGACTTCTCCGTCATGGCCGCCTCGGTGTTGAGGGGGTCGATGTCGGAGATCGAGCCGATGAACGTGGTCTTACCCACCGCGAAACCGCCGGCAATCACAATCTTGACGACCGTGGGTGCAGTGGTCGGGTTCGCGGTCGCGACCGCGGCGTCAGAGGGCTGCGATGCCATCGAGGACACTCTCCAAGAGACTGAGGGAAATGCCGCCGGACTCGTCGTGCGTCGAGGAGTCGTCGGCCGTTCCACCGGTGTGAATCGTCAGGTGATTTTCTTCAGCAAGATCCGTGACCAGCACACGCACCACACCCAGCGGGAGCCGGGTGTGAGCGGAGAGCTCGGCAACGGATTGATATTGACCTGTAGCAAGCTGCAGGATCTTCTTCTTCTCAGGCGTGAGCCCTCGGGAAGTCTGGGTGCCGTGACGCGCCTCAACCAAGGCCTCCATCGGGAGGTCCTTGCTCGCTGCACTCACGCGGCCACCCGTCACGGCGTAGGGGCGCACCGTGTAGGTGTCCTCCTCGCCGTGAGGCGTCGTCGCGTCAGTCATGGCAGCGGGTCCTTAGGAGCGGAGCTGACCGTCGGTGGGCAGGTTCTGACGCATCTCGGTGATGAGCTGCGGCGTCAGCGCGTTCTCGGTGCGCGACACCAGCAGCGTCATCTCGTAGCCCACGAGACCGACGTCGCAGGTCGAGTCGGCAGCCACCGCAAGCACGGAGCCGTTCGAGACGCTCATGAGGAACAGGAACAGCTCGTCCATCTCGATGATCGACTGACGGACCTCGCCGGCCTGGAGCTGACGTGCCGCACCACGGGTCAGGCTCGCCATGCCGGAGACGACGGCGGCAAGGGTGTCGCCGCCCGTCCGGTCGAGGTTCTTCGACATCGCCATGAGCAGGCCGTCCGCGCTCACCACGAGGGTGTGGCGGGTGCCCGGCACGGTCTGGACGAAGTTGTCGAGCAGCCACCCAAAGTTCGTGGCCTCAGTGCTGAGCTCGGTCACAGCTCCTCCTTGCGGTTGAAGCTCCCTAGGTGGAGCAAGTTCTCGTTGATCTGGATGGTACTGGGTGCGGTGCTCACGTCTCGTTCGCCTCCGCAGGTGAAACCTGGTGTTCGAAGGCCGCGACGTCGTCGCGTGCACGCTTGGTGCCCGAGTAGAACGAGCTGAAGCGGTGGCGTACCGCCTCGGCGTCGCGGTCCTTCGGGGCGAGGTCCGCAGCTTCCTCGAGCGGCTTGACCTCCACCGGTGCCGCGTCGCTGGGACGACGGCGCTGGAGTCCGGCCCTGGTCTTCTCGACCTTGGGACGGGAGGAGGCAAGCGAACTGAGTTCGGAGAACACCGCGGACGTCACGTCTGCGTCGTTGCCGCCACTCAGGTCGGGCTGGATCACCGGCTGGTAGCTCGTGGCCACCTCCGGCTCGGCCGCCTGCAGCGCGCTCGCTCCCGCGGCCTCCCAGCCTGCCGGCTGGGCGAGCTGGTCGGGGGTGAAGTAGCCGGGCTGCTGCGGCTGAGAGGTCTCTTGCGCGGGGGCCCATGCGGCCGATGCGCCGGCTGGCTGAGCGGGGAACGCTTCAGCGGGTGCGGACTGCTGCGGCTCGGGGTTGAAGGAGGTGGGGGCCTCGTGCCACGGGGCGGGAGCGGGCTGCTGAACGGCCTGCTCCCACGGTGCCGGGGCGCTGTCCTGTACCGCACGCTCCCACTGCGACGCCTGAACAGGCTCCGCCGGCTGCGAGGGCGCGAACGACGTCGCCGCGGGCGCTGGCTCGGGCTCGACCGCCGCCACCGAAGGCGCGACCGGAGCGGAGTGCGCGGACGGCGCTGTGCGGTACAGCGAGGCGAACATGCCCGTGGAGGTGTCGGGCTCGGGCATTTCCTCGTCTGCGACATGCTGCACGGGGGCCTGCTCCGCCACTGGCAAGAACGCCGTCGCAGACGGCTGCGACGGGGCAACAGGCTGGGACGCTGCGGCGGCACGGCCTCCAGCCGCGACGCCGGCACCGGCCGCGAGGGCGGTCAGCGCGGATTCCGTCGTCGGCTCGGCGCCAGCCTTACGGTTGCCGCGACCGAACAGGCGCGTGAAGAAGCTCGGGCGCTCCTCGGCGTCGTCGTCCACCGCGCCCTTGATCAGGTCGTCGAGGCTCGGTGCCGGGCTCGGTGCCGGGCTCGCCGATGCGGCGACGGGGGCAGGCTCCTGCGTGGTGACCGGGGTGGCAGCCTGCGTGCCGAACGCAGCGCCAAATCCAGGCGCGCTCGCCTGGGCAGGCGGCTCCTGTCCGTGAGCCGCGGGCTGCGGCTCGAACGGGGCCGCGGGCTGAACCTCAGGCTGGGCCACCGACTGCGCCCACGGGAGAGCTGGCTCCACGGGAGCCGCAGGCTCATACGATGCGCCCGAGTCAAAGCCCACCGCGCTGTCAACACTGGGCACGGACTCGAAGGGCGCCGGCTGATGCTCGAGAGGCTGAGCCCACGGGAACGGCTGGTCAGACTCTGCCGCAGGCACGTCCTCGGCGAGCGAGACGGCGTCGACACCGTACGAGTCGTCCCCGAACGTGTCCTCCTGGGCAGCCGCGGGCTCGTCGCCCTCAAGCATCGGGATGACGAACGGCGCGTCGTCGACGATGGCGGCTGGCTCGGCGCTTGGCACGCTCGGCTCGGGCTCCACGGTCGCGGCAGGCTCGGCAACGTCGAACGCCGCCTGGTCCTCGGACTGCGCGCTGTCCTCCGCGCTCCAGTCGTCGTCGCCCGCGCTACGAGCCGCGTTGGCTCCCGCCACAGCGGTGGTCGCGGCGCCCGCAGCGAACCACGACGGCATGCGGAAGGTCGGCACCTCGTCCACGGGCTCATCGGCTTGCTCGATGACCTCGTCGGTCTCGTCGAGCGAAGCCTGGGCCTCCTGGTACTGACCCCACGGCGCCTGCTCTGCTGCGCTGGGTGCCTCGTCGACGGGCGCGAAGGCGTCGGCGGCGGGCTCGGGCAGCTCCGGTGACGGCGCCCACGGCGACGCGGCAACAGGCTCGAATGCCTCCGGCTCCAGGGCCGGCTCCGGGACTGCCTCAGTTGCCGACTCGACGACCGGTTCCGAGACCGGCTCGGCCTGGTCGCGACGCGAACCGAAGAACGCGGCCGCTCCGAACGCAGCGGCACCCGCAGCGATTCCCGCCGCAGCATCCGCGCCGTGTCCGGACTGGTCCACAGGTGCCTGATCCGGCTCGAGTCCGGGCACGAGTGGCTCGTTGGCGGACGGCTCGCCCTGGTGAGCAGCGGCAATCTCCGCCGCATCAATGCCTCCACGGCGAGCGGCGTGACCCAGCGACTCTGCGTCGGGATCAAGGCTGGCAGCGGCCTCAGTGTCCTTGCGCGAGCGGAAGCCGCGGAACATCGACGAGCGCTCCTCGACGCTCTGCGGCGCCACCTCGCTCGGCGCCACCGTCGGCATGAAGCCGCCCACCTGCTCGGCCTCGAGGGCCGACAACTGCGCATCGGTCGCACGTGCGGGCAGGCCCACGATCGAGGTCGCGTCACGCTCGGCGTCGGCGGGAGCCGGGGCCTCACGGCGGCGGCGAGTCGGCAAGCCGGCTCCGGTCACGCCTTCCGTGAGCTCCTCGGGGTTGGTCTGCTCGGCGGTCGGCGCCTGAGCGGCGTCGGCCGCGATCAGCGCCTCGATCGAGTTCAGGTCGGCGTCCACCTGGGCGGAATCCGCCGGCACAGCGATCGACTCAGCCTCAGCGGCGGGTGCGGCAGGAGCGCCACCCCGCGACGGCATCGGCTGGGCAGGAGCCTCGCCACCACGACCCGACAGCAGGCTCGCGCCCTCCTCGATCACGGTGGGCTTGTAGGCGTCCGTCGCTGCGTTGACACGCGACGGCAGCGAGGTGATCTCGTTGGCGACATCGTGCGTGACGAGCGCCGTCGGGGCGTGCGTGGCAGGGTCAACAGCCGTGGACGACACGTGCTCCACAGGCGTCTCATCGGTGGCGAACAGCGAGGCAGGCAGCGTGACGACCGCGATCGTGCCCTTGCCCTCCTGCGAGGACACGGACACCCGGGCGCCCACACGGCGGGCAATACGACCCACCACGAACAGGCCCAAGCGCTGCGCACCGAGAATTTCCGATGCGGCGGTCGAGGCCACACGGTCGTTGGCGTCCGCGAGCTCGGACTCGGTCATGCCGATGCCGTAATCCTCGATCTCGACCGCGAAGCCAGCCTCGTCGGCTCGCGTACGCACCACCACGGGCGAACCGGGGTCGGAGAACACGGTCGCGTTCTCGAGCAGCTCGGCGAACATGTGCGCGGCGGTCAGCGCCGAGTGGCCGAGCATCGACGGGTCGACGTCGAGTTCGAGCTGCACGCGCTCGTACAGTTCGATCTCGGAGGACGCGGTGCGGATCACGTCGGACAACGGCATGGGGCGACGCAGGCGACGACCAGTGTCGATTCCTGCGAGCACCAGGAGCGACTCCGAGTTTCGACGCATTCGCGTCGCCAGGTGGTCGAGGGCGAACAGGCGGGTCAGCGTGTCCGGGTCGTCCTCGGTGCGCTCCATCTCATCGATGGACTTCAGCTGACGGTTGAGGAGCACCTGGTCACGGCGGGCGACGTTGACGAACATCTCAGAGATCGAGCCACGCAGCGCGGCCTGCTCGGCGGCGATGGCCAGGGTGGCCGCGTTCACGCCGTTGAACGCCTCTGCGAGGGTGCCGATCTCGTCTCGCGAGTCAATCGCGATCTGCACCTCGGACACGTCGACCTGCTCGCCAGGGATGGCCACGCGTTCCACCAAGCGGGGAAGTTCCTGACGCACGGCGGTAGCCGTCGTGGTCAAGCGTCGCAGCGGCGCCACGATCAGACGTGCGATCAACAGTGCGACGACGATGGAGGCGACGACGACCAGGACGGCGACGATAGCGGTCAAGATGGCCGTCGCCACAGCGGCTTGGGCGTTGGAGGAGGCGCGGCTCTCGACGTCGCTCCACAACTGGTCACGGATGGGCTCGTAGACCGCGAGCTCCTCGTCGACCTGAGTCGACCACCCTGCGTCACGCGCATTGAACAGCGAACCGGTCTGACCTGTCAGGACGTCGTCACGAATGCTCTCGAAGGAGCCCGTGTCACCGGTGATGTTGGACTCCGAGGCGCCAAAGTCAGGGACGTCGACCGCGGGCTCAAGACCCGAAGCAGAGTCCTGCATGTCCGCGAGGGCGATGTCGGTCTGGGCCGCCATCGTCTGGACGTTGGCGAGCTCACCGGGAAGGAACGCACCGGCGCGCAGCAGGCGGCCGATCACCACTTCTTCGTGAAGGACGTCTTCGACCAGTGCGTCAGCGTCACCGTACGCCTGGACGGTTGCCACGAGGTCGCGGTCGGTCATGGCCACCGCGACGTCGTCAGCGGCGGACACGATGAGGTCGATGATCGCCGTGTAGCGCGCGATCAAGATGGTGGGGTGAATGGTCGCCGCCATCGCGTCTTCGCGGTGCTCGGGCAGACGCGCCACGAGGTCCTGGCCTGCGAGGAGTGCCTCGACGGCCTTCATGTTGCCCTCAGAGGTCGCCAGTTCCGTCGACGTTCCCAACAGAGCCGCGATTCCCTGATCCACGCGGCCTGCGGTGTTGATCATGGCCTCCTTGTACTCAAGGGGCTCGGTGAACAGCTGCGTGGCGGTGGTGCTCTCGGAATTGACGCGGAAGGTCAGCGTCGACAGCAGAACGTCGATGCCGTATGAGTCGGGCACGTCCGCTGCGACGGCGTTGAGGTCCTCCACGGCATCCGCATACAAGGCCTGCATCGCGGCGACGTCGTCAGCGGAGGGGAAGACCAGCCAGCCTTCCGACTCCTCGGTGGCGGAGGTCACTCGGTAGGAACGCGCATCGGCAAGGTAGGTCGATCCGGAGCGCGACAGTGCGCTGTCGATCCGATCCTGAATCTCCTGGGCACCTTCTTGGTCTTCTTCGTCAACCGCTGCCAGGGCTTGATCGATCTGGTCAAGGGCGGTGTCGGTGTAGTCGCGCGCGTCGTCGAGCACGCCGGTGGTGTCCTGGTACGCGGACACGTAGTTCGCGGTGGCCTCGCGCTCTGCCTGAAGGCTGTCCTCCAAGGAGCGCGCGCGGTCGAGGGTGTCGATGAGCTGCTCGGCGTTGCGGGCGGTGTTGAGGTCCTGAACAGAGCCGAAGGTAATGAAGCCGGCGGCGAGCACCAGAACGAGGATGGGCACAGCGACCACAGCGAGGAGCTTTCCTCGAATACCAAGCCTCTGGAGCATCTACCCTCTCCTCACAAGCCACCCGCCAGACGTCCCGGACACTCGCCGGACCGCCCCTGTGCATCTGGACCCCAGCGATATCGGCACCTTCGCCAACAAACTGAAATCCCGAGGGCTCCTGCAGGGTGAGACGCTATACCGTTGCGGCTATGACGCGAAATATCGGGGCCTCGATGTGATGATCTCCACTTTGCCCCGTTTCGGTGGCGCCGATGTTCTGACCTCAGCCGACGTCCCTGAACCCATCGCCGCTGCGCACGAGGTGGTGATCCACGTCCACGCCGCCGGGGTCAATCGCGCGGACATCTTGCAGCGCGAGGGTCACTACCCGCCGCCAGCGGGAGCACCCGCATGGCCCGGGCTTGAGGTCTCCGGGACGGTCGTCTCCGTGGGAGGCGGCGTCACCCAGTGGGCGGTGGGCGACGCCGTGTGCGCGCTGTTGGCCGGCGGCGGATACGCGCAGCGGGTCTGCGTGCACGAGGATCTTGTCCTTCCCATGCCCGTCGGGCTCTCCCACGAGGGCGCAGGTGGGCTGGTCGAGGCAGCGTGCACCGTGTGGTCCACCTTTGATGCGGCCGATGCTCGGGCCGGGCAGACCCTTCTTGTCGAGGGGGGCTCGGGTGGGGTGGGGCACATTGCCGTCCAGTTGGGCATCGCGATGGGGATGAGGGTGCTCACCACGGCCCGTGGACCCCAGCGAGTGCAGCGGTGCGAAGAGTGGGGTGCCACCGGGATCGACTACGCACGTGAGGACGTCATGGCGCGCGTGCGGGCCGAAGGCGGCGCCGACGTGATCCTCGACGTCCTGGGGGCCGGAGCACTCGACGACCACCTGCGCATGCTGCGTACCGGAGGCACGCTCGCGGTCATCGGGCTGCAGAAGGGTGTGCGCGGCGAACTGGACCTTGGTCGTCTGCTCGCGCTGCGTGCCCGCATTGTCGGCACCACGCTCAGGTCACGGCCCCACGAGGACAAGGCGCGCATCGTCCGGGGCGTTCGCGACCACGTCTGGCCGCTCGTGCCCGAGCGGGTGCGCCCTGTCGTGCACGCGACCTACCCGCTCGAGCGGGCGGGGGACGCGCATCGGGCCCTCGAGTCGGGCAAGGTGTTCGGCAAGGTGGTGCTGATCCCACCCCCCTAACCCGTCAAATGGATCCATTTGGCTCGTGAAGGGCGTGACTGAGGCGTCGTTCCCCGTCAAATGGATCCATTTGGCCCGTGAAGGGCGCGGCTTAAGCCAGGTTGCCGGCCGCGAGCGATGCCGCGAGCGCAGGCGAGACCGGCAAGCGCGGAATGAGTGTCGCCTGGACCGCGTGGTAGATGTCCGCCTTGCCCTCCCACACGGTGCGCGACACCGCGTTGTCGGTCCCCAGTTCGTGCCACCACGACCCGCCCTCGCGGTCGAGCAGGTACTCGCCGACGTAGTCCCACCAGCGGCCGTAGTCCTCTGCGTACACAGGCAGCTTGGTGGAAGCCCACAGCGCGGCGGCGGCGCCGATAGCCTCGGCGGCCACCCAGTGCATGCGCTCGCGCACCACGGGTTTGCCGTCCCAGTCGACGGTGTAGACAAAGCCCACCTCGCCGTCGACGTTCCAGCCTTCGCGGATGGCGGCCGCGTACAACTCCTTGGCGTCCTCAAGCATCCAGTCGGGGCGCGCCAGCCCGGACTTTTGCAGCGACGATGCCAACTGAGTGGTCAGCCGCGCCCATTCGAGCAGGTGCCCGATGGTGGCGCCGTAGGGACGGAACGGGTGCGCAGGCTGGTCCTCGTTGTACTCCAGCAGCGGCTCCCAGTCGGCGGTGAAGTGCTCGGGCAGACGCCACTGGTTGTCCCTCGCGAAGCCGTGCACCACGCGCTGCGCGATGCGCAGGCCACGCTGTAGCAACTCCTTGTCTCCCGTGACGTCGGAGGCCGCCATGTACGCCTCAAGCGTGTGCATGTTGGCATTGACGCCGCGGTAGTCCTCGACCTCGCTCCAATCACGAGCAAAGGCCTCTCGGCTCATGCCCACCTCGTCGTCCCAGAACCGCTCGGCGTGCACCTCGAGTGCCTCGTCGAGCAGGTCGCGGGCACCGGGACGCCCGGCCGCCGCGGCCGAGGACGCCGCGAGAATGACAAAGGCGTGGCCGTAGGCCTCCTTGGCGTCGTTGGTCACGGCATCGCCATCGACGGCGGCGAACCAGCCGCCGTTGTCGTGGTCACGCAGGCGGCCGCGCAACGCGTCGAGGCCGTGGTCGGCCAGCGAGCCGGCGCCAGGCCTGCCCATCATGGCCGCGAGCGCATAACAGTGCGTCATGCGACACGTGATCCACAGTTCGACGGGGTGAGACTCGTCGCGTGCACCTTGCTCGTCGAGCCAGCCAAATCCTCCTCGAGGGTCGCGGCTCGCGCGCCCAAACTCGAGCAGGCGATCGGTCTCAGACTCGAGCCAACGGTGGTGGGCAGCGGTGGTCATCCACGTCATGACCCGAGCGTAGTAGGGCCGATGCACCCCGCGCCAAGCCGGCTCGGCGCGCCTGGCGCTACAGGACCGCCAGCCGGTCGGGGTCGATCAGCCGCTCCAGCAGCCCCAGCACCCCGTCGTCTTGGACGGAACCCAGCACCTCGTCAGCAACGGCATGCACGTGCGCGGGCGCGTTACCCATCGCGGCTGACTGGCCCGCCCACTCGAGCATCGCGAGGTCGTTATTGCCATCGCCCACAGCAACCGTGTGCGCCGGGTAGACGCCCAGCCGGCGCCTGAGCGCCTCAAGGGCCGATGCTTTGGTCACGTTGGGAGGGGTCAGGTCCAGCCACGCCGAATAGCCCACCGCATAGGTGACGTCGTTGAGGCCGATGCGCTTGACGAGCTCATCAAAGTGGCCCACCTCTACCCCGGGAGCGCGAATCACCACGCGCGTGGCCTCGCCCTGCGCGAGGTCGTCAAAGTTGTCAACCACGAGCTGGCGCCCCTGGAGTTCGCCCATGGGAAACTCGCGGCTCACGCGAAAACCGACGCCCAGATCCTCCACCGCGAAGAACGCATCGGGCATCTCCTGGCGAATGAGTTCGAGCGCTGCGGTGGGGTCGAACGTCACCGTCTCGACAATGTCGTAGCCGCCAGGGCTCGCCGGGTTGAGCCGCACGGTGACCGCGCCGTTGGAGCACACCGCGTAACCGCGCCGAATCCCCAGGCGCTCCGCGACCGGCATGGTGCCGATGATGTTGCGTCCGGTGGCAAGGATCACGTGGTTGCGGCACATGCGCACCTGCTCGATGGCCTGCACGACCTTGTCGGAGATGTCGCCACCCCAGTGCATCAAGGTGCCGTCGATATCGAGCCCGAGCAATCGCCACGAGTCGTTGTCCAGGGGAGGGTGCATCTGCTCGGGGACCATGCTCATGTCCACGATGCTACGACGAGGCCCGGCCGCTGCACGCATGGGTATCCAGCGCGCGCCCACCGGGTGCAGGCCGGCGACACGGGTATCAACGGGGGGCTGGGGTGGGCGTGAAGGTGGGCGTGAAGGTGGGCGTGGGGGCCAGCGCCTCCACGACGGCGTCGAGCACCGCGACCACCCCATCGTCGGCGAGCGTGCCCGTGACGTGGGTCGCCTCGTCCCGCACCGCCCGCGACGCCTGGCCCATCGCCACCGAGTGGGCCGCCCACGCGAACATCGGCAGATCGTTGGCGGCGTCGCCCACCGCGACGGTGTTGGCCCGGGGCACTCCGTAGCGCAGGCGCAACTCTTCGAGGCCAGAGGCCTTGGTGACGCCCGGGGGTGACACATCCACCCATCCCGAGCCCAGGTCCGTGAAGGGATGGCAGCTCAGCCCCAGGTGCTCGATGACCTCGTGCAGTTCGCGCCCTCGGGCGCTCGTCGAACTGACCATCAGCGCAGTCGTCGCAGCGGCGTCCTCATCGGTCATCCCGGCGATCATGCGGCCAAAAACCGTGCCATGGGGGTGCGCGACGCCCACCGCGTGGCCCGTGTCCGCGTGTTCGACGCTGTAGCTGATGTCAGGAAAACGCGCGAGGAGCGCGGCCAGCGCTGGGCGCGCGTCGAAGGTCCGCCGCGCGGTCACCTCGAAGTCGCTCGCGTCCGACGAGGTGTGAACCGTGACCGCGCCCTGAGAGCACAGCATGTCCAGATCGCCCCAGCCCTGCTGGCGCGCCATCGACAGCGCGGAGTCGGTCTGACGCCCGGTCGCGAACACCACGTGCACCCCCGCGGCACGCACCCGTTCGATCGCTTCCTGCACGGGTGGCGCGACGACGCCGAGCGTGCGGACCCCGTCGACCGTCTCCTGGTACGAGCACGTGTCGTCGATGTCGAGCGCGAGCAGGACGGGCGCGCTCGGGTCAAGGCTCAACCGCATGATGCGCTCGCCTCCGACCCCAAGGCTTAGGCGACCGGCTCGAGTCGATCCACGCCGCCAAGGTAGGGGCGCAGAATCTCAGGGACGTACACCGAGCCGTCGGCCTGCTGGTGGTTCTCGAGCAGCGCGACAATCCACCTGGTGGTGCCGATGGTGCCGTTGACGGTCGCGACCGGCGTGGTGCCGTGCTCGCCACGCTCACGAATCGACAGGCGACGCGCCTGGTAAGTGGTGCAGTTGGAGGTCGAGGTGACCTCCATCCAGCGCTCCTGGCTCGGCAGCCACGCCTCGCAGTCGAACTTACGCGCCGCGCTCGAGCCCAAGTCACCCGCCGCGGTGTCGATCACCCGGTACGGCAGCTCGAGGGCCTGGAGCATGCGCTCCTCGGTGGCGAGGAACCGCTCGTGCTCTGCCGCCGCATCGGCCGCCGTGACGTAACTGAACATCTCCACCTTGTGGAACTGGTGCACGCGGATGATGCCGCGCGTGTCGCGACCAGCCGAGCCGGCCTCGCGGCGGTAGCACGCGCTCCAGCCGGCGTAGCGCAGCGGTCCGCCGGACAGGTCGAGGATCTCGTCGGTGTGGTAGCCAGCGAGCGCCACCTCAGAGGTGCCCGTCAGGTACAGGTCGTCGCGCTCGAGGTAATAGATCTCCTCGGCGTGCTTGCCCAAGAACCCGGTGCCCGCCATGGTCTCGGGGCGCACCAGGGTGGGGGTGATCATGGGGCTAAAGCCCGCCTCTTGCGCGACGCCCATCGCCGCGTTCAGGATCGCCAGCTCGAGCCGCGCGCCCATGCCCGTGAGGAAGTAGAACCGCGCGCCGGAGACCTTAGCCCCACGCTCCATGTCGATCGCGCGCAGGCCCTCGGCGATCGCGAGGTGGTCGCGCACCTCGACACCCTCCGCCGCAAAGTCGCGCGGCGAGCCTTCGTGACGCAGCACCGTGAAGTCGTCCTCGCCGCCGCTGGGCACGCCAGGCTCAGGAATGTTGCCCACCGAACGAGCGAGCTCGACAGCGGTAGCCGCTGCCGCATCGGCGCTGGCCTGGGCCTGCTTGACCTGAGCGGCAAGCTCCTTGGTGCGCGCCAGCAGCGCCTGCTTGGCCTCGCCCTGGGCCTGAGCGACCTCCTTGCCCAGCGCCTTTTGCTCAGCGCGCTTGGTCTCGAAGTCCGCGAGCGCGGCACGGTGCTGGGCGTCGGCCTCGAGCACCTGATCGACCACCGACGGGTCGTCGCCTCGGGAACGCTGGCTGTCTCTGACCAGGTCGGGTTGGGTGCGCAGCAGCTTGAGGTCGATCATGCGGGCGAGTCTAGTCGCGGGTTAGGCTCGAACCATGGTCGCCATCATCCTCGGGTCGATCGCCCTGGTGTTGGCGGTCTTCGCCCTCGCCATCGCGATCTCCGTGGCACGGCGCGTGGGGGCTCGTGATCCGTTCGCCCTGCCCGAGCTGTGGCGCAAGGCGCTCCGCGTGGGACCCGGGTCGTCGACCGTCACCGGGCCCGCGAGCCTCGATCACCCCGCCCGACAGCGCATCGCATTCGTCGCCAATCCCACCAAGGACGGCATTCCCGAGTTGCGCGAGCGCGCCTTGCGGGCGTGCGCCATTCGCTACCTGCCCGAACCCATGTGGTTCACCACCACCGAGGACGACCCCGGCACCGGACAGGCCAGGCAGGCCATCGCGCATGGGGCCGATGTGGTGGTCGCCGTGGGCGGCGACGGCACCGTCCGTGCGGTCGCCGAGGCTCTCGCGGGCAGCGGCGTCGCCATGGGGATCCTGCCCATGGGCACGGGCAACCTGCTCGCTCGCAACCTTGATCTGCCCCTGGCCGATCCAGCTGCGCTCATGCGCGCCGTGCTCGAAGGGGCAGACCGTCCGGTCGACGTGGGCTACCTCGACGTCGAGCGGGCCATCCCCACCCACGGTGACGACGGTCGGCACCTGTTCCTGGTGATGGCGGGCGCGGGGATCGATGCCGAGATGGTCGCGGGGGCCAATCCCGCGCTCAAGAAGCGTCTGGGCTGGCTCGCCTACTTCTTTGCCGCACTCGAGCACCTGGGCGACAAGCGCATGCGGGCCACCGTCACGATCGACGACGGCGAGTCGGTCACCAACGAGATGCGCACGGTGTTGCTGGCCAACGCTGGGCGCCTGCCCGGCGGGCTGCAGTTGATCCCTGACGCCTCCATCTCGGACGGCGCTCTCGATGTGGCGACCTTGGACGCTCGCGCGGGCATCGTCGGCTGGACCGACCTGTTCGGCACGGTCATCGCCCAGGGCGCTGGCATCAAGCAACTTGAGGTGCTGCAGGCCTGGCGGGCGTCGCGGATCGATCACGCACGCGGCCGCGACATTCACATCACCTTCGCCTCGCCGGAGCGTGTGCAGGTCGATGGCGAGGAACTCGGCCGTGCGATCCGTATGAGGGCCACGGTGGAGCACCAGGCGCTCAAGGTGCGCGTCCCCTCGGCCTAAAACCCACCGACCCGCCGACCCACCCCTTCCCCTTCCCCTTCCCCGTCAAATGGATCCATTTTCTCGGGCTGGCAGCGTGTGACCACCGGTCAAATGGATCCATTTTCATCGGGAATGGGGGCGTCGAGGGACGGCGGGCACCGAGGAACGGCGGGCACCGAGGGGCGACTAGGTGCGCTCCTTGAGCGCCGTGCGAAGCACCTCGCGGCACCACTCCGGCCTCCGGGTGACGTCTTCCCACGTGAACCTGAACGTGACGTAGCCCGCGGATGCGAGCAACTCGTCACGGGCGGCGTCGCGCACGCGCGCCTCGTCGTTCCCGTGGAACTGCTCGCCGTCAAACTCCACTGCGATCCGCGCCTCACGATGGACCATGTCGGGATGCAACACCAGCCTGCCGACGTCCACGGGCGCCTGCCGCTGCCAAGTCGACCACTCAGGCCCGCCGAACACGTCCTCGGCGGCGATGGCCTCAAGAGCGCTGTGCACACCGCGGCCAAACAGATCCACGGTGGCGACAAACGCAGCCCGGCTCGCGACTCTGGTGGCGGCATCGAGCCGCTCAAGCAAGCGCTGCGGTTCCACCACCCTGTCCCGCAGCACATCGAGCAGTAGTCCGCGCCGCTGCCCGGGGGCGGCCTTGCGCCACGCATGGACGGTCGCGTCCTCTGCCGTGACCACCGGGATGCCCGCAATCTCCGTGCCCGCCACCGCATCGGCCGTCCGGAAGGTGTCAACGTACGGCGGCCGCGCCAGCCGGACCTCTCGCGCGAGCACCACGTCGATCCGCTCGGGAACCGCCATCCTCCATCCGTGCAGGTGTAGCGCCGCACGGCCCGTGATGCGGCCATGGGGTGCCATCCAGTTGGCGACCGCGCGCAGGCGACACTCGAGGTCCTCGGCATGCTCCCGATGTGCGTACTGACCAGGGGCGATGCGCGCTACGAGCCCCAGCCGAGTCGCTTCGGACAGGCTCCTGCGACTCCATCGCTCCTCCAGCGCGGCCCGGTTCCATGGCACGGGCGCGGAGCGCATCGCCGCTGTCATGGCGTTCAGCGTGGGGACGGGGCGTGATGTCGGCATGGTGAACGGTAGGCAGATGGCCGATGCGCCTGCTGGGTGGCGGCGGAGATCTGTGGATGAGCGCGCCTTGCCCTGGGCTGGGGGCGCGTCAGGACGCGCCTGCCGCCCCCTTCACGAGCCAAATGGATCCATTTGACGGGGCTGGGGGTGCCGCCAACCGAGCAAATGGATCCATTTGACGGGGAGGGAGGGAGGTCAGGCGGAGTGGTGGCCGTTACGCAGGTGCGCCACCCACGCCCGCGCATCGGCGAACGCCTGGTCTGTCATGTGGCCCTGAACATCGGCACTAGCGGCGCCCGCGGCGGGGTACGAACCCTGAAAGACCACCAGGGGACAGGTGCGATACAGGCCCATGAGCGCATCGGCGATTCTCTCCTCGGCGATGTGGCCCAGCGCGTCAATCGAGAACGAGTACTCGCCGGGGTGGTCCCACCGCGGACGCGACTCGATGCGCGACAAGTTCACGCCGCGCGCGGCGAACTGCTCAAGCATCTCCAGCAACGCACCGGAGCGGTCGGTCGGCAGGTGCACGGTCAGCGTGGTCTTATCGCTTCCGGTGGGCGCGGGAACTTCCCCAGGCCGGCCGATGCGCACGAACCTGGTCGCCGCGTGGGGGTTGTCGGCCACGTGCTCAAGCACCTTGTGCAAGCCCAGCCGCTCGGCGGTGCCGGGCGGCGCGAGCGCGGCGTCCACGGGGATCCCACCGACCGGTTCGCTAGCGGCGACCGCAAGCGCCCCCGCCGCATTGGACGAGGCAGGAACGAAGACCGCCTGGGGGACGGTCGCGTGCGCCCAACGACGCACCTGGGCCCATGCGTGCGAGTGGGCCGTGATCCGCTCGATGGCATCGAGGCTGATCGGCTCGCGCGCGACCAGTTCGAACTCGACCGGCAGCACCACTTCGCCCTGAATGACCAGCGGCGCACCCTCCGCGAGCGAGTCGAGCGTCGCGGTCACCCCACCCTCAACGGTGTTCTCGATCGCGACCGCCGCGTGGTCGGCCTCGCCGGCGCGCACGGCACTCAAGGCGGCGGGAACGTCCACGACCGCAATCGCCTCGATCTCGGAGCCAACCGTCATCGCGAGCAGCGCCGCCTCGGTGAACGTGCCCGACGGACCCAAGTAGACGTAACGGGGTCGTGCGGTCACTGATCCTCCTCCGCGCCCTCGACCTCGGTGGTCGGACGCTGCGAACGTCGCAGTCGCTGGCCCACGGCGTCGCGTGCATCACCAAAACCGGTACGCACGCGGCGCGCGCTGATCGCCATCATCACGTCACGGTACTGGGCGGCACGCTTGGCCGCAGAGCGAGACGCCGCCCCGGCTGTCCGGTGGCGGATGTCGCACTCAACCTCGGTGACCGTCAGCCCCGCGTGGAGAACGTCGAGCGTCATGGCGACGTCCATCCCTGCGCCACGGGCGAGCGGCACTGCAGCCTCGAAAGCCTCGCGGGTGATGCAGCGGATGGGCCCCAACGGGTCGTGCGGCACCCACCCGGAGGCGCGCTCGATGGCGCTGCGTGCGGCCTTGCCGGACGTGCCCAGGTGGGCATCTTCCGTCCTGGTGACCGCGATGGCGAGGTCCGCGACCTGCTCGATGACGGCGGGCACCAGCGGCGCCGCCCCGACCGCATGGTGGCCAATCCCCCCTGGAAGCAGGAGCAGTGCGCGGGGCGTGCCGCCCGGCTCGTCACGCATAGCGATCACTGCGGCGCCCGTTTCCATCGACGCGCTGCGGCCACGATGGTGCGAGTTGCGAATCACCACGGCGCCGGCCTTGCGAGCAAGCTCCTGGGTGTTGTCTGCCGATGCGTCGTCGACCACGAGCACCAGGTCCACCCCGGGAATCGACCGTGCAGCCCGCACCGTCGCGGCGATCCGGCGGGCCTGGTTGTGCGCCACGATCAACACAGCGGCCGCGTGAAGATCCTCGGCGTTGGCGACCGCGCGTCGTCGTGCCTGCGCGGCGAGCGAGTCGAAGGTGGAAGCGCGCGCGAGCGCGCCCTGCGTGCTCGTGGGCTCCGCAGGCTCCGGGGTTGCGCTTGCGTCGCGCTTGGCTGCCACGGGTCCCAGCCTAGCCCTCCTCCCGGGTGTTTTTCCCTGGATTTTGCGCAATAGTGACGGATTCCTGACCAGGGCGCAGGCGCATCGGCCCGATGGACGCACAGGCACCCCAGGTGCGAGAGTGGGGACCATGCACGAACGCGCCGGAACAGTTGCCCTCCCCGAAGACCTCATCGATGTGGACGCCCTCATGGGGGCGTATTACGACCGCGTGCCCGACCCCGCCGATCCCGAGCAGCAGGTGGTGTTCGGTACCTCCGGGCACCGCGGCAGCTCGCTCGACAACGCCTTCAACGAGGCGCACATTGTCGCGACCACCGCAGCGATCGTGGAATACCGCCGCAGCCAGGGCATCGACGGTCCGCTCTTTCTTGGAGCCGACACCCACGCCCTTTCCGCGGCAGCCACCGACACCGCGCTCGAGGTGCTCTCGGCGGCCGGAGTGCGGGTTCGTATCGACGCACGCGACTCGTGGACGCCCACGCCCGCGGTATCGCTCGCGATCCTCGTGGAGAACGGAGCCGTGTCGCCGTCCGGCCTGCGCACGAGCGGTGCGGGGCTGGCCGACGGCATTGTCGTCACCCCTTCGCACAACCCCCCGCGCGACGGCGGCTTCAAGTACAACCCGCCTCACGGCGGCCCTGCGGATACCGACGCCACGGGGTGGATCGCGGCCCGCGCCAACGAGATCCTCAAGGGCGGCGGCTGGAAGCAGGTTCCCCGCAAGCAGACGGCGGCGGCCCGCAGCGCAGAGACCACCGAGCGCTTTGACTTCCTCAAGCTCTACCTCGAGCACCTGCCCAGCGTGATCGACCTCGACGCCATCAGGGAGGCAGGCGTGCGCCTTGGCGCTGACCCGCTGGGCGGCGCGGCGGTCGACTACTGGGGCGCGATTGGCGAAGAGCACCGCCTGAACCTCACCGTCGTCAACCCCACCGTCGACCCCACGTGGCGCTTCATGACGCTCGACTGGGACGGCAAGATCCGCATGGACTGCTCCTCCCCGTCGGCGATGGCGAGCCTGCGCACCCTCATGGAAGGCGCCGACGCCCCGTACGACATCGCGACCGGCAACGACGCGGACTCCGACCGCCACGGCATCGTCACCCGCGACGGTGGCCTCATGAACCCCAACCACTACCTCGCGACCGCGATTTCGTACCTGTACGGCGGGGCGCGGCCACAGTGGAGGGCCGATGCGCGCATTGGCAAGACGCTCGTGTCCTCCTCCCTGATTGACCGAGTGGGCGCCAAGATCGGTCGCCGGGTCGAGGAGGTGCCGGTGGGCTTCAAGTGGTTCGTCCCCGGCCTGCTCGACGGCTCGACCGGCTTTGGAGGCGAGGAGTCCGCTGGCGCATCGTTCCTGCGCAAGGACGGCCGGGTGTGGACCACCGACAAGGACGGGATCATCCTGGCCCTGCTGGCCTCCGAGATCACCGCCGTCACCGGCAAGACCCCCTCGCAGATTCACCGTGGCCTCACGGACGAGCTCGGCGAGTCCTGGTACGCGCGTGTCGATGCGGCCGCCACCAAGGCCGAGAAGGACACGCTCAAGAAGCTGTCGCCCTCGCAGGTGCGCGCAACCGAACTTGCCGGCCAAGAGATCACGGCCAAGCTGACCGAAGCCCCCGGAAACGGCGCCGCCATCGGCGGGCTCAAGGTCACGACGGCCGATGCGTGGTTCGCCGCGCGTCCGTCCGGCACCGAGGACGTCTACAAGATCTACGCGGAGTCTTTCGTGTCAGAGGCTCACCTCGCCGAGGTGCAGGCCGCTGCGAAGGACGTGGTGTCGGAGGCCCTCGCGGGCTAACCGCCCGCCCGACCGAACCTGGGGGGTGGGCCCTCAAGGAGGGCCCACCCGCATCGGTCAGTCTTTGCGCCTGACGATCAGCAGCACCACGCCGCCGATGAGCAGCACGCCCGCGGCGATGACGATCCACCACGAGTCGAAGCCCGTCATCGGCAGGTCGTCGTCCCAGACGTTGACCGCCGTGACGGTCACCGTCGCACCGGCCGCGATGGTCACCACTGCCTCCGTGGCAGAAGCGCCCGCGGGCGTCAGCGTCGTGCGGTCGGCGCCGCCCGTGACCGTCTCGGTCACCACGCACTCCGAACCAGCGACGATCCCGTCGATGGTCGCCGTGAGCGGCTGACTTCCGCCGAGCACGACCTCGCCGGACCACGTGGACACTGCCGCACGTCCCGGGCGCTCAAGGGTGCACTCGACCGTGAACGTGAACGGACCCGCGTCCGCAGGTGCGTCCGCGCCGTCAATGCGCTTGGTGATCTCGAGCGCACCAGGTGCGAACACGTTGTGCACCTGGGCGAACGAGGTGGTCTCACCATCGGCATCGGGGGTCAGCACGACCGTGCCGACCGAGCCGTCCGTGCTCGTGGGGCCGCCGTCGGCGGTCGTGACGATCACCTCGGTGGACGTGGCTCCCCCGTTGGCCAGCTCGGTGACGGTGCACTCCGACGTCGCGGGCAGGCCCGTGAAGACCGCGGTCTCGCCGTCGTCGAGTAGCGCGAGCATGGGCCGCAGGCGGCCGTAGCCGTCGGCGTACACGACTTGCTCGTGCACCGTGCCTTCGCCGTACACGCACTGGACCCTCACGGCGAAGGGACCGAGATCAGGCACGTTGCCCTCCGCGTCGGCGATCTCGTCGCCCACCGTCTTGGTGACCGCGAGGGAGGCGAGCTGCTCGAAGTGGTTGGCGGCCGTCACGGTGACGGGGTCGTCGCCCTCGGCGCCGATGGTGACGACGCTCAGCGGCAAGCCCGGCGTTCCGGGGGTGAACTCGACGTAGTCGGCGTCGCCCATGTCGGTCTCCGTCACCGTGCAGATCGAGCCGGTCGGGATGCCGTCGATCGTTTGCTCCCACGGCTGGTCGCCTCCGAGGATGACGTCGCCGTCCCACACCACGGCACTCTGCGCGACCGTCGGTCCCGGCAGCACGCACTGCATGTGCAGGGCAAACGGACCGGTGCCGAGCTCCTCCGCACCGTCGCCGGTCAGTTCCTTGGCCAGGGTGACCGCGCCGACCTCCCAGTCGTTGATGATCTCGATCTCGGCGGCGAGCGCGCCGTCCTCGGCGCCCGGCACGGTGAAGGTGGCCTCGTCGCCTGGCACGGTCGTGTCACCGTCCGCGGTGTGGATGACGATGGTCGTGTCGTCCGCGCCCGCCGCGTCGGTCTCGGTCACGGTGCACACCGAGTTGCTCAGCAGGCCGTCAAAGACGACCTCCTCGCCCGCCTCGATGACCGCCTCCATCGGGTTGTCAGCGTCGTAGCCGTCCGCGTAGACGATCTGCTCGTACGCCGTGCCCTCGCCGTACACACACGCGAGCGTCACGGTGAACGGCCCCAGCTCAGGCGCCTCGCCGTCCTGGTTCACCACGTCCTCATCGATCACCTTGGTGATCGCGACGGGAACCCGCTGCTCGACGATGTTGGTGAAGCTCACCTCGACCGTGGTGCCCGCCTCGCTGACGGGAACCTCGACGTACGGGTTGCCCTCGTCGTCGAGCGTCAAGGGGTCGACCGCGGCGCCGTCGACTTCGATGGTCCAGCCGTCGGCATCCAGGTCGTCGGTTTCCGTGATGGTGCACTCGGAGCCCACGATGATGCCGTCGATGGTGACCTCCCACGGCTCATCGCCGCCCAGGATCACGTCGCCGTCCCACGTGGGGATGGTCTCGCCAGAGGCCGGATCGTCGAACGTGCACAGCACGTGGACCGTGAACGGTCCCGTGACGTCCGCGGCTGCGGCCCCGTCCACGATCTTGCCGAGTGTGAGCGAGCCGACGTCCCAGTCGTTGATGACCTCGATGTCCGCGGCCACCTCGCCCTCGTCGAGAGGGGGCACGGTGAAGGTGGCCTCGTCGCCGGGGACCGACACGTCGCCGTCCGCGGTGTGAATGACGATGGTCGTGTCATCAGCGCCAGCGGCTTCGGTCTCGGTCACGGTGCACTCGGAGCCGGCGATCAGGCCGTCGAAGACGACCGTCTGGCCCGCCTCCAGGATGGCTTCCATGGGGCTGTCAGCGTCGTAGCCGTCCGCGTAGACGACCTGCTCGTACGCAGTGCCCTCGCCGTAGACGCACGCGAGCGCGACGGTGAACGGCCCCACGCCAGGTGCCTCGCCATCCTGGTTCGCGACGTCCTCGTCAATCTCCTTCGTGATCGACACCGGCACACGCTGCTCGAAGATGTCGGTCACCTCGACATCGGTGACGGCGAGCGCATCGTCGATGGTGATTTCCACGAACGGGTTGCCGTCCTCGTCGAGCGCCACCGGTTCCACGGGGGTCCCATCGACAGAAATCGCCCAGCCGTCGGCGTCGAGGTCGTCGGTCTCCGTGATGGTGCACGTCGAGCCCAGCGGCACACCGCTGACAACCGTGGACAGCGGGTTGTCACCTCCGAGCACCACGTCGTCCTCGAACGTCACGATGTCCGCGAGGGGAAGCGGCCGCGGCAACACGCACAGCACATGGAACTCGAACGGGCCGGTGACCTCGTCAGCGGCGGAACCGTCGATGATCTTGTCCAACGCGAACGAGCCCAGGTCAAACGCGTTGACGATGTCCGCAGTGTTGGTGGTGCCCTCGGGAGCCGGGGCACCTTGTGGGTCATCGGGCGTGACCACGACGGTGACCGTCGTGCCCGTCACGATGCCGGAGTCGATCGCGGTGGCCCAGTCGATGGTCGTCGAGTCGACCGCACCGGCCACGATCAGCTCGGTGATGGTGCACTCCGCGCCGGCAGGTAGGCCCGTGATCTGGAACTCCTCGCCGTGACGCAGGAGGGCGAACATCGCCTGGCCCGGGTCATACCCGTCGCCGACGACCGTCTCTCCCAAGAACTCACACGCGACGAAGACGAGGAACGGTCCTGCGTCCTCGGGGTCTGCGGTGCCGCCGTCCTCAGAACCAATGACAGTCTTGCTCACCAGCAGCGAGGCCTCGTCGTAGATGTTGGTGAGGGTCGCCACTGCCAGCGGATCGTCCTCGCGCCCCACGACGGCACTCTCGGAGTCCACCGAGGTCTGACCGTTATCACCCTCCTCGAGCGCACACTCGGCACCGTAGGGAAGGTCCTCGATCGTCACCTGCTCGCCTGGCACCAGCTCGAGCGTCTCGCGATACGCCTCAACGGCCTCGCCATCGACGTCAACAGTGCAGACCAGTTCCACGGTCAAGGGGCTCGGCGCGAAGTCCTGAGCCAGGCCGTCAATCTCCTTGAGCACCGCGAGCGGCCCGGTGGCGAGCGCGACTCCCACCTTGTTGCCCTCGGTTGGCAGGATCCGGTCTCCGTCTTCTGTCTGGGCGCCAGCGGCCACGGTGTTCCACGTGATGGTGTCGGCGCCTGCGGTCTCCGACACGACCGGGGTGCGGGTCTTGATGTCGATCGTGACCGTGTCGCCCGGCTTGAGTGGGAACAGGTCGCGGAAGTCGAAGACGTACTTGATGCCCGTGACCTCGGAATAGTCGCCATCGAAGTCCTCGATGGGTGTCCACGCGCTTGCCGGGCAGTCGAACAGGCCCAGCCTGATGTCGTCGTCACACGGCTCCGCGTCGGTGGTGCCGTACACGGTCAGCGCACCCAGCAGCGGGTCCTGGACGTCGAAGGTGGGGTCGAGCAACTCGGGGTGCCACTCGGAATCCCGATCGAACTGCTCCAGGACGGTCTTGTCTCCCACGTCAGGGAGCCGGTCGATCACGGTGAGCGTCGTCAGGTCCACGTTGCCGGTGTTGGTGAGCACCAAACGCCAGGTCTCGGTGGTGCCAGGCGCCGAGATCGGGATACACGGCGCACCGTAGAACCCGTCCTCGTCGGCCACGCAGTCGGCGCCCTCGACGGCACTCGTGGTGCCCAGGCTCGGGTCGTCGGCCTTCACACGCTTGACGGCGCTGATCGCGCCGCCTGCAGCGAGGGTGACCTCCGTGGAGTCGGAGCACTCCGCCACGGCCGGGTCGCTGAGTTCGCCATTGCACGAGTCGAACGGCCGGTCGCCCACCACGGTCGCGGTGTTCGGAATGATCGTGTCCGCCTCAAGGGCGGTCCGTGTGACCATGTCAATCGTGATCGTGTAACTCTGGCCCACGCCCAGCACGTAGCCGTCGGGGAAGGAGAACTCGATGGTCGGAGGGTCGGCGTCGAGGCTCTCCGCGATGGTGACGCCGGCCGGATCCTCGGGCAAGGGTGTTCCCACGCTGGGATCAGGATCCGTGCCCGTCAGCGCGAAGGAGTACGGGCTCTCCCCGGTCTCTGCCGCACTCGGGTCAATCAGCAGCAGCGAGCCCTCGCCGTCTGCCGGCAGGGTGTCGGTGAAGACCGGGTTGAAGATCGGCGTATCGCCCGTGTTCGTGAAGGTGAGGGTGTAAGGGATCACCGCACCGGGACTGACGGTGCCTTCGGGGCCCTTGTCGACCTCGACGGCGGTGTAAGAGTGCTCGTAGATGACCTCCGCATCGTCCGGCACAGCCTCTTCCACCAGTGGGTCTCCGCCCTCGGCATCGAGGAACGAGGTGATCTCGCCTTCGACGGTGTTCCAGGTGTGGCCCGCCTCGGTCTCGCCCGGCGACGGCAGGTTGTCGGCCAGGTCAATGTCGGTGGGCGGGGCACCGCCGGAGAGCATCTCCGCACGACGCTTGATGACGATGGGGATCTGCTGCACCGGGTGGATGGGCCCCTCCCATTGGAGGCCACCCTCGCGGTTCATGATGAACTCGACGCCCTGAACGTCGGCGGGCGTGACGCCGGCCGGCAGCTCGGGGGTAGAGCCAACGGGGCCTATCTCGTAGGTTCCTCCGGTGACCGTGAGATCACCGCCGGGCTCTCCCGTGAAGGTGGCGTCCGTGCGCACGCGCATCTGAATCTGGTCGACCGGCGTCTCGAGAGCGAATGAGTCGTCGATCCGGACAAACTCGTAGACGTTCCAGAATGACTCGTCAAAGTCGGTCACGACCACCTCGACGGGGCGAGCACCCTCGGACGGCTGGGACTCGAGCACCATGAGGAACTCCGAGTTATCCGGCTCCACCTGGGTGTAGCTGTCCGACAGGTCACCCGAGAGGGGCCCAAACTCCTTCTGGACCCGCAGTCCGATGTCGAACGGCTCGAGGTCGGCCGTCGCGGTGTCGAGATCCGTGGGCGGGTCGAGCGGGTTCTCGGGGTCATCGCCCAGGTCGCGCCCGGCGTCGTCCACAGCCGCGAGCGCGGTGTTGAGGATGGACTCACCCGCGAACGTGTCGTCGATGGCGGTGTCGGTGCCGCGCACGGTGGTGCGCAGCTGAGTCTGGAACTCCACCGTGGCGGAGGCTCCCGGCTCGATTCGCCCGGTCCAGACAATCTCGAACGCTGCGACGTCGGGAAGGAAGGCCGCATCAGGGGTCCAACCCAGGGCCGTCGTCGTGTCGCTCGCCGTGGCCAGTTCGCCGCCATCGGCGTCGAACATCGTGATCTCGACTCCCGTGGCTCCGGCGGGCATCTCGAGAGTGGTGAAGCCCTCGAAGTCGAAGACATCGAACATCTCGTACCCGCCGACAGGCGTGGGGCTCGGGCCGTCGTACAGCTCAAGCTCGTCGACCGCCGCATTGAGCGAGGCGTTGGTCGCTTCGAGGGTCACCGGCGCGTGGGGGTACAGGTCGGGGTCGGTCCCCACGGGCGGGATGCCCACCTCGTTGTCCGTCCACGACTTCTCGACATCGGGGATGAGCGTGTCATCGATGATGAGGATGGGGTCGCTCGCGGTGTCAGTGATGGCGTCCCGGTCGGTGTAGTCCGCCTCGGCAGACACCTGGTTCCACACCAGGCCCTCATCCGCCGCGGCATCCGCACCGTACTCGCCGTCGTTGTAGATGTCGTGGCCCGTCACGGGAGCCGACGGGTCGGACCGCTTCCCGTCGCGCACCTCGAACACGAGCGAGATGGGTCGCTCGTTGCCAATGGACCGCGCCACGCCGGATCCCACCGGTGGCGCCTCGACATCGGTGGAGGTCGCACGATCGGGGCTCTCGACAAAAACGATCTGGACCGCAGTGGTGGACTCCTGCTCGGCGGCGGTCAGGTCGATCTGGGGCAGTTGCCCCGTGCAATCCGCAGTCACCGCACCGTCGAGGGGCCCGCACGGACTATCCGAGGCTTCCTCCCACGAGTCGCCGTCCCACAGCAGCACCGCATCGACCGCGTCGTAGGCGATGTAGGGGTCCGTGTCAGGAGTGATGGCCTCGATGCGCACCAGGTTGAAAGCGTCGTAAACGCTTTGGTCGACCGGATCCGGCGGGTCCATGTCGGTGATCGTGACGCTGTCAGCGTTGGAATACCCTCCGGTGGACCAGAAGATGTCCGCCGTTGCCCGGTCGCCGCTGCGTGCGAACACCTCGGGCGGGTCGCCGCCGCGCCAGTTCTTGTCGACCAGGTCGCCCACGCCGCCCGTGCCGGGCTCGTCGGGATCCAAGACATTGACGTCGTCGCACGCAGGCGCGGACGTCGAAGGGTCGGCCCCCGTCGTGTTGGTCGCGTCGGTCCCCGCACAGTTGTCGATCACGATCGGCAGCTCCACCCCGGAAGCGCCATCGAAGTTCATGACGAAATTGGGCTGCAGGTTGGTGCCCGGGGGGAAGCCCTCGTCCGAATGGAAGTGGAAGCGCAGGCCGCCGATTTCGTCGGGGGTGGGGTCACCCAGGGTCGTCAGGTCGAGCGAGTAAGTACCAGGACCGATGTCGGCCTCGAGCACTTCCCACGAACCGCTCGCGCTGTCGTAATACTCGATGGTGAGTGTCGCCCCGTCGGGCACGACGACGTTGGTGATCCGGTCCGGGTTGAATGCGTCCCAGAACTCGTCATCGGCAGGGTCAACCGGGTCTTGAATGACGATGTCGTTCGCGCCCGCAGACGAGTAGGGCGGCGTGGTGTCGCCGGGGGAGTCAGGGAGGCCGGCGATCCCGCCGTCGAGTTCGACGACCACCCACTCCCCGTCCTGTCCCAAGATGGTCGAGGGCACGATCGTCTTGCCAGCCAGCGCGTCGAGACGCTCGCCGTAGACGTACAAGGTGTCGTCGTCGCTGTCGGAGTCGCTCGCGCCGCCAGGGGTGGTGCCGACGGTCGTGAACTCGTTGTTCAGTTCCGTCAGCCGAGCTTCGTCGTCAGGATCGGTACCGACGGTCACTTTCACCTCAGCCGAGGCGCCGGGGTCCATCAGGCCCTCAAAGTCCATCCGGAAGCGCGCCACCTCACAGGCCTCGCTCGGAAGCGGGGTCGGCTCGCCGTCGACCAGGGGGAATGACTCCGTGCCGCCACCCACGCAGTAGTAGGTGATCGTGCCGGACTCGGCACCGTCGGGCCACACGGCGGGCTCGGCAAAGCCCTCGAAACTCATCGAGTCGTCGAACCCTGGCGCGTTCGGCCCTGCGCCGGTCAGCGCGGGCTCGACGATGCTGAGCTCACCGACGGGTAGGTCACCGGCCACCGTTCCGGTGAGGGTCGCATCGGCCGTGTCGCCGTGCAGTACGGAGTCGGGATCGAAGTCCTTGTCCGCCGTCACCTCGGGAATGTTCGCCTCGATCACGTAGCTCGCGTCGCCGGAGCTGTCGTCGGTCTCGCCGTCACGCTCGACGGTGGACCCGACGGTGTTGTCGACCGTGAGATTGCTCGCAAGTTCGCCGAGTTCACGCTGCACGGTGTCGATGGAGATGTCGACGCTCTCGCCGGGGAGGATCAACTCGTCGCCCGAGGTCGAGAACGTGATGCGAATGCCCCGGATGTCCTCGGGAGCGACGGAGCCCGGCAGGGTGGGCGTGCCCGACGCAGTGCCGGAGACCCAGCCGCTGGGCCCATACACGTCGATCTGCACCTGGTCAGCATTGGCGGGGAAGTCACCGATGGTGAGGTCCTCGAACGCGAGGTAATCGAAGGGGTTGGGCGAGGCCGTGGGGTCGACGGGCTCGGTGATGGTCCACTCGTCGAGGCCGGCCTCAGAGGTGTTCTGCGCGGCGATGTCGATGGTGGTCGCCGTGCCGGCCTCCGCGATGTCCATCGCGGGCGTAAACGACTTGGATACGTCGCTGTCGATCACGAGGGGGACATCGGGCCTCACGATCGCGCCATCGGAGTCGCTCTCGGTGTCGGGGTTGTCCGCGTCAAAGGTCGCGGTGTTGCGAATGATGTCGCCGTCGTCCTCGTAGGTGAGGTTGTCAGCGATGACAGGGATGGTGATGGTCGCGGTGGTACCGCCCACCATTCCGGAGCCGCCTTCGCCTTCAGAGAATGGCGTATTGAAGAGGATTTCCGCGAGGCCGCCTCCCTCTTCCCCCGTGACCACGGTGGTGTTGCCAGCGCTGACAACCTCGGGAGGTCCGTTGAGGCTGAATTGAGGCGGCAACGTGTCCGACACGAGCGCGTTGACACAGCCACCGACCTCGGCAGCAGTGGTATATACGCAACTCACCTGGATGGTGTAGGTAAAGGTGTCACCAGGGGCGATGCTGGTTTGAGACACGCTTTTGGTGATGCTCAGGCCAGCGGGCCCAGGGTCGGCCGATGCGCTGGTGGCCACCAGCCCCACCGTCGTCACCGCGATCGCCGCGCTCGCTACCCACGCCACGGCTCTACGCCACGGGCTGGTCCCCATCCCGACCTCCATGTGTGCTGGCAGACGCCGTCCTCCCAGGCACCCGCGCCCCTCCACGGTAACGGACCTATTGGCAAAAAAGGTGAGGAAAAGACCACTCACTCCAAAATGTGACCACGCCGCCGCGCGCGCCCGTGAGCCTTACGATGTTGCCCAGCAACAGAGGGACACGAATGACTGCCGACAGGCCCACCATCCCCGACTCCGTGCGGGCACGAGCGCGCGAGCGCGCCGTCGCCCTGGCCAACCCGGCCTCGCTCAAGGGCCTGGTGGCAGCGGCGGGCGGCGCACTCGTCCTGCTCATGCCTGACCTCGCCACCACTGCCGTCAGCTTCGTGCTCGTGATCACGGTCGCCATGAGCGGCCTGCTCGACCTTGTTTTTGCGTTGCGAGGACGGGCCCGCGAGGCAGGACGCCGCAGCAGGACGTGGGCCTTTGCGCGGGGAATCGTGGCCCTCGCGTTTGCGGCGTTCTTGACGCTCGTGGCGCTGTTCCTGCCGGATGGCGCTCAGCTCGGCCTGGACCTGGTGGTCCAGTTGGTCGGCCTTTACGTGGTAATTCGCGGTGCCTTGGTAGTGGTGCGCGCGCTAGCCGACAGGAGCACCGGGCACCGAGGGCTGCGGCTCACGGGAGGCGTCACGGCCATCGCCGTGGGCGTCGTGGCCAACATCACTCCCGGCACCGTGACAGGTGCGATCATCTCGGGGGCGGCGATCGCGTCACTGCTCTTTGGGCTCCTGCTCGTGACGTGGGGCCATCGGCGCGTCGAAGGCGACCTGCCCGTCGAGGTGGACCCGTGGAACTCGTCGCTCGTGGACGTGGTGTGGGACTGGATCAAGGGCTCGGACATTGGCAATGAGCGCAGGCGCGACCTCGCAGAGTCCTTGTACTTCGAGTCCCCCCAGCGCCTCTCCAAGCGCTCGGCGTGGTGGGTCATGCTGGTGTTGTCCGTCGCGATCGCGACGTTCGCGGTGCTGGCCGACTCGACCGCGGTGGTCATTGGCGCGATGCTCGTTGCCCCTCTCATGGTGCCGATCCTTGGCTTTGCGGGCGCGATCGTGAACGGGTGGCGGCGCCGGGCCCTGGATAGCGCTGTCATGGTGGCGCTGGGCGTGGTGGCGTCGATTGCCCTGTCCTATGGGCTCAGCGGCTGGGCGCCCGTCGCTCTCGCGTTCGACACCAACTCACAGATCGTCTCCCGCATCAATCCCACCGTGCTCGACATGTTGATCGCCGTGGCCGCTGGAGCCGCGGGCGCCTTCGCCACCGTCGACAAGCGGGTGTCGTCCTCCATCGCGGGCGTCGCGATCGCGGTCGCCCTGGTGCCGCCGTTGTCGGTCGTCGGCGTGTGCCTGCAGTCCGGACGCGTGGGCGACGCCGCGGGCGCGTTCCTGTTGTTCCTCACCAACTTCGTGGCGATCGTGCTGTCTGCGGCCGTGGTGTTCGTGCTCACGGGATTCGTCCCCCCTGCCGTGCTGCGATCGCGGGCCTCGGGCATCCTCACCACCGTCATTCCCTTTGTCGCCCTCGCCGCCGTGATCCTTGTGCCGTTGATGTTTGCCTCGGAGGGCCTGCTCACCACGGCACACGCCCAAACGCAGGCGCAGTCGGTCGTGGACGACTGGCTGGGCGAGGACTCCACGATGGTCGTCGAGAGCCTGGACGTGAGCGCCGATGCGGTCACCGTCGCCCTCATCGGTACGGGTGCGGCCCCGTCGGCCGAGGATCTCCAGGACCTTTTCGATGAGGCGCTCGGCCGGTCCATCGATGTGACGGTGCGGGTCACCCCGGTGCGGGTCACGACCGTGGAGGCCGTGCCGACGCCGGGCGCGTGACCTCCGCACCCTGACACTCCCGCCGCCGCACCCGTGTCGGAGTGCCCCGCTACCGTGGGGCGCATGGCAGTCCTCGACGAGGCCCAGATCCGCGCCCTGCGCATGCGCGCGCTCCTCCTCACAGGCGAGCACCCCCACCGCAGCGTGGGCGAGGTCGTCACGTGGATGGGCGCCATGCAAGCCCAGGACTATGCGAGCGGCGCATGGTCGCTGGGCATCCGCCTCCCCGGTTCCACGCTCGCAAGCATCGAGTCCGCGCTCGAACACGGCGCGGCGCTACGGACGTGGCCCATGCGCGGGACCGTGCACCTGGTGCCCTCGCGCGATGCGCGCTGGATGCTCGATCTGATGTCCGCCAAGCCGCTCGCTGGTGCGGCCGCCAGGCGCGAGTACTTGGGGCTCAGCCTCGACCACCTCGAACGCGCCGCGGCAGCACTCGAGGTAGCCCTCCAGGGCGGGAAGCTGCTCACCCGGGCACAGTGCCTGGCCGTCATCGCCAATGCGGGGGTGGCCCTGCCTGGGCAAGCCAGCTATCACGCCCTGTGGTGGACATCTCAGATTGGCCTCACCTGCATCGGCCCGCAGCGCGGCAAGGAGCAGACCTTTGCGCTGCTGGACGAGTGGGCGCCCCATCCGGTGACGCTCTCGCGCGAGGAGGGGCTCACGGAGATCGCGACGCGCTACGTCCGCTCGCACGGGCCAGCGACCGTCAAGGACCTGTCGCGCTGGACCGGACTGGGCATCCGCGACTGCCGCGCGGGAATCGCGGGCGCAGGCGCCGCCTTGGTCGAGGTCGACACGGTCGCCGGTCCCATGGTCGTGGCGGCCGCCGCTCTCGACGCCGGCTTCCCGGCCGATGCGGGGGCCGCCCTGGCACCGCCAGGGTTCGACGAGTACATGCTCGGCTACGGCGACCGCTCGGCGCTCATCTCACCAGATCACTTCGACGCGGTGGTGCCGGGCGGCAATGGCGTGTTCCGCGCGACACTCGTGAAGGACGGCTCTGTGGTGGGCACGTGGAAGCGCACGCTGCGCACCCGCACGGTGGTGGTCGACGCGGAGCCCTTCGCCCGACTGAGCGCGCGCGACCGACGAGCCCTCGAAGGCGCGCTCGCGCACTACGGAGCGTTCCTCGAACGCGACGTCGAGGTGCGCTGGGCGAACGACTAGGCAGCTACGCCCAGACCAGACCCTGGGACGGGTCCTCCATCACTCGGCCCACGTCGTACAGGACGCGCGCACCCAGTTCGCCGTCGACCAGGCGGTGGTCGAAGCTCAGCGCGAGCTGAGTGACCCAGCGCACCTTGATCTCGCCTTCATGAACCCACGGCTGCTGACGCACCGCGCCAAACGCGAGGATCGCCGCCTCGCCGGGGTTGAGAATCGGCGTGCCCGTGTCGATCCCGAGCGCACCCACGTTCGTGATGGTGATGGTGCCGTCGCTCATCTGGGACGGGCTCACGGTGCCAGCGCGTGCGTGGGCCGTGAGCTCCTGCAGTGCCACGGCCAGAGCATGCAGCGGCAACCGGTGAGCGTCCTTGATGTTCGGCACGACGAGGCCGCGGGGCGTCGAGGCCGCGATGCCCAGGTTCACGTAGTGCTTGTAGACGATCTCCTGCGCGGCCTCATCCCAGCTCGCGTTGATCTCCGGGTGGCGACGCACCGCGAGCAACAGCGCCTTGGCGACGATGAGCAGGGGAGTGACGCGCACGTCCGCGAACTCCTTGTCCTGCTTGAGGCGCGCGACCAGGTCCATCATCTGGGTGACGTCGACGGTGTGGAACTCGGTGACGTGGGGCGCGGTAAACGCGGACTGGACCATGGCCTCCGCAGTGCGCTTGCGCACCGACTTCACCGGCACGCGGGTGGTGCGGCCGTCGGACTGCGTGGTGCCCGACGCGAGCCAGGGCTGATCGTCGCCCGGGTACGTCGCGAGTGTCTGGGCCGCGGTGGCCTTGACGTGCTGCTCGACGTCCTCGCGCGTGACCAGTCCGCCAGGGCCCGACGGCGTCACCGTCGTGAGGTCGACGCCCAGGTCACGGGCGAGCTTGCGCACGGGAGGCTTGGCGAGCACGGGGTACTCGCCCAGGTCCTGGGCCCCGCCGATGGGCTCGAGCGCATCGGCGCTGCGCGGGCGGCGTTGGGCGGAACCGGCCTTCACCCCGTACCCGACCAGCACCGCACCGGAGCCCTCGGGCTCCGCAGGAGCGGGCTGGGAGACGGGAGCCGGCACGGCAGGGTTCGGTGCCGCAGGAATCGGTGCCGCAGGGGCAGGTGACGGTGCAGCGGCAGGGGCGGCAGGCGCATCGGCCGTCTGGGCGGGAGTAGCGGAAGGAGCCGCGGGCGCCTCACCATGCGGGTCGACGTCCACCTCAAGAATGGGCGCGCCCACCTCGACCGTGTCGCCCTCCTGGGCGAGCAGGCGCGACACCACCCCGTCGAAGGGGCACGGCAACTCGACAAGCGACTTGGCGGTCTCGATCTCAAGGATGGGCTGGTTGACCGCGACGGTGTCGCCGGGGGCGATCATCCAGGTGACGATGTCGGCCTCGGTCAGGCCTTCGCCCGCGTCCGGCAACTTGAACTGCTCGAAGGTCGGCATTGCGCTCCTCTAGTGCTGCATGACCCGGTCCACGGCATCAAGCACGCGGTCCAGGCTGGGCAGGTAGTCGTGCTCGAACGTGGCACCAGGGTAGGGCGTGGCGAAGCCGCCGACGCGTAGCACTGGCGCGTGAAGATGGAAAAAGGCCTGCTCCGTGACCCGCGCGGACAGTTCCGCGCCCGAGCCAAAGTTGGTGGGCGCCTCGTGCACCACGACCACGCGGCCGGTGCGCTTGGCGGAACGGACCACGGTGTCGGAGTCGATGGGGGAGATCGAGCGCAGGTCGATGACCTCGACGTCGGTGCCGTCCTTCGCGGCGGCCTCGGCGGCCTGGAGCGCGAGCCTCACGGTGGGGCCGTAGGAGACGAGCGTGACGTCGGTGCCGGGACGAGCCACGCGGGCATGGGCCATCTCCGCGGTCGCGGCGGCCTCCCCGTCGGCGGCGTCGAGCTGCGCCGTGACGCGCGTGGTGTCCACCTCGCCCTTGTCCCAATAGCGCGCCTTGGGCTCGAAGAACATCACGGGGTCGGGGCACGCGATCGACTGCTGGATCAGGTCGTAGGCGTCCTGCGGGGTAGCAGGGGAGACGATGCGCAGGCCGGCCGTGTGCGCGAACAGCGCCTCGGGGGATTCCGAGTGGTGCTCGACCGCTCCGATGCCGCCCGCGTAGGGCACGCGGATCACGATGGGCAGCGTGATCTGCCCCTGCGACCGGTAGTGCATCTTGGCCAACTGCGTGGTGATCTGGTCGTAGGCGGGGAAGATGAAGCCGTCGAACTGGATCTCGATGACGGAGCGGTAGCCGCGCATGGCCATGCCGATCGCCGTGCCGACGATGCCCGATTCCGCGAGTGGCGTGTCCATCACGCGCTGGTCGCCAAAGTCCTTGTGCAGGCCGTCGGTGACGCGGAACACGCCTCCGAGCGCGCCGATGTCCTCACCCATGAGCAACACCTTGGGGTCGCGCTCCATCGCGGCGCGCAGTCCCGCATTGATGGCGCCTGCCATGGTGAGGGTCGTGGGGGCAGCGCCCTGGGCTGGCGCGGGCGCCTGGCCGGGGGTGGCCGCTTGGCCGGGCGTCGCCGCCTGGAGGGCCGATGCGGTGGTCGCCGCGCGTTCGATCGTGGTGGTCATCGTGTGGCCTCCTCGCGTGCGAAGGACTGTTCGTAGCGCTCGAACCAGGCCCGCTCGGCCTCGACCGTCGCGTGCGGCAAGGCGTAGACGTGGTCGAACATGGTCAAAGTCGCGGGCTTGACCCAGCTCCGCACGGTGGTGCGGGTGCGCTCCCCGAGCGCCTTCGCCTCGGCGGCCACCTGGTCGCGGTAGTCCTGGTCGAGCTTGCCCGCCTGGGTGAGATACGTGTCGAGGCGAGCGATCGGGTCGCGCTCGGCCCAGTACGACTCTTGGGCCTTGGAGCGGTAGCGGGTGGGGTCGTCGGAGGTGGTGTGGGCACCCATGCGGTAGGTGAAGGCCTCGATCAGCACGGGGCCGTTGCCGGAGCGGGCGTGCTCGAGAGCCCACCGGGTGACGGCGTGGCAGGCGATGACGTCGTTGCCGTCGACCCGTACGGACGGCACGCCGAACCCCTTGCCGCGATCGGCGATCGGCACGCGCGACTGACGCGTCGCGGGTTCGGAGATGGCGAACTGGTTGTTCTGGACAAAGAACACGACCGGCGCATCGTTCACCGCAGCGAACACGAGTGCCTCGTTGACGTCGCCCTGGGAGGTGGCGCCATCTCCGAAATAGCACACCACGGCGCCGTCGTGATCGGGGTTGCCGCTCGCGACCAGGCCGTCGCGGTCCATCGCCATCGCGTAGCCCGTGGCGTGCAGCGCGTGCGAGCCGATCACGAGCGTGTAGAGGTGGAAGCCGTGGTCTTGGGGGTTCCACGCGCCGTGCTGCAGGCCGCGGAAGATGCGCAGCACCTCGACCAGGTCGACGTCCCTGGTGAGGGCGACGCCGTGCTCGCGGTAGCTGGGGAAGACAAAGTCGGGCTCGCGCAGGGCGTGGCCGGAACCAATCTGCGCGGCCTCCTGGCCGAGCGACTGCACCCACAGGCCCAGTTCTCCCTGGCGCTGGAGACTCGTGGCCTCAAGATCGAAAGCGCGCAGCACGGTCATGTCGCGCCAGAAGGCGCGCAGGTCGTCGTCGGTCAGGTGCGCGGCGTACGCGTCAAAGCGTGCGTTGCTGACCTCGCGGCCATGATGATCGAGCAACTGCACCAAGTCATGCTCGGACAAGGGTCCGGTCGAGTCCACGGCGCCTCCCTTGAGGGTGGATGTGTGGACGCCGAGGCGCCCGCCTTCGCTAACTTACGCAAGCGTAGGCTACGGAACCGTAGGTTTCAAGAATTGGTGGCGGGTGTCGTCACCTGGCCACAGCGCGCCAGGCCCTTCTCGCAAGGGCTTCAAGCCCGGGAACCCTGCGCAATTGACGCGCCAACCTCGCCTTACGACCGAGCGGGCGCCGAGCAGTCTTGGGCGCGCCCGCGTCGCGCTGAGGAGTCGAACGCCGAGGGTTAAGCGCCGCGCGCTCGGCAAAGAAGATCGAGAAATCCAAGAGTTGACGCGCGTCGTCGAGCGTGGGGTCCGGCGAGAACTCCGCAGGCAGGCGCCCCTCGATCAGCTGGGTGTACAGCGTGGCGAAGTCGTAGGAACCCGCGACCCTCGCGGCCTCAAGCGACGCCGCTGACAACGCGGCGTACCGTTCCGGATCCCCCACGATGTCTGCGATCTGCGTGGCTAGCGCGGCCGCGTCGCCTTGCGCGACTGAGACCACGCCCCGGTTGCCCTGGACCACGGTGAGCCAAGGAAGCGCATACATCGCCACAGGCAATCCCCGTGACTGAGCCTCGGGAATAGTCAGTTGGTATCCCTCAATGACACTGGTCGTCACGAACATGTCGGCAGCGTCGATCGCGTCCACCAGGTCCGTGCCGTGCAGGGGGCCCTCGACACTCACGCGATCCGCCACTGCGCGCCTGTTGACCTCCTTCTGGACGTCCTCAGCGGTAAAGCCGCCCCACGCTGGCCCGATGACTCTGAGGTGGAAGTCCACATCGAGACGGCCCAGCTCGACCGCGACGTCGATCAGCTCAAGCACCTGCTTGGTGTGCTGATCGAGCCGCCCCACCCAGATCAGCTCGATACGCCCGGCGGGCCCGGGCCGCGGTGAGGTGCTTGATGAAGCCTCCAGGAGCATCGGCGACGGCGGGTTGGGCAGGTAGACAGCATGCCCAATCCCGCGGAGCTTCCAGAAGCCGACGTCCAGCGGCGACAAGGAGACGACCTGCGCGAGGATGCGCAGATGAGACTGGAGAAAAGACGATCTGCCGTTCTGGTCGTACACCGGACGTAGCGCAAAGTTGTGGATCCAGCCGATCGTGGCCGCGCCGTGCGTCGCGGCAGCGAGGGCGAACGCCGGCCATTCCCTGCTGTACAAGACCTGGTGGTCAATGATGACGTCCACCTCGGCACTCGCGCACAAGGCCGTCCAGCCCTCCACCTGGGCAGCGAGGTCGTCCCCACTGAGCTCCACAAACACGGCACCGTCGGGAACGCCGGACGGGTCACTACCCGGCTTGCGCGCTGCGATCGTGACGCGGTAGCCCGCTGCCAAGAGAAAGCGGGCTTGGGACAGGAGCACGCCCGAGACCCCACCGGTCGTGAGGGTCGCAGTCACCAGCAGCACGCTGCGCACCGGCCGCTCCCCGAGCACCGGCCTGTCCGCGTGGGCGACGAGCACTTCAAGCGACTCGCGGCTAAACCGCGCTGCGGCGATCAGCACGTCGAGCGGCGCCACCCGGTCGTGAAGCCGCATCAAGGCCTCGGACTGCAGCTCAGTGCTCACGTTCTTGGTGAGGTACCCCAACACATTACTCACCAGAGACTGGCGAGCATTGGCGAACGCCTCATGCACCAACGCGGGATCGTTGTGGGTGGCACCAATCTGGTCCACCGCCCGCGCAATCGCCTCTGTCGAGTCGAGGGCGCTCAGGTAGAACTCAAACTGGTCGAGCTCGCGCACCCGGTGGCCGCTCTCGCCACGCCGGAAGTGATAGGTGTACACGCGCTCGGGGATGGAGACGTACCGACGCGCCACAGCGGCAACAAGGAACATGAGCGGCAGATCGTTGACTCGTCGCAGGACGACGTCCCGCGGGATGTGGCGGTACGCCTCCTCGAGGACCGACCGGCGGAACAGGTAGCGCCACAGTTGTCCCTGGGATCGGCGCCCCGTCGGAAAGAGGCCTCGCAAGACGTCGTCGCCCTCGAGCGCATCGTGCACGGGCGCCAGGCGTGTTTGATAGCCGCCCACCGTCCGCCCGTCGGCATCCAGGACCGTCACGCCAAAGCCCACGACATCCGCTTGCGTCTCGCGGGCCTTCGCCAGCGTGAGCGCGACTGCCCTGTCGTCGAGCAGGTCATCGCCGTCCAAGAACAGGACGAAGTCAGCCTGAGCGGCCTCGATGCCCGCGCGGCGACACTGGAGCGCAGACACGTTGTGGGCCATCTCGATCAGTCGCACGCGCGCGTCGTGGGCCGCGATCGTCGCGATCAACTCCCGCGTGCCGTCGGTGGACGCATCGTCCACGCAGATCACTTCCACGTCAGCGTGCGTCTGACTGAGGCAACTGTCGAGCGCGGCACGAATCCACTGCTCGTCGTTGTGGACAGGAATCACGATGGCGACATCGGGCCTGGGGGTCATCGGACGTCCGTTCACGAGTGCGGCACTCACGCCCTAGGCGGAGCGTTCCAGCGCCTGGTTGATTCGCTCTGTCAGGTCCGCGACGCGGGCACGCGCCCCGGTGATCGCGGGGGCAAGCAGTGGCCACTCATCGCCGAGCCTGGCGCCCGCCTGCGACACCTCGTCGTAGGCGCCGACGAGAGCGTCAAGCCCCGCCGCCGCCATGATCCTGGCGAGCTTTTCGGGGTCAGCGGCCGATCCCACCGGATAGGCGCCCTCCGTCGCTCCAATGATCAGGCCGTGCGCACGGTCAGAGACCACTGCCAACGAATGTCGGTAGACCTCGCGGACATGAGCGTCCAGATCGTCGTGCCGCATCGTGGCCGCCATGAGGTACTCACCCCCGAGTTCCTGCGCCAGACGCACGGCTCGGGGTGCATCGCGGGCGACCTGCGCGACGGTCACCAGGCGGGTGCCCGTCTCACGCGCCAACGCTCTGACGGCGGCGATCCACGCGTCCCCCGGCCATGGCCGATCAAACCGAAGGGTGACGGCGATCTGAGGACGCTGATCCGCTGGCGCCCACTGCGCCACGGGGGCGCCCAGGGCAAACGCCCAGTCGGGAGCGACCTCGCCGAACCCCGCGGCCTCGCGCGACACCGGGTCACGCCACGACACGACGGCGGCCTCGCGCAGCACATCGTCGAGTGTGTCCGGGTCGAAGCTGTGCGGGTTGCGCAGACCGAGGCCAGCGACGATGAGCGCGCCCCCATGATCCAGTGCATGACGCAGGGGCGCCACTCGATTCGCAGCAGGGTAGGACGATCCCCCAGGGTTGATCTCGCCGGCTTCGAACAGCTGGACAGGCCGGCGTGCGGCCTCGCTGGCCGCTTCCCACCGGGGCCGACTCGTGTACACCACGTCAGCGGCACGAACAGCGATGCCCGCGTTGTAGTCCGACGTCTTGTTCTCCAGCAGGATGTGGATCCGCCGGTCCGGGGACTGCACGGCCTCGTAGTAGGCCGCGCGCAGTGCGGAGTCCCCGAGGTTGTCGTCCTGTCCGGCGAGGCTGACAAAGACATCCTGGAGAGACCGCTCATTCATAGAGCGCCAGTGTAGGCGAGCCCGCGCAGGGAGCGACCGGGGCAAGACGGGCCAATTGGAGGGGCGGAATGTCCTGGGTTATCGTTCGCGGGTGCACAACCCGACGGCCTCCCCTGATCACCGCTCTCGCCTTCGGGTGTCAACGTCGTTGCGCCTGCCGTCGCCTCGCGTCAGTTTCGTCGACCAGATCGATAGCGACCGTGTCCAGCTGCTGGGCTTTCGCTCGCGTCCCAAGCGCTCCGATATCGATGTCCTGCACGTGCACCACCTCGACGCCATCGCGCCCATCCGCAAGACCCGCGGCGCGCGCCGAGTAGGGGCTGCCCTCACTTTCGCGCTGCGGTTGCGCGCGAGCCGCGTGCCGCTCGTCCGCACCATCAGCGGGGCCGACGACCCCACGCAAGGCGGGCGAGCTGACCAGCTCGCCAACCGGATCATCAATGCTGCCGCTTCAGCGCTCGTCGCAGTCGACAGCACGCTTGCCTCGCAGCGGGGAAGCAAGGTCACGCAGATCCCCTTCGGTCACTACCGCGAGCGGTTTGTGGGCTACCCCCGGTCGACAGTGCACACCGGCCGGGTGATGTGCACCGCCGCCTACCTTGGCGGGCCCGTCGATCCGATCATCCAGGCCTTTGCCGACACCCGTAAGCCCGGGCTGTCCCTCAGGGTCGTGGGGCCCGCGAACGCGGCCAGGGCATCGGACCTGAAAGCCCGCCTGTCGCCCCTAGTGGACCGCGCATCGGCCCTCATCGAACAGCCATCGGACGGGGCGCTCGTCCTCGAGTTGTCCGCCGCCGAGATCCTCGTGCTTGGCCAAGCAAGCGAACTGGCCGACGTGCACCTGCTCTTCTTGGCGCTGTCACTCGACCGCCCGGTACTGGTGCCGCGCAGCCCTCTGACGGTTGCCGTCGCCGCTGCCGTGGGGCCCGGCTGGGTGTTCGTCTACGACAAGCCGTTGTCCGGGGCCGACATCGACCGTGCGGTCACGCAGGCGCGAGACACCGAGCGGCAAGCCCAGCCCATGCTGGAAGGGCGAGCGCATGCCGCCACCTCAGCGCAGTATGCGGCGATCTTTGAGGCAGTCTCCCGGGCAGGTCGCGAACGCTGACGTCAGGGACATTCCCACGCGGGTGCCCCTAGTACTTGGGCGTAAAGGTCCACAGCCAGGGGGACTTGCCTGCCGCGAGCGCGCTACGGATCTTCTCCGCACCCGTGATGGAAGCAGTCGCTCCCGTCGACGATGTCGCGGTCACCTTGGTGGCGGCGGCGTCGCTTCCGCCGGAGGTACGCGCCGTGACCTTGATCGACACCACATCGTCTAGCCCGAACACTGACTTCGCTTTGGCCTGAGTCAGCGTCTGGGTCCACGCTCGGTTGCTGTTGATGCTTGAGAGCGACCAGGGGTCATCGACGGACCTCAAATAGGCGAGCTTCGAGGTCCAAATGTCCTCACTGTTCTCGGTCTGCCCACCGGACGACGAGAAATAGTAGGTCTGCGCGATCGAGCTTCCATACTGGAGGACCTTGCCCTGAGCGCCGCTCGACGCGCTCGTGGCCTGCACCGCGGCAACCCAGCGCTTGCCGTAGTAGGCGTCAGTGCCTTCGTTCTCCTTGTTCCATCCCGTGAAGTTCTGGTCCCGAGTGTCGTCATAGATGTGACAATCGCACGAGGCGCTGTAGTTGCTCATCTCGCGCACCGCATAGCCGCGAGCCACGATTGCCTGGGCCTGCAGCGCCTGCGCGCTCCACGATGACGGCATCTCGGCGATGCCGTTGAGATACTCCGTGTTGAGGTCGAGATGGTTCGACACGATGAGGCGTGCGTACGAGGTGGACGGCACGCTTACCCGCAACTGACCATGGCGGTAGGTTCCGTGAGTAGCTCGCGTGTTGGTGCCCGCCTTGTACAGCGCCGCGTAGCCCGTCACGCTCGAGCCGCTTTTGTAATAGTCGGTGCCCTCCCATTGCAGGATGACAGTCTTGCCCGCAGTCGCGCTCACATCACCGTCACGAGTGACCTTGATGGAGTTGCCCACCCGGGTCACCCGCAGCCGTTCGCCGCCGTTGCCGGTCCACTCCTTCTTTGCCGTGGCGGCGCCCGGTTCGTAGAAGCGCAGGCGCCAGGCTCCCTTGGTGACGAGGTCCACCGAGTTGCGACTGTCAGTGCCCGAGCCGAAAACCTCTACCTTGATCTTCTGGTTCGCATTCACCGTGCTCACGGAGGTGCCTGAGTAGTAGTGCTGAAGGATGGACGCCGCGCTATACCCCTCGAGCGCCATCGCCTGCGCGCCGTACTGCGACATCCCCACGCCGTGTCCGTAGCCAGCACCTGCGACGGTGAACGAGGTCGGGATCTTGACCTCTGGGACCTCTGGAACCTCTGGGACCTCGGGCTCAACGGGCTCCTCTGGCACCTCTGGCACAGACGTGCTGCCCGCGACTCGATAGAGGAACACGATGGTCGCACCGCGGGTCACGTTGATCAAGGGGCGATAGGTGCCGTCGCGATAGCCGCCTGAGATGCCTGACTGCGCCAGCCAGGTCACCTCCTTATAGAACTTGGAGGAGGGCGTCATGTCAGAGAACGGGGACTTCGACGGGGCCGTGAACTGGGGCGAACCGCTATAGCGATAGAGGAAAACCGCCATCGCATCGCGTCGAATCGCATCCTTAGGACGGAACGTGCCGTCCGAATACCCGTTGCTGATGCCCTGCTGAGACATCCACACGATTTCCTTGTAGAACTTGTCCGACTGCTTGACGTCGCTGAATGGCGATGACGCAGGAAGGGTGACGGCGGGGCTGCCGGAGAGGCGATACAAGTAGACCGCAAATGACTCGCGCGTCACGCTTGCGTTAGGCCCAAAGCGGCCGTCGCTCAGGCCGTTCGTGATGCCGGCGTCGGCGGCCCAGGTGATCTCTGTATAGAACTTGTGGCCCACGGGGATGTCGGTGAACTGGGCTGCGTTGGCGGTGCCCGCGAAGGCAGGGATACACAGCAACGCCACGACGAGCGCAACACACGCCCGGAGTCGACGCTGAATAGACGACAACTGCACCAAAGACCACCTCAAACAACAGACCCGGAGTGCCGAACGCGGCACACATGAGCCCCCTTACCCACAGCACCCCCACGCTCAAGCACGTGACAGATGTGACAAGTGTGACACATGAGAATGACCGTGGGAAGCCCCGGTTCTTACGGCGACGCGACGGCCGTCAACTGGGCGGCCAAGACCGGAACCGCCGACCTCACCCAGGTCTGCGTGAGATGCCCCTGATCGGCATAGACCATCACGTTGCCGACCACCGGGGAACAGGTCCCGGCCTCGCAATACAGGTCGGTGAGGTCGACCCCCTGGGCCCTGGGCTGGGCCTTCGCCGCCTCGAACAGCAGGTCTTCGACCACCGCCCGATCCTGCGGTACGGCGCACTGCGCCCCTGGCTCCAGGCTGCCGTCATCAAGCGCTTGCTCGACGCAGGTGACGTTGTCCGGCAAAGGAATGGGCGCGTCGCGGATGACATACACCTGCGAGACATGATCGGGAAGAGTGGCGATGGCCTGCACGTAGGCGTCGAAGCCGACCTGGGCTTGGTCGACGCCCTCAGGCGCTTCGAAGTGAATGTTGGCGAAGGAGGCCATCACCACCACAGTCACGTCGTCTCGCTCCTCGAGAAGGGCGGACACCTGGTCGTTGTAGCGCGCGCAGGACTCGACCACCTGCTCATCCAACGTGCGATGGGCGGGCGAGAAGGGGCACGACTCTCGCGCCATGACGATGCCACTCCACCCCTGGTCCCGTGCGATCTGATCCACAGCGGGCAACCAGTGGTACGCATGGGAGTCGCCAATGAGGGCAATCGTCGACTCCGACTCATCGCGCGGCACTCCAAACTCGCATGGTTCAAACGACTCTGACCCCTTGCGAGAGATGCAGTCGTCGGGCGAGTCGTGACGCGCGGCGGCCGGCACGGGAACCACCTCGCCGGCCCCCAGGGTGGGCGTGCACTCACCGCCAAGGGCCGTCACTGACGCCCCCATGCATGGCGTGGGTGCGACAGCCTCTGACTCTGAGCCGGTGAGGGCGGAGTTTGGCGCTTGCGCAAGCTGTTCCCACAGCCCACGCGACTGCGCGAGGCTGGCTTCGATGTCTCGTTCGGCCTCACTGCCCAGCCACCACGCGGCGCCCACGAGCACCACCATGCTCGTGCCCACGAGCGCAAACGTGACCCGCGGTCGGCGACCACTGAGCGCACGCGATCGACGCACGGGGTTCTCGACCCACCGCCACGACACAGCGGACACCGCCACGGTCAGGCCGAGGAGGACCACCTTGTCGAGGGAGAATAGGTCGCGTCCGATCACAAAGGGCGCCAAGACAATCAGTGGCCAGTGCCACAAATAGACGGAGTACGACCAGTCACCCAGGCGCTGGATCGGGCGCCACGACATGACCGTGGACGGCGCGCCGCGCACGTCGTCGCCGTTGGCCCACAGCACGAGCAGGGCGCCGCCGACCGGCAACAATGCCGCGACTCCAGGAAAGGCGGTCGCGGCGTCAAACATGAACGCCGCGACCCCAATGGCCAGCACTCCGGCCCATGCGGCCACCGCCCGCACTCCGGCTCGCGCCGCCGTCATGGGCACCACGGCAAGCATCGCCCCCAGCCCGAACTCCCACGCCCGCGTGGGGGTGACGAAATACGCCTGAGCGGGCGACGATGCGGTCCAGGCCACCGACACGACAAGGGAGACAGCGGTCACCATGCCCAACATGATTGCCACGGCCGAGCGCTGGCTCCGCTGTGCCACGAGCGCGATCGCGGCCACCACGAGCAAGGGCCACACGAGATAGAACTGCTCTTCGGCGCCCAGTGACCAAAAGTGCTGTACCGGCGACGCGGCGTTGTCAGCTGCGAGATAGTCAACAGAGTCGGACGCCAGCAGCAGGTTCTCGACATATAAGGCGGAGGCGCCGATCTCCCTGCCGAACTGCTGCCACAGCGACTGCGGCACGACCGCCGCGGTCGCGATCACGGTGAACAGCAACACCACGAAGGACGCGGGAAGCAGCCGACGAGCCCGGCGCGCCCAGAACGTCGCGACGGCAATCCGTCCCGTCGACTCGGCTTCGCGGAGCAAGTGCGCCGTGATCAGAAATCCCGAGACGACAAAAAACACATCGACACCGACGTAGCCGCCGGTCAGCCGCCACGGCCAGAGGTGGTAGAGCACCACGACCGCAACCGCCAGCGCCCTCAGGCCCTGGATGTCACGTCGCGCCTTGGACACCGACAACGTGGCCCGGGACACTTCCGGCGATGCTGTCGTCGTCACCGCAACATCGTAGGCGCCGCACCTGAGTCCTCCCACAGGGCGCGCTCTGTGGGCGCCCGCGCCGGTGACGTAAAGTTGGGGGCGCCCACCAAGGCGCGCCATCGAAGCGGCCCCTGCGAGTTCGCAACGGGACGCACCTGAGGAGGTGTCATGACGCGCGATCGTTCTGTGTCCGTGATCATCCCTGCACACAACGCAGCGCAGTTCATTGGCACTGCCATGGGCTCCCTGGTTCATCAGTTCGACGATCCCACCCTGCTCCAGGTGATCGTGATCGACGACGGATCGACCGACGGCACTGCCGACATCGCGCGCACCTTCGAGGGCCGTGTCGGCAGCATCGAGGTCATCACGCATGCCTCTCCCGAAGGAGTGGGAACGGCGCGTGTCGTCGGTCTCGAGGCCGCCGATCGCGCCCACGTTGCCTTCCTGGACGCCGATGACTGGTGGGCTCCTGGCCGCTTGCCTTCGCTGGTTGACCGCCTCCACGCACTCGACGTGGATTATGTGCGGACTGACCACGTGCGCGTCTTCGACGACGGCAGCCCTCGCGAGATCCACCGGGCGCCCGACGGGCGGCGCGAGCGCGCGCTGCGTTCTCGCGACACCGTGCTACCAGTCGACGCGTCCTCGCTGGTGGACTATCCCTTTCCGTGGGCAGGGTTGTTTCACCGCAAGCTCGTCGAGGACGGCAGCCTCGCCTACGACCGGGGACTGCACAGTTTCGAAGATCGGGTCGCGATCTGGCGGCTCGCGCTCAGCGACGCCGCTGTGGCGGTGGTCGATGCCCCCTGGGCGATGTATCGCCGCTCCGTCGCGACGTCCCTCACCCAGGTCTACGACTCCCGACAGTTGGACTTCATCAAGGGCTTCGCGACGGTCAGGGACCTCGTGATCTCCGACGGCAACCGAGACTTTGAGGCCAAGATGGTGCGCCAGTTCCTCGCCATCTCGGCCCATCACGTGGGTCGCCAGCGGGGCATGACCAGGGATGTCAAGGGGCAACTGCGCACCGCCATCGGTGACTTCGCGCGCACGCTCGACCCGGCCATGCTCCGCACTCAGTGGGAAGCGGCGGGCTCAGCCAGGCGTGCGCTCCTGCGCAGCGCAATCGCGCCGGTTCTCTCTCAGGAGGCTCGAGCATGATCCAACTCACGTTGGTCACCACGCTGTTCGGCGCCGCGTCGGCCGCCGCAGCGGTCGACGCGGGGCTGCTCGGGGAGGCAGACACACGGATCCTCGTGGTCGCGAACAACGCACCCATCCCCGAGGTGAGCCTGCCGCTCACGCACTCTCCTGGCGCGAGCGCCGTGCTCTCGCGATTCGACCGGGTGGTTGACTTGGGCGCTCTGCTCAGCCCGCAGCGTCCCGCGCGTTGGGTGGTCCAAGACATCGATGTGCCGATGCAGGAGAAGCTGTTGCGGGCTGCATGGGACCTTGGCACCGCACCGGTCTCCTTGGTGTTGGAGTCCGTTCACGTCCCGCCTGCAGCGACCATGGCGAAGATCTTCCTGTCCGCACCCATCACGGTGCTCTCGGAAGGGCTCATGAGCTACGGGGCCACGAGAGACGCCCAGACCCACGAGTTTGGCCAACGCCTCGACGGGCTCGTCCACCTCGACCTCGTCGAAGGACTCTCCCCACTGCTGCTGTCCGAGCACGGCGTCCAACCCCGCCCCATCGCCCCCGAGCGGTTCCGTGCAGTCATCGAGCAGATGTGTGAAGCCGCCAGCATGGTGCCCGCCACCGACGATGCGGTGGTGCTCGTCCTGGGTCAGTACCTTGCCGCACTGGGGCTCGTGTCGAGTGAAGAAGAAACCGCAATGCAAGCGGCCATGATCGACGCAGCCCGTGACTTGGGTGGACGTACAGTCCTGTTCAAACCCCATCCGTCAGCCCCCGCATCGGACCTCGACACGTTGCGCACACACGCCGCCGCACGCGGGCTTGAGTTCACCGTTGCCGACGCCGCGGTCTCTGCCGAAGCGCTCATGTGTACGCACCGCCTGGTGGGCGTCGTCGCGGGATTTTCCACTGCCCTGTCGACCGCCGAGCGGGTCTTTGGCCTCGCCACGAAGGCTGTCGGCACGGAACAGGTCATGAAGGCCCTGACGCCGTACCAGAACAGCAATCGCATCCCCCTCACGATCGTCGACTACCGGGAGCGCCATCCTCATGCCGATCCGAGCGAGTTGGGGCGAGTGTGCCTTGCGGTGGCGTTCACCATGCAGCCCCGCGTGCTGTCTGCACGGCGGGCAGAGGTCGTTGACATCCTCCAGTCATGGGACGCCACAGAGCGCTCACGCTATATCCGCCACACTCGCTTGAACTCACTCGGCCTGCCCGGGGCCAATGTTCCGACTGGCGCGAGGCGGGTGGCTTGGCAGGTACTCGAGGCCATTCCGCCATCGGTGTCGCGCCCCACGTATCGGGCCCTTGCACGGGCAAACGCTCGCCTCCAGCGCTGGAAGGCCGGGCGGGAGCGGCCGTCCCGGTGAGCCTGACCCTGCGGCGCCGACGCCCGCCAGAGTTGGTGCTCCACATTGGCATCCCCAAGTCGGCCACGACAGCGTTGCAGGCAACCCTGGCTCGCACCCGCACCCAAGCACTCATGCGTGCGCAGGGGATCTCCTATCCGCTCCTGGACGGGCGTCCCCACCACCACCACCTCGCCGTGCAGCTCCTGGGCCGGCCCCACCCCGTCTGGAACGTGAGCGGGCAGGCAGACGACCAGATCGTGGCACTCAGGCAGCACCTGAGCCGGCGCAGCGTTCGCCGCGCGCTCGTCAGTTCTGAGCTGCTGTCCGAAACCGACATCTCGGGCGCGCGCCGCGTCATCGACACGCTCGGGATGCCCGTACACGTCCTCATCACGTGGAGGCCGCTCGCCCAAGTGCTGCCGTCCTCGTGGCAGCAGGGAGCCTCGACCGGACGGCAGGTCCCGTTGGACGACTGGCTCGAGGATGTCCTCGACGGCCACGACCGCCTTGATCTCTCGCCGCTCATGGCGCTGCGCGCCGACGACGGCTTCACGCTGGTCGAGCGCTGGGCGTCTCTCGTGGGCCCCGACAACGTCACCGTCGTCATCCCGGATCCCGATGACACCGCGAGCGTGTTCCGCGAGGTCGAGCAGTTCTTGGGAGTGCGCACCCGTACCCTGCGTGAACAGACCAGCAACGAGTCGCTGTCGTACCTCGCAAGTGAGATCGCGCGCCGTACCGGCGAGTTGTCGGGCGGCATAGCTCAGCGCGACAGGCTCGAGCTGATCCAGGGAGCACTGGTGAAAGGCCTCAAGGCCACCGCTGCAGACGCCGGGCCCAGGACGAGTCTTCCCACGTGGGCCGTCGACAAGGTGCGGGCTGTGGCCCTCGCGCTTGGCGAGCGCATGGTGAATGCAGGCGTCCACATCCAAGGAGACGTTTCCGCGATCGCGCGACCGCAGGACCCCGAGGCGGGGGCAGGGCAGGCCGCCAGCGACGTCACCCCCGTGCCCATCGAACTCGCTGCCGACGCTCTCGCTGCCGTCCTCGTGCGCGCCACCGCGGCCCCCTACGTGCCCGCGGGCGATGACTCGGCCCCACGCTCCGCGGATTCTGCGGCGGCGCACCCAGGTCCACACACCGAGCGCGGACCCGACAACGGTGCCGCGCCGTCGGGTCTGTCGTGGAGGCTGCTGTACCAAGGCCACCTCCTCGCCGGTGGCACCGAACAATGGCGCGAGTTTGCCGCCCGCATGGCACAAGAGGCCTGCGATGATGACTCAGCGCGGGGCAGTGACGGCCGTGGCCTCATGGGTGCGGCCGGCCTCAGGTTGCTACGTGAGGTCAATGTCCGCACGGCGGGCTTGCTATCGGCACAGGACCGTGAGCACCTGATCACCGCGGGACTTGGCCCGGCCCTGATGGCACAGGAGTCGTCGGCCGCCGAGATCCTCGTGGTGGAGGAGGCAACGTCCCGCCGGCTGAGGGACGTCGACGACCCGCACGTGGGCCCTCACGGCACCGACCCGGACACGCACGACCACATGACGTTTCTCATGACCGTCAACGCGACCTCGGCTACGATCGCGGCCGCAGTGCGACGGGTCCCGCCAGAGGAGGGCCGCGAGGGTGACTGATCTCACCGTCATTGTGCCTGCGTACAACGCACAGGAGCACGTGGCCACGTTTGCCGAGTCGGCCAAACGCAACCTCGCGGACGGCATCAAGTTCATCGTCGTCGACGACCACTCCACCGATGCCACGCCTCGCCTGCTCGACGAGGCGGCGCGTCGCATCTCAGGCATCACCGTGATTCGCAACGACGAGAATGTGGGCGTCGCGCGCTCGCGCAACATCGCGCATGCGCTCGTGGACACCCGCTACGTGACGTATGTCGACATCGACGACTGGTGCGCACCGGGACACTTGGCGCAAGCAGCGGACGCGGCCGCCCAGCTGGACGTCGACTTTGTGCGCTTTGACCATGTGCGAGTGGACCGCCTCTCCAGAACCGTGGTCCGCGCTCCGGAGTCCCGCGTGTGGGAACCGTACGCCGCCGCGGAGGGCATCGGGTCCGCTTCCCAACGGACCATGGTTGACTACCCATTCCTCTGGGCAGGCATCTACGACACCACGAGAATCGCGCCAGAGTTGTTCGTCTTCGACGAGCGCCTCCGTACTGCTGCCGACCGGCCTTGGTTCTGGCGCCTGTACCTCAACACTCACAGCACGGCACGCGCCGACCTGCGGGGCTACTTCTACCGCAAGACGCGCAATCCCGCCGCTCTCACGCAGGCAGGAAATCGGTCGACGCTGCACTTCTTGCCCGCGAGCGAGTCGATCGCAGACCTCGTGCTCGCCAGTGGCGACCCCGCGCTGGTCGCCAAGGCCGCGTATCAGGCGGTTCGCATGATCGAGTTCCATCTGTCCGCGCGGGGCCGCCTGAATCGGGCCCTCCAGCTCGAGCTCTTTGCGGGGGCTCACCAGCTGATGGCCCGGTACCCCAAGGGCGACCTCGAGGTCGCGATTCGAGAGTTCAACCGCCCCACCCGAGTGCTGTTGCGCCGCGTGCGCCGGCTAAGGAGCACCCATGCCTGACCTTCACCTGGTCGACGACGTGGTGGGCCTCGCCGCTCACGTGGCAGTCGTGGAGTCGGGCGCTGTTCGCGGGGACTCGGCGTTCGTGCTCTATACGAGCGACGCGAGCGTGCCCGAGGTGTCACCGGACCTGGCCCAGGCGCCAGGAACCCAGTCCTTGTGGCGCACGTTTGCCGGGGCCGCCGCGCTGTGGGAAATGATCGTTCCGTATCACCCGCAACGGTTCGCCGCCACGGGCGAAGGTGGCGAGCGGCTGAGCGCCGCCATCGAGGCCCTGTGTGGCGGCGCGCCAAAGCGGATCATTGCACCGTCGCTCGACCGCAAGCCGTGGAGCACGATCGCCGCGCTGTTTCCCGAGGCGCAGCGCACGGTGATCGCCGTGCCTGGTGGCGCCAACGCCGGGACTGATGCGCACCTGCGCCCCGAAGCGGATGAGGTGCGGCGTGTCTTGGCGCGCACAGACGCCTGGCCCTTGTCACCCTCCGAGCGTTCCGCCACCGCCATCATCGCGTGCGCGGCGCGCGCGAGCAGTGCCGAGCCGCACGATGGGCGCCACGCAGCGCAGTTCGAGTCCTGCCTTGCGGCCGTCGTCGCTCACGGCCTCACGCGGGCGGTGCTCGTGACGTCGACGGACGGTCCGCCCCCCTTGCCCGGCCAGGCCGTCGCCCAGGCCCACGCGGCCGGTGTCGACCTCGTCGTCGCGCAGCACGGCACGCACCTGGCCCAACTGTGCGCCACAGGTCAGGCGCCTCTCGCCGTGGGCGTCGACGCCCGTGCGGTCTCAGGCGCGCTCGTCCCGGACATCACCGAAGTCGTCATCATCGACCAGTGCCGGCCCCACCCCGAGCCCCAGGCACCCCGGGTCACCACGACCCCAGCCAGGCCGGGCGCGCTTGCACGCGCCGTGAGGCGCCTCAGGCGCGCACCGCAAGCAATCGAGCGGCGCGCGCCTGAGGCACTGCATCCATGGTTCGCAGCGTTCCGCGCCTGGCGGATCCCGCTGCGCTAACGAGCTCTAGCCGTCAACCCGGCGGAGCTTGCTGAGCGGCGCGAGCTCGCCAGGGAAGACCTTCTTGACGCCGTCGCCCATGGCCTGCTCGATGATCCGGATGTCGCGGCACAGGTTCTCAAAGCCCTTGGGCTCAAGCGAGGCAGCGTGGTCCGAGCCCCACATGGTGCGGTCCAGCGTGATGTGACGCTCCACCGCGACGGCACCCAGCGCGACAGCGGCAACCGAGATCTGCAGGCCCGGCTCGTGACCGGAATAGCCCACCGGCAC
>NZ_JBKEED010000031.1:0-109186 GCF_047975725.1 Demequina sp.
GACGTGGCTCAGTTGGTAGAGCATCACCTTGCCAAGGTGAGGGTCGCGGGTTCGAGTCCCGTCGTCCGCTCGTAGGTTCCTTGCCAGCTTCAGTTGGCGACCACGGTGGGTTGGCCGAGAGGCGAGGCAGCGGCCTGCAAAGCCGTATACACGGGTTCGAATCCCGTACCCACCTCGGGCGATTGGCGCAGCGGTAGCGCGCTTCCCTGACACGGAAGAGGTCACTGGTTCGATCCCAGTATCGCCCACCAGACACGAGGCCGGCCCGGAAGGGCCGGCCTTTCGTGCATGCTGGCGGCAGGCGCATCGGCGCTACGACGGCATCAACTCCCCCACGGCCACCTCGGCGTCAAGTCGGTTGCCGGAGCCGGGAAGCGGACACACCCATTCGCTCGAGTACGCGCATGACGGCTGGTACGAGAAGTTCAGGTCGACGACGAGTTCCCGTCCAGTGCCGCCAAGGTCCGCCCCCTTCACGGTGTCGAGCACGTAGCGGCCGCCACCGTACGTCACCGCGCCAGCGCCACCGTCGCGCAGCGGCAAGAAGATGCCTCCGCCGTACGAGTCGAGCCACCACACGTCGAGGGTGCCGAGGCCGGGAAGTTCCACCTTGCCGATGCGCTCGAAGGGCACCAGGCCGTCCGTCGGCGTGGGCACCTCGCGCCTGTGCACGGGCGCCGGCTGCACCTCGACGACAAACCGGTAGGCCGGATCGTAAGTGGCCACGCGAGCACGAAAGCCATCCCGTTGGCCGAGAGGCACCGGGGATGCAGCGTGGCCCGCCAGAAGCGCGTCACGGCCCGCTATCCAGCGCCGATGCGCCTGCTCGGGTGCGCTCAAGGCGCGCACCTCGCGGTAGAGCTCGGCGACGCGCAGTCGCCAGTCGCGGACATCCCAGGTATCCATCTCACGACCCTAGTCGCGGCCGCGCGAAGGCGACGCGCGGGAATATCGACGTGGACACCGAGGTCTCTACCGCCTGACAGGGGCGGACGCCGCGGATCGGAGACCGCGGGACCGCCATCTGAGAGGATGAAGCGAAAACGCAACGATTGGGGCGGATACTCGATGACGGATGCCAGCCATGAACGTGCACGCAGAAGGGGTCACCGGGTAGACGCGCCGGTTCCCGGCTCGACCTACCGGTTGCAGCTCAGTGCAGACTTCACCTTCGCCGATGCGGCGGCCAGGCTGGACTACTTCGCTCGCCTGGGGGTGACGCACCTGTACCTCTCCCCCATCCTCGAGGCCGCTCCAGGCTCCACCCATTATTACGACGTGGTCGACCACTCGAAGGTCGCGCAGTCGCTCGGTGGCGAGGACGCGTTGCGCGACCTGTCGTGGAAGGCTGGCGAGCGCGGCATCGGGCTCATCGCCGACCTGGTGCCCAACCACATGGCCGTTCCTACCCCCGCCTTCCATAACCGTGCTCTGTGGGACGTGCTCACGCACGGGGAGGACTCCGACCACTCACATTGGTTCGACGTCGACTGGTCCAGCGGAGACCCGGTGCTCATGCCCGTGCTCGGACAGCGCATCGGCACCGTTCTGGCCGCGGGCGAACTGTCGATCGAAACCATGGTCGTACCCGGGTGCGAAGACGCCGGTGAGGTGCCCGTGCTGCGGTACTACGAGCACGTGTTCCCCATCAAGGAAGGCACTGAGAACCTGCCGCTCGCCGACCTGGTCGATCAGCAGCATTACCGCCTGGCCTACTGGCGGGTCGCCAACGAGGAACTCAACTACCGCCGCTTTTTCGATGTGGGTTCGCTCGTGGCCGTCCGCGTCGAGGACGAGGACGTCTTTGATGCCACGCACCGCGTGATCGTCAACCTCGTCAAGGACGGCACGCTCCAGGGCTTGAGGATTGACCACCCCGACGGCCTCGCGGATCCCGCTGGCTACCTGCAACGCCTGCACGACGCGACGGACGGTGCGTGGGTGGTCGTAGAGAAGATTCTCGAGGGAGACGAGCAGCTTCCCGGGTCGTGGCGCACCGCGGGCACCACCGGCTACGACGCTGCATGGCGGGTGGGGGCCCTGCTGCGCGACCCCTCAGGCTCGTCGCCCTTGGCCGCGACGCTGCACCGCGTGACGGGTGACGCCATGGGCACCTTGCCCGACCTCATCGCTGAGGCCAAGCGCGAGATTGTCAAGGAATCGCTGTCGAGCGAGGTGCACCGCCTCACCACCATCGCTCACCAGATCTGCCACTCCGATGTGCGCCTGCGTGACCACACGTGGCGTGCGCTGTACGACTGCCTGCGCACGCTCTTGGTGACCTTTGACCGCTACCGCGCCTACGTAGTCGCGGGCGTGACGCCCAAGCAGCCGTCGCTGGATGCCATCGACCACGCCGCCGAGCGTGCGCGTGGCGTGCTCGACGACGAGCGCCACGAGACTCTTGACGTGGTCGTCGACCTACTCAAGGGCGCCGAGGTGGGCTCCGCAGGGCGCACGGGCGACGCCAACCGGCGAGAGCTCATCACGCGCTTCCAGCAGGCGTGCGGCGCCGTGATGGCCAAGGGTGTCGAGGACACGACCTATTACCGCTGGACGCATCTTCTGTCGCTGTGCGAGGTGGGTTCGCCCGCAGGGCGCTTCTCGCTGCCGCCCGCTGGCTTCCATGCCTGGGCGGATGAACAGCAAGTGGTCTTCCCGCATGCCATGACGTGCCTGACTACCCATGACACCAAGCGCTCCGAGGACGTGCGGGCGCGACTGTCGGTGCTATCGGAGGCCGCTGAGGAGTGGGACGCGACGGTGGTCAGCCTGCAAGAGGCGACCGCACGCATTCGCCCGTCGCTCCTGGATGGCCGCACGGAGAACCTGTGGTGGCAGACCCTCGTGGGCACCTCCGACTCCCAAGGATTCATGGAGTGGGACCGTCTTGAGGGCTATCTCATCAAGGCCATGCGCGAGGCCAAGACCACCACAACCTGGACGGCGGTGGACGCCGACTACGAGTCCGCAGTGCTGTGGTTTGCCCAGTCCACCCACGCGGACCCCGAGGTGCGCACGATCGTGCGCGCCTGGCACAAGGAGACGGCAGCGGGTGTCCGGTCGGCGACCCTCGCGATGAAGCTCATTCAGTTGACGATGCCTGGCGTGCCAGACGTCTATCAGGGCACCGAGATGGTGGCGCCCTCGTTGGTTGACCCTGACAACCGTCGCGCGGTGGACTTCGAGACGTACGCGACCGCCCTGACGCGGCTCGACACCCGCGCCAAGCCGCGCACCTTGGCCGAAGAGAAACTCCTGGTCACGTCCCGTGCGCTGCGAGTGCGCAGGGACCACCCTGAGGCCTTCGTGGGCGACGAGTGCGACTACCACCCCCTGCCGTCGAGTTCGGGCCATGCGGTGGTCTTCTCACGCACGGCAGCAGGCATTCCCTTGGCCATCACGGTCGCCACTCGCTTGGGGCTCGACCTCGAGCGGCTGGGCGGATGGCGGGATCACACGGTGACGCTGCCCGAGGGAACCTGGATGGACACGCTGTCGGGGCGCACCTTTGAGGGCGGTGCGGTGGCGCTGTCCGACCTGCTCGCGGGCCTGCCGGTCGCGCTACTGGTGGCCGCCTGATGCGCCTGGCAGTCTGGGCCCCGACGGCCAATGCGGTGGTGGCCGTGATCGGTCCCGCCGACGGCGAGCGGGTCAAGGCCCGTATGGAGCGCGGCGACGACGGGTGGTGGCGGGGGCCGGACGTGCCTCACGGCACCGATTACGCCTACGAAGTCGAAGGGGATGGCCCCTGGCCCGACCCCCGTTCCGCCTGGCAGCCCGCGGGCGTGCACGGACCGTCCCGCACCTTTGACGCCTCACGGCACGCCTGGCGTGACGGTGACTGGACCGGCGTGGACGCGTTGGGTGCGGTGTTCTACGAACTACACGTGGGCACGCTCACGCCGACCGGCACCCTCGATGCCGCCATCGCACAGCTGGCGGACCTCAAGGCCATCGGCGTCGACATCGTCGAACTCATGCCCGTTGCCCCGTTCCCCGGCCGACACGGCTGGGGCTACGACGGCGTCTCGCTCTACGGCGTCCACGAGGCCTACGGCGGCCCCGAGGCCCTCCAGCGCTTTGTCGATGCCGCCCACCGTCGCGGCCTGGGCGTCTGCCTTGACGTGGTCTACAACCACCTGGGGCCCGACGGCAACTACCTGTCGAAGTTTGGCCCGTACTTCACAGACGCGCACGACACCCCCTGGGGTTGGGCCGTCAACGTTGACCAAGCCGACTCCGAGGGCATGCGCCGGTTCATCTGCGACAACGCCCTGCGCTGGTTCGAAGACTTCCACATTGACTGCCTGCGCCTGGATGCCGTCCACGAGATCCGCGACGACTCCGACCGGCACATCCTCGCGCAACTGTCAGACGAGACTGCCCACCTGAGCGAGCGACTGGGCCGCCCGCTATCGCTCGTGGCCGAATCCGACCTCAACGACGCGCGCATGGTCACCCCCACAGCCGAGGGTGGCCTGGGGATGACCGCCCAGTGGAACGACGACGTGCACCACGCCCTGCACGCCTACCTCACCGGCGAGCGGCACGGCTACTACGTGGACTTTGGCCCCATCGAGGTGCTCGACAAGACCTTCCGCGAGGTGTTCTGGCACAACGGCACCCACTCCCCCTTCAGGGGCAAGACATGGGGCGCTCCCGTGGCGCCAGAGGTCGACCGTCGCCGGTTTGTTGTGTGCGCCTCCAACCACGATCAGGTGGGCAACCGTGCCATCGGAGATCGCCCCGCCTCTACGCTCTCGCCTGGTGCCCAGGCCGCCTCGCTCGCCCTCGTGCTGCTGTCGCCCTTCACACCCATGATCTTTATGGGCGAGGAGTACGGCGAGACCCGCCCGTTCATGTTCTTCACCGACCACGACGAGCCGCTCGGCAGCGCCGTGTCTGAGGGACGCATGACCGAGTTCGCAGGCCACGGCTGGGAGGCGTTGTACCGCGGCGACGTGCAGGTGCCCGATCCCCAGGATCGGCTCACGTTCCTGCGTTCCAAGCTCGGCTCTGGGCTGGGCGCGACGACAGCCACGAACGACGTCATTGCGGCGTGGTTCTCAGAGCTGATCGCGTTGCGCGGCCGCATTGCGCCCCGTGCGGCCTGGCAGGCTCATCCCGCCGGTGTCGCAGAACTCGCGCCACGCGTGCTCGCCATGAACGGCCCACTTCGGGTCATCGCGAACCTGACGGAGCAGCCGTTCGAGGTGGAAGTCGGCCAGGTCCTCGCCGTGTTTGGCGAGTCGAGCGACACCTCGGGGAGCGTGCGACTCGCACCAGACACGGTGGTCGTCACCGAGCCGTTGCCCTGACCCGCTCTCAGGGGCGAGCCGTCACCGCGTAGCTCCACGGGGCGACGCGCGCTCCCCCACGGGCGATGTGCACCTCGGCGTAGTCGGCGAACAGGTGTCGCAGCCCATGTTCCGTGAAGCGCCAGAAGTCGATGGGCTCGTCGTGGAGCGGGTAGATGAACGGCACGGTCACCAGCGTGACGCCACCGGGCCGCAACGCCCGCGCAATCCCCGCAACCGCCGCGGCTGGCTCCGCCACGTGCTCGAGCACGTTGGCACACAGCACCGCGTCGAACTCACCGTCGTACTCCATGGCCGTCACGTCGACGACGGCATGGCCGAACGCAGGGTTGAAGTCTGACCTCACGACGTCACACGACGGATCAAAGAGCTCGGCACTGGAGTACGGGTACGCACCGTTGACCTGCTTGCCCGAACCAATCTCAAGGACCCGAGCGCCACGCAGCTCGCTCGCAAACTCGGCGATCCAGCGCCGTTGCCGTGCCCGGCCTCGCGTCACCGCATGAACCACGTGCCTTCCGAGCGTCTTCACGCTCACACGCTAGCGGTGCTCGGGCTCCCCCGCCACCATCGATAGCAGGCGTGACAGCGCACGGTAGTACTTCTTGCGGTAGCCACCACGGAGCATGTCTTGCGAAAAGATCTCGCCCAGCGAATGCCCAGACGCCACGATGCGCACGTCTCGGTCATACAGCCGGTCCACGAGCGCCACGACTCGGAGCGCCTGCGCCTGGTCGGACAGCGGCGCCACCCCTCGTAGCCCGAGCACACCGATCCCGTCGACGTACGGACCAAACCGGCTGGGGTGCACGTGCGTCAGGTCCGCCATCAGCGCAGCCCAGTCCTCACACGCACCGTCGGGCCCACCGGTCGCCTCAAGCACCCGATCCACCGTCGCCGGCGCAGGGAACGTCAGCGCCCCACGGCCGCGGTAGTCCGGGCCATCGATCGTGATGACCTCGAACACGCCCGACAACGCCTGAATCTCGCGCTTGAAGTCGTCGGCGGCAAAGCGCCCTTGCCCCAACGACCCCGGCACGGTGTTGGAGGTCGCTGCCAAGGCGACACCCGCATCGGCTAGTTCCCGCATGAGCCGCGCCATGAGCACGGTGTCGCCCGGGTCATCGAGCTCGAACTCGTCGATGCACACCAGGGAGAACTCCTGCAGCGCAGCCCTCGTGGCCTGGAAGCCCAGTGCCCCGACCAGGTGCGTGTACTCGACGAACGTGCCAAAGGCGGCCCGCTGTCCCACCTCGCGCGCGAGCGAGGCGAGCAAGTGCGTCTTGCCCACCCCAAAGCCGCCGTCGAGGTAGACGCCCCTGCCTCCGCTGGATCGCCGCAGCGCGCCAAGGCCCTTGCGCCCCACGCCCTTGCCGAACGCGCGCATCGCGGCCTGGGCCGCCTCTTGACTGGGGAAGTCCGGGTCCGGCACGTACGTGTCGAAAGAGGCGTCGGCAAAGTGCGGCGGTGGCGTGAGCGCCGCAATCAGTTCTTGCGGTTCCACACGGGGGCGCCGTCCGACAAGTCTCGACGTCATGCCCGCGTACTTCCGCTCAGAGTGCCCCTGCACCACACAGCGACTAGTGGCCCGTCGCCGTCGGCTCGGGGTAGTACTCGCGGTACTTGCGGCGGTAGTTGAACGTGAGCAACGCGATCGTCACGCGCCGCTTGAACGACGAGTCCGCGGGGTTGTGCAGCGGACGCGCCACTGAACGCTTGGCAGCCGCGATCACCCGCGCACGCAAGTCCGCGTCAGGCAAGTAGCGAGTCAGCAGTCCCAGCGGCACCACCGAGTAGAGCACCTCGCGCGTGGAACGCACCTTCTGAATGGGAGTGCCATCGAGGTCCGCCGCGACGTGATCGGCGGGGTTGGCTCCAGCAGCGGTGACGTACCAGTTGTTACGGCCAATACGCGGGTTGACCTCGAAGAACACGTGCTCGCCCGTGCGCGGATCGCGCTTGTAGTCGGCATTGGCAAAGCCCCGGTAGCCGATGCGCTCAAGGTAGCGCTCCATCGCATCCATCGCGTCCGTGTAGGGCTCCGTCAGGATGGCAGCGGGGACTCCAAGCGTGCCAGGGGTGTGTTCCTCGAGCAGCACTCGACCGGTGCTGAGCAGCGTCACCTCGCCCTTGGCATTGCGGTAAGCCGTCAGCGAGCGCATCTGGGTCTCATCGCCGGGGATGAAGTCCTGCAGTAGGTACGTGCCCGCATAGCCACTCGCGGCGATGTTTGCCAGCAGCGTCTGCACCTCGGCCTTGGTGGTCAGGTGCTGAACCTTCTTCTTGCCCGGGTACTCCACGCGGTAGTGCTCGGAGGACGAATTGGCTTTGCCGACCACGGGATACGTCAACGAGTCCAGGCTGCCGTCAGGGACAGCAGCGCCGTCCTCGAAACGCACCACGATCGTCCGAGGGACAGGAATCCCCAGGGCCTCACAGTCCGCTTGGAAGGCCGCCTTGGACTCGACACGGGCGAAGACCTCCGCCGAGCACATCGGGATCTCGTAGTGGGGCTCCAGTTGCGCCCGGCGAGCGATGATCGACTCGACGTACCAATCGGCGTTCGACAGCAACACCAAACGCTCGCCTGCGCGCTCCTTGGCGAGGTCGACCAACGCGGTGACGAGCGCATCGGCGTTGTCAACGTCAGCAATACGGACGTCCGCGATGCGCGTGTCAGCGAAAGCACGGGTCTGGAGCTTGGCGACCACCACACCACGCACGCCCGAGCGCTCGTGGAAGGCGCGCAGCAGCGCGTACGCGCCGATGTCGCCTCCCACGAGGACAGGAACCATGGGCTTGGCCTGGTTGTGCTCCCCCACGTGACTCTCCTCGCGTGCGCTCAGGCCTCGACCTCGGAGCGGTCATCCGACCACAGCGTGTGGAAGGTGCCCTCGACGTCGATCCGCTTGTAGGTGTGCGCGCCAAAGAAGTCACGCTGACCCTGGATGACTGCGGCAGGCAGGCGCTCGGCGCGCAGCGAGTCGTAGTACGACAGCGACGAGCCGAAGGCCGGCACGGGCACGCCCGCCAGGGCGGCCTGCGAGACCACCCGACGCCACGCGGACACGCCGTTGGCGACGGCACCCTGGAAGTACTCGTCCACCAGCAGGGTGGGCAGCTCGGGGTTGCGGTCGTAGGCCTCGGTAATGCGGTCAAGGAAGCGAGCACGAATGATGCAGCCCTCACGCCAGATCTTGGCCATGTCACCGCGGTTGATGTCCCAGCCGAACTCCTCCGAGGCCGCCTGAATCTGGTCAAATCCCTGCGCGTAAGCGACCACCTTCGAGGCGTACAGCGCCAGACGAACGTCCTCGATGAACCCGCTCTTGTCGCGGATGTGGAACTCGCCTGCATTCGCGGCAAGGACGCCACGGGCGGCCTCACGCTGCGCGGTCTGCGAAGAGATGGCGCGGGCAAACGTGGCCTCGGCGATTCCGGTGACCGGAACGCCGAGGTCGAGCGCGGACTGCACGGTCCAGCGGCCGGTGCCCTTCTGGCCGGCCTGGTCGAGGATGACGTCCACGAGTGCGTGGCCCGTACGGGCGTCCTCGTGACGGAGCACCTCTGCGGTGATCTCGATCAGGAAGGACTCGAGGTCGCCTTCGTTCCAGTCGGCAAAAATGTTGCCGATCTGCGCGGGAGTCAGGTCGAGGCCCGCACGCAACAGGTCGTAGGCCTCACCGATGAGCTGCATGTCGGCGTACTCGATGCCGTTGTGCACCATCTTGACAAAGTGGCCCGCACCGTCGGGGCCCACGTGCACGCAGCAAGGGGTGCCGTCCTCCGCCTTCGCGGCGATCTTCTCGAGGATGGGGCCAAGCGTGACGTACGACTCGGCGGGGCCACCGGGCATGATCGAGGGGCCCAGCAGGGCGCCCTCTTCACCGCCGGAGACGCCGGAGCCCACAAAGTGAAGGCCCTGCTCGCGCAGCGCGGCCTCGCGGCGGCGGGTGTCCGCGTAGTGCGCGTTGCCAGCGTCGACAATGATGTCGCCCTGGTCCAGCAGCGGGATCAGTGCGTCAATGACGGCGTCCGTGGGGCCGCCCGCCTGAACCATGATGACGACCTTGCGGGGCTTCTCCAGCGCCGCGACAAAGTCCTCGAGTGACTCGGCACCAATGAAGGCGCCCTCGTCGCCGTGCTCCTCGATCAGCGAGTGCATCTTCTGGGGGGAGCGGTTGTGAACCGCCACCGTGAACCCATTGCGAGCGAAGTTGCGAGCCAGGTTGCGGCCCATCACCGCGAGTCCTGTCACACCGATCTGAGCAAGCGCCATTATCGCGTCCTTATACATGCGGGGTCGGGGTACGCGGCCTAGCCTAGTGGCCGCAAACCGCGTGGCGAACCGTGGCGCACGGGGTCACGGCCATAGGCTCGACGCATGGCCCACGATGCTGCGCAGGCACCGCCTGTCTTCCTGGAGGCGCTCGCGTCCCTGGGACGCGCTCGCACACGGGGCGACGTCACCCTCGTGGAGACCGCCGCGCCGGGGCGCATCGCGCCCTATGCGGCAGCCATCGACGGCGAAGTGATCTCTGACGAGGGAAGCGCCTCAGGGAGGTTCGTGTTGTTGCACGACCCCGACGGGCAAGAAGCATGGGAAGGCGACTTCAGAATCGTGACAGTGGTGCGAGCACAAGTGGATGTGGAAGTGGGCGGAGACGACCTCTGGTCGGACGTGGCATGGTCGTGGCTCACCGATTCCCTTGAGGACACCCCTGCCCGCGCTGTCGCGGGGACCGTGACCAAGACTCACTCGCGCTCCTTCGGGGCTCTCGCCGAGCGTCCAGAAGAAGTCCAGGTGGAGATGCGCGTCTCGTGGACACCCCATGACAACGATCTCGAGCCTCACATTGTCGCGTGGGCCAACCTGCTCGCGATGTCCGCAGGGCTACCACCGGTGCCCCACGGCGTCTCGATGCTGCCGGGAGCGGCCCAGTGAGCGAGGCGGAGGAGTCCGTCGTCGCGCCCACCCCCCTCGTGGAACCGGCAGGAGGCGTACCTCCAGTCATCGCCGACCATGCCGCGCTCGAACAGATGGCTGCGGCGTTCGCAGCAGGACACGGGCCCGTTGCGGCGGATGCCGAGCGTGCGTCGGGCTTCCGCTACGGCCAGGCGACCTACCTCGCACAGTTCAAGCGTGCGGGCGCGGGGATTGCTCTGATCGACACCGACGCCCTCCCCGACCTCTCGATTCTCAATGAGGCCTTTGGTGACGCCGAGTGGGTCTTCCACGCAGCAAGCCAGGACCTTCCCGGCATGCACGACCTGGGCCTGACTCCCGCGCGGATCTTCGACACCGAGCTCGCGGCCCGTCTGCTCGGCTGGCCCAAGGTGGGGCTCGCGGCCGTGGTCGAACGTGAGTTGGGCCTGGCACTGGCGAAGGAGCACTCCGCTCAGGACTGGTCCACACGTCCTCTGCCTCACGAGTGGCTCGTCTATGCGGCGCTCGACGTCGAGGTGCTCATCGAGGTCAGGGACGGCCTTCACGGCCACCTGGTGGAGGCCGGCAAGCTCGAGTGGGCCCTCGAAGAGTTCGAGGCGGTGCGCAACGCCCCGCCTGCTGAGCCCCGAGTCGACCCCTGGCGACGCACTTCCGGCTCGCACCAGATCCGCGACCAGCGCGGCCTCGCCATCGTGAAGTCCTTGTGGGAGGCCCGCGACAGGGAGGCCCAGCGCCGCGACACCTCTCCCGGCAGAGTGCTGCGTGACGCCGCGATGGTGTCTGCCGCACAGGCCAAGCCCGCGAACCTGGACGCGCTTCTCCAGGTGCGCGAATGGCAGTCCAAGGGAACGCGCAGGCGCGCGTCGTTCTGGTACCCCGCCATCGAGGCCGCCATGTCGGCTCCCGAGTCGCAGCTGCCGCCCAAGCGTGGCCCGCAGGGCGACGGTCCGCCGCAGCCGCGCATGTGGAAGGACAAGCGCCCTGAAGCGGCCGCTCGTTTGGCTGCGGCCAAGGACGTCATCACTTCCCTGGTGGACGCGCACGAGATTCCCGCGGAGAACCTCCTCCAGCCCGATGCCCTGCGCCGATGCTGTTGGGAGTATCGCGATGGCGGTGAGGAGTGGATTCGTGGCTTCCTGACCGGCCGCGGCGCGCGCGCGTGGCAGGTGAACCTCGTCTCTGGACTACTGGCGCAGGCCTTCGAATCGGCCAGCGCGGCGCCGGCCGAGGACGCCAGCTAGGTCGACCCCCGCGCGCGCATGATGCGGCTCGTCTAGGACTCCAGGGAGAGCAGTTCGTTGCCTTCGACGATCATCAGGTGTGAGCCAAACGGGCTGACGCTCTGATCCTCATCGAGGTCCATTGCCCAGTTCTCTGACAGGTCGTCGAAGCCCACCGAGATGAACTCGTCTCCATCCAGAGCAAACAGCATCGACTTTCCGAGCCACACCCCCTCGACAGTGGCCCTGAACGAGTCGACGATCTCGCCGCTGCTCATCGAGACCTTGAGAATCTCGCCGTCACCGGAGATGTAGGCATAGCCGTCCTGCACGCCGCTCACGCCGGAGTGCTCCGCGTCGAGGTCCTTCTCCCACACCGGTTCGCCGGTGCGCAGGTCGATGTGGTTCATGCTCTCGTAGAACCAACCGTCGTTGCCGTCACCCACCCACAAGTAGCCATCGGTCGTCGACAGACTCTCGGCCTTGACGGGGCTGTCCCACGCGTCCTTGCCCTCGGCGTCGATCGCCATGATTTCGGCAGGGTCCTCGTCGTCGTACTCGATGCGCACCAGGACGCCTGACAGCTCGATCACCGTGGTGTTGTCATCGAGCTGTCGCGAAAAGGCCGTCGGCTCTCCTGTGACCCGGTCGAGTGCCACGTACTCGTCACCACGGACGGTGAGGAAGTCAGGCTCGAAGCCCACGTAGGCGTAGCCGTCGACGTCGACCTCCCACGACGGGTCGCCAGCGATGTTGGTGATGTCGTAGCGCGCGACCGTCGTCGATGTGCCGTCCGGATCCTCCTCGACGAGGTAGAACTCTCCACTGTCCACGTCGGCCCGCGCCAAGCCGCCATCGACCTTGACGGAGCCCACGATCGTGCCCTTGTCCACGTCCACCACGACGAACTCGTCGTACGGCTCGGCTCCCGCGACGGCCATCGAGACCACTGCATGCCTACCGTCACCCGCGTCGACGACCTCGAGGTCCACTGCGTCGCCGCCCCAGAGGTCGGCCAGCGACAGCGACCAGCGCTCCTGACCGGTCACCAGATCGACCATCGCGACGGTGGGTTCAAAGTCCGGCGAGACGGGCTTCGACAGTCGGTTCTCGCCGTACTCGAAGCCGCTTCGAGCATCGTTGTAGCCGTCAATCATGCCGCCGTCAGTGGCCGCATCCGGAGACCACACGTCCGACTCGCCGGGCCAGAACTCCTCTTCGTCCGGGTACTCGACTTCCCAGGTCGTGTCGTTGCTCCAGGCGTCGTACGCCTGCTCGTAGGCCAGTCCGGCATCCCACCCTGTGTCGTATTCGGCCTCGTAAGTGGACGTCCATGTCACGTCGTAGTTCCAGTACGGGAGCGAGGCGGTGTCCGCCTCAAAGGTCACAAAGTCGAAGTTGGGTGCCACGAGGACGCGGTCGTCCCCGACCACCGCGTACGACACGTATCCGGCGTAGCCCGGTTCGATCCCGAGCGCCATGTCGAAGGTCCACCCCACGGCGGGCTCCGTCGCCATGTCCGCCACTCGCAGTCCCGTGTCACGCTCCGCGCTGCGCCCACCAAGCAGGTGCATGCCGGCAAAGATCCCGACACCGAGAATCACCACCACACCCGCAGCGACACCAGCAATGAGCGCGGGCTTGCGTGCCGCTCCCGGCACCCGCGGCGCGCTCGGCGTTGCCACATCGGCGACCTCCGCATCTCGCGGTCCATGGCCCAGCCCGGCCGATGCGGCGGTTGAGCCCCACGCCCCTGTGTCCGGGGCGATCGGGGGCACGGTGGTCACAGCCGGTGGCACGTAGGAGCCGTCGGGTGCTTGCACCCATTCCTGGAAGGTCCCGTCAGGCAAGCGCCGGAAGTACGCAGGCGCTGCGGCCTCGCGCGGGACAAAGTAGCCGAAGGCACCGTCGGGGAGCTGCTGGAAGTAGAGCACCGACCCGTCCGGTTGGCGCTGCTCGCACAGGTAGCTGCCGTCCGGCTGGAGGATGTACTCCCCCGCACCCGCTCCGTTGCCACTTTCCGTCATCACGGACGACCCCCTCAAGTCGTATGCCGAGCGCACCCATCGGCCAGGCTCGTGGTGCGCAATCGCATAGGAACCTATCGGTGCATCACTGGGATGAGCAATGTGCGATATCCCACATCGTCCCTGGTGCCGCTACGACAATGCGCCCAGCGCGTCCTGAGCAATCACGGAAGCCTCGAGTCCAACGGCTTCGATGATCTGATCGCGTGAGGCGTGGTCGAGGAACTGCCGGGGAATTCCCCGGTGGAGCCACTTGGCGTCGACTCCAGCGAGGCGCGCGTACGCTGCCCACTCTTCGCCCATGCCCGCGTCGGTGAGTCCGTCCTCGACAGTGACCACGAGCTCGGCATCGCCGATGACCTCGAGCAGCGCCTGCGGCACGGGATGCACCCACGTGGCTGTCGCTGCGAGCGTCTCCACTCCCTCAGCGGAGATCTTCTCAGCCGTATCGATCGCCGTCGCGGCCATCGAGCCCAGGCCAAACACCACCACGCGAGGCTGGTCGCCATGACGTGCGAGCACGTCGATGTCCTGATGCGACTCGACCGCGACGAGGTCCTCGCCCACGGGCCCCTTGGGGTAGCGCACCACGGTGGGCGCGTCGCTGACGTCGACGGCCTCGCGGAACGCGCGGCGCAGGGTGCTCGCGTCGCGGGGTGCGGCCAGACGCAGGCCGGGCACGTGCCTGAGCAAGGCCATGTCCCACATGCCGTTGTGGCTGGGGCCGTCGTCACCCGTAATACCGGCTCTGTCGAGCATGAACGTCACGCCCGCGCCATGCAACGCCACGTCCATGAGCACCTGGTCGAAGGCCCTGTTCAAGAAGGTGGCGTAGACGGCGAACACGGGGTGGAGACCGGAGAACGCAAGGCCCGCCGCGCTGGTGACCGCGTGCTGCTCGGCGATCCCCACGTCGAGCACCCGATCGGGGAACTCTTGGGCCATGGGCTGGAGCCCCACGGGAGCGAGCATGGCCGCGGTCATGGCCACCACATCGTCGCGTTCGCGCGCAACCTCGAGCATCTCTTCGGCGAACACCTTGGTCCACCCGAACCGGCTCGGCTCGACAGGCAGCCCCGTCTCGGGGTGGATCTTGCCCACGGCGTGGAAACGGTCTGCCACGTCTTCCTCTGCAGGAACGTAGCCCCGACCCTTCTGGGTGAGCACATGGACGATCACGGGGCCGCCGTATTCGTGCGCGTGGCGCAGCGCGGCCTCCACCTGAGGCAAGTCATGACCGTCGACCGGACCCACGTACTTGAGTCCCAGGTCTTCGAACAGCCCCTGCTCGGCGATCAGACCTTTGAGGGCTCGCTTGCCGTGCAGGACTGACTGGTAGGTGAAGTGACGCAAGCGGCCGCGGTTTTCGAAGTTGCGCTTGCCCCAACCCAAGACCTGTTCGTAGCGGGGGTCAGTGCGGATGCCGTCCAACCTGCGGGCAAGACCGCCGATGGTCGGTGCGTAGGAACGGCCGTTGTCGTTCACCACGATGACCACGCGGTCCGACGTCTCGGCCACAGAGTTCAGCGCCTCCCACGCCATACCGCCTGTCAGCGCGCCATCGCCGATCACGGCCACCGTGGTGCGGTCGCGCTCTCCCCTCAGCGTGCGGCCACGAGCAATACCAGCGGCCCAGGAAACGGCCGTGGACGCGTGCGAGTTTTCGACCACGTCGTGCTCGGATTCGCTGCGCTGCGGGTAGCCCGCGAGTCCTCCGCGCTTGCGCAGGTCAGCGAAGTCACGCCTGCCGGTGAGCAACTTGTGGACGTACGACTGATGGCCCGTGTCGAACACGATCGTGTCGTGCGGCGAGTCGAACACTCGGTGCACACCGATGGTGAGCTCGACGACACCCAGATTGGGACCCAGATGTCCACCCGTCTTGGAGACCGAGGCCACCAGGTACTGCCGGATATCTTGGGCGAGTTCGGTCAACTCCGCGGCGCTCAGCCCGCGCAGGTCTCGCGGCGATTCAATGCGCTCGAGCACGGACCCTCCTTCGCGATCTGGTCTGTCCACTGTACGAGCATCAAGGCGGTGGGCGGTGCGGACACCGCCCACCACGCCTGGTCAGGCGACCAGCGACCTCAACACGTACTGGAGGATTCCACCGTTGCGGAAGTAGTCCGCCTCGCCAGGAGTATCGATACGGACAACCGCGTCGAACTCGACGACCGACCCATCGGTCTTGGTGGCCTTGACCGGCAGCGTGCGCGGGTGCTCCCCTGCGCTGAAGGCAGCCACGCCCACAATGTCGAAGGTCTCTGTGCCATCAAGTCCCAGCGAGGCCGCGCTCTGGCCCGTGGGGAACTGCAGCGGGAGCACGCCCATACCGATCAGGTTGGAGCGGTGAATGCGCTCGAAGCTCTCCGTGATGACCGCGCGCACGCCCAGCAGGCTCGTGCCCTTGGCGGCCCAGTCACGAGACGAGCCCGAACCGTATTCCTTGCCCGCGAGCACCACGAGCGGGGTGCCCTGTGCCGCATAGTCCTGCGCGGCGTCGTAGATCGTGTCTTGCTCGCCCTTGATGAAGTTGAAGGTGTAGCCACCCTCGACGCCGTCGAGCAGCAGGTTCTTGAGGCGAATGTTGGCGAAAGTGCCGCGGATCATGACCTCGTGGTTGCCACGGCGCGAACCGTAGGAGTTGAAGTCGCGACGCTCGACGCCGTTGTCGGCAAGGTACACGCCAGCGGGGCTGTCGGCCTTGATCGAGCCTGCGGGCGAGATGTGGTCGGTCGTGACGGAGTCGCCCAGCAGCGCGAGAACGCGGGCACCGGCGATGTCCTCGACGGGCGCGGGCTCCATCTCGAGGCCCTCGAAGTACGGGGGCTTGCGCACGTAGGTCGAGTCCGCCTCCCATTCGAACGTCTTGCCATCCGGAGTGGGCAGGCCCTTCCAACGGGAATCTCCTGCGAACACATCGGCGTAGTCCTTGGCGAACATTTCCTCGGTGATCGAAGACTGCACCACCGACTCCACCTCTGCGGCGTCGGGCCAGATGTCCGCGAGGAACACGTCGTGACCGTCCGCGTCCTGGCCGAGCACATCGGTCTCGAAGTCAAAGTCCATCGTGCCGGCAAGCGCGTAGGCGATGACGAGCGGCGGCGATGCGAGGTAGTTCATCTTCACATCGGGGTTGATGCGGCCCTCGAAGTTGCGGTTTCCGGAGAGGACGGACACGACTGCGAGGTCGTGCTCGTTCACCGTGTCCGAGACCTCCTGCGGCAGCGGACCGGAGTTTCCGATGCAGGTGGTGCAGCCGTAGCCCACCAGGTGGAAGCCGAGCGCCTCGAGGTCGGGCCACAGCCCGGCCTTCTCGTAGTAGTCGGTGACGACCTGCGAACCAGGCGCCATCGAGGTTTTCACCCACGGCTTGACGCTTAGGCCACGACGGTTGGCGTTGCGCGCCAGCAGCGCCGCGGCGAGCATCACCGAGGGGTTCGACGTGTTGGTGCACGAGGTGATCGAGGCGATCACGACTGCGCCGTGGTCAAGCTCCGTGACAGTGCCATCGGCGAGCGTGAACGGCACCTTCTTGGTGGGCCGGCTCGCCACCACTGCGGCCGATGCGGGCTGCGGCTCGGGCTCGTCTCCCGCGTGGGCCTCGGCGGCGATGGGGTCGGACGCGGGGAACGTCTCCTCGACGGACTCGTCGAGCCCGTGCAGTTCGTGCTCCTCGTGGCTCGCGTAGTCGAGGATCGAGCGGCCAAAGGACTCCTTGGCCACGGACAGCTCGATGCGGTCCTGCGGGCGCTTGGGGCCCGCGATCGAAGGCACCACGGTCGAGAGATCGAGCTCGAGGTACTCCGAGAACACGGGCTCGATGTAGCCCTCGGCGGCGGGGTCGTGCCACATGCCCTGGGCCTTGGTGTAGGCCTCGACGAGTGCCACCTGCTCCTCGGAACGGCCCGTGAGCTTGAGGTAGTCAATGGTGACGCCGTCGATCGGGAAGATCGCGGCGGTCGAGCCGAACTCAGGCGACATGTTGCCGATCGTGGCGCGGTTGGCCAGAGGCACAGCGCCCACGCCCTCGCCGTAGAACTCGACGAACTTGCCCACCACGCCGTGCTGGCGCAGCATCTGGGTAATGGTGAGCACCACGTCGGTCGCGGTCGCCCCCGCAGGGATGGCACCGGTGAGCTTGAAGCCCACGACCTTGGGGATCAGCATCGACACGGGCTGGCCGAGCATCGCGGCCTCGGCCTCAATGCCACCCACACCCCAGCCGAGCACGCCCAGTCCGTTGATCATCGTGGTGTGCGAGTCGGTGCCCACGCACGAGTCGGGGTAGGCCTGGACGGCGCCGTCGACGTCGCGCGTCATCACGCCGCGTGCCAGGTACTCGAGGTTGACCTGGTGCACGATTCCGGTGCCCGGGGGCACCACCTTGAAGTTGTCGAAGGCGGTCTGGCCCCAGCGAAGGAACTGGTAGCGCTCACGGTTGCGCTCGTACTCGAGGTCCGTGTTGCGCTCGAGCGCGTCGGAGCGTCCGAACACGTCGATCACGACGGAGTGGTCGATGACCATCTCGGCGGGCGCGAGCGGGTTGATGACGGACGGGTCGCCGCCGAGGTCGACCACGGCCTCACGCATGGTGGCGAGGTCCACGACACACGGCACACCGGTGAAGTCCTGCATCACCACGCGGGCGGGCGTGAACTGAATCTCGGTGTCAGGCTCCGCCTGCGGATCCCACGCGGCGAGCGCCTTCACATGGTCGGCGGTGATGTTCGCGCCATCCTCGGTGCGCAGGAGCGCCTCAGCAAGAACCTTGAGCGAGTACGGGAGCCGCTCCAGTCCGGGAACCGCGTCCAGGCGGTAGATCTCGTACTCCCGGCCCACCACGTCCAGTGTGGCCTTCGCTCCCAAGGTGTTCTCGCTCATGCACTCTCCTCCGTAGCAGTCCGCCGCCCATCCTATCGGCCCGCAAGGACCGTTCGATGCGGGGGTCAGGACAGCGTGAAGGTCGCGACAGTCTCGACGTGGTGAGTCATGGGGAACAGATCGAAGGCCTGGGCATCCACGAGCCGGTATCCGTGCTCTGCCAGCAGCGATGTGTCCCGAGCGAGGGCAACGGGATCGCACGCCACGTAGACGATGCGCTCGGTCCGCGTCCCGGCGAGTGCGTCGATCGTGCGCTTGCCTGCGCCCGAGCGCGGCGGGTCGAGCACGACAGCGTCCTGCTGGCCGATGCCCGACTCGAGCGCGCGGCGCGCGTCACCGTGGACGATGCTCGCGTTGGCGTGGCCGTGAAGGTTGCGCTTGGCCGCACGAGACGCGCCGCGATCGGTCTCGACGGACACCACCTCGCGCCCCGTCGCGGCGAGCGGGAGTGTGAACAGCCCCGCGCCTGCGTACAGGTCCGCGACCCGGCGGGCATCACCCACGCGTGCCAGCACCTCACCCGCGAGCACGCCGGGCGCGGCCCGGTGCACCTGCCAGAACCCGTCAGCGTCGACCTTGAAATCAAAATCCTCGCCGTCGAGCGTCACCCGCTCGTGCACCGAACGTGCCGCGTTGGGGCGTTGGTCGACCTTGCCGGCCCGCCAGGGCCGGCCATCGACGGTGACCCGTACGCCACCGTCACTTCCCTGCGCCACGCCAATACGCGCATCGGCCGGATACCGCGTGCCCAGCAGAGCCGCTTCCACCTCAGGCACCGCGAGCGGCATGGCGTTGAGCGCCAGCAAGCGCTGGGACCTGAACACATACATCGCTGCCCTGCCCTGCACATCCGCGGTGGCGGTCACTCGGGTGCGGTAGCCCAGCCCTCCGGTCTCGTCGTCCCCCGGTGCGGCCTTCACCGTGCCAGGAAACTCCTGCCGCGCAAAGCGCTCGAAGGCCTCGCGCAGCACCGCGAGTTTCCAGGCGCGCTGCGCGGGCAGCGCCACGTGTGACAACTCAGCGCCACCCACTCCCCCGGGACCGGCCAGCGGCCATGCCGGCTCGACCCGGTCGGTCGACGGCTCGAGGATCTCGACGGCATCCGCACGCCAGAACCGAGCATCGTCGCCACCCTCAGTGACCACGGCCTCGACCACTTCGCCAGGCAGCGCGTGCCGCACGAACACGGCGCGGCCGTCGTAGCGAGCGATGCAATGCCCGCCGTGTGCGGGCGCGCCAATCTCCAGGCGGATCGTGTGACTCACGGCAGTTCCTCATTCGGGGTGGGGGGCACCTCTTCCACAGCGGTGGCCTCACGCGCCGATTCCAGGTGCCATGGAACGGCGCTCACGACGACGGAGTTCAGCCCCAAGAGTTGGCCGCGCAGGCGTTCCGTGGACTTGTTGTGCAGCGACCGCTCCCACCAGCGGCCGACGATGTACTCGGGGACGTACACGACCACCACGTCGCGGGGACTGCGCCGGTGAATCGACCGGACGTACTCCATCACGGGCTCCACCAGGTCACGGTAAGGAGAGTCGAGAATCACGAGCGGAATCCCGGAATCCATCGTGCCCCAGGTGCGCTGGAGCTCCCTGGCCGCCTCGGGGTCCATGCGCACGCCCACCGCTTCGAGGGTCGAGTGGCGAGCCGCCTTCGCGTAGGCGATGGCGCGCATCGCGGGGCGGTGAAGTTGTGCCACGAGCACCACGCCGTGGGTAGCGCTCGGTAGCGCGACGTCGAGGTCACGCGGCTGGAGGGTGACGTCTGCACGCACCGCGGCGTAGTGACGGTTGATCGCGTGCATGATCGACACCAGGCAAGCGATCAGCACGATCGCGACCCACGCGCCGTAGACGAAGTTGAAGATCGCCACGATGAGCAGTACGGCAGCGGCGACCACTGCCGCCGTGCCGTGCAGGACGCGCTCGAGGGCGAGACTGCGCAAGACCTTGCGTTCGGTCGCCAACTGAAGCTTGTCGGTGCAGCGGTGCACCATCGCCACCTGACTGAGCACGATGGCGGTGAAGGCTCCCACCACGTACATGTGGATGAGTTGTTCGATATTCGCACCAGTGACAGCGACCACGATTGACGCCGCGACGGCCACCGTCAGGATGCCGCCGCGCACGACGATGCGGTCGTTCTTCATCGACAACTGGCGGGGCAAATACGCATCCTTCGCAAGTGCCGAGGCAAGCGTCGAGAAGCGCCGGAACACGGCCGATGCGGCGGCCCAGAGAATCGCACCCGCGGCGAGCGCGACGAACCACAGCCAGTACGGCTCGCGCACGATCCGCTCAGCCGTCTGCAACAAGATGGGCCCGTCTGCCCAGCCCGTGATGCGGTACGACCACGCGAGCATCGAGACGGCCATGAATCCCACGGCGGAGGTGATGACGGCAATCAGCAGGGTTCTGCCTGCACGCTTGCCCTGCGGCTCGGCGTGATTCGGGGCCGCCGAGGCGAGGTGCTCGATACCCGTGACCATCACGGCGCCGGAGGCGATCGCACCCGCGTAGGCGATGAGTACGGTGAGGGTGGTCGGCGGGTCTGCAGGAATGGGCGCCGAGGCGTCAGCGCCCTGGCGCGCGATGCCGAGCACCACCAGCAGGCCAAGCATGACCACAAAGCCGAACCACACGATGATCAGGACGCGTGCCCGGTCGCGCATCACGCGCAGGCTCACGAGCGTCATGAGCCCCAGGATCCCTACGCCGATGAGGGAGGCCCAGTCCTGCAGGGATGGCACCAAGAACAGGATCAGTTGCGTCAGCGCCGCCACCGAGACGGCAACGGTGAAGAGATAGTCGATCAGCAGCGAGGCGCCGGTGACCACACCCGCACGCCTGCCGAGGATGTCGCGCACGGTGCCGTAGTCCCCGAGCCCGTCGGGTCGCGCACGGACGTTCGCCCGGTAGGCGAAGCCCAGCAAGAGCATGATGAGCACCACGCCCGCCGCCATGTAGGGGATCGCTCCCTGCTGGCTGCCCCGGCGCAGGGCGTCCACCACGGCATCTGGCGCATAGGCCACCGCAGACAGCATGCCCGCCCCGAACACTGGCAGCGCCAGGCGCGTGCGCAGAGTGACAGGCGTCAGCGCATCGGTCGCGATGGGGTCGCCGAGGACCAACCTCCGCAGACCCAGCAGAATACGTCGCACGTCGCACCATCCTAGGCCGGCGGGTATAGCGTGGGGTCTCGTGCACATCGTGATCATGGGCTGTGGCCGTACCGGCGCCGCCCTCGCCTCTGAGTTCGAGGCTCGCGGCCACACGGTCGCCGTCATCGACCAACTCGGGGATGCCTTCCGCCGACTACCCTCCGATTTCCAGGGCCAGCGCATCACCGGCCTCGGTTTCGACCGCGACACCCTCGTGTCCGCCGGGGTCGAAGACGCCTACGCCTTTGCGGCCGTGTCGTCGGGAGACAACTCGAACATTCTGGCCGCGCGTGTCGTGCGCGAGACCTACGGAGTCGAGAACGTCGTCGCCCGCATTTCGGACCCCGGCCGCGCCGAGGTTTACGACCGGCTCGGTATCCGCACGGTCGCCCCCGTGCCATGGACCACCGCGCAGATCGTTTCTCACCTCCTGCCGGGCGGCACCGACGCCAAGTTCGTCGATGAGGCAGCCGGTGTGACGTTGAGGTCGTTCGGCTACAACGAAGGTTGGCTGGGCGCCACTGTCGAGCAGCTCGAGAAGGCCACCGGGGCCCGGGTGGCCTACGTTCAGCGCTTCTCCGAAGGAGTGATCCCCACGTCCGCTACCGTGCTGCAGCCTGGCGACGGACTGCACCTCATGATGTCGTCCGACGCCAGGGATGCGGTCACCCGCGTCCTGTCCAAGGCCCCCGGGACGCGCGCATGAAGGTCTTGATTGCAGGCGCGGGCTCCGTGGGCCGCTCGATTGCGCGCGACCTCCTCGACCACGGTCACGAGGTTGTCCTGATGGACAACAACCCCACCGGTATGCGGATCGCGCAAGTGTCCGAAGCAGAGTGGATGCTCGCCGACGCATGCGAGATGACTGCCCTTGCCGAGGCCCGTACCGAGACCATGGACGTCGTGGTGGCAGCGACGGGCGACGACAAGGTCAACCTCGTCGTGTCCTTCCTGGCCAAGACGGAGTTCGGCGTGCCGCGCACGGTCGCGCGCGTCAACAACCCCCGCAACGAGTGGATGTACGACGCTCAATGGGGCGTTGACGTCGCCGTCTCGACCCCGCGCATCATGACCGCCATGGTGGAAGAGGCCGTCGCCATCGGAGACCTGGTGAAGGTCTTCACGTTCCACCAGTCGGGAGCGTCCATCATCGAGGTCACGCTGCCCGCCGACGCCCCGGTCGTGGGTGCGATGGTGCGTCAGATCCACTGGCCCGCCGAGATCGTCCTGTCGTGCATCGTGCGTGCCGACCGCACCATTGCGCCCAGCCCTAACGACACACTCGAGGCGCACGACGAACTGCTGTTTATTGTGTCGGCTGAGGCGGATCCTGAGGAGCTGAATCAGGTACTGCGTTCCGTACCAGGAGCCACACCACCCACAACGTGAGCGCGAAGAGCGGCACCCCCATGATGAGCTTCGCCGTCCCCAGGGCGGCAACCGCATCGGCAAAGTAGAGCGGTGCCTGCACGGCCAGTCGCATCACGTACATCGCCGCGAACACGGCCGTGCCCAGTTGCATCGCGCGCATCGACCCAGGGTGGCGGCGCCACTCCATGCCAGTGCCCTTGAGCAATCCCACGACGACACCGACGAGCGGCCACCGCACGATCATTGACAGCACCAGGCCCAGTGCATAGGCGGCGTTGAGCCACAGCCCCGGCACAAAGTAGGCCCCGGCGTCCCCGGCGCGCCACGCCCAGATGGCTCCGATTCCCACGCCCACCACGCCCGACAGCGCCTGTTGGGTGCTCGAACGCTGAATCAGACGCACCACCACGAGCACGGCGACGGTCGCCACGGAGGCGATCACGGGTGCCCGGAACCCTCCCCAGATGAGGAAGGCGACGACGAACACCACGCCGGGGGCGACGGACTCGGCGAAGCCGCGCCAACCACCCATCGCCTCGGCGATGGAAAAGTCCTCCGACTGAGCCAGTTGGCTCATGCCCTCACGCGAGGTGCCCGGCTGGTCGTGAGGCGCGGTGCCGGGCGCGTCCTCGCTCATCGCAGCTCGAATGACGGGTTGTACAGGCACAACGAGGTCTCGGTCTCGCTGACCCGACCGGTGACGCTCACCCGGGCGCCGGGCTCGATGCCCGCGATCTCGCGACGGCCCATGAAGACCGCGTCGAGACGGCCCGTGCCGTCGTCGATGCGCGCGGTGAGTTGCGGCGCCGCGTCGCGCGGCTCCACGGTGATTGACACGATGCGTCCCTCAACGGTGCCGATCTCGCGCACCGCGAGGGAATCGATGGGGGTCGCCGTCTTCACTGCGACACTCCCGTCGAGCCGAACCCGCCCTCTCCCCTGTGTGAACCGGGGAGCGTGTCGACCTGGATGAAGGTCGCCCGCTCGACTCGCTGGAATACCAACTGAGCAATACGATCGCCGCGCTTGAAACGCACGGTCTCACGCGCATCGGTGTTCAGCAGGGTGACGGCGATCTCGCCGCGGTAGCCCGCGTCCACAGTGCCGGGCGCGTTCACCACGGTGATGCCGTGGCGCGCCGCCAGCCCCGAGCGGGGATGGACGAGCGCCACGTAGCCGTCAGGCAACGCCACCGAGAGACCCGTGGGGACGGTCATCCGCTCGCCGGGAGCGAGCTCCACGTCGATACGGGTGGTGATGTCCGCTCCCGCGTCTCCCGGATGGGAGTACGCGGGCAGCGGTACATCAGGGTCAGTCGTGCTGATGAGCACGTCTACGGAGGTCACGTCACCAGGCTCCTAGGCCGCGCACTCCGAGCAGATGGGCTGGTCCTTGTCGAAGGACGCGAGCTGGCTCCGGTGGTGCACGAGGAAGCAAGACATGCAGGTGAACTCGTCCTGCTGTGCGGGAAGCACGCGCACGGACAGCTCTTCACCAGACAGGTCAGCACCCGGGAGCTCGAAGCCCTCGGCCGCTTCCGTCTCGTCCTCATCGACCACCCCGGAGGCCTTGTCGTTGCGACGAGCCTTGAGCTCCTCGATGGAGTCCGCAGAGATCTCGTCGTCAGTCTTGCGAGGTGCGTCGTAGTCGGTTGCCATGTGGCATTGATCCCTTCACCGAACGTGTGTGAGTACTGAATGCACGTCACTGGGGTTTTGTTCCCCCGAGCGCAGGCATTGTGCCCCAAAAATCCGGCGAGCGCGACTCTAGAGGTTCGGCGGGTCCCATGTGCGGTCGGCGCCCGCTGAGACAAGGGCGTCGCGAAGCTCTTGCCACACCTCGGGCATGGCCGCAATCACCAGGCGTTCGTCCGGCGGTCCGCCGTCGATGTTGGCCACTCGCACCCCTGCTTCTTGCGCGATGAGGGCGCCCGCGGCGAAGTCCCACGCGTTGAGCCCGTGCTCGTAGTACGCATCCAGGTGCCCCGCTGCCACGAGGCACAAATCGACGGCCGCGGCGCCAAGCCGGCGGATGTCGCGCACCTGGTCGAGCATCGCGGCGGCGATCTGGCCTTGGCGTGCGCGGCGTTCGGGAACGTACTGGAAGCCCGTCGCGAGCAGCGTGCCTGCGAGCGCAGGCCCTTGCGTGCGGGTCAGCGGCTCGCCATCCTTGAAGGCGCCCAGCCCCGCTCCCGCTGACCACACGGTGCCGGTGCCGTCACACACCGCACCCGCTAACGCAGTCCACTGCCCTGACTGGGGCGGCCCAGACACGGCAGCCACTGACACTGCGAAGTGCGGCAGGCCGTACAGGTAGTTCACCGTGCCATCAATCGGATCCAGCACCCAGGTGATGCCAGAGGTACCCGGGGCGAAGTCGCCTTCCTCACCCAGGATCGCGTCGCCGGGGCGCAACGCGGCGAGCCGCTCCCGCAGCAGCTTCTCGGCCGCAAGGTCCATCTGGGTCACGATGTCGCTGTCGGAGGACTTCGTGTCGTGAACGGCGGCATTCGCACGGCCGTCGATGATGAGTTGGCCTGTCTCGCGCGCGAGAGCGCGTGCCGTGGTGAGTAGCGCGGTGGTGTCGGTCATGCTCACCATCGTGCCGCATCGGCGCTACGGCCCGTGAGGTGTCCGGCACGCCGGGGCCGTAGCGGGCGAAGCAGGGACCACCGTGGCACCCTGGGGGCATGACTCGAGTGTCCCTGGTGCGTGCCGCTGATGACGGCGAACACCTCATCCTGTCGACCGAGGACGGCGAGCAGTTCGAACTCGAACTCACCGACGACTTGCGCCGCACGGTCGCTCTGACGCGACCCCGCGTGGTGCAGGAGTCGGATGACCCCACGAAGTCGAGCCTCACGCCGCGCGAGATTCAGCAGCGCATTCGCGGCGGCCTGAACGCGCAGGAACTGTCCGAGCTCACCGGGGAGCCTTTCGAGGCCCTCGAGCGCTATGAGGCGCCCGTGCTCGCGGAACGCGCCTACATCGCAGAACTCGCTCGCTCGACGCGCATTGGGCGCGACGCTGGCGCCCCCGTGTTGTCTGATTTGGTGACGGACCGCCTCGCGAGCCGCGGCGTGGACCCCGAATCGGTGGTGTGGGACGCGTGGCGCGAGCCCGACGAGCCGTGGAAGGTGGCCGCGGACTATCGCGTCGAGGGGCGCAACGTGCGCGCTCTGTGGGTATTCGACCACTCTGCGCGAGCAGTGACGGCGCAGGATGACGAGTCCCGGTGGCTCACCGAAACTGAACTCCTCGACGTCCCGATCCCCAAGCGTCACTTGAGCGCCGTCAAGGCCGTCGCGGACGACGCCCCCCTCGACCAGTCGCGTCCGCTGATGCCTGTCGCGAACGATGCCGAGGACACGCCACCCACCGAGCCGTCTGCGACCGAGCTCCTGCTCGAAGACCTCCACGTGCGCCGCGGTCAGCGCGAGCGGATCGACGAGGACGACTTCGACTTGGACGAGGACGACGACGACGAGGAGTTCGAGGGCTTTGGCCCCGCACAGCGCGTGCGCGAAGCGGAAGTCGCCTTTGGAGAGCGCTCCTCCGGTGCCTCCATGCCGCACCCTGCGGGTTCAGCGCGTCGCGATGGCGCGGCCAACGACGACCAAGCGAAGGACGAACCCAAGGATGAGGCCCGCCCGGCCCGTCGAGGGCGCGCCTCCGTGCCGAGCTGGGACGAGATCGTCTTCGGGGCCAAGCAGGACTAAGCCCGGGCGAGTTCCTCGAGGAACGTCAGCCCCTGTGCCCACTCCCCCAGGCCCGAGTCAGCGTTGATATGCCCGGCCGCGCCCACACTGTGGAGCCTGACACCGAGTAACTCGGCGACGTGCTCGGCATGGGAGTACTCACCGTAGGGGTCGTCCTGACTCGCGATCAGGGTCGCCGGAACGCTCAGTGGTCCGCGCACCGCATCGGCAAAGGGCTTGATGACAGCGGGCGCCTGTGCACGCCCGGCGTCGGGCGGCGCGACGAGCAGCGCCGCTCGCGCCCCCGTGGGATGCACCGTCATCCAGGCCGAGGCCACGATGGTCCCCAGGCTATGCGCCACCAGGATCGGCGGCTCGTCGACCGCTCGTACTTCGCGGTCTAGCGCGGCAAGCCAATCGTCGAGCGAGGGGCGGTCCCAACTCGCGGGCGCGAATCGTGACGCCCGCGGGTGTGCGGCCTCCCACCTGGTCTGCCAGTGACCTTCCCCCGAGCCGCCGAGCCCAGGGACGATCACCAGTCGAGCATCCGCCGTGGCGACGCCAAAGGACACTGAGGATTCAGCCATGGCGCGAGTGTAAGACCCACTCGGCCCTGGCAGAAGAGCTGCCTAGTCGGCCAGCAGCAAGGGAACCTCGAGCTCCTCAGGGGTGAGGGAGCCGTGCATCCCCACGAGTTGAAGCGATTGCGGGGTCTGAGTGCGGGAATCGACCACCGTCGCACGTCCCGCCATCGCCACCACCACATCGCCGATGCGCGGCTCGAGTTCCGGGAGGATCTCGCCAAACAGCCCCAGTGCCTTGGCCTCGTCCCTGGTCCACACCGCCGCATGCCCCTCGAGGCGCTCACGCCAGCGGCTTGCCACTGCGACCGGGTCCGCACCCGGTTCAAGGTGGACGTGAACGGCCCGTGGCTCGCCCGCGATGATCTCGACATCGCGGCACAGAGCCGGGTCGGTCGCCACGTCCCAGCGGGGGGCGCCGGGAACGTCCACCATGCCGTGGTCGGCCGTGACCACCATGATGGCGCCCTTCGGAAGCGAGGCCGCGAGTCTGCGCAACTCACGGTCAGCGTCCTCGAGAGCGGCCACCCACTCGTGGGAGCCCCAGCCATGATGGTGCCCCGCCGCGTCGATCTCACCCCAGTAGCAGTACGAGACACCCGGCTTCGATGCGGCAGCAACGGCCACGTCGATGCGGTCGGCCAACCGCTCAGCGCCTATGAACTGGCCGCCGCGCAGCACCGCCTGGGTGAGCCCCGACCCCTGGAACCGGCGCTTGCCGAGCGTCGTCACTTGAAATCCCGATGCAGCGGCTCGCTCGAGCAACGACGGCTGCGGCTGCCATTCGAGCGCGGGATCGGCGCCCTCCCACGACACGAGATTGGCGAGTTGTCCCGTGCGGGGATTGCGCGCCGTGTAGCCCGTCATGCCCGTGCGACCGCTGGTCTGGCCCGTGCCAAACAGCGCCAAAGATGCGGCGGTGGTCGTGGGGTAGCCCGCGGTGATCGTGCCTTGCTCGGCGTTGCGCAAGAAGGGCGCATGGCCGCGCCTGGCCTCAAGGTTGTGATGCCCGACCCCGTCAAGCAACACCACGACGACGTGGCGCGCACGGGGAATGCCCAAGCGCACGCGGTCTTCGTCGGCGCGCCGGCCCGGTACCACGTGCGCCGCGCCCACGGCGGCCAGCGCGGCGGGCAGCACGGCGCCAAGTTCGCGCCCGCCGTAATCAGGCAGACGGAGCCCTAACGCGCTGAGCTCAGCCAGGGAGGTCACCCACGCGGCCCGATCGAGCGCTGCAAGACGGCAGCGAAGTCCTGCAGTGCGCGCACCGAGTCCTGGCCGTCTGCGATGGCGCTCACGCGCACCAGCGTGTCGTCCCCCGTGATGCCGCCCGTGTAGCCGTGGTCGGCCTCGCAGTTCTCGTCTCCGCAGCCCGCGGGTTCGAGCTCGATCCGCGAATGCACGCCCCAGCCCACGGCGAGCACCAACTCGGCAGGAACGTCGTTGTCGGCGAAGCGCTCCGGGTGATGCACCACGTGTGTCATGGCGAGGTTGGAGATGCCGCTCAGCAATGCGGTCTCCACCGTCGCCGACGCCTCGTGAGTGCCCTCTGCGCCGTGTCCAGCGCCGTCGTCCATGTGGACGCGCAGCAGGCGCGTGTCCGTGATCACCAGAATGGTCATGTGGCGGCGCACCGCGCGGTCGTCGAAAGTGGTCTCGGCGTGCACAAAGTGAGCCTTGACGGACTCGTCCGCGATCGCGTGGCGGAGCACTGACGTGGCCAGTGCGGGGTAGTATCCAGCGACCGCGACGGCCTGATCCAGCGTGTGAGACATGGTGGCCATTGTTCCACCTCACACGTGGGGTGACCACCCGCGCCGCGTGGCACCCCTGGGGTGTCAGCGTCTGGCGAGACAATGGCCCGCAGCTTTGACCGACCATCCTGAAGGAGAGACATGGCGGACGCCACCGACGGGCAGATCGTCGACATCGACGTCAGCGCCGAGATGGAGGCCTCGTTCCTCGAGTACGCCTACTCGGTGATCTACTCACGGGCGCTTCCTGACGCCCGTGACGGGCTCAAGCCCGTGCAGCGACGCATCGTGTACTCGATGGGCGAGATGGGCTTGCGCCCCGACCGCGCGCACGTGAAGTCTTCCCGCGTGGTGGGCGACGTGATGGGTAAGCTCCACCCCCACGGCGACTCCGCGATCTACGACGCCCTGGTGCGCATGGCGCAGCACTTCTCGTTGCGCCTGCCACTCGTGGATGGACACGGTAACTTCGGCTCGCTTGACGATGGCCCCGCTGCGTCTCGTTACACCGAGGCCCGCCTCGCCTCGGGAGCGATCGCCATGCTGGCCGACCTCGACGAGGATGTCGTCGACCGGGTCCCCAATTACGACAACAAGCTCACCCAACCCGAGGTTCTCCCGGCGGCGATCCCCAACCTGCTGGTCAACGGTGCCTCCGGTATCGCCGTGGGTATGGCCACCAACATGGCGCCGCACAACCTCATCGAGGTCGTCGCGGCCGCGCGCCATCTGCTCGCCAATCCCCGTGCAGAACTGTCGGAGCTCATGCGCTTCGTGCCAGGTCCCGACCTCCCAGGTGGCGGCAAGATCGTGGGACTCGAAGGCGTCCGTGAGGCTTACGAGACGGGTCGCGGAAAGTTCATCACCCGTGCGACCTCTCGCATCGAGAAGGTGTCGGCCCGCCGCCAAGGCATCGTCGTCACCGAACTGCCCTACCTGGTGGGACCCGAGAAGGTCATCGAAAAGATCAAGGACGGAGTGTCCGCGAAAAAGCTCGAGGGCATCATCGCTGTCACCGACCTCACCGACCGCAAGCACGGGCTACGGCTCGTCATCGAGATCAAGAACGGCTACAACCCCGAGGCCGTGCTGGAGCGCCTGTACAAGCTCACGCCGCTCGAAGAGTCGTTCTCGATGAACAACGTCGCGCTCGTGGATGGGCAGCCCCGCACCCTTGGCCTCAAGGAGATGCTGCAGGTCTGGATCGACCACCGCATCACCGTGGTGCGCCGCCGTAGCGCCTCGCGCCTGCGCGCACGGCAGGACCGCCTGCACCTGGTCGACGGTCTGCTCATCGCCATCCTCGACATCGACGATGTCATTCAGATCATCCGTTCGTCCGAGGACGCGTCCGAGGCCCGCGAGCGACTGCGCACCGCCTTCGACTTGTCCGAGCTCCAGGCCGACTACATTCTTGAACTCCGCCTTCGCCGCCTCACGCGGTTCTCTCGGCTCGAGCTCGAAAACGAGAAGGCGCAGCTGCTTGCGGAGATCGCCGAGCTGCAGGAGATTCTCGGGTCGGACTCCGTCCTGCGCGACGTGGTCGGGTCCGAGATGGACGCCGCTGCAGCCGCCTACGGCACGCCCCGTCGGACGATCCTGCTCGCGGAGGCAGGCGCGGTCTCTTCGGCCGCCGCGATTCCGGGCAAGGGCGCGAGCAAGGCAGCGGCGGTCTCGCTCGAGGTCGCCGACACGCCCTGCTTTGCACTCATGTCCGTCACCGGCCTGGTGGCGCGCACCGCCGACGAGACCGAACCCGTGCGCGACGGTCGCCGCAGCCCTCACGATGTCTTGCGCTCCGTCGTGCCTGCCTCTGCACGGGCCGACGTCGGCGTGGTCACCTCCGCTGGCCGTGTTGTTCGCCTTTCCCTGCTCGATGTGCCCGCGCTCGCGCCGACGAGCGAGCCGCCGTCACTCGGTGGCGGTAGTCCGCTGGCCGAACTGGTGACCCTCGACAAGGACGAGGAGGCCGTGGCGCTGGTCCCGCTGGACTCCCCCGAGCCTCTCGCGATCGGCACGGCGCAGGGCATTCTCAAGCGCGTCAAGCCTGAGCCCGCGCCCAGCAAGGATGCCTGGGAGGTCATCTCTCTCAAGGAAGGCGACCGGGTCATCGGCGCCGCCGTCGCACCCGACGGCGCGGATCTGGTGTTCGTGTCCGACCAGGCAGCGTTGCTGCACTTCGAAGCCACGCAGTCGTCTGCGCGCCCGCAGGGCCGCACCGGCGGAGGCATCGCAGGCATCAAGCTGCCCGAGGGTGGCACCGCCGTCTTCTTTGGCGTGATCACCAGCCCAGACGATGCGGTGGTGGTCACCATCGCAGGTTCGTCGACCGCCCTGCCGGGCACGGTGCCGGGCAGTGCGAAGGTCACCCCGCTCGCGGAATACCCCACCAAGGGTCGTGCGACCGGTGGCGTGCGCGCGCAGCGCTTCCTCAAGGGCGAAGATGGCCTTCTGAGCGCGTGGGTGGGCACCGCTCCCCCACGCGCCTCGTCGGGCGCGGGTCAGGCCGTCGACCTTCCCGAGGAGCACGGCCGCCGCGACGGCTCCGGCACCACGCTGGCCGCGCCGGTCGCCGGCATCGGCTGATGAGTGTCGTCTACGCGCGCGAGGACAACCTGAGCCTCGACGAGTACCTCGACCTGCTCGAGCGCTCGACCCTCGCGCAGCGTAGGCCCGTGCACGACCGTGCAGCGATGGAGGGCGCACTGCGGGGCTCCTCCATCGTCCTCACGGCCCGTCAGGACGGCGTGCTCGTGGGCGCTGCAAGAGCCGTCACGGACTTCCATCTGGCCTGTTACCTGGCCGATCTCGCGGTCGATGCGGCCGCCCAGGGCACCGGCATCGGCCTCGCGCTGCAGCGCGAACTCCGGGACCACTTAGCGGTGGGCTGCAAAATCTCCCTCACGGCCGCTCCCGCGGCCGCGGAGTACTACCCCCGCATCGGCTACGAGCCGAATGACCGGGCGTGGGTGTTGCCGCCAGAAGCCCCTTTGGGCTGACCAGCCGCCAGCCACTCACCCGCTCCCTTTTCGAGAAAATGGATCCATTTTCTCGAAAGAGGAGCGAGGGGGGTGGTCGCCGGATCAGCCCGTGTTCTGCAGGCCGGCGGAGACTCCGTTGACCGTGAGCAGCAGCACGTGGCGAATCTGCGCGATGGTCGTCTCGTCGATGCCCTCGGCGGCTCCCGTACGCAGCGCAGCAAGTGCGCGCACCTGGATGAGCGACAGCGCGTCGACGTAGGGCGAACGCAGCTGGACCGCTCGGCCCAGCACTCGACGGCCCGACAGCGGGAACTCAGCGCCGGTGATCTTCAGCACCCACTCGCGCGTCAGACGCATCTCGTCGAGCACCATCTGTGCCAGGTCTTCGCGGTCGCCGAGCGCGAGGTAGCGTTCGGCGATGTGCTCGTCGGTCTTGGCCAGCGACATCTCGATGTTGTCGATCAGGGTCGCAAACAACGGCCACTCAGCGTAGGCCCGCTGCAGCTCGTCCAGGTCGCCGTTGTCGGCCAGCGCGGTGCCCAGTCCGTACCAACCGGCAAGGTTGATGCGGGCCTGGCTCCAGGCAAACACCCACGGGATCGCACGCAGGTCATCGAGGGAGTTGACCGACAGACCTCTCTTGGCAGGACGTGAGCCGATGTTGAGCAGGCCCACCTCCTCGAGGGGCGTGACCTGCGAGAACCACTGCGGGAAGCCGTCGGCCTTGACCAGCTCGTGGAATCGCGCACGCGACGTGGCGTCGAGCCTGCTCGCGAGCCCGGCATACTGCCTGGTAGCACTGTCGTTGTGGGCTTCCACCGACGGAGAGGCCTGGAGCAACGTGGCCGCGGCCACCTCCTCGATGTGCTTCTCTGCAATCACGGGGTCGCCGTAGCGAGCGAGGATGACCTCACCCTGCTCGGTGAGCTTGAAGCGACCCTCGACCGAGCCCGGGGGCTGGGCGAGCACCGCGCGGTTGGCGGGGCCGCCGCCACGTCCCAGCGCACCGCCACGACCGTGGAACAGCGTCAGCGCGATGTCGTGCCGCGCGGCCCATGCGGCGATGCGCTCCTGAGCGGAATGCAGCGCGAGCGTCGCGGCCACCGGTCCGACGTCCTTGGACGAGTCGGAATAGCCCAGCATGACCTCTACCCGCCGGCCATTGTCCGCCAGTCGCTGCTGCACCACTGGCAGCTCGAGCATCGCTTCAAGGATGTCGACCGAGTTCTCGAGGTCCTCGAAGGTCTCGAACAGCGGCACCGCGTCGATGACGGGAGCGTCGACCTGGTCGCCGAAGGCATGCTCGGCGAGCTGATAGACGGCAGCGAGGTGCTCGGGGGCCTGCGTGAACGACACGATGTAGCGTCGTGCGGCGCGGATCCCATAGCGCTGCTGGACCGCGCCCACGGCACGGAAGGTATCGAGGACCTCTTTGGTGCGCGGCTGGAGTTCACCGTGCACGCCGTTGGTGGCGATGTCAGCGAGGGCCTCCTCGTGCACCTGCGAGTGCTGACGCACCTCGAGTTCCGCGAGGTGGAAGCCGAAGGTCTCGACCTGCCAGATCAACTGCTGCAGGTCACCATAGGCAGCTCGGGCGGCGCCGGCCTCCACGAGCGAGCTCTGCACCAGGGCGAGGTCGGCCAGCAGGTCGCCGGGCTGCGCGTACTGCAGGTCCGCGTTGCGGGCCTGCGTCGCAGCGATGCGCGCCGCGATAAACAGCAAAGCCGCGCGGTGCGACTCGCGGGGCGCCTCGTAGTCGCACTCGGCACTGAGCGAGGCGTCGATCTGCCCCTGGCGCTGGCGCAGCGCCAACAGCGCGGTTGACGGCACCGTGGACGAGTCGTCGAGCGTCACACGTCGTGCGACGCCACGGGCGGACTTCTCGAGAGCACGGAGCGCGTGCTCAGAGGCAAGCGCGGCAGCGGCTCGCGTGACCTCGGCCGTGACGTTCGGGTTGCCGTCCCGGTCACCACCGATCCAGCTGCCCAGGCTCACGAACGGGCGCGCCAGCGGCTGCACGCGCCCGGCGTCGCCGTCGAGCAGGAAGTCGTCCAGGCGGCGGTACACCCGGGGGAATGTCTCAAACATGGTCGAGTCGAACACCGCGAGAGCGGAGCGCACCTCGTCGAGCACCTCGGGCTTGGACGCTCGGATCAGCGACGTGCGCCACAGCGCATCGATCTCGGCGAGCAGTGCACGGTCGCTCTCGGCCCTGGTGGTGCCACCGAGCTGCGAGTGGTCGCGCTCGACCAGCAGGTCGGAGATCCGGCGCACGGCACCGGAGACGGCGCGGCGGCGAGCCTCAGTCGGGTGCGCGGTCAGCACAGGACGGAACTCGAGGGCCTGGACGCGCCGCAGGGCCTCGTCCCGGCCCACCTCCTCGGCAAGCTGCTCGAACGCGCGCGACAGCGAGTCGTCTTCCGTCAGCGACGAGGCCTGGCGCTGGCGCACCACGCGCACGCGGTGGTGTTCCTCAGCGAGGTTCGCCAGATGGAAGTAGCACGTGAAGGCGCGTGCGACCTGCTCGGCTCGCCACAGCGAGAACGTCGAGACCAGCTCGACTGCTTCATCGAGGGCGGCCGCGCCGTCGGCGCTGCGCACTCCATGAGCACGAATGGTGAGCTCGCGCAGGCGCTCCACGTCGTCCAGCAGGTCTTGCCCGCCGGATTCCATGATGACCTGGCCAAGGAGACCACCCAGCAGACGCACGTCGTCGCGCAAGGGGTCGGGAATGGCGTGGCGAGCGAGCTCGCGCTCCGGCGGGGTTTCGGGCGTCGGGTTCTCTGTCACGAAACCGAGGGTAGCGGTCGATACCCCCTGTTCCCCAACCGTTCGCGCTCAGCGCAGACGTTCAAAGGCCCATTCACGGTCGGTGACCAGCTTGGCTCCCACGAGACCGACCATGATCGACAGCATGATCAGGCTCACTTCGAGGATGGTTGCGGCTGCGCCAATGTAGTCGCCCGAGTTCAAGGACACGAGCGCCTCATGCGCGGACACCCCGGGGATCATGACCAGCACGGCAGGCACAGAGACCGTGATGTGCGGGAAACGACCCCCGCTCGCTGCGGCTGCGGCGAGCACGCCCACACCCAAGCATGACAAGGCGGTGGCGGCCTGGATGGGCGCGCCGGCATCCACCGCAAACAGGCGCGCCGCGTTGGCGACTCCGCCGATCGCCGTCGCGGTGAGCGCGATCGGTAGCGGACTATTGAACATCAGCGCGAAGCCCAGCACGCCGACGCCGCTCGCGACCGCCCACATGGTCAGTTGTAGCCACAGCGCCATCTGAGCATCGGGCCGCACGACCGTCGACAGCGGTTCGATGAGCGACACGCCCCAGACGCTGACGGCGGCGGCCATGGTGATCATGGTTCCGTAGGCGATGCGCTGAATCCCGGCTTTGAGATCCAGTTGCGCCATGTCGAGCGCGCCAGTGATGAGCGCGAAGCCTGGCAGCAGGAACAGCACGGAGGAGATGTAGCCCGCAGCGTGGGTCTCTACCGCCTCCCCTGTGGCGCCGATCGCCACAATGCCCAGCACGTACACCGAGGCCGAAACGGCGGCCGCCACGAGCGTGGTGCCAAAGGGGTTGAAGTGGCGGTGGGCGAGCGTGCGCCTGGCCCACTGCCCGAGCGCGGCGGCCACGAACACGATCGCGACCTCCCAGGCGAGCGCGTGGTTGAGCACCGCGAAGGCCGCACACGCGACGCCCGCGAACATCGAGTTGGCGAACCCGGGATACAGCGCTCCCCTGGCCTCGATCGCGTCGAGTGCGCGGTGGACCTCGTCCGCCGTCGTCCGCTCGGGCAGGGTGCGGCGCATGCGGTCCAGGTGTGCCAGGCGATCCGAGTTCACGGCAAAAGACCGGTTTTCTGCGACCTCGGTGCGGAAGATCTTGCCCCGGTGCGACGTCGCGGAAATGTCCGTCATCGACACGTGGTTGGTGTGGTGGTCGATACCGAGCGACTGCGCGACGGCCCGCATCGCTTGCTTCACGCGATAGCTCGCCGTGCCCGACGCGAGCATGAGCTGGCCGGTACGAATGATCACCCGCGACTGCTCGATCAGCGACACTGGCTCGAGGCTCTCTTCGACCTCGTGCACTGATCGCACGCGCTCCTCATCGTATGGCTGATCGGTGTGACTCACGTGGCCATTGTGTCAGCCGAGGTCCCAGACCTGGCGGTGGGAGGTCCTAGTGCAACCGGCCGATGCGCCCGCTAGCAGGGCTGCCGTGTTCACCTGGCGAGCCACTCGCCAGGGTGGTCAGGCGCGCGTCGATGACGGCCTCCCATTGGCGTGCGCTCCTACGAGCCTCCATCACGCCGAGTGCAGCAAGCGTGCCGAGCGCGACGGCGCCGAGTGCCAAGGCCGGCCTGCGCGCCGCAGTCGCCGCGACCACGCCGCCGGCGGACATGACGATCATGCCGCTCACCGCGAAGTACGAGCGCGCGTAGGCCTTCATTTCGGCGAGGGCCTGAGCGTCCGCGCACGCCATGATCGCGTCAACGTCCTCGTGCTCAAGAGCGCGGGGGCCCCGGACCGAAGCCCCCATGTGAGGCAGTCCAGCCTCGCGCTCCAGGTACGGGAGCGTGGGATACGGGGGCCTGAGGTCCATGCGCGGCCCGCTAGGCGTCGATCCGGCTCAGGTCGAGCGTCTCCGCTCCCGCGATGATGAAGTCGCGGCGAGGAGCCACTTCATTGCCCATGAGCAACTCAAACACGCGCTCTGCAGCCTCGGCGTGCTCCGCGGTGATGCGACGCAGCGTCCGGTGCTCGGGATCCATGGTGGTCTCAGCGAGCTGGTCGGCATCCATCTCGCCCAAGCCCTTGTAGCGCTGAATATCCTCGTTGTACTTGCGACCGGAGCGCTTGAGTTCGCGCAGCGTCTCCGTGAGTTCCTTCTCGGAGTACGTGTAGATGTACTCCTTTTCACGACGGGGCGAGCCCTTGACCTCGACACGGTGCAGCGGCGGCACAGCGGCGTACACGCGACCGGCGTCCACCATGGGTCGCATGTAGCGGAAGAACAGCGTGAGCAGCAGGGTGCGAATGTGGGCGCCGTCGACGTCCGCGTCCGTCATCAGAATGATCTTGCCGTAGCGGGCCTGCTCGAGGTCGAATGTACGGCCCGATCCAGCACCGATCACCTGGATGATCGACGCGCACTCGGCGTTGTGCAGCATGTCCGTGACCGAGGCCTTTTGGACGTTGAGGATCTTGCCTCGAATGGGCAGCAGCGCCTGGAAGTCGGAGCGGCGCGCGAGCTTGGCGGTGCCCAACGCACTGTCGCCCTCAACGATGAAGAGCTCGGATTGCTCGATGTCGTTGCTACGGCAGTCGGCGAGCTTCGCGGGCAGTGAGGAGGTCTCGAGCGCGTTCTTGCGTCGCGAGATCTCCTTCTGCTTGCGGGCCGCCACGCGTGCCCGCATCTCCGCGACGATCTTTTCCATCACGATGCTGGCCTGGGCCTTGGTGTCGCGCTTGGGCGAGCCCAGGATCGCGCCCAGCTCGGTCTCGACCACCTTCGACACGATGGCGCGCACGGGTGCGGTGCCCAGCACTTCTTTGGTCTGACCCTCGAACTGCGGCTCAGGGATGCGGACCGTCACGACGGCGGTCAGGCCCGCCATGATGTCGTCCTTCTCGATGCGTTCCGCACCGTCCTTGCCCGTGAGCTTCAGACGCCTCGCATTGGTCTCGATGACCTTGCGCATCACCTTGGTCAGGCCCGCCTCGAATCCCGCCTGGTGCGTGCCGCCCTTGGGCGTCGAGATGATGTTGACGAACGAGCGCACCTGCGTGTCGTAGCCGTTGCCCCAACGCAGCGCCACGTCGACCACGCATTCGCGCTCGACCTCTTCGGACACCAAGGTGCCGTCGTTCTTGAGCACGGGGACGGTCTCCCGGTAGGTGCCGGTTCCCTTGAGCTCCCACGTGTCGGTCATCGCGGTGTCGATGCCAATGAAGTCGACAAAGTCGCGCGGGCCGCCGTCAAAGCGGAACGACTCCTCGGAGGGCTCAAGCGGATTGCGCTCGTCGCGCACGGTGAGCGTCAGCCCGGGGACCAGGAAGGCGGTCTGGCGTGCCCTCGTGATGAGGTCTTCGAAGGTGAAACGCGCGCTCTTGTTGAAGATCTGGCGATCCGCCCAATAGCGAATCCGCGTGCCGGTGCGGTTCTTCGCCACCTTGCCGACCACGTCGAGCGAAGATCCTGTGACGAACGGCGTGAACTGAGAGTCAAGGCTCGGCGCGGTGACGGTGTCGCCCCAGCGCCCTGGCTCGCCACGGCGGAAGGCCATGTGGTGGGTCGCTCCCCCGCGGTCGACGTAGACGTCGAGCCGCTCGCTCAGGGCGTTGACGACGGATGCGCCCACGCCGTGCAGGCCGCCCGATGCGGCGTACGAGCCGCCGCCAAACTTGCCGCCAGCGTGCAGCTTGGTCATGACGACCTCGACGCCCGTCAGGCCCGTCTTGGGCTCGACGTCGACCGGGATGCCGCGCCCGTGGTCGCGGACCTCCACCGAGTCATCGGGGTGGAGGATGATCTCGATCGTGTCGCCGTATCCACCAAGCGCCTCGTCGACAGAGTTGTCGATAATCTCCCACAGGCAGTGCATGAGACCACGGGAGTCCGTGGTGCCGATGTACATGCCGGGTCGCTTGCGCACCGCCTCAAGGCCCTCGAGGACGGACAGGTGTCGTGCGGAGTAGTCGGATGCTGCCACCCGGAAAGGATAGGCGGCTGCACCGACACCGCTGACCGTGCCGCGCCGGGCGAGGAACAGCGCGACCCCGCTGAGTGTTGTCGCACGCGGGAGGCAACAGCATGACGACGACCCACACAGAAGCAACCACGGCGGATCGCACCAGGCAGGTCGTGGTTCTCGCGGGCGCTGCCCTCGCCATCGCAGGCGCGGCGTGGGGGTCCGGGGCCTTCGGCGGCACCCCCATTGAAGATGCCGCGGGAGGAGCGCTCGCCGCCGATGCCACCCTGCTGGCACCCGCATCGGCCGCCTTTGGGATCTGGTCGGTGATCTACGTGGGGCTTGCCGCCTTTGCGGTCGTGCAAGCGTTGCCCTCGCGCGCGAACGACGAGCGCATGCGAGCCGTCGCGTGGCCACTGCTGACGTCCATGGTGCTCAACGCCGCGTGGATCGCGACGGTCCAAGCGAACGCGCTGTGGGCGTCCGTCCTCGTCATCGCGGCGCTCGTAGCGACGCTCGGACTGGTGGTCCGGCGGCTCGTGGCCATCGCACGCACGAGCCTTCTCGATGCCGTGGTCACCGACGTCACCACTGGCCTCTACCTGGGATGGGCCTCCGTCGCGACCGCCGCCAACGTTGCCGCGTGGGGTGGCGCGATGCTCGATGCCTCCCCCGGTGACGGCACCGCGTGGGCGGTAGCGGTGCTCGTGGCTGTGAGCGTTATCGCTGTACTGAGCGCCCGCGCGACGCGGTTCGCGCCGTGGGTGTGCGTCCCCCTCGGGCTCGCGATGGCCTGGGGCCTCGGGTGGATCGCCTACGGTCGCGCCGAGGGTGAGCCGCAGAGCCTGGCGATCATGTGGGCGGCCGGCCTCGCGGCGTGCGTGGCCTTTGCGGCGCCCTTCGCCTCACAGGACTTTCGCTCCGACCGCAGGCTCGCCTCTGCCGACGACTCGCGTTAGCCAGCGGCGCTACAGTCCTTCACCCACAGGCCGAGGAACGTCCTCGCGGCCCCGCACGGTCATCATCGCGATGTTGTCGCTCTTGACCCAGAAGCCGAGCTCTTCGTACAGCTGCCGACCGAGTGGCGTCGCGTGCAGTTCGATGACCTCGATCCCCAGGCGATCCGTCTCCTCGAGGAGCGCGTCCATCACCGCGCGGGCGTAGCCCTTGCGCTGATGCTGCGGCGCGGTCGACACCCACTGGATGTAGCCCGCGAAGTGGGCGCGGGCACCCGGCTTGGGCAAGCGCGGCGCAATGTTGACCAACCCGCAACACGCGAGCCCGCCCTCGGGCGCGTCGACGACCATCCCGATGAGGTCTTTGCCAAGCCGGTCGCGCACCGTCTGCGTGGCGTCGACCGCCCACGTGGGCGTGGGCTTGGCACCCACAGCCTTATACATCAGGGCGCCCAGGTGGACGATCTCCGCGGCATCCGCAGAGGACGCTAGTCGCACCTGAGTCATGTCAGTGCCACACCACCGCGACGGCAATGTTGACGACGGTCAGGATGCCGGTGAGCAACCAGAACAAGCGGGCACTGTCACCGTCGCGCTTGGCGCCCACCTCGGCCAGCCCCGCGACGGCCAGCGCAACCGCGACCTTGACCGCGATCTTGACGTGGTTGAGATCGCCGTCACCCATCTCCGCAAGGCCCACCAGCAACAGGCCCGTCACAATCTGGGCGCGTGCACCCCACACCATGGTGGTGGTGACGCGCTTGGCGTCCGCCCTCCACTGCTCCAGGAAGGGCCCAAGAATGGCCGCGAGACCAATGAAGTGGGCAATGATCAGGATGTACCGTGCGACGTCCACGAGGGAAGCTCCTTGTCGAAGATGACCGGGTTCGATGCTACGGCACCTCCGTCAGGGCCGATGCGCACGCCGTGCACGCGCGCTGGCACCTTTCGTGGCACTACCGTTTCTTTCCATGGGCCAGTTCGAGCAATGGATCACCGCAGCCGACACCTGGCTATGGACCTGGCTGGTGCTGCCGCTGGTCGCAGTGCTGGGCATCTACTTCACGTTGCGCACAGGAGTGGTGCAGGTGCGCATGCTGCCGCGCATGTTCTCGGGCCTCACCGACCGTACCCCCACCGACGCCGACGGCAAGCCGCAGTCGCTGTCCGCGTTCCAGGCCTTCACCGTGTCTGCCGCCTCCCGGGTGGGGATCGGCAATATCGCCGGTGTGAGCACGGCGATCGCGCTCGGCGGTCCTGGCGCAATCTTCTGGATGTGGATGATGGCGTTCATCGGTGCCGCCACCAGCTTTGCCGAATCCACGCTGGGTCAGCTCTTTAAGGTCCGTGATGAATCGGGCTTCCGTGGAGGCCCCGCGTACTACATCGAGCGAGGTCTGGGGACGCGCAAGCTCGGCATCGTCGCCGCCGTCGTCCTCATCGTTGCGGCGCCCCTGGCCGTCACGTCGCTGCAGTCCTTCACGATCGCCGAGACCATGCACGCGGAGATCGGCTCCGACTCCCCCGTCGTCATCGGCGCCGTGGCCGTGGCGCTGGCCACGCTGACGGCCCTCGTCGTCATCGGCGGCGCACGCCGCATCGCATCGTGGACGCAGTCGCTTGTTCCCGCCATGGCGGTCCTGTACCTGGTGCTCGGGATCGTCGTCGTGGCGCTCAATGCGGAGGCCTTGCCCGGTGCCGTCAGCGCCATCATGACTGACGCCTTCGGCGCTCAGGAGGTCGCCGGCGGCGCCATCGGCACCGTCATTTTGGTGGGCGTCCAGCGAGGGATGTTCTCGAACGAGGCGGGGTTCGGCACCGCCCCCAACGCCGCTGCGGCCGCCGCGACCACCCATCCCGTCAAGCAAGGACTCGTGCAGTCGCTCGGCGTGTACTTCGACACGTTCGTGGTGTGCTCGGTGACAGCGTTCATCGTGCTGGTATCCAACCCCGACCTCGACAACGCGCCCGCCGGGATTGCCCTCACGCGCGAGGCAGTGATCGCCTCCCTGGGGTCGTGGTCGGGGGCGTTGCTCGCCGTCATCGTGCTGCTGCTGGGCTTCAGCACCATCTTGGGCCTGTACTTCTACGGTGACGCGAATGTCGAGTACATCACCACCCGTCCAGCCGCTCGACGGGTGTTCCAGGTGCTCGCAGTGGGCTCGGTGCTGGGGGGTGCGCTCGCATCGGCCTCCCTCGTGTGGACCTTGGCCGATGCTCTCCTGGGCCTGCTCGCGATCATCAACCTGATCGCGCTCGCGTTCCTCGCTCGCCACGTCTTTGCGCTCTTGAAGGACTTCAGCGCACAACTGCGCGAAGGGCGCGACCCGGTGTTTACTCGCGACCGGCTCCCCGGGGTCACCGGGATCGACTCGTGGGAAAGCGAACAGTCCGTCACCGGCCTGCCTGCGCAGACTCCTCGCTGAGGCCCGCTCGCTGGCGGCCGGCCGGGAAGCACGACGGCCGCCCCACGCGAACGTGGAGCGGCCGTCGGATCAAGCGTGATTAGTCGAGGTAGTCGCGCAGTCTCGGCGACTATGCGCTGTGCGTCGCGACCTACCCAGGGGACGTCACCCTGCAATCCACGGGTCTGCCCCAGCGACTGACCCGCACCGCGCCGAGAAACGCCACCACACAGCGGGACGTCACCGCGCGGTCAGTACCTGAGGGGCTACTTGTGTTGGCCGGACACGGCAATCCGGGATCGGTCCGTGGGAGTCCGGGGAGGGGTCAAGCCCGCACCTGCGCATGCACGGACCAATGTCACCGACTCGAGGTACGAATGACGCACCCGAGGAGCACCTAAGGGGAATCATGTCCAAGTCGAAGACTGCAACCGACCTGCTGATCGGGGTCGAGTACAGCCCTAGGACGGTTGAGGAAGTGGTGGCCGAGGTGCTGGCGCCGCATGGGCTCGCCGAGCGGCCCGCGCGGGCCACGAGACGCGATGACATCGACTAGGACGGCACGGGCAGTGCATGGGTGCGCAACCTCCCGACAGTCGCGCGTGGACGGTGCAAGACCTCGTCGCCCGCGCGGATAATCGCCGCACTCGATTGCAGCGGCAGTTCGACGGCGAGGATGCGATAGACACCGATCACATGGCAAGAATCGCATGCGCACTCGACGTTGGGGACGACGCGATCCTTGGCGGACTACCATCAGGGACCGAGCGCAACACCACGCCTGCGCCCGAAGTGGTTCTGGGGGCCCCGTATACCAAGCCGATCGCGACGGACGGGCCATGCCGGCCGCCTAGTGCGCCCACTGCGACCGACCAAGCGGGCCAACCAGGACAGAGCGCCAGGACACCCCTCACCCGGCGGCGACGGCTATGTGAGGGGCGTTGTTGTGAATCTGGCCGCCAACGACGCTGTATGCGCTTGCCTCGGGCGGGTAGTCGAAACTCCAGCCGCGACTTGCGCGGCCTCACCACCGTCGAGGAATGGCGGGCCAGGTAGGCAAAGAGCCCGCCCACAGGTCACAGTGGACGGGCCCCTCCGGCACGCGGGTTACACGGGCGGGATCTCGCTCGCCTGCGAGACGATCTTCGCCCCCTTGGACCTATTGCAGCGCCAGCAAAGGGTCTGCAGGTTCTCAGGCGTACTTAGTCCGCCCTTGGACACAGGCAAGATGTGGTCGACTTCAAGGAGCAGGTGTGGCTCGGCAGCAACTGACACCCCACACTGCTTGCAGGCGTACCCGTCACGCTCCTTGATCTGAGTGCGAATACGGGTCGTCATGAGTGCGCGCTGCCCTGCGGCCGACTTGGCCCAGCGAATTCGTTCTACCAGCGTCGCCGATAGCGCTTCAAGGGTCGGCGTGTCCAGCGTCACGCTCGTCGTTTGGCCCGTGTTGCCGCCCGCAGAGGTGTATTGGAACTTGTATTCCTGGTAAGGGACCTTCACGGGAGAAAGGTGGACGCCCACCCTCTTCCAGTACTCGTCGGCGTAACGCTGGAGGATGAACTTGGGCGGGTTGATGCGCGCCGTGATCGCCTGCTCGCGCACGTGGACGTTGCCTACCGCTTCCTCGAGTCGAGCCACACTCTCGGAGACCCGTTGGAGGTCAGCAAGGGTCTCCTGGGTGGGCTTAATCGAGAAGTACTTCATCAGGTACTTGATCGGATCTGCGCTGGCATTGCGCACCACCTGGAGGGATGCGTTGTGCACGTGCGGCGCATACTCGGCGACGTTCCGGTCGCGGCGATTATTCCACGCAGACGTGTTCTCGAACCTCGCAAGATGCGCATACTGACCGGTCGACGAGGCACCCAACTCAAAGGAGCCCGCACCCCGAATCTCGGACACGTAGTTGACGACCTCGTTGTGCTCAGCGACGACAGACTTGATGTCATCACGAAGCGCCTGGAACTCGTCAGAGTCGAAGTAGCGGTCCTTCCGAACCTTCCAAATGATCGGGTTGGCGATCAGGACGAGCGCGATGGCGAAGAGCATGACGCCGCCGTTGCCAGTCGCGCCTCCCAAGATGAAGGGGAGGCCAATTACGGCAACCCAAAACAACGGACGTGGCATGAGTATCCCCCTCGGGCATTGTTGCGTCGTACCGGACAATAGCGCACTGCCGTATCGAGATTCCCCGGCAAAAGTCCCAGCCAGCCCACGTAGGAGGCAGTGCAGCCGAGAAACTGCGCGATGGGCATGTCGGCGCCGTCACGCGCCGTCTACTGGAGACGTCCCTCGCTGTTCCTGATCGTCGGCCCATCTCCACCGTCGATGTGGTCGTACCGCGGACCGACACGGACAGCGCCTGCCAGAAGTTGTGCCAGCCGCTCGTATGAGTCCGCCACAGCCACGAGGTCCACATCAGACCCGCCGGTCGCGAGCCCTCGGTGCGCAGCCGTGTGGCTCAGCAGGTGAGAATAAGGTCCCTTGGTGCCCGCAGCTCGGGCGCGACCCTGCAGAGGCGTGTGGAGCGCGCGGTACGTGAATACGCGCTGATGCTCCCCAACCACAGGTCGGCGAGGACGGCAGGTTTGTGGCCCACGCGGGCTCGCTTGCGGCGGTCGATCGCCTGGGCGGTCTCGGGCCGGAAGGGCGCGCGGCGGTCTGTGCTGACTTTGCCGCGCTCGACTACGGCCAGCGTTTCGTGAGGTCCACGTCATCCATCCTGAGGCTCGCCGAGTCCCCCGCGCGGGGCACCAGTGTCGAGTATAAACATCACGATTGCGCCATCGCGGCAGTCTCGGAAGTCGCGCCCTTCAAGCTCTGAGCAGCGCTTCGATCTGCGCGGGTGCAAGTGGGTGGATGATCTTGTTGTCGAGCTTGGGCCGCTTGAGCCAGGCAGGCGGGTCGGTATCGACTTCGCCCTCATCGGGAAGCCAGGTTGAGACGCGTCGTGGCCCGAGTCGACGTTCGCGTGCGGTCGTGGACTGCCGCGCGAACACGAGTACGTTCGTCAGGTAGCCACTGACGTTGGCGGGAGAGAGATCGGTGTCGATCCCCTGTTCGGCGCACCGGCCGAGGACACCGGGAAGGCCCTGCACGTATGACCTGAATGTCTAGGGGGACTTGCACACTGCGCAGACTCCTCGCTGACGCCCGCGCGCAGGAGGCCGGCCGGCCGACCGTGAAGCACGACGGCCGCCCCACGGGAACGTGGAGCGGCCGTCGGGTCAAGCGTGATTAGTCGAGGTAGTCGCGCAACACCTGCGAGCGCGACGGGTGACGCAGCTTCGACATCGTCTTGGACTCAATCTGGCGGATGCGCTCTCGGGTCACCCCGAACACGCGGCCGATCTCGTCGAGGGTCTTGGGCTGGCCATCCGTGAGACCAAAGCGCATGCCGACCACACCGGCCTCGCGCTCGCTCAGGGTGTCCATCACCTTGGTGAGCTCCTCCTGCAGAAGGGTGAAGCCCACGGCGTCGGCGGGGACCACGGCCTCGGAGTCCTCAATGAGGTCACCGAACTCGCTGTCGCCGTCCTCGCCAAGAGGAGTGTGCAGCGAGATGGGCTCGCGGCCGTACTTCTGGACCTCGACCACCTTCTCGGGGGTCATGTCCAGCTCGTTGGCGAGCTCCTCGGGGGTGGGCTCGCGGCCCAAGTCCTGGAGCATCTGGCGCTGGACGCGGGCCAGCTTGTTGATGACCTCGACCATGTGCACGGGGATACGGATGGTGCGTGCCTGGTCGGCCATGGCGCGGGTGATGGCCTGGCGGATCCACCACGTCGCGTACGTCGAGAACTTGTAGCCCTTGGTGTAGTCGAACTTCTCGACCGCACGGATCAGACCGAGGTTGCCCTCCTGGATCAGGTCCAGGAACAGCATGCCGCGGCCGGTGTAGCGCTTGGCGAGCGAGACGACGAGTCGCAGGTTCGCCTCGAGCAGGTGGTTCTTGGCGTGACGGCCGTCGTTGGCGATCCACTGGAGCTCGCGGCGCATCTCGGGCTTGATCTTCTCGCCGCTGCCGAGCTTCTCCTCTGCAAAGAGGCCCGCCTCAATGCGCTTGGCGAGGTCCACCTCCTGCTCGGCGTTCAGCAGCGCGACCTTACCGATTTGCTTGAGGTAGTCCTTGACGGGGTCGGCGGTCGCGCCGGCCGTCATGACCTGCTGGACGGGGGCGTCATCGTCGGTGGTCCTGAGCACGAAGCCGGACTTGTCGTCCTCCTCCGTCTCCTCCTCGGCGGCCTCACCGTCGGTGGTGGCCGTCTCGGGCTCGGGTGTCGATGCGGCGGCCTTGGAAGCGCCACGCTTGGCCGGGGTCTTCGCGACCTTGGGCTCTTCGACGACCTCGACCTCCTGTGCCTCCTCTGCGGCCTTGGACGCGGCAGGCTTCTTGGCGGCGGCCGTCCGCTTGGGTGCGCTCTTGTTGGACTTGGACGCGGCTGCGGTAGTCGTGGCCTTCTCCTTCGGCTCGGCCGTCGAGTCGACGGGCGTAAGTGTCGTGGGACGAGAGGCGGCGCGCGGGCGCGCCTTACTCGGCCGTGGTGTGGATTCGTGCGCGTTGCTTGTCGCGCCAGTGTGGCGCTCAGGTGTACTGGGAAGCACGGGTTACCTCTCAGCTGACGTCGGGAGCCGGGAGGCTCCTTGTGCCTCGCGCAAATCCATTCAAGTATAACGACGAACTGCACGTCAGTGTTCCGCGCCTCGCGTACCAGCGAAAGTGCGAGCGCCCGCCGTCACGGGCGCATCCAGCCGGGGAGGACTCCCACCTCGCACATGCTGGCTATGAGCCGGGCGAGCGAGTACTGATCATCGCACGTCAAGGCGGTCGTGCACACGGCCGCGGCGCGTTCCTCGTCGCCACCCCACCAGTGGACGAGGGCCTCCAACGCGTGCAGAGCGGCGCAGTCGCGCTTGCGCGCGTGCGAGGCCACCCTTGCCGCCCACTGCGCCATGTGCTCGAGCGCGTCCCACGCCGGCGGTGCGGTGGTGTCCACTCCCCCTCGCAGTGCACCTGACATCACGTTCTCCACTTGCGCCGTTGACCGCCCTTCGAGCACGTCTCGCACCACCTGGCGTGGCGCGCCCAGCCAGGTCACGATCAGCGCATCACGCACCCGGATGTCCCTGAGCGCGACGGCGGCCTTGCCCATGTCGAGCGCCGAGTCGCTCTTGCGCGACCGGATCAACAGCGCCAGCGACTGATGCCGCCAGGCCTCGAGCCCCCGTTCTCGCCGCTGCCACCAGCGGTCGCCCGCGCGGCTTGCCGCTCGTCGCTGTGCAGCCTCGACCTTCGCGCACACGCCCACCGCTCCCCGTCGGACCCGCACTCCCTCCAGTGCCTCGGCGCTGAACCCCGTGGGCAGTGCCGTCCCGCCTGGAGGGCAACACCGCGCGTCGGCACACCCGGGCGACCAGTAGCGACGCCCGTCGCATGCCCAGACGTGGGGCACGATCCCCCTTGCATCAAGGGCGCCAGCCAGCACATCGGCCGCGTCACAGCCCAGCGCGACGTCTGCCGTCGTGTAGCTGACCACGACCGCGTGTGCGCCGCGCACGGCCGTTGCGTGCGCCGCAAGGGCCTGGGCGGGGCCACCGTCCAGGTCGGCCATGAGGAGCACGGCTCGGTCCAAGCTCAGCACCGTCGCAAGGCATCCGTCTGCCCCCAAGACCGCGACCACCACCTCCTCATGCGGCACGCGGCCCATGATCGCGGGCAGTGCAGAGATCAGTTCACCAGGGCTGCGCATCACGTGAGTCGTCATAGCGCCGATGCTCGAGCACCTTGGCACCTCCTGCCACCGCGGTGCGTGGACATCGGGGATGGCCCGCCGTGTCGCGGCCCTGGGGATGCGCTCACCTCGGAGCGCTGCGCCTAGGGTGGTGGCGTGACCGATCCTCTGGCCGCTTGGCGCACCTCCGTCGATTCCCGCATCTCACGCACCTTGGAAAGCACGATCGCTGCTACGTCCGAGGCCGGCGCCGAGGTAAGCGAGATCACCGAGCCCATGCTCGACGCTGCTGCCGGCGGCAAGCGCCTGCGCGCTCTCCTCTTGCTGGCTTCGCACGCGGCGCACGCGCCCGAGACGGCAGAGGGACCCGGTCACGAGGCCGCCATCGATGTCGCCGCCGCACTTGAACTGTTCCAAACCGCAGCACTGCTTCACGACGATGTGCTGGACGACTCCGATACCCGACGGGGTAAGCCCGCCGCCCACCGCCGTATTGCTCGCGTGCATGGCGAACGCGGCTGGCTCGGTTCTGCCCTGAGCTTCGGAGCCGCAGGCGGCATCCTCGCGGGTGATCTCACCCTGATGGCGTGTCAACGTGCCCTGGTGCGGGCTACCGCCGTGCTGGGGACCACTCGCGCCAGCACGGTCGCCGAAATGTTCGTCGACATGTCCGACCTCGTCACCGCAGGCCAGTACATGGACATGCGCGCAGCCGCGCAGCCCATCGACGCCCTCGACCGCCAGCACGACCAGATCATCGGTGTCATGCGCTCCAAGACGGCGTCGTACACGTGCGAGTTCCCCTTGGCACTCGGCGCAGCGATCGCTGGCGCTGACGGCGCGCAAGTGGCGACCATGCGCGAGGTCGGACTCGACCTTGGCATCGCCTTCCAGTTGCGGGACGACCTCCTGGGCCTGCACGGCGCTCCAGAGGTCACCGGCAAGCCCACCGGCGATGACATCCGCGAAGGCAAGCGCACTCTTGTGCTGTGGCGCGCGTGGACTCAGACCGACGAGATCGGCAAGGAAGCCATCCGGGACACCTTGGGCGTTCGGGACGCCTCCACCGACCAGGTGTCGCGGGTCCTCGAGGTCATCGCCGCAACGGACGCCGAGCAGTGGTGCGAGGCACACATCGACCTGCGCGCCACGCGCGCTCGGGCGACCTTGGACGGCGCGTCACTGCACCCCGAGGGCGCCGCTGTGATTGACGAGCTGATCGGCCACTCCGTCACGCGCTCCCACTAACGCGGGCGGGCCACGCCCGGGGAGAACGACTTAGAACAGCGTCTGCGCCGCACGGCGCACGGGCGCCCGCTTTCCGCTGCGCAACGCGGCCAGCGGGCTCTCGCCCAGTTCCTCGTGGACGCTTGAGAGCCACTCGATGGCCTCGTCGTCACCTAGCCCGGCGTCAGACAGCACCGTCAGCGTTCCCACCAAGGTGGGGAGCAGACGCGGACCGTCCTCGTCTTCGACGATGAACTCCCCAGGAATCTGCCACGTGTTCGACGGTCCACGTCGCACGGCGATGACCTGGCCCGTCCGGATCAACTCGCGCACGTCCGAAGCCTCGACGCCCAGCGCGTCGGCAAAGTCCGGGACGGTCAACCACTGCATCTCTTCGCTCACCCCCCAAGAGTACAAACCCCGCGCCCGCCTCCTTTCCCCGAGCCGGTGCCCTTGCACTTGTCATCCGCCCGGGGTTACAGTCACATCTGTCACATTTGTCACATGAGACACTTCCGTCTCAGCGAGGAGGCCGCCATGCGAGCTCGACCTGCCCCCCAGCGCGCGCTGCGCACCGCCGCGATCACCGCATCGGCCGCCTTGGCCTTCACGGCCTTCGCGGGCCTGCCTGCGTCCGCCGACGAGCGTCACCAGGTCAAGCCAGGCGAGACGGTCAGCGGCCTCGCAGTCCGTTACGACACCTCCGTGTCCTCGATCGTCAAGGCCAATGGGCTGAACTCGCGCGCACTCATCGTGATTGGTCAGACCCTCACCATTCCGTCGTCGTCCTCGTCGCAGGCAGCCTCGTCCTCGTCCGGTACCCACACGGTTGTCGAAGGCGACACCGTGTGGGATCTCGCCCGCAAGTACGGCACCACCGTGTCCACCATCGTGTCGACCAACAAGTTGGGCGCGAACGCCACCATCCGCACCGGTCAGCGCCTCTCCATCCCCGGCGCCACCAACGGCGCGAAGGCCACTGCCACGTCGAACACCGTTGGATCGAGTAGTGCCACGCACACCGTCGCCGCGGGCGACACTGTCTGGGACCTCGCGCGCAAGTACGGAGTGTCCGTGTCCTCCATCACGTCCGCGAACTCCCTCGGGTCGAAGGCGATCATCCGCGAAGGCCAACGCCTGAGCATTCCCGGTGCGAGCGGCTCGGGCACCACCTCGGCGTCCTCCGGCGGCGGACTGTCCCTCGCGACCGACGACAACCTGCAGGAGTTCGGCGGCACCACCCAGACGTACACAGTCAAGGGTGGCGACACGCTCGCTGCCATCGCCAACCGGTTCGGCGTGACCACCTCGAGCATCGTGTCGGCCAATGGCATCAAGAACGCCTCGCTCATTCGCATTGGCCAGAGCCTGACCATTCCCGGCGGTGTGCCGACGGGCCTGGTAGGCGACACTTTCGCGGGCCGCACCTATTCCGATGCCGTGGTGGGCGCCGCCAACCAGAACAAGGCCACCTTGAACGCCATGGACGTTCCCACGCGTGCGCAGATCCAGTCGATGATCGTCGCCAAGGCCAAGGAGCTGGGGGTCGACCCCGCGCTCGCACAGGCCATCGCCTACCAGGAGTCGGGCTTCAACATGCGAGCCGTCTCCCCCGCCAACGCCATTGGCGCCATGCAGGTGATCCCCTCAACCGGCGAGTGGGTCTCCGACCTTGCCGGACGAGAGCTCAACCTGCTGGTGCCTGAGGACAACATCACCGCCGGCGTGACGCTGCTGCGCCACCTCACCCGCGGTGGGCGCGACCTCGAGACGGCGATTGCCGGGTACTACCAGGGCGAAGCGGGCGTGGCCAAGTACGGCATGCACGCCGACACCCGTCAGTACGTCGCATCCGTGCTGGCACTCATGAACCGCTTCTAGTACGACGGCGCACCCGACAGCCTCGTCCAACCCCACGTGCAAGCCGCATAGAATGCTCACTGTGTCCGAGACGATGACCGACCCGTTGATCGGCCGTCTGATCGACGGCCGTTATGAGGTGCGCGAACGCGTCGCCGCAGGCGGCATGGCGACGGTGTACGTGGCCCACGATCAGCGGCTCGAGCGGGACGTGGCGCTCAAGGTCATGCACCCCCACCTCGCCGCCGATGCGACCGAGGCCGACTTTGTCGCGCGCTTCCAGCGCGAAGCCAAGGCCGCCGCACGCCTCACTCACCCGGGAATGGTGCGCGTCTACGACCAGGGCATCGATGGGCACCTGTCCTACCTGACCATGGAGTACGTCGAGGGCGAGAACCTGCGACAGCGCCTCAAGCGCGAGCACACGCTCACCGTCGGCCAGGCCATGGCGATCACGGAGTCTGTGCTCGACACGCTCGCCGCCGCCCACCGCACCGGTCTGGTGCACCGCGACGTCAAGCCAGAGAACGTGCTGCTCGACGACGAGGACCAGCCCAGGCTCGCCGACTTTGGCCTCGCGAGAGCCGTCACCGAAGTCACGTCCACGTCGACGGGGATGCTCATGGGCACCGTCGCATATCTGGCCCCCGAATTGGTGGTGGATGGCGACGCCGACGCTCGCGCAGATGTGTACGCCTGCGGCGTGTTGCTGTACGAGATGATCACGGGCCGTCAGCCCTTCACCGCCGAGACGGCGCTGGGCGTTGCGGCGCGGCACGTGCACGAGGACATCCCCCCGGCATCGGCCCTTGTGCCGTGGTTGCCCCACGAAATCGACGACCTGATCTCGTCCCTTGCCGCTCGCAATGCGGGCGGCCGGCCAGTCGATGCGGGCAGCGCCCTTGCCATGGTGCGCGACACTCACTCGGTGCTCGACGACCCCACGCTTGCACGGCGCGCCGCACCACCGACAGGCGCGACACCCATCGCGCACGACGAGGGCGCCACCACCGTCTTGGACGATGCCCCCTCGGGCTCGACGGTCGCGTTGCCCATCGGTTTGGGCGGAACTGCCACCGCCGTCGACGTCCTCGATGCCGAGTTGCTTGACGACGACCCCGACGCTGTGGAACCCGTCCAGACCAAGACCCGCGTGGGCTGGTGGCTCGGCGCCATCCTTGCCACCTTGTTGGTGCTCGGCGGCCTGGGGCTGTGGTGGTACCACTCCGTGGGCCCCGGCGCTTTCACGACCGTCCCCGACGTGCGCGGCGAGCCCGCGGCCGACGCGGAGGCCGCACTCACGGCCTTGCAGTTCGAGGTCGCCAAGGAGACGGCCTACGACGACACCATCGCCCAAGGGCTGGTCATCGACACCGACCCTGGTGCGCAGACCCGTGCTCCTGACGGCTCCGAGGTGACGATCGTCGTCTCGCTGGGCGCACGCCAGGAGACGATCCCCGAGGTGGTCGGTGGCACGGAACAGGATGCGATCAGCGCGCTAGGAGACATCGGCTTCCCGCTTGGCGACACTGTGCTCACCTACTCCGACACCGTGCCCAAGGGTGAGGTCATGTCGGTGACCCCCGCCGAGGGCAAGACGGTCCGCCACGACTCCACTGTGACGCTCGAGGTCTCCAACGGCCCCGCCCCGATCGAGGTCCAGGACGTCGTTGGCATGACCGAGGCCGACGCCATCGCGGCCCTCGGCGACGATGCCATGGACGTCTCCGTCAAGTACGAGCGCACCAACGAGCAGCCGAAGGGCACGGTGTTCCGCCAGGACCCGGGCGCGGGCGCCGAAGGCACGCGTACCCAGGCGATCACCATCTGGGTCTCAGAGGGTCCGCCACTCGTCGCCCTCAACGACTACACCTACAACACGGTCGAGCGCGCGCAGCAGGAACTTGCGGACCTCGGGCTCGAGGTCGAGCTCGAAGCCGCCAACGCCTGGCCCTGGACCACACCCGACTTCGTCGTCGGCCAGCGCCCCGACCCCGGCACGGAGGTCGAGGTTGGCTCGACCGTCACGCTGATCTACGACAGCTGAGTCGCTCAGCCCCCACAGACAAAGCTGAAGGGCCGATGCGCGGGTGACCCGCGCATCGGCCCTTCAGTGTTGCTGTGGTCGCCTAGCGAGCGCTCAGCAGCTCAGAGACGAGGAACGCCAACTCGAGCGACTGCTGGTGGTTCAGGCGCGGGTCGACCTTGGTCTCGTAACGCAGCGCGAGCGACTGGTCGTCGATCTCCTCGGTGCCACCCATGACCTCGGTGACGTCGTCGCCGGTGAGCTCCACGAGCAGGCCACCGGGGACGGTGCCCAGTGCGCGGTGCACCTCGAAGAAGCCCGTGACCTCATCGAGGATGGTGTCGAACTTGCGGGTCTTGTAGCCCGACTCCGAGGTGAAGGTGTTGCCGTGCATCGGGTCGGACAGCCACGTGACCACGACACCGGCATCACGCACGGCCTCAACGAGCGGAGGCAGGTTGTCACGCACCTTGTCCGCACCCTGGCGCACCACGAGCGTGAGGCGACCAGGGATGTTGTCGGGGTTGAGGCGCTCGGCCAACTCGATAGCCTCGTGGGCCTGGGCCGTCGGACCCAGCTTGACGCCAATCGGGTTGTGGATCTTCGACATGAACTCGACATGCGCACCGTCCAGCTGGCGCGTGCGCTCGCCGATCCACACAAAGTGGGCGCTCGTGTCGTACGCCATCCCCGAGCGCGAGTCGATGCGCGTCAGCGCCCGCTCGTAATCGAGCAGCAGCGCCTCGTGGCTCGCAAACAGGTCGACGGTCTTGAGGGCATCGAAGTCGCCGCCTGCTGCGCCCATGAAGCGCACCGCGCGATCGATCTCGGTGGCCATCTGCTCGTAACGCCGGTACGCGGGGTTGGCCGCGAAGCCCTTGTTCCACGAGTGCACGCTGCGCAGGTCCGCGAACCCACCGTGCGTGAAGGCCCGGATGAGATTCAGGGTCGACGCCGACACGTGATACGCGTCGAGCATGCGCTGCGGGTTGGGAATGCGCGCCTCTTCGGTGAAGGCTGCGGAGTTGATGATGTCGCCACGGTAGGCGGGCAGCGTCACGCCGTCGCGGGTCTCGGTGTCCGAGGACCGCGGCTTCGCGTACTGGCCTGCCATGCGGCCGATCTTCACCACGGGCGTCGAAGCGCCGTAGGTGAGGATCACCGACATCTGCAGAATCGTCTTGATCTTGTTGCGGATCCGGTCGGCCGTAGCCTCCTCGAACATCTCCGCGCAGTCGCCGCCCTGAAGGACGAAAGCCTCTCCCCGTCCCGCCGCTGCGAGGTGCTCTCGCAGAACGTCCGCCTCTCCCGCGAACACCAGCGGTGGCACCGCGGCAAGCCTGGCCGTCACCGACGCGAGTGCGTCGGCATCGGGCCAGGCCGGCTGCTGCAGTGCCGTGAAGGAGCGGTACGAGTCGACGCCTGCCGCCTGTAGCGCTTCCTCACTCATAGGCTCAGACCTGACCGATCTCGCTGAGGGTACGGGTGTACCACTCGGTGGTGACGTCGAAGGGCTTGTGGCCAGCGATGCGGGGGAACTCGATGGCCTTGAGACGGCCGCCGTCCTCCTCGTCGTGGCCGATCACACCGGCCTCGCCGCGCAGGGCGCACTCCACCGCGTAGTCGGTCATCGACTTGATCAGGCGCAGGTCCTCGGCGTTGGCCTTGGCCGCACGCGAGAAGTAGCCCGACTTCTGGACCATGACCTTCTCGGCGCCAAGGCGCTCAGCGAACTGCTTGGCGAACCACTGGCCGGGGTTGATGGTGTCGAGTTTGACGTGGCCGAACGGGTCGCGCTCGACCTCGCCGCCAGCCTCCTCGATCTCCGCGATGATCTCGGGCACACCGGCGCCCTCGGACAGGAAGATGTTGACGTTGCCGACCTCGTCCATGACGGCCTTGAGGCGCTCAGCCTCGGCGTCAAGGTCGAGCTTCTGCTCGGGAACGTACAGGGCGTGGATGTCCCAACGCTCCTTGGACAGGCCGATCTCGGGCAGCCATTCCTGGGTCTCGAGCCACTCGCGGTACTTCATGCCGGCGGCGGCGGTCAGCCAGCCACAGGCACGGCCCATGACCTCGTGGATGATCAGCATGCGCGGGCCGGAGCGGTGCTCGCCGATGACGTTCTGCGCGAACACGGAGGCCTGCTCAGCGGCCGACCAGGCACCCAGCGACTGCTTGATGGGCACCACGTCGTTGTCGATCGTCTTGGGCAGACCCACGACGGTGAGCTCGTAGCCGTTGTCGTGCAGGTAGGCGGCGAGGTCGGCGGCGGTCGTGTTGGTGTCGTCGCCACCGATGGTGTGGAGCACGTCCACGCCGTCTGCCTTGAGCTGCTCAGCGGCCACCTTCAGCGGGTCTTCACCCTCGGCCACGAGACCGCGCTTGAAGCAGTCGTCGTAGTTGGTGAGCTTGACGCGCGAGTTACCGATGGGCGAGCCACCGAAGTCGTGCAGGATCGCGGCCTTCTCACGGACCACATCGGTCACCGTGACGTACTTGCCCTGCAGCAGGCCCCAGTAACCGTGCTGGTAGGCGATGATCTCAACCTCCGGCGCGATCTCGGTGTAGCGACCGATCAGGCCGCCCACAGCAGAGGACAGGCACGGGGCAAAACCGCCCGCAGTGAGCAGGGCGACGCGGCGAACCGACATGGTGAACCTTTCATGGTGGTGGTGTGACCCGCCCATCATAGGGCGCGGTCTGGCCTCGAGCGGAGGGACCTTAGGTGCCCTTGGATCCGCGTTCGAGTTCGCGCTTGTACTGCGCTGAGTCCCGATCGACATACTCCTGGCCGGATAGTTCGGCGATGGCCTTCATGACGGAATCCGTCGCTTCGCGCAAAGCGGCCCGGTCGTCCTGACGACCAGCAAAGGCATCGAGGCGCACAGCAGGGCCGATGCGCACGCCAATGTCCGTACGCTTGGGCACCGCCTGGCCAATGGGCTGAGCGACATCAGTGCCGATCATGGCCACGGGAATGATGGGCACGCCCGCTTCGATCGCCATGCGCGCCACACCGGTCTTGCCGCGGTAGAGCCTGCCGTCGGGGCTGCGGGTGCCTTCGGGGTAAATGCCGAGCAACTCCCCGCCCTGAAGCACCTGCAGGCCCGTGCGCAGCGCCGCCTCGGACGCGCGGCCGCCGCCGCGGTGGACAGGAATGGTGCCCACGCCTTCCATGAACGAACGCGTCACATAGCCTTTGACGCCTTTGCCGGTGAAGTACTCGGACTTGCCCAGGAAGACGACTTTGCGCTTGAGCACGAGTGGAAGGAAGAACGAGTCCGACACTGCCAAGTGGTTGGAAGCGAGGATCGCACCGCCGCTGTCGGGCACGTGCTCTGTTCCCTCGACCCAAGGACGGTAGTAGCCCTTGAGCGGGGGGCCGATCAGCACGTGCTTGAACAGCGTGTAGTAGGCGCTCATCCTGGAAGGGTTCTCCGCTTCTGTTTCTTCAGTCAGTCTCGAACGCCAGCGGCCTCGCGCGCAAGTGCGGCCGCACCCACGATGCCTGCGTCGTTGCCCATCGCCGCAGCGATGATCGGTGCCACGGGACGGTGTCCACGCGCCGGCAGGTGCTCGGCATATGCCGCACGTGCGGGCGCCAGCAGCATCTCGCCAGCGCCGATCACGCCCCCACCCACCACGTAGGACTCGGGATCGAGAACTGCGGCGAGCGACGCGGCGCCTGCACCGATCCAGGAGCCGAGTTCGGCGAGCAGTTCGATGCCGAGCTCGTCGCCCTCGGCCGCTGCAGCCGTGACGTGGGGTCCGATGATGGCGGCGGGATCGCCGCCTGCGCGCTCGATCAAGCCAGCGGCCCGCACGGTGCGCTCTGCCGCCGCACGACGGGCTTCGCGCACGAGCGCGGATCCCGACGCGTACTGCTCCCAGCAACCGCGGTGCCCGCAGCCGCAAGGGTGCCCGCCAGGCTGAACCCGCACGTGTCCGAGCTCTGCGGCAAAGCCATAAGCGCCACGCACGAGCTGACCCTCGACAATGATGGCCGCGCCAAGGCCGGTGCCAATCGTCAGCATCACCATGTCGCGCACGTCGCGGCCAGCCCCGTAGCGGAACTCTCCCCACCCCGCAGCGTTCGCGTCGTTCTCGACCACGACGGAGACGTCGTCGCGTCCAATCAGCGCCTCGACCTTGGAGGCAAGGTCGTACTCGCGCCACGCGATGTTGGGGGCAAAGAGGACACGCCGACGGTCCGACGACACGAAGCCAGCGGCCGCCAGGCCGATGTGGTGGAACTCGTAGCGCTGGCCGAGCTCGTGAACAGCGTCCGCGATAGCGGCGTCAATGCTCTCCGCATGCTCGGGCTGCGTGGGGCGACGGATCGTTTCGACAATCGCGCCCTCGTCGTCCACCACACCGACGGCGATCTTGGTTCCACCGATGTCTACGCCGATCGCATGCATGTGCTAGCGCTCCTCAAGCTGTTGGGTGATGGGACTCTCAAGAGGGTATCGTGAGCCGAACCTGCCGAGACGACGGAGACGAAAACACATGCCCACTTTGGACGCAACGTATGCGCCCCACATTGTCTCTCTGGTCCGCAGTGCTTGGGAGAGCCGAGGGTCCCAGACCGTCGTGCGCAACCCGCAGCCGGACAACTCCTGGGTCGACGTCACCGGCGACCAGGCGCGTGCGACGGTCGATGCGGTCGCCAAGGGCCTGATCGCACACGGAGTGAAGCCCGGAGACACCGTGGCCATCCAGTCGCGTACGCGCTGGGAGTGGACGGTCTTTGACCTTGCCTCCATGACGGTCGGCGCGATTCCCGTCCCCATCTACGACACCTCGTCGGTGGACCAGATCCAGTGGATCTGCGAGGACGCCGCCGTGGAAGTGCTCATCGCAGAGACCGCGGCTCACGCCGAGCTCGCACAGCAGGTCAAGGACGCTGCCACCACTCCCCTACGCGAGATCCTCGTGATCGACGAGGGCGCCGTCGCGGCCCTGACGGCCGATGGCGCGTCGGTGAGCGACGAGCAGCTGGAGGCGGCACTCGCCACCGTCAACCACGACTCCCTCGCCACGATCATGTACACGTCCGGCACCACGGGCCGCCCCAAGGGTGTGGAACTCACCCAGTTCTCCTACGTGCGCCACATCAAGGGCATGTCGGACGAGATGCACGAGGTCATCAACGAGGACGGCGCATCGACCGTGCTGTTCTTGACGCTTGCCCACTCGCTCGCACGACTCGTCCAGCACATTCTCCTCGCAGGCGGCGTCGTCATCGGCTACTGCCCCGATTCCTCACGCTTGGTCCCGCTGATCGGCACCATGCGCCCCACCCTCTTGCTCGCGGTTCCCCGCGTGTTCGAGAAGGTCTACAACGGGGCCGAGCAGAAGGCTGCCGCGGGCGGCAAGGTGAAGATCTTCCGTTGGGCGGCCAAGCAGTCGATCGCCTACTCCAAGGCGCTCGACACGGAGCACGGCCCAAGCGCCGTCCTCAAGGCAAAGCACCAGGTTGCCGACCGTCTGGTGCTACGCAAGATCCGCGAACTGCTCGGCGGCAAGGCCCACTGGGCTGTCTCCGGCTCCGCCCCGCTGGGTGAGCGCTTGGGCCACTTCTACCGTGGACTCGGCCTCGTCGTCCTTGAGGGTTACGGCCTCACCGAGACCAACGCCGCGACCCACGTCAACCGCACCACGCTGTCGAAGATCGGGACCGTCGGCCCGCCGCTGCCTGGCTTCGAGGTGAAGATCGCACGCGACGGCGAGATCCTCATGCGCGCGGAGCAGGGTTTCCGTGGCTACCACAACAACGAGGCTGCCACCGCTGAGGCCGTCGTTGACGGCTGGATCCACACCGGCGACATTGGCACCGAAGATGAGGACGGCTACCTCACCATCACGGGTCGCAAGAAGGAGATCATCGTCACGGCAGGCGGCAAGAACGTCGCCCCCGCCGAACTGGAGGACCGGATCCGCGCCTACGCCCTGGTGAGCCAGTGCGTGGTCGTCGGCGACTCGCAGCCCTTCATCGCGGCGCTTCTCACCCTCGACGCGGAGGCACTTCCCGGCTGGCTTAAGGGCAAGGGCTGGGAGCCCATGACCGTTGAGCAGGCGCTCGAGGATCCGCGCATCCTGGAGCACCTACAGAAGGCCGTCGACCGCGCCAACAAGGCCGTGTCGCGTGCGGAGTCCGTACGCACTTTCCGCATCCTCCACGGTGACCTGACGATCGACAACGGCATGCTGACGCCATCGCTCAAGGTCAAGCGTGCCAAGGTGCTCGCCAAGTACTCCGACGTGATCGACGAGATCTACGCCGGCACCCACAAGCGCGACTGAGAGCCGGACCCCCTGCTGGGCGATCCGCTTCTCGTCGGAGGCTCAGCTCGCGCGGTGGTCGTGCACCAGGCGCAGTGGAGGCACAAGACCCCCCTGCACCAGTGCGTCGACGGCTGCAGCCTGGTCGTCGTCCATCTCCACGGTCGTGTTCGGCCGCACGGGGATGGTCAGGAACGACACGACGCAGTCACCGCACGCCTTGCCGCGTACGTCGCATGTATCACAGTCGATGATCATGTCTGCGACGCTAGAACCACGGTCTGACATCGACGCTCCACCGCCTCTGTCGGATCCGCGTTGTCGGTGGCGGGGCGTACCGTCTACACCATGACCACGACCGTTCAGGCGACGCTTGCTGACATAGGCGAGCCGCTGTCGGCCACCACTTTCGTGGTCGTGGACCTCGAGACCACCGGCACCTCCCCACAGGACTGCGCCATCACCGAGATCGGCGCGGTCAAGACCCGGGGCGGTGAGGTGATCGGCGAGTTTCAGACGCTCGTGGACCCCGGGGGTCCCATCCCACCCATGATCGTCGCGCTCACCGGCATCACGGATGCCATGGTGGTGGCAGCGCCGCGCATCGGCCAGGTGCTCCCTGCCTTCCTGGAGTTCCTGGGCGATGCCGTCTTGGTGGCACACAATGCGCGGTTCGACGTGAGCTTCCTCAAGGCAGCATGCGCGGCCGAGGGCTACTCATGGCCACGGCCTGAGGTCGTGGACACCTTGACCCTTGCCCGACGCGCTACCACCAAAGAAGAAGCGCCCAACAAGAAACTCAGCACCCTCGCGCGGGTCTTCGGCACCGTCGTGACGCCTAACCACCGCGCGCTCGACGATGCCCGGGCAACCTCCGAGGTGCTCCACGGCATGCTTGAGCGGCTTGCGGCCTTTGGCATCACCCACCGCGAAGACCTCGACGCCCTGCGCAATCCTGTGCCCTCGAGCCTGCGTCGCAAGGCGATCATGGCCCACAAGGTGCCGTCCAAACCCGGCGTCTACGTTTTCCGGGGTCCGCAAGGCGAAGCCCTCTACGTGGGCACGTCCCGCAACCTGCGGTCGAGGGTGAAGTCCTACTTCACTCGGGGCGAGACTCGCCGCGCTGTCCGGGAGATGCTCGAACTGGCCGTCGACGTCGACACCACAGTCTGCGCAAGCGAACTCGAGGCCAACGTGCTCGAGATCCGCATGATTGACCAACTGCGACCGCGCTACAACCGTCGATCCGCGCGCCCAGAACGCGCTGCGTGGGTCCGCTTGACCGACGAACGCCACCCCCGACTCGCGCTGTCCAAGGCTGCCCAGGGAGGCGAGGGATGGATGGGGCCCATGCGCTCCGGCTCCGACGCCCGCGCCGCCATCGTCGCACTGCAGGACGCGCTCGGCGTGCGCACGTGCACCACCCGCTTGACCATCGAGCCGCGCGCCCACGCTCGCGCATGCATCCTCAAAGACACGGGCCGCTGCGCGGCTCCATGCGTCGGCGGAACCGCGGTGGGCTATGACGACACGATCGCGTTGACCCGCGACGTGCTGGCCGGGGACGTCTCCCCCGTTGTCGAGGCGTTAAGCGCAGCCGTCGCTTCGTATGCCCAACGACTGGAATACGAGCGTGCCAAAGAGGTCCGTGACGGGCTGAGCGCGGTGGTCGATGCTGCAACGCGGCAGGCGCGCCTGCGCTCCTTGACGGCGTGCAGCTTGGTCGCAGTGAGAGAGATCGACGATCGCTGGGAGCTCCTGGCGGTCGCGCACGGCAGGCTGACCGGCGCAGCACGCGTCGACAGCGGCGTGTGGGTAGCGGCCGACCGATTGCGCGAGGCTTGGGCCTCGCTCGATCTCGACATTCCCACCCTTATCGAGGAACAGGAACTCGTGCTGCGCTGGCTAGAGCGGCCAGGTACTCGATTGCTCTACGTCGATGGCCAGTGGTGCTCACCAATCAACGGTGCCGGTCGCCATGGGCGCTGGGTCGAGGCCCGGCGTGCCGACGGTGGTCCGTTTGGACACGAACGCCGATTCTGACGGGCTCGGTTCTACGCGCGGGAAGCAACACTCCAACGCTCGAGGACGTCAGCCGCCGCCCCCGAGTCGATGGCCTCGACGGCATGGTTCAGCGCAGCGTTAAAGCGCTCGGTGAGCGTGCCTGATGCCGTGCCAGCAAGCGTGCCATCTGCGACGATGCCCGCCGCTGCATTGAGCACGACGGTGTCGCGCACGTGGCCCTGGTGTCCGGCAAGGACCTCGCGTACCACCGCCGCGTTGTGCTCAGGGGTGTGCCCACGCAGGTCTTCGATCGTGCATGCCGGTACGCCAAGGTCGACCACGGGATCGAGCCGGTGTTCGACAGCACCCTCTCCCCTGACCTCCCAGACAGTCGCGGCGGCGGTGGGAGCCAGCTCGTCCAGACCATCGTCTCCGTGGAAGACCAGACCCTGACGACCCTGCCGGGCGAGTACGCCGGCCAAAACCGGCGACACCCGCAGACTCGAGGAACCGATCGCGGTGGCCGCAGGCTGGGCGGGGTTGGTGAGCGGGCCAAGGATGTTGAAGGTCGTGGGCACGCCGAGTTCCTTGCGGATCGGCATCGCGTGACGCATCGAGGGGTGGAACACCTGAGCAAAGCAGAACGTGATCCCGACCTCCGTGGCGAGTTCGGCCACCCGCTCAGGAGGAAGGTCAAGACGCACACCCAGGACACCGAGCACGTCGGCCGAGCCGGACATCGACGTCGCACCGCGATTGCCGTGCTTGACGACAGTCAGCCCGGTGCCCGCGATCACCAGCGATGCCATCGTCGAGATGTTGACGGTATTGAAACCGTCACCGCCCGTACCCACGATGTCCACGCATCGGCCCGGAACCTCGATGCGGATGGCGTGCTCGAGCATGGCGCTCGCAAGCCCCTCGACCTCCTCGGGGGTCTCGCGCTTGACGCGCAACGCCGCAAGGAAGCCAGCAATCTGTACCGGAGAGGCCGCGTCCGTCAGCACCGAGTCCATCACGGCCGCGGTTTCGGCGGCGGTCAGGTCCTGGTGCTCGACCAGGCGCGACAACAGTTCCTGCAGAGTGGCCACGGTGCCTCCTCGGGCGATGTGGGGGCGGGTCAGTCAGCGACAGGCGCGGGCGCGAAGAAGGCGTCGACAGTCTCGCGCACGGCAAAGGGGTCGAGCGGGTGGGCAACCGCCGCATCGGCCTCCGACCATGTGGCGAGCCAGGCGTCGCCAGGGCGTCCCACGAGCAACATGATCGGCGGGCAGTGGTAGACCTCGTGCTTGATCTGGCGGCAGATCCCCATACCGCCGGACTTGGCGGCCTCGCCATCAAGGATCAGCAGGTCGAAACGCTGCCCGTCAACCGCCGTGATCACCGCGTCATGCGTGGCCGTCTCAAGCCACTCGATCTGCCTGCCGTGCGTCGTGGAACCCACCGCGAACCGCACCTTTTCGCGCACATTGCGGTCATCGCTGTAGAGCAGAATTCGGGCCTTGGCGCTCCCCACGGCATTGTCGCCGCGATTCGCCACGTCACTCGTGCCAGTCATGTGGTTATTCTGGCACGAAGCCACAGGTCTCATGCCCGCGTGGGGAACTTCCTGGCAATCGCGCGCGTTCTGGCCTCTAGGACCAAAGTCTTAGGCAATAATGGGACCCATGTCCCACGCGACGACTACTGTGCCGTCTCCGATCCATGCCACGCGACCCAATCAGGTCGCGGTTGGAACCATCGTTTGGCTCGCATCTGAACTCATGTTCTTTGCGGGTCTTTTTGCGATGTACTTCACCCTCCGCGCAGAGGTGCCCGAGGTATGGGCCGAGCAGACGCAGCTTCTCAATGTCCCCTTCGCCCTCGGCAACACCATCATCCTGGTCCTGTCGTCCTTTACCGCGCAGTTCGGAGTGCTCGCCGCTGAGCGCTACCAGCGTCGGCGCGAGGGGTCGATCTGGCAGGTCAAGCGCTGGGGCATGCACGAGTGGTTCGTGCTCACCTACATCATGGGCTCGATCTTCATCGCCGTTCAGGTGTATGAGTACGCCGTCCTGGTGTCCGAGGGCCTGACCATCTCGTCCAGCCCCTACGGCTCGGTCTTCTACCTCACCACCGGCTTCCACGGCCTGCACGTGCTCGGCGGACTCATCGCGATGCTGTTCGTGCTGGGACGCTCGTTCACCGCCAAGAGGTTCGGTACTCACGAGGCCACCACCACGATCGTCGTGTCTTACTACTGGCACTTTGTCGACGTCGTGTGGATCGCCCTGTTCGCCATCATCTACTTCGTCCAGTAAGGAGGACCGCCCGATGAATGCCATTGCACGCAAGCGCCATCACCGCGCTGCTCCCCTCTTGCTGGTCCTCGCGCTGCTCGCGCTGATCACCGGCGTTGCCGCCATCGCGGCCCCGAGCCCCGCCACGGCTTCCACCGAAGCGTCGGCCGACGACATCGCCACCGGCGAGCGACTCTTTGCCGCCAACTGCGCCTCGTGCCACGGCCTCGACGCCCAGGGCACTGAAGGCGTCGCGCCGTCTCTCGTGGGAGTGGGAGCCGCCTCCGTCGACTTCCAGGTCGGCACTGGCCGCATGCCCATGCAGGCGTCCGGCCCGCAGGCTCCCGCCAAGCCCGCCCAGTTCTCGCAGGACGAGATCGACCAGTTGGCCGCCTGGGTGGCCTCGCTCGGCGCCGGCCCGGCTGTGCCGACTCCCGAGCAGGTGGACCCCGAACTGGGCGACGCCGACAACGGCATGCTCGTGTTCCGCACCAACTGCGCGATGTGTCACGGTTCCATCGGTGGCGGTGGAGCACTGACGCAGGGCAAGTTCGCCCCGTCACTGCTCGACACCACCCCCGAGCACGTCTACGAAGCCATGCTCACCGGCCCCCAGTCGATGCCCGTCTTCAACGACGCGAACATCACGCCCGAGGCTAAGCGCGACGTCATCGCCTATCTCGCCGCGCAGCAGGCGGGCTCGCCCGGCGGACTGAGCCTGGGCGCCATCGGCCCTGTTTCCGAGGGTATGTGGGCGTGGCTCGTCCTCCTCGGCCTCATCATTGCTAGCACCATCTGGGTAGGAGCCCGTTCCTCATGAGCGCCCCCGAGCACCACACTGACCACGCCGAGGAAGTCGACAACAAGAACGGTTTCGACAACCCCGGTCTGCCCTACCACCGGCCCCGTCGCGCGGACGTCGACCCCAAGGCGAGCAAGCGCGCCGAACGCCAGGTCGCGGCCCTCTTCGCGGTCTCGGTCCTCGGCACCATCGTTTCCATTGGCGCCTACTTTGTCCTCGACATTGGCGACGGCGGCGACGTCGGCACCATCCAGAACGTCAACATGTGGATTGGCCTGGGCCTCTTCGCGTCGATGATCGGCATCGGTCTTGGTGCCATTCACTGGGCCAAGACCCTGATGCGCGACCACGAGATGGTCGAAGAGCGCCACGAGCTTCGCAGCTCCGATGAGAGCCGTGAAGGCGCGATCCAGAACCTCAAGGATGGAGCGGAAGACTCCGGTCTGGCAGGCAACGGCGTCCCGCGTCGCAGCCTGCTCAAGGGCTCGCTGATCTCGGCCCTCGCGATCGCTCCCCTGGCCGTCCTGGTTCCTCAGATTGGCAACATGGGAGCCGACTGGAACATCTCTAAGTTCCGCCACACCTTGTGGGGACCGGGTGTTCGCCTTGCCCGCGACCCTGACGGTGCGCTCATCCGCGCAGCGGATGTCTCCATCGGCTCGGTCTTCCACGTCATCCCCGAAGGCTTGAACGAGCTCGATCACCACCACCTCATGACTGAGAAGTCCAAGGCCGTGGTGCTCCTCGTGAGGCTCGACCCCGCCGACCTCAAGGTCCAGAAGGGTCGCGAGGACTGGTCCTTCGACGGCATCGTCGCCTACTCCAAGATCTGCACGCACGTGGGCTGCCCCGTGGCTTTGTACGAGCAGCAGACGCACCACTTGCTGTGCCCGTGCCACCAGTCGACGTTCGACGTCTCCGATGGCGCCAAGGTGGTCTTCGGGCCCGCCAAGCGCCCGCTGCCTCAGCTACCGATCGCCGTGGACGACGACGGTTACATCGTCGCCAAGGCGGACTTCGATGAGCCCATTGGCCCGTCGTATTGGGACCGCCTCAAGGGCGGCCATGAGGCCACAGTCGAGGAGGAGAGCCACTGATGGGCACCAAGGTGAACACCGCCGCAGCTGGCACCGCCAACTGGGCCGACGAGCGCACGTCCATCGGCGGCTTCGTCAAGTTCTTTGCTCGCAAGCTGTTCCCCGACCACTGGTCGTTCATGCTTGGCGAGATCGCGTTGTACTCGTTCATCGTGCTGCTGCTGACGGGCGTGTTCCTCACGGCTTTCTTTGTGCCGTCGATGACCGAGGTGCACTACGAGGGCCCCTTCGAGACGATGCATGGCGTCGCCATGACGGAGGCCTTCGCGTCGACGCTGAGGATCTCGTTCGAGGTGCCCGGCGGTCTGCTGATCCGTCAGATGCACCACTGGGCAGCACTGCTGTTCATCGCGTCGATCATGGTCCACATGTGCCGTGTGTTCTTCACCGGCGCGTTCCGCAAGCCCCGCGAGCTCAACTGGCTCGTGGGCTTCACCCTCATGATCATGGGTCTCGCGGCGGGCTTCTCCGGCTACTCGCTCCCCGACGACGTGCTGTCCGGCAACGGTCTGCGCATCATCGACGGCGTGGTCAAGTCCATCCCGATCCTCGGCAGCTACATCTCCTACTGGATGTTCGGCGGCGAGTACCCGGGCGGCGACATCATTCCGCGCCTGTTCACCATGCACATCCTGCTGGTGCCGGGCCTGATCCTCGCCCTCGTCGCACTGCACCTGTTCCTGGTGTTCTTGCACAAGCACACCCAGTACCCCGGTGGAGGTCGTACGGACAAGAACGTCGTGGGCCTGCCCCTGTTCCCCGTGTACATCGCCAAGGCCGGCGGGTTCTTCTTCGTGGTGTTCGGCATCATCGCCCTCGTGGCGTCGGTGTTCACCATTAACCCGGTGTGGAACTACGGTCCCTACGACCCGTCGCCGGTGTCCGCGGGAACGCAGCCTGACTGGTACATCCTGTTCGTCGACGGCGCGCTGCGCCTGATGCCCGGCTGGGTCTTTGGCCTGCCGCTTGAGTGGGAGCTGTTCGGCTACACGCTGTCCATGAACATCCTGTTCCCCGCCGTCATCCTGCCCGGACTGTTCTTTGGCTTCATCGCCCTGTACCCCTGGCTCGAGTCGTGGGCGACGGGCGACAAGCGCGAGCACCACGTGCTCGACAGGCCACGCAACGTCCCCGTGCGCACGGGTATCGGTGTGGCAGCGATCGTGTTCTACGTCATCTTGGTGCTCGAGGGCTCCAACGACATCGTGGCGAACCTGTTCCACCTGTCCCTCAACGACATCACGATCTTCTTCCAGTGGGCGATCTTCCTCGCTCCCCCTCTCGCGTTCTGGATCACCAAGCGCCTGTGCCTTGGCCTCCAGCGCAAGGACCGGGAACTCGTGCTCCACGGGCACGAGACCGGCACGATCGTGCGCCATGAGCACGGCGAGTACATCGAGGTGCACCGTCCGCTGAACGAGCAGGAGGTGTGGCTGCGCGTGTCCTACGACAACCACAAGCCGCTCGAGATCGAGCCCGAGCTCAACGATCACGGTGTGCGCCGCAAGGGCTACCGCTGGGATCGCTTCAAGCAGGCGCTGTCGCGCTTCTACTTCGAAGAGCGCATCGAGCCCGTGACGCCGCAGGAACTCGACGAGGCCCGCCACCACCACGATGGTCACGGCACTCACGAGGCGATCGAGGCAGAGCAGGCCGATGCCCGTCTCGACTCTGAGTGGGAGCGTGTCGACGACGGCGCAGCCAAGTAGTCCCGAGACGCGCCAAGGGCCGGTCACCGCAAGGTGGCCGGCCCTTGGCGCGTTTCGACATCCCAGTGCCTCCCAGGATGCACCGGCTCCCTGAATACCGACCATGGCGTCCTGCTGGGACGCTCAGACACGGATGTCGGAGGCTTCCCCCATTCCCCGGCTCTCTCCGGCCTCCCCTGCCTGAGCGCGCTGGAAGGCCATGGTGGTCGGTTTTTGGCGGTCGCGTGCATCCTGGAAGGCGCTCAGGTTCGCGGCCGCAGGAATCCCCTGGCAACCGACCGCGTTCACCCCCACGGGAGCCTCGAGCCTCGCCTCTTGGCGATAGGCTCGTATCACCCGGAAACCCCACGTGCGGTGCCGCGCGCCGCGCCCTAACCAGGAGGAACAATGGCTGACTACGCCTTGCCCGACCTCGCCTACGACTACGGCGCCCTCGATCCCCACATTGCTGGCGAGATCATGGAGCTGCACCACAGCAAGCACCACGCGGCCTACGTCGCCGGCGCCAACACCGCCCTCGAAAAGATGGCCGATGCCCGTGAGTCCGGAGACTTCGGCTCGATCGCCGGCCTCGAGAAGGCCCTCGCATTCAACCTGGGCGGCCACACCAACCACTCGGTGTTCTGGACCAACATGTCCCCCGACGGCGGCGACAAGCCCACGGGTGAGCTGGCGGCCGCGATCGACGAGCACTTTGGCTCCTTCGACGGCTTCCAGGCGCACTTCACCAACAACGCCATGACCATCATGGGTTCGGGTTGGTCGATCCTCGCGTGGGATTCGATCGGCAACAAGCTGATCATCGTCCAGCTGTACGACCAGCAGGGCAACGTCCCCGTCGGCCTGGTCCCGCTGCTCATGCTGGACATGTGGGAGCACGCCTTCTACCTCCAGTACAAGAACGTCAAGGCTGACTACGTCAAGGCGTGGTGGAACGTCGTGGACTGGGCCAACGTCCAGCAGCGCTTCATCACCGCGACCGCGACCAAGGGCTTGATCGTCCAGTAGCGATCAGCACGACACGCCATTCAAGGGGCGGGCCTCCGACTCAGGGGGCCCGCCCTTGCACGTTTCGAGTGGGAATCAACGAAGGCCCAATCCCTCATCACGCACCCCCGCCGCGCTACTTTGTGAAACATGAGCTCGTCCCTGCTCCACGCGCCCCGGACGCTCCACCAACGCCGCACTCTGTTGTGGGTCCTGCTGTGTACCTTGGTGGTCCTCCAGTTCGGCTATCCCGTGACCCTTGGCGGGCCTGGCTGGACCATCGCGTACCTGTGCGTGTACGTGGGAGTGATCTGGTACGCCATCCGCACCGCTGCCAGCAACCCTCGCCACTACTGGCCAGTGCTGGTGGGCGCCTGCGGCCTGATCGCCGGCGGCGTCTGGTTCGCCGCCCAGCAGGACAGCCGCACCGCGACGGCAGGCATGCTCGCGGGGATGGCGATGCTCCAGGCGGCGCTACTCGTGACCCTCGCCGAGGTACTCGTGCGACCCCCTGTCGACGCACGCACCATCGATCTGTTGCTCGTGGCCGTGTGCGCCTATCTCCTGCTTGGAGGTGTTTTTGGAGCCGTCGGGGCATTGCTCGAGCTGGGGGCACCCGGCAGCTACGTCGACAACATTCTGACCAGCACTGAGCCCCTCGCATGGCAGAGCTTGCTCTACGGCAGCTACGTCACGCTCTCCACACTCGGCTTCGGAGACGTGGTACCCGCGAGTGCCTGGGCGCGTTCGCTCGCGTCGCTTGAGGCCGTGGTGGGGACCCTCTTTCTCGCCGTCGTCATCGCCCGCCTGGTCGGCGTTGCCGGCTTCGCCGACCGCGACAAGCGCCTCTCCCAGACCCGCAAGGACTAAGCCAGCCAGCCCTAACCCCGGGGGGCATGACACACGGCCACAGGTCCGATGCGCACAGGTCCGATGCGCACAGCCCTGCCACGCTTCACTCACCTCTAGACGGCCCACCAACGCCACTGGCCGGCTTCCCGTCACGGGAAGCCGGCCAGTCAAAGCGCCTGCGTGTGACGGCTTAGTGCGCGTGGATTCCGCGAGAGAACTCGAAGACCCAGCCGACCAAGCCGATCACGCTCACGATGAGCGCGGGCACCATGATCCACCAGCCCACCGCCATCGCGGTGAAGGCGAGCGCCGCACCGGCGGCGATGACCAGCGGCCACCAGCTCCACGGCGCGTACACGCCCTGCGAGCCCGACAGGTCGGCGATCTCGGCCGACTCGTCGTCTTCGGGGCGCTGACCGTGGCGCTTCTCGAGCATCCGGAAGTACACGGCCACCATGATGAACATGCCGAACGACAGCAGAATGCAGGTGATGCCGACCCACTCTGCCCAGCCCGTCAAGAATCCGTAGACCACTGCCGCGAGCAGGAAGAAGAACGAGGGGAACCAGAAGACGTTCGCTTCAAGACGCATGACTTAGCCCTCCTTGCCCGACGCCGTCGTCACCGGGGCGTGGTCGCTGTCAGTGCCGTGGTGCGCAGCGTGGTCGCGTGCAGCGGCCTCAGGGTGGTGAAGGTCGAACGCGGGACGCTCTGAGCGGATCCGCGGAATCGACGTGAAGTTGTGGCGCGGTGGCGGGCAGGACGTCGCCCACTCGAGCGAGTTGCCGTAGCCCCACGGGTCGTCAACGGTGACCTTGGGTGCACGCTTGGCGGTGATGTAGACGTTCCACAGGAACGGCAGCGTCGACAGCGCGAGGATGACTGCTCCCACCGTCGAGACCTGGTTCATGAAGGTGAACCCGTCCTCGGGAAGGTAGTCGAAGTAGCGACGCGGCATGCCTTCGACGCCCAGCCAGTGCTGGATGAGGAACGTGGTGTGGAAGCCGATGAACAGCAACCAGAAGTGCACCTTGCCCCACGTCTCGTTGAGCATCTTGCCGGTGAACTTGGGCCACCAGAAGTAGAAGCCAGCGAACATCGCGAACACGACGGTGCCAAACACGACGTAGTGGAAGTGCGCGACCACAAAGTACGAGTCGGACACCGCGAAGTCCAGCGGCGAGGACGACAGGATCACGCCGGTGAGACCACCGAAGAGGAAGGTGACGATGAAGCCCAGCGACCACAGCATCGGCGTCTCGAAGGTGAGTTTGCCTCTCCACATGGTGCCGATCCAGTTAAAGAACTTCACACCCGTCGGTACCGCGATCAGCATCGTCATGAACGAGAAGAACGGCAGCAGCACCGCACCTGTCACGTACATGTGGTGTGCCCAGACGGTCACCGAGAGGGCGGCGATCGCGATGGTCGCGTACACCAGTCCGTGATAGCCGAACAGCGGCTTGCGGGAGAACACCGGGAAAATCTCGGACACGATGCCGAAGAATGGCAGCGCGATGATGTAGACCTCGGGGTGGCCAAAGAACCAGAACAGGTGCTGCCACAGGATGGCGCCGCCATTGTCAGGGTTGAACACCTGCGAGTGCAGCACGCGGTCCGAGCCCAGCGCGAACAGCGCGGAGGCCAGGGGCGGGAAGGCCAACAGCACCAGCATGGACGTCACGAGGATGTTCCAGGTGAAGATCGGCATGCGGAACATGGTCATGCCGGGCGCACGCATGGTGACGATGGTGGTGATGAAGTTGACGGCACCGAGGATGGTGCCGAAGCCACCGAGGGCGAGGCCAAATACCCAGAGGTTTCCGCCGACGCCCGGCGAGTACACGGCGTTCGACAGCGGCGCGTAGGCGAACCAACCGAACGAGGCCGCGCCCTGCGGGGTGAAGAAACCGGCCGATGCGATGAGGCCACCGAACAGGTACAGCCAGTAGGCGAACATGTTCAGACGCGGGAACGCGACATCTGGCGCACCGATCTGCAGCGGCGTGATGATGTTGGCAAAGCCGGCGAACAGCGGCGTCGCGAACAGCAGCAGCATGATCGTGCCGTGCATGGTGAACAGCTGGTTGTACTGCTCGGGAGACTGGACAACGTCCATACCGGGCGTGAACAGCTCGGCTCGAATGACCAGCGCCATGACGCCGCCGATCATGAAGACCAGGAACGACGTGATCAGGTACATGTACCCGATGGTCTTGTGGTCGGTGGAGGTGATCCACTTGACCACCACGGAACCCGATCGCGCGGGGGCCACAGGCATGGCCGCCGGGCGGTCCACGTCGACGTCAGATTCGAAGGTTGCGGTGGCCATTACTCGGTCTCCCCGTGCTCGTACGTGAAGTCGACCACCTGGTCGCGGCTGTATTCGAGGCCCAATGCGCCTTCGTAGCCCTTGTCGCGCAGTTCCTGCATCTTCGCCTCGTACACGTCGCGCTCGACGACCTCGACGTTGAAGAGCATGGCCGCGTGGTACTCGCCACACAGCTCTGCGCACTTGCCCTTGTAGGTACCCGTCTTGGTGGGGGTCACCTGCCACTCGTTGGTACGACCGGGAACCGTGTCCTCCTTGTAGAGGAACGCGGGGATCCAGAACGAGTGGATCACGTCACGCGAGTCGAGGTAGAAGTGGACGGTCTCGTCGACGGGCAGGTACAGGGTCGGAAGAGTCTCTTCGACACCCTCCTCACCGGTCAGGTTCGCCTGGACGCCCGGGTCGAACACGTCGTCCGTCAGGTAGTTGAAGTCCCAACTCCACTGCTTGCCGACGACCTGGATCTCGATGTCGGGCTCGGCCGACACGTCTGTCAAGAAGTCGATCTGCTCTGCGGTGAACTTGAACAGCACGCCCACGGCCATCAGCGGCACCAGGGTGTACATCAGTTCGAGCGGCAGGTGCACGCGGGTCTGCACCGGGAGCTTGTCGTCGCCCTTGCGCTTGCGGTACACCGCCACGCACCACAGGATCAGACCCCAGGTGATGACACCGACGACCAGCGCGGCGATCCACGACCCGTTCCACAAGGTAATGATGGGGCCGGTCTGGTTGGTGATCTCGGGGGTCGACGGCAGGGCGCCATTTTCAATGCCCTGAGAGCAACCAGAGAGCGCAAGTGCGACACCAGCGACGCCGGCGCCCACGGCGGCGTTTCTGGGCATACGTGTGACTATGTTTGGGGACACGCGGTCAGTCTAGCGCGCGATACCGTGGCGGCATGTCAGTTCGCCGCGTGTTCCTCGACAGTTCCGGCCGCTCTCCGATAACGAGCCGCACTGCCCAGGCGTTCCAGGCAGGACTCGCCGACGGCTGGGCCGATCCCGCCCGCCTGACTGCCGAGTCTCGCAAGGCCCGAGCCATCCTCGATGGGGCGACGGAGGCGATCGCCGATGCGCTGGGCGCCCACCCCGCGCATGTGCATTTCACGATGGGTTCCCATGTCGCTTTTGACCGTTCTTTGGCGGGCGTCGCGAAGGCACGTCGCGGGCGTTCCACCATTGTCGCGGGGGCGATTGAGCGGCAGGCCGTTCTTGAGAGCGCCAGGCACGCGAGCGACACCCTGGTGCGCGTCGACGTCGACCGCGACGGACACCTCCTGCTCGACGACTTTGCGCAGGCGGTCTCTCACCCCGATGTGTCTGTTGCCGCCGTGCAGCACGGCAACCACGAGATTGGCACCGTGCAACGGCTTGACGCGTTGGCCGACGCCGCTGCCGCCGCGGCGGTTCCGCTTGTCGTTGACGCCTCCGCGACGATCGGCCACACCGAGGCTCCCGAACGCTGGGACGTGCTCGTGGCAGACCCTGCGGATTGGGGCGCCCCGCTCGGCCTCGGCGTGATCGCCATGCGGCCCCGCACGCGCTGGCTCGCTGCCTGGCCAGGCGAGGGCTTCTCCCCCGGCGGCGTCTCCATCCCGCTCGCACTCGCCGCCGCCGTCGCCCTACAGGAACGGCTCGAAAACCTCGAGGACACCCGCACCAGGCTCACGGCGCTGACGGACCGCATGCGCCAGGTGCTCGCTCAGCTCGAGGGCGTCACCGTGGTGGGTGACCCACACGAGCGCCTCCCGCACCTCATCACCGCCGCCTTCATGTACCTCGACGGCGAGCCCTTGGTGAGCAGTCTTGACCGTGCTGGCTTCGCCGTCGGCAGCGGCTCGGCCTGCGGCTCCGACACATTCGAGCCCTCCCAGGTGCTCGCCGCGATGGGAGCTCTCACCCATGGCAACCTGCGCATCGGCCTCACGCCCGACGTACGCGAGGAAGACATCGAGCGTTTCTTGGTCACTCTGCCACGGGTCATGGAGGACGTGCGGCGCTCGATGACCGCCTGACGGCAGGCGCCAACAACGCGAACGGGCGGCCAGATCCACTGGGGATCGGGCCACCCGTCGGCGTAAGGATCAGTTGCTCAGCTGAACGAGTCTCCGCAAGCGCACGAGCTGGCGGCGTTGGGGTTGTCGATAGTGAAACCCTGCTTCTCGATCGTGTCGGCAAAGTCGATGGTCGCACCGTCCAGGTACGGCACCGACATCTTGTCGACGACGACCTCGACGCCGTCGAAGCCGCGCACGGCGTCTCCGTCCAGCACCCGCTCGTCGAAGTACAGCTGGTAGATGAGGCCGGAGCATCCTCCGGGCTGAACCGCCAGACGCAGGCGGAGGTCGTCGCGACCCTCCTGCTCCAACAGGCTCTTCACCTTGGCTCCAGCAGCGTCAGTGATGACGACTCCGTGAGCAACAGCCTCAGTGGCAGTATCAGTCATAGACCGCCTCCTTTCCTCGTTCCTGTTCCCTAGGGTACGCCCGACGAGCAGGGTTTCTTCAACCCCTCGTGGAGAAAGTCACGACAGGGCCTGCCAGGTCTGCGCCACACGCGCGATGCCGTCCCCCAGCCCAGCGGCTCCTGCGGCCCCCTCGTGGGCGGCCGCCACTCCCGCATTCATCAGGTCCCGACGGCCGATGCGCGAGCGCGGGGCGAGGATCACGCACGGCACGCCGGCCGCGCCAGCCGCCGCAGCCGCCGCTGGCACGGCACCTTCATCGAGGGTGCGGGGCTCGAGGCTCGGCACCACCGCCAGCGCGAGGTCGAGGCCCTGCGCATCGGCGACCTGGGCCCGGCCCAAGTCGGCAAGCACCTGACCCGCCGGAAGCAGCCGGGCGCCCGCAGCCGCGAGGCAATACGCCAAGCCGCTCGCGGCCCCGGTGCCCGGAGCATCCGACAATCGTGTCGAGCCCAACAATGACCGGGTCGTCGCCACGGGGTCACACTCGCGAGCGATGGCGCTCCACCGCTCCTCTTGGGCCTGGGCCGCCACCGCGATAGCTGTATCGGACTCACGCCGATCGCGCAGCGCAGCACTCATCCCGCGCATGCCCAACAACGGACGCTGCGAGGACACCGCGGCGACCAGCGCTAACGGCTTGAGAGAGTCACGGAACTGCGCGAGGTCGTCCCGCCACAGTTCCACAGCGTCGCCCGCAGGCGCCAGGTCTCCCACAGGGATCGTGACCGGTAGCGGCGCCGAGGTGTCACCGTGCTCGGCGGCAAGCGCGAGCAGGGCCTCGCCAAGAGCCTCGGGGTCCCACCGAAGGTTGCCATCCGGTGGAGACAGGACGAGCCCACGCCCCACCTCGACCGCCTCGATCCCTGCCACCTGCGTACGGGCGCCAGCGAGCGCATCGGCGCTGCGCGGGCCTCCATCGCCCATGGGGACTGCGATGACCTGTGCCGAGGGGCGTGTCTGGGTCCAAGCCTCGGCAACGCGCTGAGCCACCTCGGGCGCGGCCATGGTCACGTTGGGGCCCACGGGCCACGACTGGGCGAGGACGAGGATGCGCATGGCCTCTAGTGTGCCGCGCCGTCCATGCGACAATGACCGAATGACCACCACGTTCACCGAGCCGTCCGCGTCCCCTGCACTGTTGCTGCTGGGCCAACGCCGCGACCCGCTGTCCGAGCGCGGCGTCGACTGTCCGGGCGACCTGCCCGCACCGTCCGACCCGTTCCTTGTCGAGCGTGCCGAGCGTGCCAAGGCGGCGCTGGGCGATCGCGTGTTCATCCTGGGTCACCACTACCAGCGTGACGAAGTCATCCAGTTCGCCGATGTGACCGGCGACTCGTTCAAGCTTGCGCGCGAGGCCGCAGCACGGCCCGACGCCGAGTACATCGTGTTCTGCGGCGTGCACTTCATGGCTGAGTCGGCGGACATCCTGACGTCGGACGACCAGGCAGTGGTGCTGCCCGACATGGCGGCCGGCTGCTCGATGGCCGACATGGCCAACATCAATCAGGTCGAGGATGCGTGGGAGCAGCTGGCAGAGGCCGGCATCGCCGACCGCACCGTGCCCGTGACCTACATGAACTCCACCGCCGCGATCAAGGCCTTCTGCGGTCGCAACGAGGGTGTCGTGTGTACCTCGTCCAACGCCGAGGTCGCCCTGCGCTGGGCCTACGACCAGGTGGGCGGCGTCGAGGGCGACGGCAAGGTGCTGTTCCTGCCCGACCAGCACCTAGGGCGCAACACCGCCGTGCTCCAGCTCGGCCTGTCGCTCGACGACTGCGTGGTTTACGACCCTCGCAAGCCGCTCGGTGGCAACACCGCTGAGGAACTCCAGGCCGCCAGGATCATCCTGTGGAAGGGCCACTGCTCCGTGCACGGCCGATTCCGCAAGGAAAACGTCGAAGCCGCGCGCGAGCGGGTGCCCGGCATCAACGTGCTCGTGCACCCCGAGTGCACCCACGAGGTCGTCACCCGCGCCGACTACGTGGGCTCGACGGAGTTCATCATCAACACGCTCAATGCAGCCGAGCCCGGCTCGTCCTGGGTGATCGGCACCGAGCTGAACCTCGTGCGTCGTCTCGCCAACGCCCACCCCGACAAGGACATCCACTTCCTTGAAGACACCGTGTGCTTCTGCTCGACGATGAACCGGATCGACCTTCCCCACCTGGTGTGGGCGCTCGAATCTCTCGTGGCGGGCGAGGTCCCCAACCGCATCGTCGTGGATGACCGGACTCAGGTCGAGGCCAAGGTGGCCCTCGACCGTATGCTCGCCCTGCCAGCCAACACCCCCGCTGCGCCATAAGCGGCCCCGTCGCCTTTGCACTGAGGAATACATGAAGAAGAACGATTCTGACCCCGTTGTGCCCGAGTCCACCGTGAACGTGCCAGGCGAGGTGGTGGGCGAGTCCGCGCCGGCCGGCAAGGGCCGCCCCACCCCTAAGCGCAAGGAGCAGGAAGCGGCCAAGTACCGCGGCCTGATGGCAGACCCCAAGTCAGATGCCAAGGAACGCCGCGCGAAGCAGCGTGAATTGCGCAACAAGGAGTACGAGGCGATGCGCGCGGGCGACGAGCGCAACATGCCGCTTGAGCACCGCGGTCCCGAACGGCGCTTCTTGCGCGACTGCGTGGATGCTCGCACCTCGCTTGGCGAGTGGCTGCTGCCGATGGCGATCCTGTTCGTGATCCTGTCGCTTGGATTCGGAAGCCTCTCCCCCGTCCTGAGTTTCCTCATCGTCGTCGTGTTCTACGTGATCGTGCTTGCCGCGGGTCTCGACACGTTCTTTGCCGTGCGCCGCATCAAGAAGCGCTTTATCGCCAAGTTTGGCGAGATGAAGTTGCCGCGCGGGTGGACCTTCTACGTGATCTCCCGCGCGCTCAACATGCGCCGTTTCCGCGTACCCAAGCCCAAGGTCGCCCGCGGAGAGCACCCGGTCTAAGCCCCTACGCGCCTTAGGGTGGTAGCCATGATCAACTACCGCTACCTGGGCAACTCCGGGCTCAAGATCACCGAACTCACCTACGGCAACTGGCTCACCCACGCCTCGCAGGTGGCCAACGAGCAGGCCGCCGCCTGCGTGAAAGCCGCCCTCGACGTCGGCATCTCGTCCTTTGACACCGCCGATGCCTACGCCAACACCGCGGCGGAGTCGGTGCTGGGCGACATCCTCGCTGGCGAGCGTCGCGAGAGCCTCGAGATCTTCACCAAGGTGTACTGGCCCACCGGCCCCAAGGGCGCCAACGACACTGGACTGTCGCGCAAGCACATCATGGAGTCCATCAACGGCTCGCTGCGTCGCCTCAAGACCGACTATGTCGACCTCTACCAGGCACACCGCTACGACCACGAGACCCCGCTCGAAGAGACGATGATCGCGTTCGCCGACATCGTCCGTCAGGGCAAGGCGCTGTACATCGGCGTGAGCGAGTGGACCGCTGAGCAGATCAGCGCCGGCGTGGCGCTGGCCGACGAACTCAACATCCAGCTCATCTCGAACCAGCCCCAGTACTCGATGCTGTGGCGCGTCATCGAGGACGAGGTCGTCCCCGCCTCCGAGGTCAGCGGTGTGAGCCAGATCGTCTGGTCGCCCGTTGCGCAGGGCGTGCTCACGGGCAAGTACAAGCCGGGTCAGGCGCTGCCCGAGGGATCGCGCGCCACCGACGAGAAGGGTGGCGCGGACATGATCAAGCGCTACCTCAACGACGACGTTCTGACGCGGGTGCAGAAGCTCCAGCCCATCGCCGAGGAGCTCGACCTCACCATGGCGCAGCTCGCGATCGCGTGGGTGCTGCAGAATCCGAACGTGTCTGCGGCCATCATCGGTGCCTCGCGCCCCGAGCAGGTCAAGGAAAACGCCAAGGCCTCCGGTGTGGAGATCCCCGCCGAGCTCATGACGCGTATCGACGAGGCCCTTGGCGAGATCGTCGAGCACGACGCGGCCAAGACCGTCGAGACCAACCCGCAGGGCCGCTAGGCCCCACACCACCGCGCGGCGCATCGTGCCCTCCGAGCCTCAGGATTCCTCCCTGGACTGGGAGGCGATGCGCCGCGCGGTGCATTCCCTTGGCGTACCGCTCGATGAGCTGGTACTCGCGGGGTCTGCACCGCTCGTGGCGTGCGGCGCCATTGAGGCCGCCGGCGATCTCGACCTCGTGGCCTTAGGGTCCGCCTGGGCGATGCTCGCGGCCCGCGGAAAGGTCACCGAGGGTGCTCTCGGCGACCGCGTGGTGGACCTGCCCGGTGGGATCCAGGTGTTCTCCGGGTGGCACGGCGAGGACGCCGGGGCGGTGACCGCGGCGGCCCGGACCGTCGACGGACTACACGTGCTGGATCTTGCACCGGTGATCGCGTACAAGCGTCGGCTCGACCGCCCCAAGGATCGTGTACACCTCGCGGCCCTGACTCGATGGGCACGGTCGCCCTCGTGTCTGGCCCGCGCCCGAAGGCTCGCCGACCGTCGCGAGGCGGGCACGCTGCTCGCTTGCACGCTCGCCGATGCGCAACTCGGTAGTCCGATCGTGCTGGCGTTGCCGCGAGGCGGCGTACCCGTAGCCGCTCCCCTGGCGCGGGCCCTGGACTCACCCCTCGGCGTACTCGTGGTGCGCAAACTTGGCGTCCCGTGGAACCCGGAGTACGCGTTCGGTGCTCTCGGCGAGGGCGGAGCGACGGTGATCGACGACTCCGTGGTCGCCGCGGCCGGCCTCAGCGCCGATCAGATCGCCACCGTGGTGGCGGAGGAAACCGCGGAACGTGACCGGCGCATCGGCCTGTACCGGCCCGACCGCGCGCCACTTGATCTCACCGGCCGCACCGCCATCATCGTCGACGACGGCGCCGCAACCGGCGCCACCGCCCTCGCCGCGATCGCCGTCTCGCGCGCCCTCGGTGCCGCGAAGGTCCTGGTAGCCGTAGGGGTCGCATCGCCTGAGACGCTCGAGACCCTATCCAGCACGGCCGATGCGGCCATCGCCGCCGTCACGGCGTCACCCTTTCATGCCGTCGGGCAGTGGTACGAGGACTTCGCGCAGACCACCGACGACGAGGTCAGGGCTCTGCTCGGCCTGACCTAGCCCTCGTCGCCCAGGCTGGCGTTGAGCTTCGCGACCCAGCCGGGCCCGTTGTACACGAAGCCCGTGTAGACCTGCACGAGCCTGGCACCGGCGGCCACCATGGCACGTCCATCGGCAAGGGAGTCGATGCCGCCGACGCCGATGATCGTAAGTTGCTCGCCTGCCCGTTCGCGCAGGCGCGACACCACCTCGAGAGCGCGGGCGTGGACCGGAGGCCCGGACAAGCCACCCTCGCCGCGCTCATGCGCGATGGTCGTGTTGGTCGCGATGATGCCGTCAAGGCCCAGCTCGAGGGCAAGGTCCGCGACAGAATCGACGTCCTCGTCCGCAAGGTCAGGCGCGATCTTCACGAGCAGCGGCACCCGGGTGGTGGTCGACTCGTCTGCCGCCTGACGCACGGCCGCGAGGATCGGCCGCAGCGCCTCGGTGGACTGCAAGTCGCGCAGGCCGGGCGTGTTGGGCGACGACACGTTCACCACGAGGTAGTCGGCATAACGCGCGAGGGCACGGGCCGAGTAGGCGTAGTCCTCAGCAGCCTCATCGGCGGGGGTCACCTTGGTCTTGCCAATGTTGACGCCCAGCACGACCTCGTTGCCGGCACGAGTGCGGCGCAAGCGTGCGAGCCTGGCGGCCACCGCATCGGCCCCATCGTTGTTGAAGCCCATGCGATTGCGCAGGCCCCTCACGTCGCGTTCGCGCCACGAGCGAGGCTTGTCATTACCGGGTTGCCCCTGAGCGGTGACGGTACCGATCTCGACAAACGCGAAACCGGCCGCCGCGAGGCCCACGACGGCCTCGGCGTTCTTGTCCATCCCTGCGGCCAGACCCACGCGGCCAGGGAAGTCGATACCCATCGCCTGCACGCGGTACGACGGCTGTCGCGTGAGGTTCACGGAGCGCGCGAGGCGGAACGCCCACCCGCCCCAGCGGAAGGCCCCGACACCGAACAGATGGGCCTTCTCGGCATCGACGCGAGTCAGCACATGGTCATAGAACAGGCGATACACGGCACCAACGTAGCGCGGGATAGGCTCGAGACATGACCTCATTGAACGCCACGAGCGACCTTGTCTCGACCATCGACGCCGACGCCCTGATCCTGGGCTTCGACGGCGACGTCACCGTCCACCCCCAGCTGCCCGAGGAGGTGCGTGCCTCAGTTGCCGAGAGCGCATCGGCCCTCGACCCCTCCGCCAAGCTCGGCGCCACCACCGTGATCCCCGGCGCTTCCGTCTCCGCCAAGCGCATTGTGCTGGTGGGTGTGGGCGACGCGACCGAGGGTGACCTGCGCTTCGCCGCCGGCGCCGCCGCGCGCGCCGTGGGCAAGAAGCCCGCGACCGTCGTGGTCGCGCTGCCCGCCGAGGGCGACGCCCTTACCGCCGCTGTCGCCGAGGGTGCGCTGCTGGGCGCCTACACGTTCACCGATTACAAGTCGGGCCAAGACGACGAGCCGCACCCCACCGCGTGGCTGATCGCTGGCGCCTCGGACGCCGCGATCGAGCGGGCATCCATCATCGCCGGCGCGGTCGCCTCGACGCGTGACCTCACCAACACCTCCCCGCTTGACTTGTACCCCGCCTCGTTCGCCGAGATCGCCGAGGGCTACGCCAAGCAGTTGGGCGTCGACGCGAAGACCTGGGAACCCCAGGAACTTGCCGACGAGGGCTTCGGCGGCATCCTCGCCGTGGGCATGGGCTCCTCGCGCCTGCCCCGCCTGGTGCGCCTGGCCTGGAACCCGGAGGGTGCGACGCAGACCATCGCGCTCGTGGGCAAGGGCATCACCTTCGACACGGGCGGCATCTCGCTCAAGCCCGCCAAGTCGATGGAGACCATGAAGTCCGACATGACCGGTGCTGCCGCCGTCATGAACATCGTGTTCGCCGCCGCGCGGGCCAAGCTCCCCATCGCCGTCACCGGCTGGCTGTGCCTCGCGGAGAACATGCCTTCTGGCACCGCGCAGCGCCCCTCCGACGTGATCCGCATGTACGGCGGCACCACCGTCGAGGTGCTCAACACCGACGCCGAGGGCCGCCTGGTCATGGGCGACGGACTTGCGCGCGCCATCGAGGAGAACCCCGACGCGGTGCTCGACATCGCAACCCTGACCGGCGCCCAGGGCGTCGCGCTCGGCACCCAGACCTCCGCGGTCATGGGCGACGAGACGCTGCGTGCGCAGATCGTGGATGCGGCCGACGACGTGGCCGAGCCCTTCTGGCCCATGCCGCTGCCCGCGCACCTGCGCGAGGGCCTCGAGTCCAAGATCGCCGACCTGCAGAACATCGGCGAGCCCAGCGGCGGCATGCTGTCCGCAGGCCTGTTCCTCAAGGAGTTCGTGGGCGACACCCCCTGGGCGCACCTCGACATTGCGCGCCCCGCGTTCAACGAGGGCAAGGCCTACGGCTTCACGCCCGCGGGTGGCACCGGAGCCTCGGTGCGCACGGTGTTCCGCTTCCTCGAGCAGCGCGCTGGTCTCTAAGCGCTGACCTCCTCAGTGGCGAAGGCCCGGTTCCCTTGGGGGGCCGGGCCTTCGTGCTGCTGCGGCGCAGGTCCGGTGGCTCGCTGGTGCGGTGGCTCGCTTCCACGCTCTCCGCTCGAACTGCGAACCACTTTCGCCTGCGACACCCCGGCAGCGCGCGCGGGGTGGGCGGGCGTCGCGGCGTGTCGCGTCCGGATCGGTTCGCAGTTCGAGGGGCGGAGGCCCGCCCGCGCGCTGACAGTTCCGAACCTTCTTGACCCGACACGCCGCGCGCATCAGCCGCACAGCGCATCGGGCACGGCGTGTCGCGCGCCCGATGTTCGAAACTGTCGGGTGGAGACGGGAAGCGGGCGACGCGGGGTGGGGCTACGCGACGCGGGCGACGGGACGCAGGGGTGGGCGCCCGGCTCAGCGGGACTTGCGCTGCTTCTCGTTCCATTCGCGCATACGCGACGGATACCCCGAGAGGTTGACGTCGAACGCGGGGACGCCAAGCTGCTGGGCCACCTTGCGAGCCGTGGCCGTGTCAGGCACGCGCCTGCGGGTCCACTCGCCGGTGTCGGCCACCACCACCATGGTGGTTTGCGTCACACGCGTGGGCGGTTCGATGAAGGCCTCGCAACCCTGGTGGGTCTGGACGAACGCCTTAAAGTGCGAAATCGTCTCGGAGCGGGCCTCCTTCGAGGCAGTTCCCGTAGTAGCTGCGTTGCTGCGGCCCGAGCCGAAGATACGCGAGAAGAAGCTCATGGAGCCAGGGTAGTCGCGCAGAGGGTTCGCGTCACCGCTGACAGGTGGCAAGATGGGCAGTACCGATATCCCCACAAGGAGAGCTCATAGTGACCGAGTCCACCCCACGCTCGTTTGATCTGATTGTTCTTGGCGGAGGTTCGGGTGGCTATGCAGCCGCCCTGCGTGCCGCACAACTCGGCCTCACGGTGGGCCTCGTGGAAGAGTCGAAGGTGGGTGGCACGTGCCTGCACAACGGCTGCGTCCCCACCAAGGCCCTCTTGCACACCGCAGAGCTCGCCGACAACGCCCGCGAGGGCGCCAAGTACGGCGTGAACTCCACCCTCGAGTCCATCGACATGACCGTGGTCAACCAGTACAAGCAGGGCGTCATCGACCGCCTGTACAAGGGACTCCAGGGCCTCATCAAGCTGCGTAAGGTCACCGTCATCGAAGGCCACGGCACGCTCGTGGGCCCCGACGCCGTTGAGGTGCGCGGTGAGCGCTACACCGGCAAGCACATTGTGCTTGGCACCGGCTCCTACGCCCGCTCGCTGCCCGGCCTCGAGATCGGCGGTCGCGTGATGACCTCTGACCAGGCTCTCGCGCTCGAGCATGTTCCCTCTTCTGCCATCGTCCTAGGCGGCGGCGTCATCGGCGTCGAGTTCGCCTCGGTGTGGAAGTCGTTCGGTGCTGACGTGACCGTGGTCGAGGCGCTGCCTCACCTGGTCCCCAACGAGGACGAGTCGCTGTCCAAGGGACTTGAGCGCGCCTTCCGCAAGCGCAAGATCGACTTCAAGCTCGGCGTGCGTTTCCAGGGCGTGGAGCAGACCGACTCAGGCGTGCGCGTCTCGCTTGAGGACGGCACCGTGCTGGAGGCCGAGGTCCTGCTCGTCGCCGTGGGCCGTGGCCCCCGCACCTCGGGACTTGGCTACGAGGAGCAGGGAATCCGCATCGATCGCGGGTTCGTCCTGACCGACGACAAGCTCCACACTGGCGTGGCCAACATCTATGCCGTGGGTGACATCGTCCCCGGCCTGCAGCTCGCGCACCGCGGCTTCCAGCAGGGCATCTTTGTCGCTGAGACGATCGCCGGGCTCTCGCCGCAGCCCATCGTCGAGGCGAACATCCCGCGTGTGACCTACTGCGACCCCGAGGTCGCGTCCGTGGGTCTCACCGAGGCCAAGGCCAAGGAGGCCCATGGCGCCGAAGCTGTGGAGACCGTCGAGTACAACCTCGGTGGCAACGGCAAGAGCCAGATCCTCGGCACCCAGGGCTTCATCAAGCTCGTCCGCGTCAAGAACGGCCCCGTGGTCGGCGTTCACATGCTCGGCGCCCGCGTCGGCGAGCAGATCGGCGAGGCGCAGCTCATCGTGAGCTGGGAGGCACACCCCGAGGATGTCGCCCCCCTCATCCACGCTCACCCCACTCAGAACGAGGCGATGGGCGAAGCCCACCTGGCTCTGGCCGGCAAGCCGCTTCACGCTCACGACTGATATCGGAGACAATTCCCACCATGAGCAATGACGTCACTCTCCCCGCCCTCGGTGAATCTGTCACCGAAGGAACCGTCACCCGCTGGCTGAAGTCCGTCGGCGACACCGTCGAGGTCGACGAGCCCCTGCTCGAAGTCTCGACCGACAAGGTCGACACCGAGATCCCCTCGCCCTTCGCAGGAATCCTCACCGAGATCCTGGTCCAGGAGGACGAGGATGCAGAGGTCGGCGCAGTCCTGGCCCGCATCGGCGACGCCGGCGAGCAGCCTGCGGCACCGTCCGCTCCGGCAGAGGCTTCGGCCCCCGTCGCGGCATCCGCACCCGCAGAGGCTCCTGCGCCTGTGCAAGAGTCCGCTCCTGTTCAGGAGTCGGTACCTGCTGCGGCCGCTGCCCCCGCATCGGCACCTGCCGCAGCAGGTGGCCAGGACGTGACCCTGCCCGCCCTGGGCGAGTCGGTCACCGAAGGCACCGTCACCCGCTGGCTGAAGTCGGTCGGCGACACCGTCGAGGTCGACGAACCCCTGCTCGAAGTCTCGACCGACAAGGTCGACACCGAGATCCCCTCGCCCTTCGCCGGAACCCTCACCGAGATCCTGGTCCAGGAGGACGAGGATGCAGAGGTCGGCGCAGTCCTGGCCCGCATCGGCGAGGCAGGCGCGGCCCCCGCACCCGCATCGGCGCCTGCAGAGGCTCCCGCACAGGCATCCGCTCCTGTTCAGGAGTCGGCACCGGCCCCCGAGCCGCAGGCCACCGCGGCCGCTCCTGCTCAGGCAGAGCCCGCATCGTCGCCTGCTGCCGAGGCCGCAGCGCCCGCCCAGCAGGAGCAGGCTGCCGACCCGGCACCGGCTTCCGCTCCCGCGTCGGCCCCCGCACCCGCACCCGCATCGGCTCCCGCCGCTGCCGCGTCCGCGGAGGCTTCGACCGGCTCCGGCTACGTCACGCCGATCGTGCGCAAGCTCGCGCGTGAGCGCGGCGTCGACCTGGGCGCCGTCGTCGGCACCGGGGTGGGCGGCCGTATCCGCAAGGAGGACGTGCTGAGCGCTGCCGAGGCTCCCGCCGCCGCTCCGGTTGCACAGGCCCCGACGGCACAGGCCCCCGCGGCCGCTCCCGCCGCATCGGCCAACGAGGTCACGGTCTCCGAGCTGCGTGGCACCACGGTCAAGATGACCCGGATCCGCAAGATCACGTCGGACAAGATGATGGAGTCGCTGCACGGCATGGCGCAGCTCACCTCCGTCGTCGAGGTCGACTGCACCAAGATCTTCGCGCTGCGTGCCAAGAACAAGGCCGCGTTCTCCGACAAGCACGGCGTGAACCTCACGTTCCTGCCGTTCTTCACCCGCGCGGTGTCCATCGCGCTGCAGGAGCACGCGTTCCTCAACGCCTCGGTCGAGGGCGACTCGATCGTCTACCACCCCACGGTCAACCTGTCCCTCGCGGTCGACACTCCGAAGGGCCTCATGCTGCCGACGCTGCGTGACGCCGACTCGAAGACGATCGTCGACCACGCCAAGGGCATCGTGGATCTCGCGGGCAAGGCGCGCGATGGCGGCCTGAAGTCGGACGAGATCTCGGGCGGTACGTTCTCGGTGACCAACACCGGTTCGGGCGGCACGCTGTTCGACACGCCGATCGTCCCCTCCCCGCAGGTGGGCATCCTGGCGACGTGCGCGATCGTCAAGAAGCCTGTCGTGGTCAAGGGCCCCGACGGCGAGGACGTCATCTCCGTGCGCCCCATGTGCTACCTGCCGCTGTCCTACGACCACCGGATCGTGGACGGCGCCGACGCGGCCCGCTTCCTGCAGACCGTCAAGCGCATTATTGAGGCCGGCGAGTTCGAGTCCGAGCTCGGCCTGTAACGATGAAGGTCGTGATCGCCGGCTCGTCCGGTCTCATCGGCACAGCGCTCAAAGAGTCGCTCAACGCTGACGGTCACGATGTCATCGCCCTGGTGCGGCGGGAGTCGCGGGGTCCTCAGGAGTCATCCTGGGACCCCGCCTCCGGCCGCATCGACCACGACCTGCTGGCAAGCGCCGATGCCGTGGTCAACCTGGCAGGAGCATCGATCGGTCGCAAGCGCCTCACCGACTCCTACGCCAAGGTAGTTCTTCAATCTCGGCTCGACGCGACCGGCACCATTGCTCGCTCGCTCGCCGATCACGACTTCGCTGGCGTCCTTGTGCAGGGTTCCGCCATGGGCTATTACGGCGACCGTGGCGAGGAAAAGCTCACCGAACGCTCGGGGGCAGGCTCAACGCTGCTCGCCTCCATCGTGACCCAGTGGGAGGCCGCCGCCCAACCCGCAGTCGACGCGGGAGTGCGCACCGTCTTCACGCGCACCGGCCTGGTCCTCGCGCCCCACGGGGGCTTCGCCGAGCGTCTGTTGCCGCTGGTCAAGCGAGGGCTGCTGCGCTCGCTCGGCAAGGGCGATGCCTGGCACGCCTGGGTCGCTCTGCCCGATCACGTGCGGGCGTTGCGTTTCCTGATCGATAGCGAGCACCGAGGCCCGGTCAACTGCATCGCCCCGGCCGCGGTGCGTGATGTTCAGTTGATGCGCGCCCTGTCCGAGGCCGCAGGACGCTCCCCTGGCGTGAGTGTGCCCGCCTGGGCGCTGCGCATCGCAATCGGACCCGCCATCGAAGACCTGTTGTCGAGTCAGAATGCGACTCCGGGCGTGCTCAGCAGGCTCGGATTCCAGTGGGATCTGCCCTTCATCGACGCTGCCGCGCGGTACGTCACCGAGCAGCGCTGACCTCGCTGACCCACCAGCGTCCGTCCCACCTGAGCGTCATCATGACGCTCTCCTCGTGGGCCTCCACCTGGTGTCGGCCGTCCTGATCGTTGACCGTGTGCGCGCTGAGCACGTACGACAGTCGGACGGTGCTGAGATCGTCACTCGTCGACACCAACTCCGCTTCGATGTCGGACACTGCTAACCCCTCGTAGGAGCGCTCCCCCTGCTCGATCGCCTGCGCCAACTCGTGGAGCCCCCTCACCACGCGCGCCTCGCCCTCACTTAACTCCGCGCTCCCAGACTCGCTTGGCGCGACCAGGTCGCGCAGCGCCTGGCTATCGCCCTGCGCCAGGGCCTCGACCCGCACGAGGGTGAGGTGCTCGGCAGCTTGAGCGGCGTGCGCACGGTCACCAAGCACCTGGGCCGGCTGAGGGAGGGCCGATGCAGTGGCCAGCTCGGGTGCGTCGGTGGGCAAGGCGCTTGCTGACATAGCCGGAGCGGGCACCGCAGCATGCGCAGGGGCGAGCACGGCGTCGACGGCGCGCGGTACCGCGATGACGATGCCGAGACCGGCACCGAGCGTCGCCACCGCCGCACCGGCCCTCACCACGATCTTGCGCACGCGCCATGGCCGTCCCGCCCCGATCCGCTCGGTCCGACCCGCTGCGCGAGAGCGGGCTGCAGCCACCACGTCGAAGCTGTCCGGGATGCTGATGGGGACCGCTGGGGCAAGAGCCTGGAGCGCTGACGTCGCCACAGTGATGGGTGGCCTGGCCGCGGGATCGCGTGCCAGCAGCGGCTGTGTCCAGGCGTCGACCCGAGCCTGTTCCGACGGTTCACTCGCCCAGCGCAGTAGCGCGCCGAGGCTGTACACATCCCCCGGGAGGGTTGCCCCCGCGGGCCGCTCCGGCGCGCGAAAGCCCACCGTGCCGAGCTCGTCCTCGAGGCACCCCGACAGCGTGTCGACAAGGACGACGCCGGTCCCGCTCACCACCACGTTCGCGGGTGAGAGGTCGCCGTGAACGAGCCCCGCCTTGTGCATGTGTGTGAGCGCCGTGCCGATCTGTGCGGCGAGCCACGCGCACTCGCCCCCGCTCAAGGGTCCGCGGCGCATGGCAATGGCGCCAAGGTCGGTGCCATCGACCCACGGGACCTCCACCACGACCGTGCCGTCGGGCTCGTGCGACACCCGCCGTGGCACCAGCACCGAGTCGCATGACAACGCCTCGAGGGCAGCGGCGCGTACCTTGACGCGCTGGAACAAGTCCTCGCCCCGGCCCACGGCACGGCGCAGTCCCCCAGCCGCGATGGCGGTGTCGGTGCTCATGCCCCCACGGTGCCCGGATCCCGGGCTCCATGGGCGCTGTCCACAGGGTCAGGAGGGAATGCGCGACCTCCACGGCCACCACGAGTTGCGACCCACGTCTGCGACAAGGCCAGGCACGAGCAGCGATCGCACGACGAAGGTGTCGACCAACACGCCCAGGCCCACGATGACGGCGATCTGCGCGAGGAAGATGAGCGGAATCACTCCCAGTGCCGCAAAGGTCGCCGCGAGCACGATGCCCGCCGAGGTGATCACGCCACCGGTCACGGCCAGCGCGCGTCGCGTTCCCGCACGCGTGCCGTGGGCGAGCGACTCCTCCCGTGTCCGCGACATGAGGAAGATCGAGTAGTCCACTCCGAGCGCGACCAAGAACACGAATCCCAGGAGCGGCACCGCAGGATCCGACCCGGGGAAGTCGAACACGTGGTTGAAGAGGATCGCTGACACACCAATGGTGGCGGCGTAGGAAAGGATGTTCGCGACCACGATGAGCGCGGGGGCGACCACGGAGCGCAACAGCATCACGAGCACCACAAAGATCACCGCGAGGATGGTCGGGATGATGACGAGCGTGTCGCGCTGAGTCGTCAGTCGCGTGTCGAGCTGCTCGGCAGCCTGTCCACCGACAAGGATGTCGTCACTGATGGGGTGAACGGCATCGCGCACGTCCTGAACGATGTCGGCGGCCTCAGCGGAGCTTGAGGACACCTGCGTGATGGCGACCACCTCGACCAAGCCGTCCACCACGATGGGGTCTTCGGGCTCGAAGCCGCCCCCGGCCCCCGTGGCCGCCATGGTGGGCGTCAGCAGAGTCGCGCTCTCGACTCCACCGACTCCGGCAGCAGCGTCGACCACGGCCTGGCCGTCGGCCTCGGGGGCAATGATCCTGATCGGCGAGGTCGCGCCAGCATCGAAGTGGTCCTCGAGCACCGCCGTGCCCTGGACGGAGTCCACGCGGCCGGTGAAGACGTCGCCTTCACCGAGGCCGCCGGTCTTGAAGGTCGGCAGGAAGGCAGCGGCGATCACCAGTCCGAGCGCGGCGAGCGCCCACGTCCGGCGCGGGTGCGCGTCGACGTTGCGGGCGAGGCGGGGCCAGAAGCCGGCACCCTGCGAGGGATCCTGCTCCAAGTGGTCGACCTCACCCTGGTAGCGAGGCATCGCGGGCCAGAACACTCCCCTGGCGTGCTTTCCTCCGATGAGCAGCAGCGCCGGCAACAGCGTGAGGGCCGCCAGCAGCGCGCTGGCGATACCGATCGCGCCAGCAGGGCCGAGCGCGGCATTGGACTTCAGGTCGCTGAGGAGTAGCACGAGCAGACCAAGGATCACGGTGCCGGCCGATGCGGCAATGGGTTCGAGTGAACGGCGCCACGCGTGCGCCAGAGCCGAGTAGGGCGACTCCGTCCGCAGCAGTTCCTCGCGATAGCGTGCCACGAGCAGCAATGCGTAGTCGGTGGTCGCTCCCACCACGAGGATGAACATGATGCCCTGCGACTGGCCGTTGAGCGTGATGACGTCCGCGTCCGCCAGCGCAAACACGGCAAGGATCGCACCCGTCAATCCGATGAGTGCCGTCGTGAGCACGATGAACGGCAGTACCGGGCTGCGGTAGACAAACAGCAGGATAACGAGCACCACGGCTAGCGCGACCAGCAGCAGGATGCCGTCGATGCCCGCGAAGGCCTCGAGAAGATCGGCCAGGACGCCGAGTCCTCCGGTCAGGTGTCCCTCGAGTTCGGTGTCGACACCGGCCCACACGTCGCGGATCGTGTGGGCGACCAGTTCACCCATGGACTCTTCGCCCACGTTCTGCTCGACCAGGTCCGCGTCGATGCTGAACGCGATGAAGACTGCTTCGCCGTCCTCTGACGGCACGATCGGGGGCGCGGCTTGGCTCGCGGGCGGTGACAGGACGTCGCCCACGGTGCGGCCCTCGGGGTCACCGTCGATCGGGGTCGCGATGACCTCCTCGACGTACGCCTGCACCGTCACGAGGTCGTCCTCGCCCTCAATGCCGTCGACCACGAAGATGCCGGGGACCGCCTGGGCGGGCATGAACTCGGCGTGGAGTTCAGCGGCCCGCGTGGACTCCGCCGATGAGGGCAGGAACGCCGCAGCATCGTTCTCCTGGACGTCGGAGAGCTTGCCGAAGGTCTGCCCCCCGACTGCTCCGACGGCTAGCCAACCTGCGATGACAAGAAGAATGAGGACGGGCCTAAGCCACGCGCGCGAGGACATGCTCATATGGTGCCCTAACGCGCTGACATCGCCGGTATTCCTGCACGTTAGCCTGGGTCTCTATGGACGTCCTCGATCTCGACCTCGGCTCCCGGTTGGTCCCCTATCAGGAAGCGTGGGATCGGCAACGCACCCTCCACGCCGAGCGGGTCGACGAACGCCGCCCCGACACCGTCATCCTGGTAGAGCACGAAGACGTGTACACCGCCGGTCGACGCACCGCCTCGTGGGACCGTCCCGTCGACGGCACTCCCGTGGTGGACGTCGACCGCGGCGGCCGCATCACGTGGCACGGGCCCGGTCAGCTCGTGGGCTACCCCATTGTCCGACTCACCGAACCTGTCGACGTGGTCCGCTACGTGCGCGCGCTCGAACAGGCCGTCATGGACCTGTGCGGTTCCCTAGGTCTGGAGACCATGCGCGTCGAGGATCGCTCGGGCGTGTGGCTGGCCGCCGACGGCGAGCGGCGCGAGCGCAAGGTATGCGCCATCGGCGTGCGGGTTGCCAAGGGCGTGACCATGCACGGCTTCGCCCTCAACTGCAACCCTTCTATGGCCAGGTTCGAGCGCATCGTCCCTTGCGGCATCTCCGATGCCGACGTCACGTCGCTGTCCCTTGAGTTGGGGCGCGAGGTCACGATTGGCGAGGTCGCGGGGCCGATGCTGGGGTACCTCGAGGCCGCGCTCGCTCCCGTACGCTGGGACGCAGCCCCGCACCCCGGCGGCGCCCTCGACCACACAGAGTCCGATCACCCCAAGGAGACCGTGTGACTATCGCACCCGAAGGCCGGCGCATGCTGCGCGTCGAGGCCCGTAACGCCGAGACCCCCATCGAGCGCAAGCCCGAGTGGATCCGTACCAAGGCGACCATGGGCCCCGAGTATCGTGACATGAAGGCGCGGGTGCACGGCCAGGGCCTGCACACCGTGTGCGAAGAGGCGGGCTGTCCCAACATCTTCGAGTGCTGGGAGGACCGCGAGGCGACCTTCCTCATCGGCGGTGCCCAGTGCACGCGCCGTTGCGACTTCTGCCAAATCGACACCGGCAAGCCCACCGCGCTTGACCGCATGGAGCCCCTCAAGGTGGCCCGCTCCGTCGAGCAAATGGGATTGAAGTACTCGACCGTGACCGGAGTCGCCCGCGACGACCTTGAGGATGGTGGCGCGTGGCTGTACGCCGAGACCACCCGCAAGATTCACGAGGTCAACCCCGGCACGGGTGTCGAGCTGCTGATTCCCGACTTCAACGCCGACCCCGACCAGCTCGCCGAGGTGTTCTCCTCGCGTCCCGAGGTGCTCGCGCACAACGTCGAGACCGTGCCGCGCATCTTCAAGCGCATCCGTCCCGCCTTCCGCTACGAGCGGTCCCTGCAGGTCATCACTGAGGCTCAGAAGGACGGCCTTGTCACCAAGTCGAACATCATCCTCGGCATGGGTGAGACCTTCGATGAGGCCGTGCAGGCGCTCCAGGACCTGCACGATGCGGGGTGCGACCTCATCACCATCACGCAGTACCTGCGCCCGAGCCCGCGCCACCACCCCGTCGAGCGCTGGGTCAAGCCCGAAGAGTTCGTGGAGTTGTCGGAGGCGGCCGACGAGATGGGCTTCCTTGGCGTGATGTCGGGGCCACTCGTGCGCTCGAGTTACCGCGCCGGCCGCCTGTGGGGCCAGGCGATGACCCGCAAGGGCCGCCCCATTCCCGATGCGCTGGCTCACCTGGGAGAGCCCATGGAGGCTCGCCAGGAGGCCTCCTTCCTACTGAACCGGACTGCCCGGCCCTCCTGCTGAACTGACTCCACCCGCGCATCGGCCCTGTGCCTGCGTACGACTAGAATGGGCGCCATCATGGCTAAGGAACCCGAGAAGAAGCCCCGTTGGTACAAGCTTGTCGCCCAGGCGTACCGCTTCACCCAGCCCCACGACAAGTGGCTCATCCCGCTGCTGATCGCCATTCCGGTGGGCGTCATCGGACTCTCGGTGGTCATTGGCCTTCAATTCTCGACCATCGTGCTGGTCTACTCGATCATCATGGGTGTGCTGCTCGCAGCCCTTGCCGCGATGTACACGCTGACCCGGCGCTTTGAGAAGGTCATGTACGCCCGCATGGAGGGCCAGGTGGGTGCCTCGCTGTCGATCGCCCAGAGCATCCGAACCGGATGGCAGTTCGCTGACGACCCGATCTCGATCGACCCCAAGGGCCGCCACGTGGTGTTCCGCGGTGTGGGTAAGGGCGGCGTCGTGCTGCTCGCCGAGGGCGGTAGCGCCGCCCAGAAGGCCGTCACCGCTGCCACGCGTCGCATCACGAAGCTCGTTCCCGGCGTTCCCGTTCACGCAATCTACGTGGGCACGCACGAGGGCGAAGTCGCGCTCAAGAACGTTCCCAAGGCCGTGCGCAAGCACAAGAAGGCCCTCAACCGTCACCAGCGCACCGCTGTGGCGCAGCGACTCGACGCCATCGGCGGTCAGAGTATCCCGATCCCCAAGGGCATTGATCCCACGCGTGCCCGTCCCGACCGCAAGGCGATGCGCGGCCGCTAAGCCGCTGCGGTGGTGGTTACGGGAGGGTAAGGACCAGGTCCTCGCCCTCCACCTTGATGCTCACCTGCGTCATGTCGTCGACCCTCGCGAGCCCCTGCGTCATTGCTGACCGGTTGGCTCCCACCACGACCACGGTGCAGCCAGCGGCCTGACCCGCCTGTATACCGGCATCGGTGTCCTCAAACACCACACACTGCTCGCCGGCGTAGCCCAGCGTGGCGGCCGCCCTGGCGAACCCTTCGGGGTGCGGCTTGCCGTGGGTGACATCGTCGGCGCCGATGAGGACCGTGGGCGGCTCAATGCCGACTGCCCGCAGGCGAGCGCGCGCCGGATCGGCCAACGCGGATGTCACCACAGCCCAGCGGCCCTGCGGCAGCTGCGACACGAACGCCGCCGCGCCGGCAATCTCGACCACGCCGTGGAAGTCGCTGCCCTCTGCAGAGTGAATGCGTTCGGTCCAACGCTCGATCTCACCGGCGTCGGACACGTACCGCGCGATGGTGTCGCGCGAGGGCCTGCCGTGGGCGAAAGACCTGACCTGGGTGCCGTCGAGGCCGTGCGCGTGGGCGAAGCCGTTCCACAGGTCGTCGACCAATGCCGTCGAGTCGACGAGCGTGCCGTCCATGTCGCACAGCACTGCACCGACGCGCAGGTCAGGCACCGCTACCGCCGAAGTTCTTGGTCCCGCGCGTGGACAGGATGCGGGTGCCGACGGCCCGGTCATGCAGGCCGCGTCCCTCGCCGTCCCACACGACGGCGGGAATCACGAGCGCAAGCAACAACGTGCGGCCCAGCGCCCTGACCGGTCCCACCATGGGGGCGCCGTCGTCGCGTACGACCCTCAGCCCTACGATCCGGTGACCAATGGTGGTGCCGATGGTCGCGACCAGAATCAGGTGCTGCACCATCCAAATCCCCACCGTTGCGAGGGGGTCTCCCCCGACGAGCACGCGTTCGATGGTGGTCACCGTGGCGGGGTCGTGCGCCGGGAAGAACGCGGAGGCGATGAGCATGCACATCACCCAGTCGATTCCTACGCCGATGAGCCTGCGCCCCGGGTACGCCTGCGTGCTGATGGGGGTCTCGTCGGTCACTGTGCCATCGTATCGGCGCCTGCAGTAGGGTCGTTTCGTCTCCGTTGTCCGCATCGATGCGGCCCCCTGCGCCTCAGGCGCGGCGCGAAACAGTTTCGTAACACGCCATGAACGTGGGGGAAACTGCACGCCCCTATGGTGGGCGTTGCTAGCCCGAGCACCCCACTGACATTGCAAGGAGCAATCGGATGTTCAAGACTGCCGATGAGGCACTCGCTTTCGTGAAGGATGAGGCGGTCGAGTACATCGACATCCGCTTCTGCGACCTCCCTGGCGCGATGCAGCACGTCAACGTGCCCGCGTCCCAGTTCGAGACCGTCCTCGAGGACGGCGCCGCCTTCGACGGTTCGTCGATCCGCGGCTTCCAGGCCATCAACGAGTCGGACATGAAGCTCATCGCCGACCTCCAGACCGCCTACGTGGACCCTTTCCGCAAGGCCAAGACGCTGGTCGTCAACTTCTCGGTGGTTGACCCCTTCACCGACGAGCCCTACTCGCGTGACCCCCGCAACGTTGCCTGGAAGGCTCAGGAGTACCTGAAGTCCACCGGCATTGGCGACACCGCGTTCTTCGCCCCCGAGGCCGAGTTCTTCATCTTCGACTCCGTGCGCTTTGACACCAACCAGCACGAGGGCTACTACCACATCGACTCCTCCGAGGGTTGGTGGAACACCGGCGTGGAGAAGGAGCTCGACGGCTCGCCCAACCTGGGCTACAAGACCCGCTTCAAGGGTGGCTACTTCCCCGTCTCCCCCGGCGACCAGATGGCAGACCTGCGCGACGAGATCTGCACCGTGCTGGGCGAGGTCGGCCTCGACCTCGAGCGTGCGCACCACGAGGTGGGCACCGCCGGTCAGCAGGAGATCAACTACCGCTTCAACACGCTGCTGCACGCCGCTGACGACATCATGAAGTTCAAGTACGTCGTCAAGAACGTGGCATGGAAGAACGGCAAGACCGCGACCTTCATGCCCAAGCCCCTCTTCGGCGACAACGGCTCGGGCATGCACGTGCACCAGTCGGTGTGGAAGGACGGCGAGCCGCTGTTCTACGACGAGAACGGTTACGGCGGCCTGTCCGACCTGGCCCGCTGGTACATCGGCGGCATCCTCAAGCACGCGCCCTCGCTGCTCGCGTTCACCAACCCCACGGTGAACTCCTACCACCGCCTGGTGCCCGGCTACGAGGCCCCCGTGAACCTGGTGTACTCGGCCCGCAACCGCTCCGCCGCGGTCCGCATCCCGATCACCGGCACCAACCCCAAGGCCAAGCGCATCGAGTTCCGCGCTCCCGACTCGTCCGGCAACCCGTACCTCGCGTTCGCGGCGCTGCTCATGGCGGGCCTCGACGGCATCAAGAACAAGATCGAGCCGCCGTCCCCCATCGACAAGGACCTGTACGAACTGCCCCCCGAGGAGCACGCACAGATCGCTCAGGTTCCCGACTCGCTGTCGAAGGTGCTCGACGCCCTCGAGGCAGACCACGGCTTCCTCACCGAGGGTGGCGTGTTCACCGAGGACCTCATCGAGGAGTGGATCGACTACAAGCGCACGCACGAGATTGACCCGCTGCGCTTCCGTCCGCACCCCCACGAGTTCGAGCTCTACTACGACTGCTAAGAGCGCGTAGCGCAAAGCCCCCGGTATCCGTCAGGATGCCGGGGGCTTCTGCGTTTCTACCTGCGACTGTCTGTCTGTGCCGGTCCAGCCCAGCGAGGATGGGGAAGTCCTGCCCTCGGGCCCAACCTTCCCTCACAGCCCCGCCGTCACCAACCTCATGGGACGCAACAACGAGGACGGCTCGTGCACGCCAATGGTGGTGCCCCGTGGCTTGCGCCGCCTGGACGGGTTGGACGAGATGATCAACAGCCTCGATGCCAGCGGGATGACGATCCGCGGCATGGGCACTCTTAGTAGCCCGACGAGGCAGAAGGCGGAAGCCGGAGCGCCTCAGTTGCCTACGCACACGCGTGCCCTTTACTACGTACCGCAGCGTCCTCCGTTACGTTGAACCCCGCCCACGCGCCCGCATCCGAACCTCAAGCACTGCAATGTCACGCGCGCGCCCCTTACCCTCCCACAACGGAATTGCTCTGTCCGACGCACGTCAGATGAGCGGCTAGTCAATGGGATGAGTCCTGGACGGAGGGTCAGTGGTGAGTAGACCCCTGCAGGCGTTGGCAGACCCACCACACCCACCTTGGAGGCCGAGGGAATCTCGCCAACTCGTGGGAGCAGGCATGTTCCAGCACGATGACGTGCACACGGCCCCGTGCGTGGAAAAGAAGGAGACGCGATAGGTATGCGAGCCGCCACTGAGAGCGCCAGCATTGTTGTACTAGCCGTAGCCCTCGTGGCCGGCACTGCAGTCACTGTCGCGGCCGATCCCACCCCCAACACCGGCCCCACCACCGGCGGCACCGTCGTCACTGACAGCACCTCCTTCAGTCCAATCGAGTTCACGCAGGTCGAGGCCGGCTCGTCCCATTCCGTGGCGTTGGGCAAGGACGGCAACTGGTACGCCTGGGGCGAGAACGGCTCTGGCCAACTGGGCGACGGGACGACCACGGATCGCACCACGCCCGTCGTGGTGGACGTGCCCACCGGTGTGGCATTCACCCAGATCGATGTCGGCGTTGGCCATGCGGTGGCGTTAGGCGATGACGGCAACTGGTATGCCTGGGGTGAGAACGGCTACGGTCAGTTAGGTGATGGGACGACCACGGATCGCACCACGCCCGTCGTGGTGGACGTGCCCTCTGGCCTGACGTTCACCCAGATCGAGGCCGGCTTGCAACACACGGTGGCGCTAGGCGATGACGGCAACGCGTATGCCTGGGGCAACAACAGCCAAGGTCAGTTGGGTGATGGGACGACCACGGCGAGCGCATCGCCTGTTCTGGTGGAGATGCCCTCTGACGTGACGTTCACCCAGATCGAGGTGGGAAACGTGCACGCGGCGGCGTTGGGTGATGACGGCAACACGTATGCCTGGGGCGGCAACAATTCCAATTCGTTGGGTGACGGGTCGAGGGCCCCCTACCGGACAACGCCTGTTCGGGTGAATGCACCCGCTGACGTGACGTTCACCCAACTGAATACCGGCGCACTCCACACGATGGCACTGAGTGATGATGGCACCTGGTATGCCTGGGGCAGCAACAGCCAAGGTCAATTGGGTGATGGGACAACCACGGAACGCCTCAGCCCTGTCCTCGTGAATGTTCCCTCTGGTGTGACCTTCACCCAGATCGTGCCTGGCGGTCACTACTCGGTGGCGTTGGGCGATGACGACAACACGTATGCCTGGGGCGACAACAGCTCCGGTCAGTTGGGGGTTGGTCAGTTGGGTGGAGGATCCATAGCGAGCCCCACGCCCGTCGTGGTGGATGTTCCCTCTGGCGTGACCTTCACCCAGGTCGCGGCGCGCTGGAAACACTCGGTCGCATTGGGCGACGATGGCAACACGTACTCCTGGGGCGAGAACCGGTCTGGCCAGTTGGGTGATGGGACAACCACGCAGCGCGATACGCCTGTCTTGGTGAAGGCACCGCCGACGCTGACAGAGGTCCTGTTCGGCTCGATAGCCGGCACAAACCTGTCCCAAAGCGGTGCCACCTACACCGTGGAGACTCCTGCGGGAGTGTGTGGCGTAGTGGACGTGACGGAGAAGTACTCCAACGACGAAACTGTGGTCCACGAGAATGCGTTCACGTTTGGCAGCGCGCCTGTGGTGAACCTCCAACCCGTCAAACCCGATGCCGTGGAAAATGGCGACACTGTCACCATCAGTGCTGGTGCGCTCGGTGATCCCACCCCTGGCGTGAAGTGGCAGAGCGCACCCGGGAGTTCCGGTCCGTGGAGCGATATTCCCGGTGCCACCTCTGACACGTTGACGTTGCCGGTGGAGGACGAGCAGTATGTGCGGGCCGTGTTCGACAACTGCTTCAACACGGCTGCCACCAGCGCCGTCCCCGTGAGTCTGCTGGACACGTTTGAGGTCTTGGTGCAGAAGACTGGGGAAGACACCACCGGCGCGATCGTGCCCATGGATGGTTCCGCATGGACGGCCTTCGACGCCGCAACTGGTGGCAATGAGGTAGCGACGATGACCGGTGCGGTGGACAACGACTCCGCCCCCATTACCGGCCTGTTCACCACCGAACTGGTTCCGGGTGAGTACTGGCTTGAGGAGACCAAGGCTCTTGAGGGGTTCGCACTGTTGGCAGAGCGGGTGAAGTTCACCGTCGCCACTGATGGAGAGGTCACCCTCGATGCGGGAGTGTCAGCGAACATCGCCGTCAGTTCCACCAGCGAGACCTTGACCAAAACCGGACAGTTCACCCAGATCTCGCCCGGCGTTGAACACACGGTGGCGTTGGATGATGATGGCAACGCGTACGCCTGGGGCACCAACAGCCAAGGTCAATTGGGTGACGGAACAACCTCACAGAGCACCTCGCCTGTCATGGTGGACATGCCCTCTGGCGTGACGTTCACCCAGGCCGCGGCGGGCTATCTCCACACCGTGGCGTTGGCGGAGGATGGCAACGCGTACGCCTGGGGTCTCAGCCCATATGGACAGTTGGGTCTTGGAGCAACAGTGGAAAGCCCTACGCCTGCCATGGTGGAGATGCCCTCTGGGGTGACATTCACCCAGGTCGATGCCGGCCATTTCCACACCGTCGCCCTGGGGGATGACGGCAACACGTATGCCTGGGGCTACAACAACTACGGTCAGTTGGGTACCGGAACAACCCCTCAGAACACCACGCCGGTCGCGGTGGAGATGCCCTCTGGCGTGACGTTCACCCAGGTCGCTGCCGGCATGTTCCACACCGTGGCGTTGGGGGATGACGGCAATACGTATGCCTGGGGTGAGAACCGGAATGGTCAGTTGGGCGACGGAACAACCTCACAGAACGCCACGCCTGTCATGGTGGACATGCCCTCTGGTGTGACGTTCACCCAGGTCGATGCCGGACACTCATACACTGCAGCGTTAGGGGATGACGGCAATACGTACGCCTGGGGCTACAACAACGTTGGTCAGTTGGGCGATGGGACGACCACGGATCGCACCACGCCCGTCGTGGTGGACATGCCCTCTGGCGTGACATTCACCCAGATCCGGCTCGGCGCATCCCACACATTGGCGTTGGGGGATGACGGCAACACGTATGCCTGGGGTGTGAACCGGAATGGTCAGTTGGGTGATGGGACGAACGAGGACCGCACCACGCCTGTCGTGGTGGACACGCCCTCAGGAGTGACGTTCACCCAGATCGATACCGGCGCAAGCTTCACGGCAGCGGTCGGCGATGATGGCAACGTGTATACCTGGGGTTCGAACACTCGCGGTCAGTTGGGTGATGGAACAACGACGCAGCGCGATTCGCCGGCCTTGGTTGAGGCGCCGGAGAGATCGTGGACGGTGATGACGTCGACGGTGTCAGTGCGTGACGTTCCGGTGTTCACGATGCCCGCCACCGGTACCGCCCGATACGACTGGGTTGCCCTTGTCGGTGCTATCACGCTCCTCGCTGCTGGACTGGTCATGGGTGCCGCCCGACACCGCATCTAGGCCTACACGCGTGCCCCTCGCCGCGACTCACCCCTCCGCGGTTTCTCGCCGCTTCGATGCGGGAGGACTGTTGATAGCGCGTAGCGCAAAGTCCCTGGTATCCGTCAGGATGCCGGGGACTTTCGCATGTACGCAGGCCCAGCCCGCATCGGCTTGGCGGATTACCCCGCTCCCAGGTACGTGGCCTGCAATGCCGCGCTCACCGTCTGCACCTGCGCGGCGCTCAGCACCCTGTCGAACACCACAACGGCCGCGACGTCCATCGCGATGAAAGGGTTGCCGTCGATCTCTGCGCCCAGCCAGATCGCGTCGTCGGCCGTGGTGAACGTTGCAGCCCCTGTCGCCAGCTGCACGCCGTCGCGGTATTGGGTCAGTTGCCCTTGCCCGTACGTCGCGGCCTGCACCAACCATCCCGCACCCGTGCCATCCGTGGTCGTCTCGTGGTCCCAGCACCACCCTTGGACCGCAAGGTCGCCGTCCAGGGACACCGTGGTGCCAAAGGTGTAGCCGCAGTAGGGCGCACCCCACGAGAATCCTCCCCATCCCGTGCCCGCATAGCGGGCAACGGTCACGACGGTTCGGGCCGATGCGCCCAAGGGCATCGCTTGCAACCCACCCAGCCGTCGGAGGGCATCGCCGTTGCCGTCGAGCGCGATTGCTTGGACGCCGGTGGGGGTGGTCGTCAGCGTGGGATTGCCGATGGCGACAAGGTCGTTGCCTTGTCCCGACAGGTCCGCCCACGCGGTGACGTTCGCGCCCGCACTCACGCCACTCTGGGCCAAGAGGCACAGGACGGAGTCCGCGCCAAAGGGCACCGCGCAGTCGCTGGTTGCTGCCTCCGGCGTGGCGACTACCTGGTTGGACGCGTCTGACTGGTGTCCGGCCGCGTCGTACGCCACCACGGCATAGCGGTAGGCGGTCCCGTTCGCCACCGAGGTGTCGACGTATTCGCGTGCGGTGACCGTCGCCAAGGGCGCATCCGTGGCAGGGTCGATGGTGGCGTCGGCCGGCGCCCTGAAGACCCGGTAGCCCGTGAGGTCTCCGTTGGGATCGGACGACGCCTTCCACGTGAGGGACACCGCCCCATCGCCTGCACTGGCCGCGAGCGCGGTGGGCGTGGTCGGGGGCGCCTGCTCGACGGTGCCTTCGAGGTACTTGCTCTCGAGGAACGCCGTGGTCTGCGCGAGTTCCGCGGCAGACAGCTCACGGTTGTACACCAGGATCGCGGCGACCTGCATGTCGATGTCCGGGCTGCCGTCGATCTCGGCTCCCAGCACGATCTTGTCGTCGGCCGTCGAGTACGGGACGGTCCCAGTGTCGATGACCTCGTCCCCCCGATAGTGGGCGAACTCTCCCCCGCCGTACACGATGGACTGCACCAGCCACCCGGCGTCCGTGCCATCGACCCCGGAGTCGCGGTCCCAACACCACCCCTGGAGGGCGAGGTCCCCGTCGAGTGCGACAACCGCTCCGAAGGTCTGACCGCAGTAGGGCGCTCCCCAGGAGAACCCTCCCCACCCCGTCGAGCCATAGTTCGCCGCCATCACGACCGTGCGCTCACTGTCGCTCGTCGGCATGCCGTTGAGTGAGCCGATGCGCTGCAGAGCATCGCCGTCGCCGTCGAAGGACAGCGCCGCCACCCCGCTGGGCGTCGTCGCGACCCCCACCGTGGGATCCCCGCTCGCCTTGTCGAGGTCGTTGCCCCTGCCCGACTGGTCCAGCCATCCCCCGACGTTGTTGCTTCCGTCGCGGATGACATTGAGGTCGGACTCGAGGTGGAGCACCAACCCGTCGAGAGGAAAGTCGCCCGTGGCCGGAGCGGTATCCACAGTGAACTCCACCGTGTCGATCGCCTCGGGATTGTCATAGAGGACGTGGTCCTCGCTCGCGATCTGGACCGTGACCTGGTGAACGCCGTCGGCAACATTGGCGAACGTGTGAGAGCCGTCGAGTTCCATCACCGTGACGTGCTCGCCATCGTCGAGCGTGACGTGCGCGTGGTCGCCCGGCGCGAGGTCGCCGGCGGTGCTCCACGCCACCTCGACGTCTCCGTTGCGAAGGGTGCGCCCGTCCTGGGGCGACGTGATGGTGACCGCGCGAGGCTCGGTGATATCGGAGAAATACTGTGCGTTGAGGTAGTCCTCGATCTGCTGGCGTTCTGCCTCTGTCACGGCCCGGTCGTAGACGAGGATCTCCGCGACCTCCATGTCGACGAACCGGCCACCGGCCAACTCGGTGCCCAGCCGGATGCGGTCGGTACCCGTCTGAAACTGATGCTCCCCGGTATCGATCACGTTTCCGTCGCGGTACTGCGTGAACGCGTTCTCGGCCATGACGATGGAGTGCACGAGCCACCCCTCGCCGTCGGCGGCGGCATCGGAGGTGAAGTCGTTGCCACCGCCCCAACCCTGCAGGCCCAGGTCTCCGTTGCCCGTGCGCACCGGGCCCCATACCTGGTTGTTGTAGGGCGCGCCGTAGGTGAAGCCAGCCCAGCCGCCGAGGGCCGATGCGGACGCGCCGTCGTACTTGACCACCGCGAAGACCGAGCGGTCGGCGTTGCTCACGGGAAGGTCGGTGAAGCCGGTGCGCCCCAGGCCGTCGTCCACTCCGTCAAAGCTGATCACGTCGTGGCCCGACAACGCCGCGGACTGCACCGTGGGTGTGCCCGAGATCGCACCCAGATTGTTGCCCTTGCCGCTGAGGTCGCTCCAGGCGATCACGCCGCCCTCGGAGGTCGTCACCCCCTGGTCTCCTTGCAGGCGCATCACCAGGCCGTCGGTGACCGGAGCGTCACAACTGCCGTTGGCCTCGAACGTGGCGGTCAGCGTCGCATCCGCATCGGGCACCGTATAGGTGTGGCTGGCGGCGCCACCGTCGGACCAGTGGTCGAACACGTATTGGGTGCCATCGACGCACTGCGGTGACCTCGCCGTGATCTGGTGCTCGAAGTCGATCAGGGTGTCGTGGACCCACGGCGCTGGCTTGGGCACCGTGTCCAGGTGCAGCACCAGACCTTCGGGAGCGGTGGCGAACGTCACGTCCACCTTGTCGGGCCGAATGTCGACGTAATCCGTGGTGACCAGGCCGTCCTCATCGGTGACTGCCAGCGTCACCCGGTACCACGTGTCGTTGCTGTAGTCGTGCCCGCTTTCGGAGACGTGGAACGACCCCGTGGTGCCGTTCGGGATTGTGTCACCCGGATGGAAGTGGTTGTCATGGCCAAACTGGACGGTCCAGGCGTAGTCCGCCGGATCGAGCGGACCGTCGTCCGTGGCGGTGGCCGCGACCTGGATCTGCTGCCCTGCACGGAACAGGCTTTCGGCGACCGGCGAGGTGATGGTCACGGTCGGCGCCGTCCCGACCTGGACACGCACTGACGCTGACACCACCGTATGGCTGCCATCGGAGACGCTGACATAGGCGTGATAGGGGCCGTCAGCCGTGTACGTGTGCTGGACCTGTGCACCCACCGCGCTCGTGCCATCACCAAAGTGCCAGGTGTAGGCCAGCGGATCGCCATCAGGATCCGTCGCTTCGGCGGAGAACTCCACCGCGAGCGGAGCAGTGCCTTGCGTCACGTCGGCCTGAGCGCTCGTTACCGTCGGGCCGCGATTGCCGCCCTCGTAGACAATGCGCCGAATCTGGCCGTTCGCGATCTGGGCGTAGTACAACGCCCCGTCCGTGCCCTGCTCGATCGCCACCACCGTGGTGGCGTTACCGCTCATCTGCCCCGACGGCTTGAAGTCGAAGTCGCCAATGACGTTTTCGCCTGACTCGTCGAACACCAGGTAGCGGATGACGTGTCGGGTGTAGTCGCCGTAGAAGAACACCCCGTCCCATTCGCTAGGGAACTGCGTGCCGCGATAGACGAACCCTGCGGTGATAGACGCGTTGGGGCCCAGCGGACTGTGATGCGGGTACGCGAAGATCGGCTCCGCAGGCGAGCCATCGGCAATGGTGCACGCAGGGAAGTCCGTGTACGGGTGCGGGCCTTCACAGTTGGGCCACTGATAGTTGAGCCCCTTGTACTCGTCGTCGTAGCGCGCGACGTGGAGGTCCTCCCACGATTCAGGGATGTCGTTGCCACCCACCTCGCCAATGAAGAAGCGGTTGGTCTGCGCATCCCAGCTCGCTCGGAACGGGTTGCGCAAGCCCGAAGCCCACACGTACGGGTGAGCACCCCCCGCGCCGCTGGCGTAGGGGTTGTCCGCCGGCACGTCACCGTCGGGCTCCACGCGAATGATCTTGCCGCTGGGATCGCTCAGATCCTGAGCGCGATCTCCATCGAACTTGTCGCCCACGGTGAGCCACAGGTTGCCGTCGGGACCAAAGTCGAGCCCGCCACCGTAGTGGCAGCACGCCCCATAGCCCTCGACGTCCTGCCACACGATCGCTTCCGACGCCGCCTCACCACGGCTCGAGGTGCCGCCCGCGTTCTCGGCGTGGGTGAAGCGCGCAATCCTTCCCCGCTCCGTCGAGCCGGGGTGGTAATAGAGGTAGAAGTACCCGTTGGTGACAAAGTCGGGATCGAGGGCAATATCGAGCAGACCGCGCTCGGCCCCCGTGTTGATGTCGGTGAGCGTCAGATAGACCTCGGTCGTCATGGGCACGCTCGACGGGTCGCCGATCTTGATCTGGCCACCCTTCTGCAGCACCAGCATGCGGCCGTCCGGAAGGAACTCCATCGCGATGGGTTCGGCCAGCCCTGTGGTCAGGACCGCCTCGTCGGAGAACCCCTCGAGCGACAGCGGTGCGGCCTGAACCGCCGCCGCGGCGGCGGTCGTCTCCACCGCATCGGCCCGCTGCGCACCTGTGTGCGCGACCAGGATGAGTGCCACGAACGCCATCAGCAGCGCCGATGCGCACGCAAGCCGGATCCCCCTCAGTCCGGCCCGCGCCCGCGCACGTTTGCCGCCCCACCCCGCTGCCACCATTCGATTCCCCTCCATCGAGTCGGTGAGACACGCACGATGGTTCGCATGCTAGCGGTGTGGGGGGTTTGTGAAAAGAGTCCGATTCGTCAGGGGCTGGCGGGAACGCCCAGGCCGAGGATGATGCACTCGCCGCCGACGTTGGGTTGCACGCTGATCCGGTCGATCCCGGCGCCCTCTTCGAGAGCGGCCGCGAGCATGCGCGCATGGATGGGACAGACCACCTCGGGGTGCAGGCGTGCCACGTCAGCCAGGGGGCAAGTCTTGACCAGCGCTGCGCCGTCAACTCGCCAGGCGATCTCCACGCCTGCTGCCGCCAGGCACGCGGTCACCGTGTCGTCGGCACTGGCATCGTCAGCGGCGACGTCGCCGCCCATGCGACCCCCCACGCGCTCGGCCGACGTCGCGGCACGCGCGACCGCATCGGCCGCCTGCCTTCCGAACCCGGCCAGCAGCGCTTTGGCAAGCTCGGCGTAGATGTCGTTCGTCTGCCCAGCTTTGGGCCCACCTGTGGGCCTGATCAGGGTGAAGACCTGGCGAGGGCGACCGCGGCGACCGGAGCGGTCGAGCGAGGTCCGCACCAGGCCCACCTCCTCGAGAAGTTCGAGGTGGGCGCGCACGGTGTTGGCGTGCAGTCGCACCGCCCGCGCGAGGTCCGAGACGGACGCCGACCCACCCGCGTCGGCCATCGCACTCAGGATGCGCTGCCTCGTAGCGGAGGCGAGCGCGGCATGGCGCCTGGTGTCGACGGGGGTGGTGGCAGTCATCGTGTCAACAGCATTCGGTGCGAGTGATCGCCACTCGCCACAAGTCAGGGCCAGCGGCGAGGTAGTCGAACGAGAAGGCGCCGTGCACCTCCGTCTGAATCTCGCTGAGCAAGCGCAGCGGGTCGTGCGGCGCGGCAACAACCACGGCCTCGCCGGGAACAAGGGCGCTCACCTGCGAGATGACGTGCGCATGGCGTGAGCCGTGGGGCAGCGTACGGACGTCGATGTCGCCCGCCTGCACCGTCACAGGAGCGGACTCAGACTTGCTTCCACAGCCACAGCCTCCGCAGCCACACTGCCCGGACGCCTTGCGTTCAGTCGCGGCCTGCTGCTCCTCAAGAGTCGAATAGATCTCCAACGTGGTGCCTTCCTGCTTGGTGCACGACCCACGGTCATGCTTCTAGTGTGAACCCTGCTGTGACACCGAAAGCAGGCCCTTAGCCCCGCGCTCGGCGTCGATCATGATGTGTGACACGAAGGGGAACGTCCCCTCGTTGTCCGCGGTGAACTCCACGAAGCCGCCCTGGCCCGGCTGGAGGGCGAGCGCCTGGGCGCCACCCGCATCGGCCCCACCATCGGGGCCTCCCAACTGGTAGGCGCCCTCGTAGTAGACGGTGTCGAACTGCTCGCCCACGACGTGGAACGACGTGGCACGGCTGGGGCCTGCGTCGACAACCCAGAAGCGCACGCGTTCTCCCACGGTGGCCTCGAGAGGGTTCTCGACGTACTGCGTGGCGTGCCCGTTGAACGTCACCAGGTCGGCGTCCTCGGCAAAGACCTTGTCGCTATCGACGATCCCGCCCTGCTCGCCCAGGTACATCTCTTGCTGCACGACGACGTACTCACGGTCCACGGGCTCAAGGTCCGGCGGGTCGATGATGACCGCCCCATACATGCCGTTGGCGATGTGAGTCGACATGGGCATGGTCGAGCAGTGATACAGCCAGGCGCCGGCGCTGCGCGCCTCGAAACGGTAGGTGAGGCTCTCCCCCGGTTCGATGCTGCGCATCACGTCGTCGGGCGCGATCTGGCTCGCGTGGAAGTCGATCGAGTGCGCCATGTCACCGTTGTTGACCAACGTGATCTCGAACGTATCGCCGATCTTGCCGCGCAGCGTTGGCGCGGGCACCGAGCCGTTGAAGGTCCACATGGTCTGGGTGTAGCCAGGAGCAACTTCGAGGAGCTCGTTGGTGACCTCAAGCGTGACCCGATGGACCGTGGCATCAGAGGCGGGCGCGAGGGCGGCGTCGTAGGGCTCGACGTCGGTGGAGGCGTGCAGATTGATGTCGTCGGCGGTCGCTACTGTGCCGTGGTCCATGTCGCCGTGGTCCATGCCCGTGTGGTCGGCGTCGCTGTCGCCCTCATCAGGTTCCGCGACGGCACCGCCCTGCCTCCCGACCACCTCGATAGACAACGTCATGCCCATCTGGCGGTGGCCGGCGATGGAACACCAGCCTTCGACGTCTCGCCCGACCACGCCCACGTCGAGGGTCGCGCTGTCGCCCGCGGAGATGCGTCCGCTGGACTGCCCCGTATCGAGCACCAGGTCGTGGGCCACGGTGTCGGTGTTCATCACCTCGATGACGAGGTGATCACCCGCTGCGACCTCGATGTCGCCCGGCGTGAAGGCCATGTCTTTGGCTTCCACCTCGACCACCACGGTCTTGCCGGTGGCCGTCACCTCGGCCGATGCGCTGGCACCGATCCCTGTGGCCGCCGGGTCGGCAGCCACGGCGGCTGCCGTAGCGAACAGCAGGACGCAGGCGGCTACCACCGCCCCGCCGGAGCCGCGCAGGCGCGGGCGGTCGGCGAGGTGGTCTGCCGGCACGAACTGTGGCGCGACGGGTGCGTTGGCGCGCGCCTTGCGCGATACCACGACCGCGCGCACGAGTGCGGCGATCATCCACAGCGCCGCGACGAGCGCAAGCGTGGAGCCCACGACGCGCACCAGGCTGGGCGCGGGCAAGACCCACAGTGCCACGCCGCCGTTGACCAACACGAACCGTGCGAACGCACCCTTCTCTACCGTGGCACGCGAGGCGCGCACCGCGTGAGGTCCGCCGCCGAGCACCATCGGCATCAGGTGCGTCAGAGAACCCAGCAGCACCTGCGCCGCTGCCCCGGCCACGATCGCCGCGACCACTCCGCCGAGCCGCTTCTCAAGGGTCGCGAAGTCTGGGCTCACCGCGGCCATCGCGCCCCAGGTGAGCACGCTGCCAAGCAACCATGCCACCGCCGCCGCCAGGTGCAAGGCGGCCACCGACTGTGGGCCTCGCTCGCGCAACGCGAGCACCATGGGCACCGCGGCCCAGGCAATGCCTGCCGCGGCGATCACGACGCCCGCGGCATACCCCAGTCGCAGGCCAGCGCCCAGGCAGCTCACCGCGACGACGAGCCCGCCGCCCATCACGATCAGCCCGCCCCGCGCATGCTCGGTCGCACCCGGCGCCACTCGCACGGCCAGCACGGTGGGCCACAGGGTCAGCAGCGTCGCCATGACCGTGAGCGCCACCCATCCCAGGATCATGAAGGACACATGGGCCAGATACATGCGCGCGGAGCCTTCCGCGGTCGCCAGGCCTCGCGACAGCAACACCCCACACACCACGCCCGCGCCCAAGGCGCTCGCGGACGCGACGTAGCCCCAGGTGCTCCATCCCAAGTGGTTGCCCAGCGCTCCGCGCGACGCGGCGGCAATCACGCTCGCGTGCCACACCGCGACCGCGACGAGCACCGCCCCTCCAGCGAGGACGAGCGCCCGGTACGCGCCCACCACGCCGACGATGACGGCGATGGCCGCCACACTGTGCGCGACGAGCCGGATGGCCTGGCCCCGCCTGCCGCCGGGCAGTTCGCGTCGACGCAGTGCCTCCGTGAAGTGCGCACTCCAAATGAGGATCGCGGCGCTTACCGCGCCCAGCATGAGCAGGTGCACCATCAGCCACGACGACGACGGCAGCACGCGGTGCACCATGGTCGCCACGGCGGCGGCGAGCATCCACGCGACAACGACGACATTGGCACGCAGGTGCCACTGGGCCCTCACGATGCCACCTGCGCGACCGGGGCTGACTGCTGACGGCCCTGCGTCGGCGCTTGGTCCCGGTGCGAGTGCACCGTTGCGCGGACCGCACTGCCCACGGCGATGGCGACGAACAGGACAAGCGCGATCACCCCCAACACCGAGCCCATCTGATGCGCCGCGTCGACGCCAGCGAAGTCGCCGAGCACAACCCTGAGCACGAGTGAGAAGTGCAGGAGCCCCAGGGGCAGGTACATGAGCGGCACGTAGGGCAGATTCACTCCCAGCACGGCGGGCAAGATGATGGGCGCGTGGGCGAAGATCATCGACATGGTGAAGCCCACAAAGACTGTGTGGATGACGGCGTCGTAGGCGCCACCGCTGTCTGGCGCACCGGTCAGCCACACGGAGCCCGCCACCGCGAGCCACCCGTACCCGGCGAGCATGGCGAGCGCTGCGAACCTAGGCAGCCCGGCAGTACGCACGGTCCGGCGCGCCATGTCGGTGGCCACCAGCACTCCGGTGAGCGCCAGGATCGACACCCCGAACAGCACCGAGCCCAGGGCCGGCCACAGCACCGCCGTCACGGCAGCGCCTGCCACCACGGCCGATGCGATCAGCACCCACATACCCATGCGAGCGTGGGAAAGGCGCGCCAAGTCAGCACGCTCCCCAGCGATGGTGAGCACCACGAAGCCCGCGAGCCACGGCAAGATGCGTGGCACATCGGCCCCACCCGCCCACATCAGCGCGGCACCTGCGCCGAGGACAGCGCCCAGTGCCTGAGCAGCGATCTCTGGCGCCGGAACGCGGGCCCACAAGCGCGAGTAGACGCACGTGAGCACCAGCATCCCCACGGCCAGAAGCGCACCTCCCACGACCCGCGCATCGGTCAATACCAGGACAAGGGCGCCGGCGCCTGTGGCGGCAGGCGCCGCGAAGGCCCACGCCGTGCGGGCCGCGACGGCGCGCTCGAGAGCGATGAGCGTGCCCACAAAGCCCAGCACCATCACCACGCCGTGGTGGGCCCCCAGGCGCTCGAGCATGTCACCCGGCCACAGACCGAGCAGGTGCAACGCCCCGGCGAGCCCGGCCACCAACGCCACAGCGGCCGGCAGCAAGAAGGGCACTCGGGATTTCTTCACGGTCTGAGCGTAGAAAAGCAACCGCACGAATGAAGGGACCTAGGTCCCGAGCCGCCTGGAGAGCCCGCCGTGCTTACGATGGAGAACATGCACAACAACGGTGAGACGGACCAGTGGTGGCGTACTGCGGTGATCTATCAGATCTATCCGCGGTCGTTTGCGGATTCCTCTGGGGACGGCATCGGGGACCTGGCAGGCATCACCTCGCGCCTTGATCACCTGGCGGCGTTGGGCGTGGACGCGATCTGGCTGTCGCCGTTTTACACCTCGCCGCAGAAGGACGCCGGCTACGACGTGGCCGACTTCACCGACGTTGACCCGCTGTTTGGCACGCTCGAGGACGCTGACCGCATGATCGCGCGCGC
>NZ_JBKEED010000032.1:0-101665 GCF_047975725.1 Demequina sp.
CGACGAGCATGTCGCGGCGTTCCGCCACCGGCCGCTTTCGGAGTCCGGTCCGTTCACGTTCGTCGCCGCGGACGCGCTCACGATGAAGGTCCCCGAGGGCGGCCGCGTGATAAACGCCGAGTGTCTCGTCGCCACCGGTCTCAGAGGCGACGTCCACCGCGAACTGCTCGGCCAACAGTTCTCCACCGGTGATAAGGGGCAGAATGGAAAACGGTCTTCGCCGACCTCGTCGCCCGCGGTCTGGCAGGCGTGCGCCTGGTCACCTCCGACGCTCATGCAGGGCTGGTGGAAGCGATCGCGGCGAACCTGCCTGGAGCGGCCTGGTAGCGCTGCCGCACCCACTACGCCGCCAACCTCATGAGCGCCACACGCCGGCCGTCAAGGCGATGCTGCACTCGGTCTATGACCAGCCCGACGCGGCATCCGTGCACGCCCAGTTCGACCGCCTCCTGGACTACGCCGAGGACAGGCTGCCCGACGTCTTCGCGCACCTAGAGAGCGCCCACGACGACCTGCTCGCGCTCACGACCTTCCCCAAGGACGTGTGGACTTGAGAATCTGGTCCAACAACCCCGCCGAACGATTGAACAAGGAGATCCGGCGGCGTACCGACGCCGTGGGGATCTTCCCCAATCGGGACGCCATCATCCGCCTCGTCGGCGCGGTCCTGGCCGAGCAGACCGACGAATGGGTCGAGACCAAGCGCTACATCGGACTCGAAACCCTCGCCCGCTGCCGCCTCACCGCCGTACCCAACACGGGCATCGAGGAGGTGGCCGAAACCCTCGCACTCACCGCCTGACGAAGGAAACCGCTACACCACTCCACGGGACTTGACCCCGTCGGCGGTAGGTGCTCCTTCGCGAGAGGGGCCGTCATTGCGCTTTCTGGCATCCGTGAGCCCCGCAAACCGCGCCACCTCCGACAGCCTGTCCGGCGTGTGTGGCATCGAGTCCAACAGCCCCGGCGAGTGCACCAAGTAGCCCACCCACTGGCCGCGAGAGATCGCCACGTTCAACCTGTTGCGGTTGAGCAGGAATTCGGTGCCGCGGGGGATCTCGCGCGCCGAGGATGCCGCCAACGTCACGATGCACACCGGGGCCTCCTGGCCCTGGAACTTGTCGACCGTGCCCACGCGCACTCCCGCCAGCCCCGCCGCCGCCAGCGCCGACTGCACCGCGTTGACCTGCCCGTTGTACGGCGTGATGACGATGACGTCGGCCTCGGTGAGTGGCGTCGAATCGCGCCCAGCGCCCGGGTCGGTCCACGCCCGGCCCAACACGTCGCGCGCGATCGCGACCACCGTGGCGGCCTCCTCGACAGACTCCACCGTGTTGCCCGCGTGCATTACAGGAACGGGCATCAACCCCGGCGAGACGCCCTCAAGCGACCGCGTCGACGCCACCGCGTGCGCCCTCAACGAGCGCTCATACGACAGCCGCGACACCGGCTCCGTCAGCGCCGGGTGCATGCGGCGCGTGAGCGCCAGGAAGTACCCCAGCTCGGGCGGGAGCACGTCGTGCCCCGCTGACTGCCACCCCAGCGCCGAGGCGTCCACATCCTCCTGATGCCGGGCCTGCGTCACCTGCGGCAACTGCTGCGGGTCGCCCAACAGCAGCAACCGCATGGCCGCCTGCGCCGCGGCGATGGTGCTGGGCAGGGCGAACTGGCCGGCCTCGTCGATCACCAGCAGGTCCAGCGGGCGGTCGAGCTTGTCGACCAGCCCCGCGAAGGTCCACGCCGTGCCGCCGACTACGCAGCCTCCAGATGTGCCCGTCACGAAGGAGGCCGCGCCACCGCTCGGCAGCACCGTGAACTGCGCACGCGCCGCCAGCTCCGTGTCGCCGCCCTTCCTTGACTTGCCCACCAACGACGCGTCGAGCCCGGCCTTCCCCACCACGGCATCGAGGAAGTTCTCGACCACCCGGTGCGACTGGCCCACGACGCCCACGCGCCAGCCGTGGTCGCGCACCAACGCCGCGATGGCGTGCGAGCCCACGTGGGTCTTGCCAGTCCCAGGCGGGCCCTGGACGGCCACATACGACTGCTTGAGCCGCAGCAGCGAGTCGACGATTGCTGGCGTCGCGTCCTCTGGATCAGCCGCCGACAACCCCTCCTCACCGAGCGCGCCTGCACCCACCACCCGCGGCGGCCGCCGCAACAACAAGTCCACACATGGATCGGCCACGGCGGCGGCAGGCACCGCAGTCACCCGCTGCGCCCACGCCTGAATCTGCTCCACGAGCGCTCCGGTCGCCGGGGGAGTGGACGGCGTGAGCGCCACGGGCGCCTCGGAATACGGCGCAGCATCACCGGGGAGCGACTCCAACAGTTCGATCCAGTCCGGCCCCGAGTCCAGCACCGCCGTGCGATTGTGCGCCGCCCTCGCACCCGGCTCGGCGTTGGCGACAGCAAACGGCGCGGGCTGGGCGTAGACGGCAAACGGCGAGTCTCCCTCGGCCCACCGCGACCCCGGCGCGGCGCGGCCATGCAGTCGCACCCGGCGCTTCAAAGTCCGCGCGCGCGGCGGACGCTCCCATTCCGAAAGCACCTCACACCGCTCGACCACGAACACATCCCGCTCATCCGCCCAGTCGTCAACCGGCTGCACCAACCGCGAGTAGTGGCTCTGCCAGAAGACCTTGTCCTCGTTCGGATGAAAGACCGCCGCCGCGCGCGCCATGCGAGCCACCAGTGCCGAGTCCTCATCCCCCCGCCCAGCCGCCGCATCGGCCGCCTTCAGCAAACCAGCCGCAACCGCATCGGCCGTCTGTCGAGCCGCCACCGCCTTGTCGGAAGGCGCTGCGGCCTGCGCGGGCGCCGCATACGCGACCCCCGCCGAGCGCTGAAAACCCAGCAGCCAGTCGCGCAGCTGCACCGTGGAGGCGACGTCGTCGTCGTTATACCGCGCGATGTCGCCCAGCCGCGCCTCCCAGCCCGCCACATCCCCCGCGTCGCGCAGCGCGCACGCCTGCGCGTAGGCGTCCACCGAGTCGCCCGCGTTGTCCACGCCCTCGCGCGTGCGGTCAAAGTAGAGGGGCTCGAGCTTCTTGATGGAGTACGAGGCCGATCCCACCCGCATGGCGCGCCTCACGATCGGGTAGAGGTCCACGAGCACGTGCTGGCGAAGCAGGTCGTCCACCTCGTCAGCGCCGAACCCGTGCCGCACCGCCGCGGCCAGCAGGTGCGTCTTCTCGTAGGCGGCGTAGTGGTACACGTGCATGTTGGGATGGCGCTCGCGGCGCTCGCTCACCGTGTCGAGGAAGGCGCGCAGTGCGACCGCCTCCTGCTCGAGGCTGTGCGCCCAGATGGGCGTGAAACGCTCGGCCGCGTCGCACCAGCCCCACAGGTAGTCCAGCCCCCACGTCCCGCGCTCCTCATGCAGCGGGTCGCCCTCGAAGTCGAAGAACATGTCGCCCTCGCTCGGCGGCGGGAGGGCGCTGAGGGCCGATGCGTCCGTCACCTGGACAGGCGGAGGCTCGCCTTCGCGCCGGGTGGCTTGCAGGCTCGCTTGGGTACGGAGGTTCTCGAGGGTCGTCGCGCCGATGCCGGGGATGGGGTCCGTACTCGTGGCCAGTTGCGCTGTGGTGTCGATGGCGTGGGCGCGCAGCTTGACGCGTTGGGCCACGCTGAGACCGGCGACTTGGAGGACGTCGTTGTTGTTGTCGATTTCGAGGGCGCACCAGTCGCAGCGGCCGCAGATGGCGTAGCGGTCGTCTCCCCACTCCACGGGTTGGTGGCTCGCGGTGCCCTCGTCTTGGCGCTGCATGATGAGCGCCAGCAGGCGCTCGCGGCGCAGGCGGAAGACGGGGGCGACGTCGTCGAGGTGGTGGTCCGAGCGCCTGCCGTCGCCCAAGATCAGGGTGATGGTGGTGTCGACTGGCACGCCCGTGCGCTCGAGCTGCTCCGCGTAGGCGGCCATCTGCAGCAGCGCGGTGACCTTGGCGCGGCGGGCAAGCTTGGTGTCCTCGACGCGGTAGCTGCCGTCGGGTTGGCGTGTGATGAAGTCGGCGTAGCCGATGAAGCTTGTGGTGCGCTCGGGGTCCGGTGCGCTGAACGCGGCCTGGAAGACCACCTGTGCGCCTGACTGGAAGGCGGCCGCGGTGGCGGCCACCGCATCGGCTATCCCTTGTGGCGTGTGGGCGGGGCGGGGGATCTCGACAACCCCGTCGCCGAACTGGGCGCGGTAGGCGTCGAGGATGCGCCGCTCATGGACGTCGCCCAGGGCGGCCGCGCGCTCGAGCATGGCGTCGCGCTCGAACCTTGGGTCTGGGATGCGGCCGGCCTTGACGTCGAGCCTGCGCAGGAAGCCAAACTCGCAGTCGCTCGCGACAGCCAAGTCGCTCGCCGACCATGTGACCGTGGTGTGTCCTGCGCTGTCGCTGTGCAACTGCATGCGTGCATCCCCTCTGATGGTTCTAGGGGTGAGCGTAGGGGAGGGGGCTGACGTGGGTGTGGGGCTCGGAGGCCGTGTCTCGCGCCCGTTCCTAGTTGCAGTTATAAGCGAAAGGACTTACAGTTGCAGTCGAAGTTCTCTGGAGGAATCTCATGCCGATCACCCTGCGTGCTGGCGCCGGTCGTACCGAACTAGCTGCGTCCAGCACCGAAATCAGCGCTGCTCAGAGGCTCACCCGCCTGAATTCTGCGGCGACCGTGAGCGCTGAACCACTGATGGTGCCCGCTGAACTCCACGGTATGGTCCAAGCAGTGATCGCTGCGGTCGCACGTGGCGAGACTGTGACAGTGGGAACACTTCCCGATGAGCTTTCGACGTCCGTCGCGGCCGAGCAGCTGGGAGTCTCGAGGCCCACCTTGATGAAACTCATCGCCGAGGGGTCGCTCAAGGCGCACAAAGTTGGAACTCACACACGAGTGAAGACTGAAGACGTGACCCAGTTCCGCAGGGAACGACTCGAGCGGCAGCGCGACGCGTTCGAGAGCCTCCGTGCATTGGAGGACGAACTCGGCATCTAGCCTGGTGCGGGTGGCCCCGCACTTGTACGGTGCTTTGGCATGGCAACTAGGGTGTTCGTCGACGCTAACGTGCTGTTCTCCCGGCGCCAGAGGGACTGGCTGTTCTTGCTACGCCACCACTCTGGTGGGCGAATGTAGACCGTGGGCGCCTCAGAGGACGTGCTCGCGGAGACGATCGCGCGCTATCGGGACACGCATCCACAACAGTCCGGTGGTCACATCGCACGGCTGAGACAGCATCTCGAGACTCAACTGGACGAGGTCATCGACGACTACCCCGTGGAGCAATGGATGCTTGTTCAAGACCCGGGTGACGCTCATGTGCGTGCCGCGACCACCGCGGGTCAGTTCGACAAACTGCTGACGGGCGATCACGGCCTTCTCCAAGACCGAGACCGCGAGCCGCCCGTGCCATACGAGCCGATCAGCCCTGACGACTTCTTCATGGTCGTGTACGACTCCTCGCAGGAGCTGGTCGACGAGGTCCTCGTCTCCCAGGTTTCGTATTTCCTCAAGCGTGACGGCGAGGCGGACGTGCCGAGGCACGCTAAGGCCGCTGGTTGCCCCCGGTTTGCCAAGGTGCTCGGGGAACTGATGCGCCGGCGCATGTAGTGGTCTGCGGTCGCGACCAGCGCAACGCGCGGGTCAGTCCTCAAACTGACGACTCAGATGTACTCAAGCTGACGACTGGAGCGTACGGGTCGCGTGAGAATGCGGCCGGGGCACGGGGGGCGACTATGCGGCACCGCGATAGAGTCAAGGCCTACGTGAGGTTCCACGTGGGGGCGGGCATCCTGGGCGAGTGGCCGTGGACGGAGGCCGTCGATCCCAGCAGTGGCGGAGGGACACTCCGGCTGGAGAACTTCCCGGGGTTTACTCCGCTCGTGCGGGGCGACCCCGGGTGCTGCGAGCTCACCCCGTGATTCGAGCTCTCGGGTGGTGGAGCTTGAAGCCCTCATGCCCGGGCTGCTGCTTGAGATCACGCACCCGCGCGAAAGTGAGTCGACGTTGGTGGGTCGTTGCGGGCTCGTGGACCGCCTACGCCAGGTCGACAGCGACGTCGACGTGAGGTCGCTGGTGGTGGGGCAGGTTGGCGACGGGACGTGCTGATTGTCACCTGGCGATGTCTCGTGGAGTCGAGTGCTGTGACGCCAAGCGTGGGCAGGCTCCCACCGTTGAGTGAGCGCAGAGCCCGGTTTCTTCGTTGCGTTAGGGCGCCTGGTCGAAGGCGCCGGGCGTGATGCCGGCGAGGTGAGCCTGATCGCGCCAGCCAGCCGCCGCATCGGCCACCTGGGCGCGGACCTCGCGAGCGTGGTCTGAAGTGAGCCGGAAATCGCGGGCGACGTTGAGGGCTCGTGCGACAGTGGACTGCGCGTCGGAGGCACCGCGCCCCGGTGTCTCCCACCGGTGGCGGCTACACAAGCTCCCGGAGAGTCGTCAGGTGCGGTCGTCGACCCACGGGTCGAACGGCTTGGCGTCGACCTGCAGGCTACGTGGGCGTGACCGCTCGTTGGTGGCCAGCAGTTCTTCCGTCTGTATCTCGACGAGCGCCGTGAGTCGCACCAGTTCCTTGCGCATCTTGGACAGGTCGTTGGCCATCGAGAAGTAGGCCACGATCACACAGACCCAGAAGACGATGAACACGACGACGATGGCGAGTGCAAGCACGCCTCCGGTCGCGGGTAAGGCGGGCATGTATGTGGCGTGAACGGTCATCGGAGGCCCCTCAGTCTCGATGCGCGCATGGTGCGCTGGTGTGAACCCGCTCGCACTCTAGCGGGTGGCCTCTCCGCAGTGCGGACGTGAGCGCCTTGCAGGATGCACGGGGGGTGCGAAAAGCGACCATCACGTCCTTGTGGGGCGCTCAGGCGGGGAATGGGGGCGGGGCCGTGCGCGCCAGGCGCCGGAGGGGCTAGATTCGGCACGTGAGCACCTGGCTTCCCGGCGACTTTGTCCACCCGCTGCGCGTGCAGGTCACCGAGGGCGTGCACCTGCGCCCCATCAGCGCAGACGACCTCGAGATCGACATGCCCGCGGTCATGGGCAACCAGCCGATGCTGTGGGCCAAGTACGGTGCTCAGTGGGGCTGGCCTCCTGCCGACATGTCCGCCGAGGCCGACCGCGAGGACCTCGCCCGTCACGCCGACGAGATGGTCACCCACGAGTCTTTCAATTACGCGATCCTGCCCGCCGACGAGGGCGCGCTGTACGGCTGCATCTACATCGACCCGCCGGAAGACGCCGGTGGGGCCACCGCACCTACCGCTGAGGTGTCGTGGTGGACGGTTGCCGATGCGCCCGCAGGCCTCGCCGACGTTCTCCACACGTTTGTGCCCGCCTGGCTCGCGCGCGAGTGGCCGTTCGCTGACGTCGTCTACCCGTTCGGCGAGTTCGACTAAAGCACAGTCTGCGCCACCACCCGGCTGGACCCGTCGGGCCCCTTCACGACCTCGAGCTTGGCGGGGATCTGCTCCTTCATCGCCTCGACGTGCGAGATGAGACCGATGGTCCGCCCGCCCGAACGCAGCTCGTCGAGCGTTGCCATCGCGACCTCGAGCGTGTCTCCATCGAGCGAGCCGAAGCCCTCGTCGATGAACAGCGTCGACAGGCGAATTCCGCCCGCCTCGGCGGTGACGGTTTCGGCCAGTCCCAGCGCGAGGGCGAGCGAGGCGAGGAAGGTCTCGCCGCCCGACAGTGACCGCGTGGACCTCGACTGACCTGTGTGGGCGTCGGCGATCCGCAGTCCCAGCCCGGTTTGCTTGTTGCGGTACTGCTTGTCGTCGTCGTGTTCGAGCAGGTACTGGCCGCTCGACATGATCTGCAGGCGCGCGTTCGCGGCCGCGACAATGCGCTCCAGCTTGGCGGCCAGCACGAACGACTCCAAGCGAATCTTGCGCTCGTTCGGTGGTCTTCCCTCGAGCGAATCCGCGAGCGTGAGCGCTACGTCGCGCGCCTCACGAGCCGACTGCGAGGCCCCCGCTTGCTGCGCATAGTCGGCCTGCGCCGCCGCAAAGCGGTCTCTTGCTCCCGCCGCAGAGGTCTCCGCGGCGATCGCCTCATCCCGAGCGTGCGCAAGCGCCGATGCGCGGTCACCAAGAGCCTCCAGGTCACCCGGATCATCGGGGAGGTCCTCGGATCCCAGGCTCGCGACCACTGCTCGCGCCCCAGCAAGGTCGGCGGCGTAGGTGGCCACGGACGTCTCAAGCGCCGCCAACGCGTCTACGTCGAGCTCAGCGGTCAGGGCCGAGTCGGCATCCGTGAAACCCGAGCCGTCGAGCGCCTCGGCGAGGGCGAGGTTCGCACTGGCCACGGCGGCTCCCGCGTCCTCCTCTGTCGCAGCCGCGTTGACCAGGGAGGATAGCAGCGACTTTGCCTCGCTGAGTGCATCGGCGTATGCGCCGACGCTGCCGTAGCCCTCGGGCGCGTGAGCGGCGAGAGCCTCAGCCTCCACGACCGCCTGAGTCGCGGTGGCCAGCGCGCCGCGCGCGACATCGACCTTGGCACGACGCTCGCGCAGCGCCTCACCAAGTGCGGCCTCGGATTCCTGCAGGGCGGCGAGGTCCGCGCGAGCCTGATCACGCAGCGCGACCGCGTCGAGCGCCAGTTCGTGACCCTGACGTGCCTCCACGACCGCCGCCTGCGCCTGTTCTACGTCGCCCTCGCCAGCCTGGGCATGCGCGGCCGCGAGCCTCTCCTTGACGGCCGCGACCACTGCGGAGGCCTCGTCGAGCGTCGCCTTCGCGGGAGCCAGCCGATCCTGAGCTGCCTCGACCTCCTCGTCGGTGACGTGCTCGTCCGTGGGGCGCGCGGGGGAGGGGTGATCGGCCGAGCCGCACACGGGACACGGGTCGCCATCGACCAAGTCCTTGGCCAGGTGCGCCGACTGCGACGCGAGCCTGCGCGCCACCAGACCCGCGTGCGCGCTCGCGGCGGCGGCGTTGGCGCCCGAGGCTTCGACCTCGGCGAGTAGCGCCACACGGAGCTCTTCCTCGATCTGCGCCACCCGACCGTGAGCCTCAAGTGCAGACTCGGCGCGTGCGAGGGTCGACGCAGCATCATCCACGCGTGCCGCGCGCTCCGTCGCCTGCGCAAGCACGCCGTCGAGCCGCGCGCGCTCAGCCGGCACCGCAGCCAGCTCCGCCTCGACCTCCTCCAGCGCCTCGCGCGCGGTCGCGACAGCGCCCTCCGCATCCGTTACCGCCTCGCGCTTGGCGGGCAACGACCGCTCCGCCTCGAGCGGCGACGTGAGCCCCCCGATCAGCCCTGCCACCTCGGACTGCCGGGCCCGCAACGCCCCCTCGTCGGCCTCGCCAAGTCCACCCAAGTCAGCGGGCCACGCGAGGTCTGCCACGGCAGAAGCCGCGGCCATCTCACCCTCGCGCTCACGCGCCGTGCGCGCATCGGCGAGTGCTGACTGTGCACGAGCCTGGGCACGGGCCGGCCCCGCCACAGGCGCGGCGCGCCGCGCCGCTGCGAGCCGGTCCGTCTCGGCCTGATGGTCGGCCGCTCCCGCCTCAAGCGACGCCACGGTCTCCCGCGCGGCCGACAACCGGGCGAGCTTGTCTGCGACGGCCTTCGCCTTTGCCAAGGCGCCAGCCGCGGCATCGGCCAACCGCGCACCTTCGACTCGGGCCTCGCCCGCCGTCACCGCAACGTCGGACAGTCCGGTAAGCGTCGCCGCGAACCACTCTTCCCGTTCGGTGAGCCGCGGCGCCTCAACCTTGGCCTCAGCGGCGGCCCGGGCGACAATCTCACCCAAGTGAGCATCGGCCGTCTCGACGGCGCGTGAGCGCTCGCGCGCGACCTCGCGAATGTGCGCCTCGAGGTCCTTGAACCGCGAGGTCCCGAACAGGGAACGCAGCACCGCGAGGCGCTCGTCGGTGTCGGCCTGCAAGAACTCGGCGAACCGCCCCTGTGCCAGGAGGATCACCTGCAGGAACTGGTCGGGGGTGAGGCGCATGATGTCGCGGATGCGCGCGTTCGCGTCCCGCAGCGCCACCTCGAGCGCCTCCCACTGGCCCGCGCGCTCGACCCACAGCATCGCCGTGGCCTTCTCTTTGGTCAGGCCGTCCCCGCGCTGCTTGGGGCGCAGGTACTCGGGCGTGCGGGTCACGCGGTAGCGCTCGCCGCCGGACTCGAAGGTCAGCGTCACCGAGGTGGGGTCGTCGGGTCCGCAAAAGTGGCTGCGCACGGCCTTGTCAGCGCCCTCGTAGCGCGGCACGGCGTCGTACAGCGCGTACGCGATGGCGTCGAGGATGGTCGACTTGCCCGCGCCGGTCTTGCCGGTGATGACGAAGATGTCGTCGTCGAACGCCGTGAAGTCCACCTCTTGGCGCTCCCGGTACGGCCCGAATCCCTCCATCGCGAGGCTCAGCACCTTCATCGCGTGGCCTCCTCGGCGTCGGCCGCGTCGAGCGCCGCGTGGAGCAGTTCGGTCTCAGCGGCCGATGCGCCCGCTCCGTTGCGTACGAACGCCAAGAACTCCTCGACCAGCTCGGCATCCGACTTGCCCTCCACCCGCGCGGCGTAGTCATGCTCGCCGTGCTCGTGTCGGTGCGCGGGCGCGTGCGACAGCGTCACCGCATGGGGGTAGACCTCTTGCAGCGTGCGCATCGCTTCGCGGGGCAGTTGGTCGTCGGTGAGCACCACCTCAACCCAGGCCTCTTGCGCCGCCGGGTCGGGGTTGGCGAGCAACTGGGCGAGCGTCCCCTCGAGCCGGACCGCAGCGCGCGGCGTGGGCAGCTCGAGCCACTCGACCGCGTCGACACCGGACGCACCCACATCCACGAGCCACGCACCCTTGACACTGGAGCGTTCTCCAAAACTGAAGCGCAGCGGAGCCCCGCTATAGCGCACGGTCTCCGCGAGGGTCTGGCGCGAATGAATGTGCCCGAGCGCCACGTACGCCGCCCCGTCGAACACGCTAGCGTCGACGATGTTCAGCCCGCCGCGGGTGATGTCGCGCTCCTCGGCGCGACCGCTGGCCTCGGTGGTTTCGGGCGGCGCGGTTCCTCCGACGGCCGCGAAGCAGTGCGAGGCGACCACGTACCGGGGTGAACCCTCAGCGGCGCGAGAGAGCGCATCGGCCCTGATGAGGTCCATGGCGAACGCGAGAGCGTCCTCGTGAGAGGACCCCGTGAAGTCCGCATAGGCGGCCCGCATGAACTCGGGATGCAGGTAGGGGATGCCGTAGATCAGCACCTCGCCGTGCTCGTCGGCGAGGGTGACGGGGGACAGGTCCGTGATGTCGGCCTCGATGTGGACGCCGCCCGCCGACGCGAACGCCGCGTTGTGGGCGAGCCGCGCCGGCCCGTCGTGATTGCCCGAGGTGAGCACTACCTGGGCGCCGTGCGCGCGGATGGCGCGCAGCGCATCGGCTAGCAGGGTGAACGCGTCCGACTTGGGCGTCGACGAATCGAACACGTCCCCCGCGACCACCACGACGTCGACGCCGTAATCCGCGACGGCTTGGGCGATCGCGGACAGCACCTGACGCAGGTGTTCATCGGTCGAATGCCCGTGAAACGTGCGCCCGATGTGCCAGTCGGAGGTGTGCAAAATCCGCATGCATGCACCGTAGCGGTGGGGTGTGACACGGACGTGCCGAGCGCCAGGCCGAGCCGGGCAATGTCAGACCCCCTCCCTAGCGTGTGAGGTGTCCAGCACACCGTCGCTGAGGGGAGCGAACATGACCACCGAAGAGAGCCGTACCAGACACACTGCCACCGCCACGCCGCGTCGTGTCCGCAGCCGGCGCGCCATGCGTCACGATGGCCGCCGTCTGATCCTCATTGATGTCGAGAATCTGCTCGGCTGCGAGCCGCGCGACGCCGACGCAGCGCTGTTCGAAGTCGCCATTGAGGGTGTGCTCGCTCGGGTGGCGTTCCGCGCGGGGACGGATCAGGTGGTCATTGGTGCGTGCCCGCAGTCAGCCGTGAAGGTGTTCGGAGTGCGCGCGCCGCACCGTCTGGTCGTGCGTGAAGGCGCATCGGGGGCCGACCGTGCGCTCGTCGCCGCTGCCGCCGATCACGACCACACCGCCGCTCGCTTCGACGAGGTTGTCATCGCCAGCGGCGACCGCGAGTTCCTCGAGACGGCGGTCCAACTCCGCGCGAGGGGAGTGCGCACCACGGTCGCCTCGAGGGCCGATGCGCTCAATGGGTCCGTACGCATCGTCGCCGACGAGGTAGTCGCCTTGGACAGCGCGCGAGAGCTCGGGGGGCTAGCGCTGGCGGCCTGAGGCTGGCGGCTCCTGGGCGGCCTCGCTCGTTGCCGAAAATGGGGTCGAAGTCCACCAGGTGAGAATCGGACAAACCGTGCATAACGGTTCGGTATCGCACCCGGCGGAATAGCGGTTCGCGCAGGTAGGTTCAGGAAGTAGATGGCACGCCAACCCCAGCATCCTCGGAGGAAACGTGACAATCGCACATCCGCTCGTGGCGACCCCACGTAAGCCTGCGCGAGACCGTAACTCGGCCCTATCGCCCAAGGCGGCCATTGCCGCTGAACGCGACTTCCGCATCGGCTCGTTGCTGCGCCCGTTGCCCCGCCCGGTCGCCGCACCGCAGGTACAGCCGCGACCCATCGCCGCGAGCCCCGCGACGACGGCGTGGCATGCCGACTACGCCCGTCTGGGCATCTCGATCCTCGCCTTCTCGCTGCGCTTGGCCGTGCTGGCGGCGCTGCTGGTGGGCGGCTACCTGCTGATCGTCAAGGGCATCGTTCCGATGACCACGAGTGTGTTCGTCGACTGGTACGCCGGGTCGATCGCGCCGCTCACAGAGATGACCGGCTTCGTCACGCATCCGGGAGTGAGCCCGGCCGTCGAGATGGGGCTGCTGCCGGGCACCCCCGCGGCGCTCCTTCCCGTCGGCTAGCCTCCAGTGGTGACCGACGCTCCTGACACGCCCGCTACTCGCGCGCTCGCGCAGACGGGTATCGAATACGAGGTCACCGTGCACGGCCCCGTGCGTTCGCTTGAAGAGGCCGCACAGGCGCGCGGCGTCGAACCGCGCCAGATCCTCAAGACCCTGGTGGTGCGCCGTGGCGAGGCCGACTTCTTGTTGGTCCTGGTTCCCGGCGACCGGCAGATCTCCTGGCCCAAGCTGCGCGAGTACCTGGGCGTGTGCCGCCTGTCGATGCCCGATGCTGAGGGTGCGCGCGAGGCGACCGGCTACGAGCGCGGCACCATTACGCCGTTCGGTGCTTTACCTGCGCCTTCAGGTACGCCGTGGCCGGTCATCGCCGACCGGCTGATCGTCTCGCGCGAGGGGCCGGTGTCGATCGGGGCCGGTGCGCATGGTGTCGCAGCGAGCGTGCACCCGGCACAACTGGTGGAAGTGCTCGACGCGGCCATCGCGGACGTGACCGACCCGCTGTAGCGCGGCCTGCGCGGTCCTGCTCACGCGCCGTACCCTTCCCGTTTCTTAGCGTCCCAGCAGGCAACGGTGGTCGGTTTTCGAGGGTCGCGTGCTTCCTGTGAGGCACTCATGCCCGCCGCTCCCTCGGCGGCTGCCCCGCCGCACGAACGGGTATCCAGCGCGCCCGGACCGCGCAGATCCTGCCGTGACGGGTATCAACCGGGGGAGGTACGGAGTCCAGCGGCCCGCGCGCTACATCGCCGCAGGCGTTGGCCCCGCGCGGCCCGCATCGAGGCGTAGCAGCCAGTCGTCGAGCCGCTCTTCGAACAGGTCGGCGGCGTCGGCGTCGTAGTCACGCACCGCAGGGTCGGCGAACATGTGGCGCTTGTGGCGGTAGCGGTGCACCTCGGCGTGGGGAACGGCGCGCTCAAGCACGTGCAGGTCGTCGGGCAGACACCAGTCGTCGGGGTCGGCGACGTGCACCTGAAGGGGAACGTGGGGCCGCCACGACCTGCCGAGCATCTCGGGCGCCGTGACTCCGCCCATCAGCACACAGCCACGCACTCGACGTAGGTGTTGTGCCAGGTATTGAGCCTGAACCGCACCCATAGAGAACCCCACGACAACATCCGCGCCCGGATGGAGTCGCGCCGCGCGGCCAGCGACCTCGAGCACGGCGTCGTGCCCGATCCGCTCGGCATGCGCGATGCCGTCGTCGAGGCTGCGGAAGGTGCGCCCGGTGTAGCAGTCGGGGGTGTGGACCGTGTGTCCTTGCGCGCGCAGGCGGTCTGCCAGCGCGCTCAGCCCGTCGGTGAGACCGTGCGCGTGATGGAAGAGAAGAATCTCGGCCATCTCCCCAGTCTGCCCCTCGCGGCCTGGCCTCGCACAGTGACCGAGGTCCCGGACGCCCGGCGCCGTGTCACAGTCCGGGTATAAGTTCGCTCGCATGGAGGCCGTTGAGGAACTGGTGCATGTGCGGGTGCCGGACCGCACCATCGAGGTGCGGGTGCACGGCGTCTCCGGCACGCCACCCGAGGCCCTGTTGGGCGGCTTCCCCGTGCGCGTCGCTGGTGATGCGGATGCCGGCTTCTACCGTGTGCACGACGCGGGCTCGGCTGGCGGCATCCTCGAGGCGTTCAGTTGGGGAGGCCTCACCTCACGCACCCGCGTGACGGCGTTGTGGCTGCTCCTGGCACCCCTCGCGATGATCAATGTCGCAGGCTGGATGAGCCCCACCCACTCCGCGCGCAACGCCACCGGACTTGCGGAGAAAACCAGGGCGGTCGCGGTGCGACTCGTGGCCGTCGTGGCGACCGCACTCGTCGTCACGATCGCTGTGCAAGCCGCCGCTTCCGTCATGGGGCTCATGACGGCCGATGCGCTCGCTCCCGGCCGCGCCGCAGGCACCATCGCGCTCGCGGCCCTGGTGCCGCCGGGTTTGCACGTGCTCACCCGGCTCGGCGGTGCACCAGACGACCGTGATCAACACGACGACCCGTGGGGGCGCGTCAAGTCGCTGCGCTCGCTCGCGCTCGCCCACCTCGGCATCGCGTTGAGCGGCGTGGCGGCACTCGGTTGGGCTGTCACGGGAGGGACCTGGAGCGCCGATGCGCCCGGCATTCTTGGTGCGATCATGCTCGCTTTCGCGGCGCTGGGGATGGTCATGGGGCTGTCCGCGTCCCTCACGATTCGTGCCAGGGGCAAGGACGTCGCCAAACGTGCAGGAGACCGTGCGCCGTGGGTGGGTGCGGTGGCGGTGGCGCTCGCGATCGCCTCTGCGGGGCTCGCCGACCAGGCGTCCCGGGCCGCCGCGGGGCTCACGCAGGCGCACTTTGTGCTGGCAGCATCGGCCGCCATCTTGTTGGCTATCGCTTTTTTCGCGGAGTCGCGCATGCCGGTCCGGGCCTCGGCGGGGTTCTCGACGGCCTTCGCGGTGGTGGGCTTCTTCATGGCGATGTCGGCCTTTGGTGCGCTGTCGTACGCGCTGATGGGGCTCGCGTCGCGCCGATCGTTCCAGTCCTTCATCGAGGACCCGCAGCCCGCGGCGCTGTTCCGCCTGATCGACTTCGCCGCCGTGGTGATGACCTGCGGTGTGCTGTTTGTTGCGGCGCGCATCGTCGGGCGTATGCAGCCACTCGCACCCGGTGGCGAGCAGGGAGTAGACGGCGCACGCCGGTTCAGGGCCGCCATTCAGCATGCACCCGTCGAACTGAGGCGCGCAGGTGTCGGCATGCTCATTGCCGCACTCGCGCTCGTCGCCACGGAGCTGACGCGGCGGGCACTCCCGGCGGAGGAGTGGGCGCGCAGGCTGAGCCAGTCGGTGTCCGACCCACGAATGTTGTTGGGCGCGGTCGGCTGGCTGTTTGTCGCCTATCTGGTGGTGCGGCTGTGTGCACGCAGGTGGGCGCTCCTCGCAGGGACGGTGGCCATCGGTGCGGCTGCCGTGGGGCTCGGCTGGCTGCTGGGCCAGGGTGGGATCGATGTGCTCGCTTGGGCGCGGCTCGACACCGACCTGCCTGGTACCGCGGGGATCGACCATGCGTGGATCGCGGCCACGACGTTCACCATCATCGCGGTGGTGGCGGCATTGTTCCTGCCGGCGGTGGCCGTGCTGTGGTTCATTCTCTCCGCCTCGGGCGATCGTGAGTCTCGCAGGGGAGTGGGAGTGCTGTGGGACCTGACCAACTATTGGCCGCGCATTCACCACCCCTGGGCACCGCCGCCGTACACCGAGACCGCGATCCCCGCACTGGAGCGGCGCCTCGCGCACGTGCACGAGGATCATCCCGATCACGCCATCGTTCTGAGCTGCCACAGCCAAGGCGCGGTGCTCGGCTTCCCGGTGATGCGCCGAGTGCTGGCGAGCGGCGAGGTCCCCGCGACACATCTGCGTTTCCTCACCTACGGCAACCTGCTCGCGGAGCACTACCAGAGGCTCTTCCCGCACCTGTTTGACGACTCGCGCCTAGGGTCGTTGAACCACGACAGCGGCGACCGCTGGATTCAACTGTTCCGCGAGACGGACCCGCTCGGCCACCCCATCGGCGTCCTCGGAGCACACAGCAGGCAGGCCTCACATGCCCCGCCGCGGGGCGTCGCACACGTGCTGACCCACTCGAACTACACCTACAGCCCCGAGTATCAGGCCGCGCTCGACGAGCTCGGCGGCACGCGAATGCCGCCGGGCAGAGATCGTGGTGCGGCGGGCCAGCAGGAGCCCGACGATGGCTCGGCGCCCCACGGGTGGCGACGGTGGTGGCTTCGCCGCCGCGACGGTACGACCCACCGATAGCCTGGCGTCATGACCGTCGCATTCGTTCTTGGAGGAGGCGGTGTTCGCGGCGCTGTCGAGGTGGGCATGCTGCGGGCGCTGCTCGAAGCAGGAGTCAAACCAGACATGGTGGTCGGCACCAGCATCGGCGCCATTAACGGCACCGCCGTCGCGGCCAACCCTGACTTGTCGGTCGTGGAGCAACTCGAACAGGCATGGGCTTCGCCAGAGGCGGGCACCATTTACGGCGAGTGGTGGCCACGCCAACTGCGTCGCCTGGCGCGCTCGCGCACGCACCTGAACGATCCCGCCCCGTTGAGGGACATGATCGCGGACATGGTGGGCGCCGACGCCACTTTCGAGGACCTGGAGGTTCCGCTCGCGGTGTGCGCGGCGAGCATCGAGCGTGCCGCCGAGACCTGGTTCGATTCCGGCCCGCTGATCGACGCAGTCGTGGCGTCGTGCTCGGTCCCCGCGGCGCTGCCTCCAGTGAAGATCGGCGACGAGCACTACATCGACGGCGGTGTGGTCAACTCCATCCCGCTATCCGAGGCGATCGCTCGCGGCGCCACTACCGTCTACGTCCTCCAGGTGGGGCGCATCGAGGAGCCGCTGAGCGTGCCGCAGAAGCCTTCCGACGTGGCCAAGGTGGCCTTCGAGATTGCGCGGAGACACCGGTTCTTCCGCGACATGGCGGCGGTTCCCGACCACGTCGACCTTCACGTGCTGCCTTACGGCGGCGGTCACCCCGACGATGCGAGACTCACGTCGTACCGCAACCTCGACCGCACCCAAGCGCGCATCGAGCGCGCCTACCAGGCGACCGCGAACTACCTGGTCGAGGCGCACGCGTGAGCGGCGCGCCTGCGGAGGAACTGCGCGAGCGCCGCAAGGCTCGTCGAGTCTCGTGGGGGCTGCCTCCGGTGTGGGTGCGCCGATGCGTCCTCGCCCCTGGAATCGTGCTGCTGGCGCTTGTGTGGATGCCACTGGCGGTATGGGTGGGGCTCGTGGTGGCGGGCGTCGTGGCGTGGGCACTGCCCGGGCGCGTGCGCGTGCTGCGGGTGTTGTTCATGGCGGGGCTTTACCTGCTGTGGGATGCGCTTGCGTTGGTGTGGATGGCGGTGTTGTGGATCGCCTCTGGCTTTGGCTGGAAGATCCGCTCGCCGTTCTTCGCACTTCAGCACTACCGGCTCGCGGGTCTCATGCTCAAGTCGCTTTTCTCCGCCGCGCGGCGAATCCTGCGCCTCGAGATCGAGATGCGCGACGCCAACCTCGACGACATCACGCCTGGCAAGCCACTGATTGTGGTGAGTCGTCACGCGGGGCCAGGAGACTCCTTCGTCATCGTGCACGCGCTCATCAACCGGTTCGACCGCGAGCCCGCGATCGTGCTCAAGGACACGCTCCAGTGGGACCCAGCGATCGACGTGCTACTCAATCGCTTGCCCACCCGATTTGTGTCCGCGCGCAGCCGTCGCAAGCCGGGCGAGCCAGGTGGCGCCGCCTCGGTGGCGGAACTCGCAACCACGCTGGATCGCGACGATGCGCTCCTCATCTTCCCCGAGGGCGGTAACGCCACCCCCAAGCGTCGCCAGCGGCGCATCGACCAGTTGCGAGCGGCCGGCCACGAGGAACTCGCTTCACGCGCGGAAGCGATGCCCCACGTGATGCCGCCGCACGCGGGCGGAGTGCTGTCAGCGATGCAGGCCTGCCCCGACGCGACCGTGGTGATGATCGCGCACACCGGACTCGAACGCCTGTCGACGGTCGCCGACATTTGGCGAGACCTCCCCGTCGACAAGCGCATCATCATCAAGGGCTGGGTCGCTGACGACGTACCCGAGCGGGTCGAGGACCGCGAACTGTGGCTCTACGACTGGTGGGAACGCATCGACACCTGGATCGACGGGCATCAGGATGACACCCAGGACACTGCCGCGGTTGAGGCCGCACGTCAGCGCCGCGAGAAGCTCGCGCAGGCCGCCAACCGTCAGCCGGACAAGGACTGAGAGCATGCCGGTGAAGGCGTCACAGTTGCGGGCGTGGGGGACCGTCGCCGCGCAAGGCCTGCTGTTCGCGGCCGTGGCGGTGACGGCGCTCGTGGACGCTCCTCCTCGCCTCCCCACTGTCCTGTGGCTTGCCTTGGTGCTCATCCTCGTGGGCGCGGCGGGCGTCATCGCGACTGGCACATCTCTGGGGGCGTCGCTCACCCCCTCGCCCGTGCCCAACGAGGCGGGACTGGTGGGCAGCGGGCTCTACCGCTGGGCACGCCACCCGATGTACTCCGCCTTGGTGGTCATCTGCCTGGGGGTCGCGGTGGGCTCCGGGAGCGCGTGGTGCTACGCCGCAGTGGGCGTGCTGTGCGTGTTCTTCGCGTTCAAGGCGCGCTTGGAAGAGCGGTATCTGCTAACCGCCTATGACGGCTATCGCGACTACGCGGCGGTCACTGGTCGCTTCGTGCCAAAGATCGGTCGCCTGCGCTCCTGATTCATCCCCCTGACAGACCTGCGTCGCGGTGCCAGACTGAAGCGGTGGAGCGCGTGGAGCTCGCCATCGAGGTCGGCCCCGTCTTGGCCGACGCACGCGCGCGCCTGGAAACCGCCGGCCACCGCGTGCGATGCCTGCCCAGCGGCTGGCGCGTGATCGTGACCATGAGGGTGCTGGGCGCGAACTCGGTGCGGGCTCAGGCGCATGTGTACGCCCACGACGTCATTCACGACTTTGGGCTGACGGCCCTGACCGTTCCGCCCGCGGTGGGAATCCGCGACCCCGACGCGCGGTACGACGTCGCGGACACGTTGCTGATGCTCGATGACGTGCGCCGCGCCTACGACCCGGCGCCCATGCGCGGGCAGGACCAGTGGTGGCGCGTGAGCGTAGTCTGACGCGCCACCCACCCACCCCAGCAGCGCCGCGCCCCAGCCCCCACCCCCACCCCGGTTGATACCCGTCTTGGCGTCATCTGCGCGGTGGCGGCGTCCCTGATACCCGCCTCGACACAAGAGGAGCCGCGGCGACTCCTATCGTGCTCGGTGGCGTGCAGTCCCCGGATGCCCCGTGCCGGAAATGCCACAATCGCCCGGCTAGGGGAGGCTTGTCCCCATAGACTGGCCGCCATGTCTTACGAGCGAGCCCGGTTGCTCTTGCATCCGGTGCGCATGCGTGTGGTCATCGCCTTGAGCGCGAACGACCTCACCACGCGCCACATGGGGGAGCTCCTCCACGACGTACCGCAAGCTTCTTTGTACCGTGCCATCTCGCAATTGCATGAGGCCGGGATCATCGAGGTAGTGAAGGAAGAACGTCGTGGCGGAGCAATGGAACGTACGTACCGCCGCGCGCCCGATGCGGCGCGCATGTCTCCGGACGACATCACGTCGGGCACTGAAGAGGAGTTTCTCGCTTCAGTGCAGACCTTCGCGAACGTGATCGTCAGCACGACAGCGCGTCACGTCGCGAAGGCGGGTGAGTCCTGGCGTGACGACCGCTACGGCCTTCGTCACTCGTCGGTGTGGCTCACGCCTGACGAACGAGCGGAACTTTCGGCGGACCTTCAAGCCGTGTACGACAAGTACCAGGGGCGTCCGCGCCCCGAGGGGTCGCGTATGTGGTCGCTGATGTCCGTGGTCATCCCTGAGCACGTGCCCGACGACGATCCGGATTTCTGCCCCGCAGATGCGGCCGAGCAGGACGCAGAGCAGGACGCAGAGCAGGACGCAGAGCAGGGCGCAGAGCAGGGCGCCGCGCAGGCTTAAGTGCCGCTGCTGGGCCCCGTGCCCCTCTTGCGTTGACGAGGGTCCTGGGGGCGGCGCTGGCCGGAGCTCTTGGCGCGCCTCGCGGCCTTGGCGTCGCGCGCTGCCTGCGACCCTGACGCAGGGCCGGGGCTGTCGACGCCCAGTCGTGCGCTCGGCACGCGGGCCTTGCGGGCACGCGCTGCGGCACGCGAGCGGGCGCGTCGCTGAGCGTTGTGTTCGATCCGGCGTTCCCATTCGGCGCGTTGTTGGCGCAGCGACTCGGGGTCCAGCGCCTTGACGCGGCGTGCAGGCAGCGGCGGGGCGACCCTGCGGGGGGTGCGTGCCTTGCGCGCCGCGGCGCGCATGCGCGTGGCGCGCGGCACCGCGAGCTTGCGGACGGTGGGGCGGGGCACCGTGGCGATGACGATGGCAGCGACGACGTTGAGCGCGATCGAGACGAGCGGCAGGAACGCGATGCCGAACTGGGCCACGATCGCGGCCCCCAGCATCGGTCCTATGGCGGCGCCCGCGTTCATGGTGACGGTGTAAACGCCTACGCCCATCTCGGTGCGCCACGGTGAGTGGCGCATGGCCCAGTTCAGCAGTCCGGCCGCGATGATCGCCCAGCCCACGGACTGCAGCGCCTGTCCGGCGATGGCGGACCATCCCAGTCCCAGCGCGTACAGCGACCACGATCCGACCAGCAGTGCGGTGCCGACGGCGACGGTGCGGACGGCGTGGCGGGCGAGAAAGCGCCCCACGGCGAGCGTGGTCGCCACGGCCAGGGTGCCGCCGAGCGCGAACAGCAGCGGCACCATCGACGAGGGCAGCCCTGCCACTCGCGTGTAAAACGGCACCACGTACGTCCACGTGACGGTCATGCCAACCGTGACGAGAAAGGCGACGGCGAGCACCCGCGCGAACGCCGGACCAGAGGGGAGGTCGCCTCGCACGCCGCTCGACGAGCCGTGCGCGCGCACTGCGGGAAGGGTGAGCGCGGTCGCCACGGTGAGCATCACGCCCAGTCCCGCGAGAATCCAGTACGGCGCCTGCCAGGTGACGGCGCCACTGAGGAAGGTCACGGTCGGAGTGCCGAGCACGCCGGCAGCCGACGCCCCGATCATGATCGAGGTGACCGTGCGTGCGCGCAGGTGCGGCGCGAACAGGCTCGCCGCCGTCGGCGCGACGATCGCCCAGAACAGGGCGTGGGCTCCGGCGGAGATGACACGGCCCGTGACGAGCATGGGTAGGGCCGATGCGCTCGCGGCTACCGCGACACCTGCCGTCCAGGTCGCGGCGGCGCCCGTAAGGGCGGTACGGCGGCTCCAGCGCTGTGTCAGGTGGGCGAGCGGAATCGTGGCGATGACGACGGTGATGGCGAAGGCGGTGGCGAGCACGCCGATGCTCGCGACGGGCACGTCGAGCCCCTCGGCGATGGCCGCACTCATGGCCACCACGGACGCCTCGTTCACGCCGAACGCGAAGGCGCAGACGGACAGCACCGTGAGGGCGAGCTTGGCTCGCCGTGGCGACAGCAGGAGCGACTCGATCGAGCGCGTGGCAGCTTCTGCCTCGTCGAGCACCACCGGTTGGGCCGCCGTCGCGGCGGGGATCGCGAGGGTGGTGGCGTCGATCTCGTCGATGACGTCGGCGACCACCTCGGGGGCGAGCGCGACGGACTCGTCCACCAGGCCGGGAATGTCGGCGCCAGGCGGTACCACCACGACGGGAGGGACTTCGATGACAGGCAGCACTGCGGTGGTGGCCGCGTCGAGTGTTTCGGTGCCGTCGGGGAAGGCCTCGACCACGTCGAGGGCGAGGTCGTCGGTGGGAGCGTCGGAGGGGTCGATCGCGGGCCGCTCGAGTTCGGCGGTGGCGGCGCTGTCGCGCACGGTGTGACTCCTTCCGCTGATCGACGGCGGGCGGGGATGGGGGATTGCACTGCTGAGTGCCCGGCGTGATCAACGGATCGTTCGCCTATGTCCACAACGGTACGCGACCGTGAGTTGTTCCGAGGACGCGTGAGGGTGTATTCGCGCGTGAGGTTCGTCTCAGTGTGTGACGTCCAGGACGAGTCGCAACAGCCGGTCGTCGTCGTCCGCTGGTGACCCACGGCCGTCGGTGTTGTTGGTCAACACCAGCACCTGTCCAGAGCCGTCCGTGACGGCCGCGCGCAGACGCCCCTCGCCCTCGAGCACCGCGACCGGCTCGGCGAATTGTCCGCCCTGGTATCCCACCCAATACAGCGTCTCCCCGCGCAGGGTGGCCACGAAGATCCCCGCGTCCGTGGCGGCGATCCCGCTCGGTGAGGCGACGGCGGTGGGCTGCCACTGAGCCACGGGATAGGTCAGGCCGTCGACCGTCTCGCCCAGGGCTGCCGCATCGGGAGCGCCGTGTAGCCCCTCGACGAGCGGCCAGCCGTAGTTGGCGCCGGGCACGATGGCGTTCAGCTCGTCCGCATCGGACTGCCCAAACTCGGAGGCGACCATGGTGCCGTCGGGCAGCCAGGCCAGCCCCTGCACGTTGCGATGACCGTAGCTCCACACGATCGTGCGGAACGGATTGCCGGGCGCGGGCGATCCGTCGTCGTCGCCGCCCTCGGCCACGACCCGCAGAATCTTGCCCGCGAGCGAGTCGAGGTCCTGGGCGAGGTCCCCTTGTGCCGCATCGCCGGTGGCCACATAGAGGTACCCGTCGGGCCCAAAGGCGATGCGCCCGCCGTCGTGGTTGACCTCCTTGGGGATCCCCGTGACCACATCGGTCGGTGCAGACAGGGTGTCGCCATCGAGGTTCATGCGCACCACCGCGTTGCCGTCGCCGCGCGTGAGGTACGCGTAAACGACGCTCGGGTCGTCTGGCAGGGTCGCGATGCCCAGCAAGCCCGCCTCTTGGACGGCGTCAACTTCTGCCGCCAGATAGTCAGCGCCGGGACCCGCCAACGGGGTGCTCTCGCCGTCGACAACGCGTAGCACCCGGCCCGCGTCACGCTCGGTCACGAGCCACGAGCCGTCCGCGAGTGCCAACGCATCCCACGGCGCGTCGAGCCCCGTGGCGATGGCCTCGGTGGCGGTCACCTCGACGCCGGTGACGTTCTCCGTCACCGTGGGTGGCGAGTCGGAAGGCTCGGCCGTCGCTGTCCCCGTCTCTGACCCCGCCGTCACCGGACCCACAGGCGAGGCGTCGGAAGGCGAGGGGGATGCGGACGCCACCCCCGCATCGGCCGTACAGCCGGTGAGAGCCAAGGCACCGAGCGCGGCGGCAACCGCGAACGCGACCGTCAGCCTGGTGCGGTCAATCATCGAGTTCGAGGATCGCGATCCAATTGCCTGCGGGGTCCTTGATCCATGCCATGCGTGGGCCACCGCCTTCGCCGCCCTGCGCCACGCCATTGTCGTCAGTCCATTCCAGCCGCTCGAGCTGCACGCCGCCGTCGGCGAGCTGACGCCTGGCTTTGTCGAGGTCGATGACCGGCAGGTTCAGCACCGTGTGAGTGGCGGGAACATGGTCGGCCTTCTCGTAGACCATGAACCTCGCCCCGTTGGGGAAAGTCAAGGTGAGCAGGGGTCCCATCTCGTTGTCCACGGTGGCATCGATGCCCAGCACTTCGCCGTAGAACTCGGCGGCGCGGGCGACGGAGTCGGTGGAGAAGGACCCGAAGGCTGGAGAACTGGCGAACATGATGTGCTCCTCGTCGCGCATCGGTGTCAGTGGCCCTTCCCAGTGTGCGACGGGATGGGCGAGGATGCGCGACGAGGAGGATCAGGTCAGTCGGCGAGTACCTGCTGGCGCGCCGTCGACAGCGGCACCGAGCCGTAGCGCAGGAACCGGTCGTGGAAGTCGCGGATGTCGAAGCCCTCGCGCTGCTGCGCCTCGCGACGCATGTCGAGAATCTCGAGGCGGCCGATCATGTACGACAGCGCCTGGCCGGGCAGGCCGATGTACCGGTCAATCTCCTGCTCGATGTGACCACGGTCCATGGGGGAGTGGTCGAGCATGTACTGGATGGCCTGCTCGCGCGACCATCCCAGGCCGTGCATGCCCGTGTCCACCACCAGGCGGCACGCGCGCAGCGAGTCGGCGCTCAGCATGCCCACCCGCGACAACTGCGAGCTGTACAGGCCCATCTCGTCGGCCAGGCGCTCGGTGTACAGGCCCCAGCCCTCGGCGTACGCGGTCGAGTGGAACTCGCGCTGGACCTTGTGAATCGCGGTGTTCTCCGCGTTCAGGGCCAAGTGCAGGTGGTGGCCCGGAATGCCCTCGTGGTAGACGATCGCCTCGAGCTCGTACGTGGACCACGCCTCGGGGTGCGAGGTCTTGAAGAAGAACTTGCCGGGCTTTCCCGTCTCCGGGTCCGGCGAGGAGTAGTACGCCATGGCACCAAAGTCCGTGGCTTCCGCCAGGCAGGGCGAGACGGGCACGGTCGCGAACCACTCGGGGGCAGCGGCCTCGGCCTTCGCCAGCGCAACCTTGGCGTCGGCGATCAGCGTGTCCGCGTCGGTGTACTTCAGGCTCGCGTCCTCGCGCAGGCGGGTGTAGATCTCAGAAATGTCGTCGGTGCCGAGCAGCGGTCCGGCGATCTCGCGGTACTCGTCCTCCAGCGTCGCGATGGTGTCGAGGCCGATCTGGTGGATCTCCTCGGCGGTGCGTTCGAGCAACAGGTGCGAGAAGATCCGGTCGCGGTAGACCTCGGCGCCGCCGGGCAGGTGCACCAGGCCGGGCTGGTCGTCGCTCATGCCGCGCTCGGCGAGGGCGCGCAGGGCCTGCTCAAACTCGGCGAACCCAGGACGGACCACGTCAGCGATGATCCGCGCCCGCTCGGCACGCCAGGCGTCTTGGGCCTCGGCGCTGAGTTCGGTGGGAGCGGCCTGTGCGGCGAGGCGGTCACCCTCACCCTCGGGGGTCGCGAGGTAGGCGGCGACGGAGTCGGCAGTCGCGGTGAGGTGGCTCGCGGGGGCGACAACGCCGCGCTCGGCCTCCTCGGTCGCCACCTGAGCGATCTGCGCGAACGCGCCCGGCATGCCGCGCAACTTCTCGAGGTAGTCCTCGCCGTGCTGGGCGCTCGCGAGCGGGAAGTTGTCGATGAACGACATCACCATCTCGAAGGCACCCATCTTGGGGTTGAGGTGCTCGAGCGCCGTCTTCCACTGCTCCCTGCGCACGGCCGATGCGGCGGTCGCCTGGATCGTGTCGCGCAGGGCAGTCGCCTGCGGGTCGCCTTCCGTATGGATCGCGGCGGCGCGATCGGCGAAGGAACGGCAGCGCTCCAGTTGCGCCGCAGTGCCTTCTGCGGAGAAGTCATCCCAGGTGGCGAGGCCCTCGAGCTTGCCTCCCCACATGAGAGACATCGGGCTCGAGGTGAGGGCGAAGTCGTAGTACTCGTCTGCCAAGTCAGTCAGTTGCGTCATGGGGTTGACCCTAAGCCCGGCTTGGGGCGCTCATGGGTATCGGAGGTCCTCGCGTACACTGGCACGAGCAGCGTCGACCCGGCCATCACCGGCGAGCTTGCGGAAGAACGGCGGGACCGTCAGGTCCTGCTCAGTAGAACCGCACGGGCAGCCCGTCATAGCGAGCAAGAGCGGCACCTGAGGGTGCAAGCGAGGTGGTACCGCGCATCGGCCGTACACAGTACGGAAGGGGCGTCCTCGCAAGAGTTGACGCCAGGACCACCGAAGGAATCATGAGCACGTACCCCCAGCATCGGCCGTCTGCCGAGGTGCCCGCATCCCCGAACTTCCCTGCGCTCGAGGAGGACGTCCTCGCGTACTGGAAGGCCGACGGAACGTTCCAGGCGTCGATTGACAACCGCGAGGACGCCGAGGAGTTCGTGTTCTACGACGGCCCTCCGTTCGCCAACGGCCTGCCGCACTACGGCCACCTGCTGACGGGTTACGCCAAGGACGTGGTGCCGCGCTTCGAGACCATGCGCGGCAAGAAGGTCGAGCGCCGCTTTGGCTGGGACACCCACGGCCTGCCCGCCGAGCTCGAGGCCGAGCGGATCCTCGGCATCACCGACAAGTCGCAGATCGAGCAGATGGGTATCGCGGCCTTCAACAAGGCCTGCCGTGACTCCGTGCTGCGCTACACCGACGAGTGGCAGGACTACGTCACCCGTCAGGCACGGTGGGTCGACTTCGACAACGACTACAAGACGCTCGACCCCACCTTCATGGAGTCGGTGATCTGGGCGTTCAAGACCCTGTACGACAAGGGCCTGGCCTACGAGGGTCACCGCGTGCTGCCGTACTGCTGGCGCGACGAGACCCCGTTGTCCAACCACGAGCTGCGCATGGACGACGACGTGTACGCGTCGCGCCAGGACCCCGCGCTCACCGTGGCCTTCCCCCTCGTGGACGCGCCCGGCGACCTCGCTGGCGCGGAGATCCTGATCTGGACCACGACGCCGTGGACCCTGCCCTCGAACCTCGCCGTCGCGGTGGGGCCCGAGATCGAGTACTCCGTCGTGGCGCCGGGGGCAGAGTCCGCCTTCGCCGGGCGGCGGTTCGTGGTGGGCTCCGCTCGCGTGGCCGCCTACGCCCGCGAGCTCGGTGAGGACCTGTCCGTTGTGGCGACCCTGCCCGGTTCCGCACTGGGTGGGCTGGCGTATGTGCCGCCGTTCGCCTACTTCGCCGGCATGGAGGGCGCTCACCGCGTGCTCGTCGCCGACTTCGTGTCGGTCGAGGACGGCACCGGTGTGGTCCACATGGCGCCCGGCTTCGGTGAGGACGACGCGGCGGTGTGTGCCGAGAACGGCATCGGCACCGTTGTGCCCGTCGACTCCAAGGGCCGCTTCACCGCCGAGATCACCGACTACGTGGGCCAGCAGGTGTTCGACGCCAACGCGCCCATCATCCGCGACCTCAAGGAGCGCGCCCTCGTGGTGCGCCACGAGACCTACGACCACAGCTACCCGCACTGCTGGCGCTGCCGCAATCCCCTGATCTACCGCGCGATCTCGTCGTGGTTCATCAAGGTCACCGACTTCCGCGATCGCATGGTGGAGCTCAACGAGGACATCACCTGGGTCCCCGAGCACATCAAGGAAGGCCAGTTTGGCAAGTGGCTCGAGGGTGCGCGCGACTGGTCCATCAGCCGCAACCGGTACTTTGGCACGCCCATCCCGGTGTGGGTGTCGGACAACCCCGCGTACCCGCGCACCGACGTCTACGGCTCCTTCGAGGAACTCGAGCGCGACTTTGGCCGCCTGCCGCTGAACGAGGACGGCGAGCCCGACCTTCACCGCCCCTACATCGACGACCTCACCCGGCCCAACCCCGACGACCCGACCGGGCAGTCGACCATGCGCCGCATCACGGACGTGTTCGACGTGTGGTTCGACTCTGGCTCCATGCCGTTCGCGCAGGTGCACTACCCGTTCGACAACCAGGAGTGGTTCGACACCCACAACCCGTCGGACTTCATCGTCGAGTACATCGGGCAGACCCGCGGCTGGTTCTACGTGATGCACGTGCTCGCCACGGCGCTGTTTGATCGCCCCGCCTTCCGCACCTGCATCTCGCACGGCATCGTGCTGGGCTCCGACGGGCGCAAGATGTCCAAGTCGCTGCGCAACTACCCGGACGTCAACGAGGTGTTCCACCGCGACGGCTCCGACGCGATGCGCTGGTTCCTCATGTCCTCGCCCATCCTGCGCGGCGGCAACCTCATCGTCACCGAGGAGGGCATCCGCGAGGGCGTGCGCGAGGTCATGCTGCCGCTGTGGAGTTCCTACTACTTCTTCACGCTTTACGCCGGCGCGGCCGGCTCGGGGGCGGGGTATGTCGCCTCGCCCGTGAGGGACGATGCGGTGGCTGGCTTGCCGGTCATGGACCGCTACGTGCTCGCCAAGACCGCAGAACTCGTGGCCGTGATGGGCGAGCAGCTTGAGGCGTACGACGTGCCCGGTGCCTCGGACTCGCTCACGGCCTTCATGGACCTGCTGACCAACTGGTACATCCGCACCCAGCGGGACCGGTTCTGGGACGAGGAGACGTACGCGTTCGACACCCTGTACACGGTGCTGACCACGGTGGCCCGCCTCGCGGCGCCCCTGCTGCCGCTCGAGACCGAGGAGATCTACCGCGGCCTGACCGGCGAGCGCTCGGTGCACCTCACCGACTACCCGGTGGCACCTGAGGCGTGGGTCGATTCCTCGCTGGGCGAGGTCATGGACCAGGTGCGCGAGGTGGTCTCGTCCGCCCACGCGCTGCGCAAGAGCGCGAAGGTGCGCGTGCGCCAGCCGCTGTCGCTGCTCAAGGTGGCCGTGGATGCGCCCGAGCTGCTCTCGCCTTACGCGGGCCTGATCGCCTCTGAGCTCAACGTCAAGGCCGTCGCCGTGGTGACGGTCGACGACTTCACGGCCGACCACCCCGTCGAGCAGCGCCTGAGCGTCAATGCCCGCGCGGCCGGCCCGCGCATCGGCAAGGACGTGCAGGCGGCCATCAAGGGCGCGAAGTCCGGTCAGTGGTCCGTGTCCGAGTCCGGCGAGGTCGTTGCCGGTGGCATCGCGCTCGTCGAGGGCGAGTATGAGCTGACCACCGTGATTGGCGGAGCGGGCGAGTCGGAGGGCTCTGGCGCCGGCGAGGTCGCGGCGGTGCTGCCGTCGGGCGGCTTTGTGCTGCTCGACACGGCGCTCACCGCCGAGCTCGAGGCCGAGGGGTACGCGCGTGACGTGATCCGCCTGGTGCAGGACACCCGCAAGGCCGCAGGCCTCAACGTGTCCGACCGCGTGGTGTTGACGCTCACCGTTCCGGCCGCGCGGCTCGAGGCCGTCACGACCTGGACGTCCTTGATCGCGAGCGAGACCCTTGCGGTCGAGCCCGCCACGGGCGAGCCGCGCCTGACCGCGGTCGAGGGCGACGAACTCGCGGCGTCGGTCGAGGTCGCGAACTAGCCCTGCAGCGTCTCGAGGGAGGCCCCATGTCCGTGCTCGTCTCTGTTGCTGAGGTGCAGGAGGCGCTGGGCGCTGCCGTCGGGGTGGGTGGAGGCGTTCCTGCCGGTGCCGGCGTTTCACGCGTGCGGTTGCTTGACGTGCGGTGGTCGCTCGCGGCTCCCGACGGCCGCGCGGCGTACCTCGGCGGGCACCTGCCTGGCGCAGTGTACGTAGACCTCGAGACCGAGTTGTCCCAGCACGGCGAGCCCACGGACGGCCGGCACCCGCTGCCCACGCGCGAGGCGCTCGAGGCGGCAGCCCGGTCGTGGGGACTGTGCGAGGGGGACGCTGTCGTCGTCTACGACGACTGGTCCTCGCTCGCCGCCGCGCGCGCATGGTGGTTGTTGCGTCACGCGGGCGTGGACGTGCGGATTCTCGACGGCGGGCTTGCGGCGTGGGTCGCGGCGGGCGTTGACGTCGAGACCGGCGAGGTCGCTGTTGCGCCGGGCGACGTGACGCTCGATTGGGGTCACATGCCGACGATCGACATGGTCGCGGCGGGCCGGTTCCCGTCGCGGGGCGTGCTGATCGACGCCCGTGCGCCGGAGCGGTATCGCGGCGAGGTCGAGCCCATCGATCCGCGTGCGGGGCATATCCCGGGCGCGATCAACATGCCGACGGCTGGCAACGTCGACGCCGCGGGTGTGTTCTTTGGCGTTGAGGCGCTCGCGGAGCGGTTCGCGGCCGGGGGAGTGCCGCGTGATGGCGACGTCGCGGTGTATTGCGGGTCGGGCGTGACCGCGGCGCATGAAATTGCGGCGCTGGAGATGGTGGGCGTGACGGCCGCGCTGTACCCAGGGTCGTGGTCGCAATGGTCGACCACGCCAGACGCCCCGGTCGCCACGGGCCCCTGACCCGCATCCTCGCCCCACCCCCGTCGCCCCACCCCCGGTTGATACCCGTCTCGACGGGATTTCGTGGGTCGCTGCGCGCTTGATATCCGTCTCGACGGGATTTGGCGGGTCTGCGCACGCTTGGTGCCCGGTCTTGCCCCAGGAGAAGGCGATGCGGACTAGAGCGTCCTGTCACGCGGTGTCGGCCCAAGCCCCTAGGGTGTTGCCACACCACTCGGGGGAGTGCCTATGACCACGCAGGGAAACGCCACGGTTCATGCCGTGGTTCTAGAAGACGGCACGCGTGGATCGTGGACCGTCCCCCAGGCTCCCAGGCCCGTGAGGCTCACGGTGTGGAGTCCTCCCGAATACGTCGATAGTCCTCGGCCCCTGACGCTCTTGTCCCACGGAACGGGAGGCTCGGCGCTCGACCTGACTTGGCTCGCCGAGTCCTTGGTCGCCGCCGGGCACCTCGTCATTGGCGTCAATCACCACGGCAACTCGCGTGCGGAGCCCTACCTGCCCGAGGGGTTCGCGTGCGTGTGGGAGCGGCCGCGGGACGTCTCGTTCACGATCGACTGGGCGTTGAGCCGCTTTGACGTCGAGTCTGACGCGATCACTGCCGCGGGCTTCTCGCTGGGGGGCTACACCTGTGCTGCGCTCGCGGGCGCCCGGCTCCATGGACCGACGATTTCCGCCCTTTTCGCAGGCCAGGTACCGATGCCGCCGTTGCCAGAAATGCCCAACCTGCTCGAGCAGTTGCGAGACCGGTACGACGCTGAGGGCTTCTCGCGGCTCACCGCTGAGTCGGGCGCCGACTACCGCGATGCGCGGGTGAGTGCTGTGGCGCTCATCGCGCCCAGCATCGGCGCGCTCATCGATGGAGACTCACTGGCTGGCGTGATCGCGCCCACGTTGGTGCTCTGGGGCGACGCCGACCTCGAGGCAGCACCTTCGGAGAACGCCTCGCGATACCTAGGCTCCATCCCCGGCGCGCACGGCCAGTCGCTCGGCGCCGACGTCGAGCACTACTGGCTTCTCGGATCGCATCGTGCGGGCCAGGAGGCCCGCGCGACGGCGGCAGAAGCGGTCGTCACCCACCTGGCCCGGCGCTAGCGGGGCGGCAGGTGCGACAGGCTCACGGTCGAGCGGCCGGTGCCCGTGCATCGGCCCTACAAGACGGCGCCCAGCCCACCCGCCTGGAGCCCGCGTCCTTGGGCCCGCCTCCCCGGTTGATACCCGTCTCGGCGGCCTTCACGCGGCCTGTGCCTTCCTGATACCCGCCGCTGCGGCCCGCTCGCGCAGGATGGTGCGCACCACGAGCCTGCACCAGTCGGGTGCATGAACGACGTCGTTGTAGGAGAAGCGCACGGTCGCGATGCCAAGCATCAGCAGAGCCGCGTCGCGTGCGATGTCGTGCTCGCGCTGCTTGAGCGAGCCATGCGTGGAGCCGTCGAGTTCGATGCAGGTGCGGGTGCGAGCGTCGAACGTGTCGAGCCGGTACTCGGTGCCATGGGCCCACACCCGGTGCTGTCGAATGAGGTGCGCGAACTCGCGGGTGTTGAGCACTCGTCGCAGGCTCACGGATTCGAGGAAGCTCTCGGCGCCCCGCGCGACGTCGCTGATGAGTGACGCGAGCTTGCGCCTGCCCCGGAGGCGGGCGATGGCGTGGAACGCGGCGCCCAGCGACTCGCCATCGGCCAGGCCCAACTGCACCGCGCGGTAGATGGGTCCGGAGCCAAGCGCGGGGCCCAGTTGGTGCCAGGCGGTCAGCGCGGCGTACGTGGGCGCCGCGACGCGTGCGAATCCGCCGGGGATGGGTTCGAGCACCTCGAACGGCATGGGTCGGGAGAGGCGGCACAGGCGTAGCCAGTCGGTATCGGGCTGGTTGCAACCGCGGGGCGCGGTCAGGCGCATCTCGGGAGGTGCGTCGTCGAGCAAGCCCCACAACTGTGCCGCGCTCGCCCCGATCACCACTCCGTCGTGCGCGCTCCAGGTGGAGGCCGCGATCGCGCGGGTGCCAACGGCGTGGCTTTGGACGGTGGCCGCGTACATCCCGGGCAGCAGGCGGGTGATGAGGCCGGCGCCGGCAGCGGACCGGACGGCGGCCGAACCCCACTGAGAGGTGAGCTCGCGGGCCGTCTGCGGCAGAGCGGTATCGGTGAGGTGGCGAGCAAGGTCGAGAGCGCGCGGTGTGGTCATGGGAACCGTCCTAACGGCGGGTCCTGCCTGGGGCGAATGGGGGTCGCGAGAACGGGGGATGGTGCGCCCTTGAAGGGTGCTTGGGGATGCGCTGAGAGTGCGCCCGGGCGGCGCACGAGACCCTCTCGAACGGCGTGACGGGTATCAGGGGTGCAGCGACACGCTCAGAGGTGTCGAGACGGGTATCAAACGGGCACGGGAGGCCAGTAAAAGGCCTGGCAGATCGCGTGTGATAGAGATCTCAGTGATTTGGTCTTGCGCACCCCTTTCGAGGGCGCAGAATATCCACGTGAACCTCCCTTCCATGGTCGGCTTGAGCCTTGCCGACGCCGAGCGTCAGATCGACGCACTGATCTTCTCCCGCCCCACTCACGGCGACCACGATGCAAAGATGCTGAGGGTCGCTAGTGCGCTCGAGATGCTCGGAAATCCGCAGCATCAGTTGCGTGCCGTGCACGTCACCGGCACCAATGGGAAGACCTCGACCAGTCGCATGATTGAGTCGCTGCTGCGCTCGCATGGACTGACCACCGGACTGTTCACCTCGCCCCACCTCACGACCTTCCGCGAGCGCATCCAGCTCGACGGCCAGCCGCTGCCCCAAGAAATGCTGGTGCGCCTGTGGGAGCGCGTCATCCCGGTCATCGATGCGGTGGACGCGCGCTCGGAGGCCCAGGACGGGCCGCCCATGAGCTTCTTTGAGATCCTCACCGTGCTGGGCATGTGCGCGTACGCGGAGGCCCAGGTCGACGTCGCCGTGATCGAGGTCGGCATCGGCGGCTCGCGCGACGCCACCAATGTGGTGCGCGGCGAGGTCGCGGTTCTCACGCCCATGGCCGAGGACCACTCGAACTACTTCGTCGGCGGCATCACCGGTGTCGCGACTGAGAAGTCGGGGATCATCAAGCCCGGCGCGGTCGTGGTCTCCGCGACGCAGCCCATGGTCGCCGAGGAGATCATCCGCGGCGTGGCCGGCCTGCGCGACGCCGCCTTGCGCTGGGAAGGCCTGCATCACGACGTGCTCGCTCGTGAGGCCAGCCCCGCCGGCCAGGTCGTGACGCTGCGCACCCTGTCGGGCACGCGCGAGGACATCCTCGTCCCGCTGCACGGCGACTTCCAGGCGCAAAACGCCCTGGTCGCGCTCGCGGCCACCGAGGCAGCGCTCGAACTGCGCGGCTTGAGCCTGGACGATGCGTCGGTTGCCAGGGGCTTTGCCGGCGCCACCTCGCCCGGTCGCCTTGAGGTGATCGCCGCAGAGCCCACCATCGTGGTGGACGCCGCTCACAACCCGCACGGCGTGACCGCGCTCGCGGGAGCCCTGGGTGAGACGTTCGGGTTCTCGTCCGTCGTCGGCGTCGTTGCGGTGCTGTCCGACAAGGACGGTGACGGCATCCTCGCGGGTCTCGAGCCCGTGATCGACCATGTGGTGGTGACCCAGACGTCGTCGCCGCGCGCGACCCCCGTCGAGGAACTTGCCGCGGCAGCGATCGAGGTGTGGGGTCCCGACCGCGTGACCGTCGCGCCGACCGTCGCCGAGGCTCTCGATCGCGCCACGGCGCTCGCGCAGGGCCGTGACGGTGACGCCGGCGTCCTCGTCGCTGGGTCGATCACGCTCGTTGCGGAGACTCGCAGGCTCGTGCAGCGCGTCCACGAGGCCGAGGTGGTGGCCGATGCGCCCGCAAGCCTGGCCGATGCGGGGGAGTCCTCGACGGAGACCGTCCCCGCATAGGACGGTTGAGCCCAGATTCAAGGGGCGCGGCGCCAGGAGGCGCCGCGCCCCTGCGCTTTTTGGTGCAGCCGGGTATCAGGCGTGCGCCGACCGCGCTGGGGACGTCGAGACGGGTATCAACCGGGTGGGGCGGGACGGGGACCGGGGCAGAAGCGGGACGGGGCGGGGGCGGGGCGGGGACCGGGGCAGAAGGGTGGGGCGGGGCGGGGGCGGGACGGGGAGAGAAGGCGGGACCGGGTGGAAAGCAGGGTTGTCCCTGGTGGCGCGCTCGTCCCTGCGGGTGAGGCCCTCGCGCACGGGCGCGTGGGAGACTTGGCCCATGTCTGACCGCAGCGACCTTACGCTCGGCGGCCTCACACCTGATGAGGCAGAGCGCGAGATCTACAGCCACATCCTCAGCCGCAACCCCGAACACGACTTCGAGCCCACACTCGACCGCGTGCAAGAGGTCACGGAACTGCTGGGCCGCCCCCAGGACTCCTTCAAGGTGGTGCACCTCACGGGCACCAACGGCAAGACCTCCACGGCCCGCATGACGGAAGCCCTCGTGCGCGAGCACGGCCTGCGCACCGGGCTGTTCACCTCCCCGCACCTGAGCACGGTGCGCGAACGCATCCAGATCGACGGCGAGCCCATCTCGCAAGACGCCTTCATTCGCCTGTGGCAGGACGTCGCGCCGCTGATCCACCTGGTGGATGCGCGCTCGCAAGAGGCCGGCGGCCCGCGCCTGAGCTTCTTCGAGGTGCTCGTCGTGCTCGCCTACGCGGCCTTCGCGGATGCCCCCGTGGACGTCGCCGTGATCGAGGTCGGCATGGGCGGCGTGTGGGACGCGACCAACGTCGCGGACGGCGACGTCGCTGTCATCACGACCGTGGCGATGGACCACCAGCAGTGGCTCGGCGATGACCTCGCGGGGATCGCGCAGGAAAAGGCGGGGATCATCAAGGACGGCGCCACTGCCGTGATCGCGCATCAGAACGAGCGCGTCACCCCCGTGCTCGTCGACGCCATCGCCGAGCGCGGCGCCACCGGGCTGTGGGAGGGCGACGACCTCGAGGTCATCGACCGCCAGCCCGGCGTGGGCGGCCAGCTCGTCACGCTGCGCACGCCCGCGGCGACCTATGCCGAGATCTTTGTCCCCCTGTACGGCGAGTACCAGGCCTCCAACGCTTTGCTCGCGCTCGCGGCCGTCGAGGCGCTCATGGCCGACGGGGGAGAGCCCACTGCTCTTGCGGCCGATGTGGTGGAGGCCGGGTTCGGTTCCGTCACCTCTCCCGGCCGCCTCGAGGTGGTGCGCACCTCGCCCATGGTGCTGGTGGACGTCGCCCACAACCCTGCGGGCATCGACGCGCTCGTGGGTGCGCTCGAGGAGTCGTTCGCCTTCCAGGCCCTGGTGGGCGTCGTGGGAGTGCTGGGAGACAAGGACGCCGAGGGCATCCTCGCCGGACTTGAACCCGTGCTTGACCACGTGGTGGTCACGGCCTCCACCTCGCCCCGCGCCATCCCTGCCGACGAGCTCGGAGCCATCGCGGTCGACGTGTTCGGCGAAGACCGCGTCACCATCGCGATCGACCTCCCCGATGCCATCGACCGCGCGGTGCAGACCGCGGAACGAGACCACGACATGGGCGCAGGAGTGCTCGTCGTCGGCTCCGTCACGGTGGTCTCCGAGGCCCGCATCCTCATGGACGCCGACAAGCGCAAGGGTGCGGGGCGAGCCAGGTGACGGACATCGCTCAGCCGACCCCCGCATCGGCCCCGCGTAAGCCCCAGCGTCCCGCGACGCTGGTGTTTACCCAGGCAGTGCTGCTGTGCCAGGCCTTTGTCGCGCTGTTCGCCACCCTCGTGACCTGGTCGTTCGCGCGCAACGACATCATCGACGCGCCCCCTGGCGTGATGCTCGGTGGCGGGCTGGCGCTCATGGTCGCTCTCGGGTACGCGTCGGGGCAGCAGCCCAAGCGCTGGGGTCGGATCCTCGGGTGGATCCTGCAGCTTCCGCTGCTGCTGGGCGGACTGCTCGTGCCGATGATCGCCGTGCTCGGCGCCGTGTTCCTGGTGCTGTGGATCATGGCGCTGCGCCTGGGCGGCAAGATCGACCGCGAGCGCAAGGAACGCGAACAGGCGGTGGCCTCCTGATGGTGACCAAGACGATCTTCCGCCAGGTGATGGGCATGCTGCTCGTGGGCCTGGTGGGCCTCACCATGCTCTTCTACGGCCTGGAGCGCACCAGCCTGGTGATGTTCGCCGAGGGCCCCGGGGTCAAGCCGCCGATGCGCGTGTACGTCACGCTCTTTGTGGGCCTGGCGATCGTGAACCTGTGCATCTTCTTCGCGCTGCGGCAATGGTCGCTCTATTTGCGCACCAACCGGGACGCGCGCCAGCTTCCCGTGTGGGCGCTACTGGGGCTCATCCTGTGCGGCGGCGCCGCGCTCGTCGCGGCCATCGCGACGCACGCCGGCTATGTGCGCACTCTCGAGACCGTGCCGCTTGAGCCCAACATGGGCTACGTGGGCTTCCAGGTGATCACGAGCGCGCTCGTGATCATTCCGCTGGTGCTGCTGGGGGCCCGCTGGGCACCCGGCTACCGCATGGTGCCGGCCGCCGTCGTCGACTAACCGGGCCGCCCGCCAGCCGTTAGGCCTCGACGGGAACCTTCACCACGGACGTGACCGTGTAGTCGGCCAGCGCCTCGCGGCCACCCAGGCCGTCGAGCTCGAGCAGGAAGCTGAACTCGACGTTGGTGACGCCCGCGCGCGTGAGCATCTCCGCGACGGCTCCGGCGGTGCCGCCGGTGGCGAGCACGTCGTCGATGACGACCACACGCTTGCCCGCCAGGCCGTTGGGGCTGAGGACCAAGTCGGAGGCGCCGTACTCGATGGTCGCGTTGGACTCGAGCAGTTCGCCGGGCATCTTGCCCTTCTTGCGCACCATCGACATGCCCACACCCAGGCGCTGGGCGACGACGGGAGCGAAGATGAAGCCGCGCGCGTCGACACCGACCACGATGTCGACGTGCTCGGCGGGCATCAACGCAGCGCACGCCATGGCGAACCGTGAGGGGTCGGCCAGGATGGGGCTGATGTCGTAAAAGAGCACCCCGGGGACGGGGAAGTCAGGGAAGGTCGCGAAGTCGTCGAGCGTGATCACGTACTCCAGTTTCCCATTGATGGCGCATGTTCACCGACACGATGCCCGTGGCCGTTATTCTTTCCGCCATGACGGAACGCACCCTCATCCTGGTCAAGCCCGATGGCGTCCAGCGCGCACTGTCCGGGGAGATTCTTAGCCGTGTCGAGGCCAAGGGCTACCGGCTGGTCGCCGTGGAACTGCTGCATGCCTCTCGCGAGGTGCTCTCGCGCCACTACGCGGAGCACGAGGGCAAGCCGTTCTACGAGCCGCTGGTCGAGTTCATGGAGTCCGGTCCCACGCTCGCGATTGTCGCCGAGGGTGAGCGCGTCATCGAGGGCTTCCGCTCGCTTGCGGGTGCGACCGACCCGACCACCGCTGCGCCCGGCACCATCCGTGGTGACCTTGGCCGTCACTGGCCCACGGCCGTCATCCAGAACCTCGTGCACGGCTCCGACTCTCCCGAGTCGGCCGCCCGCGAGATCGCGATCTGGTTCCCGGAGCTGTCCGCGTGAGCGCACGCGCCGCCCTCGAGACGGGTCTCGAGAAGACCATCTTCGCGACCCGCTGGCTGCTGGCCCCCATGTATCTGGGTCTCGTGGTGGGCATCGTCATGGTCGCCATCAAGTTCTTTGGCGAGCTGTGGTACCTCGTCAGTTCCTTCAAGATGACGGGCGAGGACGCCACCAAGGCCGACGAACTCACCGTGCAGATCCTGTCGCTCATCGACATCGCGCTGCTGGGGAATTTGATTCTGATCGTCATCTTCGCGGGCTACGAGAACTTCGTGTCGAAGATCTCGGCTGCAGACGAGTCGGAGGACCGTCCGTCGTGGATGGGCCACGTCGACTTCTCTGGCCTGAAGATGAAGCTCATCGGCTCGCTCGTGGCGATCTCCGTCATCCTGTTGCTCAAGGATTTCGTTGCCGCCAACGACCCCGACAAGACCATGGATTACGAGGCTGTGGCGTGGCGTATCGGCCTGCATTTCACCTTCGTGGTCTCCGGCGTGCTGTTCGCGATCATGGACTACTGGGGCGCCAAGCGCCTCAAGCTCATGCACGACATGCACGTTCAGGACGGTGTGGGCGGGCACGACTTGGAGCCGTACGATCCCCACGCTCAGTAGGGCCGATGCGCGGGTGGCTAGCGCTGGCAGGGCCGCCTTGCCTGCGGCTCATCACGGCATCACTGCCCTAGGCTGAGGGCCGTGCATCTCAAGACGCTGACGCTCCGCGGCTTCAAGTCGTTCGCGTCCGCCACCACCCTGGACTTCGAGCCTGGCGTGACCTGTGTGGTCGGGCCCAATGGCTCGGGCAAGTCCAACGTGGTCGATGCGCTTGCCTGGGTGATGGGTGAGCAGGGCGCGAAGACGCTGCGCGGCGGCAAGATGGACGACGTCATCTTTGCTGGTACGTCCGGCCGCGCGCCGCTGGGCCGCGCCGAGGTGTCCCTCACGATCGACAACACCGACGGTGCCCTGCCGATCGACTACACCGAGGTCACCATCACCCGCACGCTGTTCCGGTCGGGCGGCTCGGAATACGCGATCAACGGCTCGAGTTGCCGACTGCTCGACATTCAGGAACTGCTGAGCGACTCGGGCCTGGGCCGCGAGATGCACGTAATCGTGGGCCAGGGCCAGCTCGACGCGGTGCTGCGCGCCACGCCCGAGGAGCGCCGGCACTTCATCGAGGAGGCCGCCGGCATCCTCAAGCACCGTAGGCGCAAAGAGAAGGCCCTGCGCAAGCTCGACGCGATGCAGGGCAACCTCACGCGCGTGCAGGACCTCACCGCCGAGATTCGCCGCCAGTTGGGCCCGCTGGGTAAGCAGGCCGAGGTTGCCAGGGCGGCGCAGCGCATCCAGATCGACCTGCGTGACGCTCGCGCGCGCCTGCTGGCCGACGACCTTGCGCAGTTGCAGGCACAGCTCGAGCAGGAGCACGCCGACGAGACCGCGCTGAACGAGCGCAAGGCCCAGGTCGAGAAGGCGCTTGCGGAGGCCCGCGGTCGGCTAGCCGAACTCGAGCGCGTGGCCGCCGACGCCACCCCCGCCCTCACCAAGGCCAACGACACCTACTACCGCTTGAGTGCCATCCGCGAGCGGCTGCGCAACCTCTCGGGGCTCGCGGAAGAGCGCCTGCGGCTGCTGGGCAACGCGACGCAAGAGGCGCCGCCCACCGATCTGGTGGACCTCGACGAGCAGCTCGAACGTGCCCGCGCCGCCAAGGTGGAGCTCGATGCCGAGGTGACCCAAGCATCGGCCGGGCTCGAAGCCGCCGAACAGGCCAGGCGCGACGCCGAGGACGTCGCGTACGAGTCGGAAAAGCACCTGGCCAATCTGCTGCGCTCGGTGGCCGATCGCCGCGAAGGCGTCGCGCGCCTGGCCGGAGACGTGGCCGCTCGCCGTTCGCGGGTCGAGGCAGCCGAGGCGGAGATTGGCCGCCTGCGGGAGGCGCTGACCGACGCCGAGCGCCGGGCCCACCAGGCGACGACCGAGTTCCAGCACCTCGAGACCCAGGTCGCGACCGTGGAGGCGGGCGAGGAAGACCTCGACGACGCCCACGAAGCCGCCACCGAGGAGTGGGACAGCGCCAAGGCGGCGCTCGAAGTACTCAAGGACGCCCTCAACACGGCGATGCGCGAGCGCGACACGTGGGCCGCGCGCGTCGAGGCGCTCGACATGTCCCTTACCCGCAAGGACGGGGCGGGCGCGCTGCTGGCGTCTGGCTCGCGGTCCGTGCGCGGCACCGTTGCCGCCCTGATCGAGGTGTCCGGCGACGCCGAAGACGCGATCGCCGCCGCGCTCGGAGGACTCGCGGATGCGCTCGCGGTGGACTCCGTCGAGGACGCGGTCGACGCGATCCGCTGGCTGCGCGACGAGGACGCAGGGCGCTCCTGGTTCCTGGTGGCGGACCCCACGGCGACGGTGAACAACCCGCAGGTGGCGCTGCCGGCGGGGGCCGAGTGGGCCTCCGACCTGGTGACCGGGCCTACGGGCATCATCGACACCGTGCGGTCGTTCTTGTCCGGCGTCGCGGTGGTCGACGACCTCGCCGCTGCGCGCACCGTGGTGGCCTCGCACCGGGAGGTCGTGGCGGTCACGCGCCGTGGAGACCTGCTGGGCGTCCAGAACGCCTCCGGTGGCGCAGGCGACGCTCCCAGCGTGCTGCACATGCAGGCCGCGCACGACGAGGCGAAGGCCAAGCGCGACGCCGCGGTGACGACCGTCGAGCAGACCTCCTTCGAGATCCGCACCGCTCAGGAGCGCGAGGCTCAGGCCCGTGCCCGTTTTGAGCTCACGCTCGAACGCCTCAACGAGTCCGATGCCCGCATGTCCGCGGTCGCCGAGCAACTGGGACACCTGGGCGCGTCCGCGCGCGCGGCACGCGAGGACGGCGAGCGCCTCCAGAGTCAGATCGTGGCCGCCCAGGAGCGCATGGCGGCGCAGTCGGAGGAACTCGCCAACCTCGCGGAGCGCTTGAGCGCCGCCCAGGCCGAGCCTGAGCAGACCGAGTCCGACACCAAGGACGCCCAGGAGCGCCGCGACGAGGACGAGGTGAGCGCCCGCACGGCGCGCGCCAAGGAGACCGAGGCTCGCCTCGCCCTGCGCACGGTCGAGGAGCGCGCCCGTGCCCTCGCCGGCCGTGCTGAGTCACTCGAGCGTGCCGTGGCCGCCGAGCGCGACGCCAGGGCCCGCGCCGAGCAGGCCGCCAAGCGCCGCGAGCGCCAGGCTCAGGCCGCGCGCGAGGTCATCGCGGGAGCGGCCGATGCGCTCGCCGCCATCGACGTCTCCGTCGCCAAGGCCGACGACGCGAGGGCCGCGGCGGAGGCCTCTCGCGCCGAGCGCACCTCCGAACTGTCCGACGTGCGCCAACTGGTCGAGCAGCACGCCGACGAGCACCGCCGCCTGACCGACGACGCGCATCGCGACGAGGTGGCGCGCGCGCAGCAGAAGGTGCGCTTGGAGCAACTCGAACAGCGCGCCGTCGACGAGCTGTCGATGGACCCCACGCAGCTGGTCGACGAGTATGGACCGCACCTGTTCGTGCCGCTCACGGCGGCGGAGCCCGACCCCGAGACGGGGGAGCGGCCCACCGAGCCCTACGTGCGCGAGCGCCAGGAGAAGCGCCTGCGCACCGCTGAGCGCGAGATGCGTCAACTCGGCCAGGTCAACCCCCTCGCGCTCGAGGAGTTCGCCGCGCTCGAGGAGCGCCACACCTTCCTCCAGACGCAGCTGAGCGACATCAAGAAGTCGCGCGAGGACCTCATGGCGATCGTCAAGGAGATCGACGAGCGCGTCGAGGTGATCTTCGCGGAGGCCTTTGAGGACACCAAGCGGGAGTTCGACCGCATCTTCCCGCGCCTGTTCCCTGGGGGCGAAGGGGCCCTGGTGCTCACGGACCCCAAGAACATGCTCGAAACCGGCATCGAGGTCGAGGCGCGCCCCGCGGGCAAGAAGGTCAAGCGCTTGTCGCTGCTGTCGGGCGGCGAGCGCTCACTGACCGCGGTCGCGATGCTCGTCGCGATCTTCAAGGCCCGGCCCAGCCCGTTCTACGTCATGGACGAGGTCGAGGCGGCGCTCGACGACGCCAACCTTGGGCGCCTGCTCGAGATCTTCACCGAGCTTCAAGAAGACAGCCAGCTCATCGTCATCACCCACCAAAAGCGCACCATGGAGATCGCCGATGCGCTCTACGGCGTGACGATGCGCGGCGACGGCGTCACCACGGTGATCAGTCAGCGCCTGCGCGATGAGGTCAGCGCGTAAGGGTGCTGACCTGCACGTCGTAGTCGGCCGCCACCGATCCGTCGTAGCCCGCCACCGCGAGCAGCCACGTTCCCGCGGGGATCACCTGGTCGATATGCGGATCGAAGTTCGCCAGCGCGGTGACGTCGGGGTTGCCGTCGGCCCAGGTCAGGCGGAACGGCGCTGACCCGCCGTCGAAGCCGATGACCTCGATCGAGAGGTGCTGGTCGGTCAGGCTCGCGGCGTCCATCACCAGGCGTGCCGTCTCGGGGACCTCGACGCACAGGTAGGTGCCCTCGCCGGTCACTGTCATGGCCTCGTTGACCGCGAGCTGGGGCGCGTCGGAGCAGGTGTCGGGGGTGAGGCCCGCGTGGACCGCGGTGACCTCGCCGTGGCGGAACAGGTCGCCGTCGGTGTCGACGTAGAACTCGAAGGTGCCTGGGGACGAGGCATACCAGGCGCTGGCCTCGAGCATGTAGGTGCCGGGCTCGAGAGTGAGGGACATTTCAGGGTCGAACCCGATCACGTCGTCGGCGCTGCGCACGAGCGTGGCCTCGCGGTCGTCGTCCGCCGGTTGATACAGCCCGAGTTGGAGGTCGGGCGACTCGGGGTCGGACGGGTCGGCCGACTCGAGCCCCACCTTGGCGAAGACCTTTTCGGTGACGATCAGGCACGCATGCGCGGTGGCGCTGTCGCTGTCGACGCGCACGGGGGAGCCGTCCGTGACCTCTGGCACGTCTGCGCCGCAGGCGCTGGCCTGGGGGAGGTCGGCGGTGGCCGACGCGGTCGGCTCTACGTCGGGCTCGTCGCCTGCCGGGAAGGTGGCGGTGTAAATCAGGAAGGGAAGCTCGTCGCCGTCAGGGCCGCGCACATCGACCTGGTAACTGCCCGGCTCGAGGGTGAGGTTCACCTGCGGGTCCCAGGCCTCGTCGGAGGTAGCGGTGCCGAGCGGCTCGCCGTCGGCATCGAGCACCGTGAGGACAATCACGGAGTCTGGTTCGAGTGCGGCGGCGCCGACGGACACCTGCGCGCGCTCGTCGAGTTCGAAGCACGTGAGCGCGGCCGGTTCGACCACTTGGGAGTCGAGTTCGATGCGCTCCGCTTCGATTCCCGCGCAGCCGCCGACGTCGCTCGGGGACACGCTTGGGTCGGGCGTGGGGTCGTCGTTCGGGCCCATCAGCAGCGAGGCTGCGACCCCAATAGCGCCCGCCGCGATGATGGCCGTGACGATCCAGACCCAACCCCGCGGGCGGCTTCGTGCGTTGTCCATTCAGGGAGGGTAACCGTTCGATACGGTCCCACCGCCGCGACTCCCGGGTGCGGCGCCCGATGGGGTGGTGTCATGCCGTCTGAGTGGAATCTGAGGTCCTTGCCGGGAGACAATGCGTCCGTAATGTCCGTTTCTTGAAGGAGTGTTGTGTTCTCTTCGATGGTGGGTCCGCTGTCAGGCATCGTCGTCCTCGCCGTGCTGGTGATGGTCGTCGCGCTGCTCGCCGAGGGCCGTGGTCGACACCTTGCGCGGCTCGTCCTTGGCCTGCGGCCCCGACGCACCGCCGACGAGATCCTCGACGACGTTCCTCGCCAAGAGGTGGACTGGTCGCTCGTGTCCCAGGTGGCCTCGGTGCCCGACCGCCCCGCGCCGGGAACCCGCGCCGTCACGTGGGCGGCCGATGCGACGGTGCACGCCATCGACGCCGTGCAGGCCAAGGCGAACGAACTCAAGGAACAGCGCGAGCAGGTCTCCGAGAGCCCGCGCACAGGAGAGTTGGGACTCGTCCGCCAGTAGCGGCACACGGTCGCCTCCGACTCACCTGACACACTGGACCCATGGACGTCTCCTGGATCCCCGGCTCTGCCGATCTCGTCGTCGTCATCGTCGCCTCGCTCACCGTGCTCGGCGGCGTGGGGGCGACAATTGCCTCGCGCTCCAAGCGCGGTGCGCCTCCCCGTCCCCAGGGCGAGCCATCGCCCACGGTGACGGCCGATGCGCCCTCAGCACCCGCATCGGCCCCTAGTGCCGTACGCGGTGCCGAGGCGCCCGAGGCGCCCCAGTCCCGCCTGGCCCGGCTGCGTAGTCGCCTGGGCGGCGGATTCGGTGCGAGCCTGCTCGCCCTGCTGTCGAAGGGCAAGCTCAGCGACGACGACTGGGATGAGCTCGAGGAGACGCTGCTGCTCGCCGATGTCGGCTCGAGCGCGACCGATCAGATTTTGGTGTCGCTCAAGGAGCGCCTGCGCGCCAACCCCGACGCCGACCCGCGCGCGGTGCTGCGCGAGGTGCTCATCGAGGCCATCGATCCCGACCTCGACCGCTCGCTCGCGCTGGGGGCGCCCGGCACGGGGGCTCACGAGCCCGTCGTCGTCGTGGGTGTCAATGGCGTGGGCAAGACCACGACCGTCGGCAAGGTCGCGCGCGTGCTCGTCGCCGAGCAGTACTCGGTCGTGATGGCCGCCGCGGACACCTTCCGTGCGGCCGCTGCCGACCAGCTCGAGACCTGGGGTGCCCGCGTGGGCGTCCCCGTGGTGCGTTCCGACCGCGAGGGTGCGGATCCCGCATCGGTGGCTTTCGAGGCGGCCGGACGTGCCCGTGACGAGGGCAAGGACGTGCTGCTCGTCGACACCGCCGGACGCCTCCAGAACAAGGCGGGCCTGATGGACGAGTTGGGCAAGATCGTGCGCGTGGTCTCCAAGGTCAAGGAGCCCGTCGAGGTGTTGCTCGTGCTCGACGCGACCACCGGGCAGAACGGACTGACTCAGGCGCGCGTGTTCGCCGAGGTCGCGAACGTCACCGGCATTGTGCTCACCAAGCTCGACGGCACCGCCAAGGGCGGCATCGTCGTGGCGGTGCAGCGTGAGCTGGGTGTGCCCGTGAAACTCATCGGGCTCGGAGAAGGCGCCGACGACCTCGCGCCGTTCGACGTGGAGCAGTTCGTCGACGGGTTACTGGGCTCCGCTTCGTAGCCTCGCAACACACCTTTTACTCTGACGCCTTTGTTGTAACCGTCGCGAAACACGAGGGCATTTCAGGGGCAACACTTCTGCGGAATGGTGACTGATGACTCGCCGAGGGGGCGAGGAATCAACCAAGGAGAAGCAGAATGGATAGCGGCAACATTGCCTGGCTTCTGATCTCTGCGTCGCTCGTGCTCCTGATGACGCCAGGTCTGGCGTTCTTCTACGGTGGCATGTCGCGGGGCAAGTCAGTGCTCAACATGATGATGATGAGCTTCGGCGCCCTGGCGGTCGGAACCTTCGCCTGGGTGCTCTTCGGGTACTCCATCGCTAGCGGCGGGGACTCGATCGGGAACATCATCGGCAACCCGTTCGGTGACTTCGCGATGATGAGCGTTGCCACCTCCGGCGAGGCCATGGACATCATCTCGGCGGCCTTCGGTGCCACCTTCGCGATCATTACCGTGGCCCTGATCTCGGGCTCGATCGCCGACCGCGCGAAGTTCAGCTCCTGGCTGGTCTTCGCCTTCCTGTGGGTCGTGCTCGTCTACTCGCCCGTCGCGCACTGGGTCTGGGGCACCGGCACCGCCGAGCAGGACCCCAACGGCGACGGCTTCAGCGCGTTGCTCGGCCCCAACGGCCCGCTGTTCTCGGGGCTGCCCGGACCTTACGACTTCGCGGGCGGCACCGTCGTCCACATCAACGCCGGTGTGGCCGGCCTGGTGCTGGCGCTCCTGCTGGGCGTGCGCAAGGGCTTTGGCAAGGAGCCGATGCGCCCGCACAACCTGCCGTTCGTCATGCTGGGTGCCGCCCTGCTGTGGTTCGGTTGGTTCGGCTTCAACGCCGGCTCCGCCTTCGCCGCTGACAACTTCGCCGCGACCGCGTGGCTCAACACCACCGTCGCGACCGCCCTGGGCATCCTGGGCTGGCTGCTCGTCGAGAAGATCCGCGACGGCAAGGCCACCTCGCTCGGCGCCGCTTCCGGTGTGGTTGCCGGTCTGGTCGCCATCACTCCGGCCTGTGCCTCGGTGGACCCGCTGGGCGCGATGATCATCGGCCTCGTGGCGGGCGTGCTGTCCTCGCTCGCCGTGGGCCTCAAGTACAAGTTCGGCTACGACGACTCGCTCGACGTCGTGGGCGTTCACCTGGTCTCGGGCCTGTGGGGAACGCTGGCCATCGGCCTCGTCGCCTCCGGCAAGATCCAGGACGACGCTGGCCTGTTCTACGGCGGCGACATCGCCCTGCTGGGCACCCAGGCCGCCGCTGCTGCCATCACGATCGTGTACTCCGCTGTGGCTACGCTGATCATTGGACTGGCCATCAAGTACACCATCGGTTTCCGCGTGACCGAGGAGGTCGAAGTCTCCGGCATCGACCTCGCCGAGCACGGTGAGACTGCCTACGAGGAGGCGAAGTAGCCATGAAGCTCGTCACTGCCATCATCCAGCCGCACCGTGTGGACGAGGTCCGCGCCGCGCTCGAGGCCGCAGGCGTCAAGGGCGTCACGGTCTCCGAGGCCGCCGGTTACGGCCGCCAGAAGGGCCACACCGAGGTCTACCGCGGTGCCGAATACACCGTCGACCTGGTGCCCAAGACCCGACTCGAGGTCCTGGTGGACGACGCGGACGCCGCGACGGTCACCGAGGCAATCGTCTCGGCCGCTCAGACCGGCAAGATCGGCGACGGCAAGGTTTGGACGGTCCCCGTGGACGACGTCGCTCGTGTTCGCACCGGCGAACACGGCGCGGACGCCCTCTAACCGGGAGTCGCATATCCATGGAGGGACCTCAGGGCGCCAACCCTGACGGCCCCCGCGCAGAGGTCCCGCACCCCCACGGGGTGCGGGACCTCAAGCGTGAGAGGGCCGCGCTGGCGGCGCATCTCACCGCATCGGGGGCGAGCGGCAGCCAGCGCCGCGCCGCCACCACCGCACTGATTCTTACCCGGCTGCGCGAGCACTGGGAGGCCTCGGAGCCGCCCGCCGAGGGCGTGGCGCTCGGCGCCGTCGGATCGCTCGGCCGTGGCGACGCTGGGCCGTGCTCCGACCTTGACCTCGTGCTCATTCACGACGGGGTGACGCACACGACCCAGCAGGTCGCCGACCTCGCTCAGCGGCTCTGGTACCCCATCTGGGACGCCAAGCTCGAGCTCGACTACTCGATGCGCTCGATCACCGAGTGCAGGCAGGTCGCGTCGAAGGACCTGGCCGCCGCAGCCGGGTTGCTCGACCTTCACCCCGTCGCAGGGGACGCGGCGCTCGCCCAGCAGGCGCGCGCGGCGATCTATCAAGACTGGCGCGGTGCGGCCCGCAAGCGCCTGCCCGAACTGCTGGCCGCTTCTCGAGTACGTGCGGAGCGGCATGGCGAGTTGGCCTACCTCATCGAGCCGCACCTGAAGGAGTCCCGCGGAGGGCTGCGTGACCACATGAGCCTGTCAGCGCTGTCGGCGACGTGGCTCACCGACCGCCCTCACGGCGCCGTGGACGTCGCAGGCGATCACCTCAAGGACGTGCGCGATGCGATCCACCTGGTCACCGGTCGGTCGGTCAACGTCCTGGGTCGCCACATCGCTGACGAGGTCGCGGCGATGCTCGGCTTCGACCACCCCGACGAGCTGCTCGCTTCGCTCGCCGAGGCGGGGCGCACGGTCGCCTACGCCCTCGACACCACCGAGCGTGGGGCGCGTCGCTCGCTCGAGCGAGCGGGCATCGGCTCCCGAGCCTGGAAGGCCCGCCGGCTTCGTGCGGCGCCACGCCACGTCAACGTCGCCGACGGTCTCATCGACGTGGACGGCGAACTCGCGCTCGCCACGGCCGGCGACCCCCAAGCTGACCCGCTGTTGCCGTTGCGGGCGGCAGCGACGGCGGCCACGACCGGGCTGGCCTTCACCCCCGAACTGCTGGTGGCGATGCAAGCCGCCCCCGCGCTGCCAGAGCCGTGGCCCGCGCAAGCGCGCGCCCACTTGCGGGACCTGCTGCGCGGCAGCCAGCACCTGATCCCGGTGTGGGAGGCCGTGGACCTGCACGGGCTCGCAGTGGCGTGGGTGCCCGAGTGGGAGGGGGTGCGCAACCGCCCCCAGCGCAGCCCCGTCCATCGGTTCACCGTGGACCGTCACATGCTCGAGGCGGTGGTGCTCGCGGGCAAGCATCGGCGGCATGTGCCCGATGGCGACCTGCTGCTCATGGCCGCGTGGCTGCACGACATCGGCAAGCGACCAGGCGCGACCGACCACTCGGTCGACGGTGCGCGGCTGACCCCCGCGATCGGTGCGCGGCTGGGTCTCGAGGACGCCGTCACCGCGGACCTCACGCTGTTGGTGCGCGAGCACCTCACCCTTGCGGGCCTCGCCACCACCGAGGATCCGAACGACCCGCGTACGGTGACGGCACTGCTCGAGGCCGTCGAGCATCGGCGCGATCTGTTGGAGACGCTCCGGGCGCTCACCGAGGCCGATGCCCGCGCGGCCGGGCCCAAGGCGTGGACCACGTGGCGCGCGACGCTCATCGACACCCTGACGACCAACGCTCGCCGCTCCCTCCCCTCCGACCCCGATGTCCCGTCGCCCCGCCCCCTCTCCCCGTGAAAATGGATCCATTTGCTCGGTTGGCGGGCCGCCCCCCCCACCCGTCAAATGGATCCATTTGACGCGAAGGGGGAGGGGTGGGGAGCGCGCCGGTAGGCTAGAGCCCACGTTTCACCCGAAGGGACACCTGTGTTCGCGAACCTTTCCGACCGTCTGACAGAGACCTTCCGCAACCTGCGCGGCAAGGGCCGTCTCACCGAGGCGGACATCGACGGCACCATCCGCGAGATCCGTCGCGCGTTGCTCGACGCTGACGTCGCCGTGCCGGTGGTGCGCACCTTCACGGGCAACATTCGTGAACGCGCGCTCGGCGCGGAGGTCTCGGGTGCGCTGAACCCCGGCCAGCAGGTCGTCAAGATCGTCAACGAGGAACTCGTCAGTATCCTCGGCGGCGAGGCTCGCAGCCTCAAGCACGCGAAGACCGGCCCCACGGTCATCATGCTGGCCGGTCTGCAGGGTGCCGGTAAGACCACCCTCGCTGGCAAGCTCGCGCACCACCTGAAGGGTCAGGGCCACACCCCGCTGCTGGTGGCCGCTGACCTCCAGCGCCCCAACGCCGTCAACCAGCTCCAGGTGGTCGGTGAGCGCGCGGGCGTCCCCGTGTTCGCCCCCGAACCCGGAGTCACTCGCGAGGGCGAGCGCGTCAAGGGCAACCCCGTCAAGGTCGCCAAGAAGGGCCTCAAGGAGGCCGAGCAGCGCCAGCACTCGGTGGTCATCGTCGACACCGCCGGCCGCCTGGGTGTTGACCAGGAGCTCATGAAGCAGGCCGCGGACATCCGCAAGGCCATCGAGCCCGACGAGGTCCTGTTCGTCATCGACGCGATGATCGGTCAGGACGCGGTCGCGACGGCTCAGGCCTTCGACCAGGGCGTCAACATCACCGGCGTGGTGCTCACCAAGCTCGACGGCGACACGCGTGGTGGCGCGGCGCTGTCCGTGCGCGAGGTCACCGGCAAGCCCATCCTGTTCGCGTCCACCGGTGAAAAGCTCGACGAGTTCGAGGTGTTCCACCCGGACCGCATGGCCAGCCGCATCCTCGACATGGGCGACATCCTCACCCTGATCGAGCAGGCCGAGCGCAGCTTTGACCAGGCCGAGGCCGCTCGCATGGCGGAGAAGGTCTCCAAGGGCGAGGACTTCACGCTCGCCGACTTCCTGGTCCAGATGCAGCAGCTCAAGAACATGGGTTCGATGAAGAAGATGCTGGGCATGCTGCCCGGCATGGGTCAGATGCGCGAGCAACTGGACAACTTCGACGAGCGTGAGCTGGTGCGCATCGAGGCGATCGTCCAGTCGATGACGCCCGCCGAGCGCGACAACCCCAAGATCCTCAACGGCTCGCGCCGCTCGCGCATTGCCGCCGGTTCCGGCACCCAGGTGTCCGACGTCAACTCCCTGGTCAAGCGGTTCGAGGACGCACAGAAGATGATGCGCGCCATGACCCGCGGCGGCGGCATGCCGCAGATGCCTGGCGCGGGTGGCGGCCCCGGTGCGTGGGGCGGATTGCCGGGCGGCAAGAAGTCGCGCGGCAAGCAGGCTGCTCCCAAGAAGGTCAAGGGCAAGTCCGGCAACCCCGCCAAGCGTGCGCAGCAGGAGGCAGCCGCCCGGGATCGCACGGCCGCCCCGCAGCAGGGAGCTCCCGGCAGCGCATTTGGCCTGGGCCAGCCCCAGCCCGACTTCGACCCGAGCGCCGTCGACGCCGACCTGTCCAAGTACTTCAAGTAAGGGGCACCATGGCCGTCGTTCACCTCACCGGCCCCGTCCTGGTGGACGATGCGCTGGTCGCCAGCGAGGCCTGGATCCTGGGCGGGCGGGTCACGTTTGAGCGCCCCCGCCACAGCGGTGACGTCACCACGCTCAGCGGAACGGTGGTGCCCGGGCTGGTCGATGTCCACTGTCACGTGGGTCTCGACTCTGGCGGAGCCGTCGATGAGTCGCTCGCGCTCAAGCAGGCGGCCGTCGATAGGGACGCTGGCACGCTGCTGATTCGCGACGCGGGTTCGCCGCTCGATACCTCCTTCGTGCAGCAGCGCGAGGATATGCCGCGGCTCATCCGCTCGGCGCGCTTCATCGCCCGTCCCAAGCGTTACCTCCGGTACTTCGCGCGCGAGATCGAGCCGCAGGAGCTGCCAGAGGTCGCCGCCGACGAGGCCCGCAAGGGCGACGGCTGGATCAAGATCATCGCCGACTGGATTGACCGTGACGCGGGCGACCTCGCGCCGCTGTGGGAGCCGCACCAGCTCGCTGATGCCCTCGCGGAGGTCCACGCACTCGGAGCGCGCGCGACGGCACACACCTTCCTTGAGGAGGCAGTGACGCCGCTGCTCGACGCGGGCATCGACTCCATTGAGCACGGCACGGGCATGACCGAGCAGCACATGCGGATCGCGGCCGAGCGTGGCATCCCCGTGGTGCCCACCCTGCTGCAGGTCGACAACTTCGTGGCTTACGCCGACGCGGGTCAGAAGTTCCCCACCTACGCGGCACGCATGCGGCGCTTGCACGCTCGCCGCTACGAGCAGGTGCGCGCCTTCCACGAGCTGGGCGTCCCCCTCTTGGTGGGGACCGATGCGGGTGGCACCTTGGGCCACGGACTGTTGCCGCGCGAGGCCGCTGAGATGGTCGCAGCAGGCGTCCCGGCACCCGATGTGGTCGCCGCTGCCTCATGGCGTGCCCGCGCCTTCCTGGGTGCTCAGACACTCACCGAGGGAGCGAGCGCGGACCTCGTGGTCTACGACCAGGACCCTCGCGAGGACATCCGCGCACTCACCGACCCCGCTCATGTGGTGTTGCGCGGTCAGCGCATGGCCGGCCGCGCCGCCTGAGAGTTTCCTGCGGATTGCCCCGGCGGCGGTGACAGGCACCGGCGAACCGGGGGATACTGACACCGCTCGAGCCGAGCCCCCGATCAGCACGAGACACCTGGGAGACCCGTGACCCTGACCCCGTCGCCGCGCGTGGACCGCGCCCGCGCCGCCGCGCGCCGCAGTTGGTGGGCCGACGGCCTCGAGGCGGCGATGTGGCTCGCGTGCGCGTGCGGCATTGCGTTGATGATCGCCTCGGGAGGGTTGCAATCCGTCAGCGCCGCCGACTGGACCTCGACGCTTGCCCGCGCGCTCGGAATCGTCGCAGCCGTGCTGATGATGACGCAGGTGCTGCTGGCCTCCCGTGCACCGTGGGTCGAGCGGGCCATCGGCCATGATCGCGCCATCGCGACGCACACCCGGATCGGCAAGGTCGCGATCATCCTCATGCTCGTGCACGCCGTACTCATCACCGTCGCCAATGCTGCGTTCGACGGCCGCGACCCCATCGGCCAGTTCCTGGCGTGGCCGCAATACGGCTGGTTCATGCTGCTCGCGCAGGTGGCGGTCGTGACGTTCGCCATCGTGCTGCTCACGTCGCTGACGGCGGTGCGTCTGCGCTGGCGCTACGAGCGCTGGCACGCCGTCCACCTGCTGGTCTACGTCGGTGTGGCCGCCGCCGTTCCCCACCAGTTCCTTGAGGGCTCGACCTTCCGCTCAGGTGGGTTTGCCTGGTGGTTCTGGGCCGTGCTGTGGACGGTGTCGATCGGTTCGTTCGTGATGTTCCGCCTGGCGCGTCCCGCGGTGCTTGCCGCACGGCACCAGCTTCGCGTCGCGAGCGTCGAGATCGCGCCCGACGGTTCCACATCTGTGTTGATCGAGGGGCGCGACATCGCTCGGTTGCGCGCAAGCGCCGGCCAGTTCTTCCTGTGGCGCTTCCTTGCGCCCGGACTGCGCGGCCAGGCCCATCCGTACTCGCTGTCCGCAGCCCCCGGTGACCGCTTGCGCATCACCGTCAAGCCCTCGGGCGACGGCTCGGCACGGCTGCGCGCCCTCGCACCGGGCACCCGCGTGGTCGTGGAAGGGCCGCTCGGCGTGTTTACCCACGCGACTCGCACCCGCGAGCACCTGGTGCTCGTGTGCGCGGGCATTGGCATCACGCCCGTGCTCGCCATGCTCGAGGCGGCCGATGCGGGGGATCGCATCACCGTCATTGTCCGGGCTCGCTCGCGACAGGAGGCGCCGCTGCTGGAGGAGGTGGAGGCGGTCGCCGCCGCGAGGGGCGCCGACCTCCACGTGCTGCTGGGCTCCCGCGGTGCCGGCTGGGGCACGACCGCGCAAGGTGGTGTGCTCGCCGACTTCGTCGACGACGTCGCGCAAGCCGAGGTGTACATCTGTGGCCCGCGCCCGTGGGCGCTCGCGGTCGAGGCCGATGCGCTCGCTGCGGGCATTGCGCGTACGGCCGTGCGGCGCGAAGAGTTTGGATGGTGAGGCGATGAAGGCGACACGAGCATGGATGGTGGCGGGCGCATCGGCTGTCATTGTGGGTGCCGGCGTGTCCGCCGCACCCGACCCGGTGGTGACCCCCGGCCCTGCCGGCGCCGAGGGCGACGGGACCGTCGCTCCCACGGCGGGCCCGGAAGCGACCGACACCGCAACTGCCCAAGAGTCGGGCGATGTGAGGGTGGTCGATGGGCCCATCGTGAGCAACCCGCGGGGTGACTACCAGGTGCGACTCCACATCACGGACGGCGTCGTCACCGACGTGGAGTTTCCCGTGGCGGGCACGTCCGCAGCGGAGTCCGTCAGGGTCAATGACATGGCGCTGCCCGTCCTCGAGGAGCGCATCATCGAGGCACAATCGGGCGACATCGAGTACGTCTCTGGGGCGAGCTACACCTCGCCGGCCATCGCCGAGTCGGCCCAGGCGGCGTTCGACGACGCGGGCCTGTGACGCGCGCGCAGACGGTGCGCCGCTCCGTCACCGCGATGGCCATGGACTTCACCCTTGACGTCCATGGCGGCGTACGCGAGGACACGCTCGACGCGGTGATGGCGCAGGTGGCGAAGGACCTCGAGTGGGTCGACTCCACCTTCTCCACCTGGCGCGACGACTCGTGGATCTCGCGGCTGCGCCGCGGGCAGGCGACGGTGGCCGACGCGCCCGCCCTCGTGGTGGAGGTGCTCGACCTGTGCGAGCGCTTTCGAGACGAAACCGACGGCGCGTTCGATGCGCGTGGCCCAGACGGTCTACTGGACCCCACGGGGATCGTCAAGACCTGGGCGATGGAGCGCGTGCGCTGGCGGCTGGGGCTCCTGGGCGCAGGCGGCTGGCTCTGGGGTTGCGGGGGAGACGCGACGGCATCAGGGCGAGGGCCCGCGGAAGGCGGCTGGCGCATCGGCATTGCCGACCCGCGCGAAGAACCGGGACCCCAGGCTGCCACGATGCGCCGGATCGTGCTTGGCCGTGGGATGAGCGCGATCGCCACCTCGGGCCATGCGCACCGACAGGGGCACGTGTGGGACCCGTTCTCACGGGCTCCGGCTCAGTACTTTTCGCAGGTGAGCGTCGCCGGAGACGACCTTGTGAAGTGCGACGCGTGGGCTACCGCCGTGCTCGCGGGAGGCAAACGAACCCTGCGCAAGGCGGAAGCGGACGGCCTTGCGGTGCTCGCCATGCGGGTGGTCGACGGCTCAGTGCGTGCGAGTGCGACGGCGGCGTGGTCGGTGATCGGCTGAGTGGCTGTTGTCACAAATCGGACAGTTGGGACCTGGGACTTGTGTGCGGTCACAGGACGTGCGCTACTGTGACCGGAAACGGCATGGCCGAGGAGACCTCGATGGCATCGAAGATGGCAACTCGGCGAGCGATGGTGCTCGCTGGCGCGCTCGTGTGCGCGGGCTGCGCCACGTCCGCGGGGCCGCTCCTTCCCGATCTGGGTGGGGCAGACGCGGCCGCGCACGACACCGCCACCGTGCTCGCGGCCAGCACCGTCAGCCCCTCGCCCCAGCCGTCCGCTGCGGCGCTCAGTGAGCTCATCGCGATGGACGGCACGGCCGATGCGGATGGCACCTTGGGTGCCGGCTGTCACGCCGCCGAGGGAGAGCCTCTCACGGACGGCGACTGGTACGGCATCGTCACCGACTACTCCGTGCACGGCGTCACGGTCGACCTCGCGTGCGTCTATGCGCAAGGCACCGATCAGTACGCCGCGTTTGCGCAGGCCGAAAGCGACGACCCCAGCAGCTATGTGGTGGTCAACGACGTGATCGAAGAACGCTCCATGCGCGTGAGTGAGTCCACCCAGATCCGTCTCGAACACAAGAACTGGGAGCCCGTGGGTCCGCACGCGGCACAACGCTCACTTGACCCCGACGAGGTGGGAACTCACGTGGGTGTGTGGCTGCGGATCGTCGACGGTCAAGTGGACGAGATTGTGCAGCCAGCGACTCAGGGCGCTCAGCCCAGCTGAGCCTGCTTTGCTCTGCGGGCGTGGTCTCTGGCACAATGGGTCGCTGGTCGTCCCGGCCCTCTACCCGAGGCGGCTATTCGTCTTGTCAGCAACCGCACCTGATTTCCCCGGGTGATGCGAGCCGACTCACACCGAATACACAAGGAGTACAGCCATGGCTGTGAAGATTCGCCTGAAGCGCTTTGGTAAGAAGCGCGCCCCGTTCTACCGTGTCATCGTGATCGACAGCCGCGCCAAGCGCGACGGTCGCGCGATCGAGGAGATCGGCAAGTACCACCCGCTGTCCAACCCCTCGCTCATCGAGATCGACTCTGAGCGCGCGCAGTACTGGCTTTCCGTGGGCGCCCAGCCCACCGAGCAGGTCCAGAAGCTGCTGACCCTTACGGGCGACTGGGGCACCTACAAGGGTGACAAGGACGCGAAGAACGTCGTCGAGACCCCCGCGGGCAAGCTCTCGCCCGAGGACCAGATCAAGGCCACCGCCGACGCCGCCGAGAAACTCAAGGCGGAGAAGGCCGCTGCCGCCGAGAAGGCCAAGCAGGAGGCTGAGGAGGCCGCGAAGGCCGAGGCCGCTGCTGCGGACGAGTCCGCCGAGGCTGCTGCTGAGGAGGCCCCCGAGGCCGCCGAGGGCGAAAGCGCTGAGGAGAAGTAAGCATGGTCGTCGACGCGCTGGAGTTCCTGGTCAAGAGCATCGTCCGCAACCCGGACGACGTGACGGTCACTGAGCGCTCCGGCCGTCGTGGAGCCACCCTCAACGTGGTGGTCCACCCTGACGACCTGCCGCGCGTGATCGGCCGCCGTGGCCGCACCGCGACAGCGATCCGCACCGTGGTCGACGCGATCTCGCGTGACGACGTCCGGGTCAACATCGTCGACGTGGCCTAAGCCGCCACGACGCAGCACAGGGCCCCCACCGCTCATGGAGCGGTGGGGGCCCTGTCGCATGTCAGCGTTGCATGAAGTAAAGGCTGGCCCGGCGAGTGGTGAGCATGCCGATGATGACTCCGGCCCACAGAATCGCCACGGCGCCCTGGACCCACGGGTAGCCGTCGATCCACAGCAGCGCGAATACATCGATGCCGATGCGCAGCACCATGAGGGTCATCACCAGGAACCGCGCCAACCGCGAGCCACGTAGCAGGCCGATGCCGACGAGTACGGTCAGGACGCCTGCGGCGACCGCGGTCCAGCCGAGCGCCTGGGCTTGATCGGTGGTCATGCCTTCGCCGCCCATGTCCGTCGCGTCGGCTGACAGCCACAGCCACAGCGAGCCGATGACGAGGGTCGCGACGCCATTCAGAAGCGTGAGCATCCCGATGATGGCGACGCCCACCGGCATGTTGCCTACGCCTTGGCGTGCAGTAGTCATGGTGTCCTCCCGTCGTCGGGGTGGTGCGGGGCCCACGCTACTCGCCGCTGCCTCCTCGCGCTCACCGCCATCGCCGTGGTCCTCGGGTCCGTGATCGTGGCGGTGGACATCGACGATGCGCACCGCCGCACCGTCGCGGTGTGGGCTTCAGCCGTCACGACGGCGCGCCGCGGTGCGGCGGGCCCGTAGCCTTGAGACATGAAACTGACCGTTGCCCGCATCGGCCGCGCCCACGGACTCAAGGGTGAGGTGAGCGTCGAGCTCCGCACCGATATCCCCGAGGACCGACTGGTCCCGGGAGAGCAGTACGAAACTGAACCCGCATCGGCCGGTCCGCTGACCATCACGAACGTCCGCACTCAGGCGGGCCGCTGGTACCTGCGCTTTGACGAGATCACCCATCGTGACGCGGCCGAGGCCGCGCGCGGGGTCGAGCTGGTGCTCGACGGCGACGAGTCTGACGAGGACGACGCCTGGTACGTCCACGAGCTGGTGGGCCTGACCGCGGTGCGCCCCGACGGCGAGCACGTGGGCGAGGTGGTGGACCTGCTCAGCATGCCCGCCCAGGACCTGCTCGTGGTCAAGCAGCCCGGCGGCCACCGCGCGATGATCCCGTTCGTCGAGGAGTTCGTGCCCGAGGTCGACATCGAGGCAGGCACGGTCATCGTGACACCACCGTACGGCCTGCTGGCAGGCGAGAGCGCCGAGGAAACCGGCGAGACGCACGCATGAGAATCGACGTCATCACCATCTTCCCCGAGTTCTTCGGGGTGCTCGACGTGTCGCTGCTGGGCAAGGCGCGCCAACGCGAACTCGTTGACGCCCGCGTGCATCAACTGCGCGACTGGACGCACGACGTGCACGGCACCGTCGACGACGCGCCCTTTGGTGGCGGCGCCGGCATGGTCATGAAGGCCGATGTGTGGGGCGCCGCGCTCGATGACGTCATGCAGCCTGGCGCGCACCTCATCGTGCCCAGCCCCGCTGGCGTGCCGTTCACTCAGGCCATGGCGGCCTCGTTGGCCCAGGAGCCACAGCTCGTGTTCGCGTGCGGACGCTACGAGGGCATCGATGCGCGTGTGGCCGAGCACTACGCGAGCGAGGGCTACCGGGTCACCGAGGTCTCGCTCGGCGACTACGTGCTCAACGGGGGAGAGGTGGCCGCGGTCGCGATGATCGAGGCCGTCACGCGGCTGATCCCGGGCTTCATGGGCAACGCGCAGTCGATCGTCGAGGAGTCGCACTCCGACGGGCTGCTCGAGTACCCGTCGTACACGCGACCAGCCTCGTGGCGCGGGCTCGACGTCCCCCCGGTGTTGCTCAGCGGCCACCACGGACGCGTGGCCGAGTGGCGTCACGAGCAACAGCTCGAGCGCACGCGCGCACGCCGCCCGGATCTGCTCCCTGACTGACGCTCGGCCCATACCGTCGTCAGACGCGCGCGCTGTCGCGAAGCGCCACGCGGGGCTGGGCTGGCGCAGGCCCGTGTGGCATAATTGCTCTTCGGTGCGCGCGGCGCTCAGACCTGCCACAGGGGGTTGAGCACAGCCCGCGACGCACAGCAATCACCGAATGCCGCAAGGCAGATATCGTGCAGGACCTGTGGCGTGTGCGAGGAGAAAGAGTCATGCAGAAGCTTGACCACATCACCGCGGGCCAGCTCCGCGATGACGTTCCGGCGTTCCGCGCCGGTGACACCGTCAAGGTGCACGTGAAGGTCATCGAAGGTACCCGTTCGCGTATTCAGGTGTTCCAGGGCGTCGTGCTCGGCCGTCAGGGCAAGGGCATTGGCGAGACCTTCACCGTCCGCAAGATCTCGTTCGGCGTGGGAGTCGAGCGCACCTACCCGGTGCACACCCCCACGATCGACCACATCGAGCTGGTCAGCCGTGGCGACGTTCGTCGCGCGAAGCTGTACTACCTCCGCGAGCGTCGCGGCAAGGCCGCGCGTATCCGCGAGAAGCGCGAGAACTGAGATCAGCAACATCTCCGAAGCACCGGCGGGCGGCTCCAAGCCGTCCGCCGGTGCTCGTATGTGGGGCTACACCAAGGAGCTCCTCATCATCCTCATCAGCGCGCTTGCTCTGTCGCTGCTGCTGAAGACCTTCTTCTTCCAGTCGTTCTGGATTCCGTCGGAGTCGATGGACCCCACCCTCCAGAAGAACGACCGGATCCTCGTCACCAAGTGGCGGCCCGGCCCCCTGGACCTGCGCCGTGGTGACATCGTCGTGTTCAAGGACACCGCCGGCTGGCTCGGTCCGGTTGACACCTCGGATGACACGGCCCTCGAGACGTTCGGCAAGAACGTGCTGACCTTTACCGGGTTGCTGCCCGAGGACGCGGGCGAGCACCTGGTCAAGCGTGTCGTGGGACTGCCGGGCGAGACCGTGGTGTGCTGCGATGCCGAGGGCCGCCTCACCATCGACGGCGAACCGCTCGACGAGACGTACCTTCCCGACGGAGTTAACCCCTCGGACTTCGAGTTCACGGCCGAGGTGCCCGAGGGCTACATCTGGGTCATGGGCGACAACCGCCCCCGCAGCGCCGACTCTCGCGCGCACCTGGGTGATCCCGGCGGCGGCTCGGTGCCGATCTCGTCGATCGTGGGCACGACCTTCGCCACCGTGTGGCCCCTGAATCACTTCCACGCGTTCACCAACCCCTACGAGGACCCCGACTCGGTTCAGGAGTAGCCGGTGGCCGTTTCGCTCGAGCACGAGGCTGTGCTGTGGGACGCGGGCGCCCGCGTGGTGGCTGGCATCGATGAGGTCGGCAGGGGAGCGCTCGCCGGCCCCGTCACGGTGGGGGTATGCGCGCTGTCACGCCGTGAGGACTGGCCCGTCGGCCTTGCCGATTCCAAGGAACTGACCCCCGCGCGCAGGCTCAGCATGGCCGATGCGCTGGCTGAGTACGGCGTGGCACGCGCCGTCGCGCACGCCTCGCCGGCGGAGATCGATGCGGTGGGGATCGTGGGGGCGTTGCGCCTGGCTGGCATGCGAGCCCTGGCGGCGATCGCCGACGGTGGCGTTCACGTTGACGCCGTGCTGCTCGACGGCAAACATGACTGGCTGACGCCGCCCCCGGCGACGTTGTTCGGGGACTCAACTGGCGCATCGGCCCTGCTGCCGGGGCCCCCGGCGCCGCCGGTGACGATGGTCATCAAGGGCGACTCCCTGTGCGCCTCGATCGCCGCGGGCTCGGTGCTCGCGAAGGTCGAACGAGACGCGCTGATGGCCGATGCCCACCTGCGCCACCCCGAGTACGGCTGGGCGGGCAACAAGGGCTACGGCGCGGCGGGCCATCTGGAAGCACTGCGCAGGCTCGGCGCCACCGATGAGCACCGGCGCTCGTGGTCCTTGCCCGCACACGAGCCGGCGTGACCGGCGCGGCGAGTCGCGGCCCGTTGGCGGAACGAGGATGATGGTCCGGTGAGCAGTGAGGACCTGGAGAACTACGAGACCGACGCCGAGCTGGCCCTGTATCGCGAGTACCGCGACGTGGTGGGCCTGTTCCAGTACGTGGTCGAGACCGAGCGTCGCTTCTACCTGTGCAACAAGGTCGACCTGCAGGTCAAGGCCTCTGGCGGTGACGTCTACTTCGAGGTCACCATGAGCGACGCGTGGGTGTGGGACGTGTACCGCTCGGCGAGGCTCGTCAAGCACGTGCGGGTCGTGACGTTCAAGGACGTCAACATCGAGGAACTCGCGCAGGACGACTCGATGCCCGACATTCGCCAGTTGCGCGCGCGCTGACGGGTATCACGCGCGCGCCGGCCGGCTGAAAGCCGTCGAGGCGGGTATCAAGCGTAGCGGGGAGTGCGCAGATAACGTGGGCGTATGAGTGCCGCCACCGAGGTTGACCGCCGTAGCGGGATAGTCCCCATGTTCATCGGTCTGATGACGGCCATGCTGCTGTCTGCCCTGGACCAGACCATGTTCGCCACGGCTCTGCCGACGATCGTGGGCGAATTGGGCGGCGTGGACCTGATGCTGTGGGTTACGACGGCGTACATTCTCGCGGCGACCATCATGATGCCCATCTACGGCAAGTTCGGCGACCTTGTGGGACGCAAGGGCTTGCTGCTGATCGCAATCGGCATCTTCATGGCCGGTTCCGTCGTGGGCGCGCTCGCCGACAGCATGCCCGGACTGATCCTCGGCCGTGCCATCCAGGGTGTGGGTGGCGGTGGTCTCATGGTGCTGGCGCAGGCGATCATCGCGGACGTGATCCCTGCCCGCGAACGCGGCCGCTACATGGGAGTGCTGGGCTCGGTGTTCGCGCTGTCTAGCGTGCTGGGGCCGCTGCTGGGTGGGTGGTTCACCGAGAGCATCGGCTGGCAGTGGTGCCTGTGGATCAACGTGCCGATGGGTCTGGTGGCGGTCGCCTCTGTGCTGTTCTTCCTGCATCCGCCAAAGTTCGACCGGGCCAAGGTGGTGCCGGATGTGGCGGGCATGACACTGCTCGCCGTCGCGACCACCTGCCTGGTGCTCGCGACCACGTGGGGCGGGCACGAGTACGCGTGGATCTCGCCCATGATTATCGTGCTGCTCGCGGTGACGGTGGCCTCGGCCGTGGGCCTGGTCTTTGTCGAGCGCCGCGCGAAGGAGCCTGTGCTGCCCATCGCGCTGTTCCGCCGCCGCAACTTTGTGCTCACCACCATCGCAGGCCTCATGGTCGGCATCGCGATGTTCGGCACCATCACGTACATGCCCACCTACATGCAGATGGTTACGGGCGTGAACGCGACGGTGGCTGGCCTGCTGATCGTTCCGCTCGCGGCGACCCAGGTTCTCACCTCCGTGGTGGCCGGCCGGATCGTGACCCGCACGGGTCGATACAAGCGACTGCTGCTGCTGGGCGTCGGCATCGTCACTGTCGCGCTGCTGCTGATGTCCACGATGGTCTACGACGAGTCGCTGTGGCTCACGTGCCTGTACCTCGCGCTGCTGGGGCTCGGTCTGGGCATGGTGCTGCAGAACCTCGTGCTGGTGGTGCAGAACACCTTCCCGCTCACGGTGGTGGGCACCGCCACGGCGGCCAACAACTACTTCCGCCAGATCGGCGCAACGCTGGGCGCGGCCTTGGTGGGTTCGGTGTTCACTGGTCGCCTCACGGCGTTGTTGTCGCATCGTCTTCCGGCGGATGCAGTGGAATCCTCGGGGGTCGACTTCAACTCCATCACTCCTGAGTTGGTCGCAGGCCTGCCCGATCCGTACCACGACATCGTCGTGAGCTCCTACAACGATGCGCTCGCGCCGGTGCTCGGCTGGATCGCCCCACTGACGCTGTTCGCCTTTGTGCTGTTGCTGTTCGTCAAGGAGGTGCCGCTGCGCACCACCGTGAGCCGGACGGATCAGGAACCGGATCCCGGCAAGGCGCTAGGCGAGCAACTCGACTGGGATGGGCGCCTGGAGTCTGACTACTCCTCGCCGCTCACGGGTGAGGAGAAGGTCGAGCTGCTCGAGCAGGAGCGTGCGGACCTGTACGAACGTATCGGCGTCATCGACGCGGAGGTGTCGACCGTGGAACTCGACCTACGTCGAGCCAGGGGAGACCAGCCGAACTGAGGGTGCCTGGCGTCGCACTCCCCCCTCCCAGGAGGCAAGTGGCGCCTACGGATCAGCGCGCGGGGGGCGAACGAGGCAAGTGGCGCCTACGGATGAGCGCGCGGGGGGCGAACGAGGCAAGTGATGCTCACGCCGCGCCGCCCTACGAGTCCCGGCCCGCGCATCGGCCGCGCGCACCCACATGCCGCAAACAAAACTCTGCAAAGAAAGTGTTGCAAAGAAACCTTTGCAAGCGTAGCGTGAGGGCATGTCCTCGGTACCCCAGCGTCACATCGATGCCACCGCACTCAAAGCGCTCACCCACCCCCTGCGGGTGGACCTGCTAGACCAACTCGCCATGGGCGGCTCCGCCACCGCGAGCATGCTGGCCGAACGTCTGGGGGAGTCGTCCGGAGCAACCAGCTACCACCTGCGCCAACTCGCGCGCCACGGTCTGATCGAGCAGGACAGCAGCCGCGGCACGGGGCGTGAGCGCTGGTGGCGGATTGTCCCCGGCGGGCTCACCATTGCCGCCAAGGATGTCCGCGACGATGTGGTGGCGCGCAATGCCGCCATCCACGTCTCGCGCCAGATGGCGGACCTCAGGGCCCGCCACGTCGACGCCTTCCTGCGTAGCGGCGGGGAGGAGTTTGGTGCCGATTGGGTGGATGCCTCCCACATGCTGTCGGCTCGCATGCGACTCACCCGCGAGGAGATGCTCGAGATCGCCACTCGCTTTCAACAGGCGATCGACGACGTCGTGGGTCCGCTGCGCGGCCGCGACGAGCCCGCGGGCGCGCGAACCGTCGCCCTGCACTTCAACCTTTTCCCGGTCGTCGGTGTTGAGGGGCCGACCCCTGCCGAACACTCGGAGGAACCGTCATGAGTACCCACGCACCACGAATGGGAGCGGGGTTTGGCCGGCTATGGTCCGCCGCCCTGGGCTCCAATCTTGCCGACGGGATCGCCCGCGTGGCCATCCCTCTCACCGCCGTCACGCTCACGAGTGACCCGATCGCGATCTCGGTCCTGACGGCGTTGGCATACCTGCCCTGGTTGCTGTTTGGGCTCCCGGCGGGGATGATCGTCGACCACGTTGACCGGCGTCACGCGATGGCCGCGGCAAACCTCATGCGCGTGGTCGCCGCGGCGGGGGTGGCGCTCGCGATCGCGACAGGACACCTCAGCATCGTGGTGCTCGCGATCGCGACCATCGTCTTCGGCATGGGGGAGACGCTCTTCGACAACGCCACCAACGCGGTGTTGCCGTCCCTTGTATCGCGGTCGGGTCTCGACAAGGCCAACGGCCGCATCCAGGCCGCGCAGGTGGGTGTGGACCAGTTCATCGCCACGCCCATCTCGGGGGTGTTGTTCGCGGTCGCCATGGTGGTGCCGTTGATCGTGGGCGGGTTGGGGTACTTGATCGCGGGACTCCTCGCGCTCAGCTTGCCGGTAGCGGCCGCGCGGGCCCATGGAGCGTCGGCGGACAGGCCTGCCCCTGTGCCGCTGAGCGTCGCCATGCGGTTCTTGTGGAACCACCGCTACTTGCGCTCGATGGTGATCGTGACGTCGTTCGTGGGATCGTTCCTGGCGATTGCGCAGTCCATTACCATCCTGTTGTTCGTCGAGCGATTCGGCGTGACGGCGCAGCTCATCGGCGTGGTGACCGCAGGCGTGGGGCTCGGTGGGCTGGTGGGCGCCCTGACCGCGGGGATGCTGGTGGCCGCGATGGGTAGGGGCCGGGTGCTGCTCATGGGGTCGGCGTTGGGCGGCCTGGGCCTGGTCGGCGTGGGCTTTGCCCCCAACGCGTGGCTCGCGGTCGCGGCCTATGCCGTGAGTGCGTTCGGGATCGCCTGTTGGAACGTCCCCTGGGGCTCCTTGCGTCAGGCGATCGTGCCTGGTGAGTTGCTGGGACGCGTGATCGGAGCCGCGCGCACGGTCTCGTGGGGGTTGTTCCCCATTGCGACGCTGCTGGGTGGTGTGCTCGGTCGCGTCGATCTCCAGTTGCCGTACATCGTCGGAGGGGCGGGGGCGCTGGTGGTGACGATCGTCGCCGCCCGCCTGCTGCTGTCTGCCGATGCGCAGATGCCGGCCGACGACGAGAGCACCCCCGAGGAGGCCATCGCGAGTGCTGTCGTGGCCGTGGCGCCCGGCGTCGACCCTGACGGCAGTCCGGTCGTGGTCACCGATGCGGCCGATGCGCTCGTGGCGGAGCCTGTCCGTCGCGCCTGACGGCGCTACAGAGCATCCCCAGGCAGGGCCGATGCGGGCTTCTCCCCAGCATCGGCCCTCGCCGTTTGTGGTGGTCGCCTGGGTGCCACCACTGTGGGTCGCGGAGGTGACCCGTGGACGTCAGGCGGCAAGTGGGGCGGTACGGCGAGGACGTCGTCGCGCGAAGGCTCGGCGAACTCGGCTGGGAGGTGCTCGAGCGCAATTGGCGCTGCGCGAGGGGTGAACTCGACATCGTGGCGCTCGATGGAGCGACGCTCGTGGCAGTCGAGGTGAAGACCCGACGTGGCGGGACGCACGGGGGCGGGCTCGAAGCGCTGACCGCGGAGAAGGTGGCCCGCCTCAGGCGCCTGATCGCCCTGTGGCTCGAGGCTCACGACGGCAGCTATGCCTCGGTGCGTATTGATGCCGTCGCGGTGTCGCTGCCCGCCGCGGGGGCGGCGGTGCTCGATCACGTGCGGGGCATCGAGTGATCGGGCGCACGAGTGCCGTGGTGCTGTCGGGCCTCACCGGCCACCTGGTTGACGTCGAGGCGCACATTGGGTCGAGCCTGCCGGGGTTCACGATTGTCGGACTGCCCGATGCGTCGTTGTCCGAGGCAAGGGACCGGGTGCGTGCCGCCGTGGCTAGCTCGGGTCTCGCGTGGCCCCAGCGGCGCATCACGGTCAATCTGTCACCGGCCTCGTTGCCCAAGAGCGGAACGGGGACGGACCTCGCCATCGCTGTCGCGGTGTTGGCGGCAGCAGAACAGATCGATCCCGTGCGCGCGGCCGGCGTGACGCACATTGGCGAACTGGGTCTGGATGGGCGGGTCCGTCCCATCCCGGGAGTACTGCCCGCGGTTGCGGCGGCCGCTGCGCGAGGCGCGGAGCGGGTCGCGGTGCCAGGGGCGAATCTCGATGAGGCTCGGCTCGTGCCCGGCGTGGAGGTCGCGGGGCTCGTGACGCTCGCCGAATTGGCGCAGGCCTATGGTGCGACCACGGCCGTCGCCACCACGAGCGCGCCAGTGCCCTTGCCCACGCAGCCGCTTGCGCTCGTGGAGCAGGTCGACCTCGCCGAGGTGCAAGGGCAGGAGGAGGCTCGGTGGGCGCTCGAGGTCGCTGCCGCAGGGGGTCATCACCTGCTGATGTCGGGGCCGCCCGGGGCCGGCAAGACCATGCTCGCGCGGCGACTCCCGACCATCCTGCCGGACCTCACGGACGAGGACGCCGTGACGACGACCGCCATCCATTCGCTCGCTGGCACGCTCGACCCCACCGGAGGGCTGCTGCGCACGCCGCCTTTTGAGGCGCCGCACCACAGTGCCTCTGCAGCATCGATCGTGGGCGGCGGGTCGGGGCTTGCCAGGCCCGGCGCCATCTCTCGCGCGCACGCCGGGGTGTTGTTTCTCGACGAGGCTCCCGAGTTCCCCGCACGGGTGCTGCAAACCTTGCGCCAGCCGCTCGAGCACGGCGAGGTCGTGTTGCATCGCGCGCACGGCACAGCGAGATACCCCGCGCGATTCCAGTTGGTGTTGGCCGCAAACCCGTGCCCGTGCGGACGCTTCTACGGCACCGGTGAGCGCTGCGACTGCTCGCCGATGGCCAGGCGGCGCTACTTTGGCCGACTCTCTGGCCCGCTCCTGGACCGGGTGGACCTGCAGGTGGAGGTCATGCCGGTGCGGGGCGCCTCCGCGGAACCGGCCGAAAGTTCCGCCGCCGTCGCGGCCCGCGTCGTGCGCGCACGCGCGGCGGCCGCCGCACGGCTGAGCGACACCCCCTGGACCCTGAACTCGCAGGCGTCAGGCACGTGGCTGCGCCGCCACACCGCACGAGGCAGTGCGGCGCTGATCTGGCAGGCGCTCGAGGGTGGCGTGATCACGGCGCGTGGGGCGGATCGCGCCCTGCGCGTGGCGTGGACGCTCGCCGATCTCGACGGGCGTGACAGCCCTGGCCCCGACGATGTCGCGCAGGCCCTGACCTTGCGCTCGCGGGGAGGGGCGGGATGAACCTCGTCAGCGCCGCCGCGGGTGGGCGGCTCGAGCGCTCCGCCGCCACCGTCGCCGATGCGTGGCTTGCGTGGAGCGTTCTGGCTGAGCCTGGCGACGAGGCTGCGGGAGCCCTCGTGCACCTGTGGGGCCCGCAAGCGGCGCTGACGTGGCTCGCCCAGGCGTTGGCCGACCCTGTTGCCGCCACCCATGCGCTCGCGCCCGAACTGCAGCCCCGCGACGTCGACACCTTGGTGCGGGCGAGCGAGCGGTGGGGGCGCCGCGCCGCAGACCTCGACGTCGACGCGGTGCGACAGCGCAGTGAGCAGTGTGGGGCGCGGATCGTGCTGCGAGGGGATCCGCAGTGGCCGCACGCGGTCGACGATCTTGGGGTCGCCGCTCCGTTCGTCCTGTGGGTGCGTGGCGACGGCGATCTGCGCGTCTTGGGAAGCCAGGCGGTGGCGCTGGTCGGCGCCCGCTCGTGCACGGCGTACGGCGACCACATGGCGGCGCAACTCGCTGCCGACCTTGCGCAAGCGGGAAGGGTCGTGGTGTCGGGTGGCGCGTATGGCATCGATGCCGCCGCGCATCGGGGAGCGCTCGCGGCAGGCGGCCAGAGCCTGGCCGTCATGGCGGGTGGGGTGGACCGTCTGTACCCCGTGGGCAACTCCGATCTCCTGGCTCGCACCATGCGCTCTGGCCTGGTGGTGAGTGAGGTGCCGCCTGGATGGGCGCCGCACCGCTCGCGCTTTCTGAGCCGCAACAGGGTGATCGCGTGTGCCGCGGCGACGGTGGTGGTCGAGGCCGCTCACCGTTCAGGGGCGCTCAACACGGTGGGCCACGCGCAGCGGCTGATGCGCCCGGTGGCGGCGGTGCCGGGGCCCGCGACCAGCGCGAGCTCTGTGGGGTGTCACCGGCTCGTGCGCGATCAGGAGGCGGTGCTGGTCACGTGCGCGGCCGAGGTCATCGAGCTCACGGGACCGCTCGAGATCGCGGCCGTGGTGCAGCCGGACGTGGACACGGGCAGGCTCGACTTCGCCAGGCCCGAGGACCGGGCCGCGTTCGATGCCTTGGGGCGGAGGAGCCTGCTCGAGGGCGACATCGCTGTCACCGCGGGACTGACAGCGCCACAGGTGCGCGCGGCCTTGGGTCGGATGGAGGCGACTGGCCTGGTGGAACGCGACAGGGGAGGGTGGCGGCGTCGGTCCGGCGCTTCACTGATCTGAGGACGCAAGACGGGACCGACTTCCCTGGAATCCCTCCCAAATCAGGACAAACCACACGTGAAGTATGAGGTTGATGTGACAAATGTGACACGAGGGGTTGATTTGACGCATGTGACGATGCCACAGTGGCCTCATGCTGACGAGGGGAGACGGTGATCAGGCTGATCTGATCGCCCAGTTCGAGGGCTACCTGCGCCATGAGCGCGGGCTGTCCGAGAACACGGTGCGCGCCTATCGCGGCGATCTGCTACACCTGGCCTCCCATTGCGCTGGCGGATCCAGCATCGACAACGGTGATGAGGCCGATGCTGTCCTGACCGACGTCGCGCTCGCGGACTTGCGCTCTTGGCTCGCGGCGATGGCCGGGGCGGGTCTGTCCCGCACCACCCTCGCGCGTCGCGGCGCTGCCGTGCGGACCTTCTACGCGTGGGCACTCGACTCCGGCACACTCTCGGTGAACCCCGCTGCGCGCTTGGCCTCCGCGCGCGCCGCGAGCACGCTGCCGGCCGTGATGAGCCCTGCCGATGTGGTGACTCTGCTGTCCATTGCCCAGGCTCGCTGCGACGACGGCGACTCGGTGCACGTGCGCGACTGGGCCATGGCTGAACTGCTGTACGCGACGGGCATGCGCGTGGGCGAACTTGTGGGCATCGACCTGCAGGACATCGATCTTGGCGAACGGCTGGTCCGCGTGACGGGCAAGGGCGACAAGGAACGCATGGTGCCCTTCGGGGTGCCAGCGGCACGGGCGATTCGGGACTGGATCGAGACTGCCCGGCCAGCACTGGTGTCCTCCGAGACCGGTCGCGCCCTGTTCCTGGGGCGCAAAGGTGCTCGCGTGGGCCAGCGTCAGGTGCGCGAGGTGGTCCACGAGCTTTGCCGCCTTGCGGAGCTGCCTGAGATCGCCCCGCACGCCTTGCGCCACAGCGCCGCCACGCATCTTCTCGGGGGCGGCTCTGACCTGAGGTCCGTCCAAGAGGTGCTCGGTCACGCGAGCCTCAACACCACACAGCGCTACACCCACGTATCCGCAGAACGTCTGCGGGCCACCTACCAACTCGCGCATCCGCGCGCCTAGGGAGACGCCATGACCAGCCTGAACCCCGTGCTGTCCGAGGACACCGAGGAGGTCGCCGTCGTCGCGCCCGCGCGCGCCGACGCCGCACAGTTGGGCCAGTGGTGGCAGCGCCTCGACATCGACAGCGGCGCATCCCGTCAGGCCGCACGCGACGCGCTGATCACGCACTACGCGCCGCTGGTCACCCAGGTGGCCTCGCGCCTGATTGGGCGCCTTCCTGACATGGTCGAGCTTGCAGACCTCGTCTCCTACGGCACCTTTGGCCTCATCGATGCGGTGGAGAAGTTCGAGCCCGAGCGCGGATTCAAGTTCGAAACCTACGCGGCCCAGCGCATCCGCGGCGCGATTATCGACGAGCTCCGGGCGGCCGATTGGGTGCCCCGCTCCGTGCGCTCCAAGGCGAAGGTGCTGGAGCAGGCGCACCGAGCACTCGAGCAAAAGTTGCTGCGTCCCGTCACCGACGGCGACGTCGCCGACTACGTGGGCTGGCAGACCGGCGAGGTGCGCACTGTGCGCGCTCAGGTGGCACTGTCGCATGTCGCGGCGCTGGACGGGATCGTCGACGCCGGGCAGAGCCGCGCGCTGGATGCACTCATCGACTCCTCGGCGCCCGAGGCATCGGCTTCGGTCGAGGCTCGCGAGACGACCGCGCTGCTGGCCGCCGCGATCCAGGGCGTCCGAGAGCGCGAGCAAGAGGTGCTGCGGCTGTACTACTTCGACAACCTCACCCTCGCGCAGATCGGCCAGATCCTGGGAGTGACGGAGTCGCGCGTCTCCCAGATTCACTCAGGTGCGGTCAAGAAGTTGCGTGAGTCGCTGCAGCGAACGGGCGCCTTCGACTGACCCACGCACCCCGCTCGCGCGGGAGCAGCCGCACGGGACCATAGCCCTCCAGCACGTCAAGGGGGTCCACGTACTGACCGCCGATGCGCACTCCCCAATGCAGGCAGGCGGCAGGCATGCAGTGGCCGGGGGTGTCGGCGACCTGGCCCACACTCTGCCCTGGGGAAACCCGGGCGCCGACGGTGACGCTCGCCACCACTGGCTCGAGGCTTGAGATGGTGCCGTCGTGGTGAGTGATCGACAGGACCGGACGGTCCACGACCACCCCGGCGAAGGTGACGATGCCCGCAGCGGGCGAGCGCACAGGATCCCCGACCGCCGCGGCGAGGTCGACGCCTCGACGCCCCGGCTTCCAATCAGGACGCGGGATTCGAGCGAGAGCCACCACGCGCATCGGCTCTACAGGACTGATGACGGACGGCGAACCGTCGGCAGCACGAGGGACGGCGAGCGGCGCCGGCACGGCGACCGCAGATGCGGGCGAGGCGAGCAGGAGCGCCCACGCGAGCCACAGCACGACAAGGCGAGTGGACGGCAGGGTCATGCGGCCAGCACACTGGGTGACATCGACTACCGCCACCCGCGAGCGGCAAGGCGGGGGAGAGGGCCTCGTCGCTGGACGCTGGGGACGGGCTGAACCTGCCACCCGGTCGCGTGACCTACGCCCCGTCCGGTATCATCGTGACCTGCATCCGGCCTGCCCGGATGACATCGCGCGCCATTCGCGTTCTCGACCGCTCATGCGGCAGGGATCGCGCCGGAAGGGCGTCGTCCGAGTTCTTGCTCGGTGCCCGACCGCGATGGCGCCAGGGATTCGACCCGCGGTGGGTCGCATCGGCAACAAAATACGCGGGACCAACCCGCCCCAACATAGGCACGCAAACGCGCGTGCGGAACAGGAAGTGCCATGGCCGTCGTGACCATGCGCCAGCTGCTCGACTCGGGCGTCCACTTCGGACACCAGACCAGCCGCTGGAACCCCAAGATGAAGCGCTTTATCTTCACCGAGCGCAACGGCATCTACATCATCGACATCCAGCAGTCGCTGGCCAAGATCGACGCCGCCTACGAGTTCGTGCGCGACACCGTCGCCCACGGCGGCACCGTGCTCTTCGTGGGTACCAAGCGCCAGGCGCAGGAGCAGATCGCTGAGCAGGCCGCTCGTGTGGGCATGCCCTACGTGAACGAGCGCTGGCTGGGCGGCATGCTCACCAACTTCCAGACGGTGAGCAAGCGCGTGCAGCGCCTCAAGGAGCTCGAAGAGATCGACTTCGACGACGTTGCCGGCTCGGGCCGCACCAAGAAGGAGCTGCTGGGCCTTCGTCGCGAGAAGGAGAAGCTCGACAAGACCCTCGGCGGCATCCGCGACATGGCGAAGACCCCCTCCGTCGTGTGGATCGTCGACACCAACAAGGAGCACCTCGCGGTGGACGAGGCCCGCAAGCTGGGCATCCCCGTCGTGGGCATCCTCGACTCGAACTGTGACCCCGACGACGTCGCCTACGGCATCCCCGGTAACGACGACGCCATCCGCGCCGTGGGTCTGCTGACCCGTGTGATCGCCGATGCTGTAGCCGAGGGCGTGCGCATCCGCCACACCCCCAAGGGTGACGAGGCCGACGCCACTGGCGCCGAAGAGCCCCTGGCCGAGTGGGAGCAGGAGCTGCTCGACGGCGCGAAGGCCGACGAGGCCCCCGCCGCTGAGGCCCCCGCCGCAGAGGTGAAGGCCGACGAGGCCCCCGCCGCTGAGGCAACCGAGGCAAAGGCCGACGAGGCCCCCGCCGCCGACGAGAAGTAAGGGAACCGCACATGGCGAACTACACCGTTGCAGACATCCAGGCGCTGCGTGAGCGCACCGGCGCCGGCATGCTCGACGTCAAGAAGGCTCTCGACGAGGCTGACGGCGACCAGAACAAGGCCGTCGACATCCTCCGCGTGAAGGGCCTCAAGGGCGTCACCAAGCGTGAGGGCCGTTCGGCCTCCGAGGGCCTCGTGGCCGCCTCCATCGAGTCCGTCGATGGCGGTCAGGTGGGCACGCTCATCGAGCTCAACTCCGAGACCGACTTTGTGGCCAAGAACGACAAGTTCGTGGCGCTCGCCGAGAAGGTGCTCGCTGCCGTCGTGGCCGCTGGCGCTGACTCGGCCGAGGCCGCTCTTGCCGCCGCCGTGGACGGCACCACCGTCCAGGACCTCATCGACTCCGAGGCCGGCATCCTGGGCGAGAAGATCGTCCTGCGCCGCGTCGCTCGCGTCGAGGCCCCGGTCGTGACCGAGTACCTGCACCGCACCAACAAGGACCTCCCCGCACAGGTGGGCGTCCTGGTCGGTACCGACGCTGCTGCTGGTGAGGTCGCTCGCGACGTTGCCATGCACATCGCCGCGTACTCGCCCACCTACCTCGTGCGTGAGGACGTCCCCGAGGACGTCGTCGCCAACGAGCGTCGCGTGGCCGAGGAGACCGCGAAGGGTGAGGGCAAGCCTGAGGGCGCACTGCCCAAGATCGTTGAGGGCCGACTGAACGGCTTCTTCAAGGAGAACACCCTGGTGGAGCAGGCGTTCGCGAAGGACCCCAAGACCACGGTCGGCAAGGTCATCGAGAACACCGGCGGCGCCATCACTGCCTTCTCGCGTTTCCGCGTGGGAGCGTAGGCTTCCCGCCAGGAGGCAATCTCACCATCAGCAACGCGCCGCACCCCAGGAGGAACCCGATGCCCGAGTCCACTACCGTGAATCCGGACATTGAGTCCCCAGGGATGCGGCGCGTTTTGCTGAAACTGTCAGGCGAGATGTTTGGCGGAGGGTCCATCGGGCTCGACGCCGACGTCGTCGGCAGGATCGCGCGCGAGGTCGCGGAGGCCGTGAACCAAGGCGTGCAGGTGTGCATCGTCGTGGGCGGCGGCAACTTCTTCCGCGGAGCGGAGCTGTCGCAGCGCGGCATGGAACGCGCCCGCGCGGACTACATGGGCATGCTGGGCACCGTCATGAATGCCCTCGCCCTTCAGGACTTCCTCGAGCAGGCCGGCGTGGCCACTCGCGTGCAGACCGCCATCACGATGGGGCAGGTCGCCGAGCCCTACATCCCGCTGCGCGCGGTGCGTCACCTCGAGAAGGGGCGCGTCGTGATCTTCGCTGCGGGAGCAGGCATGCCGTACTTCTCGACCGACACCGTGAGCCTTCAGCGCGCCCTTGAGGTGGCCTGCACTGAGGTGCTCATGGGCAAGAACGGTGTGGACGGTGTCTACACCGCAGACCCGCGCAAGGACCCTCACGCGCGCCTGCTGGAGCACGTGACGTACTCCGACGCCCTCAGCCAGGGCCTCAACGTCATGGACGCAGCGGCATTCTCGCTGGCAAAGGACAACGGCATGCCCATGCGCGTGTTTGGCCTTGAAGAGCATGGCAACGTGACTCGCGCCCTTGTCGGTGACACAATCGGGACGCTGGTGACGGCCTAACGGTCGCGCCCGCACTACACAAGGAGCACACGTGATCGACGAGATCCTCCTCGAAGCCGAGGAGCACATGGACAACGCGGTGAGCGTCGCCAAGAACAACTTCGCGAGCATCCGTAGCGGGCAGGCCTCGGCGGCCATGTTCGCCAACATCTCCGTCAACTACTACGGCGCGCCCACTCCGCTGCAGCAGCTTGCCGCGATCACGGTGCCCGAGGCTCGCATGGTGCTGGTGTCGCCCTACGATGCCTCCGCCAAGAAGGACATCGAGAGCGCCATTCGTGCCTCGGACCTGGGCGTGAACCCCTCGGACGACGGCAACGTGCTGCGCATCGTGATGCCTCAGCTGACCGAGGAGCGCCGCCGCGACTACGTCAAGCTTGCGAAGACCAAGGCCGAAGAGGCCCGTGTGACCGTGCGTAACATGCGTCGTAAGGCCAAGGACCAGATTGACTCTGCCGTCAAGGATGGCGAGGTCGGCGAGGACGAGGGCAACCGCGGCGAGAAGGACCTCGACGCGCTCACCAAGAAGAACGTCGACGCTATCGACGCGCTCTTGGCGGCCAAGGAAAGCGAGCTGCTCGAGGTCTGACCTCGGGCCGCTCTTTCGTGCGGCGTCCTTTCCATGAGCCCCTTCCGTCGTCGCAACCACCCCGAGCCGCAGGCAGAGCCGTCGCCCGCGCCCTGGGGCACGGCTGGCACTCAGTCGAGCCCCACGCCACTGTGGTTGCCCACGCACTCGGAGCCCGCGTGGGCGGACCCTGACGTGGCGCCGGGCGTGCATGCGGCCGTCGAGGATGCCCAGCGTTTTGCCGTGACAGGTGAGGTGGACGCCGCACAGGACGCTGTCGATGACGTGCGCGTGGATCCCGCCACCGTCAGGGTGGCCGAGGAGCCCGTGGCTCAGGTCGCGCCGGTGTCGCGCTCGGGCCGCAACATGCCCGTGGCCATCGTGGTGGGGCTGACGCTGCTCGCCCTCGTCGTGGTCGCGGCCTGGGTGCACCCGCTCGCCTTCGCGGGACTGGTCGCCGCAGCGACCTTGCTCGCTGTCGTCGAGTGGCGTGGAGCGCTCGCGAAGCATGACCGGCACGTGCCGCTCGTGCCCGTGTCACTGGTGACCGTCGGTCTCGTCATCGCGACCTGGTTTGGCGGTCCTGAAGGGCTGGTGGTGGCCCTGATGGTGGGCCTGGCCGGTACGGTCGCGTGGCGCGTGGTGGACGAGCGCATCGAGAACACGATGGCTGATTCCCTCGCGGCGATGATGACCGTGCTGTGGATCCCGTTCCTCGGCTCATTCCTGCTCTTGCTCGAACTCGCCAACGACGGTTGGCAACGAGTGCTCATCGTCATCTTGGCCGTGGTGGGCTCCGACACCGGAGGTCTCGCGGCAGGCATGCTCTTTGGGCGTCACCCCATGGCCCCGCGCGTGAGCCCCAAGAAGACCTGGGAGGGCTTCGCCGGAGGGTTGCTGCTCGGTACCGCCGCAGCGGCCGTGGCGGCGTGGTTCTTCTTCGATGGGCGCTGGTGGGTGGGCGCTCTCGTGGGTGCCGCGTGCGCGATGGCCGGTGTCGTGGGGGACTTGGCCGAGTCCGCGATCAAGCGCGACATCGGTATCAAGGACATGAGCTCGATCCTTCCCGGCCACGGGGGCATCATGGATCGTGTGGACTCGCTGCTCATCGCTGCCCCCGTCGCTTACGTTGTTTTCTCTTTGCTGCTAGGAACGTCATGACCTCTCGCCCCTTGCTCCAGATGGCCGCACCGCGGCGCGGCAAGCCGCCGCGCCACTTCGCTGACCTGTCCCACGACGAGCGCGTCGAGACGATGCGCGAGCTGGGTTTGCCTGCGTTCCGCGCCAAGCAGCTCGCCACGCACTACTACTCGCACCTGACGGTCGACCCTGCCGACATGACCGACCTTCCCTCGGGGGCGCGCGAGGAACTCGCGGAGCAGATGTTCCCCCCGCTCATGTCGTCCATCACGTCGCTGGTGGCCGACGGCGGTGCCACACGCAAGACGCTGTGGAAGCTCCACGACGGCGTCAAGGTCGAGTCCGTCCTGATGAAGTACCCCGAGCGAGCTACCTTGTGCGTCACGAGCCAGGCTGGCTGTGGCATGGCGTGCCCGTTTTGCGCGACCGGCCAGATGGGCCTCACGCGCAACCTTTCTGCCGCGGAGATCATCGAGCAGGTGCGTCTCGCGGCCCGCGCGTCGCGCGACGGCGAACTCGGCGAGAGCGTGCGGCTGTCCAACGTGGTGTTCATGGGTATGGGCGAGCCGCTGGCCAACTACAAGGCCGTCATCCAGACGGTGCGCGCGCTGGTGGCACCCGAGCCGCAGGGTTTCGGACTGTCCGCCCGGCACGTCACGGTGTCGACGGTGGGCCTGGTGCCCGCGATGGACAAGCTCGCCAAGGAGGGCATCCCGGTGACCCTCGCGCTGAGCTTGCACGCGCCTGACGACGAACTGCGCAACGAACTGGTGCCGATCAACACGCGCTGGAGCGTGGACGAGGCGCTGGATGCCGCACGGCGCTACTTCGACGCCACGGGCCGTCGCGTATCCATCGAGTACGCACTGATCCGCGACATGAACGACCACGCGCACCGCGCGGACCTGCTCGGTCGCAAGCTCAAGGCGCGCGGCGAGGGGTGGGTGCACGTCAATCCCATCCCGCTGAACCCCACGCCGGGATCGATCTGGACGGCCTCGGACCCGCAGGTCGAGCAGGAGTTTGTCCACACCCTGCGCGGTCACGGGATTCCGACGACTATCAGGGATACTCGTGGCAGTGACATCGATGGCGCCTGCGGTCAGCTGGCGATCAAGGAGGCGTGATGGCGGATCTGTTCCCGCGTGCGGGCTCGACCAAGCTTGGCTACAAGGTCGAGGACGTCGACGCGTACTTTGGCCGTGCGCGCTACGTCTACGAGCAGCCCGGTGCCGCTGAGGAGTTGGCGGACTTCGACGTGCGCCGGGCCAGCTTTGGCCTCCAGCGCGGCGGGTATCAGACGCCGGCCGTCGACTCTGCGCTCGATCGACTCGAGGTCGCCTTCACGGCCCGCATCAAGGAGCGCTATATCGCCGAGCACGGGCAGGACGCGTGGATGCAGAATCTCGCCTCGCGCGCCCAGAGCCTGTACCCGCGCCTGCGCCGGCCAGCGGGTGAGCGGTTCGCCAAGCCGGGCGCGATGCGCGGCGGCTACTCCGCGGCGGATGTGGATCAACTCCTTGACCGCATGACGGCCTTCTTCGACCAGGGAAAGCCGCTGACTGCCGATGAGGTGCGCGCCGCTTCCTTCAAGCGCCGCTCGTCGTGGCGGGCCTACGACGAAAAGGTCGTCGACGCCTACCTAGCCCGTGCCGTAGACATCCTGCTCGGCGCGGCGTGAGCCTTGCCCCCGAGACGGTGACCACGCGAGCGAAGCGCACGGTGGCGCTGCTGGGCTCGACCGGATCGATCGGCACCCAAGCGCTCGACGTCGTTGCGCGCAACCCTGAGCGCTTCGAGGTTGTGGCGCTGGCCGCTGGTGGCTCCGACCCCGCGGCCATCGTGGAGCAGGCAAAGGCCACCGGTGCGCGGCTGGTCGCCGTCGCCCACGACAGCGCCGCTCGCGAGATTTCCTCAGCATTGCCTGGCGTCGAGGTCATCGGCGGACCCGATGCTGCCACGGAAGCCGCACGCTGCGGCGCTGACGTAGTGCTCAACGGCATCACCGGATCGGTAGGGCTGCGCCCCACGCTTGCCGCGCTCGAGTCCGGCAGCACTCTCGCCTTGGCCAACAAGGAATCGCTCGTGGCCGGTGGCGCACTCGTGAAGGCCGCCGTGCAGCGCCCGGGCCAGATCGTCCCCGTCGACTCCGAGCACTCGGCTCTCGCCCAGGCCCTGCGGTCGGGCACCGCCGACGAGGTACGCCGACTGGTCGTCACCGCCTCGGGCGGGGCCTTCCGCGGCCGCTCTCGCGGTGACCTGGCGTCTGTGACTCCAGCAGACGCGCTCAAGCACCCCACGTGGGACATGGGCCCCGTGGTCACCATCAACTCGGCGTCGATGATGAACAAGGCCCTTGAGGTGATCGAGGCGCACCTGCTGTTCGACATTCCCATGGAGCGCATCGACGTGGTGGTGCACGCGCAGTCGGTGATCCACTCGATGGTCGAGTTCGTCGACGGGTCCACCATCGCTCAGGCAAGCCCGCCCGACATGCGCCTGCCCATCGCCTTGGGGCTGGGTTGGCCCGAGCGCGTCGCGGATGCCGCTCCTGGGTGCGACTGGACGAGTGCGGCCACCTGGACCTTTGAGCCTCTCGATGAGGAGGCCTTCCCCGCGGTGAGGGTCGCCCGCCAGGCTGTTGCCGCATCGGCCCTGCACCCCGCCGTGTTCAACGCGGCGAACGAGGAATGCGTGCAGGCGTTCGTGGACGGCGCCCTGCCGTTCCTCGGGATCGTCGACACGGTCCGGCGCGTTGTGGAGGAGTACGAGGCCCCGGCAGAGCTGTCGCTCGCCGCCGTGGACCACGCGGAGCAGTGGGCGCGTCAGCGTGCTCGCGCCTGCATCGGCTGAGGTTGAAGGGACTGTAGGAAACCACATGGCGACGTTCATTGGCGTGCTGGTGTTCTTCGTGGGGCTACTCGCGTCGATCGCCCTGCACGAGCTCGGTCACATGATTCCGGCCAAGAAGTTCGGGGTGCGAGTCAGCGAGTACTTCGTGGGCTTTGGGCCGCGGGTGTGGTCGCGCGTGCGCGGCGAGACCGAGTACGGAGTCAAGGCCATTCCGCTGGGCGGCTACGTGCGGATCGTCGGCATGATCCCTCCCGCCGACCGGGTCAAGCCCGTGAAGGTGCGCGGCTGGGCTGGCAATGTCATTGCCGATGCGCGGGACGCGGCCGTCGAAGAGATTGAGCCGGGGGAGGATCACCGGGCGTTCTACCACCTGACCTGGTGGAAGAAGGTCATCGTCATGATGGGCGGCCCGCTCGTCAACCTCGTGCTGGCGGTCGTCCTCTTCACTACCGTGCTGACGACGGTCGGCTCGCCCGCACCTTCGCTCACCATCGCCTCGGTGACCCCGTGCATCCCGGCGGTGGGCAGCGTCGAGTGCACCGCCGATGACCCGGCCTCGCCTGCGGCAGCGGCGGGCCTCGAAGCGGGTGACACGATCGTCTCCGTCGACGGCGTCGAGGCGCAGGACTGGGCGCAGGCCACCGCGATTATCGCGGCCGCGCCCGGCGAGACCATGCCGCTCGTGGTCGAGCGTGACGGCGAGCCGGTCGAGCTGAGCTTCACCGCTGGGGAGCGCGAGCGCGCCGTGTACGACGACGCCGGCGACGTCGTCCTCGACGAGGCGGGCGATCCCGTGACGGAGACTGTGGGCTACCTGGGAGTGGTGTCGGAGTACACCGCCCAGACCCAGCCGATCACCGCGGGCGTGGGGCTCACCTGGGACTACCTGGTCGCCACGGTCGAGGTCGTCGCGACGCTGCCCGCTCACCTGTGGGACGTCACACAGGCGGCGCTCGGGCTCGAAGAGCGCAGTGCGGACTCGATCATGGGCATCGTGGGCGTGGGACAGGTCGCGGGCGAGATCGCCTCTGCCGACGTCGAGGGCTACGGCCCCGCGCAGAAGATCGGCGACATGCTCATGCTGCTCGGCGGGCTCAACCTCGCGCTGTTCGTGTTCAACATGATTCCGCTCGTGCCGCTCGACGGAGGACACGTCGCGTCGGCGCTGTGGCAGGCCATCAAGAATGGCTGGGCGCGCCTGCGGTCACGGGCTACTCCCGCTCCCGTCGACGTCGCTCGCATGATGCCCCTGGCATACGGCGTGTTCGGGCTACTGCTCCTGATGGGCCTCGTGTTGATCGTCGCTGACATCGTCGCGCCGGTCCAATTGCTCTAGCGGTCACGGGGATAATGGATCAGTGACTTCCATCGGACTCGGAATGCCCGCGATGCCCGCGCCCACCCTCGCGCCCCGCCGCAAGACCCGCAAGATCAAGGTTGGCAGCGTGTACGTCGGTGGTGACGCCCCCGTCTCGGTGCAGTCCATGACCACCACCAAGACGCACGACATCAACGCCACGCTCCAGCAGATCGCGGAGCTCACAGCCGCTGGGTGCGACATTGTGCGCGTCGCGTGCCCCACCCAGGACGACGCCGATGCGCTGTCAGCTATCGCTCGCAAGTCGCAGATCCCTGTGATCGCCGACATTCACTTCCAGCCCAAGTACGTGTTCGCCGCGATCGAGGCTGGCTGCGCCGCCGTGCGCGTGAACCCGGGCAACATCAAGAAGTTCGACGACCAGGTCAAGGAGATCGCCCAGGCGGCGAAGGACCACGGCACCTCGCTGCGCATTGGCGTCAACGCCGGGAGCCTGGACAAGCGCCTGCTCGACAAGTACGGCAAGCCCACGGCCGAGGCTCTCGTCGAGTCCGCAGTATGGGAGGCGAGCCTGTTCGAGGAGCACGACTTCCACGACTTCAAGATCTCCGTCAAGCACAATGACCCCGTCGTGATGGTGCGCGCCTACGAAATGCTCTCGGAGCGCGGTGACTGGCCGCTGCACCTGGGCGTCACGGAGGCCGGCCCCGCCTTCCAGGGCACCATCAAGTCCGCGACGGCCTTCGGTGCGCTGCTCAGCCGCGGCATCGGCGACACCATTCGGGTGTCCCTGTCCGCGCCTCCTGTCGAGGAGGTCAAGGTGGGCCTGCAGATCCTCCAGGCGCTCAACCTGCGCGAGCGCAAGCTCGAGATCGTGTCATGCCCCTCATGCGGCCGGGCCCAGGTGGACGTGTACGAGCTCGCGGAGAAGGTCACTGCTGGGCTCGAGGGCATGGAAGTGCCGCTGCGCGTCGCCGTCATGGGCTGCGTCGTGAACGGTCCCGGCGAGGCCCGCGAGGCCGACCTTGGCGTCGCCTCCGGCAACGGCAAGGGGCAGATCTTCGTCAAGGGCGAGATCATCAAGACCGTGCCCGAGTCACAGATTGTGGAAACCCTCATCGAAGAGGCCATGAGGATTGCCGAATCGATGGAGCCCGTCGAGGGCTCCGCGCCCGTTGTGCTGACGCCATGACCGATTCGCTGCTCCGGCGTGCCCAGCATTCGCTGGCGCCGGCGCAGCGGCGTGATCTGCCCGTGCTCCAGGCGCTGTGTGCCCAGGACCCTGTGGCCACGGTGGTGCCCGCGATGCATCTTGACGCGGCGCTCGCCTCTGGCACGGTGCCCGCCGGCATGTGGGTGGTGCGGCGACGCTCGGGGTTCAGCCACGACACCATCGGCCTGATCTGGGCCGGGGCCAACCTGTGCCTGGTGTTGCCCTCCACCGGCGACGAGGCCGCGGACGACGACCTGCGGGCGGACATCGCCGCCGCCGTGATCGCCCGCCTGTCGCGCCCCGCTGCGCTCGTGGGGGAGGCTCGCGTGACCCTCGACCTGTGGGGAAGGGTCGAGCCCTGGTGGGGTCCCGCGCGGGAGGTGCGCGAGCGGCAGGCGTCGATGCTGATCGACGGGCCCGCGCATCGGCCCTCACCTGTGAGCGAACCAGCGCCTTCCCTCGAGGCCGTGCTCTCCCTCGAGACCGTGCGCCGCGCGCGCGACGAGGACTACGACGACCTGTTGCCCGCGTGCGTCCACATGTTCATTGGCGAGGTGGGCTACGACCCCATGCGTCATGGTCGCGTCGCGTACGAGGAGCGCCTGCACTATCTGGTGAGGGCGGGGCGCGCCTTCCTTCAGTACGGCGTGGTCCACGGACGCCGCCAGGTCGTGTTCAAGGCGGACGTGGGGGCACTGGGGGGTGGCGTGGCTCAGTTGCAGGGCGTGTGGGTCCACCCTGACCTGCGGGGCCGTGGCCTGGCGCGCGCGGGCCTTGCCGCCGTGATCGACACCGTGCGTGCGGATACTGCGCCCATGGTGTCGCTGTACGTCAACGACTTCAACGCCAGCGCCCTCGCGGCCTACCGAGCGGTGGGCATGCGCACGGTCGGGACCTTTGCCACCGTGATGTTCTGACGCGCGCACGCCCTTCCGCTCAGGCCCAGGCGTGCATTACGTTTCCCTCGTGAGGGCACCGTCCCTGCCCGCGCTGGGCACACTGAGACCGCCGGCGATCGACATCGCGATCGCCGGGCTGTTCGTCGCCCTGACGATCGCCGAGACCACCACCCGTGGTGACGACCGAGACCCCTGGATGGTGGCCGTCGCGCTGGTGGGCGTGATCGCGCTCGCGTGGCGGCGGCGCGCGCCGCTTGCCGTGGCGAGCATCTTGGTGATCGCAGACCTCATCACTAATCCCGCGGGGCAGTTTTCGACCGTGCTCGCGCTCGTGCTGATCTCCTACACCGTGGGCTTCGAGTCGCCGCCTCCGCGCCGCTACGTGGGCCTTGCGATTCTCGGTGTGCCATTCGTGGGCGCCGCGCTCGCGCGGACCTCCTTCGAGTTCTCTGACCTCGCCGCAGCGGTGGTGTTCATCTCGGGCCCGTGGCTCGTGGGCGTGGCCACCGCGGCGCGCGCCCAGCGCTCTGCCGAGGCCATCGCGCTGGCAGATTGGCTCGAAAAGGAGCAGGAACGCCGCCAGGCCGATGCGGTGGCGGACGAGCGCGCTCGCATCGCCCGGGAGCTGCACGACGTCGTCGCGCACTCCCTGACGGTCGTCACCATCCAGTTGCAGGCCGTGCGCAGGCGGCTCGGCGACGCACAGGAGGCTGAGGCGCGGGATCTTGCCGCCGCCGAGGCCGTCACGCGTGAGGCGATGGGGGAGATGCGACGCCTGCTTGGGGTGCTGCGAGGCGGGGTCGACGGCGACCGCAGCCCGCAGCCCGGACTCGCGGAGCTGCCGAGGCTCGTGGCGCGCGTCACGACCGACTCCACTCCCGTGACGCTCACGGTGAGCGGCGAGCCAGGCGTGCTGTCGCCCGGTATGGATCTGGCGGTCTATCGGGTCGCGCAAGAGGCGCTGACCAATGCCACTCGCCACGCTCAGGCACGTCGAGTAGGCATCGAGATCGCCTGGCGCGCCGACGCGGTGGTGGTGACGGTCAGTGACGACGGCAAGGGGATGGCCGAGTCTCGCGACGGGTCCTCGGGTGGGGGCCACGGCCTGGTGGGCATGCGAGAGCGGGTGGGCCTCTATGCCGGCGAACTTGTGGTCGAGTCGTCGCGTGGCATCGGCACCACGGTCCGCGCGAGTTTTCCTCGGGAGGCAGTGGCATGACCGACATTCAGGCGCCGGTGAAGGTCGTCATCGCCGACGACCAGGGCATGGTGAGGGCGGGATTTACCTCGTTGCTTGCGGGCGAACCGGGCATCGAGGTGGTGGGGGAGGCCGGAGACGGCGAGCAGGCGCTCGCGGTGATCCGCGCCCAGCGTCCCGATGTCGCGCTGATGGACATCCGCATGCCCGTGCTCGACGGGATTGAGGCCACCAAGCGGATCATCGCCGCTGGGCTACCCACGCGAGTGCTCGTGCTGACCACGTTCGACCTCGACGAGTACGTGTTCGCCGCGCTCCAGGTCGGCGCGTCCGGGTTCATGCTCAAGGATGCCCCTGCCGAGGATTTGGTGGCGGCGATCGGCGTGGTCGCGGCGGGAGAATCGTTGCTGTCGCCGCGCATCACCGCGAGGGTGATCGACGCCTTCGTGACAAGGGCGGCCGTGCGCGTGCCGTCGGCGAGCCGCGAACTGGCGGCGCTGACCGCGCGCGAACTCGAGGTGCTGTCCTTCATGGCGCGCGGCGCCTCCAACGCGCACATTGCGACGGCGCTGTTCGTTTCCGAGGCCACCGTGAAAACACACGTCTCCAACGTGCTCGCCAAACTCGGGATCCGCGATCGGGTGCAGGCCGTGATCTACGCCTATGAGCACGGGGTGGTGACTCCGGGCGACGGACCCGCTCCGTCCTGAGGGGGAGGGGAACCTCCGTCCCCAGGGGGAGTCAGATTTCACGCGCGTGCCCGATCCGCTGTGGTGGCGCGGCGGCGACTCTGGTGAGGTCCGCTCCACTCGAAGGGAATCACCCGCATGTCTACCACTGTCCCCACCTCCGCCGCGCTCGCGACGGACCTCCCCGTCCAACCGCTCGCCGTGCGCTTGCGTCGCTGGGCGCTCATCGCGATGCCCGTCCTTGCAGGCCTGCTCGCCACTGTCGCCGCGCTCGCGGACCCCGCTGCGGGCGCGTCCGGCATGGTCATGTACGAGATCTACACCGACGGCATGGCCGCGCTCCAAATCAAGTCCTTCGGCTACCACTGGGCGTATGCGCTGTGGGTCGCGCCTGCCGTCCTGCTCGCAGGCTCGATCAAGGGCCGCGGCCGCGCGATCGCCAACGTCGCCGCCGTGCTGGGCTTGTGTGCCCTGGCGACCATGCCGGGCATGCTCATGGTCGACTGGATCCAGTCGTCGATCGGCCAGTTGTACGGTCCGGAGGCAATCGACAAGGTCTTCACCCTCGTCGAGCAGCAAGCCTGGGCCTTCCCACTGCTCCAGGTGCCCGCGATGCTCGGCCTATTCCTGGCCCTCCCGCTCATCACGGCCGCACTGTGGCGTGCACGCCGCGCGTCCTGGTGGGCCCCCACCGCGGCCCTGCTCGCGTTCGTCGCCTTCATGGTCTCGGCGGCCACCTGGATCGGCGCCGCCGTCGCCGCCGTGCTCCTCACCATCGTCGCGGTGGCGCTGGAGCGGGCCACCCGGCAGGGCGCAGGCTCCTAGCCAGCACCCCGCGCCGCCCGCCGGACTCCCGGCGGGCGGTGTCGTGCGTACGGCAACCAGCAGGCGCATCGGCCGTGCCCACCCCGTCAAATGGATCCATTTGGTTCACATGGAGGGTCCCCACACCCGAGCAAATGGATCCGTTTGGTTCACATGGAGGGTCCCCACAACCGAGCAAATGGATCCGTTTGGTTCACATGGAGGGCGCCCACACCCGAGCAAATGGATCCATTTGACGGAAGCGAGGGGATCTCCCTCCGCCCGCGCCGCTACGCTTGACCCCATGCTTCGCATGTCCACACTGTTTCTGCGCACGCTGCGCGAGGACCCCGCTGACGCCGAGGTGGCGTCGCACAAGCTGCTGGTGCGCGCCGGCTACATTCGCCGCGCCGCGCCCGGTATCTACACGTGGCTGCCGCTTGGCCTCAAGGTGCTCGCCAAGGTCGAGCAGATTGTGCGCGAAGAGATGGACGCCGCCGGCGGCCAGGAGGTCCACTTCCCGGCGCTGCTGCCGCGCGAGCCCTACGAGGCGACGGGCCGGTGGACCGAGTACGGCCCCAACCTGTTCCGCCTCGCGGACCGCAAGGGCGCCGACTACCTGCTCGCGCCCACGCACGAGGAGATGTTCACCCTGCTGGTGAAGGACCTGTACAGCTCGTACAAGGACCTGCCGCTGACGATCTACCAAATCCAGACCAAGTACCGCGACGAGGCGCGCCCCCGCGCGGGCCTGCTGCGCGGTCGCGAGTTCGTCATGAAGGACTCGTACTCGTTCGACATTGACGACGAGGGCCTGGACACCTCGTACGCCGCGCAGCGCGCGGCCTACGTGCGCATCTTCGAGCGCCTTGGCCTCGATTACGTGATCGTGCAGGCGCAGTCGGGTGCAATGGGCGGCTCGAAGTCCGAGGAGTTCCTGTCTCCCACCGAGGTGGGTGAGGACACGTTCGTGCGCTCGCCCGGTGGCTACGCCGCCAACGTCGAGGCCGTCACGACGCCCGCGCCTGCAGCGATCGACTGGGCCGATGCGCCCGCCGCGCACGTCGAGGACACCCCCGACACGCCCACCATCGAGACGCTCGTGGCCGCGGCCAACGCCGCCCACCCGCGCGCCGACCGCGACTGGACGGCCGCCGACACCCTCAAGAACGTGGTGCTCGCGGTGACCAGCCCCGAGGGCGAGCGCACGCTGCTGGTCGTGGGACTGCCCGGCGACCGCGACGCCGACATGGCCCGACTCGAGGCCGCGCTGTCGCCTGCCGATGTCGAGGCCGCCACCGATGCTGACTTTGAGCGCCACCCGCAGCTGGTCAAGGGCTACATTGGCCCCGGCGCGCTGGGCCCGCAGGCTCGCGCGGAGGGCGTGGCCCGCGGCGACGAGGGCGACACCGCCATCCCGTACCTGGTCGACCCCCGCGTGGTCGAGGGCACCCGCTGGATTACCGGCGCCGATGCGCATGGCAAGCACGTGTTCGACCTCACCATGGGCAGGGACTTCCGTGCCGACGGCACGATCGAGGCGGCCACCGTGCGCGCGGGCGACCCCGCCCCCGATGGCTCCGGTCCGCTCGAACTTGCCCGTGGCGTCGAGATTGGCCACATCTTCCAGTTGGGTCGCAAGTACGCCCAGGCGCTTGGCCTGCAGGTGCTTGACGTCAACGGCAAGCAGCAGGTTGTCACGATGGGGTCGTATGGCATTGGCGTGACGCGTGCCGTCGCCTTGTTGGCCGAGAACAACCACGACGAGCTGGGCCTCGCGTGGCCCATCCAGGTCGCGCCGTACCACGTTCACGTGGTCGCCACCGGCAAGGACGATGCGGTCTTCGAGGCCGCGCAGTCCTTTGCCGAGGGGCTTGAGGCGCAGGGCATTGAGGTGCTCTACGACGACCGTCCCAAGGTCTCGCCCGGCGTGAAGTTCAAGGACGCCGAGCTGCTCGGAGCCCCCTACATCCTGGTGGTTGGCCGCGGCCTTGCTGAGGGTGAGGTCGAGCTCAAGACCCGCGCGACGGGCGCGAGCGAGGCACTGCCCGTGGCCGATGCGGTGGCTGAGGTGGCGCGTCGCGTGCGGGAGGGCCTGGCGGCCTAGTCCGCCGTGATGAGCCCCGGCAGAGCAGGCACGGAAAAAGCGTCCGCTGTCGCCGGGCCGAACGCGAGCGCCTGAGCGTAGGCGTCGAACGCGGCGTTGAGCAGCCAGGGCCTGTCGACGGCATCGGCGGTTGCCGCGAGCTCCGCGTAGGTCTCTGCCAGCCCGGTCTCGACCTCGATGGCGGTCGCCAGGGCGTCTCCCGCATCGGCAACCTGATCGAGCGTGAGGACGTAGACCGACTCACGCTGGTCCTCGACCCCCTCGAAGGCCAGCAGTTGTTCGGCACGCTCGGCCTGCAGGTCCCGGCGCGCGAGCCACTGGGCGCGCAGGTCCTCTGAAGCGCGGGCAGCGATGACCTCGTAGGCATAGCGCGCCCGGTCGTGCTCGAGCGCGAGGTCGGACAGCGTGGCGGCGTCGATCGCAGTGGGCTCGCCAGGGACAAGCGCGGTGTTTGACAGGGCATCGCTCGGTAGTGGACGCACGGCCACCACCACCTCCTGGCCCGCGGCGGTGGCCGAGCCGAACTGGGCGAACCATGCGGACAAGGCGTGGGCGAGACCGGTGGCCCCCAAGATCGCGGCCAGGTTGGCGTCGTCGACGCTCAGCGACTGCCCCAAGGCCTCATCGCGAGCCTCAGTGACGGCATCGTCAAGGCTCGGCTGCGTGGGGGAGGGGCTGGGGCTAGTCGTGGCGTCGGGATAGGCAACGTAGACCCCGCCGAGCGCGTCAAGCCGCGCGGGCGCATCGGCCGCCTCGATGGTGGCGAGCACGGCGCCCTCGGCCGTAGCCGAACCCGCTGTCGCGGCGTCGATCACGGCCTGTTCGCGCTCAGCGGCGGCGTCCCTGATGAGCGTGGCGGCGTCGGGGGAGGGCCACTGCGGGTCGGGAGTCTCCATGCGCCACGAGCATGCGGTGAGCGTCAGGGCCGCAAGCAGGGCCATCGCCCAGGGTGCGCGAGCCTTCATGGCCGCCATCATGCCACGCGGCGCGGGTAGACTGTCCGCGACCGAATTTCAGGAACGGAGCGCGTCACGCGCAGGAGGCTGGGCCCCATGGACCTCACCAACAGGATCGCTGAGCTGGCCGCACCTGCCGCCGCTCAGGCGGGACTCGTCCTCGATGGGGTGAACGTCTCGCCCGCAGGCAAGCGCACCCGCGTCGTCATCACCGTCGACCTGCCCGAAACCGAGGTAGGCAGTGCCGACCTCGACCGGGTTGCCGAGGCCTCGCGTGCCATCGGTGCCGCGCTCGACGAGGCGAACGGGCCCTCGACGGAGTACGTCCTTGAAGTCTCGACCCCCGGCACTGACCGCCCCCTCACCGAGCGCCGTCACTACCTGCGAGCACGGACCAGGCTGCTCGCCTTGTCGCTCGTCGACGGCACGCAGACGGTGGCACGCCTGACAGATGTAGAAGACGATGTGCTGGTGCTCGAAGCGCCGCACGGCACCGAGCGCGTGGAACTGGCGAATGTGGCCGAAGGCCGCATCGAGGTCGAGCTCAAGCGCCTCGACAAGGAGAACTGATGGATATCGACATGTTCGCGCTGCGCAGCCTCGAGAAGGAGCGCGAGATCAAGCTCGACATCCTTGTCGACGCGATCGAGCAGGCGCTGGTCTCGGCCTACCACAAGACGCCCGGCGCCTACCGGCACGCGCGTGCGCACGTGGACCGCGACTCCGGCAAGGTGACGATCTTCGCCCGCGAGGAGCCGGAGCCCGAGTCGGAGATCAGCATCGAGGACCTTCCGGAGTTCGACGACACCCCCGACAACTTTGGTCGCATCGCGACGGCCACCGCGCGCCAGGTGATTGTGCAGCGCATGCGCCAGGTGGGTGACGATGCGGTGCTCGGCTCGTACGCGGGCAAGGAAGGCCAGTTGGTCTCGGGCATCATTCAGCAGAGCGCGGACCCCCGCAACGTGCACGTCGACATTGGCGAGACCGAGGCGCTGCTGCCCCCGCACGAGCAGGTACCCACCGAGTCGTACGAGCACGGCCAGCGCCTGCGCGGCTACGTGCTTGAGGTCACGCGTGGACAGAAGGGTCCGTCGATCACCCTGTCGCGTACCCACCCGGGGCTCGTGCGCAAGTTGTTTGAACTCGAGGTGCCCGAGATCGCTGACGGCACCGTGGAGATCATGAGCCTCGCGCGCGAGGCAGGCCACCGCACCAAGGTCGCCGTGCGCGCCACGGTCCCCGGTGTCAACGCCAAGGGTGCATGCATTGGCCCCATGGGCGCCCGTGTCCGGGCCGTCATGAGTGAACTGCACGGCGAGAAGATTGACATCGTCGACTGGGACGAGGACCCCGCCACGTTCGTGGGCAACGCGCTGTCGCCCTCCCGCGTGGTCTCGGTCACCGTCGTGGACGAGGAGGCCAGGGCAGCCCGCGTGATCGTCCCTGACTTCCACCTGTCGCTCGCGATCGGCAAGGAAGGCCAGAACGCGAGGCTCGCGGCCCGTCTGACCGGCTGGCGCATCGACATTCGCTCTGACGAGGCACCCGAGCAGTCGGGGCGCGCCGATGAAGCCCGTCGCTAGCGGCGGCCGCGTCGCGCTAGACTGATGGAGCCGAGTCTGCCTTCCCAAGGTGCCGACGCGCGTCCGCACGAACCCGTGCGCACTTGCGTGGGATGCCGTGTGAAGTCGTCTCGGTCGGATCTGGTGCGTCTCGCACTCGACGGCCACCGCGTGGTGGTCGACGGGAGCAAGTCGCTGCCGGGCCGGGGTGCGTGGCTGCACCCTGACCCTGACTGCCTTGCGCTCGCGCTGAGGCGCTCAAGCATCGGCAGAGCCTTGCGCTGTGCCGGGGCCGATGCGTCCGGCGTCACCCTCCCGGGTGCGTGAGACCCAGACCCGCCGTGCCCGCCATCGAGATCAAGGGATGAAAGCCCATGAGCGACCGATGAGTACCTCACGATGAGTACCCACTCGTAACGATGGTTCGACCCTGCCTCGGTCGGACCGAGACAGGAGAATTGTGGCAAAGCCCCGCGTTCATGAGATCGCGAAAGAGCTCGGAGTCTCGAGCAAGGATCTGATTACCAAGCTCAACGAGCTCGGTGAATACGTCAAGGGCGCCTCGTCGGCGCTCGAGGCGCCCGTCGTGCGCAAGGCCCGCGAGGCCTTCCCCGCAGGTGCCAACTCGGCCGGATCGTCGGCCCCCGCATCGGCCGCGCCCAAGGCCGCCCCCAAGCCTGCAGCCAAGCCCGGCCCCAAGCCTGGCCCCAAGCCCGCTGCCCCCGCCCCCGAGGCGCCCGCCGCACCTGAGGTCGAGGCTCCTGCAGCCCCCGCCCCGAAGGCTCCGGCAGCACCCGCTCCGGCGGCGCCTGCCGCTCCCGCCGCCCCCCAGGGTGGCGCGAGCCCCGCAGACATGCCCAAGCCGCGTCCGCGTCCTGGTGGCAACAACCCGTTCTCCGAGCGTGCGGCAGGACCCCGTCCGCGCCCGCGTCCCGGCGGCAACAACCCCTTCCAGACCCAGCGTCCCGGTGGCCCCGGCGCGCGTCCCGGCGCTCCCGGCGCCCGCCCTGGTGCGCCTGCTGGTGCCGGCGGCCCCGGCGGTCGTGGACCGCGTCCTAGCCCCGGACAGATGCCCAACCGCACGCCCGGCGGTCCCGGTGCGCCCGCAGGTCGCGGCGGCCCCGGTGGCCGTCCCGGTGGCGGCGCTCCCGGGCGCGGCCCTGGCGGTGCCGGTGGTCCCGGTGGCTTTGGCGGCCCCGGTGGTCGTCCGGCTCCCGGCGGTCGCGGTCGTGGCGGCGGCACCGCTGGTGCCTTCGGTCGTCAGGGCGGCAAGCCCGCACGTTCGCGTAAGAGCAAGCGTGCCAAGCGGGCCGAGTACGAGCAGCAGCAGGCACCGGCCATCGGTGGCGTGCAGATCCCTCGCGGTGACGGCACGACCCTGATCCGCCTGCGCCGCGGTGCGACGCTGACGGACTTCGCCGAGCGCATTGACGTCAACCCCGCGTCGCTGGTGACCGTGCTGTTCCACTTGGGTGAGATGGCCACGGCCACGCAGTCGCTCGACGAGGACACGTTCGAGACCCTGGGCGCGGAGCTGGGTTACAAGATCCAGATTGTCTCGCCTGAGGAAGAGGACAAGGAACTGCTCGAGGACTTCGGGCTGGACCTGGACGCCGAGCTCGAGGCCGAGACCGATGAGGACCTCGAGGCCCGTCCGCCGGTCGTCACCGTCATGGGTCACGTCGACCACGGAAAGACCCGCCTGCTCGATGCCATCCGCAAGTCGGACGTCATCTCGGGCGAGGCCGGTGGCATCACCCAGCACATTGGCGCCTACCAGGTGCACCACACCCACGAGGGCATCGACCGTGCCATCACGTTCATTGACACCCCTGGTCACGAGGCGTTTACCGCCATGCGTGCCCGTGGTGCCGAGGTCACCGACATCGCGATCCTCGTGGTCGCGGCGGACGACGGCGTGATGCCCCAGACCATCGAGGCGCTCAACCACGCCCAGGCGGCGAATGTGCCGATCGTGGTCGCGGTCAACAAGGTGGACAAGGAGGGGGCCAACCCCGCCAAGATCCGCCAGCAGCTCACTGAGTACAACCTGGTGGCCGAGGAGTACGGCGGCGAGACCATGTTTGTCGACGTCTCCGCTCTCCAGGGCAAGGGCATCGACAGCCTGCTCGAGGCCGTGCTGTTGACCGCAGACGCCGGCCTTGACCTTCGTGCCAACCCCAACAAGGACGCCCGCGGTGTGGCCGTCGAGGCTCACCTCGACAAGGGCCGCGGTGCCGTGGCGACCGTGCTGGTCAACTCCGGTACGTTGCGCGTCGGTGACGCGATTGTCGCGGGTACGGCTCACGGCCGTGTGCGTGCGATGTTCGACGAGCACGACAAGCCCGTGCTGGAGGCTCAGCCTGCACGCCCGGTGCTGGTGATCGGTCTGACCTCGGTCCCCGGCGCTGGCGACACCTTCCTGGTGGCAGAGGACGACCGCACGGCACGCCAGATCGCCGAAAAGCGCGAGGCCGCCGAGCGCGCCGCTCAGCTCGCCAAGCGTCGCAAGCGCATCAGCCTCGAGGACTTCACGAAGGCCATCGAGGAGGGCAAGGTCGACACCCTCAACCTCATCATCAAGGGTGACGTGTCTGGTGCCGTCGAGGCACTCGAGGACGCGCTGCTCCAGATCGATGTGGGCGACGAGGTCGACCTGCGCATCATCCACCGTGGTGTGGGTGCCGTGACGCAGAACGACGTGAACCTCGCGACGGTCGACAACGCGATCATCCTGGGCTTCAACGTCCGTCCCGCCGAGCGCGTGCAGGACCTCGCCGACCGCGAGGGCGTCGACATGCGCTTCTACTCGGTCATCTACCGTGCGCTCGAGGACGTCGAGGCGTCGCTCAAGGGCATGCTCAAGCCCGAGTACGAGGAGCGTCAGGTCGGTGGCGCGGAGATCCAGGAGATCTTCCGCAGCTCCAAGTTCGGCAACATCGCCGGTTGCTTGGTGCGTACCGGTGTCATCACCCGCAACGCCAAGGCCAAGGTCGTGCGCAATGGGGTCGTCATCGGCGAGCCCACCATCGACACGCTGCGTCGCTTCAAGGATGACGTCACCGAGGTCCGCGACGGCTACGAGTGCGGTATCGGCCTGGGCAAGTTCAACGACATCCAGGTGGGCGACATTATCGAGACCTTCGAGATGGTCGAGATTCCGAGGAACTAATGGCAGACAACGCACGCGCCCTGAGGCTCGCGGGCACCATCAAGAAGGTGGTCGCCCGCGCGCTGGAGACTGAGATCAAGGACCCTCGTCTGGGATTCGTCACCGTGACCGATGTTCGTGTCACCGGCGACCTCCAGCAGGCCTCCGTGTTCTACACGGTCTACGGCGGGGACGAGGAGCGGGCAGGCACTGCCGCCGCCCTCGCCTCGGCCAAGGGGCGCTTGCGTACGCTCGTGGGGCGTGAGCTGGGCATCCGGCTCACGCCCACCCTCGAGTTCCACCTCGACGCGGTCCCCGAGACCGCCGCGAGCCTGGACAAGGCGCTGTACGAGGCGCACCAGCGCGACGCGGAGCTGGCTCGACTGCGGGAGAACGCGCAGTACGCCGGCGACGCCGACCCGTACCGTCACCCGGCCGAGCCCGAAGGCGACGACGAGTCGGATGAGCCCTCGCGCTAAGGACGAGCCCACCCCCGGGCTGGTCCTCGTCGACAAGCCCCCGGGCTGGACGTCGCATGACGTCGTGGGCCGCATGCGCCGCCTGTGTGCCACCCGCAAGGTGGGCCACGCTGGCACGCTCGATCCCATGGCCACGGGCTTGCTGGTCATTGGCGTCGGCAAGGCCACGCGCCTGCTGACCTACGTGGTGGGCCACGACAAGGTGTACACCGCGACCATCCGGCTGGGACAGAGCACGATCACGGACGACGCCGAGGGTGACATCACGGCCACCGTCGACGCCTCTGGCGTCACGGACGCTCAGATCGCCGATGCGCTGGCTGGCTTGGTGGGTGACATTCAGCAGGTGCCCAGCGCCGTGAGCGCCATCAAGGTCGACGGTCAACGCGCCTACAAGCGCGTGCGTGACGGCGAGCAGGTCGACCTGCCTGCGCGGCCGGTGACGGTGCATGAGTTCACGCTGCTGGAGACCCGCCGCGAGGGAGAGGTCGTGGACCTCGACGTGCGCGTGCACGTGTCGTCAGGCACCTACGTGCGTGCGCTCGCTCGCGACCTTGGCTCAGCCTTGGGCGTAGGCGGGCACCTCACCGCCCTGCGCCGCACGCGCGTGGGCGACTTCCGTATCGAGGATGCCTTCACGCTTGATGACCTGTCGACACTGGTGGACGCAGGCGAGCAGGTCCCTCGGGTGCCCTTGGGTGCGGCCGCGAGTGACATTCTTCCCGTGCGAACGCTGACTGCTCGCGAGGCCGCGACGCTGGGATTCGGGCAGAGCGTCGAGACGGGCGACGCTCAGGGCGACGGGCCGTTTGCTGGCATCGATCAGACCGGCGAACTGGTCGCGGTCCTGTCGCCTGCCCGCGGTGCGCTCAAGCCCGATATTGTCTTCCGCTCCGCGAACGGCTAGGACCTCCGTCCCTCGATTTATCCAACGCCAGTGTTGAATAATCCTCTTGAGGGCGATTCGAGAGAGGCGCATGGCCATGGAGCAACCCGCACTTCCGCAGGCCGGACGGTCGACGGACTCCGTTCAGGGCCACTGGCTGCTCGCACGGCTCGGTAAGCGAGTGCTGCGCCCCGGAGGCAAGGAGCTCACGCTGCGGCTCCTTGATGCCGCCCGTCCCGCGAACGTCGACGTCGTCGAGTTTGCCCCTGGCCTGGGAATCACCGCTGGCTGGCTGCTGGAGCGAGGAGTCGCTACCTACCGCGGCGTCGACGCCGATGCCGATGCTGCCGCGCGCGTCAGCGCGGCAGTGGGGGACCGCGGCACCTGCACCGTAGCGGAGGCGGCCAACACGGGACTCGAGAGCGCATCGGCCGACCTGGTGGTGGGAGAAGCGATGCTGACTATGCAGACCGATCGGGGCAAGGGCGCGATCATCGCTGAGGCGGCGCGCCTGCTGCGCCCCGGTGGCCGCTACGCGATCCACGAACTCGCGCTCACCCCTGACGACGTCGCGCAAGACGTCCAAGACGAGGTGCGCAAGGCTCTCGCCACGACCATCCGCGTCAACGCCAGGCCGCTGACGCTCGCGGAATGGACCGCACTGCTCGACGCCCATGGCTTCGAGGTCGAATGGACGTCGACCTCACCCATGGCGCTGTTGGAGATGCGCCGCAATCTCGCCGACGAGGGCTTCGCGCGCACCGCGCGGATCGTCGGCAACGTCATCAGGGACTCCGACGCGCGCAGGCGAGTGCTCGCGATGAGGTCGGTGTTCCGCCGCTATCAGGCGAACCTCGCTGGTATCGCCATCGTCGCTACGCTCAAGGAGAAGCCATGACCGAATCATCCTCGACCCGCCCGTCGATGCTGGCCTCGCCCAGTGGAACGCTCGCGCACCTGACCTCCGTCGAGGAACTCGCGGGCCTGGTGAGCATCCAGCCCGAATCCACGCTGTCACGCACCGTGCTCAAGGAAGAGGGCGCGCGCATCGTGCTGTTCGCTTTCGACAAGGGTCAAGTGCTGACCGAACACACGGCCGCGATGCCCGTGCTGCTGATGGTGTTGGAAGGCCGGCTTGCCATCACTGCGGACGGCCGCACGGAGGAACTCGTTCCTGGCGGTGTGATGCACATGGGCACCCGCCTGCCGCACGCGGTGGACGCGCTCGAGCCGTCCAAGCTCGCGCTCATCATGCTCGACCAGAGATAGTCCTGCCGTTGCCGTGACCGGCACGTACGACGACGCAAGGCACAATGTGAGCCATGCAGATTTGGCACGGCCTCGACCACGTTCCCGCTGACCTGGGGGCGACTGCCGTCACGCTGGGCAACTTCGACGGCGTGCACCGCGGACACCAGGCCGTGCTCGAGCGGATGGTGAGCGACGCTCACGACAGGGGCCTGATGGCCGTGGCGGTGACGTTCGACCCGCACCCCAAAGCCGTTCACGACCCCGCGCACCAGCCGGTCCTCATCACGGGCCTAGCGGACAAACTCGACAGGTTGGCCGCGACGGGTCTCGACGCGACGCTCGTGGTGCCGTACACGCTTGAGTTTGCGAGTCAGACGCCACAGGAGTTCGTGCGCCGCTGGCTCGTGGACGGGCTCCACGCTTCGCGGTTGGTCGTGGGAACGGACACGAAGTTCGGGCGCGGTAATGCGGGGGACGTCGACACGCTGCGTGCGCTGGGAGGCGCACACGGCTTCGCGGTGGACGTGGTCGACGACGCGTGCGCGATCTCGGAGTCTGGTCGCCGATGGTCGTCGACCTGGGTGCGCGAGCTGCTCGACGACGGAAAACTCGTCGAGGCGGCCGATGTGCTGGGGCGCCCCCACCGGCTGCGCGGCACGGTGGTGCACGGCGACAAGTTGGGTCGGCAGATCGGCTTTCCCACTGCCAACCTCGAGGTGACCGGCGGCATGATCCCTCGTCACGGGGTCTACGCCGGTTGGCTCACGGTACTGGAGGCAGGACCGAGCGAGTCCGCGACCGCCGTGGGTGCGCCCATGCCCGCCGCGATCAGCGTGGGCTTCAACTACACGGTGGGGGTCGAGGGGCTGCGCATCGAGGGCTACGTCATCGACGGTGCAGCGCTGGACCTGTACGGCGCCGAGGTGACGTTTGATCTGGTGCAGTGGCGCCGCCCCATGCTCGACTTCGGTTCCCTGGACGCGCTGATCGACGGCCTGGCGAGCGATGTTGCCTGGTGTCGCACTGTGTTACAAGTTGATTAAAGCGCGCCTCATGAAGTGTTCAAGCGCTATGGTCGGTGAATGGACTCACGCCCGGCACCGACGGCCGACGCGAGCGCTACGCCCCTGGTGTCGCTCGACAAGGTCAACAAGCACTTTGGCGAACTGCATGTCCTGAAGGACATCAACCTGCAGGTGACGCGCGGCGAGGTGGTGGTCGTGATCGGCCCCTCCGGTTCCGGAAAGTCGACCTTGTGTCGGGCCATCAACAGGCTCGAGACCATCGATGACGGCCTCATCAAGATCGACGGCGTTGAGCTACCCCAGGAGGGCAAGCCGCTCGCCCAACTGCGCTCCGACGTGGGCATGGTGTTCCAGTCCTTCAACCTCTTTGCCCACAAGACGATCCTTGACAACGTCACGCTCGGGCCCATCAAGGTGCGCAAGATGCCCAAGAAGGACGCTGAGGCGCGCGCGTTGGAGTTGCTCGAGCGGGTGGGCGTGGCCAACCAGGCACGCAAGTACCCGGCCCAGTTGTCCGGCGGCCAGCAGCAGCGCGTCGCGATCGCGCGCTCGCTCGCGATGGAACCCAAGATCATGCTCTTCGACGAACCGACGTCAGCGCTGGATCCCGAGATGATCAACGAGGTCCTCGACGTGATGACGGACCTCGCCAAAGGCGGCATGACGATGATCGTGGTCACCCACGAGATGGGCTTTGCGCGCAAGGCGGCGAACCGCGTGGTGTTCATGGCAGACGGCCAGATCGTGGAGCAGGCCGAGCCCGAGGAGTTCTTCACGAACCCGCAGTCGGACAGGGCCAAGGACTTCCTGTCGAAGATCTTGACGCACTGAGGTGCGTGGGCGGCCCTGGCGAGTGCCGGGGTCGAGGAGAGGAGAGAAGATGCGAAACAGGACCAAGTGGGCCGCACTGGCTGCGGGCGCCGTGCTCGCGCTGACCGCGTGCTCGTCTGGCGGTGACGTGGAGGTCGCGGACGTCGACGCGAGCGACTTCCCGGAGGGCTCGACCATGGCGACACTCGCCGAGGCGGGCAAGATCACGATCGGCACCAAGTTTGACCAGCCGCTGTTCGGCCTGCAGGCGCCTGACGGCAACCCTGAGGGCTTCGATGTCGAGATCGGCAAGATCATCGCCGGAGAACTCGGCATCGCTCCCGAGAACATCACGTGGACCGCGACGGTCTCTGCCAACCGCGAGCCCTTCATCGAGGGAGGCCAGGTGGATATCGTCGTCGCGACTTACACGATCAACGACACCCGCAAGGAGATCGTCTCGTTCGCGGGCCCGTACTACAACGCGGGTCAGTCGCTCATGACGATGGCCGACAACGAGGACATCACCGGTCCCGACGACCTCGCGGGCAAGAACGTGTGTTCGGTTGAGGGCTCGACTCCCGCCGCCAACATTGCGGAGAACTACCCCGAGGCCGAGCTGGTGCTGTTCGCCGAGTACGCCGACTGCCTCGAGCCGCTACGCAACGGGCAGGTGGACGTGGTGACCACCGACAACGTCATCCTTGCTGGCTATGTGGCCGAGTCTGAGGACGAGTTCAAGGTTGTGGGTGAGCCGTTCACTGAGGAGCCCTACGGCATCGGGCTCGCGCTCGAAGACGACGAGTTCCGTGACTGGATCAACGACGTACTCGAGGAGATCTTCGAGGATGGCCGCTGGCTCGAGGCCTGGAACGCGACCGCGGGCACGGTGCTCCCTGAGCCCGAGGTCCCCACGGTCGACCGCTACTAAGACACACGGACCGCACTCGAGCGGTGCGGTCCGGCCACATCAGGCCGGGCCGCATCACACGAGGGGAAGAAGGACATGGGCGCGCTGCTGGACAACCTCGACCTCGTCGGTAGGGCATTCGCGACCACCCTGTGGATCGCGATCGCTGCCGGGGTGCTGTCCCTGGTGTGGGGAGTGATCCTTGCCGCGTTTAGGGTGTCGCCCATTGCGCCGCTGAGGGCGTTTGGCGCGGCGTACGTCAACGTGTTCCGCAACACGCCGCTGACGCTGCTGTTCCTGTTCTTCCTCGCGGCCTCACCGCAACTGCTGGGTCTCGTGGTTCCGCTTGGGGTGCCGATGGCAATCCTCGCGATGACCCTGTACACCTCGAGTTTTGTGTGCGAGGCCGTGCGCTCGGGCATCAATTCTGTGGGCGTCGGGCAGGCCGAGGCCGCCCGCAGCGTGGGGCTCACCTTTGTGCAGTCGCTGACCTCGGTGGTACTGCCTCAGGCATTTCGCTCGGTCCTTCCGCCTCTCATCAATGTGTACGTCGCACATATCAAGAACACCTCGGTGGCCGCCGGGTTCGCGACCACCGAGCTCGTCGCGATCGCGAACCGGCTCGCCAACGGCAACCCCGGCGACGTGGTCGGCATTTTTGCCGGCATCGCCATCGCGTATCTGATCATGACGCTGCCCCTGTCCATTGCCGCTGAACGGCTCGAGGCGAAGGTGGCGGTGGCCCGATGAGCGACGCTCCCGTGCTGTTCGACATCCCCGGCCCCAAGGCCGAGCGCCGCGACCGCATCTACACGGCGATCGTGCTCCTCGTCCTCGCCGCGCTCGTGGGCTACGTGCTCTACACCGCGTGGCAGCGTGGAATCTTCGACGACCGCTGGACGGTGCTATGGGATCCGCCCAAGGGCCAGAGCGCTGCCGATGTGTGGAGCGCGATGCTGTGGGACGGCCTCGTCGTCGGCACCCTCAGGGCAGTCGCGATTTCCGTGCCGATCGTCGCGGTACTTGCCGTCGTGCTCACGATCTTCCGCCAAGCGCCCTTCCGGATCGTGCGGTGGACTGCCTATGGGTTCACCCACGTGTTCCGTGGCATTCCCGTGTTGCTCGTCATGTACTTCGGGGTGATCGCGCTCGACCTGTCGCCCCTGGTCGCTGTCGTGGTGGGCCTCGTGGTCTACAACACGGCCGTCGTGGCCGAGATCCTGAGGGCTGGCATCGCCGCGCTGCCGCGCGGGCAGAAGGAAGCCGGCCTGAGCATCGGCTTCACGCCTTTGCAAACTATGCTGCGGATCCAACTCCCACAGGCGATTCGGATTATGCTCCCTGCCTTGGTGAGCCAGATCGTCGTGCTCCTCAAGGACACCTCGCTGGGCTACATCATCGCCTACGACGAGTTGCTGAGGGTCGTCAGGAACCTCTACAACTACTTTGGCGACTCCTCCAAGGTGCCGTTCGTGCTCGTGGGTGCCGTGATCTACATCGCGATCAACATGGCGGTGGCGCGCCTCGCGACGTGGCTGGAGGGCCGCATGCGTCGCTCCAAGCACGTGCCACACGACCCCGCTGAGCCTCCGATCGGACATGAGGACGACACCCTCGCCACGTCGCGGGCGCGCGGCACGGGCAGGCCAGTAGCGGAACCGGGGAATGCTGGCGCGTAGCCGCACGACCTGCCCCAGTGCGATGAACGGTCGCTGAATCCGGGGTGAACAAGCGAGCACGAGCGCGCGTTGCGGTGGCCCAGCACGCGCGCCTGGCGCACAGTCGGGTCATGACCGACGTTGCTCCGCCCGCTGTCGCACGCCCCGGCGCACTCCAAGGTTCGCCGAGCGCAGGCCGAGCCGTCGTGTGGCACGGAGGCGAGGTCGACGTGGTGACGGCGCGCTTGCCCCTATGCCGTCCGCGAGAGGTGCTCGTCGCCATGTCCCTTGCGACGGTGTGCGGCTGCGTGAGGGCCCAGATCGCCGAGCACGGCCGTGGCACAGCTCCCATCACGCTCGGTCACGAGGGGGTAGGCATCGTGGTCGCCGTGGGGGCCGGGGCCCGCAGTATCAGCGGTGGCGCGCTGCAACCCGGCCAGCGCATCGTCTGGCTCTCCCAGGTCGCGTGCGGCGCCTGCGCGCGTTGCCGGGCCGGACGCAGGGACGAGTGCCGCGCCGCCTCACACATCGGGGCGGGTGCTGATGCAGGAGACTTGTTGCTGTCGGGCACGTTCGGATCACACCTGCTCCTCCCCGCTGGCACGGCGGTCGAAGAGGTTCCAGCGTGGGCCCCCGATGCCCTGGTGGCCCCGGCGGGCTGTGCCGTGGCGCGTGCCGCTGCGGCCCTCGACCGGCTCGGGCCTGTGGCTGGCCAGCGCGTGGGCGTCATGGGCGCCGGCCTGGTGGGCCTGGCAGCGGCCGCCATCGCCGCGGAGCGCGGGGCCGCATCGTGCGTATTGGTGGACCCCGACCCGGTCCGACGCAGCCGTGCCCTTGCGTTTGGGGCCGATCTCGCGCTCGATGTCGACGTCCGGGCGCCCGCCTGTGACGCCGTCATCGTGACGCCGGGCGCTGGCGCTGGCGCGCGCGCCGCGCTCAGTGCGCTGGGACGCGGGGGAGTGCTCGCGCTGCTAGGCCCGCTCGCCCCGGGCGCTGGAAGCGTCGACCTCGCGGCCGTGGCCCGCGCGGGGTGGAACGTGGTGGGAGTGCGCGGACTCGATCCGCGCCACCTGGTGACGGCGGTCGACGTGCTGGTCTCGACCCACGCCGTGCGACCATGGACCTCGCTCGTTGCCGCGCCGGTGCCCCTCGAGCGGGCAGCGACGGCGCTGTTGAAAAGCGATGCCGCTGCCAGCCGAACATCCCTCGTTCCCTGAGCGCGCATCGGCCGGTCGAAATGAACCGGGCGCTCCTGTATGATGGGACGTCGCCGTGAAACGGCCGCGGATTCCAGTGCTCCGGAGAACCAGCCCGGGTGCGCCGCGCAACGAACGAAGAAGGAGTGGGCCATGCCTCTCGATGCAGCCACCAAGAAGTCCATCATGACCGAGTACGCCACGTCGGAGGGTGACACCGGTTCGCCCGAGGTTCAGGTCGCGCTCCTCACGCAGCGCATCAAGGACCTCACCGAGCACCTCAAGGAGCACAAGCACGACCACCACTCGCGTCGTGGCCTCCTGCTGCTGGTCGGTCAGCGCCGCAACCTGCTGAACTACCTCCAGCGTGTCGACATCGAGCGTTACCGCTCGCTGATTGAGCGCCTGGGTCTGCGTCGCTAAGACGCTCCCGGTGCGCTCGGCCCGGCTGCTCCCTCTTCACGGAGGTTGAGCGGCCGGGTCTTTCACTTTCTCGGGGCGACCTCGCGCCCGTACCCGTGCCCGCACACTCCTGGTGGAACCTCGTCTTCGCAGTGTGTCGTTGACTGGCGTGCGCTGGGACGGAGTTCTCGCAACCCGCCTGATACCATAGGGACGGCCCGCCCACTGGTGGCGGAGCCCAACTTCATACACCTGGCAGGCCAGCTGGACGCTGATCCTCGGTGGAGATGGGCAGAATCCCCGCGCATACGACGCGGCCGCGAATCTGAGCATGTCGACTGACGATCAGTGAGGCATAGGACGCCCCTTTAAGTTCGCCTGGCCTGCTCCAACAGAATGGAGCGACTTCCGCATGGAAGGTCCCGAGATTCAGTTCGCCGAGGCGACCATTGACAATGGTTCGTTCGGCACCCGCACCGTCCGTTTCGAGACGGGCCGCCTGGCCAAGCAGGCTGCAGGCACCGTCGCCGCCTACCTTGACGGCGAGACCATGCTGCTGTCGGCCACCACGGCCGGCAAGCACCCCCGTGATGGTTTCGACTTCTTCCCCCTGACGGTGGACGTCGAAGAGCGTCAGTACGCCGCAGGCAAGATCCCCGGCTCGTTCTTCCGCCGTGAGGGACGTCCCACCACGGACGCGATCCTGACCTGCCGTCTGATCGACCGTCCGCTGCGCCCGTCCTTCGTGTCGGGTCTGCGCAACGAGGTCCAGGTTGTCGTCACGGTGCTCGCCATCGACCCCGACGACTCCTACGACACCCTCGCCATCAACGCGGCCTCCGCGTCCACCCAGATCTCGGGCCTGCCGTTCTCCGGCCCCGTGGGCGGCGTGCGCATCGCGCTGATCGACGACCAGTGGGTCGCGTTCCCCAAGTACTCGCAGAAGGACCGTGCGGTCTTCGACATGGTCGTGGCCGGCCGTATCGTCGGTGACGACGTCGCGATCATGATGGTCGAGGCCGAGGCAACCGACGACGCCTTCCAGCTGGTCTCCGAGGGCGCCACCGCCCCCACCGAGACCGTCGTGGCCGAGGGTCTCGAGGCCGCCAAGCCCTTCATTCGCGCACTGTGCGAGGCGCAGATCCGTCTGGCCGAGCAGTCCGCCAAGGAGACCCGCGAGTTCCCGCGCTTCCTGGACTACCAGGACGACGTGTTCGCCGCCGTGTCTGGTGCCATTGAGGCCGACCTCGCCACCGCGCTGACCATCGCCGACAAGCAGGAGCGCGAGAACCGTCTCGACGAGCTCAAGGCGGTCGCGCTCGACTCGCTCGCCGAGCAGTTCGAGGGCCGTGCCGGTGAGATCAGCGCCGCCGTGCGTTCGCTCACCAAGAAGCAGGTGCGCCAGCGCATCCTCAAGGACGGCGTGCGTATCGACGGTCGTGGGCTGGCGGACATCCGCCCGCTGTCGGCCGAGGTTGCGGTCATCCCGCGCGTGCACGGTTCGGCGATCTTCGAGCGCGGCGAGACCCAGATCATGGGTGTCACCACGCTGAACATGCTCAAGATGGAGCAGCAGATCGACTCGTTCAGCCCCGAGACGCATAAGCGCTACATGCACCACTACAACTTCCCGCCCTTCAGCACGGGTGAGACTGGTCGTGTGGGTTCGCCTAAGCGTCGCGAGATCGGCCACGGCGCGCTCGCCGAGCGTGCGCTGGTGCCCGTCCTGCCCTCGCGTGAGGACTTCCCCTACGCGATCCGTCAGGTCTCCGAGGCGCTGGGCTCTAACGGCTCGACCTCGATGGGCTCCGTGTGTGCCTCGACCCTCGCCCTGCTCAACGCCGGTGTGCCCCTCAAGGCCCCCGGCGCGGGCATCGCGATGGGCCTGGTGTCCGACACGGTCGACGGTGAGACCCGCTACGCGGCGCTGACCGACATCCTCGGTGCCGAAGACGCCTTCGGTGACATGGACTTCAAGGTCGCTGGTACCCGAGAGTTCGTGACCGCGATCCATCTGGAAACCAAGCTTTACGGTATTCCCGCCTCGGTGCTGGCCTCCGCCTTGACCCAGGCCAACGAAGCTCGCCTGCACATCCAGGACGTCATGGCTGAGGCCATCGACACCCCGGATGAGATGGCAGCCACCGCACCGCGCGTGA
>NZ_JBKEED010000033.1:0-40084 GCF_047975725.1 Demequina sp.
CGCTCAAGTCCATCTCGGACATGCTGAAGGGTAAGCAGGGTCGTTTCCGTCAGAACCTGCTCGGTAAGCGCGTGGACTACTCGGGCCGTTCGGTCATCGTGGTCGGTCCTCAGCTCAAGCTGCACCAGTGTGGTCTGCCCAAGCAGATGGCGCTGGAGCTGTTCAAGCCCTTCGTCATGAAGCGCCTGGTCGAGCTCAACCACGCCCAGAACATCAAGTCCGCCAAGCGCATGGTGGAGCGTTCGCGTGCAGAGGTGTGGGACGTGCTCGAGGAGGTCATCACCGAGCACCCCGTGCTGCTGAACCGTGCACCCACCCTGCACCGTCTGGGTATCCAGGCGTTCGAGCCTCAGCTGGTTGAGGGCAAGGCCATTCACCTGCACCCGCTGGTGTGTGGCGCCTTCAACGCCGACTTCGACGGCGACCAGATGGCTGTGCACCTGCCGCTGTCGGCAGAGGCGCAGGCCGAGGCCCGCGTGCTGATGCTGTCGAGCAACAACATCCTCAAGCCGTCGGACGGTCGTCCGGTGACCATGCCTTCGCAGGACATGATCATCGGTCTGTACCACCTGTCGCTGCACAAGGAAGGCGTCAAGGGTGAGGGCCGTGCCTTCACCTCCGCCGCCGAGGCTCGCATGGCGTTCGACGCTGGCGACATCTCGCTGAACGCTGAGATCCAGCTGCGCGTGGATGGCGACACCGTTCCGCCGCTGGGCTACGAGTTGCCCGAGGACCACGTGGAGGGCACGCCCTTCACGATGACCACCACGCTGGGTCGCGCGCTGTTCAACGAGCTGCTGCCTGTGTCCTTCCCCTACGTCAACCGTGACGTGGACAAGAAGGTCCTGGGCAACATCGTCAACGAGCTCGCTGAGCGCTACCCCAAGGTCGAGGTTGCTGCCTCGCTCGACGCGCTCAAGTCCGCTGGCTTCCACTGGGCTACCCGCTCGGGTGTGACCATCGGTATCGGCGACGTCGCGACCCCCGCCAACAAGCAGGAGATCCTCGAGCGTTACGAGGCTCAGGCGGTCAAGGTCCAGGAGCAGTTCGAGACCGGTCTGATCACCGACGACGAGCGCCGTCAGGAGCTCATCGAGATCTGGACCCAGGCCACGAACGAGGTCGACAAGTCCATGCGGGAGTCCTTCCCCAAGCACAACACGGTTCACACCATGGTGGGATCCGGTGCTCGTGGTAACTGGATGCAGGTGCGTCAGATCGCCGGTATGCGTGGTCTGGTGGCCAACCCGAAGGGTGAGATCATCCCGCGTCCGATCAAGTCGAACTACCGCGAGGGACTGTCCGTCCTCGAGTACTTCATCGCGACGCACGGTGCCCGTAAGGGTCTGGCCGACACCGCTCTGCGTACCGCCGACTCGGGTTACCTGACCCGTCGTCTGGTGGACGTCTCGCAGGACGTCATCGTCCGGGAGTCCGACTGTGGCACCGAGCGTGGTCTGACCATGCCGATCGTCGAGAAGTCGCCGACCGGTGAGACCGTCAAGCACGAGCGCGTGGAGACCTCGGTCTTCGCCCGCACCCTGGCCACCGACGTGACCGACGCCTCCGGCGACGTGATCGCCAAGGCCGGCGCGGACATCGGCGATGTGCTGATCGACTCGCTGATCGAGCAGGGCATCGAGGACGTCAAGGTCCGTTCGGTGCTGACCTGTGAGTCGGCGGTCGGTACGTGCGCCAAGTGCTACGGCCGTTCGCTCGCTACCCGTGAGCTGGTCGACATCGGCGAGGCCGTCGGCATCGTCGCTGCCCAGTCCATCGGTGAGCCCGGAACCCAGCTGACGATGCGTACCTTCCACACCGGTGGTGTGGCGTCCGCAGACGACATCACGCAGGGTCTGCCCCGTGTCCAGGAGCTCTTCGAGGCCCGTACCCCCAAGGGTGAGGCCCCGATCTCCGAGGTCGCAGGCAAGCTCAAGGTCGACGACTCTGAGGCCACGCGCCGCCTGGTCGTGACCCCCGACAACGGCGACGAGCCCATCGAGTACCCGGTCACCAAGCGTTCGCGCCTGCTGGTCCAGGACGGCGAGCACGTCGAGGTCGGTCAGCAGCTCGTGGCAGGTGCCGTTGACCCCAAGAACGTGCTGCGCATCCTCGGCCCCCGCGCCACCCAGAAGCACCTGGTGGACGAGGTCCAGGATGTGTACCGCTCGCAGGGTGTGGAGATCCACGACAAGCACATCGAGGTCATCGTTCGTCAGATGCTGCGTCGTGTCACGGTCCTCGAGGCCGGCGACGCGCCGCTGCTGCCGGGCGAGCTCGCGGAGCGTTCGCGCTTCGAGAGCGCCAACCGTGAGACCGTGACGAAGGGCGGCAAGCCGGCTTCGGCTCGCCCCGAGCTCATGGGTATCACCAAGGCCTCGCTGGCAACCGAGTCGTGGCTGTCGGCCGCATCGTTCCAGGAGACCACCCGCGTCCTCACCGAGGCAGCGATGTCCGGCAAGTCGGACCCGCTGGTGGGCCTCAAGGAGAACGTCATCCTCGGAAAGCTCATCCCCGCTGGTACCGGACTTCACCAGTACCGGACCGCGACGGTCGAGCCCACCGAAGAGGCCAAGTCCAACCTGTTCCCGACCTTCGGGTACGAGGAGTGGGAAGGCCAGTACTTCTCGGAGGGCACTGGCGAGGCTGTGCGACTCGAGGAGTTCGACCTGCCGCGCGAGTAATCACTCACGTCACCGAGGCCCGGTCCCGCAGCTGCGGGGCCGGGCCTCGCCCGTTTTCCCGTCAAATGGATCCATTTTCTCGGGAGGGGGTGCCCGAACCCGGTCAAATGGATCCATTCGCTCGGCAGGGGGTGCCCGAACCCCGCCAAATGGATCCATTTGACTTGCGAGGAGGGGCGGGGGAGGGGCGGGCGGGGGCTAGAAGCGCGAGGGCTGGTACGCCAACTGGGCGGCGACGAGGCCGCGGTCGCGGGACACGATCTGGGCACGCCCGGCAGGCGCCGGGTGAGCCTTGACCTTGCCGATGAGCGCGCCCTCCTCGGGGCTACCGCTGAGCAGGATGCCAGTGGAGCCGATGTCCGTGAGGCGCTGGATGATCGGGTCGTACGAGGCACGCGATGCGCCACCGGCACGGCGGGTGAGGATCAGGTGCAGGCCCAGGTCTGCGGCCTGGGGAAGCAGGGTTGCGAGCGGCGCGAGGGGGTTGCCCTGCGACGTCGAGACCAGGTCGTAGTCGTCGACCAGGATGTAGCCCTCGGCGCCCTTCCACCACGACCGGCTACGCAGCTGCTCGGGCGTGACGTCCTTGCCGGGGATGCGGGTCTGGAAGAACTGCACGAGTTCCTGGATACCCGACGTCGCCTCGTCGTGGGTGCCCAACGTGGCACCCAGGTACTCCTCGGGAAGGTCTCCCAGGAGCGAACGCCGATAGTCGACCACGAAGATCTTCGCCTCTTGCGGGGTGTGCAGGCGGGCAATCTCCTGGGCGCAGGCGCGCAGGAACGACGTCTTGCCCGAGTCCGCGTCGCCGTACAGGTACAGCGTGGGCTCTTCGCGCGGGTCGATGCCGAACGGCGCCAGCCCCGCCTCGTCAATACCCAGCAGGATGGACGGCGCGTCCTTCGCGATCGAGCGCACCTGGTCCAGCGTGATGCGTTCGGGCAACAGCCGCAGCTTGGGGCCGGCGGGGCCGCGGTAGGACTCGGTCATCCGCGCGATGAGCGCGTCCACGCCCGTGGCGAGCGACGCGGGGTTCGAGTCGCCGTCGATGCGGGGCAGCGCGGTGAGCATCTGCAGTTTCGCAGGGCTGAGGCCGCGGCCGGCCGCACCGGCCGTGACGTTGCCAGCGGCCTTGCGGTCGATCTCCGAGTCGGACGGGTCGCCCAGGCGTAGCTCAAGTCGGGTGCCGATGAGGTCCTTGATGTTGGAGCGAATTTCGAGCCACCGCGCAGCCGTGATGATCACGTGCACGCCATAGGTGAGGCCCCGGGCGGCGATGGCCTGGATCTGGGGCTCAAGGTGCTCGTACTCGGCGCGGAGCGTGCCCCAGCCGTCGACCACGAGGAACACATCGCCGTAGCCGTCGTCGATCGCGCCGGCAGCACGGCGCTGGCGGTAGGTGTCGATCGAGTCGATGCCGTTGTCGCGGAAGAACCGCTCGCGGTGGTTGATGATCTGGATGACCTCGGACACGGCGCGACGCACCACGTCGGGCTCGGAACGGGTCGCGAGGCCGGCGAGGTGGGGGAAGTCGCGCATGCCGGCGAAGGATCCGCCGCCAAAGTCGAGCACGTAGAACTGCACCTCGCGGGGAGAATGGGTCAGCCCCAACGAGACGAGCGTGGTGCGTGCCAGGGTCGACTTGCCGGACAGCGGTCCACCCACGACGGCCATGTGGCCGGCCGCACCTCCCAACGACACCGTGAGGCTCTCGCGGCGCTGTTCGAGCGGCACGTCGACAATGCCGAGCGGCACAGTGAGGCCGCCACGGGAGCGCCACGACGCGGACACGAGCCCCAGCGCGGGATCGGCCTGCAGGTCAGGCATGAGCTGGTCGAGCGTGGGCGCGGTCTCGAGCGGCGGCAGCCACACCTGGTGCGCCTCCGGACCCAAGTCACTCATCCGGTCGATCGCGATGTCGAAGGTGCTGCGCTTGTCGACGGCTGCGCCAGCCGCCGCCGCAGAGGCGGCCTCGGCTGCCTCTGCGGCAGCGGCCTCCGCATCGTCCTCATCGGTGGCGCGCACGGCGACCGGAGCGGCGGTGAACAGCTCGACCACGGCCTCGCGCACGTCGGCCCCGCTCTCACCGGTCACGGCCTTGCGGGCGCGGCGCTTGGGGGCGCCAGAGACGTACGCGGCACGGAACTGCGTCATGGTCTCGGTGTCGGACTTGAGGAAGCCGACGCCGGGCTCTTGGGGGAGCGTGTACGCGTCGGGCACGCCCAGGATCGTGCGCGATTCCGCAGCCGAGAACGTGCGCAGACCGATCCGGTAGGACAGGAACGTGTCGAGTCCGCGGAGCTTGCCTTCTTCGAGGCGCTGCGAGGCCAGCAGCAGGTGCACCTCGAGCGAACGGCCCACTCGGCCGATGTTGATGAAGCTCTCGATGAACTCGGGCTTGGCGGCAAGCAGCTCGGAGAACTCGTCCGCCACGATCATGAGCGCGGGCAGGGGCGTGAGGTCGCTACGCCCACCCAGACGGGCCTTTTCATAGTCGCGGACATTGACGAAGTTGCCCGCACGACGCAACAGCTCCTGGCGACGGGTCACCTCACCCTGGAGCGCATCCTGGAAGCGGTCGACGAGCGCGAGCTCGGCGCCAAGGTTGGTGATGACCGCGCTCACGTGCGGCATGCCGGACATGCCCGCGAACGTCGCGCCACCCTTGAAGTCGACGAGCACGAAGTTCAGTTGCTCGGGGGAGTGGGTGAGGGCGAGGGCGAGCACCATGGTGCGCAGCACCTCGGACTTACCGGAACCGGTGGCACCGATCATCACGCCGTGGGGTCCCATGCCCTGCTGGGCGGATTCCTTGATGTCGATCACGATGGGGGCGCCGTCGGGGGTTTGGCCGATGGGTACGCGCAGTCGATCGCGCGCGGGGCGGCCACGCCACACGTGGCTGAAGTCGATGTCGCGCACATCCGGCAGACCCAGCAGGTCAACGAGCTCGCGCTGCTCGGTGGAGCGCGGCGCCTGACCGGACTCCACCGCGCGGGCGGCGGCGACGTACAGCGGCAACAGACGGCGTGCCGTGGCCTCAGCCTCCGCAATGGTCGTGGTGTCGGCTTCGACAGTCACGGGTGCGTGCGCGAGGGTGAGCACCTCCGCGGTGCGCGAGTCGCCGGGCGTGAACGCGATGCGCATGGTCTGGGCATCGTCGAGGTCGGACCACCGCGAGGGCAGGTCGATCACGGTCACCCCCTGCAGGCCATCGGCCGTCACGATCGGGTCGTCGGAGGCTGCGCGCACGCCATCGGTGACGACGATCACGTGGGGCACGCTGTCGCCGCCGGGGGCGAACCGGGGCCGCTCGCGCACCTCGGCGGGAAGCATCTCGCCCAACGCGGCGAGGTCGGTGCCGATCATGCGAGCCGCGCCCACGCCGTCGGTGCTCGCGGTGGAGTGCGTGTGGGGCAGCCACTTGGCCCACTCCCACAAGGGCAGCACAGATGACTCGGCGGCTATCACGATCTGCACCGAGTCAGGCCCGTGCAGCGCTGCGATCGAGGCCACCATCGAGCGCACCAGGGCGCGGACGTCCTCCTCCTCGCCGGTCACCTCGACGCGGGCGAACTCGCCCAGTGGCACGGCGAAGGGCAGCCGATGCTGCATCTCGTGCGTGAGCATGAACCGGTGGGCGGCAGAGGCTGCGACGGGATCGAGCTGAGCCAGCGGAGGCAGTTCGGGCGCCTCGAGCGTCACGCACAGGGGCTGGTCGTTGCGGCCGATGCGCACGTGCAGGAAGTCGGGATCGTTCGCCGAGCGCTCCCACGCCCTGGTGCGCTCCTCGGCGAGGTAGGGAAGGGCGCTGGGCGCGGGATTGGCCCAGTTGGCTGCGCGGCGCTGCTGCTTGGAGGCGACGCGCACGGTCTCGCGCAATTCACCCAAGTAGGCAAGGTACTCACGCCGAGCGCCGAGCACCTGCGCGTTGCGTTGCGAGCGCTGGCGCCAGCCATTGACGGCGACGAATCCCAGCGATGACACGAGGAACATGCCACCCGTCAGCAGACCCTGGACGCCGGTGTTGGTCATGGTGACCATCACGATGGCGCCCACGGAGCCCAGCATTGGCAGCATCGACATGAGCATGCTGGACCCGTCTGCAGGGGCAATCTCCGGCGGGGCCTGCAAGGGGATGCGCCCCGATGGGACTCGGGGTGGTGCGAGGCGCGGGCCGGTCATGGGGTTCCCTCCGGGGCTCGGGTATCGAGCAGGACGTTCACGGTGAAGGCACGGTTACCCATGCGCACGCGGGCGCCGTCGGGCACCTCGGTGCGCGCGCCGGGGGCGAGCGTGGTGATGTCGTCGTCATCGAGCAGGTCGGTGCCGTTGGTCGAGCCTTGGTCCGTCACCCACGTGCGGCCTCGCGAGTGCTCCAAGCGCACGTGGGTCTTGGACACCGAGCCGTCGGGGTCGGTCACGGACACGAGGGCATCGGTGGGGGCCGTCGCGGCGGGGCGCCGGCCCAGGTTGACCGTGGCGGGAAGCGCAATGGTCTCGCGTTGGCCGGTGTCGAACACGAGCAGGAGCGCTCCCTGCGTGACGGGAAGGGCCGATGCGGGGGCTGGCTGGGGTGCCGACGCCGGCATAGGCACCGGCGCAGGCGCCGGTACAGGGGCCGATGCGGGTGCCGGTGCAGCGGTGGCAGGCGCGGCAAGGGGATCAGATGGCGCGGCCGCAGGAGGCATGGCCGTGCCGGGGGCAGGCGCAATGGCCGGTTGTGAGGCTTGCACCTGGGGCGGCGGGGGGATCTGCGAAGGAGGCTGGTTCGCCGGCGGGACCTCGGGCTGCGCTTGCTGTGCCGCCACGACTTCGGCACGCGTGGTCGCCACGATGGGGGTGATTCCTTGACCGGTGAACGAGGCGCTCGCCGAGTCCTCGATGCTCGACCCGCCGAGCGTCGAGGTGCTCACTACGCGTGGCGCGGCGAGTCCGAAGGCCGCAGCGGTGCCTGGTGCCGGGGCAGCGGCGGCCGCACCCGCATCGGCGCTCACGGCCCGCGCAGCGGTGCGACGGGGCGTGGAGACGGCCACCGTGCCGGAGGCCTTGGCCGCCCAGGACCGACCTCGCCCACTTCTGTCCCAGGCGCCGCTGGCCGCGACCACCCAAGCGCCGACGATGGCGACCAGGAAGCCCAAACCGGTCAGGGCCATGCGGCCTACGGCGCGGCCGGCGCCGGGGGAGTAGGGGCGGCTTTCGATGCTGTGACGCATGCGCAGCACGAGAGCGCCAAGAGACAAGCCCGTGCGTGCCTCCAGTACCCACAGGAACACCAGCGACTCCAGCGCCGCAAGCACCGTGAGTGGCACGCTAGTGGCCCACAGATGGACGGTGACGGTCACCGCCGCGACGGCAAGCACATCGATCGTGAAGGCCGCGACCTGCTTGCCGACTGCCGCGTAGGAACCGGCGAAGGCGGGGCCAAGGGTGGGGCGGCCACCACTGCGCAGCGGCGGCGTAGGGATAGCGCTCGGCGAGGGCAGCGATGGGTAGGTGGGAGCAGCCGCGGCCGCGGCAGGATCAGGCTCGCTGGGCGTTCCACCGCCGGGAGCCATCACGAACTGGGTGGAGGGTTTGCGAGTGGTGACACCACACCACAGGCAGGAGGCCGCTGAGGACTGGACTGCTTGGCCGCAGTTCCAGCACGGGGCGGAAGTCACGACGTCGGAAGGACTCATCAAGACACCATCGCTCGTACGAACTCGAGGGTATCGGCAGCAAGCAGCGCGGCCGGAAGCGCCAGGACGACGGACATGCTCTCGAGCACGTCGCCGATGCGCGACCACGCAAGCGCCGACCGCTCACGGGACAAGGGGGCAAGTGCGGCCGCGATGATCGCCGAGACGATGATCAGCACGGCGGCAAGGGTGAGCCGTGCCGTCGGCTCCGCGCTCGCGGTCACCATAACCATCGCGAGCACCACGGTGATGCCGGCAGCCACTCGCGGGGTCCAGCGCAGCACCGTGTCGGTGGTCCGGCGCGACCACAGCACCAGCCCAAGGACGGTGGCGACCACCAACACGATGGCGCCGATGCGCTCGAAGATCGCCGGAGACGACACCCCCGCGACTACCAAGGGTGTCGCGAGGACACTCGTGGCGCTCAAGAGCACGACGCCGACGGTGAGGCGCGCGTGGGCCTCGTCGACATAGGGGCGCACCACTGCCATCGACACCTCGCCTGGGTCGCTCGGCACCGCGCCGCGTACGCTCCAGCGATTGCCAAGGAAGTGGCGGTACTCGATCGCGTAGCCCTCTGGCACGTTGAGAATCGTGGTGGGGACCCACCGCAACCCCGGTGCGACCAGGCCCATGCACACCATGGCTGCGGCCGATGCGGGCATCCCGATGACGAGGGTGAGCGCCCACACTGCGCCCAAGATCAGCAGCCCGACCGCGGAGGAGACCGCGATCGCGCGCGCGGGACGCTCGCTCGCGACGGCGGCTAGGGCGCAGCACAGAACCGCGCCGGCAAGCAGTCCGGCGGTGACCGCAAGGTGTGCCCCTTGGTATGCGGCGGGGAGGGCGAGCGCCGTCGCGCTGAAGGCAAGCAGGATCGGGACGAGGATGGCAGCACCCTCACGCGAGCGGGACGCGCCACGCGTCGCCCACCACGTGCCACACGCCAGCGAACCCAGGCCGCCGAGTGTGCCCACGGCGAGGCGCGCGCCGTCACCCAACAGCGTCGAACCGAGGGCGAGATCAGTCAGTGCGGCGGCCAGCAGAAGGAGCGCGAGGGTGCCGAGCAGCCACCACGGTGCGGAGGCGTCGGCGCGGGCGGTGACGCGCGGCACGCTCCTCGATGTCGTGGCCGACTCGGGGGCGAGCGACACGAGCGTGAGGATCGCGCCGTCGTCGATGTGCGAGACGGGAGCGGCGAGGTCGACGGCCCTGCCGTCGCCTCCGAGCACCGCGTGGCGGGAGACATCGACGATGACCCCCATGGCGGCGAGCGCGCGTGCCAACGGCTGCTCGGCGGGAGCGGCGATGTCGACGCGACCGTGGGCGGCAAACAGTGCGAAGCATGTTCTCGCCTGCAGTGCGTCGGGAGCCTCGCTCACGCAGCCACCCCCGACGAACCCGGGATCTCCCAGGCGCGCACCTCGGTGTCGCACACCGCAGGGTACGGAGCGATCGAGGCCGGGGCGGGCATGTCGGGGGTCCTTACGGGCGGGGTACTAGTGGGAGAGTTGATGAGTGGGTGTGCAGCCAGCCGGGACGGGCCGCACACCGGCTGCCGTGGTGACCCTAGCGCGCCGGTGGACGTAAATCCAGGGACGTGTCAGGGGCGCCACAGACGGGACCTCTAGGCCTCGCCAGGCGCGTCGCGGCAACCTGCACGAGCCTGTTCGGACTGACGCACGAACTCATCGTCGTCCTCGAGTTTGGGGGCGACGGGTCCACCGAGCCCCGAGCGTGCCGGCTTGTCCTTCGATTGCCCCGCGCCGGTACCGGCACCGCCGCCAGCCATCATGCCTCGGCCGCCGCTGGATCCGGATCCACGCCCGCCGGTCGCGCCAGAGCCGGCACCAGATCCAGCAGTTCCGCTTCCGCCGCCCACGAGGCCGCTGCTCATGCCGCGTCCCGCGCCAGCTGCACCCGATGCGCCAGCTCCACCGGCCCCGACACCGCCCACGCCGCTCGTCGCACCGGAGCCGAGCAAGCCGCCCGCACCGGGAACGCCTGCCATGCCGGCTCCGGGCATGCCAGCTTGAGCCGCCGCGGCAGCCGCACGGGCTCGAGCGCCGAGGCCCACCGCGACCGCTCCTGCAGCGGCACCGCCACCGAGCAGGCCCGTGCCCCAGTGGGAGCCTCCCCCACCGCCGGTGGTACCGCTCGTGCCTGAGTCGATGTCGGGGCCAGAGCCACCGTGCCACAAGCCATCGTCACTATCGGGGTACGGGGTCGACGGCGGATTGACGCCGAGGTCGTTGCCGCTGCCCCAGTCGGTCCCGGGTTCTGGCGGTACCCACCTGGGTGGGTCCGTGGGCGACGGCACTGACCAGCCATCAGGGACATCGTCTGGAGCGCCCTCGTCGGCATACCTCAACTCCGGGAACTTGTCCGCCACAGCCTTGGGCAGACGTGGTGTCGCCGGCACCGGGAAAGGGCCACCGGGCAGGGGGTCGGGGTTCGTGAGACGCCATTGCTCGACCTCGTCGTCGGACGCGGTGTCGTCGACGACGAGGTCGAGCGACAATTTACTTAGCGACTCGTTGACACGCTCCTTCGGCGCGGCCAGATCCTCAGCCAGCGCTTCGAGGGTGGCCTTCGCCTCTTCTTCGCGGTTGTTGCCCAAAATCCCTTCGAAGATGCCGACGGCCTTGTCGGCGACATACGCGTAGCCTCCGATGATGACGTTGACCTCGCCCGCCGCCTGCGCGACGTCCACCGCGGCGTGAAGCCACGACGGCACCGTTGCCGACGGCAGACCGCCCCGAGCGCTGCGAGCCCTGTCCACCGCCGAGTTGGCGGAACTCACAGCGGACTGGACCTCGGTCAATGCAGACTTCAGGTTGCCGCAGATGTCGCTCAGGTCCCCGAACGTCGAGGCTGCCTGTTCAGCGGCCTTGCCCGACCACCTGTCCGGGTCGGGCAAGGCCAAGTCTGCGAGGGCTCGCCGCAAGGCGCCGAGCGAGAGCATCAGCTCGGGAAACTGCTCCGCCTTCCACGCGGGCGCGGCGAGGATGGCGTCGAGTGCCTGCTCATTCGGTCCCATGGGTTCCTCCTTGGCTGCGGGCCTTGCGTGCGATGACAACAATGACGACTGCGATGAACACGAGCAGAGCGATGCCTGCGATGATCCCTGGCACAAGCCAGCCGGGCATCGTCGTCTCGTCGGCGCCCTGTACTTCAGGGTTTGTGGCGTCGGGTGTGGGATCCGTGGTCGGAGCCACCTCTGCCGACGGAGTCGGGCTGGTGGGCTGTGGCGTGTAGATGGGACGCGGCGCGGGATCTTCGGTGATGTCTAGGTCAGCGACAGCACCCTCCCAGATCAGGTCGACGCCAGGCGGCATGAGCGCGTAGTTCGACACCAATGGGTTGACGTCGGGATAGACGGTGGGGTCTGCGGCAAGAAACACGTCAGTGATGACGACTCCGTAGCCGTACGGAGGATCGTACGAGAGCTCGTGAGGCACATCGCCGGTGTTGCGGATGACCGACTGCAACAACTGATTGGGTGTGGCGTCGGGATACTTCTGCATCGCCAGAGCCACGTTGCCGGCGACGATCGGGGTCGCAAACGATGTGCCGCCGGCGCGCGCCTGCGCCTTCCAGTCGTCATTGACGCCCTGGTGCAGCAAGTCAAGGCCGGGAGCGACCACGTCGGTGTTGTAGATTTCAGGCGCGGTGCCGTCGGGGTTGATGCGGTTGACGGACAGTACCCCGTTGAGGTCGGAAGGGGAGGTGGCGCTGACTGTTACATCTGTGTTGTCGACACTCGCGATGATCACGACTCCCTCGCGGATCGCCCTCGCGATCGCATTCTCCAGCACGTCGTGCCGGGGGACGCCCAACGACACGGAGATGATATCTGCGCCCGTATCCATCGCCGCATGCATGTCGAGCCCAATGGCGTGTGATGCGGTGATCGTCTCGCCGTCGGGGCCGACACAAGCACCGTCGAGTGCATCGGACTCTTCCGTTGTCGAGCCCACTGCTGCCGAGTAGGTCAACACGGTGGCGTCGGGCGCCAGGCCCTTGACGCCGGTCTGTCCGTCGAACCCTTGACCAGACCCCACGAGGAGTGAGAGCACCGCGGTGCCGTGGTGTGCCACCGCGTAGTCGGTAGACGTGCCGGGGTAGGGTGTCCCGTCGGCGTCTACGCATGCGGAGTCCTGCACGCGGATGTCAGCGTCGGCGAGGGTGGGGATGTCGAGATTGACGGGCGAGTCGATCATCGCGATGGTGATGCCCTCGCCAGTGATGCCGGCGTCGTGGGCGTCTTGGACCTTGAACCAGTCGAAGTACCAGAGCCCGTCGGTTTCGACATCGGCCGTTGCTGTGGTGGCGGACAGCGCGAGCATCACGAGGCCCATCCCGGCTCCGGTCCACCGAGTGAAGCGTGTCACGCGTCCTTCACCTGTCCGCTGTAGTTCGAGAAGGACGAGCCGCCGCTGGTCGACTGCTGCGACACGGTCGTGGTCGCAGGCTGCTGCGTCGCACCGGGCTCGGTGGCGATGTCGTCCAGGAAACTCTCGACCCGCGCCGCAGCCGCGGCGAGGGAGGCATCTTGTTCGACGAGGTCGTTGAGTGCGGCACGCACGCCATCGTCCATCGAGGCGATCGCGGTCATCAGTTCCTTGGTGATCCTGGACGCCTCGATCGTTGCGGCCTTCAGCGAGATGTTGAACGGAGCTGCCACAGAGGCGTTCGCGCCTTCGGTGTGCTTGATCGCCTCGAGCGAGGGGAACTCGTTGAGGTGCCGCAGCAGGTTGGCGAGTTCGTCGTGGATGTCGGTGATGCGGGCGGAGATCGCGTCTGTCATCGCCTCAGGTCCTTCCGGGCGCGGTACTCCCCGCATCGGGCGGTGAGGCCCGATGCGGGGAGTGGGGTCAGATGGAGAAGCGCTTGGCTGCTTGGGAGTCGGTGTTGACGTAGGAGTTGGAGATCTCCTGGGTCTTGGTCGAGATCTGGGCCAGCAGTTGCTGGAGTTCGGCGATGGAGGCGTTCCAGCGGCGCTGCGCCTCGTCGTAGGAGGTCTGTGCCTCACCGGACCAGTTGGCGCGCAGGCGCGAGACCTTCTTGTCGAGCTCGTCGAGTTCGTTGCGGATGCCGGTGGCGCCGGTGCGGATCGAACCGGCCAGCGCGGTGACCTGCTCGGGGCGAACACTCATTGATTCCATGGTGGTGTCTCCTTGAGTGGTAGGTCAGGAACCGGACATCATCGAGCCAAGGCCCGAGATGGTCGACTGGTGGTCTTGTTCGGCCTGGGCCTGGTCACGTTCGGTGCCCTTGAGTGCGTCCTCGAGGGTCACGAGCACGTCGTTGAGCTTGCGTGATTCCTGGTCCCAGCGGGTCAGCAGCTGGGTGAAGGACGTGGCGGCAGCGCCAGTCCAGTACCCGCGCAGCTGCTCGATCTCGGAGCGAACGTTCGCGATCTGTCGGTCGATGTTGCCCTTGGCGGTGTTGACGGCGATAGCACCATCACGCAACGCACCCTCTTCAGCAGCAATGGTCTGAGCCATTGGTGCCCCCTTCATCAGTGACTGGGACGACCAGCACCCACCAACGGGCTGCCACATGGCAATCGACGGACTCGCCCCCTGCCAGCCGACACCGAGACCCTACCCGGTGCTCTGCGTGATTTCCAGGGTGTTGGGCGGTTTGTCACTGTCACGCGTGCTTGCCGCGCAGAGCTCCCCTCACAAGGCTTGGGGTGAAACCCTCGGGCCGTTACACTCCCGAAGAGTCCACAGCGCCTTGAAGTCACGTGCCGCGCGTCGGCACGCTCCCGGGGGAGGAGCCCAGTGAGCCAGCAAGCAGCAGCTCCCATGTCGCTCGTGCGAGTGAGCGTGGTGAGCGAGGATCGACGTCTCGACGTTGGCGTCCCTGGTTCCGTGCCCTTGGTGGAGGTGATTCCGGGGTTTGCGCGCAGCCTCGGCGTCCTGGACCCGTCACTTGTCCACGGCGGATATGCCCTACGCAGGGCCGACGGCGGAGAACTCGACCCGAGCCTCAGCGCGACCGCCCAGGGCGTGCATGACGGCGATGTGCTCACCCTGGCGCGCGGAGGGCTCCTCTTTGAACCCCGCGTCTACGACGACATCACCGAGGCCGTCATCGACGCGACGGCGGAGCAACACCGGGCCTGGGCGCCCGCGGACAGCGCACGCACCGCGTTGGCAGTGAGCCTGACGTTCCTCGCGTTGTGCGCAGTGCTGCTGTTCAGCATCGGGCCGTCTGTGTTGCTGGCCCCCGTCCTCGCTGGTGGCGGCGCCGCAGTGCTGCTCATCGCATCGGCCGTGCTGGCCCGGCTGGGACAGGTCGAGGCCGGGCATGGTTTCGGACTCGCCGCGGCAGTCTTCGCTGGTCTTGCTGGATTCCTGGCCCTTGATGCCGACCTGCGCTGGGGCTGGCCTCTCGCCGCCGCTGGAGGGGCCGCCGCGCTCACTGGCGCACTCGCCATGGTGCTGTCGACGACGCGCCGTGAGGTGCATCTCGTCAGCATCGTGTGGGGCATCGTGATCGCCATCCCGGCGACTATGACCGGGCTGGCTCCGGGCGCCGCCGTCGCAGCCTTCGCCATGACGGTCGCGGTCGCCGCTGCGCTAGGAAACCTACTGCCGTGGCTGGCCTTCAGTTCCACCCGCCTCAAGGTCATCTCGCCACAGAGCGACCAGGAGATCTTTGCGGAGCCCACGCCCATTGATGCCGATGCGGTGAAAGCCCGCGCTGCTAGCGGGGCTCGCGTACTGGTCGCCCTCCGGCTCGGCATTGGACTCGCAGTCCTGGTCGCCACGCCGATCGTGGCAGCGAGCGGCCTCGCCGGCGCGTGCCTTGCCGCGCTTGCGTTCTTGGGGATGATGTTCCAGTCGCGCCAGGCATACGCCAGGGCCGCCGTGATGGTGGTGATGGCGGTAGGCGCTGTGGGCCTTGCGCTGACCGCGCTCACGGTCGCCGCGTCCCAGGCGCACCGCCAGGGAGCGCTGTTGGTGATTCTGTTGGGCGCGACCGCGATCCTCGTCACGGTGACGCTGCTGAGCCCCCGCGCACGTATTGGCATGGCACGAGCGGCGGACACCGTCGAGGTCATCGTGCTCACATTGCTGCTGCCCCTCGGCGTGCTCGCGGCGGGCTGGGCATAGTCCATGGCGACCAAGAAAGACCTGATTGACGCCCAAACGTACAGTCGCAAACGCCTGCTCGCTGCCTTCACCTCTGGCGCACCTGGAGGCAAGGAGGTCGAGCCCACGTCGCCGCTCAAGGCGGTGATCGGCGGTGTCGTCCTGTCTGCCATGGTGATCCTCGGCGGCGTGTTCTACGGGTACATGAACCAGGGACTCAAGCCAGGTTGGGAAACGAACACCCTCGTCATCACGACGGACACGGGCGCGCGCTATCTGTCGCGCGAGGGCACGCTGTACCCCGTGGTCAACGCCACGAGCGCTCGCCTGCTCACGCCGGCCGACCAGTATTCCGTGGTGACCACGAGCGCTGCCGAGGTGAAGGACGCTCCTGTCGGACCGACTATCGGCATCGTGGGAGCGCCGGACGACGTTCCGCTCGCGAGCGACCTGGTCCCCACGGGCTGGAGTGCCTGCGCCGCGCCTGTCGGCACGGCTGTCTCCATACCAGGAGACAGTTCCGTTCAGGCGACCGATGCGGGCGTCGCCGTGGTGAGCGACGGTGCCGTCTACGTCATCGCTGGCGGCTACCGCTACGCCGTGGCCTCGGTGGCAACGGACGCCGTGCTGCGTGCGATGGGGCTCGCGGAGCAGGCCCCGGTCGAGGTCGATTCGCGCTGGCTGAACCTGTTCGAGGAAGGCGCCGAGCTCGCCCCTCTCACGGTGGACCAGGCAGGCGAGCCGGTGGGTGACTCGACACTCGTGGTGGGCGCAGTGGTCCACCCGCAGGGCTCGACGAACCGGTTCCTGGTGACCCCGGAGGGGGAACTCGCGGCAATCAGCCCGCTTGCGCAGCAGCTGTACATGCTGGGCACGGGCGCCCTGCTGGGTGGTGAGCGGGAGGTGACGGCGGCCGAGATCCGTGACCTGCCCACGGCTGACACCTCACCCATCCCTGGCGACTGGCCCGCAGTTGTGCTGGTGCCGTTGTCCTACGACCTCACCGCTTGCGCGCTCCTGGTCCACGGCGCCAATGGCGCGGCCCAGACTTCGCTCGCCGCAACCGATGTAGCGCCCGATTCCGCAGGAGTGAACGTGGCGGTCCGCGCTGGCGCGCTCGTCATCACCGGAGGGCGGGGAGCACAGTCCGCCCAGGCGCTCGCCTTGGTCGACGAAACGGGAACGTCGTACGCGATGCCAGGGGCCGACTCGGCTGTGCTGACCCGCGTGGGGTACTCGCTCGACGACGCGACTCACGTGCCGAGCGTGTGGATGCAGTTCTTCGCCTCTGGCCCCGCACTCACCGTTGAGGCCGCGGGGGCCTCGCCCGCTGGCCAATCCGTGTCGCTAGGAGCGACCCCCGAACCCACGCCATCGTCATCGCTCGCGATCGACTCGGCGGGCATTCAGTGCGATGCCGAGACTCCCACGCTCATCGACCAGGAGCCGCCGAGTCTGGCCATGCTCCAGAGCGAAGCGGTCTGGGAGCGCGCGACCGGGGCAGGGGTGACGGTCGCCGTGGTGGACTCCGGCATTGCAGCGAGCAACGAGCACCTCCAGGGGGTCGTGACCGGCGGTGTCAACCTGGTGCCGGACGGCGAGCGCGAGGACGGCCTGGTCGACAAGCACGGACACGGCACGGCCATTGCGGGCCAGATCGCCGCTCAGCGCGTGGACGGCTCCGGGGTCGTCGGCCTTGCCCCTGACGTCGAACTGCTGTCGGTGCGGGTGTACGCCGGAAGGGACCAGCAGACCCTCGAGGCGGGCTGGGGCCCCGACTCAGGACGCCTGGCGGAGGGGATCCGCTGGGCGGCTGACAACGGCGCCGACGTCATCAACGTCTCGCTCAGTGATGAGCAGGATGTGCCCGCCGTGCGCGACGCCGTCGCGTACGCCCAGCAACGCGGCGCGTTGATTGTCGCGAGCGCCGGGAACCGGGAGACCGCGACCGTCAAGGACGATGTCCCTCGTTACCCGGCCGCCTATGACGGCGTGCTAGCGGTCACGGCGAGCGACCTCCGTGGCACCGTGACCGACGCCAGCATTCACGGTGAGCACGTTGAGATCGCCGCGCCGGGGATGGCCGTCGTGACCGCGACGCCCGGTGGCGGCGACTGCATCTACTCCAGCGCCGAGCCGTCGTCGAGCTACGCGACCGCGTATGCAGCAGCAGCGGTGGCCCTCGTCAAACAAGCTCACCCCGACGACACCAACGAGCAGCTTCGCTATCGCCTTATGGCGAGCGCCATTCGCGTCGATGCGGATGCTCGGGATGACGTCAACGGCTGGGGATTGCTCCAGCCGCTGGATGCCATTTCCCTGGTTCCGGGCAGTCAAGAACGTGGCCCCTCCAACCCCTTCACCGGTGCGGACGCGATAGCGGTGTCACCCGCGTCCGTGCAACTAGCGCCCGTGAGCGTCGACGACCCACTCGACGACACTCGCAGGCTCGCAATCGGCGTGGGGGTCGTGGGGTTCATTGCGCTCGCGGGGCTGGGTTCGGTGCTGGTCTTTCGTCGGCGTGCGGATCAGGCTCCCGTGGCCCAAGAGCCGCGCGAGGGCATGCTCGACCGGAACCGCGAGTCCGCAACCGAGCTGTTGCGCTGACGCCTGACTAGAGCCAGATCAGGCCAAGCGCGATGGCGCCACCGACGGCGAGAACGCACGCCACAGTGAAGGTGACGACAGCCACGCGTGCGGTACGTCGGCCACGGCGGCGCACCGAGGTCATCGCAGGCGCGGCCGCGCGCGTCGCGGCGGGCCCCTCTTCGACCGCTGCGGGAGGTGCAGACACCTCGGGGATGTCGCGAGCGACATAGGTCTCGACCGCTCCGGGCCCGACTGCGGGCTCGGCTCGAGGAGCGAAGCCCTCGACGACGGGAGGTTCCGTGATGCCGCGACGGCGAGCCGCACCGGGGAGGGTGAGCGACGGTTGTGGCTTGGCACGGTCTACGACGGCAGTGCGGTCGTCGGGTGCGGGCCTGTCGACGACGCGGGTGTGGTCGTCTTCGTCGGTCGGTGTGGGTGCGGGCCTGTCGACGACGCGGGTGTGGTCGTCTTCGTCGGTCGGTGTGGGTGCGGGCCTGTCGACGACGCGGGTGTGGTCGTCTTCGTCGGTCGGTGTGGGTGCGGGCCTGTCGACGACGCGGGTGTGGTCGTCTTCGTCGGTCGGTGTGGGTGCGGGCCGGTCCACCACTCGCGTGCGCTCGTCGTCGTCCATCACGTCCTCGCTACACCGTCAGGGTGTCGTCGTCGTACTCGCCGAGCGTCATGGCATGCGCGTCGGTCGTGCCGTCGTTCAGCAGCTGCGCTCCGCCGGAGACGACATCAATCACGATAACGGTGATGTTGTCGCGACCTCCGGCCTGCTTGGCGCGTTCAACGAGCACGTGCGCAGCGCTCTCGGGGCGGCCACTCATCGTGAGCAGCGCGCGAATGGCCTCGTGGTCGAGTTCGCCATGGAGTCCGTCGGAGCACAACAGTAGGCGCTCGCCGGTGACGACGGGAACGAGCCAGCTGTCAGCGAGCGAGTCCGCCGCTCCGATCGCGCGCGTGATCACGTTGCGGTCCGGGAACGTCGCGAGGTCTTCTTCGCGCATCTGCCCTGTATCGACAAGCTCGCGACCGAGCGAGTGATCCTTGGTGAGTTGCTCGAGCTCGCTGCCCAGGTGGCGGTAGACGCGCGAATCGCCCACATTGAACACGAGCCAATGTGGTTGGCCGCCGTGTTCGACCAGCACCACGCCAGTGGCGGTGCTCCCCGCTCCCCGGCTCGTGGACTGTGCCACTACGTCCACGCGATCGTCCGCATCGAGCAGTGCCGCCTGAACGTCCTCGAATACTCCGAATCGGTCGCCACACAGGCGATCCCGGAAGGCGCCCACGACGGCTGCGCTGGCGAGGTCTCCGCATTCGTAGCCGCCCATGCCGTCAGCGACGACGAAGGCAGGACCATCCGCGAACAGCGCGTCCTCATTGGCGGGACGGCGCAGCCCGGGGTCGGTGACAGCGCCGACGCTGAGAGTCACCCCCGCGATACCCACGACGCTCATGCATCGCCCGCCACGTACGTGATGGACATGCCCACCTTGCCCAGAATGAACCGGCCCGTGACCGCGACCGGTTCGCCTGCCTCGATGAGCGTCTCCGTGCCTGCGGCGTCCACCAGCAACACGCCATTGGTCGAACCGAGGTCGGTAATGGTCCATTCGCCGTCAATGAGCTCGAGGCGGGCGTGCGACTTTGACAGGGTCCGCGTGGAGTCTGGAACGGCGAGAGCCTGGGCACCAGCTTCCGTCACGGGGGGACGGCGGCCGAGGATCACGCGGTCAGCCGTCAGGGGCAGCGGTCCCGCGTCGTCGACGTCGAGCGTCCACGCAATCTGGGGCCTGCGATCGACCACCACGGTCTCGCCATAGTCATCGTCGTCGTCTGCCGGAGCAGCGGCGGGTGCAGACGCCCACACGGAATCCGCAAGCGTGGACTGGGCGGGCGTGCCCGCCGCTTGTGCGCTCTCGAGGTCGTTGAGCCAGGTGGGAACTCCAACGGCTGGGGACTCAAGGGCCGATGCGGGGGGCGCCTGCTCGACGGGTGCCGGCACAGCACTGGCCGGAGCCACGCTAGCGGGCTCGGTACCGACATGCTCGGCGGGCGCGCTCGGTCGCGCCCAGGGGTTGTGCACCACGATCGGCTCCTCGGCGGGGGTCGAGGCGTGTGGCTCGGCGGGGACTGCCGGTGCAGCGTCCCAAGGCACCGGCACCTCGTCGTGCGCGCTCACGGGCTCGTCGGCAGCCGCAGGAACCGGCGCGGCAACAGGCGCAGGAGGCGCAACAGGCGCAGGAGGCGCAGGAGGCGCAGCTTCAGCGGCCGGGGGCGCCGGGGGAGCAGGCGGCACGGGAGCGGCGGGCGCATCGGCAGCCAGCTCGGTGCCAGGAGGGACGGTCGCTCCAAAGCCGGCAGGCGCGAGCACAGGTTGAGCGGGAGCGGCCGAGTCGGCGACCGGGGCAGGGACAGGCGCGGTGGAAGGGGCGGTGCCAGCGGCAGCCGGCGCCGCAGTGTGCGCTGCCATCAAGAATGCGGGTGCGTGCACCGCGCTGCCCTGCGCAGGCACGGTCTGCGCAGGTGCAGCGAGCCCACCCTGAACCTCGCGATGCCCTGCCACTTGCTCGAGGCGCTGCTGCCCAGGGTCGGCGTGGTCGTGGCGCGCCAGCACGAGCATGGTCGCCCAGATGGGGGCAACGAGCACGGCCGCGACAGCCAGGCCGGTGCCGTACCCGAACCGGGGATTGATGCGGCTCGCCGCCATGAACTTGAGGTAGAAGAAGTACAGGTTCACCACAGGAATGAAGGCGAACGCGACGTTCCATGCGGGCACGCCACCGAGCTTGAGGATGGTGGACTCATTGAGCACGGGTACCCAGCCTCGCCATCCGTCGGTACCGAGCTGGGTGAAGACGCGCGACAACGCCCAGCCGTACCAGACGTACATCGCGACGCCGACGAGCGTCCACACGAGGGCGAGCGCCAGCAGCGCACCCGCCGAGGCGGAGGAGTCAACGGACGGCATGGGTGTCCTTCCTTTGCAACGTGGAGAGTTCATCCGTGCGCTGTGCACGGAGGGTACGCATGAATGACGCAGGCGTGAAGGTGGACGTGAGACGCGCCCACCACGACAGCTCGCGCTTGAGGGCTCGACGTTCGTCGTCGACGATGTCCCACAGGCCCTGACTGGCCTCGCGGCTTGGTGGGTGCTCGGCGAAAACCGCGCGGTCGACGATCGCGGCGACGGCGACGGCAGGGGGTCGCGCGAGAACGTCGGCCACCTCGGCGCGAGTCAACCCCCGGGGAATCTCGATACCCGCATCGGTGTAGCGGTCCATGAGCTCTTCCCACGCGCCCACCATGGCGACCTCGGGCACCGCCGCTCGGCGGCGCCAACGTCGGTGGCTCGCCTTCGCCACAGGGAACACCAAGAAGGGAAGGACGACCAGCACGGTGCCAATGGCGGCGCTCGCGATCGCGAGGATGAGTGGCATATAGGTGCTGAGCCACACGTCTTCCTCGACTGGCGTGTCCTGGGTGGCCTCACCGGTGGTCTCCGACAACGTCGTGGGGGGATCGATGACCTCCGCCTCGACTTCTTCGGGTTCGGTGGGGTTCTCGGGCGGGTTCTGGCCCTCTTCGATGAGGCTGGGGGCGACCGTGAACTGCGGGGTGGCGTCGAGGGTGACCCACTCGCCGCCCACCGACCTCGCCTCTGCCCACGCGGTCACGTTCTCACCAGTGCACGTGTCAGCACACGAGGGCACGGCCCAGTCGGAGCCCGTGTCGCCGAGCCTGACGCCCATGACGACGCGCGACTCGAAACCCAGGTGGCGCGCGAGCAGTGCAGCGGCGGTCGCAAACTGCTCATCGTCACCCACAGCAGCCACGAGCATCGCATCCGTGGCGTCCTCGCCGGCCCGGTCCTGCTGGTCGACCAGGTCCTCGAAGAGTTGTTCCACACGAGCCGACGAGTGCCCTGCCCTGCTGCCGTAGAACGTGAACGGCGCGCGCGCACTGAGCGCCGTGATCCAGGCGTTCGAGGCGGCGGTGTCGTCCGTCGCGTGACTCAGGTAGCCGCGCTCGCGCAGCCGCTCGACGAGTGCGATCAGCGACGCACCCGTGCGGTCCAGTTCTTGAGCCTCGACCCAAGACGTCAGCGCGGGGTACGCATCTTCGCTGATGAGCGGTTCGCCGCCCACCGCGCGCTCGAAGGCAGCGGTGTCCGTCGATGCTGCGGCGGTGAGCGTGTACGTGTCACCGGCCCGCAGCCCCTCAACGGATTGCGGATCCTGGCCGGCGACAATCACTCCCGCGCCCAAGTCAGCGCTGGCGTAGTAGGAGTCGGCCAACTCGGCGGCCCGCTCGCCTCCGAACCGGGGAGCACCGGCCGACGCCGTCGACAGTGGTACCCACACCCCTTCAAAGCCCTCTTGAATGGTCACGGAGATGTCGCGTCCCTGACGTTGGGGCTGGCGCACCAGCTGAGCGGTCTGGTCGGTCGCTCCCACGTAGAAGGTCACGCCGTCGTAGGCGTCGAGAGTCGCGATGCGCAGCCGGTCGACGGCGCTTGTGGTCTCGACGGTGAACAGAGCCTCGCCAAAACGGTCGGTACGCGACCATTCCCGATACGACGACAGCGGGCTGGCCTGCTGCTGAAGCATGAGCAGGGGGTCTACTGCGTCACGGGCCACCACACGCGCGCCGAACGCGGACGAGAGCGGAGCCGCGGCGAGTGCGACCGCCACCGTGACCACGACCATGCCCACGCCCACGAGTTGGCGGCGCAGGGCAAAGGCACCAGAGGCCGAGCCCAGGGTCGCGGTGCCGGTGCGGGAGCGCGCGGCCTTGAGCGCGTTCGACCGGGCGATGCGTGCCCTCACGAGCAGCCAAGCCAAGCACACGAGCAGCGCGAGCGAGGCGACAGCAACGTGTGCGGGCGCGGGCACGGTGAAAGGGCCGATGCGCAGGTCGGCGCCCGTGGTCGAGGTACCGAAGAAGGCCCCGAACGCTGACATGGTCAGGAGCGGAGCGACCGCGAAAGGCGCCCACCGGCCGCCGTGAACCATCAGGGCCGCGGCCGCGAAAGTGCACACCGCCAGGGTGAAGAAGTACGGCACCAGGACGCTCTGGTAATCACCGGCGGGCACCGAGATCGTGAGCAGACGTTTCCAGCCCAGCACCACATCGGCGAGGCCCGTCCCGATCCCTGCGAGAAGGTCACGCGGGCTGGTCATCGCCGAGGGCACAGCGGCGGGAACGACGGTGAGGACGTACAGGGCGACAGCGACGATCCCGGTTTGCCACAGTCGCCAGCGCAATGCCCAGCCGAGCATGACCGAGCCTGCCCCCACGGCCGTCGCGATGGCCGCGGCGACGATCGCTTGAGTGGAGCCGTAGATGGGCCACGCGGTCGCGACGGCGATCGCCACGCTGGCGACGAGGGCGACCATGCCCGCGACGAGTTGTGGTGCGGGCAGCGAAACGCGGGGGCGGGGGGACGTCATGTGATGGATCCCCTCAACATCAGGTGGCTCAGGTCGTGGAGCATACCCACCGTCATGACCTTGAGTTCACGTGCTGTGCGGACTTTCGGCTCGGCACCCTGCTCCGCGCGGACCCCCATGACGGTGACATCTGCAGAGAAGGCGACGGCGGCCTTGCGCAGCCGGGCGACGGACATCTGGGAGCCGGTGACCAGGAACACCATGGACAGGTGCTGAGTCTCTTGCGCGGTCATGCCAGCGACCAACTCCAGCGGCATGACGTCTTCCGAAGACTCGATGGCACTCATCCCGTCGAGCATGCCGGTTGCTGTCAGCGTGGGCAGCGTACGGATCGAGTGCACCCTGTCGACGGCGTAGCGAGGAATGTGTGCGCTGGAGGTGATGACCACCTCACGGCCGTCGCGAATGGCCTGCAAGGCGAGCGAGGCCGCCGTCGACACCGCCATCTCAAACTCGTCTTCGCTCGCATACTCGGTGATGTCGAGATCCAGGGCGATCGCGATACGCGAGCGCCGGGTCTCCTCGTACTGCCGGACCATCAGCTGGCCGGTCTTGGCGGTCGACTTCCAGTGGACGTGGCGGCGCGAGTCCCCTGGCACGTAGTCGCGGATCGCGTGGAAAGCCAGGTCCGAGTCGACGATGGTCGAGGTGACCACTCCCTCGAGGTCGCGCAGCAAGCCGGCGCTCGTCGATGGGATCGGCACCGTCACGGGGTGCACATAGATGTGCTGGACGTCGGGCCAGGTGTGGTCGCGCTGAACAATCCCTAGGGGGTCACCGCGGCCGATCGTCATAGGCCCCACGGTGATGACGCCGCGCTTGGGTGCCGCGATCGTGAGCGTCTCTCGGTGCTCGGAGCCCGACCTGAGCAGCGGAACGTGCGCCTCGATGAGGCCCTCGCCCACAGGGATGTCCAGCAGTGCGGGCAACGCGGGCCGTTGCCCCGCGTTGCGCACCTCGAGGCCTGCGCCGAGCTCCGCACCCGCGACCACGCGGTCACGGTCGAACTCGAGAGAGACCTGGTACGAGTGGCGCCCCAGCAAGAACGGCACGCACAGCGCGAGGAGCGTGGCGGCGGCTGCCGCCACGACCCACCCTTCTGCCCATCCCCACGCGATCGCCGCAGCTGCGCCTGCCACCGTGGTGGCCACGAGCAACCATCCCGCAGGGTTGATGGTGTCGGAGACCGCCTTCCAGGCTCCGGTGACTGCCGCACGCACCCGGCCCACCGCTCGGCGGCCTGCTTCGACCCGTGCGGACATCCCGGTGTGCTCGGTGGCATACCGGGTCACCGTGGCCCCGCGCGTGCGGGTGCCGGTCACGGTGTGGCCGTACTGGGTTTCGGTGCGCTCGTACACGGGCTAGGCGGCCCCGTTCTCCGACGGCGGGACCACGTCAAGGAGGACCTGGCCCACGACGTCGACCTGCGTCACCCCGTCGAACTCGGCCTCGGGCTCGAGGATGATGCGGTGCGCGAGAGCGGGGACGGCCAGGTCTCGGACATCGTCAGGGGTGACGTACGTGCGGCCGCGGGAGGCCGCCCAGGTGGTGACCAGACGTGTGAGCGCGATGGCGCCGCGGACGGACACCCCCAGGCGGGCTTCGCTCGCCCTGCGCGTCGCGTCAACGATCCGCATGATGTAGTCCGCGATGAGGGGGTTGACGTAGACGGTGCGCGACAGCTCGGCCATCGTCATCATGGTGTCGGGGGTGACGATCGCAGGTACCTCGGGCGTGGGACCTACCGCGCCTTGAATGATGCGCAAGGTGGAGGCTTCGTCGGGGTAGCCAATCGAGGTCTTGATCATGAAGCGGTCGAGCTGAGCTTCGGGCAGGCGGTACGTGCCGGCCTGCTCCACAGGGTTCTGCGTCGCGATGACGAGGAACGGGCGACCCACCTTGCGGGTGACGCCGTCGACGGTGACGTTGCCCTCTTCCATCACCTCAAGAAGGGCGGACTGGGTCTTGGGGCTCGCGCGGTTGATCTCGTCGGCCAGCACGATGTTCGCAAACACCGGGCCCGCATGGAACTCGAACTCGCCCTTCTTCTGGTCGAACACGGTGACGCCGGTGACGTCGCCGGGGAGCAGGTCAGGCGTGAACTGGATGCGTGAGGAGGTCCCCTTGACCGTCTGCGCGAGCGTGCGTGCGAGCGCAGTCTTACCCGTACCAGGCACGTCCTCGAGCAGCACGTGCCCCCCGGTCAGAGCGGTAGCGAGCACCAACTCGACCACGTGGCGCTTGCCAAGAATGGCGCGCTCGACGTTGTCGGCGAGCAATGAGAAGGTCTCGGTGTACCACTTGGCCTGTTCGGGCGAGATCGTCATGGGCTACCTCTTAGCGTTCGGGATCGGGGCTGGACGACCGGCGTCACGGGGTGACGGTCGGGTCGGGAGTCGGCGTCGGCGTGGGGTCGGGGGTGGGTTCGGGCTCCGGCGGCGGATCGCAGATGGTGACGGCGTGGGTGATCGTGGGCAGGCCGCCAAAGTCGGTGCCAGACCACGTCACGACGAAGGCGGAGGCCTCGACCGTGACGGTGGCCGCGCCTCGCGCAGCGCCCGTGATCGACACAGCATTGGGGTCCAGCGTTCCTTCAGGGAAGCAGCCCCACTGCGTGGTGCCGTCGTCGTAGCGCACGCCTGGTGCCTCAGGGAACGTCACGGTGGCGGGGGTGCGAGGAGAGCCCGATGCGGGAGAGACCTCGGTCCAGTCGCCGCAGCGGTCGGGGTCCATCCAGCTGCAGTAGCCCACCTCGATGGTCCGCACCGTGTCGGCGCCGAGCGTGAATTGTTGGCTCTTGTTGGCGCCGTCGTAGCGGTAGAACACGTTGAGGCCCCACTTGCTGCTGGGGTTCGGGGGGTTCATGAGCTTGACCTCGTACGTACGGTCGCCGTCGAAGTTCCACGAGTTACTCACCTGGTAGGTAATGCCGTTCTCGGGCGGAACGGGAGACACCCAGGTGTAGGCAGACGTGGAGTTGGACTTCACCGCGCCATACCCGTTGGAACCGCACACAGCCACGTTGTACGTCGTGTACTCGTCGAGCCCGGTGATCGTGGGCGCAGCAGACTGCACGTAGCTGCCGCCTCGCAGTGCGGCCCTTCCGGCCGAGTCCATGACGCACTCGGGCTGTGAGGTGGTCCAGGCGTACCAGATCTGACTCGTGGGCAGTGCAGACGAGTTGGTGTTCAATGCGCCGCCGGTGACCGTCACCGTCGTGCCGTCCGCCTCCACCGAGATGGAGGAGTCGTAGCGTGGAGCCCCAGCAACGGTGACCGATGCGTACTTGGTGTCGCCCTGGGCCGAACCGGTCGTGGGCGGCTGGAACTGGCTGAGGGGCACGACGCGGAGGTTCTGGGCGCCCACCGGGAGCGTCATCTCGAAGGTCGTGACGTTGCCCTGGCGCTGCTTCTCTTGGTTGGCGTCGCCCACCTGGAAGGCGCGCGTGTCCGCGCTCGAGGTGATCGAGACCTCGACCACGCCGGAGTTCGCGGAGGTGACCCCGGCGCGGTACACGGGTACGGCCGTCACGGATTCGATCTTGGGTGCCTGGTAGGCCCACGTGGTGTGCGCGCTCGAGTCCAGCGACTCGCCCACCGAGTTGACCGCACGTGCCGTATACGTCGCGGCTTGGCCGTTCTCGAGCCCTGAGATGGTGCAGCGGTAGGTGCCCGAACCGGCCGGCGCGCAATCGGCAGCGACGGGCGAGCCTGAGCGCACGACAGTCACGGACGTGACGGAGGGGTGTGCCTGCGCAGCAGGGCCGAGTGCCACCTCGAGCGTGACCGACGAGCCGGTGTAGCCCACGGTGGTGACGGCGGCCGGGGGCTTGGGGTAGCCCTGGACGTCGATGGTGAGCGTGCCGGTGCCCGTACGGCCCTGGACATCCTTGACGGTGAAATTGACGATGCACTCTCCGCCCTCGGGACGCTGGCCGCCCGGCCAGGTGGCCACCACCGACGTTTCCGATGCTTGAGTGACGGTCGCGACCGAGCAGGCCGTGGTGCCCGACGAGCCGACGCGCGTGAGCGTCAGTCCGGAGCGTTCCGCCCCTGCGTAGGGGTCGTACTCGCCGGCCACGTCCACCACGGCGATGGTGCAACTCGACCCGACACTCACGTCGCAGGTACGGCTGAACGTCGCGCCGCGCGGGTTGTCGGGGACTGCGGCGCCGACCACGAGCGTCACGGTCGTGCTGAGGCCGCCAAAGGCAGCGCTTCGCACCTGAACGACCTCGCGCGTGCCGGGCACCGCATCGGCGTGAGCGCGTGCCGTGAGGACGCCGCCGGACGTCGACACGATGAAGGCGTCACCCGAGTAGGAGGTCTGGAGGTTGAGGTCGGAGACGTCCCCGACGCGCCCGCCTTCCCAGGTCACGAGCTGCTCGACGAGGTTGACGGTGTCATCCAGGTTGGGGCTGATGGTCAGGCTGATCGGGTTGAGGATCGCCTGCGGGTCCTTGGGGATGATCGACAGGGGCACCGCCACCACCGACCAAGTGTCTTGAGAGCGGAGCTTGACGGCGACGGAGCACGTGTCGGCCCACGGCGCCTCGCGGCCGGCCGCGTAAGACACCGTGCTGTTGCCCGTGGGAACACAGCGTGCGTTGGTGCGCTGGACGTCGTAGGAATCGTCCTGTCGCACCTCGATCACGTCGGCGCCCGTGACGTCAAGCAGGTCCTTGACGTCAAACTCGACGCTTTCTTCCTCACCCACCTCGACTGCGGACGCGGTCGCGAGCAGCTGCAGGCGCATGTCGTCCACTTCGGGGATGCGCAAAAAGCCGTGACTCGTGACTTCCTCGCCCGAGTAGTCCGTTCCCGTGAGCGTGAAAGGGATCACCGTGCGGGTGGACGGCAAGGTGCCGGAGATGGTCCAGCCCGACACCTTCATGTCCGTCTGGGTGTCATCCCACAGCGACAACCTCAGTCCCGAGACGTCTCCACCCTGCCACTGCACCTTGCCAGTCACCACGTCGATCCCGGTTGCAAGGTCGTGGCGCGTGCGTGCCGTGAGGACGGTGTCCTGGATGCGCAGCGACGGAGGGTTGGCGGCCTCGGAGACATCGACCACGATGCGACCCTCGGCCGTCGACATCGAGACGGGCGACTCCACGGTGTAGATGTAGGAGTGGGTGCCCGCGACGGAACCGGGAAGCATCGCGATACTGCCGTCGGCCTCGAAGGCGGCACGATCAAACAAGGCCTCGAGGCGCTCGAACTCGGCCGAGCCCGGGGCGGCGTTTGGCTGCACATCGAGGACTCGCAGCTCCCCCTGGAGAGGGTCGGAATCGTTCAGTAGCGGCTCCACGGGGATGGCGGTCTCAGAGTCGACCTGTGCGCTCAAGTAGTCCGAGTACGTCACGGGGGCGACGTCGGCGGAGGTGGAGTCGAGGACGCCCACGCGCACGGTGCCAGTGGCACGTTCGCCGAGCGCATCGACGACGGTGTAGGTGAACGACACCTGTCCTCCGGTGACCGCCGCTTGAGGAGCCTTGTAGAGGATGGCGGCGCCCGTCGCGGAAACGGTCGCGGTGCCCTGCGCGGCCCCAGGTTGGCTCACGTCGACCAGGGTGACGGCGTCGCCGTCGGGGTCCACGCCCACCGCGTCGAAGGGAATCCGGACCGTCTTGCCCACCAAGACGCGCGCGGTCAGAGTGCTGGGTTCGGGGGAGCGGTTGGAGCCGGCAGGCAACACGTCGACGGTGACCGTGGCGGAGTCGGTGCGCTCGACGTCAGACTCGATGTACGTGTGGTAGCGCAGGGTGTAGACGCCCGGGGTCTGAGGCGCCAGGTAGCGAAGCATCTTGCCCGACCCGAATGCCAGTTCGCCCGCTTGGCCCGAGCCCTCGACATCGGCCATGAGCATGAGTCGCTCGCCGCGAGGACCGGTGTCATTCGCGAGCACCGGGACGTCCACCTGCGCACCCGCTCGCACCGTCACGGTGTCGGGCATGGCAATGGGGGACAAGCCTTCGGCCGGGGGCAACAAGAAAACGGTGAGCTGGGTACTCGCGGTATTGCCCGCGCCGTCGGCGATCACGACCTCAGCGGTGCCCACCACACCGGGCTCGCCGTCCTCCGTGGTGCCGCTGACACGCACGTAGGACGTTCCCACGACGCTTGCGCTCAGTGCGGGCTCATTGCTGGTCGCCTCGGCGACCATCAGCACGCGCCCGGTGGTGTTCTGGACCGCGGCGAGCACGTCCACCGTCGCGTCTTCCTGCGCGCGCACGAAGGCAGTCAGTGGCGGCACCGCTAGCGGGCGCGCACCCTCGGTGACGGTGTAGCGCAGCGTGCCGGTCGCCTGAGCGAGCGTCGAGGTGTCCTCCACGGTGTACGTCGCGAGATAGCGCCCAGGGGCCGTCGCGGTGAGCTCGACGGTGCTATTGGCTCCGATTGGGGTGACGGTGACCGTGTCACCGCCTTGCGACACCACCGCGTCGACCAGGCGGTACGACCCCGACCCGCCTGAGACGAAGTCGGCAATCTCGACCTGGCTGACCTCGTTGAGCGCGCCGGAGACGGCCACGGGCTCAACTTCCAGCGATGGTGCCCCAGTGACCTGTAGCTCCAGGGTGCGGGTGGCGGTCTCGCCCCGACCATCGGTGACGGTCACCGTGATGGGGATCACCGCATCGGCCGCATTGGGGTCGAGGTGACGGATCGCCACCTTGCCGTCCTCGGTGGGCACGACGGTGACCAGCGCATCGGCGTCGTCAGCGCGGGCGTCGGTGAGCACGACGGGGTCGCCCTCAGGATCGACCCAACCGCGCAGGACGGGCACCTCCGCGTAGCCGCCGGGGGAGACCTGAGGGCGCGGCCACTCCTGAGTGCAGGCATCGACGCCGCACCACACCGGGGCGGTATTGATGTCATCGGGCACCACTGTCAGGGTGACGCTCGCGGGGGCGGACACGGCGAAGCCATCGGTGACCGCGTAGGTGAAGGTCGCGGAGCCGGACTCGGCACGCACGCGCACGGCGGCTTGCTGGTCCTGGGCTACGAGGCTGACCTCTCCGAACTCGGCGTCGGACAGGGCTGTGACCGACGCGGGATCGACGGTCAACACGTCCTTGCTGTTGGGGTCGTGGTCGTTGTACAGCAGCGGCAGGGACACCAAAGCGCCGGGGCGGACTCCAAAAGCGTCATCGACGGCGACAGGCGGCTCTTGCTCGACGACGTCGTCGACGGTGCGCTCACCGAGCACCTCGTCGGTGTCCTCGACTGCGTCCCACTGGGAGGCAGGCACGAGGGTGCCCTCGGGCAGAGTCCACAGCGAACCCGTGGCCGTCTCGCTCAGCACCGCGCGGTCGCCGTTGGTGCGGAACACCGGAGCCACAGCCTGCACATCCGCGAACGCCGCCGCGTCGATCTCCAGGTCGGTGACGCCATCGCGCGCGGTGCTCCACAAGGCGGCGCTGCCCGTGGTGATCCACGCCGCGTAGGCCTCGCCGTCGACCACGACGGGGGCAGTGGGGGCGCCTGAGGCCTCGGCCACCCGCGTGCCTTCGCCTGCCTCGACATCGACGCGCAGGAGCCCAGTGCCGTCAGCGATCCATGCGTGAGCATCGTGCGAGGGCGTCGATTGGATAGCGGCGTCGTCGCCCGCGTCGATGGAGAAGGGGGCCACGGCTCCTTCGGCCCACACCTGCGCGGAGGCAGAGTCGAACAACACCCAGGTGCCGTCGGCGAAGGTGAGGGCGAGTTCTGCGTCGCTCGCGGGAGCGTCAGGCACGGCGACGGGCTCGCCAACAAAGGTGCCTGTGGTCGTGTCGTACTCACGGATCGCGGCCTCGGCGATCGAGTACATCGCGACGGTGCCGTCGTCGTCGATGGCGACGGCATCCGCAACGTAGACCGGCGGGTCTTCACCCTCGACGAGCTCCGCGCCTGCATAGGGATCGACGAGCCACGGGTCCGGCATGGGCTCGCCAATTCCTGGGTAAGTGCCCAGGTACACCTCGCCCACGGAGGTGAGATAGACGACGGCGTCGCTTGCGGTCATGACCTGCTCGGTGCCCGCGGGCGTCGATGAGGACAGGGTGGCACTGGTCGCGTCGGCCTCGCCGTCCACCAGGTCCACCGGGACGGCGGCGTTCACTGGCCACGCGTTGGCGTAGCCCTGCGTCAACACCACCGAGTTCGCGCCGGACTGGACCACGCCTGCGGGGTCGGCCACCGCACGCACAGTGTCGATCTCGCCCAATTGGGTGTTCACGCGCGCGTACCGGCCGTCATCCCTGGTCACCCACACGCCGGTCTCGATGCGGGGGACCTCCTGCTCGTCGTAGCCGTCGGCAAGCACGGCTCCGGTGACCACCGTCGCGGCGACCATCACGCCAGCGACGGACCACAGCACTGGCCCTCGTCGGCGCTCGGGCCTGCCGTCGCGAGCCACCTACAGCACCCCCGAGGCGATCAGGGCAGCGGCCCCCACGATGACGACCGCGGCGCCTGCGATCGCACCGATCACTCCGGCCCGGGCGCCCGAGCGCGCCTTCACCGACTCGGCCTCGCGCTGGTGTTGCAGGCGCTGCGCGGAGGCGAGCGCCTTGGCCCGCTCAGCACGTCGCGAGTCCTGCTTGACGGTCGAGATGATCGGCCCGCGGGGGCCTTCTTGGGAGAAGTCGACCGGGGCGGCAGCGCTGGCCCACGTCGAGTCCACGACATCGAACGGTGAGGGCGCAAGCCCCAACTCGTACTGCGCCCACCGCAGTTCCTCCGCGAGCGCCGCCATCGATTCGTGGCGGTTCTCGGGTCGCTTGTCCAGTGCGTGGACCAGCACCGCTTCGAGACGGTCGCCAAGGTCCTCGCGGCCGGTGGGGACGTACTTCGACTTGATGATGCGCGCCTGCAACTGTTCGCGGGGAATGCGCTCCCCGGATGGCAGCTCGAATGGCGCGCGTCCGGCGAGCAGCGTGTAGACGGTGGCGGCGAGACTCCACACCTCAGAAGCAACGGACCCCGTCACCTCTCCCTGCAGCACCTCAGGGGAGCTCCAGGGGATGGACATGGCGAACACCTCGGGGACCTCGTCCGCCTTGGCGATGGCTGAGGCGATGCCGAAGTCCGCCAACGCGGGCGCGCCCATGGTGGTGAGCAGCACGTTGGACGGCTTGATGTCACGGTGCAGCACGCCGCTGCGGTGCGCGGTTTCGAGTGCCGCAGCAATACGCACTCCCGCATCGAGCGACTCTGCGACGCCGAGCGGCTGCTTCTTGTAGCGCGCGCTCATGTTGTCGGGGCAGTACTCCATGACGAAGTACGGGCGTCCGTCGGCGGAGATCGAGGCCTGGTGGATCGTGACAATCGACGGGTGCGCGCTCAGGCGCGCGAGAATGTCCGTCTCCGCATTGAAAGTGCGCAGCACCTCGGGGTTGACGGCATCGTCGACCAGCACCTTGACCGCGACGACACGGCGCGGCATGTCCTGTTCATACAGGAACACGTCGGCAAAGCCGCCGGAACCGAGCGGCCGGATATAGGTGTATCCGGGCAGCACTGGCGGAGGCGCGCTCGCACGTCTTGCCACTGTCTAACCCCCTGTTGATGCGACACGGACCTGGCTATTGTGCACAAGGTCGGGCATTTCGCCTACCTCCGTGTGCGAGACCCCACAACAATGCGGAATCCTTCGCCCAGGTCGAGCACGTCGCCCACGTCCAAGCGGGTGGCGTTGCCTCCGCGCAACAGGCGCGGCGGCTTGTCGGCCGATTCGACGAGCGTGCCGTTGGTCGAGTCAAGGTCGCGCGCCCGCAGCTGGCCGCCCGCGACCGTGAACTCGACATGCTTGCTCGAGATCTCTCGGTGCGGCGAGGGCGCCTTGACGTAATAGGTCTGTGTCTCGTCGGGGTCCGAGCGCCACGGGCGACGTCCCACCACGATCTGCGGCGCGGCGTACAGCTCATTGCCGTCGGGCAGCGTGAGCGTCCACAGCTCTGCGGGCCCTGCGCCATCAACGAGGCCAGGTCCACGGGGCGCGGGCGCCTATCGGTTGCGGCGGGCCGATGCGCGGGCTGGCTGTCACGCTTCGCGTCGCCCGTGGGGTTCTCACCCTCGGCGCCTTCGGCCGCAGCCGCGGGCGTCTCGCCCTCGCCAGGCTCCGCAGGCTCGGCTGATGGTGCCTGTGCTGGCGGAGCGTCATCGGGCTTGCTCGCAGAGTCCGACTCTCCCGGCTCACCGGCGGTCGAGGCCGCGTCGCGGTCGGTGCCGTCGGTGCCGAGCGCCGGCGCACGCCGAGCGATGACGGTGTCGTCATGGGTCTCGAGCGAGGGGGACACCTGAGCAAGGCCCACGTCATCGAGCGCAATGGCGCTCGCGGCGACGGCGCCGTGGCGCAAAGGAAGGCGCGGGGAATCGTCGTCCGCCGGCGCGAGGGCAAGGTGGAGAGACTCGACGCCGTGCGCTTCACCAGTGAGCAGGTGCTCGCCGTACGGCCATGTGAAACGGGTCGTGGAGGCTCCACCGAGGTCGACCATCATGTCGCCGCGCACGGTGACATGGAACTCCTGGGTCCACGGGTCCACGATCTCGACGATGGCGAACCTCTCCGCTCCGTCGTCCTGCGACAAGCGTGCGATGGCGGCCGCAGCAGAAGCGGCGGCCGAATCGAGCAAACGGTGAACGGCGCGCACGGTCTCTGGAGGCGCATCGGCGCTCATCAGGACGACGAAGCTGTCGGTCACGACGGCATATCCGGGGCTGTCCGAGCCCGTCACGGCATAGGCGAACACGGGGTTTACTATACGGACGGCCTGGTGCGAGCACTATCAAAGCCGCCCAAACCGGACCTTGCCCTGCCGTCGGATACCTGAGACGGCGCTTGCTTTGACGGAGGCGCGCCAGGCGGGTATCGTAGATCTCCGTGCCCGCGCCGCCGGGACCTCGTGCGTGCCCGCATGGGTACGCAAATCGCTCAGTTCGACACGCCCGGGCGCGGGGGTCGGACGGCCACAAGTTTCGTAACACACCAAACAGACGGAGAAGTAGTGCCTACTATTCAGCAGCTGGTCAGGAAGGGCCGGCAGGACAAGCCCGGCAAGACCAAGACGCCGGCGCTTAAGTCGAGCCCCCAGCGTCGTGGTGTGTGCACCCGCGTGTACACGACCACCCCCAAGAAGCCCAACTCGGCGCTTCGCAAGGTCGCCCGTGTGCGCCTGTCGTCCGGCATTGAGGTCACGGCCTACATCCCCGGTGAGGGTCACAACCTCCAGGAGCACTCGATCGTGCTCGTCCGCGGTGGTCGTGTGAAGGACCTCCCCGGTGTCCGTTACAAGATCGTTCGCGGCTCGCTCGACACGCAGGGCGTGAAGGGCCGTCAGCAGGCTCGCAGCCGTTACGGCGCGAAGAGGGAGAAGAAGTAATGCCTCGCAAGGGACCGGCCCCTAAGCGGCCCATCATCAATGACCCGGTGTACGGCGCCCCCGTCGTCACCCAGCTGATCAACAAGGTGCTGCTCGACGGTAAGAAGTCGACCGCCGAGGCGATCGTCTACGGCGCCCTCGAGGGTGTCCGTGAGAAGTCCGGCCAGGACCCCGTGACCGTGCTCAAGCGCGCGCTCGACAACATCCGTCCCGCCCTTGAGGTCCGCAGCCGCCGTGTCGGTGGCGCGACCTACCAGGTGCCGGTCGACGTGCGTCCGACCCGCTCGACCACGCTCGCGCTGCGCTGGCTCGTCGACTTCTCGCGCGCCCGCCGTGAGAAGACCATGACCGAGCGCCTCATGAACGAGATCCTCGACGCATCGAACGGCCTTGGCGCCGCGGTGAAGCGTCGCGAGGACATGCACAAGATGGCCGAGTCGAACAAGGCGTTCGCGCACTACCGCTGGTAGTAGCCGAGCCTCTCGACGGAAACCCAAGGAGAACCACTCGTGGCACAGGACGTGCTCACGGACCTCACCAAGGTCCGCAACATCGGCATCATGGCCCACATCGATGCCGGCAAGACCACCACTACCGAGCGCATCCTGTTCTACACGGGTGTCAACTACAAGATCGGTGAAACCCACGACGGCGCCTCGACGACCGACTGGATGGAGCAGGAGCAGGAGCGTGGTATCACCATCACCTCCGCCGCTGTGACCTGCTTCTGGGGCAAGAACCAGATCAACATCATCGACACCCCTGGTCACGTGGACTTCACCGTTGAGGTTGAGCGCTCGCTGCGCGTCCTCGACGGCGCGGTTGCCGTGTTCGACGGCAAGGAGGGCGTGGAGCCCCAGTCGGAGACCGTGTGGCGTCAGGCCGACAAGTACGACGTCCCCCGTATCTGCTTCGTCAACAAGATGGACAAGCTGGGCGCGGACTTCTACTTCACGGTCGACACCATCATCAACCGCCTGGGTGCCAAGCCCCTCGTCATCCAGCTGCCTATCGGCGCCGAGAACGACTTTGTCGGCATCGTCGACCTGGTCGAGATGAACGCCAAGGTGTGGCCCGGCGATGCCAAGGGTGACGTCACCATGGGCGCGACCTACGAGACCACCGAGATTCCCGCGGACCTCAAGGACAAGGCCGAGGAGTACCGCGCTGCGTTGCTCGAGACCGTGGCCGAGGCCGACGACGAGCTGCTCGAGAAGTACCTCGGCGGCGAAGAGCTCACGCTCGCGGAGATCAAGGGCGCCATCCGCAAGATGACGATCAACTCCGAGGTCTACCCCGTGCTGTGCGGCTCGGCGTTCAAGAACCGCGGCGTGCAGCCCATGCTGGACGCGGTCATCGACTACCTGCCCGCGCCCGTCGACGTGCCCGCCATCCAGGGCCACGACGTGCACGACGAGGAGATCGAGATCGTCCGTCACGCCGACGCGTCGGAGCCCTTCGCGGCTCTCGCGTTCAAGGTTGTCGCGCACCCGTTCTTCGGTCGCCTCACCTACGTGCGCGTGTACTCCGGCCACCTCGAGACCGGTGACCAGGTCATCAACTCGACCAAGGGCAAGAAGGAGCGCATCGGAAAGCTCTTCCAGATGCACGCCAACAAGGAGAACCCGGTCGAGTCGATCCAGGCGGGTCACATCTACGCCGTGATCGGCCTCAAGGACACCACCACGGGTGACACGCTGTGCAACCCGAACCACCAGGTTGTTCTCGAGTCGATGACCTTCCCCGACCCCGTGATCGACGTGGCCATCGAGCCCAAGACCAAGGGTGACCAGGAGAAGCTGTCGACCGCTATCCAGAAGCTCGCCGAGGAGGACCCCACCTTCCGCGTGCGCCTGGACGAGGAGACCGGCCAGACCGTCATCGGCGGTATGGGCGAGCTGCACCTCGACATCCTCGTCGACCGTATGCGTCGCGAGTTCAAGGTTGACGCGAACGTCGGAAAGCCGCAGGTGGCCTACCGCGAGACGATTCGCTCGACCGTGGAGAAGTACGACTACACCCACAAGAAGCAGACCGGTGGATCCGGTCAGTTCGCAAAGGTGCAGATCGCGCTGGAGCCGCTGCCCGCGGACTCCGAGGTGCAGTACGAGTTCGTCAACGCCGTCACCGGTGGTCGCGTGCCTCGTGAGTACATCCCGTCGGTGGACGCCGGTATTCAGGCGGCCATGGAGCTCGGTATTCAGGCTGGCTACCCCGTGGTCGGCGTGAAGGCGACGCTGCTCGACGGTCAGTACCACGACGTCGACTCCTCGGAGATGGCGTTCAAGATCGCTGGATCGATGGCCTTCAAGGAGGCCTCGCGTCTGGCGAAGCCCGTGCTGCTCGAGCCGATGATGGCCGTCGAGGTGCGTACGCCCGAGGAGTACATGGGCGACGTGATCGGCGACATCAACAGCCGCCGCGGCCAGATCCGCCAGATGTCCGACGCCCAGGGCGTCAAGGTCGTCGACGCACTGGTCCCGCTGTCGGAAATGTTCGGATACGTCGGTGACCTGCGCTCGAAGACTTCGGGCCGCGCCGTCTACTCGATGACGTTCGACAGCTACGCGGAGGTCCCGAAGGCAGTTGCCGACGAGATCATCGCGAAGACCCGGGGCGAGTAGTCCCACCGGTTGGAAATAAGGAACAATAGCGACCAGTAGGGATCTGCCCCACCAGGCTCTCGCCGGGCCCAGGGCTTAGCATCTTTACCTCAAGTCTCAATAATCAGGAGGAACACCTCATGGCCAAGGCCAAGTTCGAGCGGACCAAGCCGCACGTCAACATCGGCACCATCGGTCACGTCGACCACGGTAAGACGACGCTGACCGCTGCGATCTCGAAGGTGCTGCACGACAAGTACCCGGACCTCAACCCCTTCACGCCTTTCGAGGACATCGACAAGGCTCCCGAGGAGCGCGAGCGCGGTATCACCATCAACATCGCGCACATCGAGTACCAGACCGAGGCGCGTCACTACGCCCACGTCGACGCTCCGGGTCACGCTGACTACATCAAGAACATGATCACCGGTGCCGCCCAGATGGACGGCGCGATCCTCGTGGTCGCCGCGACCGATGGTGCCATGGCGCAGACCCGCGAGCACGTGCTGCTCGCCAAGCAGGTCGGTGTTCCCTACCTGCTGGTCGCGCTGAACAAGGCCGACATGGTCGACGACGAGGAGATCCTGGAGCTCGTCGAGCTCGAGGTTCGCGAGCTGCTCTCCAGCCAGGACTTCGACGGCGACAACGCCCCGGTCATCCGCGTCTCGGGCCTGAAGGCTCTCGAGGGCGACGAGAAGTGGGTGCAGTCGGTTCTTGACCTCATGGAGGCCGTCGACGAGTCGATTCCCGACCCGGTGCGCGACAAGGACAAGCCGTTCCTGATGCCGATCGAGGACGTGTTCACGATCTCCGGTCGTGGCACCGTGGTGACGGGTCGTGCCGAGCGCGGCACCCTGGCGATCAACTCCGAGGTCGAGATTGTTGGCATCCGCCCGACCCAGAAGACCACCGTGACCGGGATCGAGATGTTCCACAAGCAGCTCGACGAGGCGTGGGCTGGTGAGAACTGTGGTCTGCTGCTGCGCGGTACCAAGCGCGAAGAGGTGGAGCGCGGCCAGGTTGTCGTGAAGCCGGGTTCGATCACCCCGCACACCGAGTTCGAGGGAACCGCGTACATCCTGAGCAAGGATGAGGGTGGCCGTCACAACCCGTTCTATGCGAACTACCGCCCGCAGTTCTACTTCCGCACCACCGACGTCACGGGCGTCATCTCGCTGCCGGACGGCACGGAGATGGTGATGCCCGGTGACACCGCCGACATGACAGTCGAGCTGATTCAGCCGATCGCCATGGAGGAGGGCCTCGGTTTCGCCATCCGCGAGGGTGGCCGCACCGTGGGTGCCGGCAAGGTGACCAAGGTTCTCAAGTAACCTGCGACATACCGCAAGCGGGGTCGGACTTTCGGGTCCGGCCCCGCTTTGTGTGCTCGGGACGGATCCGAGGTCGGCAACCGGGCGCGGCTCCGTGTTCGCAGCCTTCTTCGCATCCATGCGATGCCACTCTCTGACTTGTATCGCCATCTGATCAGATAGAAGGGACGACGATCGTGACCGATAACTATGAAGCTATGGGCCGAGGCAGCCGATGGGGATGACATGCACCCCGTCGTCCCGCACGCCGCCGACACCGGTGCTGGTGATGACACCCAGACAGGACGGGCTCCCGTGGCGTGAGGTGTCTATTTTTTTTGCGAAACGGATCAGCGACTTTGCGGCATCGTCAATCGCTTGGGTGCCGAGTTTGATTTCGAAGGCGGCCCACTTGTTGGGTCCTGCCGTGACGATGGCATCGACTTCGTTTCCGTTTGAATCCCGCCAGGAGTCGATGCGACCGTTGAGGCCCTGCGAGTACACGCGCAAATCTCGGATGACGAGGGCTTCGAAGTGTGCCCCGAGCGCCTTGACATCCGACTCAAGCTCCCGGCTCCCCACGCCGAGGGCGGCGGGCCCGATCGAGGGGTCGACGAAGTAACGTACCGCAGCGGAACGCAGTCGCGTACGTGAACGCATGTGAGGTAACCATGCTTCAGAGTTGTCGGTGAGGTGAAGTCGGTTGAGCGCGGTCAGATAGGCCGAGAGCGTCTCTTTGGCGATCGGCCCACTGTCACCGCCGACGTCCCGGGCGAGTTCGCTGGCCTTGGTGGCCTGACTGACGGTGCGCCCCAACGATTCGAGCAGACGGCGAAGGTTTTCTGGGTCTCGTCGAGATCCGAGTTGGGGAATGTCGACTTCGACAATGTTGCTGAGGTAGTCGCGCAACCAGCGGCGGGCGTTCGTCTCGTCCGCGCCGAGGAGTTGCGGCCAACCGCCGACAACGATTCGGGTGACAAGTTCGTCAAATGTCAGGTGGGTGCCGACACCGGTCTGGCGTGTGCCGTCAAGCAGCACAGCAAGTGACATTTCTCCCGTCGAATGGCCGGACTCGAAGAGGCTCATGGGACGCATCCGCATCACTGAGAATCTCCCGGCTCCCGAGTGACGTGATGCATCGTCGGCTGGGGTTGACGATCCTGTGAGGATGAAGTTGCCCACCTCGCCGCGATCGTCGACCTCGCGCCGAACTCGATTCCAGAGGGTGGGTTCGATCTGCCACTCGTCGAACAGGATGGGTGTCGGGTTGTCGAAGAGCCGTTC
>NZ_JBKEED010000034.1:0-51885 GCF_047975725.1 Demequina sp.
ACGCGGCGTGGACGGCAACGAGCCCCCCAACAACTGGGAATCGGTCTTTGGCGGCCCGGCCTGGACCCGCCTGACCGACCGCGACGGCACGCCCGGCCAGTGGTACCTGCACCTGTTCGATTCCTCCCAGCCCGACCTGGACTGGACCAACGAAGAGGTCCGCACCGAGTTCGACCGGATCCTGCGGTTCTGGCTCGACCGCGGAGTCGACGGCTTCCGCGTCGACGTCGCCCACGGGCTCATCAAGGCCGATGGCCTGCCGGACTTCATCATCGCTGAGGACGCGGACTCCATGGGCGGCGGGGCCGGTCCCATGGCGCCCTGGTGGGGCCAGGACGGCGTGCACGAGATCTGGCGGCGCTGGCGCTCGGTGGTCGACGAGTACGACGGCCAGCGCATTCTCGCGGCCGAGGCCTGGGTTCACCCCCTGTCTCTCATGGCGGACTGGGTGCGCCCCGACGAGATGCACCAGGCGTTCAACTTCGCCTACCTCTCGACCGACTGGCACGCGGAAAGCCTGCGCGCCGTGATCGACGAGTCGCTCCACGAGTTCTCCGCCGTGGGCGCTCCGTCGACATGGGTGCTGTCCAACCACGACGTGGTGCGCCACGCGAGCCGCATGGCATTGTCGGCCGAGAATCCCCAGGGCCACGGGATCGGCCCCAAGTCCGTTGGATTGCCCGACGAGGTGGTGGGCCTGCGCCGGGGACGCGCAGCCACCATGCTGATGCTCGCCCTGCCCGGCTCGGCCTATCTTTACCAAGGTGAGGAGCTCGGCCTGCCCGAGGCCATCCACATTCCCGACGAGGCGCGCCAAGACCCGACGTGGCACCGCACGGCCGGCGAGCGGTACGGCCGCGACGGCTGCCGGGTACCCCTTCCCTGGGAGGCCGATGCGCCCGCCTTCGGCTTCTCGCCCACCGGCGACGCGTGGCTCCCGCAACCTGCGCAGTGGGCCTCGCTCGCACGCGACACTCAGGTGAGCGACCCCTCGTCGACCCTCGCCATGTACACCCGCGCGCTCAAGGCGCGGCGTACGTGGGGCCTCGCGACAGCGGACCTCACCTGGCTGGAGACGCCTCCCGGCGTCCTGGGCCTGCAGGTGGGTGCGCTGACCGTCTACGCCAACGTTGACGGCGAGCCCTATGTGCTTCCTGACGGCGAGGTCGTCGAGTCCTCTGCCCCGGTGGGCGCTAGCATTCCCGCAGACACCTGCGTCTGGATGGTGCGCTAACCACCGACGCACGAGGAGGCGCTCATGGCCAAGATCCAGAAGGTGGCGGAGCTCGCAGGAGTGTCCACCGCCACCGTCTCGCGCGCGCTGTCGGGCAAGTCCTCGGTGTCCCCCGCCACTCGCGCACGAGTGGAGAAGGCCGCCAAGGAACTCGGCTATGTCGTCTCCGCCAACGCCTCAAGCCTCGCCTCGGGACGCACCCGCAACGTGGGCGTCGTCACGCCGTTCCTGACCTCGTGGTTCTACATGCAGGTGCTCCAAGGCATCCAGCACGCACTGTCCGACGGCGGCTACGACCTCACCCTCTATCACTTGGACCCGCGGACCGGCGGCGGCCACGAACCGGGGGGCGATGAGCGTCGCCGACGCCTGTTCGCGGAGTTCTTGCGCCGCAAGCGCGTGGATGGGCTCATCGCCGTCAGCCTCGAGTTGGACGACGACGAGCTCGCCACCATACGAGGGCTCGGCAAGCCCGTGGTGGGCATCGGCGGCCCACTGCAGGGAGTGCCGACGCTGTCGATTGACGACGAGGCGATCGCACGGCTCGCGACCGACCACCTGATCGCGCTCGGGCACCGCCAGATCGCGCATATCGCGGGCCACCCAGACTTCGAGCTCGATTTCCGCCTGCCGGCCGCCAGGCGCGGAGGCTACGAGCAGGGCCTGCAGGCTGCGGGTATCGCGGCCGATCCGCTACTGGTCAGGACCGCGGACTTCACGATCGCGGGCGGCTACGACGCGACCTTGCAACTGCTCGGCGACCCACGAGTTCAACCGACCGCAGTGTTCGCGGCGTCCGACGAGATGGCCGTGGGCGCCATCCTCGCGGCACGGCACCTGGGCAAGGAGGTCCCCGGAGACCTCTCCGTCGTGGGCATTGACGGACACGATCTCGCCTCGTTCTTTAGCCTGACCACCGTTGACCAGTTCCCGCAGACTCAGGGCCGCCTGGCAGTGGAGAGACTCCTACACGTTCTCGACGGCACCCCCACCGAGCCCGCTCACACTGCATTGCCCTTTGACCTCGTGGTCCGCGGCTCGACGTCGCGACCGCGTGCGGCAGGCAACTCCTCGCGCTAGGTCTCCTGCGAGGGACCCTCGTGCCCCAGCGCGGGAAGGATCTTGGTCTCCAGCAGGGGCGCAAGGTCGTCGGGTAGCGCCGTCCCGTCGAGCACGAGCCACCGCAACTCAGCGATCTCGGCCGCAGCGCTCACGCGCGGGGGCGCCGGGTGGGAGTACACGTGCGCCTGCACCTGCCAGCCCGGCTCGTTCGCTGCAGGCGCGCTGAACTCGCCGACAACGCTCAGCGCCTCGGGGGCCACGACAAAGCCGATCTCCTCGGCACACTCGCGGGCGGCCGCCGCACGCGGACCCTCGCCAGGCTCAGGCTTGCCACCGGGGAGCATGAAGCGTTGCGTTCCGCGTTTGCGCACCGTGAGAATGGCCCCGCGCTCGTCACGGAGTACCACGGCGCTGACGTGGATGACTCCTGTCATGCGACGGCACCTTCGACCGGATCCGCGGTCTGATCCGCAGCCCCCTGCGATGGTCTTGTTCGCTCGCTGTCCGCCTGCCCAGGCAGGAACCGCAGGGCGAGCCAGAACACCCCGGCAAGCACCAAGGCAACCAACCCGAGCCGCATGAGCACATCCACGATGGGCTGTAGCGCAGTCGTGGCCACCACGTCTTCGACCAGGATGCCCGCCCCACCGTCACGGCCACCGGGCATGAACGATGCGAGGGTGCGGGGACCGATGGACCCCAATGCAAAAGAGATGGCCACGCCCAGCGTGCCCGCTCCGATGAGCGCGCGCGGCAGGAACCGCCGCCACCGAGGAGCGAGAGCGATCCCGCCTGCGATGGACACCAAGCCCAACCACACGAACCAGGTGGCCGCAAACTTGAGAGCGGAGAACCCGGTGCGGACGTCCTCAAACGTCTGCGCATCGATCACGTCCGCGGAGAACACAGGGATATCCAACTCCGGCACCAGTGCGCCAACGACGGGGATCTCATCGAGACGGCTGTTGATCCTCTGACCGACATCGATCGACAGGGTGAAGGGCGCCATCTCCCTGTCAGGGTCCGAGACCTCGTCGAGCAAACGGTTCTGCACCCGGTTGGCTCCGCTGAGAGCCGCCTCAGTGACAAAGTCCGAGCCCACCACGTCGACGATCAGGCCGTGAATCTGCGCGTCGAGGAGCACGAGCGCGAGGTTTCCCACCCGCCCCTCGACCTGTTCCACGAGCGCGGCCTGTACTTGATCGGCGATCAAGTTGGCCGTCTCCGGTGCCTCAAGTACCCGCGTCGCCAGCTGATCGGCGGCCGTGCCGTCCTCAATGCTGTGGACCGTCTTCACACTCAGTGCCCACACGACCATGAGCATCGAGCCCAACAGCACCAAGAAGGCGGAACCTATGACTCTCAGGGCCCTCATCACGCTCTCCCCCTCATGCCTCAATCAACGGCGCCTGCCACCCAGAATCGAACCCACAAGCGTGACGACGATGGCGGCCACAAAGGCGACGCCCGCGGTCCACAGCGCGCGTTCCATCACCAGCGGCGCAGCCTCTTCCGTCAGGACATCACGCCATAGCGTCGCCCCCGGACCGTCACTACCGCCCGGGATAAAGGTGACGATGGTCTCCGGGCCCAACAAGCCGATCATTCCGCCGAACAACAGGCAGATCACAGCCACAGCGAAAAACACCTTGGCAAGGAACCAGCGCTTGCGCTGGGACACGAGGATGCCGACGACGAGCAGCGCGAGGCCAGCCCAGAGGCCCCACTGCTGGGCCCACTCGACCTCGCCGTAGGCATCTCTGGTGGTCTCGAACTTGTCAGCACTCATGACCTCGACGTCGACGGCAGGCACGGTGACGTCCGGGATTGCGGAACCCACCGCACCGACCTCGTCGATCCGAGCGTTGACCGCGTCAGAGACGTCGACGCTCAAGACCAGTGGAGCGGGCGCACGAAGCGAGTCGGTCAGCGCCGCCGCGAACTGCTCGTGCGCGTCGTCGACCTCCGCGAGCACCGCGGTCCGGAACACCTCGGTCCCGATGGCGGCCTCGAGGGACGACTCGATCGCGCTACGCACCAGTTGCTGGTCGATGTCGATGCCCTGGTCAGCGAGCGCTGCAAGCGTCTGGTCCGTGATCTGCGTCGCCATCACCGAGCGCACCGCAGGGTTGTCCAGCGCCCGCTCGGCCATGCCCCGCACGGCTGTGCCATCCTCGACGGCACCAACGATCACCGAACTGACCGCCCACGCGGCGATCAACACGGCACCGCCGACGATGCACAACGCCGAGATCAGCGTCCTCAGCACACTCACGCGCCACTCTCCCATCCAAAGAACACTCGCTCCGTGACAGCACGGGCATGACGCGTGGTCCTGCCGTGCCTGTCGAGGAGTTCCGCGCCAGTGTCCCGAACATTCATGATCCCTGCCAGAACCCGCAGTTCCCGCGTGTCGGCCGGCAACACATCGGGAGTGCGCGAACGGCCTCTCAGCGCGAGCGCACCGCGCAGTTCAGTGGCGAGCACCCACGCGTCCTCCAGGAGCTGCGCGTCAGAGCGCGACAGCAAATCGAGGTCGACCGCGGCATGCAGCGCCTCAAGCGTGCGTGTGGTTCTGAGACTCTCGTGCCGGTGAGCATGCTGAAGCTGCAACAACTGGACCGTCCACTCGACGTCGGCCAGCCCGCCAGGACCGAGCTTGAGGTGGCGACGAGGCTCCACCCCTCGCGGCAGCCGCTCCGATTCCATGCGCGCCTTGAGGGTGCGCATCTGCTTGAGCGCAGAACCTGGCAATTCCGTCGGGTAGCGCACCTGATCGATCATCCCGGTGAAGCGCTCGAGCAGGTCGGGATCGCCGGCACAGGGTCGCGCGCGCAGCAACGCCTGCGCCTCCCACGGGTCTGACCAACGCCCGTAGTACTCGGTGCACGAGGCAAGCGACCTCGCGAGCGGACCATTGCGACCCTCGGGCCTGAGGTCAGCGTCGATCTCCAACACGGGCTGCGGCCCAGGGGTCTTGAGCAATCGCTGCACCGTCTGTGCGACCTTGACGGCCAGCGCCGAGGCGCGCGGCCCCTCGCCGTCGTACACAAACTGCACGTCTGCGTCAGAGGTGTAGGACATTTCTGAGCCGCCGTAACGACCCATCGCCACCACGATCATCGTCAGGGGAAGCTCCTCGAGCCCCTCGTCCGCCGCGACAACCTTGGTGGCAATCTGGAGCGCACTGGACATGAGTACATCGGCCGCGATGCTCACCGAGTCGGCGGCCTGCACCGAGTCGATGAGGCCCAGCACGTCTGCGGCAGCAGCCCGCGCAAGCTCCCGCCGCCGCAGCCCCCTCAGCGCGACAATGCACTGCTCGGGATCGGCCGCGCGGCTCAGAATTGCCGCCGCTTCGCGCTCCAGTCGCTCGCGACTGCGCGGAGCGAGCTCGGCTGGATCGGCGAGCCAGGTGACGTCCTCTGCGGAAGCCAAGAGCGCATCGGTCACGTAAACGGAAGTCGACAGCAGGCGCGCGAGGCTCTCGGCCGCAAACCCTGAGTCACGCAGAAGCTTGAGGTACCACTGGGCGTCCTTCAACTGCTCGGACAAACGTCGGAACGCGAGCAGGCCGGCGTCGGGATCCGCCCCCTGGGCGAACCATCCGATCATCGCTGGCAGGAGTTGACGCTGAATGGCGGCGCGGCGCGAGACGCCCTCCGTGAGCGCGATGATGTGCCTGAGCGCGGCCTGCGAGTCATCAAAGCCGACCGCTGCCAAGCGCGCGTGTGCCGCGGCATCGTCGAGCCTGGCCTCGTCAGCGCTGAGCGAGGCCACTACCGGCAAGATGGGCCGGTAGAACATCTCCAGGTGCATCGCACGGACATCGCGCCTGGTGTCGTGCCACACCTCGTCCATGTACTCGACAGTGGCGAAGCCCGAGGCCCGCGCGAGCACGCGCCTGGCGCCCTCTTCCTTGGGCATCAGGTGAGTGCGTTGAAGCTTGCGCAACTGGAGGCGGTGCTCCCACACCCGCAACTGACGGTACGAGCGGTCCATCTTGGCCGCATCGGGCCTGCCCACGTAGCCGCCCCGCCGCAGTGCCGCGAGGGCATCGAGCGTGGTGCGCGAGCGCAACGACTCGTCGTGCCTGCCGTGAACGAGCTGGAGCAACTGAATGGTGAACTCGACGTCCCGCAGGCCTCCGGGCCCGAGTTTGATCTGGCGATCCGCCTCCGCCGCCGGCACGTGCTCCTCGACCCTGCGGCGCATCGCCTGGGCACTCTCAACGAACCCGTCGCGCTCCACGGCCTTCCACACCAGCGGCCCCATCGCCGCGATGTAGGCCTGCCCCACCTCGGGATCACCCGCGATCGGGCGCGCCTTTAGCAAGGCCTGGAACTCCCAGGTCTGCGCCCACCGGTCGTAGTAGGCCCGATGCGAGGCCACGCCGCGTACGAGGGCCCCGTCCTTGCCCTCGGGACGCAGGTTGGCGTCCACCTGCCACAGCCCCGGCTCGGCTCCGGCCTTGTCGCACGCCCGTGAGGCGGCGTTGGCCAGGCGGGTCGCGATCTTGAGCGAGGCCGTGTCGTCGGCGCCCTCGGCAGGCTCCGCGACAAAGATGACGTCGACGTCGGAGACGTAATTCAGTTCCCGTCCGCCGCACTTGCCCATGCCGATGATGGCAAGCCTGGTCAGGGCGTGGTCAGGCTCTCCCGCGCGCGCGATCGCGAGGCCCGCCTCGAGGGCCGCCCCCGCGAGGTCAGCGAGTGCTGCCGCCACCTCTGGCAGAAGCGCGACCGGCTGGGCGGCGAACAGGTCCTCTGCCGCAACGCGCATGAGTTGGCGGCGGTAGGCGATCCGCATCGCGGCAATGCCTTCGTCTCCACGCAGGGAGGCCACAGGCGCGCTCGCGTGGGGGTCTGCCCCCACGGCCTCGAGCAGCGCGCGACGATGGTCCACCTGAGTGAACGACTCCGACTCTGGCCAGGCCGCGAAGTCCGCCACCAACTGCGGATGACGCACCAGAAAGTCGCCGAGCGCCACCGACGCCCCCAGCAGCACGCCGAGCTTGGCACCCGCGCGCGAGTCCCTGAGCGCAATCAGGTCGTCGAGGCAGCCTGCATCCCGAGCCGCCTCGGCGACACGGAGCAACTGCAACAGCCCCATGTCGGGGTCGGCAAGGTACGACACCGCAGTAGCGGGATCGACCAGCGTCGCTCCGGTGACGTCGTACAGCCTGTCGATGAGCATCTCGGCACGCGAGACGTCCGCGACGCCCGCGCGCCTGAGTTGAGTGGCGAACGAGACCTCGCGAGAGCTCACGGCGTTTAGAGAACGGGCAGGTACTGCTCGAGTTCGAAGGGGGTGACCTGTGCTCGGTAGGCCTCCCACTCGGCACGCTTGTTGCGCAGCACAAAGTTGAACACCCGCTCGCCAAGAGTCTCGGCCACGAGTTCGGAGCGCTCCATCACCGCGACGGCCTCGGCAAGAGACGACGGCAGCGCCTGGTACCCCATGGCCTTGCGCTCGGCGGCGCTGAGTTCCCAGACGTCGTCCTCTGCACCCTCGGGCAACACCAGCCCCTCCTCGATGCCCTTGAGACCGGCCGCGAGCAGCACGGAGAAGGCGAGGTACGGGTTCACGGCCGAGTCGAGCGCGCGGTACTCGATGCGGGTGGACTGCCCCTTGCCCGGCTTGTGCACGGGAATGCGCACCAACGCAGAGCGGTTGTTCGAGCCCCAGCACACGTACGACGGCGCCTCGGCGCCACCCCACAGCCGCTTGTACGAGTTGACGTACTGGTTGGTGATGGCGGAGATCTCCGGTGCGTACTTCAGAAGACCAGCGATGAACTGGCGGGCCACCTGCGACAGCCCATAGTCCGCGCCCGCCTCGTAGAAGGCGTTGCGGTCGCCTTCGAACAGGCTCATGTGGGTGTGCATGCCGGAACCCGGGCCGTTCGCAAGAGGCTTGGGCATGAAGGAGGCGAACACGCCCTGCTCGAGGGCGACCTCCTTGATGACCGTACGGAACGTCATGATGTTGTCGGCCATGGTCAGCGCATCGGCGTACCGCAGGTCGATTTCGTTCTGGCCCGGCCCAGCCTCGTGGTGCGAGAACTCGACCGAGATGCCCATGGACTCGAGCATCGTGATGGCTTCGCGGCGGAAGTTGTGGGCGGTGCCACGCGGGACATTGTCGAAGTAGCCTGCCTGGTCGACGGGCTTGGGTAGCTGTCCCGGCTCGGGCTTCTCGAACAGGTAGAACTCGATCTCGGGGTGCGTGTAGAACGCGAAACCCAGTTCAGAGGCCTTGTCGAGCGTGCGCTTGAGCACCTGGCGGGGGTCAGACAACGCGGGCTCGCCGTCAGGCGTGGAGATGTCGCAGAACATGCGCGCGACACCCTGGCTCGCACCGCGCCACGGCAGGATCTGGAAGGTCGACGGGTCGGGCTTGGCCAGCATGTCGGCTTCGTAGACGCGCGTGAGGCCTTCCACCGCCGACCCGTCAAAGCCGATTCCCTCGGAAAACGCGTTCTCGAGTTCCGCCGGCGCGATGGCTACCGACTTGAGTACGCCCAGCACGTCCGTGAACCACAGACGGATGAACCGAATGTCCCGCTCCTCGACGCTGCGAAGCACGTATTCCTGCTGCTTGTCCATGCGCCCATCCTGCCCTATGTGTGTGACAACCACGTAACACTTGGACCGTGCGACACGCCCGATAGGCTGACCGAATGCCCGCCCTCCGCATTGCGCTTGCCCAAGTCAACCCCTGCGTGGGCGACATCGCTGGTAACGCCGCTCTTGTTCGCGACCACGCACATGCCGCCGCAGCCGCTGGCGCCGCGCTCGTGGTGTTCCCCGAGATGGTCATCACCGGCTACCCCATTGAGGACCTTGCCCTGCGGGCCAGCTTCCAGCGCGCCGCTGCCCGCGCGGTGGACACGCTCGCGAGCGACCTGGAGGCCGATGGCCTGGGCGACCTCACCGTCATGGTCGGCACGCTCGGTGTCGCGCAGTCCGGGCGCCCCTTCAATCAGGCCGCGGCGCTGCGCGGCGGCCAGGTCATCGCCCACTACAACAAGCACCACCTGCCCAACTACGGCGTCTTCGACGAGCGTCGCATCTTTGCCTCAGGCGAGGACCCGTGCGTGGTCGAGGTCGGCGGCAGGCGCATCGGCGTCGTGATCTGCGAGGACATCTGGGTCGACGGCGGCCCTGTTGAGCAGGTCGCCTCGGCCAATCTCGACCTGCTCGCCGTGCTCAACGGCTCGCCCTTCGAGGAAGGCAAGGGCCGCGTGCGCACCGACCTCGCGCGCCGCCGTGCCTCCGAGGTGGGCGCTCCCCTGGCCTACGTCAACCTGTGGGGCGGCCAGGACGATCTGGTTTTCGACGGCCACTCCTTCATCGTGGGGGCCGACGGCGCCTGGCTCGCCAACGCTCCTGGCTTCGACGACGCCCTCCTCGTGTGGGATCTGCCCGAGGCCGATGCGCCCGCCACCCAGGGTGAGGTGGTCGACTTCGCCTCCGATGACCAGCAGGTCTACCTCGCATGCGTCACGGGCCTGCGCGACTACGTCCTCAAGAACGGCTTCTCGTCCGTCATCTTGGGGCTCTCGGGCGGCATCGACTCGGCCCTGACCGCTGCCATCGCGGCCGATGCTCTCGGTGGCGCCAACGTCGTCGGCGTCTCGATGCCCTCCTCCTTCTCTTCCGAGCATTCCAAGGACGATGCCGCGGATCTCGCCAAGCGCATCGGCGCCGACTACCGGGTCGAGCCCATCGCTGCCATCGTGGACGCTTTCCAGGGTCAGCTCGCGCTTGAGGGTGTCGCGGAGGAGAACCTTCAGGCCCGTGTGCGCGGGGTGATCCTCATGGGCATCTCCAACCGCGAGGGCCACCTGGTGATCGCGCCGGGCAACAAGTCCGAGCTCGCGACCGGCTACGCGACCATCTACGACGCGGGCTCCATTGGGGGCTACGCACCCCTCAAGGACCTCGACAAGACCCGTGTGTGGGACCTGGCGCGCTGGCGCAACGCCTACGCCACGACCCACGGCGAGGTCGAGCCCATCCCCGTGAACTCGATCGAGAAGCCCCCGAGCGCGGAACTGCGACCCGGCCAGGTCGACCAGGACTCGCTACCGCCGTACGACCTCCTCGACGAGGTGCTCGACGCCTACGTCGAGCACGCCGAGGGCAGGGCCGAGCTCCTCGCGCGCGGCTTCGACGAGGCCGTCGTGGATCGCGTGCTGCAACTCGTGGACCGCGCCGAGTGGAAACGTCGCCAGTACCCGCCGGGCCCCAAGGTCACCGCGCTGGCCTTTGGCCGCGACCGCCGCCTGCCCATCACGAGCCGGTGGCGAGAGCTCTCCTGAGCCGGCAACCGCATCGGCCCTCCCCCTCTTCACGAGTCAAATGGATCCATTTGGCGGGAAAGAGGCGCGGGGAGACGATGAAAATGGATCCATTTGATGGGAAGGGGGCGGGGGGAGCGACGGCCGCGCGCCTACAGTGGTGGTCATGAAGAAGGTTCGCATCCACCACTTTGCCGAGATGAAGGCGCGTGGCGAGAAGATCACCATGCTCACCGCCTACGACTACCCCACCGCGAGGGCGTTCGACGCCGCAGGCGTGGACATGCTGCTCGTGGGCGACTCGATGGGCGACAACATGCTCGGCATGGACTCCACCGTCCCGCTCGAACTCGACGAGATGATCCCCTTCGCCCGCGCCGTCGCACGCGGCGCCGAGCGCGCCTTCGTGGTCGCCGACCTGCCCTTTGGAGCGTACGAAATCTCGGCTGAGCAGGCCGTGGCCTCCTCGATTCGCATGATGAAGCTGTCCGGCGCGCAGGCGATCAAGTTCGAGGGCGGGCGCCGGATCGCGGCCCAGGTCAAGGCCGTGACCGATGCGGGTATCCCGTTCTGCGGCCACCTTGGCTTCACGCCCCAGTCCGAGAACGCCCTGGGAGGGCGCCGCATCCAGGGCCGCGGCGATGGCGCCTACGACGAGATGCTGGCCGATGCGCTGGCGCTCCAGGAGGCGGGAGCCTTCGCCGTCGTGCTCGAGATGGTCATCGCCCCGGTTGCGGAGAAGATCACGGCCGCGCTCGACATCCCCACCATCGGTATTGGCGCGGGGTCGCGCACTGATGGCCAGGTCCTCGTGTGGCTCGACGCGATGGGCGTGGGCGACTGGCACCCGTCCTTCTCACGTCAGTTCGCCGCAGTGGGCCAGGCGATGACCGACGGCGCGGCTGCCTACGTCAAGGCCGTGAAGGATGTCGAGTTCCCCGCCGCTCAGCACACGTTTGACGAGTAGGACTGGCACACGAGGCTAGGAGTCGCCCCTCCACTGCGCGTCTTCCTCGTCCCAGTCCTCGGTGCGCTGCTGGGCCTTCTCGAGGGCCTCGGTGGCTTCCTGCGCTGTCGCGTACGGGCCCATCAGGTGCTCCCACGAGCTCTGACGCCCCTTCTCGACCATGCGCGTACGGGTGTTGAACCAGAACTCGGCCTCGGCGGGCGTCTCGGATGCCATGCCAACTAGACTGCCAGGCATGAGCCCGGTCCGCGAGAGCATCACCAAGGGCGTCGTCTCACCTTGGCGTGATGTGCCGTCCTCCATCGTCCGTCCCGACTACGTAGGCCGCAAGCGTGCCGCCAGGTGGGAAGGCGGCGACGTCCACACCCCCGAGGTCGTCGAACGCATTCGCGTCTCCGCACGCATTGCCGCGCAGGCCCTCGCGGAGGTGGGGCGTCACGTGCAGCCGGGCGTCACAACGGACGAACTCGACCGCATAGGCCACGAGTTTGTCCTCGACCACGGCGCCTATCCGTCGACCCTGGGTTACCCGGGTGCCGCAGGCCGCCCGCCCTTTCCCAAGGCCATGTGCACCTCCGTCAATGAGGTCATCTGCCACGGCATCCCCGACTCGACCGTGATCGAAGAGGGCGACATCGTGAAGGTGGACATCACCGCCTACAAGGATGGCGTCCACGGAGACAACTGCGGCTCGTTCATCGCGGGCGAGGGTTCTGATCGTGCCAAGCAACTGGTCGAGGTCACTCACGAGGCGATGATGCGCGGCATCAAGGCAGCGCGCCCCGGACGCGAGGTCAACGTCATTGGCCGCGTGATCGAGAAGTACGCCGCGCGCCACGGCTTCGAGTCCGTCCGCAGTTACACCGGGCATGGCGTGGGCCCCGCCTTCCACACCGGGCTCGTCATCCCCCACTACGACGCCGCGCCGCACCACTCCGACATCATCGAGCCTGGCATGGTCTTCACCGTCGAGCCGATGCTATGCATGGGTTCCGAGGACAACCACGAGTGGGACGACGGCTGGACCGTTGTCACCAGCGACGGTTCGTGGGTGGCCCAGTTTGAGCACACGATCCTCATCACCGACGATGCCGCGGAGGTTCTGACACTGCCATGAGCAAGCACATCGCGATCGGCGTCGACATTGGCGGCACGGGCATCAAGGCCGCGCCCGTCAATCTGAAATCCGGCAAGTTCACCGAGGACCGATACCGGATCCCCACTCCGGATCCCTCGACGCCCGATGCGGTGGCGCGCACCGTCGCCAAGTGCATCTCTCGCTTCTGTCCCCAAGCCGACACGCCTATCGGCGTGGCGTTCCCCGGTGTGGTGCAGCACGGTGTGGTCAAGACCGCCGCGAACGTCGACGACGCCTGGATCGGTGCGGACCTGCGCCAGATCATCCGGGACCAAGCCGGGCACGACGTCCATGTCATGAACGATGCGGACGCGGCTGGCTACGGCGAGTACAAGCACGGCGCCGCACACGGACAGGACGGCGTCATCCTGATGACCACCCTGGGAACCGGGATTGGCACCGCGATGATCGTGGACGGCCAACTGGTCCCCAACCTTGAGATGGGCCACATCGAGATCGACGGCCAGGACGCGGAGACCTTCGCTGCCGAGTCCGCGCGGGACCGCCTTGGTTTGGACTGGGACGGCTGGATCGCCAACCTGCAGAAGTACTACTCCCGCATGGAGGACCTGCTGTGGCCCGACCTCATCATCGTGGGCGGCGGGGTCTCCAAGTCGCACCACATGTTCCTGCCTCACCTCAAGCTGCGCGCACCGATCATCCCTGCTGAGTTACGCAACGGCGCCGGGATCGTAGGCGCCGCCGGTTGGGCGCAGGCCGAGGCCAAGCGCGAGACCAAGCGTGGAGACAAGCAGCGCAAGGCCGACGACAAGAAGGCCCGCAAGGCCGCCGCGAAGGCGTAGCGCGCGCTAGACCTGCTGGAACTCGAGCCGGTTGCCGAACGCGTCGAAGGTGTGCAGGCGCCGGACCCCCGGTAACTCCCCATTGGCATAGGTGTAGGCGCAATCGAGGCTGTCCAGGCGCTCGGCCAGGGCATCAAGGTTCTCGACAACGAAGGCGGGGTGCGCCTTGCGTGCGGGGGCAAAGCCCTCTTCGACGCCCAGGTGGATCGCAATGTCCCCCGCCTCGAACCAGCAGCCGCCGCGCCCGCGTAGCGCTTCAGGCTTGGCGATCTCGATCATGCCGAGCACGCCCGTATAGAACTCGCGCGCGACGTCCTCCTCGCCCTTGGGCATGGCGAGTTGCACGTGATCGATGCGCACATACCCGGGTGCCCCCGCACGAGCGAACCGGGTTCGGGTGCCGTAATGCACCAGTTGCGGGTCGACGATGGTGAGCCTAAACACGGGCGGCCCAATGCAGAACAGCGCCACGAGTAGATACCAGCCGCCCTCGACGAGCAGGCGCGACTCCGTGAGCGCCTGCATGGCAAGCGCGACCGTCAGCAGCGCCCACCCCAGGGGGATGAACGTGTCTCCCCTGTCGGCGCGCTCGACCAGACGCCACGCGCTACCGAACAGCAGCACGACGATGCCGAACAGCAACACCACGCCGATGAGTCCCAGTTGGAGCCATGCGTCGAGGAAGGCGTTATGCGCGTGGGTGGGACGCACGTACTCCAGATCGGCACCGATCTCCGAGTAGGGGTAGTGCCAGATGGGCCAGTAGCCCACGTAGCCCCAGCCATCGGGGCGCTCCATGGCGTAGCGCACCACGTCCACCCAGATGTCGGCGCGGCTCGTGAAGTCGGAGCGCCGGTCGAGCATCGCGAAGATCTCGTCGCGGTACTTCAGTACCAAGACGGAGGCGATCGCGGCGCACGCGACGATGCTGAAGGACAGGACGCGCTTGGTGCGGGGCGAGACCCGACGGATCACCACGGCGCCGGCCGACAGGGCGAGCAACACGACCAGCGAGCCCGTGACCGTCGCGGACATGGTCAAGAAGTGGACGGCGACGGCGACGCCCACCGTGAACCAGCCATCGAGGCGTCGAATGCGGCCGTCGAGCACCAACACCACGGCGAGGATTCCAGCGAACAGCGCGATCGCCCCGAAGGGGTTGCGGTTGCCGACAAAGCCCTGAATGGGTCCGCCCTCGAGCAACGCGTTTTCCGACCACGCATTCTGGATGGGGTCCCCACCCTGGTTCGACGCGAGCGACTCGAGGTCGCGGACGAAAGGCTGCAGCGGCCCGTCGACCAGCAGCGCGACGAGGATCTCGAAGATCACGCCCAGGAACAGGCTGATCTGGAAGCCGCGATACAGGCGCACCATGAAGGCGGTGTTGCGCGTTCCCCGTGCCGTGATGATCGCGATCAACGTGGTCAGGACGAGCGCGGCCACGGCAAGCACCGTGACGACCTTCGTGACCGACCACAGGATCGACAGCGCGGCGAGGCCGACGAAGGCTCCGATGAGCAGCGGCGGCTTGAGCGATCGCAGCGTCGGGCGGAAGCTCACGATGACGAGCGCGACGCTCACCAGGCATAGCGCGATGTACCCGGGCGTGCCGATCATGTAGCGGAAGCCCTGACCGCACGTCAGGAGCACCACCACCCAGATGGTGACGATGCCTTGCGCCCTGACGGTCGCCGCAGCGTCGAGCGCGGTGTGGAGCGCAGTCTTGGTCATGTGCGGGCGTTCTCCTGGTGCTGGGCAAGGTGGTTCCGGCGTGCCGAAGCCCGTGGCTTCGACCGGATGCAGCACCGCGGGGCCGGCGCCGCGAGTCTATCGCGGGAGCGCACCCGTGACCTGTTTGCCTCGCAGGAAGCACAACACGCGCTGAAACCGACCGCCACGTCCTTCCAGGACGCTCAGACGGGCCGATGCGCGGGTGACGTGGCATTCGCCACTCCAGTTTGGCCCGCCCCGGCTCGCACCCGTACGGTGCCATTCTCAGAACTGAGGGGGGCACCGTGGCTGCGCGTCAGAGCAAGTGGACATCATGGCCTGCGATCATCGCGGGCCTCATCCTCGGCATCGTGCCGGGCATCATCCTGTTGTGGATGCGCGCGGGCACCAAGGCGTGGGTGAAGATGGTCGTCACGGTGGTGGCGCTCCCCGTTCTTGCTACCGCGTTCGCCAACAACGATCCTGCGGATGTCGACGATGCCCTCGCAGCCGCCAGCGTCACCCCGGCTGCTACGGCAGAGCCCAGTCCATCACCCACGCAGACGTCGGCCTCGCCAGTGCCCAGCGCATCACCATCCCCGACCATCGCGCCCAGCGCCCAGCCGAGCCCCACTCCGACGGCAAGCGCGACGGCAGAGCGCGTCGAGTACGGCACCGCCTACGCCGCGGCACTTGACCTCACCGTCAAGGGGCGCGCCGCCAAGACCGGGTACGACCGCGACCTGTTTGGCTCGGGATGGGTCGATGTGGACCGCAACGGCTGCGACACCCGCAACGACATGCTGAAGTTGCGCCTGACCAACCGCGACATGTCCGGCAGCTGCAAGGTTATGTCGGGAGACCTCGCCGACCCCTTCACGGGGACGTCGATCCACTTTGAACGCGGCGGGGCAAGCGAGGTCGACATCGACCACTTGGTCGCGCTGTCCGACGCGTGGCAAAAGGGCGCTGCATCGTGGGAGTTCGCCAAGCGCGTGGCCTTCGCGAACGACCCGCTCAACCTCGAGCCGGTGGACGCCGGTGCCAACCGTGCCAAGGGCGATTCGGACGCGGCGACCTGGCTGCCGTCGAACCGCTCCTACCGGTGCGAGTACGTGGCGCGCCAGGTCGCGGTGAAGGCCAAGTACTCGGTGTGGGTCACCCAGGCCGAACTCGACGCCATGCTCGACGTGCTCGACACGTGCCCCGAGCAGGCACTGCCCGCGCCCGGAGACCAGCCGATCATTGCGAGCAACGTGGGCAGCGCACCGAAGGAGACGACCAAGCCCGCCGAGACGTCCAAGCCTGCTGAGACGTCGAAGCCTGTAGAGACGTCCAAGCCTGCCACTGAGGCGGTCGACGAGCGCTACCCCTACTGCAAGGACCTGCCGTCAGGCCTGGGGCCGTACTACGAAGGCGTCGACCCCGAATACGACTGGTACCGCGACGGCGACGGCGACGGAGTGGTCTGCGAGTAAGCCACTCGGCCAGCGCGGTGATTACTCGACTCCGCCGACGCTCTCGCCAGGCTCGAAAGCACCGGCCTCAATGTCGTCCCAGAACTGGTCGATGAGGTCGGGGTCGAGCAACACGGTCGACCCCACTCCCTCCACGTCGTAGCCCATGTCGGCGATCGGAGGTGTGCCAGAGACGGCTTGGTCCCCCAGGCCCGAGCGCAGTGCAAGGGCCATCCTGGCCAGATCGAACGCGCCGGTGCCCTCCGAGAACGTGAAGGCGTCAAAGCCCGCGTTGGCTACGGCCGACGCCTTTCCGGGATTGAGCAGCGTCGAGGGCTTGAGGGCGTCCTGGGCCACAGCGGCCACCACCTGCCGCTGGCGCTCGGCGCGACCGATGTCGCCCTTGGGGTCGCTATAGCGCATGCGGGAGAAGGCGAGAGCGTCTTCGCCACCCACCACATGGCAGCCCGCCGTCCACTCCATGCGGCTACGCCAGTCGGACACGTCGGCGTCGTAGCAAAGCTCCACGCCGCCGAGGGCATCGACGATCCCACTCACACCGCCCAGGCCAATTTCCATGTAGCCGTCGATGGTGAGGCCAGACAGCCCTTCGACCGTCTCGACGAGCAAGGGCGCTCCGCCCCAGCTGAAGGCAGCGTTGATCTTGTTCTGACCGTGCCCGGGAATCGCGACATAGGAGTCACGAGGGATGGAAATCAGGGCCGTCGGGCCGGACTCGGGCTGGTGCAACACCATGATCGTGTCGGTGCGGTTGCCTTCGACGGAATCCGCCTCGGCCCACCCCTCTCGCGAGTCTGAGCCCACGATCAAGTAGGTGTTGCCTGGGGTGTTGGCGGCGCCGCTGAGCGCATCGACCGTCTGCAGGTTCGACTGCACCCACATGACCAGCGCAATGAGGACGGCCACGAACAACAACGCGATCACCAGCAGCGCTGTGAGGCAGCGGCGCCCGCGGCGACGCTTGCGGCGCCGCGGTGGGGCAACCGGCGCCTCGTCATACGAGTCTTCGGTAGGTGCGAAGGCGGGGCGGGCAGCCGTGCGCTGGGTCGGTGCTATCGAGCGCGGGCGGGAGGTGGCCTGCGCCGGCTGGTCCGAGCGCTGAGGCGCCGGCGGACGGGCCGATGCGGGGGCCGAGCCACTGGCTCGTGCTGGCGTCGAGCGCGGCTCGGCAGGCGGGACTACGCTGCGGCGCTGGGGAGCGCCGCTCGCCTCACGTGCACCGGAGCGCTGGTCGCGAGGAGCTGAGGGCCGCTGGCCGGGCTGAATGGACGGCGGCATCGGCCGCCGCGCGCCCGGGGTACCGGAGGAACCCTGCCCCGACCTGTCCTGACTGTCGCTCACCGTGCGAGGGTACCCCCGCATCGGCCCTGAGACGCGGAAGCGGCGCTCAGGCGCGCAACACCTTTTCCATGGCCTTGCCCTTGGCAAGCTCGTCGACAAGCTTGTCGAGGTAGCGCACCTTCTGCACCAGCGGGTCCTCGATATCTTCCACCCGGTAGCCGCAGATCACGCCCTTGATGAGGCCAGCGTTGGGGTGCAGCGTGGCCGCATCGAAGAACTCGGGGAAGGTGCTCTCGTCGTTCGCATAGGCATGGATCTGTGCGGTATCAAAGCCGGTGAGCCAGCCGATGACCTGATCCAGCTCCGCTTGAGTGCGACCCTTGCGCTCGACCTTGGTCACGTAGTGCGGGTAGACCGAAGAGAAGGTCATCGTGTACATGCGCTGGCTCATGCAGTCAGGGTAACCCCGCTTACGAGGCGGGCCCCTGGTCGAAGACGATGGTCCCCTGCTGCTGCTCGCCTGACGTCGTGATCCATGTCAGCTCGGCCGAGTCGCCGGGCTCGTAGCCGCCGATGAGGTCCGTCAGTTCGCTCGCGCTGCTCACCGAGGCGCCGTCGAGAGCCGTGATGGTGTCGCCTGCCACCAGACCGACCTCCTCGGCCGGGGTGCCCTCGTAGACGTACTGCACCTGCGCACCGGCGGTGGTGGTCGCATCGGACCAGCCGCTGGGCAGTCCGGTCGTGTCGGCCCCCACGGCGATACCCAGCATCGCCTTGTAGCCAATGCTCACCGTGCCCGACTCGTCGCCGGCGTTGATCTGTTGCGCAATCACCATGGCGTCCTCGATGGGGACCGCGAAAGCGATCGTCGTCGACAGCCCCGTCGAGGCGGCGGTCGTCATGCCGATGACCTCGCCCTCGTCGTCCATGAGCGCACCACCCGAGTCGCCAGAGACGACGTCTGCGGAGAACTGGATCATGCCGCCGAGCGTCTCCCCGCTCGCCGTCAGCTCGTCGGAGGTGGTCACGGACGAGTCGAGTTCGGTCACGGTACCTTCGGCCGCCATGAGTACCCCGCCGCCCTCGGCGTTGCCCACCGCGGTGATCTCGTCGCCCACCGCGACGCCGTCGTCGTCGAGCGTGACCGTCGTGAGGCCCGATGCGCCCTCGAGCTGAAGCAGCGCGACGTCATTGGTCGAGTCGGTGCCAAGGACCTCGGCGGTGTAGGTCTCGCCAGTGGTGCCGATGGTCACAGTGATCTCGGTCGCGCCCTCGATGACGTGGTTGTTGGTGAGGACGAGCCCGTCGCTCGTGAGCACCATGCCGCTGCCAGCGGCTTCGCCGCTTTCATAGGCCAGGACGGTGTCGATGAGGACGATGCCCGTGGACTGCTCGGTGCTCGCGATGGTGGCCTCGTCCTGGGTGGTGGAGGTCTGGCCGTCGCCGAACATCGACGAGCCGTCGGGCAGGGTCAGTCCCTCGAGTCCCGAACCCGAACCAGACGAGCCGCGCCCGGGCAGCTGAATGCCGCCGTCGCTGTTGCCGGGCACCTGCGGCATCTGCTGCTGCGTGGTGGTGTCATCGGTGCTCGGAAGCGTGGACTCCACGGATGCCGTGGAATCCACCGCGGCATCCGCGCGGTCATAGAAGGTCAGCCCTGTCGCGATCGAGGTCAAAGCGAGGGCGGTCACGCCGGTGACCACGGTGGCGCGGCGCCAGCGCGAAGGCCGGTGCGGCCGGGCGGGCGTCACAGTCTCGTCGGTGAGATGGGTGTCGTAGCTCATCGTGTCCTCCTGGTGTCGTCATGTACCAGTGGACTACTCGCACCAGGGAGCCACCCTGGAGAGTCCTGAGAGGTTGCTGGGAACGCGACCTACTCGATGCCCTCCGCGCGCAGCGAATCGACCAGCAGTCCCACGAGCGCCTCGACCTGCACATCCGCGGACGTGTCGACGCCCTCGGTCACCTCTCCGTCGAGCGCCCGCGCCGCGAGCCCCGACTTCGAGTCGATGAGCTCGGCAATGCGCGAGTCGATGGTCTGCGCCGCGATGATGCGCCACGCGGTCACCGGCTCCGACTGGCCGATGCGGTGGATGCGATCGATCGCCTGCGTCTGTTCCGCATCGGTCCAGGACAGTTCGGCGAGCACCAGGTTGGAGGCCACCTGCAGGTTGACGCCCACACCCGCGGACAGCAGCGAACACACGATGACCGAGACCTCTGGGTCTTTGGTGAACGCGGCAATGTTGCGCTCGCGTACGGCCGCGCTCTGGTCGCCGCGCAGCGAGGCGTAGCGAATCCCCGCGTCCGCGAAGAATCGCTCCGCCTCGTCCATCACGTCGATGTGCTTGGCGAAGAACACCACCTTGCCTGCGGAGCGCACCAACTGAGCGGTGTAGTCCGCCGCGAGCGACGCCTTGGCCTGACCAATGCGCCGCACCATGGTGAAGACGTTCTCGCCCAACTTCTTGTCGCTCGAGTCCTTGAGTTCGGTGGCCGCGATGCGCCGCACCAGATCGAGGTCGATCCCGTCGTCCGGGTGGCGGTCGCCGCGGGCCGCGATGGCGCGACGGTAGGACTCGACCATGCGCGCGGCCAGCTTTGCCTCGGCGGCCCTGATCGAGCGCCCCTCGGGTCCATCGAGTTCCACCGCGAGGTCGGCGACCGTGCGGGCTGGGATGTCGGCGGCCACGTCGATCTTGCGTCGGCGCACAATGCCCTGGTCGACCACCGCAGCGCGGGCGGCAGAGTAGAACCCGCGATCCGACGGGACCAGCCCCGCCTCTTCGAGGGCGATCATGAGGGAGCCCACGGGCTTGTCGTCGTCGATCCATCCCAGGAACTCCCAGATGGCACGGAAGTCCTCGACGTCGTTGATCAGCGGCGTGCCGGTCAGCGCCATGAGCAGCGGCCGCGCGGTGCGATGGCGGATTCGCTCGGCCAGGCCCAGCACGTGCTTGGAGCGCTGAGAGCCCTTGTTCTTGATGAAGTGGGCCTCGTCCACGACCATGCCGCGGAATCCGTGCGTGCCAAACCACCCCACGTGACGGTCCAGCACTGCGTAGTTGACGATGATCACGTCCGCGAAGGCGTCGACCTCCTCGCCGTCGCCCTGGACGATCGAGACGGACCGATGCGGCGTCCACAGCCCTACCTCGCGCGCCCAGTTCATCTTGACGACGTTGGGCGCGACCACCAGCAGCGGGTAGGCATCGGCGGCTTCTGCGGCCAGCAGCGCCTGCGCGGTCTTGCCCAGGCCGGGCTCGTCGGCGAGCAGGAAGGTCCGGTGTCCTTGGGATGCGGCGGCCACCAGTTGCGCCTGGTGGGGCATCAGCGCGCGCCCTGCGGGAAGACGCACGTCCTGCGCTGACCAGGCACCCGCATCGGGAAGGTTCATGCACGCGCGAGCGCCGGGCTCGTCGCGGTCGAAGGCGTGGAACAGCGGCTCGAGCAGTTCCCAGCCGGCGAGCCGGCGCGGCTGGGCGGCGGCGCGCTCGCGCACGGCCGTGAAGTCGGGGGCGAGGAACGGGTTGGCCAGTTGCCGCGACAGCGCAGACTGGGGTGCGACCTGCTTGGGTGCCTCGGGGCTGGGCGCCGACGGCGGCTCCACCTCGGGCTCATCGGGCACCTCGCGGCCGGCGCGCTCAAGCACCGAAGCCTTGTACTCGCGGGCGGCCTCGCTGACCCGAGCATCGTCTGCGAGGAGCGCGAGCAGCGAGGTGTCGCGCGCGGCGATCTTGGCCAGGATGGTCCCCAGGCCGTCGAGCCGCTTAAGTTCTTCCTCGCGCTTGCCTGCCGTCAGAGAGGTATCCGCTTTCACGGCGGCCCTCTCCTCACGCACCAGCAAGGCGACCACCTGGTACTTGATGCGGTTGGCTCCACGCGTAGGCGGACGCTGCACCACGCGGTCAATGTCGCGAGTGATGCTCGCGAGCAGCGGGATCAGCCCTTGAGGGTTGCCCTGGGACTCGCGCGCACGACGATTGCCCGCCGTGGCGCGGGTACGCGAGGACTCGCGCTGGCCTGTACGCGACACGTCGCCTCCTGCTCTTGCCGCCTCAGCGTGCGGCCCTGCTGTGTAGTCCGGTGCGCGGGCCCGAGGGCTTGACGCGCTTGCAGCGAAGGCGGATGAGTTGGCCGAAGCTCCGGGACCTGCCGGGCAACGACACAGGGCCGCACTTCGAGCCACCATGCGCCAGTTGATGGCGCAGCTGCCTTCGATGATGGCCTAGGGAGTCACAGTTCGAGTCATTTCGACACTTCACCGGACACTCGGATACCGGCAACATTCCAGTCAGCCGACTCACCCGCAACCAATCTACCGCGTGTAGGCAACACGCTGCGTCACGACGCGGAGGTTGCGACGAGAACCCCCAAACGCGTCGCGACACGAGGGACCTCCACCGCTCTAGTCGGCGTCGCACCCATGAAAGCCCCATCGGGGCAACGCGCGCGCCACCGCCCGTCAGGATGTGGCCAACGGGCAAGCGACGTCCGCCATCAGCCGCAGCACTCTGCTCAGGCTTCGCCATCAAGAACCACGCACCATGGCGTACGTCGAACGCCGGAGGACGGCAATAGGGGCATCCACTCCGCGGGGCACTACTTGTTCCCGAGTCAATCATCCGAACGGGCGCGTCACTGTGGCACCAGACGGGGCTCGACGTCTCGTCGAACGCTACGCGCGAAAGGGCAATCGCCACTAGCGAAACGTCGCGGAATCCCGGGACGACAGCGCCGGGCGCAGGCGTGGTCTCTGCAGTCGAGTCGGCACGGGAGCCCGGTTGCACCGCCCAGAACTGCCCATGCGCATGGAGCACCCGTAGTTCACTTGCCTGGCCGAGGACGATTGCACCCCAGGGCTCTGCCGCCGCCAACACATCGGGAAGGCCGCTGCGCAAACTCGCTCGCGCATCCGCGACCACGACGGCCTGTGTCGAGCGCCAATGGTATGTCTGAGAACTCCGTGTCAAGGGTGTCGTAGCTTCCTTCGCGTGCGGGCGGCAGATACCAGAACGCCCAGTCAGGTCCGTGTTCGATCGTGACCTCAACATCCCGGCCGATGAGCTCACCGGCGGCGACGACGCCGCACGCCACAACAGACCCGAGACCGATCATCGGCGGACACCGACGTGGCGCTGTTCACTCCAGGTCCATTCGGCTCATTCCGAGACTGTGATGATGGTGCCGTCGCAGACCGTTCCGACTCACTACTGCTTGCGCGCCCACCGGCCGACACGGCGAGCGTGCGGGGCTCGTTGCACGACGAGTGGCATCCCGAAGCGCTCTGCGAACCACTCGAGATGGTCAGCCACGTCGTCGGGCCACACGTCAGCATTGACCAGCTCGACCGCGCGAGACTCGGCCGCCGGGCCCAGTTCGGCCGCCACAGCCACCGTCCAAGCCGCGGTCGCGTGATCTGCGCCCGCGACCCCGCGGTTCGGCGGAACCCGCTTCGCTAGCAGCGCCTCAAAGAGGTCGCGGGAATCCCTCCAAGCGACCACTTCCGGAAGCAACACCCGCTGGAAGTCATCGCAGAGGGCGTCCGGCCAACCCGGCGTCGATGGCCTGTAGCGCGCCACATCTCCATGGACGGCCTGCCACGTCGAGAGATAGACCAACGCTTGCTCACGTCGGGACGCGACGCCCACCGCTACCTCGATGTCAGCCTCGTCGGGCAAACTCTCGCTCGAAGGGCGATGCACGTAGACGTTGAGCCACAGGTCACCTGAATCTCGGCGGTAGCCGTCAAAGTCGTCTGCGACGAACCCGTGCGGGGTGACCGCCCTACCAAGGCACTGTCGCACACCGGCGTAGGGACCATCCCCAGCGCTCGAATACTCTGTCAAAGCGACCTCATTCGTACCTTGAAAACCTGATCCGACTGTACCAAGCCTTTCGATACGTCCAAAGTTCGCCTTTGCGGCCCGCGAGCACCTCATACCGAGTAGTGCCCCTTAGAGTGGTGTAGCGCCCGTCGGTGGCAAGCCTCCTCGTAAATGAGGAAGCGGCCACCGCGGGACCTTCGAGTATCACCTTGCACAGTTCTTCTCGAGTGGATCGCCACGATGACCGCATCCCATATTGTCAACCTTGCCCGCGGGACAAGGCAATCTCCTCACGGACGCGTCGCCGGACATGATGCGCTCGCTGTTGCAGACCATGATTAACGCGCTGCTCAGCGCCGACGCGGACGCCGTGGTCGGAGCCGAATGGGGCCAAGCCTCCGTCGACCGCGTCGCGCAGCGCAATGGCTACTGCCACCGGCCCCTGGACACCAGGGCTGGCACGATTCGCAAGTCGCCGTCCCGAAGCTGCGCTCGGGCACGTACTTCCCCGAGTGGCTGCTCGAGCGCAGGAAGCGCGCAGAGTCGGCGCTGATCACCGTCATCGCGGACTGCTACCTCGCCGGCGTCAGCACTCGACGGATGGACAAGCTCGTGAAGACCCTCGGCATCGATGGGCTGTCGAAGTCGCAGGTGTCGCGCATGGCCCAAGATCTCGACGAGGCCGTCGCGGCGTTCCGCCACCGGCCGCTGTCGGAGTCCGGTCCGTTCACGTTCGTCGCCGCCGATGCACTGACGATGAAGGTCCGCGAGGGCGGCCGCGTGATCAACGCCGTGTGTCTCGTCGCCACCGGTGTCAACGGCGACGGCCACCGCGAAGTGCTCGGCCTCCAGGTCGCCACCGGTGAGACGGGGCAGCATGGAGCACTTTCTTCGCAGACCTCGTCGCCCGCGGTCTGGCAGGCGTGCGCCTGGTCACCTCCGACGCTCACGCCGGCCTCGTGGAGGCCATCGCGGCGAACCTGCCAGGAGCGGTGTGGCAACGCTGCCGCACCCACTACGCCGCCAACCTCATGAGCGCCACGCCCAAGACAGCATGGCCGGCCGTCAAGGCGATGCTGCACTCGGTCTATGACCAGCCCGACGCGAAGTCCGTCCACGCCCAGTTCGACCGGCTCCTGGACTACGTCGAGGACAAGCTGCCCGACGTCTTCGCGCACCTAGAGAGCGCCCGCGACGACCTGCTCGCGTTCACGACCTTTCCGAAGGATGTGTGGACTTGAGAATCTGGTCCAACAACCCCGCCGAACGATTGAACAAGGAGATCCGGCGGCGTACCGATGCCGTGGGGATCTTCCCCAATCGGGACGCGATCATCCGACTCGTCGGTGCAGTCCTGGCCGAGCAGACCGACGAATGGGTCGAGACCAAGCGCTACATCGGACTCGAAACCCTCGCCCGCTGCCGCCTCACCGCCGTGCCCAACACGGGCATCGAGGAGGTGACCGAAACCCTCGCACTCACCGCCTAACGAAGGAAACCGCTACACCACTCCACGGGACTTGACCAGCATCGCCGCGAGATCGTCAACCGTGAGCAGTTCCGCCATGTCTTGACTCCTTCGTTCTGAACTACTTGAGCGGCATGCTCTGCAACTATTCGGCCCTTACAATCGGCCGACATCCTGGACCTGTTAGGAGTTTGCTGACGATTTGTCAGCGTTCTCGTGGTTTCATGCCGGATAGGCCCGGATGGCTATGACCGACGCGCAGCTCCAAACTCGAGCCGCCGCCGTCAGAACGTGGCACGGCGTGGTGCGCGGGCGGTGGACGGTTGCATCAACCGCAGCTCGCCGTCGTCGCCATTCCGCCGCCTCCGCCACCACACAAGGACTAGACCCTGGTGCCGTGCCGCGGTTCGGCGATGAGCACGGCCCGCGGCACCGACTAAGAAAGTGGGCAGCATATAGGGGACGGCGCAAGCCGGCCGGGAGCCCTATTTTGGGGCAACTCCCGCACAAAACGCGCCGATTCGTGACACAACGAATTGGCTCTGCTCTCGCGACGCTCATACCCGACGGTCGGCCGAGTTCACGCGGCCGTCTTTGAGTACGCGGGCGAGGTCAATGGTTCGTGCTGAAGGCCGACTATCACTTGTCCATTTGGGCGGAGACGGAGACGCTCGGGCTTCTGGAAGTTGGCTACAGTCGCCCGCGGCGACCTCCCGGGTCATGACGCGATGTGCGACCGCAGCGGGCCAAGGGCACCTATCTGCAGTTGGCCTCGGTCAGTTGGAACGAGTCGCCCTGACTGAAGATGTCCTCGAAGAAGCCAGACGCTGAGCCGTACTGTGGGATCGCTGAGAACGTCTCATTGGTCCAATCGACCTGGGTGCCGTCTCTCATGATCGCAGCCTCGAGGTACAGGCCTCCGGGGCATCCGTCGTGAGCAATCACGCTGAAGGCGATGCAGTCGTAGCGCCCGCATGAGTACTCATCTCGTTCTGCCCAACGGAAGTACACGTTGTTGCCGATGTGGTCGAAGCCGTCGGCAGCGAAGTTGGCGTCGCGCGTTTCCTGCATGATCCGCTCAGCTTCCGCCTCCGCTGCGCGCTGCTGGGCTTCGCGCTGGGCAGTTGCCTCGGCTTCGAGACGTTCGTCGTGATCTGCCTGCGCTCGAGCACGCTCAGCTCGGGTCTGCTCAAGGCCTTGGGTAGCCGTTGCGTAGGAGTCGTTCGCGCTCTCGCCGGCGGCGTAAGTCCAGTACGCAAACGCGCCTGCACCAGATGCCACGAGGAGCCCGACTGCGACGACCGCGACAGCGCGCCGCGTCGACCAACGCTTAGCGGGCGTTGAGGTCATCAATCTCTCCCTCAAGGACGTCGATCTGCTCTACGAGATCAGCCGTGCGCTCGCCAGTTCGCTCCGCGACAGAGAGGTTCCATATGCCGATAGCAGCGGCTCCAGCAGCGAGCAACAAGCACAGCGCCAGAACGCCGAGCGGCACGGAACGTCGCACGCCTTGGCTTGCTCGCCCGGTTCGCTTGCGGGGCTTGTCGGTTGAAGTCGACGCCACCTGGTCAGTCCACTCCTCGCCATCCCAGAAACGAAGTGATGACGTGCTTCGGGTCTGCTGCACCGTTAGGTGACATCTGATCTGGCTTGCCCGACCGGGTAGGCCTGGAAGGATGTTGCCGTGCCTAAGCCCTACCCCGAAGAGTTTCGTGACGACGTTGTCCGCGTCGCCCGCGCCCGCGAGGCCGGTGTCACGATCGAGCAGATCGCCCGTGACTTCGGCGTCCACCCGATGACGCTGCAGAAGTGGATGCGCCGGGCGGACATCGACGAGGGCGTCAAGCCCGGCGTGACCCGCACCGAAGCCGCCGAGACCCGTGAGTTGAAGAAGCGGATCCGGCTGCTGGAGCAGGAGAACGAGGTCTTGCGCCGTGCGGCCGCCTACCTGTCCCAGGCGCATCTGCCGGGAAAAGGCTCTACCCGCTCGTGAAAGAGCTCGCCGCTGACGGGATCCCCGTCGCGGTGACGTGCCGGGTACTCAAGCTCGCTCGCCAGCCCTACTACCGGTGGCTGGACAGCCCTGTCACCGATGCTGAACTCGTTGCCGCGCATCGCGCCAACGCCCTGCACGACGCCCACCTCGACGACCCTGAGTTCGGCTACCGGTTCCTCGTCGACGAGGCCCGCGACGCAGGCCAGTCGATGGCTGAGCGCACCGCCTGGGCGATCTGCCGCGACAATGGCTGGTGGTCCACCTTCGGCAAGCGCAGCCGCGGCAAGCACAAGAAGGCCGGCCCCGCCGTGCACGACGATCTCGTGCAGCGCATCTTCGCCACCGCGCCGAACCAGGTGTGGCTTACCGACATCACCGAGCACTGGACCGGTGAGGGCAAGGTCTACCTGTGCGCGGTCAAGGACCTGTACTCCAACCGCATCGTGGGCTACTCGATCGACTCGCGCATGAAGTCCCGCCTGGCCGTCAACGCGCTGAACAATGCGGTCGCACGCAGGGGAAACGTCGCCGGATGCATCGTGCATTCAGACAGAGGATCTCAATTCGGTTCGAAGAAATTCACGGCCGCGCTGAGTCATCACCGCATGGTCGGCTCGATGGGTCGCGTCGGCGCGGCCGGGGATAACGCCGCCATGGAATCGTTCTTCTCGCTGCTGCAGAACAACGTCCTCGACCGCCGTACCTGGGACACCCGCGAGCAGCTGCGCATCGCGATCGTGGCGTGGATCGAGCGGACCTATCACCGACGCCGACGCCAGGCCCGTTTGGGCCGTTTGACGCCCATCGAGTTCGAGACCATCATGACCACCAACGTGGCACTCGCCGCGTGACTAACCCCTGTCACCTAACGGTGCAGCAGACCCGTACGAGGCTGAAGTCGCTCGACGACGCGAAACTGCGGCCCATGAGGTACGAACCAACGGCGGAATCGACGCTGTCGAGCGGTTGGCGACTCAAGTGGATGCCCCGTACCTCGTCGGTAATGCGCTTGCGAAGGAGCCGCCAGAGCTGGATCGCGAACTCCTTGCCTGGATGAGCGACGAGGCTGGCCCTCGCCGCGCCGTCGCGGAAGGCTACTTCGTGCGCCGCCTGAGCGGCGGCGACCTGGAGCTGCGCAATGAACTGATCGATCTGACCCCCGATCCGCGGGGAAAGGCGCGGGTACTTCTGTATGCGCGCTAGCCTGAGCAAGCCTGGCCTGCATTGACCGATCTTGGCCCCGAAGTCGAGGCCATCTATTGGAGCGAGTTCAACTACCTCGGTTTGGGCAAAGACTTCGCTGGCGTCGAGGAGGCCACCCGAAAGCTGATTACTGCGGGCCGGGCTGCTGCGGCGTTGGACATGATCGGGCTGTACTCGGACCCCGGAGAATCGAGCAGGGCGGTCGCTGAACTCGTCGCCTCGGGTCTCGAAGCGTTGCTTGAAGAGTCTCAGGGTAAGGAAAGGTTCGGTCGCCTCGACACCTACCACTTCCAGCGGCTATTCGCCATCCTGGCGAACCGTCGAGGAGACTTGGGCGAAGCGCGCGTCGTGGGGCTCGAGTTTCAGTACTTCCCGGCGCTTGGATTCGAAGCCGACGCCCCGTCGCTACACCGGGCGATGCTCGAGGATCCAGGCTTCTTCGTCGAGTTGGTGACGCTTGCATATCGCGAGGACGATGAGGCAGGCTCCCGCGATTGCCCTGCGGATGGGGAAGACTCCGAGCGTCAACGTTCCATCGCGACTCGCGCCTACGAAGTGCTGCACTCCCTCCGGCAATGCCCAGGCGGGTCGCCTGAAGGCGATCTCGACGGTGAGGTTCTTGGCGAATGGATTCGTGATGCCCGTGAACAGCTCGTTGCTGTGGGGCGCAGCAGGATCGGCGAGAGTCAGATCGGCCAGGTGCTTGCCCAAGCCCCAGCGGAGACAGACAGTTCACCAATCCACCCTGTCGTTCTTCAGATCATCGAGGACCTGGACTCAGACGCCGTCGAGCATGGGTTTGAGGTGGGCTTCTACAACAAGCGCGGGATGTCCACACGGGCGATTCTCGAGGGCGGGACACGGGAGCGGGAGGCCGCTGAGGTGCTCCGGAAGCAGGCGGTGCAGACGGGAGCCTCGCCACGCGCAAGGAACATGCTCAACCGCCTTGCCGACTCCTACGAGTCTGAGGCGCGACGTGAGGACCGGTCGGCTGAGCGACGTCACCAGGGCCTTGATTGGTAGTTTCGGGCCAGCACAGGATCGCGAACGCCGACAGCGAGGTGTGCGAGGCGCCTTTGGTGTGTACGTAGCGACCGGACAACGGAGTTGCTGACTTTGACTCGCCTAGACCTCGAGGATCGCCAATGCTGCCGCCGGCGGCTTGCCGCGCAAGGCCTCGTGGCGAACACGGGCGAGCGCAGCGAGCTCGAGCGCCGACTGGCCGCCGGTGAGTGCGACGTGGACAATTCGGTCCATTCCCGCCGCGACCAGCGGAGCGACCCGTTCAAGAGTTGGATTGATGGCTACGCCTGAGGTACCACCCGCGTGTGAGAGCAGGTTGCGTTGGCGGTAGAGCGCGCGCATGGCAGGCTGGAGCGCGGCGCGCACGGACTCAACGTAGCGATACGGGTCGCCGATGGCGACTCTCGCACGTAGCAGTGCGTGGCGGTCGTCTGACCTGAGGAGACTGAGGTCTCCTCCGCCAACCAGGTGCCCGAAAGCAAACTCCGCACGTTCCTGGTTTGTGCGCGCACCTTCGATCGCCGTAGCGAGGGCGTCCGTTTCCGACGCGGTGTGCGCCCATGCGAGCGTGGTCATCTCCGCCCGGAGGTGCCCACTGGCGACCAATAGCGCGAGTCGGTCACCGGCGGTCTGCTTGTCGTCGTCTCCTGGGCCGACCAACAGGCTCTCGATCGCCGCCCACGCCCCGGTGACCGCCGCCGGGCTCGCGCCTCGTTCCAACGGAGCCATCAGTTCCATGGCGGCCTCAATATCGCCACGAACCCTATGTCTCCACAACACGTCTTGCCGCTCGAACGCATGGACCTCAACCCGCCGCTGGGCCGCTTCCGTTGGCTTCTGATCAGCGAGTCCGGCGATCCACATGTGACGATCTGGAACTATCTCGTGACGTCCCCCGACGCGCACGCGATCAAGGATGGTCGTCAGTCGGAGACGCGCTTTGTCTGCCGCAGAGTGTGGGTCGAGTGCCTCCACGCTCAGTAAGATGCCGCCGTACTGGCGAATTGGGGCGCCGCCAGGTATGTTCCTGGCGCGCCATTCGCGTACCTGTGGCGCTGTAAGCCAGCCGAGTGGAGTGGGCTGTGGGAGCGGTGGTTGTGCGCGAAGGGGAACCAGGATCTCGAACTCCACCGGCCCTCGCTCCAACTGCCCGTGGAGCTCGCGGCATATCGACTCGAGGGGGTGCGTGTCATCCGAGTACTTCACGCGGTACGTCAGCCACCGGTGGAGGTGGTCGCGGCCGAAGCCCTCATCGAGCAGGTGCGCGCCGATGAGACGGGCAGTCCGCTCCGCACTTGGGAGTGCAGTGTTGCGCTCAAGCGCAACGGCCCAGTTCTCAAGGTAGGTACTTCTGGCGGCGCTGACCCATGCGTTGACGACATGCCATGCATGTCCCGGCTTGACGAGCGCAGAAGGCGCGACGGAGATCATCTTCCGGACGGCGGTCCGGTCGGATGGCACGCACAAGCCCGGATCGACCGCAACCCGTTCTAGCAACTCGTCCTGTAGCGACTTGATGGCGCGTTCGCTCGCGCTCATAGCGGGATCGCCGGCCTCTACGAGCTCGCGTCCGATCAGCACCGATCCGCTCTGCCAAAGTCGACGCGACCATGTAGCACCGTCATCAAAGAACTCAAGCATCCGGAGCACAACGAGTTGGTTATAGGTACTTGCATCGAGAGCCATGTCGGCTAATATAGGTGCCGTAAACGGCGCGCGACGGACTTGCTAGTCAAGTCCCTCGCGCGCCGTTTTTTCTTGCCCGAGGCGTGGCCCCGCACCGGCGACGAACTGGTCCGGCATTGGCTCGCGCTCGGACTCAGGCCATCGCAACCAAGTGGGCACCTAAGGCTCCCCTAGACGTACTCCTCTTCCTCCTCGACGGCCATCATCATGTTGTAGTGCCCGACGTTGTCCGTCACCTCGAAGATCTTGCGAAACACTTCGAGGAAGACTCCGCTCCCGATGCCCACACTTACGAAGTCCGCCTCTTCCCAGGGAGCGTCGTGTGAACCATCGTTGGCCCACCCGAGCAGAGCACGGTAGGCGTCGAGCTCAGCCGGCTCAGGGAACTCGGTGTCAAGGTCATGGAAGTGCCTGTCCCCCACGTGCTTGAAGTACGTCTCGAGGATGCGCCTCATCGCATTTTGGAGACCCGACATGCCGCTATCGGTATCGACTGACTCCCTCACGGTCTCCCATAGCATCCGATACGCGGACGTCACCGGAGAGTCTCCGCGGTTCCTGATCTCACTTGGCCCGTTTGCTCTCTTCACCAGCAGGGCGTGCGAGACCTTCTCCTTGGCCGGAAACCACTTACTACCTTTGACTCGGCGTGAAGACGAGACCTCGCTGTAGAAGCGTGCGTTGTGCGTGAGCACGAACACTTGCTCGATATGGGAGTCTTCATCGCACGCCATTCCCATCAGCTTCCTCACCAACTGACTTACCATCCACATGATCCCGCTGTCTAGACTCGAGATCGGATCGTCGATCACGACCACGACGGGTGACGGGTCGTCATGAGCCGTATCAGATCCCCGGGCCCGGTAGTAGAAGTGCAGGAACGTGATGAATGTCTTTTCACCCTCGCTGAGCGACCTGCCATCCGGCGGCTCGCCCTCCCCGCGTGCAAGCCTGTAGTGGCCCTCAAGTTCAGCAGCCTCAAGAACGAAACTCGTGAACCCGACCGTTGCCAAGTACTTGTTAATCTCCTCAATCGTTGCCCGATCTGACTTCGTCCGCGCGTGCAGTTCGGAGGCCTCCCGCTCCAGCGCCTCAACGATTTTCGTTTGATCCTGAACCCGGCGCGTCAGCGCCGGCACCTGGCGACCGTCATGTTGCCGAACGGCGTCGTATACCGCGAGTTCCGCTTTGAGTGCTTCCCTGACGAAGTACTCCCACACTTGGTCCGCTAGTTCGGCCCTGGACTTGGTACGGTCTCGCAGCAGTTCGTTGTGTTCTTCGATCCGCGCGTTCGTTGCATCGACCAAGACCGCGACCGCCTTGAGTTCATCGACGCCTGAAGCGACGGTCACCACCGTAGAGGGATGATCTCGCTTGTCTCTAAGTGCACGCACGTTTGACTGAAGGACTTCGTCAAGACTCGCGCGTGCGGCCCTGAATTCGGCGGTGTCAAGGAAGCGCGCCTCGGCACCTTCGACTGCGTCAAGCGCTTCCGTGGCCAGCTCCACAAGTCGCTCGTAGTCATCGCACAGGTCCTTGAGGCGCTTCTTCTTTTCGGTGTAGTCGGCGTCGAATAGTGCCTTGAGATCGTGGGTAAGCGAGGAGGACACTGTGTTCTGGCAGAAGGGGCACCGACCCTCGCTCTTCTCGAGAAACGGACGGCCCTGATCGACCCAGTCGCGGTTGCCAAGCTTCTCAACGAGCGCCGAGAATGACACCTCGGTTGAGCCCTTGATTTCCTGCGCGAGAAGGTGCGCGTCGTTCATTGAGTTGGGATCGGGGTGCTCGACTGGACCGAGGAGCTTGACCTCAACCCCACCCTCTACGAGCACCGTCGCGGCCCTCTCCGTCAGCGTAGCCAGCGACGGACAGTCGTCCACTGAACCCTTCACCCTGTCAAAATGGGACTCAACGACCTCCAGTCGGCGTGTGTTGCGACGAGGAACCCCCGGCCACCCGAGTTTGTGGTCCGTGTCAAAGGACCCGGACGCTTCCCAGGCCGCTTTGAGGAGAGCCGTCTGTGCCGCTTCGACCTTGTCGGTGCAGTTTCGGAGCGCCCGCTGCCGGTTCTCTAGCTCTTCCTTCTGCCGTCGAATCTCTCCGGGCCCATCGTCGTCACCTTCGAGCTCTCCCAACCTATCTGCTGCCTCGACGTCGTTCTCCCCAAGAGTGAATACTCCGGGGATCTGTTGCGACTCCCTGATGGTCGCTTCAGCGACATCACGGTTGTAGACGAGGAGGCGTTGCGCATTGCCGTTGTCCCATTCGAGCCCGCGCGATCTCGGATCAGCAAGATGTCGGCTGATGGTGGTCTTGCCAGAGCCGTTGTCGCCGAACAAGAAGTTCAGCGACTTGAGATCACTCCACAGAGGCACAGAAGATACTGGAGTGCGGCCAACGACGCTAACCGACTTGATCATGATTCCCCCCTCGCGATGTGTCTCCACTGACACCATCGCGAACGTATCAGTCGTGGTTGACACGTGGCCAGAGCCGGACTGCTCGGATACCCTGCTGCGTCCTGTCGTTCTAGATCAACCGGCGGAGGCGCGCAGCCTCTTCGAGGTCGTCATGAAAGACGTCCAAAGGCGCAAGCGTGTACATGCCGTCGATTGCTCCGGTCTCCCGCAACCGATGGATGCGGCGCAGGTCGGCAACTCGTGACTTCCAGCCGATGCCATCCACAACGGCCATAACGTACTGCCGGGGCATTCGTACGTCAGCCATCTCTTGTATCTCGCGCACGGCATCAGTGAGCTTCGAACCTGTGCTGTCAAAGGCCTTCGCGGCGACAACAAGCATGGGATCGCCTGAACCGGGCACGACCAGGTCGCACGGGGCTGTCAACCCGTTTCGACCCGTGAAGCGGGTTCGGGTTTCATAGGGCAGACTGAACCGTCCCCGGCTTGATGCCGCTTCCTTTTCGGGCCTGGAAGGAAGATAGAGACCAGGCCGAAGAGGACCCCCGAGGAGAGCAAGCAGCGTGCCGTGCGGCTGGACCTGGACCATCTCGACGAGTGCCGACCCTCATCGTCGCGTGCCTAACCGTGGCGAGACGGCTTGGCTTCGGTGCCGAGCCAATGCGCCGCTGGGTGCGCGAGGCTCAAGTCCACGCCAGTGAGCGCCGGGGCCCGTCGACGCTGATCGTCGCGCTCATCGAGGAGAGGCGAACCAAGGGTCGTGCGGTCAAGTCGGTCTGCGCCGTCCTGCGAAGGTAGGGTTTCCAAATCGCCGGGCATCTCGAGACCTTGCGCCGCGCTCCCCGTACCCGCGACGGATCGACTCCTGAGGACGACGCTGCCGAGCGGAACCTTGCTGAGCGTGCCCGCGGTCCTGCTGACCAGGCCGACGCCGCCGAAAGGACTGGAGTCAACCGCTAGCTGTACTTCCCCGGCACTAGCGCTCAGCCCGCTCCGATTACCGCGGCGTCGACGATCGCGAACCACACGTCGAGGTCGACCTCGTCGCCGGTGACGATCTCGAAGACCGCGTCCCCGGCGGGCAGCCACGCGCCGACCGCTGGGTTATGCGTGAACACATCGATGTGACTGGCGACAAGTACGTTCCCGTCGACACCGGCGAGCTGGACCGTCTCGTGCTTTGCCGGCGGCCCCGTCCACTCCTGCCACTCGGTCCAAGTCGACCGGATCGACCACTCATCTCTGGCCTTCGCCTGGCACACATCTGTCGCATCGATACATGTGATTCAGGAGATGCGCAGTGCATCAAGGAAGTCATCATCTGCATGTTCGAGATACCAGCGCACGCGGTCCGCCGGGCCTGCATCAACTTGTGCCGGCCCGAAGTCGGCGCCCTTGCTGTCGTACTCCTGACTCATCTCATACCTGCCCGGAGCGCGCAGCGTCAGCTCGTCGAACGTGTCCAGCACTCCCCAGTCGACCGGGGGGAGCTCTGCGGCGTCGACACCGTACTTGGTGGACAGCATCGGCCGGCTGATCGGTTCAGGTTTCGGTTCGGGTTGCAGCTCGGCGGCGGCTGTCGGGGTCGCTGTGGCGCTCGCTGAAGTCTCTGGCGTCGCACTTGGTGTCGCGTCTGCTGCCGGAGTGGCGCTCGCCTCGTTCGCGCTGGGTGCGGGATCTTCCGACTCAGAGGCGCGCGGCTTGTCGGGAATGAACAGCGAAGCGACCGCGATTACAACAAGGGAACCGACGCAGAACGCGGCGCCGAAACCGAAGACGATCGCGACAACCTTGCTCGCGCGCACGCTCCCACCCCCTCAGCGTCCAACGAGTGTGCCGGACGACGTCGATCAATCTTCGCTCGTGTCATCCTCAATGAGCACCGGGGTGGGAGTGTCGCATCGCACGCACTCCATCACGCCGACAAGCGTTCCGTCCTCGGACTCGCCCACGTACTCGACTAAACCCGCTGCGTTGTGCGGATCGCCATCAGGTTGCCGCTCTAGCCACTCGGCAACTGTGTACGGCACGAGGCGCCGCGAGCCACAACGGTCACACGTCGTGGGCATCGTCGCACCCACGTACTCCTCGGGGATGTCCCGGCGCTCGTTCGGCAGGATAGCTTCCAAACCTTCGACTACGGCCTCGGCGACGAAGTCCTCACCAATCACTGAGGTCACCACTTCGAACGTGGCGCGGAACTCCTCCGGCAACGCTTCCCACGCGTCCTGATCGGCGCCCGGCGTACCGGTCGCGTCAACGGCGAGCACCCAATGCAGGTTCTTGGCCCCGCATCCGTCAACGACCGTACGCAAGATGTGGATGTCGGCCTCAGACAGCGGCGATTCAAGGCTGCGCGCCAAACCGAGCGGGTCGATGATCACGCCGTGCTGCGGACCTTCACCGGCATCGACGTCGTCCATCGCGTTCATGGCGGCGAACAGCGGAATGTCAGCCGTCGACTCACCAGGGTCGAGGTCCACGGCGATAGTGATGTCCAGAACATCGTCCTCCGCGACGTACTCCCGGACATATCGAGTGACCACCTCGGTAACGTAGGAGTGCACGAACGCCCGGCGCACGATTGCACCGGCGGTCGTAGCCTGCAACTCCTGCCCTTTCGGCGTCTCCACGCGGACCAGCAGGTGCTTTTTGTGCCCCATCGTGCTCCCCTCAAGCCGGCGGCGGTCGCCTGCCCATGGGCACTCTATCGGGGTGGACTGACGTCGGCCCGCGGCCCGTGACCGACACGGATCGCCTCGAACTCCATGCCTCGCGCGGTGGCCACTTCCGTGTCGTCACGAAGCGGCCTTCTTGCGACACCCGGCCATCCAGGCTCTAGCTTGCCGTCAAGCCGCCAAGCCCCTGCCGTCTGTGTCGGTCGCATGGAGGTACTCATCGCTTGCGGAACGCCTGTAGAGGACCTTGCGCCCGAAGTAACACCAGTGCGGCCCAAAACCCTTCTTCCGCCACGTGCGGAGGGTGCTCGGCGAACTCTTGGTCAAGAGCGCTACCTGGCCGTTGTCAGAAGCTCGTCTTCCACTTCGCGCAGTGCGTCCATCAGGTGATTCCCTCTCCAGACCAGGTCGTCCGTTAACGAGACACTACATCGCGCTTTGAGATACTCGCCTCAACCCAGTACGGCGTGTCTCAAACATGGATGAAGACCGGAGGTGCGGCATGACCACATACGAACCCGGGCTCGGGGACGCGCTTGCCGACAAAATAAGGATCGAGCGCACGGCGCGCGGCTGGAGCTATGGCGCGCTTTCAAGGGAACTCGGCCGCGTTCAGTGCAAGATCGCGGCAAGCTCTCTACATCGAATCGAGCGCGGCACTCCTCGCCGAACGATTAGCGCCGAGGAGCTTTTTGCGTTCGCCGAGGTGTTCGACCTCGATGTAGCGCGGCTGGCACAGCCAGCGTCAGAGCACTTCCGGGCGCGCGCCGCGACGCTGCTGGAGCGCCATGCGCTCAATGCGGAAGCCATGGTCGACCTCCGGAAGACCGACGCTGCGACGACCACGGAGATACTCGAAGCCTGCACCCACCTTTCGGACGACGCCCTCGAGACTGTGGTCGAGGATTGGATCGATCATGCGACCGCCGTACGAGGCAGCTTTGAAGACGACGAGTCCATAGCGTCGGCACTTGTTGCGTTCTTGAGGCAGAGCACGGGGGCATCCACGCCTTTCAGGGACGCCGTGAATGGAGCCACGTTACAGGTGCCCGGCTACCGCTATTGGTCCGATGCGACGCACACCGACGAGACCGGCGTCCGGATCCCGCGCGACCCCTCAGCATGCGATAAGTGACGAACACTCCATGGCAAGCATCACCAGGACCGAGCGCACGCAGTTCGTCAAAGACCACAACGGTCAAGTCGTACTCGACGAGAACGGCAAGATTGTGCGGACTGGGACGGGAACCTACTACTGGCTACTCACCTACCGCGAAACCAACGGAGCACGCAAGGAGGTCAAGAGGCGCTTCAAGACGAAGACCGAAGCCGAGAAGTTTCGAGACGCGACGGTTGTCAGCCAAGCGAACAACACCTATGTCAGCCCTGGTAGCGGGAACGTCAAGGTGCGCGACTTCGTCGACTCCGTCTAGCTCAAGGGACGAGCGCTCGAGCAACGAGCGCAGGCGACAGACGATCTCGTCAACCGCCATCTGCAAAATCACATTCTCCCCGCCTTTGGCGACCGGCGTCTCGATGAGGTCACCCCTCAGGACTGCGCAGCGTTCACTCACCGACTGACCGACTCGCTGGAGCCCTCAACAGCCAACATGATCCATGTGTACGCCAAATCGATCCTCACCATGGCAGCGAACGAGCGCCTGATCCCAAAGAGCCCGTTCGTGAAGATCAAGGCACCCGAGGTCCGCAAGAAGCCGCTGAACCTTCCGTCCACCAAGAAGGTGCTGGCGATGGCCGAAGCAATGCCCTCGCGGTATCGCGCGCTGATTCTCTGTGCGGCTACTACCGGCATGCGCCAAGGTGAACTCTTCGGCCTCACATGGGACCGCGTTATGCGGGATACAGACAAGGTGGACGTCAATCGGCAGTTGATCGGTGTCGTAGAAGGCATGCCCAGATTCGGGCCACTCAAGACCAAGGCGAGCTACCGCCAGATCCCGTTGGCCAAGGTCGCACTCGAAGCGCTTGACGACCACCGCTCGCGATTTGCGGAGGGACCCGAGGGACTTGTCTTCACGAACCAACACGGCGCTCCCCTGCGGCGACAAGCCCTCGAGTTCCCGTTCAACGCGGCGCTGCAGAAGATCGATGCGATGCCCAGCGCCAAGCCGAGTATGACGCGCAAGGTACCGAAGTCGATGACCTTCCACACGCTGCGCCACTACTACGCCAGCTTGCTAATTCACTCCGGCGAATCCGTGAAGTCAGTGCAAGAGATGCTCGGCCATCAAAGCGCCACGGAGACGCTCGACACCTACGGCCATCTCTGGCCCGGCGCGGACGACCGCGTTCGCGCTGCCATCGACAACGAGTTCGGCGATCAGGTCTGGCTCGAGCTGGCGCACCCGCTCGCGGGAGGCTCAGGAGCGCCCATGAGCGCTCTTAGGTGCCGGATGCGTTGCGCAGCATCTGCGAAGTTCTCGTTGCCCTCAGAACATAGAACCTGGTAACTCATGTAGTGCGGATGAGTTGGCCGATACGCCGGGTTCTGTCCCGGTGCGTGAAGCACCGGTGGCGACCATCCATCTAGGCCCCGGATTGCTCCGGGGCTCAAGCAACCTACCCGAGAGCTCGGGCGGGCAGCCCTCAAACGCTCTCTGTCTGGCCTTGCTCCAGGTGGGGTTTACCGTGCCGCTCCTGTCACCAGTCGCGCGGTGAGCTCTTACCTCACCCTTTCACCCTTACCTTCGTGAGTCCGAGGACACACGAAGGCGGTCTACTCTCTGTGGCACTGTCCCGCGGGTCACCCCGGGTGGCCGTTAGCCATCACCCTGCCCTGCGGAGCCCGGACGTTCCTCGGGGCCCTCCGAAGAGGACCACGCGGCCGCCTGGCCAACTCATCCGCGGTGACTACTTTACCTGGGCCTGACCGCCTGTGCGGTCCTAGATGGCGCGCGCTAGGTTGGTGCGCAGTGACGTGCCCGCCGGCACCGGGCTGTCCCCACCTCAGCCGACGGTCTAACAGAGAGCAGGCACAGTGTCTTCACCGTCCACCACCCGCGAGGCGTTGCCGTTCGCGGCGACTGGCGAGCAGGTCCTTGAGCAGCTGGGGACGAGCGCCGACGGGCTCAGTTCCGATGCGGCGGCCCAGCGTTTGCGCGAGCACGGTCCCAACGCACTTCCGGCTCCAGCCCGCCCGAGCGCGCTACGGCGCTTTATCGCGCAGTTCGACGACGTGCTCGTGTACATCCTGCTCACCGCCGCCGTGCTCAAGGCGTTCATGCAGGAGTGGATCGACTTCGCGGTCGTGCTCGCCGTCACGGTCATCAACGCCGCAGTGGGCTTCATCCAGGAGGGCCAGGCGGAAAAGGCGCTCGACGGCATCCGCACCATGTTGTCCCTCGACGCCCAGGCACTGCGTGACGGCGAGTGGGCCACAGTCCCCGCCGACGAACTCGTGCCCGGCGACGTGGTGCGCCTGCGCGGCGGAGACCGTGTGCCCGCGGACCTGCGTCTGCTCGAGGCCACCAATGTCCAGGTCGAAGAGGCAGCGCTCACCGGCGAGTCGATGCTCGCCTCCAAGGACACCGCCCCCGTCGGGGCCGATGCGGGGGTGGGCGACCGCTCCTCCATGCTGTTCTCGGGCACGATCGTCTCGACCGGCACGGCGATCGGCGTCGTGACCGCGACAGGGCTGGACACCGAGATCGGCCGCATCCAGCAACTGGTCTCTGAGGCGGAGGCGCTCGACACTCCCCTGGCCCGTCAGCTGGAGAGGTTCGGCAAGCAGCTCTCGCTCGGCATCCTCGTGATGGCTGGCGTGATGCTCGTGGTCGGCTCGGTCATCCACGACTTCGAGCTACCCGAGCTCGTCTCTGCTGCCATCGGTTTCGCGGTGGCGGCCATCCCCGAGGGCCTGCCTGCCTTGGTCACCATCACCCTCGCGTTGGGCGTGCGCCAGATGGCCTCCCGCAACGCGATCACCCGCAAGTTGCCGTCCGTCGAGACGCTCGGCGCGGTCACCACCATCTGCTCCGACAAGACCGGCACCCTCACGCAAAACGAGATGACGGCGCGCACCGTCGTGACCGCGAGCGCCGAATACGGCGTCGAGGGTCTGGGATACGCACCCGAGGGCGCAGTACTGCTCGATGGCAAGCCCATCGCTACCGCCGACTATTGCGACCTGCGAGCGCTGCTTGAGGCCGCATCGGCTTGCAATGATGCCCGGGTGGTCCAGGACGGTCAGCAGTGGCGCGTGGTGGGCCAGCCCACCGAGGGCGCCGTCGCGACACTTGCGCGCAAGGCCCAGGTGGACGTGAGCGGGATCGAGCGGCTCGCCTCCGTGCCGTTCGACTCTGCCCACAAGTTCATGGCGACACTCGACCGCATCGCCGAAGACGACGTGCGGGTGCGCTCCATGGGAGCCCCCGACCGACTGCTGGACCGATGCACGCACCAGCGGGGTGCCGACGGCCAGCTCGAGCCGCTCGACAGGGAGTTCTGGGATCGCCAGATCCTGCACCTGGGCTCCCAGGGCCTGCGCACCCTCGCGGCCGCCGAGCGCGCCGCCGCGGCCACCGACACCGATCTGGCGATCGATGACGTCGAGACGGACCTGGTCTTCTTGGGGTTGTTCGGCATCATCGACCCGCCTCGCCCCGAGGCCGTCGCCGCGATCGCCGCGTGCCACGCCGCAGGGATTCGCGTCAAGATGATCACGGGCGACCACGTGGGTACCGCAAGCGCGATCGCACGCGAACTGGGGATCGCCCCTCCCGAGGGCGAGATCGACGCCCTCACCGGCGCGGACCTCGAACGCATGAGCCAAGAGGAGCTGCGGGTCAAGGTCCAGCAGGTCGACGTGTTCGCGCGCACCAGCCCCGAACACAAGATCCGCATTGTCCGCGCGCTGCAATCGCACGGTGAGGTGGTCGCCATGACCGGCGACGGCGTCAATGACGCCCCCGCGCTCACCAGGGCCGATGTGGGTGTCGCCATGGGTATTAAGGGCACCGAGGCGACCAAGGAGGCCGCCGACATCGTCCTCGCCGACGACAACTTCGCGACCATCGAGCGCGCGGTCGAGGAGGGCCGGCGGATCTACGACAACATCCGCAAGTCCGTCATTTTCCTGCTGCCGGCCAACGGCGCCCAGTCGCTCGTGATTCTCATCGCTGTCATTGCGGGCTTCGCCCTCCCCCTGGATCCCCTGCAGATCCTGTGGGTCAACCTCGTGTGCGGCGTCACGCTGTCCCTCGCGCTCGCCTACGAGAAGGCCGAGCCTGGCCTGATGGACCGCCCTCCGCGTGGGTCCAGCGGCGCGGTGCTGTCCAAGAGTTCACTCCTGCACGTGATTGTCGCCTCGCTGATCATCGGCGGGGCCACGCTGCTGGTGTTCTTCATTGCCACGTCCAATGGCATGGAGCACGCACAGGCACAGACCACCGCCGTCACCATGCTGGTGCTGGGCCAAATCGCCTACCTGTTCAACTGCCGATTCCTCAACTCGACCGCGCTGACTCGCGCAGTGTTCACCGGCAACCATGTGATCTGGATCTCGGTGGGCTCGCTCATGGCATGCCAACTGGTGTTCACTTACGTGCCGGGAATGCACGCCCTGTTCGGTTCGGCGGCTATTGGCATCAGGGAGTGGGCATTCGCCGCGCTCTTCTCGCTGGGAGTGTTCCTCGCGATGGAGGGCTACAAGATGTGGGCACGATCAAGGGAGACCGCGCGATGAGCGACAGCAGAGACCTATTCCCCGGCAAGCACTTTGTTTCCACGGTGCTGGACTCGCTCGAGAAGAAGTCCTCGATGTCGGGCGACCTTGCTCGCGTCTACCTCATGCGTGCAGGCATGGCTGGCGCGATCATCGGCCTCATGTACATCACTGAGTTCGCTACCTTCGCGGCCTTTGGCCACGGCGAACTGTCGGGGATTGGGCACATGGTGGGCGCGGCCGTGTTCGGCTTCGCGCTGGTGTTCATCTACTTCTCGAAGTCCGAGCTGCTCACGTCCAACATGATGATCGTCTCGGTGGGGCGCTACTACCGGGCGATCACCGCCCTGCGCGGCCTGCGCCTGTTGGGGCTGTGTTACCTGGGCAACTTCCTCGGCGGCCTGGTGGTCGCCCTCGTGGTGTGGGGCTCGAGCCTGGGCGCGGGTGAGGTGGGCGGCTACATCACCGACACCGTCGACACCAAGCTCGCCTACCTCACTGAAGGTGCCGCGGGGTGGTCCGACCTGTTCATGCGCGCGATCCTGTGCAACCTGATGATCAACCTCGGCATGCTCATGGTGTACAACGGCATGATCCAGAACGACCTCATGAAGGCCGTCGCCATGATCTCGACGGTGTTCGTCTTCGCCTTTGTGGGCTTTGAGCACTCCGTGGCGAACACCGTGCTGTTCACCATCGCCGCGTTCGAGGGCGGGCTCGACTGGGGACTGGCGGCCCTCAATCTGATCATCGTCCTCATCGGCAATCTCATTGGCGGCGGGTTGCTGATTGGCTGGTACTACGCCTACGCCAACGACGACCGCCGCCACCTATCCAAGCGCGCTCGCGGCGTGGTCGAGGACTAGGCGTCGCCACTGGCAACACGCGAATGCGCGGCGCTGGGGTCGACTCTCGTCGAGCCCGTGCGCCGCGCACAGGCGCTGGTCAGTCCTCGGCGAGCAGCCGGTACATGTCCTTGCGTGCGCTCGCGAGAATCTCGGTAGCGCGGGCGGCGACGTCGTCTGAGCGCGAGGTCCGCAGCACGTGGGTGACGGCGTCAGCGAGGCCGCGCAACTCCCCCATCGCCTCGCGATGCCCCGTGCGTCCACGGCCCGCAGTGAACAGGGCCTCCGCATCGGGGGCGTGCTCGTCCACCCAGGCCCGGCCAGTGTCGGTCAGCGACGCGGTGCGCCTGCCGTCCACCTCCTCGACGACGATGAGTCCCTCGTCTTGGAGCACCTGCAGGGTCGGATAGATCGACCCTGGGCTCGGCGCCCACGCGCCCTCGCTACGCTCCTCGATCGCACGGATCAGGTCGTAGCCGTGCCGTGGCTGCTCCGCGAGCAACACGAGGATTGCCGCGCGCACGTCTCCGCGACCGCGGCCTCCCCTGCCGCGACCACCACGGCCACCCGGACCGCCCGGGCCGCCATGCCCACGCCCACCGCCAGGACCGCCGGACCCGTGACCGGGGCCACCGTGGCCTCCGCGGTGATGGCGCGCAGCCTCGTGGGGATCCTCGGCCCAGCCAAATCCATAGTTCTCGTTTCGCATGTCGAACTCCCTTCGATATGTTCCGACAGATTGACGATATATCGCGATATGAGTCGTGTCAACATGGCCGTACCCTGGTCGGCGTGTTGATCCTGCTCCCACCGTCCGAGGGCAAGACGCCCGCCACCACCGGCCCTGCCGTCGCCCTCGAAACGCTGTCCCATCCCGAATTGAGCAGTGCGCGCCGCGAGGTAGCCGATGCGCTCGCTAAAGTCAGCAACAGCCCTGATGCCTGTGCCGCGCTGGGAGCCGGCGCGTCCCTCGCGCGCGAAGTAGAGCGCAACCGCACGCTGTGGACCGAGCCGACCGCGCCCGCAGCCCAGGTCTACACGGGCGTGCTCTACGAGGCGGCAGACGCCGCCCATTGGGACGCTCCCCGCCTCGCTCGCGCCGCCGAGCGCGTGCGGATCGTCTCCGCCCTGTGGGGTGCCGTAAGCCCCGCGGACTGGATCCCCGCCTACCGGCTGTCCATGTCGACAAGCCTCGACCGCATCGGCCCGTTGGCGGCGTATTGGCGCACCCACCTGGGAACCGAACTGGGAGCCCTCGCCGACGGCAAGATCATCGTGGACTGCCGCAGTGCCGCCTATGTCGCGGCGTGGAGGCCCGCTGGCCACACGCACCTGTCGGTGCGCGTCGAGCGCGACCTGAACGGCACACGCACCGTGGTGAGCCACATGGCCAAGCACACACGCGGCTTGCTCACCGGAGCGCTCGTGGACTCCGCCAGGACGCCCGAGTCTCCCGCCGACCTGGCCGATGTCGCACGCGGCCTGCCCGGAGTCATCGACGTCGCGATCGCGGACCGCGAACTGACCATCGTGCTCGCGGGCTGAAAGCGCTCCACCGGGAACAAGACGAGCCCCGTACACGTCACTCCATCGAGGCGTTATTGCGCCCACCTTCGCCGACGACAGGACGTTCATGACCGAGCAGACCACCGCCGACCCCATTGGTGCGATGTCGACGATGGCCACCGCCGGGCCAGGCCACCTCACGCCCGACCGCATTCGCGAGGCCCGCAAGGACGTCCAGCGCTTTTTGCTGCACTACGAGTTTGGCCTGCGCGAGATCGGCACCAAGATCGAGATCCTGCGCGACGAGTTCCTGGAACTGCACGACTACAACCCGATCGAGCACGTCACGAGCCGAGTGAAGTCCCCCGAGAGCCTGCTCGACAAGGTCGCGCGCAAGGGCATCGGTCGCGACCTCGACTCGATCCGCGAGGCCGTCACCGACATTGCTGGGGTCCGCGTGACCTGCTCGTTCACCTCCGACGTATACCGGCTGTTCAACCTGCTGACCCAGCAGGACGACATCGCCGTGCGCTCGGTCAAGGACTACATTGCGAACCCCAAGCCCAACGGCTACACGAGCCTGCACGCCGTGGTCGAGGTGCCCGTGTTCCTGTCATCCGGCCCCGTCTCTGTGCCCGTCGAGGTGCAGTTCCGCACCATCGCGATGGACTTCTGGGCAAGCCTCGAGCACAAGATCCACTACAAGTACGCGGGCGACGTACCCGAGCGGCTCACGGAAGAGCTGCGCTCGGCCGCCGATACCGCTGCGGCGCTCGACAGCCAGATGGCCCGCCTCCACCGCGAGATTCACGGCGACCCCGCCTCCTGACGTGCCACATGCCTGCTAGTGCGTGGGCGCGCCCAGGCACAGCAGGTGACGCTCGGCGATCTCGCCGTCCGAGCGCACGCGCAACTGGAGCAAGGTCACGGATGCTGGCGAGGGCCAGATCGATCCCCAGTGGCTCACATCCATGCCCATCGAGACACCGACCGCTGACTTGATCGCGACGGCATGCGAAGCCACCGCCCACGCGCGCGGCTCGTCGGCGCCGTCAGTGCACAGCTGGGCGTGCTCGCGAGCGACCTCGCGCAGGAACTCGTCGAAGCGCGCGCCGACGTCCGGAATCGACTCTCCGCCGGGAGCCGCGAGTGACCCAAAGCGCCAGTCATGGATGTCATTGCCAAAGCGCTCAGCGATCTGGTCGCTCGTGAGCCCCTCCCAGGTGCCAAAGTGCACCTCGCGCACGCGCGGCTCGGTCTCGACATGAGCGCCGATGCGCCGGCCAATGGCCGCACCCGTCTCCTGGGTACGGTTCATGGGTGAGGCGAAAACTCGGCTCACGTGCGGCACGCGGTCCCAGGTGCGACGCCCGATGCTGTAGACCGCATCGGCCGCTTTGGCGGCTTGGATTCGTCCCTGGGCGTTGAGCGGCGGGCCAGCGGTGCCCGAGCCCGACAGTTCGTGGGTGATCGTCATGTCGGTGACGCCGTGGCGCACCAGCACCATGGTGAGCGGGCTCACGAGGTCGCCGTCGGCGATGGCAAAGAGCGACCGGCCCCGCGTCGCGATGGTCTCGACGGGAGCATCGTGGCCGCTGTGCGCGGCGACCGAGTCGTCGTACTCGGGACCCGCGTCGGGCCCCGTGTCGTGCTCGTGCGTACTCACGCGGTGTCCGTACGCACCAGGATGCGCCCACACTCCTCGCAACGCAGCACCTGGTCGAAGGGCGCGGCCTCGATGGCGCGCAGGTCCGCGGGATTGAGCTTCATGTGGCAGCCCAGGCACGTGGTGCCCTCGAGCGCCGCGGCACCCACTCCCCCGTGCTGGTCGCGCAGGCGCTCGTAGAGGGCCACCAAGCCGGCGTCGAGCCCCGTCACTGCGACCTTGCGGTCATCCCTGGCCGCCTCGATCTCCTCATCGATCGCGCGGCCCTCGACGTCGCGAGCGTGCTCCAGTTCGCGCGTGCGCTTGGCAATCTCCTCGCGGCGCGCGCCCACCTCGGCGAGAGCGGCCTGGGCCACCTCGAGCCGCTCCATCACCTCGAGCTCGACGTCCTCGAGGTCGCCCAAGCGGCGGGTGAGAATCTGCAGTTCCGCCTGCAGCGCTTGCAGGTCCTTCGCGTTGGTGCCACCCGTCGCCAGGCGCTGCTCGTCGCGCTCCTTGCGGGCGCGCACCGACTGCACGTCATCTTCGGCCTTCGTGACTTCGCGCTGGAGATCCGAGACCTCCGTGGCACGCGCCACATCCTCGCCTTCAAGGCTTGCGTCTTCGTCGGCTAGCGCCTTCAACTGCGCGAGCACGGGCAGGGTCGCACGCTTGTGCTCGGCCTGCTGGATGCGCAGGTCAGCATCCTGGACGTCGAGAAGCCGGATCTGGTCAGCGGCGGGGGCGGTGGGCACAGGTGTCCTCCGTAACGGGAAGGGTTAGGCGCTAAAGCGCGCGGTCCAAGGGTCAGTCGAAAGGGTCGAGACTACGGTGTCCACGCCTGCGGCATCTGCCACATGCTCCGCAGCGTCGTCGAGCCACAGCCATTCAGAGGCGTAGTGGGAGACGTCGACTAGGTAGGGACGGCCATCGCCGAGCTCGGCGAGCTCGCGCGCTTCGGTGGCCGGGTGGTGGCGAAGATCGGCAGTGACGTAGACGTCGGCGCCGCTCGAGCGCACGGCATCGAAGAAGCCGTCGCCTGCGCCGCCCACGACCGCGACGGTGGTCACGAGGCCCTCGAGTTCGCCGGCGACGCGCACGCCGTGCTCCGTGGGAGGTAGCGCCTTGGCCACGGCCTGCGCAAACTCACCAAGGGTGAGCGGACCAGCAAGCATGCCGATGCGCCCGGTACCTTCCGCGTCGGATCCCGGCGCGGGCAACAGGGGCGTCGAGGTCGCGAGGCCGACCGCGGTCGCGAGGGCGTCGCAGACACCCCCGGCAGCCGCATCGGCGTTCGTGTGGGCGTTGTACAGCGCGATGCCGTTGCTAATGAGCCGATGCACGACGGCACCCTTGGACGTCGTGGCCGCGACGGTGGTCACTCCACGCAGCAAGAGCGGGTGGTGCGTGACGATGAGGTTGGCGCCCAACTCGATCGCCTCGTCCACGACCGCGAGCGAGGGATCGACCGCGAAAAGTACCTTGTCGACCTGAGCCGCAGGGTCCCCCACGGTCAGTCCGTTGACGTCCCAGGATTCTGCGAGTTCTGGACGGAAGCGGGATTCGAGGATCTCCGCGATGTCAGCGACCGTGGCCATGCGCTAACGCTACTGCGGTTTGTGAGGCTTGGACTGCGTGAGCGAGTCGAGCTTGGCCTCGAGGCTCGCGATGCGCTCGACGAGTTCGTCGTGACGCACCGTCGCGCGCTCCTCGTCGTCCAGTTCGTCGCCCTGCGACGTGAGCCGCACGAATGCCGCCGCAACGGACGCGGTGACCACACCGATGAGTGCGATACCGACGAGCATCATCAGCACCGCGATGACGCGCCCCTCGACGCTGATGGGGGCGAAGTCGCCGTATCCGACGGTGGTGACCGTCACGATTGCCCACCACAACGCATCGCCAAACGTGTTGATCGCCGAATCCGCGACGGGTCGCTCCGCAGCTAGGACGGCGACCGATCCGATCCACAGCAGCAGCACCACGGACATCCCGACGGCCTGCATGGTTTGGAGCCTGCCCTTGCTGGTGGCGAAGGCGGCCGACTGGGTAAAGGTCGTGAGGATCTTGAGCGGACGCGCCGCAGGGATGACGACTGCCACTACGTCGATGGGGTGCGTCCACAGGTAGCGCCACGACTTCTTGGAGATCACCGTGCGCACGATGATGTCCACCAGGAACACAATCCAGATCCACGTTTGGACTACCAGCAGGGTGTTGCGGATCCCACCGGGTAGCGACGCAAAGAAGATGATGCGCGTGGACCAGGTGACGAGGAAGACGAAGGCGAGCACGGCCATCCAGTGATCGGTGCGCTTGGCGTAGGCGTCGTACTTGTCGCCCATCGGCTCGGCCACGGCTGGTCCTCCTCCGGTTCACTGCGAGGGCACCAGGATAGGGGCACGAGCGGCGCCAGCGCCGCCCCGTGCTCCTGTGGTTGACTCGCTGCATGCCCACGTCAGTCAGCGCGAAGGCCACCCTCGTCGACCGTCGGCTCTCACTTGCCGCAGCGTTCCTCTTTGGCGCCGTCGTGATGGCGATCGTGTCGGGAGTGCTCGCGCTGTCGGACTACCCCGGTGCGCTCGACGAGCCTGGCGACCCCGTGGGCCTCGCTGCGGCCCGTGGGGCCCTACGTGCAGTGGGCGGGCTCATGACGTTCGGGCTCGGCGCGCTCGCATGGCAGACCTTCACCGGCCGTGACGCACGCACGGTGCGCGCCACGGCGCTGGTCGTCCTCGGAGCCGCGAGTGCCGCGCTCTTGGCCGCGGGGCTGATGATCTCGGCTGCGGTGGTCGCCGGCGTGGCGGCCTGCGTCGCCATCGCCACCCGGCGCCTGAAGCGCGCTACTCGGGATCTCCATGCCTGATGAGGTGGGCCCTGCCGGACTCGAACCGACGACACCTGCGGTGTAAACGCAGTGCTCTAACCAACTGAGCTAAGGGCCCGCGGCCACCTGCGTGGCGCATCGGCCGTTGCGGGTGTGAGGCGAGACTTCCGCCGCAGCAACCCGCTACGTGCACTGCATGAGCATACTGGCGATGGAGCTGCTGCGCGGTCAGGCGACGGACACGAAGCCAAGCCGTGCGTACAACTGCCGCGCCGCGATTGCCGAGTCGTCCACACGAAGGCCAACAGGCGCATCGGCGGTCTGCAGGACCCGGCGCACGAGCGCCCGCAGGGGTGCGGCAACGAGGACCGCGCTGCCCACCGATCAGTCGAGCTCGGCGATAGCTTCGCGGTAGTCGTCGATCTCTCGCGCCTGGCCCGTGGGGTTCACGACCGACCAGGCGAGGTCACCCTGGGCGTCGATGAGGAAGGTGCCACGCGTCGCGAGGCCCTTCTGCTCACTGAAGACGCCGTAGGCGATCGACGCCTCGCCGTGCGGCCAGAAGTCGCTGAGTAGTTGGCCGCCGTAGCCGTGGGTGTCCGCCCACGCCTTGAGCGTGTAGATCGAGTCGCACGACACCACGATGACCTCGAGCGCACGGTCCTTGGTCAGGTCAGGCGCGTCACGCAGCTCAATGAGTTCGTTGGTGCAGGTGTCGGAGAATGCAAAAGGAACGAACACCAACAGCACCGCCGATCCGCGGAAGTCGCTCAACGCCACCCGCCGACCGTGCTGATCCGTCAGGGTGAAATCGGGAGCCGGTGTCCCCACCTCAGGCACGGTCACTTGCTACGGCCCTTTTCGACCAACTGGGTGCAGGACCAGCCTTCACCCACCACGAAAGTGGAGGTCGCGTGCAAGCCCGCAAGGGAGGATGACTCTTCCACCTCGCCAGGCAGCACGTGGCCAGTGGTGCCTGCCTTGGGCGTCAGCAGCCACACGCCGCCGCCGTCGTCGAGCAAGGACTGCACGTCCATGAGCAAGTCTGCGAGGTCGTCGTCGCCGTCGCGGAACCACACGATCGCCGCATCGGTGACGTCGCCGTACTCCTCGTCCGCGAGCTCCTCGCCGGTGAGATCGGCGATCGCCGTGCGAAGGCGTTCGTCCGCGTCGTCGTCGTATCCGAATTCCTGGATGACCATTCCACGCTCGAAACCGAACCGGTCAAGGATTCCTGCGTCTACGGTGCGGGCACCGTCTTCAGTCGCCACGGTGGCGATGCTCCCTTCGTTGGCGATGCGCGCAGGGCGCGCGGGCATGTCTCACAGTAGAGGGACTGGCCGGGGCGTGGCAACGGCACGGAGCACGCACAGCAGACGGATAGGCTGGGGTGACAATCTCGCCAGAAGTGTCCACAATGGCGAGAGCGGCGGCTGATCCGCCCCCACCCACACGTTTGCACGGCGCACCACCCCTGCGCCCAAAAGAAAGGTCACCGGTGGCACAACACGGCGAGGTTGACAAGGACCCGAACGAGACCGGCGAGTGGCTTGAATCGCTGGATGGCCTGATCGACAGCAGTGGCGAGTCCCGCGCCGAATATGTGCTTGACCGGCTCATCGACCACGCCGCGACCAAGCAGTTGTCGGTTCCGCTGAGCCTGAACACCCCTTACGTCAACACGATCCACGCTGACGACGAGCCCGCCTTCCCTGGCGACGAAGAGATGGAGCGCCGCTACCGCGGTTGGATCCGTTGGAACGCCGCCGTCATGGTGACGCGCGCGCAGGCAGGCGGCAAGGGCGTGGGCGGTCACATCTCGTCCTACGCCTCCGTCGCCACGCTGTACGAAGTGGGCCTGAACCACTTCTTCCGCGGCAAGGATCACCCCGGCGGCGGCGACCAGGTGTACTTCCAGGGCCACGCGGCCCCCGGTGTGTACGCCCGCGGCTTCGTCGAGGGACGCTTCAACGAACAGGACCTCGACTCGTTCCGCCAGGAGAAGTCCGGCGCCGGTCGCGGCCTGTCCTCCTACCCCCACCCGCGTCTGATGGACGACGTGTGGGAGTTCCCCACCGTGTCCATGGGTCTTGGCCCCGCATCGGCCATCTACCAGGCCTGGACCAACCGCTACCTGCAGATGCGCGGCATCAAGGACACCTCGCAGCAGCACGTGTGGGCGTTCCTTGGCGATGGCGAGATGGACGAGCCCGAGAGCCGCGGCATGCTGCAGCTCGCCGCCAACCAGAACCTCGACAACCTCACCTTCGTCGTCAACTGCAACCTGCAGCGCCTGGACGGCCCGGTGCGAGGCAACGGCAAGATCATCCAGGAGCTCGAGGCGTACTTCCGCGGCGCCGGCTGGAACGTCATCAAGGTCATCTGGGGACGTAGCTGGGACCCGCTGCTCGAGCGTGACGAGGATGGCGCCCTCGTCAACCTCATGAACACCGTCCCTGACGGCGACTTCCAGACCTTCCGCGCCGAGTCCGGCGCCTTCATCCGTGACCAGTTCTTTGGCGGCGACCCGCGCGCCAAGGAGCTCGTCAAGGACATGACCGACGACGAGATCTGGGCGCTCAAGCGCGGTGGCCACGACTACCGCAAGCTCTACGCCGCGTACCTCAAGGCCACCACGCAGGCCAACGGCAAGCCCACCGTGATCCTCGCCAAGACCATCAAGGGTTACGGCCTGGGCTCGAACTTCGCCGCCCGCAACGCCACGCACGGCATGAAGAAGCTGGCCGCCGCCGACCTCAAGGTCCTGCGCGACACCTTCGACATCCCGTTCACGGACGAGCAGCTCGAGGCCGACCCGTACCACCCGCCGTACTACCACCCCGGTTTCGACGACCCCGCGGTCAAGTACATGCTCGACCGCCGCAAGGACCTGGGCGGTTTCGTGCCCGAGCGCCGTGACCCCAACAAGCAGATCGCGCTGCCTGAAGACAAGGCATACGAGCTGCTCAAGAAGGGTTCCGGAAAGCAGGAGGTCGCCACCACAATGGCGTTCGTCCGGCTGTTCAAGGACTTGGTGAAGGACAAGGAGTTCGGCAAGCGGATCGTGCCGATCATCCCGGACGAGGCCCGCACGTTCGG
>NZ_JBKEED010000035.1:0-15291 GCF_047975725.1 Demequina sp.
GACATGCTCGTCGAGATCTTGGGCCATGCGCGACACCTGGGACTTCGACGGACCGTCGATGCCGAGGGTCTTCACGAGCTTGTCCATCCGTCGAGTGCTGACGCCTGCGAGGGAGCAGTCCGCGATAACGGTGATCAGTGCCGACTCGGCACGCTTGCGCCGCTCGAGGAGCCATTCGGGGAAGTACGTGCCCGAGCGCAGCTTCGGGACGGCGACTTGCGAATCGTGCCAGCCCGGGTGTCCAGGGGCCAGTGACAGTAGCCATTGCGCTGCGCGACGCGGTCGACGGAGGCTTGGCCCCATTCGGCTCCGACCACTGCGTCCGCATCGGCGCTGAGCAGCGCGTTGATCATGGTCTGCAACAGCGAGCGCATCATGTCCGGCGATGCGTCCGTGAGGAGATTGCCTTGTCCCGCGGGCAGGGTCGACAATATGGGATGCGGTCATCGTGGTGATCCACTCGAGAAGAACTGTGCAAGGTGATACTCGAAGGTCCCGCGGTGGCCGCTTCCTCATTTACGAGGAGGCTTGCCACCGACGGGCGCTACACCACTCTAAGGGGCACTACTACGTCGCGCGCGTGCGATCGGAGGAAGCGTGGACCTTAACGTCGTCGAGAAGGTCATCGATGCACGCTACCTCAGCCTCGTTGAGCGCGAAGAGATCCACGGCCTCCGTCGCGCGGGGCTGTCGATAGGGGCGATTGTGGGCGAACTGGGTCGTGCGCCATCGACGATCAGCCGTGAGTTGGCGCGCAATACCGTCACCTCACGTGGCTACATGCCCACAGCGCGCACCGGCTGTCCGCCGCCAGGCGCAGCCGACCCCGTCGAGCGAAACTGGTCGCTGACTCAGAGCTTCGCCACTTTGTGCAGGAGGGCCTGTCTCAGCGATGGTCGCCGCGACAGATCAGCCGTCGGCTCGTGAAGGACTTCCCGGACGAGCCACGTATGCGAGTGTGCGCTGAGACGATCTACCAGGCGCTCTACGTCCATGCCCGCAGCGAGCTCACGCGCACGCCGCCGCGGCCGTTGCGGCGAGGCGGATCCGTGCGCAAACGGCAAAAACGCGCAGACGCCCGCCGCCCCAGGTTCGTCGATCCGATGAACTCGATTCACCAGCGACCAGTCTGCGCGGACGACCGCACCACGGCCGGCCATTGAGAAGGCGATCTGATCGTCGGCGCCGGACAGCACTCCGCGATCGCGACGTTAGTCGACCGCTCGACCCGATATGTGATGCTCGGCCACTTGGGACGTGAACGAAGCGCGGACGCCGTCCGCGACGCCTTGATCACTGCCTTCGCCGACATGCCTGCACCGCTTCGAGCGACGCTGACCTGGGACCAGGGAACAAAGGTGTCCGAGCATCGTTCCTTCGCAAATGCGACCGGCGTCCAGGTTTACTTCGCCGACCCCGGCTCACCCTGGCAGCGCGGCAGCAACGAGAACTCGAACGGTCTACTGCGCCAGTACGTACCCCTTGGGCACCGACCTGGCCCGCCACGACAAGGACGTGCTCCAAGCTGTCGCGGACGAACTCAACAACCGCCCGCGAAAGTCCCTCGACTGGGACACCCCAGCCGAACGAATGCGTGCCCTAATGAACACCACGTAGATCACACCGTTGCGACGATCGGCAGATTCCAAGCCCGTGAGGGCAAGGTCTACTGCTGCGTGGTCCTGGACACCTACTCGCGCCGCGTCGTGGGCTGATCGATCGACGCGTCGCCCACGGCCACGCTGGTCACGAACGCGCTCGGCATGGCCATCGCCACCAGGCTGGGACGCGCGGGCGGCGCAGGCACGATCATCCACTCGGACAGGGGCGTGCAGTTCGGTTCATGGGCGTTCACGCGGTGGGCGCAGGAGTCTGGGCTGCTGGCGTAGATGGGCAGTATCGGCGACTGTTACGACAACTCGAGGATCGAGAGCTTCTGGTCGCGCATGCAGGTTGAGCTTCTCGATCGCAAGAAGTGGAACACGCGCATCGAGCTCAGCACCGTGATGTTCGAGTACTTCGAGATCTGGCACAACCGCCAGCGGCGCCACAGCCAACTTGGATGGCTCACCCCGATAGAGTTCAAACTCAACCGCACCATCACCGTGGCATAAGAACTCCAACCGGGCCGACTACGCGGAACCCGGGACACACCAGAGCCTCCAGGAAACCCAGGGTGCTGCAGTGTACCCATAGTGGTGAAATCGCCATCCGCACGGTTTCGGGACGATCGAAGTGTCATGACTCTCGGGACGCCACCGAGCGGGACGTCTCAAAGCTCGTCGGAACGCCTCAGAATCCCTGTGAATTTCGATGCTCGCCAGAGTCAATCGGATACCAAACATCAGTCTGGCCGAGGGCTCCGACCACGCCTGTACGTGGTTCCTGAAACACACGACGCGTCACGAGGCTGATCTGTCGCGCCAAACAATGACCGCGACGTGGCACAATTGGCACGGCACAAGGCCACTTCCTGGACGTCAGAATGCTGGGGGCAACAGTTGGAACTGCAGGACTACGTCCTTATGCTGCGCAAGAATTGGGCGATCGTCGCCGCAGCAACCGTCATCGGCGCCGGCCTTGGACTGATCTCCGGGCTCATAGCAACGCCTACCTACACTGCCACGGCGCAGGTCTTCGTTTCCACCTCCGCCGCGTCCAACGCGTCGGAACTCCAGCAGGGCAGCAGCTTCACCATCCAGCGCGTGAAGACCTACACCGAAATCGCTCGCACCGCCGCGGTACTCGAACCGGCAATCGAAGCGCTCGGCTATGATGTCGAGGTCTCCGAGTTCCGCGGCGGAGTCTCGGCCAGCGCACCCCTCAACACCACGGTGCTCGACGTCACCGCCTCGAGCGAAGAAGCCCAGGACGCCGCGGATTCCGCGAACGCCGTCGCCGAGTCCTTGATCACCGTCGTCGAGGACATCGAGACGGCCGATGCCACGGCTGGATCTCCCGTCCGCCTCAGCATCGTGCAGCCTGCCGAGGCTCCCGAGTTCCCCACGAGCCCCAAGAAGTCGCTCAACGTTGCGCTCGGCCTGCTCCTTGGCCTCGCGGCAGGTCTCTCCTTCGCACTGTTGCGCCACACCCTCGACACGCGCATTCGCACCGAGCGCGACCTCGAGCACCTGACCACTGTGCCCGTTCTCGGCGGCATCGTGATGGACCCCAAGTCCAAGGACCGTCCGCTGATTCTCCACTCGGACCCGCAGAACCCTCGCGCCGAGTCCTTCCGCACCCTGCGCACCAACCTCCAGTTCCTCGACGCCGGGCGGCGCCACCGTAGCTTCGTGATCACGAGTTCGCTGCCCGGCGAGGGCAAGAGCACCACGGCCGCGAACCTCGCGATCGCTCTCGCGGACGCGGGCGCGCGCGTGCTGTTGGTAGGCGCGGACCTGCGCAAGCCCCGCGTCGCCAAGTACATGGGAGTCGAGGGTGGCATTGGCCTGACCGACGTTCTGGTGGGCCGCGTCACGCTGGAAGACGCCACGCAACCGTGGGGCCGCACCAGCCTGAGCGTGCTCCCCGCCGGCACCATCCCGCCCAACCCCTCGGAACTGCTCGGCTCGACCACCATGTCCGAGCTCATCGAGCACCTGCAGCGCGAGTACGACGTGGTCCTCTACGATGCTCCCCCGCTGCTGCCCGTGACGGATGCCGCCATCCTCGCCCGCCTGGTCGGTGGAGCGCTCGTCATGGTCGCATCGGGAAAGACCCGTCGTCCTCAATTTGAAGCGTCGCTCGACAGCCTCGAAAACGTGGATGCCAAGGTCTCCGGCGTGGTGCTGACGATGGTCCCCGAGAAGGGCCCCGACGCGTACGGCTCGGGCCGCTACGGCTATAGCTACGGCGACGAGTTCGACAAAAAGGGCAAGCGCATCAAGCCCAAGTCGAGCACCAAGTCCAAGAAGTCCCCCACCAAGGTCTAACAACCGCGCAACAGATGGACGCCGCGACGCGTTAAGCGCGCGAGACCAGGAGAGACATGACCACCACGCCCGCACCATCCACCACCCCTCCCGCACCGGGCAAGCGCGTGCGCACCCGTTCGCGCAAGCGCAAGGCGTGGATTTGGGTGGGCGCCATCGTGGGCGTGCTCGTGCTCGCCGCAGGCGGCACCTATCTGGGCATTCGCGCCTCCATCAACGCGAACATCGAACACATTCCCAACGCCTTGCCCGAGCAGACCAAGAACCCCTCGGATGGCACCACCGCCGAGCCGGGTACGGATGAGCCCGCTGCGATCGAGACGGGTGATCCCATCAACTTCCTGGTGATGGGATCGGACTCCCGTCAGTCGGGCGGGGATCCCACCGATTGGGAGTACGGCGCGCAGCGATCCGACGTGCTGATGATGGTGCAGATCTCCGGCGACCGCGAGAGCGTCAACGTGATGAGCATCCCGCGCGACTCGTGGGTGCCGGTGCCGGGCTATGGCACCACCAAGATCAACGCTGCGTTCAGCTACGGCGGCGCGCCCTTGTCCGTGCAGACGGTCCACGAGCTCACGGGCGTCACCATTGACCACCTCGCGATCATCGACTTCGCGAGCTTTGAGGAACTCACCGACACCCTGGGTGGCGTCACCATCACCACGTCCAAGGGCGACCAGACTATGAATGGCGAAGAAGCCCTCACTTTTGTGCGCGAGCGGTACTCGCTGCCCGGCGGCGACTTTGACCGCGTGCGCCGCCAGCAGGCCTGGATGGAGGCCATTCTGCGGGAGACCTTCAACCAGGACATCCTCGCCTCGGTGCCCAAGATCTCCGAGATGATCAACATCGTGCTGGACTATTCGGCGCTGGACGAGGGCCTCAACTTCGACACGTTGCTGTCCATGGCCACCTCGATGCGCAACGTGCGACCCGACAACGTCAACTTCTTCACCGCCCCCGTCACCGGGACCGGCATGGAGGGCAGCGCATCGGTCGTGTACCTGGACAACGACCGCCTGGACCAGGTGGCCGAGGCCTGGCGCAATGACACCGTCGACGCGCTCATCGAGGAGGACCCGGAGGTGGTGCGCATGCTCCACTCCGAGCCCGTCTACTGATTGGTCGCGGCCGCGCAAATTCAGTAAAGTGCCTCCTATGGCACGGATTCTGACAGTCTGCACCGGCAACATCTGCCGCTCCCCAGCCGCCGAGATCCTGTTGCGTCACTATTTGGGCGATATCGCCCAGGTCTCGAGCGCTGGCACCTACGCCCTGGTCGACCGCGGCATCCCTGCGGAGATGCTCATGGGGCTCGACGGCTCGGGCCTGGACGGGCGCGGGCACCGCGCCCGGCTGTTCACCGAGCCCATCGGGCGCGAGAGCGACCTCATCATCGCCATGGCCGCCGAGCACCGCACCTCGATGGTGCAGCAGGTGCCGGCGCTCCTGCGCCGCACCTTCCTGCTCGATGAGCTCGCCAAGGCCGCGCGCGCGGGCGCCGAGTTGGTCGGTACGACCCCCGCGGAGCGCCTGGCCGATGTGCCACTCGCCATCCAGGGTTTCCGTCCCCAGCTGGCCGCGATGGGTATCGACGACGTCCCGGACCCGTTCCGCCGCAGCCAGGCCGACTACGACGAGTCGTACGCCATCATCGAAGCGGCCGTGCGGGACTTTGCCGCCTGGGTGCGGGGCTAACAGCGCAAGCCAACCCGCGCATCGGCCCTACGCACTTGCCTAGTAGGCGCCGCGGCCCTTCACCACAGCCCAGGCCGTGCGAAGGATGATGGTGAGATCGCCCGCGAGGCTCCAGTTCTCCGTGTAATACAGGTCCAGGCGCACGCTCTGTTCCCAGTCCAGGTCGGAGCGGCCGCTGACCTGCCACAGGCCCGTGATGCCTGGCTTGACCATCTGACGGCGCGCCACGCCTTCCTCCCAGGACTCCACCTCGCTGGGCAGCGGCGGGCGCGGGCCCACAATCGCCATGTTGCCCTTGGCGACGTTGATGAGCTGCGGCAGTTCGTCGAGGGAGTAGCGGCGCAGGAACCTACCCACCGAGGTCACCCGAGGGTCGTTGCGCATTTTGAAGAGCACGTTGTTGCCCGCGTCGCGGTCGCCTTCTTGCTCACGCAGGGCTTCCAAGCGCTCCTCCGCGTCCACGTACATGGAGCGGAACTTGTACATGGTGAACAGCGACTCGTTGCGCCCCACCCGCACCTGACGGAAGAACACCGGGCCGGGAGACGTGAGCTTCACGGCCAGCGCAATGATGCCCATGGGGATCGCGGCGAGGATCAGCAGCAACGTGGCCGCCATGCTGTCGGTGATCGCCTTCGTCACGTACTTGCCGCCGCCAAAGGTCGGTGGCTCGACGTGCAGGAGCGGCAGCCCCTCGACGGGGCTGATCTGCACGCGGGGGCCGGCGATGTCGGCGACCGCGGGCGCGACCACCAATCCGGTGTTGGTGCCCTCGAGCTGCCAGCCCAGGTGCCGCGCCTCTTGGAGCGACAGTTGGTCGGTGCCCGACACGATCAGGTACTCGGCGCCAATGCGGGTGGCAATCTCTGCCGCCTCTGCGATCGTGCCCAGCACCGGAACATCCTGGAGGTCCTCGTCGAGAACTCCCCACGCGGTGGGAGGCAAGCACACACCCACGACGTGGAAGCCTGCGCGGCTGGTGTTGCGCATGCGGCGGATCAGGTTCTGGCTGGACTGGACGGGACCCACCACGACTACCTGAGCGTTGAGCTCACCGCGATCGCGCTGATAGTGGATGAAACTGCGCCAGCCGGCGCGCCCCGCGAGTAGCGCGACAGTAGCCACCGGTAACGCGAAAAGTAGATACCCGCGGCTGATCTGCCATTGCGTGAGAAAGCCCAAAATCGCGATCATCGCAAAGGTGCGCCATGACGCGTGCAACACCCGCTGGAATTCCTCTGCTCCGTGACCGAGAATGCGCGGTTCGCGTGATTTGCTCCAGCCCAGTTGCAGGACCCAGAGGGTCGCGAACGCGAGCGAAAGCCACCAATAATTGGGCGCGGCGGGGCCAGAGACCTCGGCAATGGCATCCATGCCGAATCTCACGGCATGGGCCAGCCACATCACCAGGGCAATCGCGACGGCATCGGTGATCCAGAGGCGGATTTGGTACTTTCGGGCCCAACCCCGACGGCCCCCCATAGGCTCAATCGATGCGTCCGTGGGAAATTCAATATCCTTCGGGTTACGCACGGGATAACTGTAACGACTCCGACCGACAACGACGTTCAGTTACCTGTCCGTAATGCCCGCAGTAGGGGTGACACCAGGCGAATCGCTGCGAACTGTATTTCAGGGCAGGCCGCGTGTCGCGGGCGCTCGCCCACCCATGGGCCCTATTCCTGGTCACCCTGGAAGATCACCGAGCACGCCATGCTCGCCAGGTCCTCGCCGTCGAGCGCGACGCGGCTGGTGTCCTCGAGCGCGACGCCCACGCAACCCACCCCCACCGTGGTGAAGAGCGGGTCCAGCAGGTTGGGGCGCTGGAGGTCGTCCGAGGCCCACGCGTCGGTCACGTCCGCGGGAAGGAGGTCCGAGCGCGAGATGTTCTCGCCCAGGTAGTCGCCACCGCAGTCGTGGGGTAGGTCTTGCTCGGGCGCGCTCTGGGCGCCGGGCAGTTGCTGCGCGCGCTCGCGCGCGTGCGCGGTCAGGCAGTCGTTGGCAGCGAGCCTGTCGCGGCCGTTGGGCAGGCGCAGCGCGTTGATCTGCTCGAGCAGCTGGGCCTCGTAGGTGGCCGGGTCGGGGATATCTGCCGGCTGGGGCCCCGTGCAGCCGGTGAGGGCCGATGCGCCCGTCACCAGGGCGAGGATGCTCGCCGCGCGCAGGGGTCGTCTCACGGTGCCAGCGTAGCTTGGTGGGTGAGGTGAGTACGTCCCCAGGCGATGTGCGGTTTGGGTTGTCCACAGATATCTGCCAGGGATGTTGGCATGTCAGAGGTCGGTGTTTGACTGAGGTCATGACGGTTCCGGTGGCACTCGACGCGGCGTCTGATGGCGTGCGCTCTGGTGCGCTTGATGGCGACCTGGTGACGCTCGACGGCGTGCCTGCGGAGCTGGCGCGTGCCCTGGAGGCGGAGCGCGTGGCGCGCGAGGCAGCGCGGGCCTTGCTCACCGCCGCTGCGGCGCAGGCACTGTCGGAGTCGGCGCTACTCGCGGTGCAACACGAGACCGTCGCGGCGCGGCGGGACTGGGACCTCATCGTGGCGACGGCGGCCGCGGAGGTGGGCCGGCGGTCTGCGCCCGAGTTGGGGCGCACGGGGCTCGCGCGGCGCAACGGACACACCACCCCCGAGCGGTTTCTCGCGGGCATCACGGGCGGGTCGCGGCGGGATGCGCGTGACTTGATCAAGACGGGCAGCACGCTGGGATCGGTCGAACTGCACCAGGAGCAGGTGCGGCAGGCAGAGGCTGCGGGACTGCCCGAGCCTGAGCCCGAAGAGCCGGTGTATCCGGTGGTGGCCGCGGCGTTGGGATCGGGAGGGCTGTCCGCCGGTGCGGCGTCGATGTTCACCCACATGCTGGACTCCGTGCGCGGGGACGCGACGCCCGAGCAGATCCGCGTCGCCGAACGGCAGATCGTCGGCAAGGCCGCTCAACTGGACCTCGAGAAGCTCTCACCCATCGTGCGGCGCTACCACCTGACGCTGCAGGCGACCGCGGCAGAGCGGCAGCAGGAGCGGCTCCACCAGGAGCGCGTGCTCATCATCACCGAACGTCGCGACGGGGCGGTGGTGCTCTCTGGAGTGTTCGATCCTGTCTCTGCAGCACCCCTTCGCACCGTGCTCGACAGCATGGTCAAGGCGGCATTTCGCGCCCGACGCGAAGGCAACAGCGTGGTCGAAGACAGGCGCTCGGCCGGCCAGATACGCGCAGATGCGCTCGTCACCTTGTCGCGACACATGCTGGGGTGCGACCAGGCTCCCATCTCTCACGTCACCACCAAGATCGCCGTACGCGTTGACCTTGAAGCGCTCAAGAGCGGCGTCGGGTTCGCAGAACTGGAAGGTGGTGGAGTGATGCCCGTGGGCGAACTTCGCGGGCTTGCCGTCGATGCGGAGTATCTGCCCACCGTGCTGGGTGGTGCGTCGGAGGCTCTCGACGTGGGACGCGCCCGTCGGCGGTTCACCCAGGCCCAGCGAGAGGCGCTCGTCGAGCGGGATGGCGGCTGCGCGAGTTGCTACGCACCGCCCAGCTACAGCGACGGCCACCACATCGTGTTCTGGGGGCAGGGCGGGCGCACCGACCTGAGCAACGGAGCGCTGCTGTGCGTGGCGTGCCACCACACGCTCCACCACGAGGGCTGGGAGGTAAGAGCGACTGCCACGTCGGTGTGGTTCCGGGCGCGCGGCCCGGACGGGGCGCCGGGGGCGTGGCGGCTCGGGGGACGGGCGAGGTTTGGCATCACAGCGGAAGAGAGAAAGGAGATTGAGCGCGCGGGGCCGAGCGACTATCCCCCGTAAAACATCTGGGAGCAGACCCACCCACCGATGTCGTCGGCATCGTCCGCGGGGGCGGTGCGATCGCCCACCGCGTGAGCGACACAGCCGACGCCCAACTCCGTGAACTCGTCTCGCAGGATGTTCTCGCGATGGCCCTCGGAATCCATCCACAGTTGGTGAAGGTTCTCGGCAGGGCCGTCACCCCTCACGAGGTTCTCCCCCACAATCGTCGCAGTGCAGGAGAAGCCCAACTCCTCGTGTTCGAGCTTGTCCTTGCTGCGCGCCACTTTGGCACGGTCGATGGCCTGGCGTTCGGCGCAGTCGGCCCACTCGAGCTCGTTGTCTCCATCGTCGTCCCGGGCCTGGTTGGCGAGGTCGAAGAGCTGGCGCGCGAGCGCATCGGCCCTCTGGTCCAGAGACTTGGCGGCGTCCTTCTTGACCTTGCGGCCTTCGCCCGCATCGGTTTGGTCCTCGGCAGTGTCTGCGTCCGGCTCGGACGAGGCCCCAATTCGCGCGTCGGCGGCACCGTCGGCGGAACCGTCAGCGGCACCGTCGGCAGGGTCCTCGGAGGGCGACTCGGATAGCTGGAGCGCCGGAATGTCCGGCTGGGGCTGCTGGCGCTCATCGGCCGCGTCGAGCCCTCCGGACGTCGCGTCCGTATGCGTCCCAGCCGCACTGTTCTGAGCGGCGCACCCGGCGAGCAACGCCGCCGCAGCCGTCCCTGTCAGCGCCACGCAGCCCATTCTGCGAAACCAGGTCCCCATCGCTCCACTGTCGCACCAGGCGGGCGATCCTGCAGGTCGGGGCGATCTCAGCAGCCAGTGAGCAGGCCCGCCTTCACGAACGCAGCCGACTGGTATGCGTACTGGTAAACCCAGTACCACGGGTCCAGCGACTCCCCCGAGTCCACCATCCGCACCTCGCCCGTCTCGCAACGTTCGATGATCATCTTCGCGCGTGACACATGCGGCGTGAAGGTGACGACGTTGACGCTCTCCCACCCACGCGAGGCCATCTCCGACTCGAGCCACCGGGCCTCGCCGCGGGTGGTGAAGGGGTCGGGCATGTCGCACAGGACCGTAGCCGCAGCGACCCTCTCGTCCGGGTCGCCCGCCCACTCCCCCGTGCACGCCGCGGCGGCCTCTGGCCACTCGGCGCTCTCCTCGGGGTTGAGGCTGATCATGACGGCGTCGGCAAGCCCTGCCGCCACCTGCTCACGCGCGACCTCCATGCGCGCGTCCGTGGGCGGGCCGATCACGTAGACGACATCGGCGGCCTGCGCGTCGGCCGCCGCTACGGCCGCACGTGGGGCCACATACACCGGAATCCCCACCGCCGCGATCGCCAGCGCCGCGGCCGCCGTACCCGCGGTCCAGCGGACCCAGCTCACCCGGGCAGCCGCTCGGCCAACAGTTGTGCCAGGTGCACGCCGCGCACCCCGGCGAGGTCGTCGGCCTGCGTGCGGCAACTGACGCCGTCGGCCAAGTACACCGACCCCTCCGGCGCGGTGCGCAGCGCCGGTAGCAGCGAGTTCTCCGCGACCTGCACCGAGACGTCGTAGTGCCCCTTCTCGGTGCCCCAGTTGCCCGCGAGGCCGCAGCATCCCGAAGTCTCCGTGACCGTCGCGCCCAGCGACGCGAGCAGTTCCCGGTCAGCGCCGAACCCCACCACGGAGTACTGGTGACAGTGCGGCTGAACCACGGCGGTGACGTCGTCCAGACGGGGCGCCTCCCAGGTCCGCGCCGGCTGTAGTGGCGCCCGGCCGGTCAGCACCTCGGCGAGCGTGAAGGTGCCGTTGGCGACCGCGTGTGCGCGCGGGTCATCGGGCAGCAGCTCGGTGAGGTCGCTGCGCAGCGTTGCGGTGCACGACGGCTCGACGCCGATGATCGGCACCCCATTGACCGCCCACGGCCCCAGAATCTGCAGCAACTCCTCCATGCGCCGGCGGGCACCATCAAGCTGACCCGTGGAGATCCAGGTGACGCCGCAACATGCCTGCGCGTCGGGAATGACTACCTCGAAGCCTGCCGCCTCGAGCACGCGCAAAATCGCACCGGGGATCTCCGGGTCGAGCCCGTCCGTGAAGCTGTCGGCCCACAACACGACCCGGCGCGTTCCGGCGCCACGGGAACCCCGAGCGGCACTGAGCGTCGGCACGCGACGTGCCCGCGCATCGGCGCTGCGGCGGAAGGGTACGGCGGCGAACTTGGGAAGCCGTCGGCGCGTGTCCATCCCGGCCATGCTGACCGCGATCCGCTGAATCCACGCGGGGCTCAGCACCGCGTTGATGAGCCGCGGCGCCACACCAACGACGCGAAGCCAGCGCGGCAACCAACCAATCGAGTAGTGCGTGACAGGGCGCAGTTTGCCCTGGTAGGTGCGGTGAAGCACCTCGGATTTGAAGGCCGCCATGTCAATGCCCGACGGGCAGTCCGACGAGCACGCCTTGCAGCTCAGGCACAGATCCAGGCTCTCGCGCACCTCGGGTGCGGTCAGGCCGCCCACGAGCGTGCCGTTGATCGCCTCTTGGAGCACGCGCGCGCGGGCGCGCGTGACGTCCTTCTCGTCCTTGGTGGCCGTGTACGAGGGGCACATGAAGCCGGAGCCGGAGCCGATCGCATCGGCCCTGCACTTGCCCACGCCCGTGCAGCGGTGGACCGCCTCCGTGAGGTCGCCGTGGTCGTGAGCCCAGGCAAAGCCGCCGCTCGAACGGCCGATGCGCGGGGCGGCCGGGCGGCGCAAGTCCGCATCCAGCGGGGCCGGGTCGATCACAACGCCGGGGTTGAGCAAGCCGGCCGGGTCGAACAGGCGCTTGACCTGGCCGAAGACCTCGATCGCTTGAGGGCTGTACATCGCGCTGAGCAACTCGCCGCGCGCGCGACCGTCGCCGTGCTCGCCCGACAGCGAGCCGCCGTGCGACGCGACCAAGGCGGCGGCGTCCTCCATGAACTCCCTCAGCGGGCGACCGGACTCGGTCATGGGGATGTCGAGGCGCACGTGGATGCAGCCGTCGCCAAAGTGCCCGAACGGCTGACCCGTGACGCCGTGACGTGCCATCAAGACGTCGAAGTCGCGCAGGTATTGGCCCAGGCGCTCGGGCGGCACCGCGGCGTCCTCCCAGCCGGGCCAGCATTCCTTGTTGTCGGCGCTGCGGCCAGCGAGCCCGGCGCCGTCCGCGCGGATGGCCCACAGCCGCGCCGCCTCACGCGGGTCCTCGAGCGTGCGCGCGGAGGTGGTGCCCGCATCGGCCAAGATGCGCGCGAGGATGTCGCGGGCTTGCTCCTCGGTGTCGGCGCCCACCTCGACGAACAGCCAGCCCGCGCCCGGCGGCAGGTCCGGGATCGCCTGCGCTCCCTTGGCCAGCCGGATCCTGTCGACAAGCCGCGCATCGAGGCCCTCGACCGCGTGGGGTCCGTGAGCCATGATCGGCACCACGGCGTCGGCGGCGGCGGGCATGTCCTCGTAGCCGAGCGCGACCGTGAGCCGCACGGGCGCGATCGGCACCAGGCGCACCGTCGCCTCGAGCGTGGTCGCGAGCGTGCCCTCGGTGCCCACCAAGAACCGCGCGAGATCGGCGCCGTTTTCCGGCAGCAGGTGCTCGAGCGAGTAGCCGCTCACCTGCCGGTCGAACCGGCCAAGCTCGGTGCGGACCAGCCCCAGGTTGGCGCGGATCAGCTCCTCGAGCCCCGGAATGGCCGATGCAGTTCTGGGACCCGCGTGGATGCGCCGCCCGTCGCCGGTCAACACGTCGAGGGCGAGGGTGTTCTGCGCGGTCTTGCCGTGGGCGACGGCGTGGGGGCCACACGCGTTGTTGCCGATCATCCCGCCGAGCGTCGCGCGGTTGGTGGTCGACGGGTCGGGGCCAAAGCGCAGCCCGTGGGGCGCGGCGAGCTTCTGCAGCTCAGAGAGGACAACGCCGGGCTGGACGCGAGCCGTGCCGGCCTCGGGGTCAATGTCGAGAACCCGGTTCATGTGACGGCTGGCATCCACCACCACACCAGGGCCGATGCTATTGCCAGCCACGCTCGTACCGCCGCCGCGCATGGTGACCGCTGCGCCAATCTCGCGCGCGGCGTCGAGGGTCGCGATCAGGTCGTCGGCGTCTCGCGGGAAGACCACGACGGCCGGCGGGACGCGGTAGTTGGAGGCGTCGGTGGAGTACTCGGCGCGGCGGCGAACCGAGTCGTCGACCTCGCCGGCCACCGCTCCACGCAGATGAGCCACGAGGTCCCTGGTCTGAGGCGCAGTCGTGGTCACGCGGTCATTGTTCCACGCGGGGGCGGGCGCACCTGCGCGCGGTTCCACGCGGGCGGGCGGTGGCGCTGGGGCGCGCGTGAGCGCGGGTACGCGGGCGCGCGAGTGGGTGCGAGTGGAAGGCGACCGGCGGCGCCGAGTCGAGGACGCATCGGCGCAATCAAAGGCTCTATCAGTCCCATTCTTGAGACTGTCGACGCGACTCGCCGATAACTGTGTGAGTTTTGTCACATCAATACCCATGTGTCACATCAGTTACTTGTGTCACGCGTTCGCGTTGACAGTGTGAGAAATCTCACTAGCGTGGCGAGAAGCGGGGGATGCTGAGGGACAGCCAATCAGGCGACGGCGCTCCCTGCCCGGGGAGGAAAGCCATGAAGCTGAGGACAAGAATCTTGGCGACCCTGAGCGCAACGTCGCTCGCGGTCGTCACATGGGCGGGTCCAGCCGCCATGGCGACGGAGAGCGATCCAAGCGCATCGCCCTCGCCGTCGCCCGTCGAGGAGACACAGACGTCTCCCGACACCGACACCACTCAGGCCCCTGCGGCCACCCAGAAGTCAGACAAGTCTGACAAGTCGAAGGACTCAGAGAAGTCGAAGGACGACTCCGACAAGTCCAAGGACAAGGACAAGGACAAGGACAAGTCCAAGGGCAAAGACAAGGACCGCGACAAGGACAAAGACGACGACGTTGTCCACTACCGCTGTGTCGATGACCGCCTGGTTCCGTACGGCTCAAACGGCAAGCCGCTCAACCTCAAGTCCGGCAGCGACCGCCCTTGTGGCGACGCGGACGTCAGCTTCACCTGTACCTCGGTGACGGCCGACTACGACAAGCTCTGGGACGGCCACCACATCAACATCCGCGTGAAGAACAACGAGACGGGCGAAACCAAGACTCTCTCGTGGCACTACGACGTGAACAGCGCGGACTACAAGGCCGGCAAGACCACCCACACCGAGAACTTCGCAAGCCAACTCGCGGGGTGGCACAGCTACACCATCGAGTTCATCCAGGCCCACAACACGGACGTGTACCCCAACAAGAAGTGCGGCGAAACGCCCAAGGAGTACGTCTGCGTGTGGGACCCCTACAAGGATGAAGCAAAGAAGGTCGAGAAGAATCGGTGGAACCGGGAAGAGGCGCCCTACGTGGACGGTTCGGAGTGCACGCCGGCAGAGGCCGAGTACTGCTTCAAGACCGCCAAGGACACCTACGAACTGATCACCGTGCGTGACGATGGGAAGTTCCCGTACTGGAAGGTCGACGCGAGCAAGTGCACGCCGCCCGTGGTGGACCTGTGCGAGAACCTCGAAGGCGACCAGGCGGAGGTGCCCGCAGGCTTCACCGCGACGGACGGCAACTGCCAGAAGGTGATCTACGTCTGCTGGGAAGCCGTGAACCAGATCGACCCGGCCGCATGGATGGGTCAAACCATCCGCGAGACCGTCGAGGGATTCCCCACCTATCCGCAGAACTTCATCTACGAAGGCACTGACGGCGACGAGGTCAACGAGTACTGCGCCAACCTGGTCCCCGACCAGTGCGGCGAAGTGCGCCAATTCCAAACAGACCGCTACGTGCTGAACTCCGACGAGGACATCGCCCTCTACGAGCGCATCA
>NZ_JBKEED010000036.1:0-138542 GCF_047975725.1 Demequina sp.
CAGGTCTTGGGAGGACGCCGCACGTTGGCGGAGCACTGGAAGTCCTCGCAGATCAGCGAGCCGAGGGTGTTGCCGTTCTTGCCGGCCTTGCCCGAGCGCTTCGCGTTGTATAGCACCACGTCGATGGGCAGGGTCGCGTCGTTGCACCAAGAACACTGCGCACGGGTACGCGGCATCGAACCGGGGTGGCGGAACAGGATGCCAATGAGGTCGCCCTCTAGCGTGGGGACGATCGCGTAGGCGCGGCGCGCCAGCTTGGGGTCGCGCCAGCCCAGGAGGTCGAGTCGGTCCCAGTCGAGGGTGTCGAAGTCGGCGGGCATGGTGAGGTCGGAGACCTCCTTACGGGACGCGTTGATGAGGGAGGCGCGGACGGCCTTGTCGTTCAGGGGAAGCATGAGGTGTCGCTTTCTGCGATGCCCGCGGCGCACATGGAGTACACGCGGGCGGAGTTTTCAGGGTCGACGCTGTGGGCCGCGCCGGATGGCGCAGCCCGGGGCGGGACTACCTGATGCCGGCGCAACGCGCGCCGACCACCTCCTGAGAGCTCACCCGAAAAGTCTAAAGCCTCTCAGTTAGCAGTTCTGGTGCGCAGGAGCCCGGGTCAGAGGTCGACGACTACATGAGCCGACAACCAGCGGCAGGGCGCCCCGTCCGTGCCGCCGTGCCGCAAGTCGAGATGCCAGTATGTTCTCCGGCGCGAGAGTCAAGAACTACTGGAACGACAGGGACGGACGCATGTTTTGCGCGCTACGGGAGTCATGGCTGTTGATTGAGGACAACGCCACGCCACTTTGGGCCATCGGCACCATTGTTGCTGCTGCAATCCATTCGCGACTCTCCTCGTCGCACGGTCTGCCCTGAGTTCACTTGACGCTTGGGGTGTGTAGTCGTCCGGCCGCGATTGCGGTCCTGTAGATCATCTCAAACTCGACGGGTATGAGTTTGCCCAGGCCGCGGTGACATGCGGGGCACGACCAAAGCCACATGGGCATTCCGCACGCCCGCGACAGTGCACACGGGTGCCGTGGAGGAAAGCGTTGCACTCGGGTATGACCTGTCCACACCTGATCGATCGATGCGGAGCGTTGCTAGCACGGTCTCATTCGGCGGTACATGCCACGGGACTGAAATGCCTGAGCGAGGCGCGGCGCTGAGAATGGTTGCGAGGCGAGCGCATTGAAACGAACGGGCGTGGTGCGCTCCCCGATTCGGCCCTACCGCAGCACCGCCCCCAGCTCCGCCGCCGCAGCAGCGACAATCGCCTCACGCACCGCGAGCACCTCGTCCGCAGAGAGAGTGTGGTCCGCGGCCCGCAGGCGCACGTTCACCGCGACCGACTTGAGGCCCTCACCCACCTGGGCACCCTGGTAGACGTCGAACACGGTCGCGTCTTCGACCACGTCGCCACCGGCGGCACGCACCACGCGCACCAGGTCGCCCGCCGCCACATCAGAGGCCACGACGAACGCGAAGTCCTCCTTGGCCAGCACCTGCTGCGACACGGGCACGGCCGCGGCAATGCGCCCCTCGGTCGCGTCAATGAGCGGGTCGAGCACGACCTCGAACGCCACGGTCCGCGCTGGCAGGCCCAAGCGCTCGCACACCTTGGGGTGCAACTCGCCCGCGTGGCCAACAAACATCCCCGAATCCAGCCAGTACGTCGCCGAACGCCCCGGGTGCCACGGCATGCGCGCACCCTGAGTAATCGTGACCTCAGCACCCGGGATCTCGACAATCCGCTCGATAGCGGCGAGCGCATCGGCCCAATCCCACGCGACAGCACCACCATTCCAGCCCGCACGCACGCGGTTGCCAGCCATGATGCCGCCCACGCGGCGGCGTTGACCGGGCAGAGCCTTGTTCAGCGCCTCGACGTCGTCGGGCGTGATCGCGCTGCCCGAGAAGGTCCGCGCAACCTCGCCGATCTCCTTGGCCTGGTACGACCGGCCCAACTCGTACACCGCGACATCCTGCTCGCCACGGCCCAGGTTGACCTTCACCGCGTCCACCAGCGTCGCGATCATCGTCGTGCGCATGAAGGGCTGCTCCGCCGACAGCGGGTTCGCCAGCGCCACCCAGTCGCGACGCGGATCCTCGTCGGGGATACCCAACTCGTCGAGCCGCGACTCGGAGATGAACGGGTACGTCAGCACCTCGGTCAGCCCTGACTCCGCGAGCGTGCGCGCCACCGAACGGCGCACCTTCTGCGAATGCGTGAGCCCTCGCCCGGGCGGCGCGACGGGCAGCACCGAGGGCAGGTCGTCGTAGCCCTGCAGGCGCGCGACCTCCTCGACCAGGTTGATCGCGGCCTCCAGGTCGGGGCGCCACGTGGGCGGCGTCACGAGCAGGCTCTCGGCGTCACGGTCGACGTCGCAGCCCACCAGTTCGAGCGCCCGCACCACCTCGTCGGGCGCGTACTCGACGCCCACAATCGTGCCAGGGTACGCCACGTCCATCGCGATCTGCTCGGCGGCGACGGTCGAGTCGAGGTCCGTGTACACGTCCTCGATGACTCCCCCACCGAACTCCTGCATGAGCCGCAGCGCGCGCTCGATCGCGACGGGCGGCAACGCCGTGTCGACACCGCGCTCGAACCGGCGCGAGGCCTCCGAACCCAGCTTGTGACGACGCGCCGTGCGCGCCACCGTAATCGGGTCAAAGTGCGCGGCCTCGAGCACGATGTCCGTGGTCGTGTCCGACACCTCGGTGTCCGCGCCACCCATCACGCCAGCAAGCCCCACGGCGCGCGCGCCGTGCCCACCGGCCGAGTCCGCGATGACCAGGTCCTCGGCGTGCAGCTCGCGCGTCACGTCATCGAGGGTCAGCAGCGTCTCGCCGGCCGATGCGCGACGCACCACGATCGGGGCCGTCACCTTGGCCAGGTCGTAGGCATGCAGCGGCTGACCGAGCTCGAGCATCACGTAATTGGTCACGTCCACCGCGAGCGAGATCGAGCGCATGCCCGACTGCTCAAGACGGCGCTTCATCCACGACGGGCTCGCCGCCGTCGGGTCGAATCCGCGCAGCACGCGTGCGGCAAAGCGATCGCAACCCACGCGTCCGCGAATGGGCGCGCCGTCCTCGATGACCACAGCGAAACCGTCGCCGACCTGCCCGGTGACGGGCGCATCGGCCGGATCCCTGAAGACCTGCCCGGTGGAGTGGCTGTATTCGCGAGCAACGCCGCGAATCGAGAAACTGTAGCCCCTATCAGGGGTGACGTTGATTTCGAGCGTCTGCTCGTCGAGTCCCAGCAGTGGGATGGCCGATCCGCCCGGCACCAGAGAGTCGGCGCTCACCAGGCCGGGGAAGGTCTCGGCGGACTCGCCCGAGGGCGAGGACAGCACGATGATGCCGTCGTGGTCATCGCCAAGGCCGAGCTCGCGTACCGAGCAGATCATGCCGTCCGACCAGTGGCCGTACGTCTTGCGTCCGCCGATGGGGAACGGGCCTGGCAGCACGCCGCCGGGCAGGATGCAGACCACCCAGTCGCCCTCGACAAAGTTGTGCGCGCCGCACACGATGCCCTTGGACTCGGGGTAGTCCTCCTTGTTGTCAGGCTTGTGACCCGGGCCGGCCGGATCGTTGTGCTCGCCGACGTCCACGCGGCAGTAGTTGATGGTCTTGCCGTTGGAGGCGACCTCCTTGACCTGCGAGATCACGCGGCCGATCACGAGCGGGCCGGTGATGCCGCCGCCCTCGATGCCCTCTTCCTCGAGGCCCACCTTGGCCAGCGCGACGGCGACGTCCTCAGCGGTGTGTCCGGGGACCAGGTCCACGGACTCCTCAAGCCACTTGAGCGGAATCTTGGGCATTACAACTCCATCCCGAACTGCTGGGAGAAGCGCACGTCTCCCTCAACCATGTCACGCATGTCCTTGACGCCGTGACGGAACATGAGCGTGCGCTCGATACCCATGCCGAACGCGAAAGCCGTGTACTTGTCCGGGTTGATACCCGCAGCGCGCAGCACGTTGGGGTGGGTCATGCCGCAGCCGCCCCACTCAATCCAGCCGGTGCCACGGCACGTGCGGCACTCCGTGTCCTTGCCGTTGCAGATGAAGCAGCGCAGGTCCATCTCCGCGCTGGGCTCCGTGAACGGGAAGAAGCTGGGGCGCAGCCGCGTCACGGCCTCCGGGCCAAAAAGGCTTCTTGCGAAGGCATCCAGGGTGCCCTTGAGGTGGGCCATCGTGAGGCCCTTGTCGACCGCGAGGCCCTCGATCTGGTGGAACACCGGGGTGTGGGTCGCGTCGAGTTCGTCGGTGCGGAAGGTCTTGCCAGGGCACACCACGTAGATGCCGCGGCCCTCCTGCTCGAGCGCGTCGCGGCGCTCAAGGGCGGCCCGCACTTGGACGGGCGACGTGTGCGTGCGCATCACAATCCCGGCCTCCGGCGGGTCCACAAAGAAGGTGTCCTGCATCTCGCGCGCAGGGTGATCCGGGTCAAAGTTGAGGGCGTCGAAGTTGAACCACTCCGCCTCCATCTCCGGCCCTTCGGCGACCTCCCAACCCATCGCGACAAAGTTGTCGCACATGAGTTCCTGCATGGTCTCGAGGGGGTGGCGGGCGCCCTTGAGCGCGCGGTTGACCGGCAAGGTGACGTCGACGGCCTCCTCGACCAGCATGCGCTCGTCACGCTCTGCTTCAAGAATCTCTTGGCGCGCGGCGATGGCCTGGTTGACGCGACCGCGGGCCTTGCCCATGGTCTTTCCGGCCGCGGCCTTGTCGGCAGGCTCAAGACCGCCGATGCGCTTGTTCGCGGCCGTCAACGGCGCCTTGTCGCCCGTGTGGGCCAGGCGCGCTTCCTTGAGCTCGTCGAGGGTGGTGGCGGCGTCGATCGCGGCGAGCGCTTGTTCGACGGCCGCGTCGACGGCCGCGCCGTCGAGGGGGGACAGATCAGTCATGGGAGCCACTCCAGGGGCTTGGGGGGATCGGGTGGAAGTCTACCGGCGGTGTCGTGGCGCGACCCCGGCCTTCCGCCCTCCGCCCCTCCGTCAAATGGATCCATTTTCATCGCGACGAGGGCGTGGTGGGGTGGCGTGGCGTTGCGGGGTCAGGCGAGGCGGCGTAGTTGCGCCTAGGCGGCCCAGGGGTTCTCCCTGGGCCTACATAAACAGCGAAGGTGCGGAGCGCATCGGCGCGTCCGACTCCCGTGGCACGGCGACAGCGCCGGCCAGCATGGCGGGGCGCGCGCTCGTACTCATGTCCCCCAGCGTAGCGCGTTCCCCGTTGAGGGCCGATGCGCGGGTCACCTCAGCGCTCACACCCCGCCCCTTCTCCGTCAAATGGATCCATTTGCTCGGTCTCGGAGCTGCCGCCGACGGTCAATTGGATCCATTTTCATCGTGAAAGGGGTTGGCGGTTCGCGGCTAGCGGTCGGTGAGGTCGACTCGTTCGCTGTGGCGCCAGGCGCGATCCCGTTCTCGGGTGTCGAGGTAGTCCTCGATCTGGTCTGACGGGATGGTGTGGTTGTCGACGCCGTCAGCATCCGGGTCGGTCAGCGTAAACGTGGTTTTCGGCGCAGCCCTTCCTGAACCGCACCGACCCTCCAGGTCACAGTCCACCAGTCGGACCCTCGGGGCCAGAACGTGAATCTCCACTGGGGCCGATGCGGTGGTTGCCTCTCCCGGCGCCTCCCGCCAGGTGCTGCCACCATCGAGGCTGTAGTGGCCTTCCCAGGTGGTGGTCACGGAGATGGTGGCCCGGTGTTGGTTGCGAGCGAACTTCAGCGCGTTGTCTTCCGTGCCCTTGCCCGTGGCACCGATGGACAGTGCAGTGTCATCCGAGGTGGACCAGCTGTATGCGGTCGGTGTGGCACGCAGGATCACGTCAGTGCCCAACACCGTCACCGCTTCCGTCTGCGGATCCTCAACAATCTCGGGCACGATGCCGAACCCCGCGATCGCCCACCCGTTGTCTGGGTAGAAGGCCACATGGGACGGGTCGATGACCATCTGCTCCCACGCAGCGAAGATCGCTGGCGGGAGGGGGTCCACTGGACACGAGTATGTGCTCACCTGAGTCCACGGCCCCCAGGAGTCGTCCGGCTGCTCAATCGAACGCCACAACGGCAGCACCGGAGCGGCCCCATCCGGACAGAAGCCAGCAAGATCCGGAACCTCCACACACGTCGGGATCTCAAACACCCACGACAACCCCGACGCCGACGCCCCAGGCGTACTAAACCAGTCGACGCAACTGTGATGCCTCTGATATCGCGCGTTCACCACGACCGCGGAACGCATGGAACTGCCGCTCGATCCGCCGCCGTCGATCAGCTCCACCGCGTACTCCAACCTGTCCTTGCATGCTCTTGCGGCTTGCTCGCGACTCGAATCAAGGTGAGCTAGCTCGCATTCCGGCACGGCGACACGCAGCCCAACGCCCCCAGATGGCGTCGCGCCCGAAAGTCCGAGTGCGGACGTCACCAGCACAGAAAGCGCTACCACCATCACAGCGCAACCTCGATGACCTTCCAGTGACCGTTCACGTACTCGAGGAACACCCACATGGTCAGCTCTTCACCCGGTACTTCATCTACGACGACACCATCGGGACCCACGTAGGTGGCGTCCGTTGTCTCGACCGGAAGCTCTACACGCCAGCGACCGTCAACCTGTAATCCACCCAGAGCGGCCGCCGCGTCCAGCATCATGTCCCCTCCTCGGCGCGACACGCCAGCGACCATGTCCGTTTCGATGAGGTGCCGGGTAAGCGTGCAGTACGCACACTCTGCGTCCGACACATACTCGAGCCAATCCAGATCATGAGTAGTAGTGGCGTTATTGGCGCGACGAAGATACTCGGCAGCAAACGCCACGGACGACGGGTAGTCCTCATGCCGGGCATCCTCTGGGATCGCCGCGAGGATCTCGGCTTCCGTCAGCGTCGTCGCGCTCGGACTTGGCGTCGGGGTCGGACTCGGCACCGGCGACACCGTCGCCGCCACTTCAGTAGGCGTCAGCGACGGAGACGGCGTCACCACCGGCCCCGGATCACCACCGCAAGCAGCCACCACCAGGCACACGAAAGCGCCAACGATTCCCACGCTCCACCCGCGTCGAGTCATGACGCGACCCTAGCGAGCCCACCCCCACCCCGCCAGAGCAAACCCCCACACTGTGGACAAACCCCACACCCGCATCGGCCCTTCACAAGCCAAATGGGTCCATTTGACGGGGCAGGCAGGCGCTCCACACGAGCAAATGGATCCATTTGACGGGGAAAGGCGGCACACAAGCGATGAAAATGGATCCATTTGACGGGGGCAGGGCCGGTCAGGCCACCTGCGTCACCGACACCGTGACCTCGAGCTCCTCGGTCGCCCCTGCCACCACGCCCGACAGCGGCGGGATATCCGAGTACTCCCGCGCTCGACCCACGACCACGTGGTGGTCGCCCACCTCGCGGTCGTTGGTCGGGTCGAAGCCCATCCACTCCCCCGCCCACCATTCGACCCAGGCATGCGACTCGCCCTGGACGGTCTCGCCAATCGCCGCGTCGCGCTTGGGGTGCAAATACCCGGACACATACCGCGCCGGGATCCCGATCGAGCGCAGCGCGCCGGCCGCCAGCTGGGCAAAGTCCTGGCAGACGCCAGACCGCGCCTCCCACGCCTCGGACGCGGCCGTGTGCACCGACGTGGCGCCGGGCACGTACTTCACCTGGTCGTGCAGGTGCTCGCACACGGCGCGCGCGGCCGCGTCGGGCGACAGTTTCGCTGCCGCCTCGTGGGCGTAGTCGGCAAGGTCTGCCGGCGGAGCCGTGGTCTCGCTGTTGTCGAGGTACTCGCACAGCAGATCCCGGAACCGAGGCCCCTCGAGCGCGTCCCACGACGCCCGCTCGGCCCGCGACTGAGCCGGCAAGACCTCCACCAGCGACGATCCGGTCACGGTCAGCGTCCGATGCGGTTGCAGCACCTCGAAGGCCATCACGTCGCACTCCCAGTAGTCCCGGTACGTGGTCGACCAGGTCAGCGGGCTGACGTCGATCCGCGAGTCCAGCACGCGTTGCCGCGGCAGCCACGCGGGCGTCAGCCGCGCCTCGTTGTACGACGACACGATCTCGCTCGTGTACCGAAAGTGCGTCCGGTGCTCGATGCGCAAGGTGCTCACAGCGCCTCCTGGTTCCAGGTCACGGTCGCGGCTGGCAGGAAGTACCGGTCACGGATCAGGTCCGATGCGGTGGCACAGGCCCGCTGGACCTCCTGCATTTGAGTCACCAAGTCATCCAGCACATCGCGCACGGGGCTGTATTCGAGGTTGGTGCGCGCACGCCCCAGCGCCAGGCGCGCCCGGCCCGCGAGTGCGCGGTTGGACTCGGCGCCCTCGATCTGTCCCAGGATCGACTCCGCGCGGTCGAGGTTGTAGGCGATGGAGCGCGGGAAGAGCCTGTCGATGAGCAAGAACTCGGCGGCGCGCTCCTCCGTCACCAGTGCCCGCACCGTGCGCAGGTACGCCTCGTGTGCGGAACAGGTGCGCAGCAGCGTGGTCCAGTTGGGCCCCGTGGTGCCCTCAAGCGACCGCGTCATGAGCAGCCGCGCGATCATGTCGGCCCGCTCGAGCGACCTCCCCAACTCCATGAAGTGCCAGGCATCGTCGCGCGACGTGGTGGCCGAGGACAGCCCCCACACCACCGCGGCGCGCTCCCTGACCCAGACGAAGTACTCGTGGGGTCGCGACGCGTGGGTCCAGCGGCGCAGGTCCATGCGGGTGGTGTTGAGCGACTCCCACACCTCGGTGGAGATCACCTCGCGTGCCCGCCGAGCGTTCTCGCGGGCCGCTGTGAGCGTGCCAGCGATCGAGGTCGCGCTGTCTTCTTCAAAGGCGAGGTGGCGCAGGACATCCACGCGCGAGACCGTCCCCTCGACGGGGCAGCTCATCACGGACAGCAACGACGCATTGGCGCTGGGCTCGTCCACCCACGGGTCCTCGAGCAGCACGTTGAGATGCACGTCGAGCAGGCGCGCAGTGTTGTCTGCCCGCTCGACATAGCGCCCGATCCAAAACAGCGACTCTGCGATGCGGCTCAGCATGACGCCTCCCGTCCGTCAGGCTCGGGGAGGTCCAGCCGCTGCTGCTGTTGCTGCTGTTGCTGCTGGCCGGCCACGTAGTCCTCCGGGTGAGCTGTCTGCGGCACGGGCGAGAGCCCCGCGAGCTCAACCCGCGACTCGGGCGGAGGCTGCGACGAGCCTCGATGCCTGACTCCACCCAGCACCCAGGTGTCCTTGGACCCGCCGCCCTGCGAGGAGTTCACGATGAGCTGTCCGCGCTGCAGCGCAACCCGCGTGAGCCCACCGGGCAGCACCCACACGTCGTCGCCGTCATTGATAGCGAACGGGCGCAGGTCCACGTGCCGCGGCTCGAGCCCGTCGTCCGTGAGCGTAGGCACCGTGGACAGTTGCACGACGGGCTGGGCTATCCACCCTCGCGGGTCTTCGGTGATCTGCGCCCGCACCTGAGCGAGTTCCTCGCCAGACGCCTTGGGCCCGATCGTCACGCCTTTGCCGCCCGCGCCGTCCACCGGCTTGACCACCAGTTCGTCGAGCCTGTCGAGGACCTCCTCCCGCGCCGCCGGCTCCTCGAGCCGCCACGTATCGACGTTGGGCAGGATGGGGTCCTCCTTCAGGTAGTACCTGATGAGGTCGGGCATGTAGGTGTACATGAGTTTGTCGTCCGCGACGCCGTTGCCAATCGCGTTCGCGATCGTGACGTTGCCCAGCCGGGCCGCGTTGATGAGCCCCGGTGCCCCCAACGCACTGTCGGGCCGGAACACAACCGGATCGAGGTACTCGTCGTCCACGCGCCGATAGATCACATCCACCCGTCGGCGCCCCGCCGTGGTCCTCATGTAGACGCGGCCGTTGACCGTCTCGAGGTCGCGGCCCTCGACGAGCTCGACGCCCATCGTCCGTGCCAGCAGGGAGTGCTCGTAGTACGCAGAGTTGTACACGCCAGGCGTCAGCACCACGATCGTCGGGTCGTCGACCCCATCCGGTGCGCACTTCGCGAGCGAGGCCCGCAGGCGCCGCGAGTACTCGAGCACCGGCCGGATCCCCATAGCCCCGAACATCTCGGGGAACATCTGCGACATCGCGCGGCGGTTCGACAGCACGTAGCTGACCCCCGACGGCACCCTCACGTTGTCCTCAAGCACCCGCCAAATGCCGTGTTGGTCGCGCACCAGGTCGATACCCGACACGTGCACCCGTACCCCACCGGCGGGCTCGACCCCGGCTACCGACCGATAAAAGTACTGCGAGCTCGCGATCAGCCGGCGCGGCACCACCCCGTCTTGCACGCAGTGCTGCGAGCCATATACATCCGCGAGGAACGCCTCGAGCGCCTTGACCCGTTGTCCCACGCCGGGCGAGATGATCTCCCACTCGTCGGCGCCGACCACGCGCGGCACGATGTCCAGGGGAAACGGCCGCTCCTCGCCCGCATGGTCGAACGTCACGCCCTGAGCGAGGTACGTGTTCGCGAGCGCCTCCGCACGCGAGTACAGGTCGTCGCCAGACATGCGCCCGATCTCCGCGTACACGCGTCGGTAGGGCTCGCGCACGTTGCCGTCCACGTCCATTGCCTCGTCCCACGCTGCGGCCGGGGTGTAGCCAGCCCACGGGGTCGCGTCGTCGCTTGCCGTCATGACCCCACGCTAACCAGGGATCATGTCGGGCGCGTGGCGAGCGTATGTCAGCCCCGTTGCCAGCCACCGCCGGTTGATACCCGTCTGAACATCCTCGCGACGCCGCAGGCACGCCCGATACCCGTGAGGCGCGCCGCGCGGGTCCCCTTCCCTGGCGCCCACCGCCCTGCTACGTTCGCGCTCATGGGATACCCACGCGCGTTGCTTGCTCCCGACGAGGAGATCGTCGTTGACCGCCACCCTCACTGGAAGGCACTGTTCTGGCCCATCGTGGTCTCAGTCCTCACCATCGCGGGCGTGAGCCTGTTGTGGTGGTGGCTCGCCAACAGCAACTTCAATGACGGTCTCGAGATGGGCCTCAGCATCGCTGCGGGAGTGGTGTTCGCCGTACTCATCGGCTGGCTCGCCGTCGCGCCGTGGATCCGTTGGCGCACCACCCACTTTGTGATCACCGACCGCCGTGTGATCTTCCGCACCGGCGTGTTCACCAAGACGGGCATCGACATCCCCATGCAGCGCATCAACACCGTGCAGTTCCGCCACGGCCTGATCGACCGGATGTTCCGCACCGGCACGCTCATCATCGAGTCCGCGTCCGACGACCCGCTCGAGTTCGAGGACATCCCCGATGTCGAGAAGGTCCACGCCTTGCTCTACAACGAGGTCTTCGACTCGCTCGACAACGAGCGCGACAACGACGCGGACCCGAATACCGGTTCCGTCCAGTAAGTCCGCACCCACGCACCAGGAGCGCCGGCCCCGGCAGGGGTCCGGCGCTCCTGGCATTTGAGCGTCTCTTAGCTCGGCAGCAGGGCCGATGCGCGGGTTACGAGGGCTTTTCGGCTCCGTTGCGTGCGTAGTAGAACCAGGCCAGTCCGATACCGATGACCGACAGGGCGGTCCACCACCAGAACAGGGCCGCGTCGGGGGTCGAGGCCAGGATGACCGAGAAGAAGAACGGCCCAAAGGCGGCAATCGCGGACGTCCAGCCGATCACGCCGCCCGCTTGTCGGCGGTCGAAGATCGAGGGCATCTGCTTGAAGGTGGAGGCGTTGCCCACACCCGAGAAGAAGAAGATCGCGAGCATGCCCCACAGGAACTTGGGGAAGTCATCGACCGAGTCAGGCGACAGCTGCAGCGCTGTCCAGGCACAGGAGGCGGCGATGCCCACTGCGGAGAACACGGTCACCTTGCCGCCACCGAGGCGGTCGGCCACGGGGCCGAACAGCACGCGTGCGGCGGAGCCCACGAGCGCACCCAAGAACGCATACTTGAGCGGGTCGATACCCGCCTCACCAAAGACGGCCGTGCCGTACGTGTCCTTGATGAGCAGCGCGAACACCGCAGCGAATCCGGAGAATGCGCCGAAGGTCATGACGTACAGCACGGTCATGATCCACGTGTGCTTGTTCTTGAAGATGTCGAACTGGTCGGAGACCTTCGAGACCTTCACAGGCACGGAGCGCAGCATGAACCACGCCAGGATCACACCGATGACGGTCAGTGAGGCCCACGCGTAGCCGGCGTTCTGGTACCACACCTCCTCCGTCGCACCGGTGGCCTCGTCAACGAGTTGCTGCGAGTCACCAATGATGCCCTGGAAGGCTCCGCCGAGCAGCATGAAGCTCACGATGAACGGCGTGCCCAACTGCACCACGGACACACCGAAGTTGCCGATGCCCGCCTGGATGCCCAGCGCGGTGCCGGACTTGGCCTTGGGGAAGAAGTACGAGGTCGACGGCATGAAGCCCGCGAAGGCGCCACCGCCAATACCGGTGAGGAAGCTCAGGATCATGAGCACCCAGAACGGGGTGCCGGGGTTCTGAACGGCGATCGCCCAACCGACGATCGGGATCAGCAGCATCGCTGTGGTGTAGGTGACGAGCTTGCGCGTGCCCCAGATGGGCGGCAGGAATGTCCACACCATACGCAGTAGACCGCCGGCGAGCCCCGGCATGGCGGTGAGCCAGTACAGCTGTGCGCTCGAGATGTCGAAGCCCAAGTCGTTGAGGACAGGAGCGACGGCGGAGACAAGGAACCAGACGATGAAGCACAGCGTCAGGTTGAACGTGGTGATCCATAGGGTGCGCCACGCGAGTGCCTTGTTCCAGTCGGGCCCCTCGGGGTCCCACTGCTGAAGCCAATCCCGTCCCGTCCTGGTGGGCGGTTGCGCCGTTGCATCGGTCATGAGTGAGTGCCTTTCCCTCTCCGGACTCTCCCAGAGTGCCGGAAATCAGACGTCGGTGCCACGTGAAAGGCGCCCCGGGGACGGCGGCCGGTTGTGACCCGCCCGGCGACGGTCGCCGGGCGTTTTTTCACGGTCGTGCCACCATGTGCGACACGACACAGGAACGAGGTCAATGCACGATTTTCAACACTGAACTCGCACGTAAATCACGGTATTGGGGAAACCTCAACTGCGCTTACCCAGCACATGCTACATGTTTATTACATCTGCTCCAGCGTGTGGTGTAATAAAGGCGCACACCGGTGTCGGCGTGCTAGGAAGGTGGTTATGAGCCCCGACGGCGAGCGCATCGGACATGCTCTGCGGACAGCGGCGTCCCAGCACAGCATGGCTGCGGACTCGGGCGCCCTGACCACTCGCCGCAGCGTCGTTCAGGGCCTGCGTTCCGCCGGCGAACCGGTCACCGTGACGGAGCTCGCCGCGCGACTGGACTTGCACTCCAACACGGTCCGCAACCACCTCGAATCGCTCGCCGACGACGGCCTCGTGATCCGCACGCGGGTGCGCACAGGCGGTCGCGGCCGGCCCAGCACCCAGTACGCGCCCATTCCTGGCCGGTTGTTCCCCCTCGACGAACTGGCGACCGAGCTCAAGGTCGCCCTCACCCAGGCGGAAGCCGATGCGATCGCCAAGTCCGCTGCGGAATCCTGGACCCCAGGATCGACCTACGCACGCCCGGCGGACGACCTCGACCAGGCCGTCGACAACGCCGTCGCCGCCTTGCAGGACGTGGGATTCGACGTCAGCCGCAACCGCATTGGCGACGAGATCACCATGACCGGCTGCCCCTATGCCGAGCTCATCACCGACAACCCTCAGATCTGCGCCATCCACGCAGAACTGGTGCACTCCGTCCTCGAGTCTTCCGAGCAGCCGGTGAGGCTCAGCGGCGTCGACGTCTGGGTGCGCCCCGGCGTGTGCCGCGCCCGCCTGACCCGCCCCGATGTCCAGCCCGTCTTTTCCATCCCGAGCAGTCCCACCACCCCCAATAGCCCCGCCACCCTGTAGGGGCCCCCTCCACGCCCCGTCCCACCGAGGAGCATGCATGACCACCACCGAACCCGCCGACACCTCGATCGCCGGCAGCTTCCTGATCAATGCGGGAAGGTTCCTTCACAAGGGCGAGGTCAGCGACGACCAGCGCACCGTGACCCTGGACGGCGGCCGCGATTCCGACGTCTTCTACCGCGACCGCTGGAGCCACGACAAGATCGTCCGCTCGACTCACGGCGTCAACTGCACCGGATCGTGCTCCTGGAAGGTCTACGTCAAGGACGGCGTGATCACCTGGGAGACCCAGCAGACCGACTACCCGACCACGGGCCCCGACAGCCCTGAGTACGAGCCCCGCGGCTGCCCCCGTGGCGCCGCCTTCAGCTGGTACACCTACTCGCCCACGCGCGTGAAGTACCCGTACATCCGCTCGACCCTTCTCGAGGCGTACCGCGCCAAGAAGGCCCAGCACCCCGACCCCGTCGACGCCTGGGCGGCCCTTCAGGACGATGCGGTGGCCAGGACGGGCTACCAGCGCGCCCGCGGCAAGGGTGGCCTGGTGCGGGTGTCGTGGAAGGAGGCCAAGGAGATTGTCGCGGCCGCCCACGTGCACACCGTCAAGCGCCACGGCCCCGACCGCGTCTTTGGCTTCTCCCCCATCCCCGCCATGTCGATGGCCTCGCACGCCGCTGGCAGCCGCTTTATCTCGCTGCTCGGCGGCTCGATGCTGTCGTTCTACGACTGGTACTGCGACCTTCCCATCGCCTCGCCGCAGGTCTTTGGCGACCAGACCGATGTGCCCGAGTCGGCTGACTGGTACAACGCGAGCTACCTCATCATGTGGGGCGCGAACGTCCCCGTGACCCGCACCCCTGACGCCCACTTCATGACCGAGGCCCGCTACCGCGGCCAAAAGGTCGTCACCGTCTCCCCCGACTACGCGGACAACACCAAGTTCGCCGACGAATGGCTCAACCCCCACCCGGGCACCGATGGTGCGGTCGCGATGGCCATGGGCCACGTGATCCTCAAGGAGTTCTTCATCGACCGGCAGGTGCCGCGCTTTGTCGACTACGTCAAGCGCTACTCCGACCTGCCGTTCCTGGTCTCCCTGCGCGAGCACGAAGGCTCGTGGGTTCCCGACAAGTTCGTCACGGCCGCCGACATGGGCGACACGAGTGAGAACGCGGCCTTCAAGACGGTCCTCATCGACGCCGAGTCCGGCGAACTCCGCGTGCCCAACGGCACGCTGGGTGATCGCTACGGGGAGCAGGGCGAGGGCAAGTGGAACCTCGACCTCGAGGGCATCGACCCAGCCCTGTCGCTCTACGGAGCGACGGGTACCGAAAACGTCGAGGTCATGCTGCCGCGGTTCGACGTGAACCAGGACGACAACGAGGGCGGCTCGGCGCATCGGCGCGGTGTCCCCACCGGCACCCTCGAGACCACCACGGGCGAGCGCAAGGTCACCACGGTGTACGACCTCATGCTCGCCCAGTACGGCGTGGGCCGCGACGGCCTGCCCGGCCAGTGGCCCACCGGGTACGACGACCCCGAGCCCTACACGCCCGCGTGGCAGGAAGAGATCACGGGCGTCAAGGCCTCGCTGGTCGAGCGCGTGGGCCGCGAGTTCGCCGACAACGCCGAGAAGTCCGGCGGCCGCTCGATGATCATCCTTGGCGCAGGCACCAACCACTGGTACCACTCGGACGAGACGTACCGCACATTCCTCGCCCTCATCACCCTCACGGGCTGCCAGGGAGTCAACGGCGGCGGCTGGGCCCACTACGTGGGCCAGGAAAAGTGCCGTCCGCAGACCGGCTGGGCGGCTCTCGCCAACGCCCTCGACTGGTCGCGCCCGCCGCGCCACATGATCACGACCGCTTGGGCGTACACCCACACCAACCAGTGGAAGTACGACGGGCTCGGGCCCGAGGCGATCGCCTCTCCCCTGGGCAAGGGCATGTTTGCCGGCAAGTCGATGATCGGCACGCTGGCGCAGTCGGCCCGCTCGGGCTGGATGCCGTCGTTCCCCTCGCTCAACGTCAACTCGCTCGACCTCGGTGACGCCATCCAGGAATCTGGTCAGACGCCGGCAGAGTACCTGGCACCTCGCCTCAAGAGCGGCGAGATCAAGTTCGCTATCGAGGACCCCGACGCTGAAGAGAACTGGCCCCGCGTCCTCACCGTGTGGCGTGCCAACCTGTTGGGAAGTTCCGCCAAGGGCAACGAGTACTTCTTGCGGCACCTGCTCGGCACCGACCACTCGGTCGACGCCGACCAGACCCCCGAGCAGCGCCGCCCCGACGAGGTTACGTGGCGCGACGATCCGGAGGGCGGCAAGCTCGACCTGTTGGTCGACATCGACTACCGCATGACGTCGACCGGCGTGTTCTCGGACGTGATCTTCCCGGCCGCCACCTGGTACGAGAAGCACGACCTGTCGAGCACCGACATGCACCCGTTCGTCCACGCCTTCACGCCGGCCATCTCGCCGCCGTGGGAGACCAAGTCCGACTACGACACGTTCCAGGAGCTCGGCCGTGAGGTCAGCCGTCTGTCGGTGGGCCACCTGGGCAAGCGGCACGACCTGGTGTGCGCGCCGCTTCAGCACGACACCCCTGACGCGATGGCGTTGCCCGGTGGCGTGGTGCGCGACTGGAAGGACGAGGGCACCGACGTCATCCCTGGCGTGACCGCGCCCAAGTTCGTGGTGGTCGAGCGCGACTACCTCACGCTCGGCGACAAGATGGGGGCCATTGGCCCGCTCATCGAGAAGCTCGGCACCGCGACCAAGGGCGTGAAGTTCAACCAGTCCCCCGAGATCGAACTGCTCGGTCAGGTCAATGGCGTGATCGCCGACGGCCCCATGGCCGGGCGCCCGTCCATCCTGACTGCGGCCGAGGCCTGCGAGATGATCCTCGCCCTGTCGGGCACCACCAACGGCCGCGTCGCCGTCGAGGGCTTCCGCGACATGGAAAAGCGCACGGGACAGCGCCTGGCAGACCTCGCCGAGGACAACGAGGGCAAGCGCATCACGTTCGCGGACACCCAGTCCCGCCCGGTGCCCGTCATCACGAGCCCCGAGTGGTCGGGTTCCGAGCACGGCGGCCGGCGCTACACGGCGTTCGCTATCAACGTCGAGCGCCTCAAGCCCTGGCACACTCTCACGGGGCGCCAGCAGTTCTTCCTGGACCACGATTGGATCACCGAACTGGGCGAGCAGCTGCCCACCTATCGGCCGCCGCTGAACATGGCACGCATCTCTCAGGATGGTCCGCAAGCCGATGCGGCATCGGTCGCCGTTCGCTACCTCACCCCCCACTCGAAGTGGTCGATTCACTCGAACTACCAGGACAACCAATACATGCTGTCGTTGTCCAGAGGCGGCCCCGACGTCTGGATGTCCGTCGAGGATGCCCAAGCGATTGGCGTCAAGGACAACGACTGGATCGAGGCGTACAACCGCAACGGCGTGGTCGCGGCCCGTGCCGTCGTGTCTCACCGCATGCCGCCCGGCACGGTGTACATGTACCACGCCAAGGACCGGCTGGTGGATGTGCCGCTGACCGAACGCTCCGGCAAGCGAGGGGGCATTCACAACTCGCTCACAAGGCTGATCCTCAAGCCCACCCACCTCATTGGCGGCTACGCGCAGTTCGCGTTCGCCTTCAACTACTACGGCCCCACAGGCAACCAGCGTGACGAGGTCACCCTCATCCGTCGCCGCGACAACCAGGAGGTGCAGTACCGATGAAGGTCATGGCTCAAGTCGGCATGGTGATGAACCTCGACAAGTGCATCGGCTGTCACACCTGCTCCGTCACCTGCAAGCAGGCCTGGACCAACCGCGACGGCGTCGAGTACGTGTGGTTCAACAACGTCGAGACCCGCCCCGGTCTGGGATACCCGCGCACGTACCAGGATCAGGACAAGTGGAAGGGCGGTTGGGAACTCGACAAGCGGGGACGCCTGAAGCTCAAGCAGGGCGGTCGCCTCAAGCGACTCGCCTCGATCTTCTCCAACCCCCTGCTGCCCGAGGTGGGCGACTACTACGAGCCGTGGACGTATGACTACGACACGCTCCTGAACTCCCCCAGCACTGAGCACACGCCCGTCGCCACGCCCAAGTCGGCGCTGTCGGGCGAGGACATGAAGATCCGCTGGTCGGCCAACTGGGACGACAACCTGGGCGGCGCCCCCGAGTATGCCCCTCAGGACCCGGTCATCCGCAAGATCAAGGACGACGTCACGGATCGCGTGAAGTTCGAGTTCGAGCAGGCGTTCATGTTCTACCTGCCGCGCATCTGCGAACACTGCCTCAACCCGGCCTGCGTGGCCTCGTGCCCGTCCGGCGCGATGTACAAGCGAGTCGAAGACGGCATTGTGCTGGTGGACCAGGACAAGTGCCGCGGGTGGCGCATGTGCGTGACCGGCTGCCCCTATAAGAAGGTCTACTTCAACCACAGCACTGGCAAGGCCGAAAAGTGCACGCTGTGCTACCCCCGCATCGAGGCCGGCCAACCCACGGTCTGCTCCGAGACGTGCGTGGGCCGCCTGCGCTACCTGGGCCTGTTCCTGTACGACGCCGACCGCGTCACGGAAGCGGCCGCCACGCCCAACGAGCAGGATCTCTACGAGGCCCAGCTCGACCTCATCCTCGACCCGAACGACCCTGAGGTGCAGGCACAGGCCCGCAAGGATGGCATTCAGGAAGACTGGCTCGAGGCGGCCAAGAAGTCGCCCGTGTACAAGCTCGCCAAGGAATACCGCGTCGCGCTTCCCTTCCACCCTGAGTACCGCACCATGCCGATGGTCTGGTATATCCCGCCGCTATCGCCCATCGTCGACGCCCTGCGCGAGACGGGCAACGACGCGGAGGACGCCGACAACCTGTTCGGTGCGCTGCGCAGCCTGCGCATCCCGGTCGAGTACCTCGCGGAACTGTTCACCGCTGGCGACGTGGGACCGGTGCTGCGTTCGCTCGACACCCTGTCCGCGATGCGCTCCTACATGCGCGACCAGAACCTGGGCGATACGGCCGATGCGTCTCTCGCCGAGCGCGTGGGACTCACCGAGGCGCAAATGCTGGCCCTGTATCGCCTGCTCGCCATCGCCAAGTACGAGGACCGCTACGTGATCCCCTCGGCTCACGCCGAGGTGGCCGCGGACCTCGACGCCATGGGCTGTGCGCTCGACGAAGAGGGTGGTCCCGGTCAGTACGCCGCGCCCCCCGGGCCCCAGAAGGTCTCCGCCGAGAGCTTCCACCTGCTCAAGGCCGTGGAAAAGGAACAGCGCGAGCCGGTGTCGGTGACGTCGACACGCACCGACCTTCCGCATTGGAATGGCAAGGGCGTTGCGATGGGCATGCCGAAGGTGAGGAAGGCTGATGACTGAGACGATTGCCGCCGCCCGCCTGGCTGCGGCCTGGCTGCTGTGGTACCCGGACGAGGAACTGCTGGGTCGCCTGGACCAGATCGAAGCGGTCGCCACTCAGGCCCCGCCCAAGGTCTCCGAGCCGCTGTTGCGCTTCACGCAGCAACTGCGTGAGGGCGACCTGACCGACCTGCAGCGCCAGTACGTCGCGACCTTCGACACCAAGCGAAGGGCCTGCCCGTACCTCAGTTACTGGACCGACGGCGACACCCGCAATCGTGGCCTCGCACTACTGCGCTTCAAGCAGGCTTATCTGAGCCACGGCTACGAGTTGGGCCCCGAGGAGCTGCCTGACCACCTGTCGGTGGTGCTTGAGTTCGCCGCCCGTGGCGACGTGCTCACCGGAGAGGCGCTGCTGGTCGAGCATCGTGTCTCGATCGGGTTGCTGCGCGAGGCGCTGACCTCGTACGGCTCACCCTACGCAGACGTGGTCGAGGCCGTCCTGGCCACTCTGCCGGAGATCACCCCTGAGATTCGCGACCGCATGGCCACCCTGGCCCGCATGGGCGCGCCACAGGAGGCCGTCGGCCTCGATCCCTTCGCCCTCGTGCCCAACCTTGAACCCACCGGAGGCCGTCGATGAACGCCCTCGCTGTCCCGCTCGACGCCACCGAGTTCCCAGAGCCCAACGTCGCCAACGAACTGCTGTGGATTGCACTGCCGTACGTGTGCGTCGCGATTCTCATCGTGGGGCTGGTGTGGCGCTACCGCTACGACCAGTTTGGTTGGACCACCCGTTCGAGCCAGTTGTACGAGAAGCGCCTGCTACGCATTGCGAGCCCGCTGTTTCACTTTGGCTTTCTCGCGGTCATCGCCGGCCACATCCTTGGCTTGATGATCCCCGAGTCATGGACCGAGGCGATCGGCATTTCCGAGCACACGTATCACCAACTCACGGTGCCGCTGAGCCTCACGGCCGGCGCAGCAACCGTCGTGGGCCTGGCACTGCTGATCTACCGCCGTCGCACCGTGACCCGGGTGCTCGAGCGCACGAGCGTGAGCGACAAGCTCATGTACGTCTTCCTGGGGCTCACCATCCTGCTGGGCGTGCTGGTGTCGTGGTATGCCTCGGGCATCTTTGGCGAGGGCCACAACTACCGCGCCGATGTGGCGGTGTGGTTCCGCTCCATCCTCATGTTCCAGCCGCAGCCGGAGGCCATGGCAGCAGCGCCCATGATCTTCCAGCTGCACGTCGTCGCCGGGTTCCTCATGTTTGCCCTGTGGCCCTTCACCCGGCTGGTGCACGTGTTCTCGGCGCCCATCCAGTACCTCGCACGCCCCTACATCGTGTACCGCAAGCGCGAGTCGCACCCCACGGGTTCGCGTGCCCCGCGCCGCGGCTGGGAGCCGTCGCGCAGGGATTGAGGCCGCCACCCGACTCATTGCCGCGTCCCGACTGCTGCGAGGCCACGGCAATGAGTCGGCAACATGCCCCGACCTACACTGACAAGAGTCCCCGAGGAGGTATCGCGTGAGCGATCTGGCAGGCCTCAGCGCCGTGGTCATCACGGTGTCTGACAGGCGCGCGCGTGGCGAGGCCGACGACACCGCCGGCCCGGCGATTGCCGATGCGCTGGCTGGCCAAGGCGCGCACGTCACCACGCGTGTGGTCCCTGACGGGGTCGACAGCGTGCGCATGGCACTCGAGGCCGCGATCGCGCTCGGCGCACGCGTGGTGGTCACGACGGGCGGCACGGGAGTGGCCCCCCGCGACCTCACACCCGAGGCCACCGCGCCGCTCATCGAGCGCGACCTTCCCGGGGTCGCGGAACTGCTCCGCCGCGAGGGAGCGCAGTCCACACCCGCCGCCGCGCTCAGCCGCGGCCGTGCAGGGCTTACCGCGGGACCACGGCCGGCCCTCGTGGTCAACCTCCCCGGCTCGCAGCGGGGTGCGAGCGAGGGCATCGCGACACTGCTCACCGTGGTGCCACACCTGCTCAGCCAGGTCGATGGAGGCGATCACTGATGACCGTCGCCTTCGCCCGGATCAGCGACGCTCCCCTGTCGGTCGACGCGCACATTGCCGCCGTCACCGGCCCCACCCATGGCGCTGTCACCACCTTCTTGGGCCAGGTGCGCGACCACGACCCCTCCGTCGAGGGCGAGGTCACGCACCTGGATTACTCCGCGCATCCCGATGCCCAAGCGATCCTCGCGCGGATTGTGCGCGAGGTGACGGGCGCATCGGCCTTTCCCGTGAGCGTGGCCGCCACGCACCGCATTGGGCTGCTCGCCGTGGGCGACGCGGCCATCGTGGTCGCCGCTGCGGGCTCGCACCGCGCAGAGACGTTCGAGGTCTGCCGCGAGGTGGTCGAGCGGGTCAAAGCCGAGGTCCCCATCTGGAAGCGTGAGATTCTGCGCGACGGCACGCACACCTGGGTAGGCATCTCGTGAATGACAAGCGCCACCCCGGGCTGACTGACCGCTTTGGTCGGGTCCACCGCGACCTGCGCATTTCGCTCACCGACCGCTGCTCGCTGCGCTGCACGTACTGCATGCCGGCAGACGGGGTGCCGTGGCTCGCGCGCGAGACCATGCTGAGCACCGATGAGTTGGTGCGCATTGCACGGGTCGCCGTCGAGATGGGGATCGACGAGATTCGGCTCACGGGCGGCGAGCCGCTGCTGCGGCCCGACGTAGTCGACGTGGTGGACCGGCTCGCGCACCTGAGCGGCCCGCTGGGCCGCCCCGAGATCTCGCTCACGACCAACGGGCTGCGGCTGCCGTCGCTGGCCGATGCGCTCCACGACGCCGGGCTCACCCGCGTCAACGTCTCGCTCGACACCTTGCGGCGCGACCGATTCCACGAGCTCACCCGGCGTGACAAGCTCACCGAGACGCTCGCGGGCATCGAGGCCGCGCATGCGAGCGGCATGAAGCCCATCAAGATCAACGCCGTCGCCATGCGGGGGGTCAACGACGACGAGATCGTCGACCTCACGCGGTTCTGTGTCGAGCGTGGCTACCAGATGCGCTTTATCGAGCAGATGCCGCTGGACGCGGGCCACACGTGGGACCGCCAGCAGATGGTCACGGGCGAGGAGATCCTCGCGCAGTTGACCGAGCATTGGACGCTCACCGAGCGTGGCGATCGGGGTGCCGCGCCTGCTCAAGTGTGGGACATCGACGGCGGGCCGGCCTCGGTGGGCGTGATCGCCTCCGTCACGGCGCCGTTCTGCGGCACGTGCGACCGGGTGCGGTTGACCGCCGACGGCCAACTGCGCGCATGCCTGTTTGCTCGCAAGGAGTCAGACCTGCGCGCGCTCGTGCGCTCCGATGCGACCGATGAGGACCTCGCCGCGGCCATCGCGGCGTGCCTGCAACTCAAGCAGCCGGGGCACGACATCGACGACCCCGGCTTCTTGCAGCCCGACCGACCCATGAGCGCGATCGGCGGATAACGGGACCAAAGTCCCGCCACGCGTCCCGCATCTGCGGCGATATGGTTTATTCCATGCCGCATCTGAGAATCTCCGAGGCCGCCGCGCTCGTCGGCGTCTCCGACGACACCGTCCGCCGGTGGATCGACACCGACTCCATCCCCACCACTGTCGACGGCTCGGGCCGCCACCTGATCGACGGCGTGGACGTCGCCCGGCTCGCGACCCAGCGCGCCCACGCCGCGCCCGACGACACGGGGGTCGCCCGCTCCGCGCGCAACACGTTTGTGGGCATCGTCACCGCCGTCACCTCGGACGTCGTGATGAGCCAGGTGGAGATGCAGTGCGGGCCCCACCGAGTGGTCTCGCTCATGAGCACCGAGGCCGTGCGGGACCTGGGACTGGTGCCCGGCTCCGTTGCCACCGCAGTCGTCAAGGCCACCACCGTCATCATCGAACGATCGGACAAGTCATGAAGCGCACACTCGTCACGGGCCTCGCGGCGGCCGCCACGCTGCTCACCCTCGCAGGATGCTCCGCCGCCGACGCGGACCAGGCAGCCACCGACACCCCCGCCCCCGCCCCCGACGAGCGGGTGCTGACGGTCTATGCCGCCGCATCGCTCACCGAGGTCTTCGGCGACCTCGAAGCCGCCTACGAGGCCGCCCACCCCGAGATCGACGTGGTCACGGTCTTCGGTGGTTCCTCCGAACTCGCGGCAACCATCCTGGAGGGTGCGCCCGCAGACGTGTTCGCCTCGGCCAACGAGAAGCAGATGGACGTCGCACTCGAGGAGACCGCCGCCGAACCTCGCATCTTTGCCACCAACGTTCTGACGGTCATCGTCGAACCGGGCAACCCCCTGAACATCACAGGTCTCGGGGACCTCGCTCGCGAAGACGTGGTGTCGGTGGTGTGTGCGGAGCAGGTGCCCTGTGGCGCCGCGACGGTGAAGCTCGCCGACCTCCAGGGCATTGCCCTCGCGCCGTCCTCGCAGGAGAACTCGGTGACCGACGTCCTGGGCAAGGTCGCTTCCGGGCAGGCCGATGCGGGGGTCGTGTACGTCACCGACGTCGCCCGCTCCGAGGATGTCGAGCAGGTCACGATTGACGGAGCCGATGCCGCCATCAACCTCTACCCCATCGCCCCACTCACGAACGGCGACTCCCCCGACCTCGCGCAGTCGTTCGTCGACCTCGTGCTGTCCGACGAGGGCCAGGAGACTCTCGCGGCGGCAGGCTTCGGAGCGCCGTGACCTCAGCAATGCCGCGCTGGCTGGTCCCGCTGGCGCTCGTCGCGGCCTCGGTGGTGCTGCTGCCGCTGGCCGCGACAGTGGGGCGGCTCGAGTGGTCGCGCTTGCCGGAACTGCTGACCTCGGAATCCGCCGTCTCCGCGCTCACCCTCAGCCTCGGCACCGCAGCCGTGACCACTTGCCTGTGCCTGCTGCTCGGGGTCCCGTTGGGTTACGCGCTGGCCTCGTGGCACTCGCGCCTCAAGCCCGTGGTGCGCGCACTGGTGCTGGCGCCGCTCGTGCTGCCGCCCGTCGTGGGCGGCCTTGCACTGCTGTACGCCTTCGGGCGCCGCGGCCTGGTGGGCGAGCACCTCGAGGCATGGGGCATCTCCCTCGCCTACACCACTGCGGCCGTCGTGCTCGCCCAGACCTTTGTCGCCATGCCGTTCATGGTGCTGTCGGTGGAGTCTGCGGTCGGGGCCCGCACTGGGCATCACGAGTCGCTCGCCACCACCTTGGGGGCGTCCCGTTCGACCACCCTGTGGCGCATCACGCTGCCGGCGCTCAGGCCCGCTCTCGTGACCGGCACGGTGCTGACGTTTGCTCGCGCGATGGGCGAGTTTGGCGCGACGCTGACCTTCGCTGGCTCTATGCCTGGCGTCACCCGCACGTTGCCGCTCGAGATTTACCTGCAGCGCGAGACCGATGCCGACGCGGCCGTCGCGCTGTCCGTGCTGCTCGTGGCCGTGGCCGTCACCGTGGTGGCGCTCGCCTACAGGCCGCTCGCCCAGCGCGCCACGCCTCACAAGGCGGCACGATGAGCCTCGACGCGCATGTGGTGGTGCGCGAGCGCGGCGTCGACGTCGCGCTCACCGTCCCCCAGGGCGAGACGCTCGCCCTCCTTGGCCCCAACGGGTCCGGCAAGTCCACGGTGCTGGCGGCGCTGGCAGGGCTGCTGCCTGGCAGCAGCCTGTCCGGCCAGCCCGCGCATCGGCCGCGCATGGCGCTCGTCACCCAGGGCGAGGACCTGTTCCCCGCCATGTCCGTCCTCGACAACGTCGCCTTCGCCTCGCGCGCCGGCGGCGCCAGCAGGGCCGATGCGCGGGTTCAGGCCGCGGATTGGCTCGCCAGGGTGGGGCTTGAGGACATGGCGCGCAGGCGTCCTACGCACCTGTCCGCCGGGCAGGCCAGGCGCGTCGCGATCGCGCGCGCGCTCGCCTCACGGCCGGCCGTGCTGCTGCTCGACGAGCCGCTCGCCGGCATCGACGTCGAGGCCGCGCAACAGGTGCGCGACCTGCTCGCGAGCGTGGCAAGCGACGTCACCACGGTGATCTCGACACACGACGCCCTCGACGCACGATTGCTCGCGCAACACGTCATGGTGCTCGACGCGGGCACGGTCGCCGAGCACGGCGCCACCGACGAAGTGCTCGCGCGGCCCCGTACCCCCTTCGCCGCACGGGTCGCCGGTCGCCTGCTCCTTCAGGGACGGGCCGAGCCTGGCGCGATGGTCATAGCATCGGGGGCACGGGTGAGCGCGGACACCTCAGGCATCGCGGACGGCACCCTGGCGCTGATCGCGATCTCGCCCCTCTCGGTGCGCTTGGTCGCGTCCGGCACCCCCGGAGCCCTCGACGACGAGGTGGTGTCACTCGAACCACGCGGCGACGCCGTGCGAGTACGAGGGCGGCACCTCGCCGCAGACATCGACGTGGCGGAACTTGCGGTGAGCCCAGGCCAAGCGGTCGCGTTTGCACTGCCGCCCGGTCTCGCGGCGTACGAAGCCTGACTCGACTGTAAGCGACGGGCGCTGGTCAGCCGCCCGCGAAGGGCGGCAACACGTCGACGAGTTCGTCGCCGATGGTGTGGTCGTCGTCCACCCGGTGGCCGCCCACGACGATCGCGCACTGACGCAACACCCGCGAGAGGTCCTCGCCGTGGAGCTCGACGAGCGCTGCACGGAGTTCACCCACCGTGCCCGCGTCGACGGTGGTCTGTTCGGTGCCGGCGGCCTCCGCGGCCGCGGCGAAGAGTCGAACGGTGGTCATCATCCAGGCATCTCCTGAGTCCATCGCTGGGCGAGGGCCGATGCGCTCGCGCAGGCTTCCTCGAGGCTCGCGCCCTTGGCCACGGCGTAGCCGATGAGGTAGGTCGTCAACGGCGCCGCGGGCCGGGCCACCGAGTGCGCCGCATCACGTGCGACGTCCAGCAGCGCGTCGGGATCGACGTGCGCTAGATCGAGTCCCAACTCCTGCGCCACGGCGTCGGACCAAGATTCGAGTTGCGTGCTCGCCATCGTCACCACTTCCCTGTTGTGCGTCTCACCATGGATTGTCTCGCAGTTCGCGCACGTCGGCCCACGTGTCGGCGTCGAGCGCGGCGCCCGGCTTGATGGGCACACGCGTCACCGCCAGCCGCGACACCAACAGGCGCATGGATGCCCCGGCGGGCGACCCGAGCCGTGCAAGAGATGACTCGAGCGCGGCGCGGCGGTACACGGCGAGCAACGGCTGATCCTTGCCGTCCTCGTCGACCGCGATGGCCGCCTCTGCGCTGTCGATCGCGGCGAGCAGGTCGGGCACCGCTGCACCGGCTCGCGGAGCGTCCACGGCGAGCACGAGCACCGTGTTTACTCCCCCCGCAAGGGCGCTCAGGCCAGCCGCAACTCCGGCGACCGGGCCGCCACCGGGAGGATCCTCTCGCGTGGAGATGATGCCAAAGCGCTCGATGGGAGGGCCCACGACCGCGACGGCGCGCGCCCCGGCCGTCGCGTCGAGCGCGTGGGCCATGAGGGTGCGACCCCCCACGTCGATGCCGCCCTTGTCGACTCCCCCGAGCCGTTGCGCGCGGCCACCGCTGAGGATGATCGCGTCGAAGGCCCTCATGAGCCTGCGGGGCGTTCCCAGGTGCCGGACTTACCGCCCTCTTTCGCGAGCAGGCGCACCTGACGAATGCTGGTGGACTTGTCGAGCCCCTTGACCATATCCACGACGTTGAGCGCGGCAACGGACACCGCCGTCAGCGCCTCCATCTCGACGCCCGTGCGGTCGGCGGTCGACACCCGCGCCGTGAGGCGCACGCCGCTGTCCTCGACCACGGCATCGAGGGTGACACCATGCACGCCGATCACGTGCGCGAGCGGCAGCAACTCAGGGGTGCGCTTGGCCGCAGCAATGCCGGCGATCCGCGCGACGGCGAGCACGTCGCCCTTGGGCACCGCGCCGTCCCGGAGCGCCTCCACCACCAACGGAGCGCACTCCACGAAGCCCTCGGCGACGGCAGCGCGCACGGTGGGCTGCTTGTGGGTCACATCCACCATGTGCGCCTGGCCTGATCCGTCCAAGTGCGTGAACTCGCTCATCTGCTCCACCTCACGATCCTCACCGTAGTGCCTGCCTCCACGTGCTCGACGTGGGCCGGCACATCCGCCAGCGCCTGGGCCTGCGCGAGACTCGCGACCAGGTGCGAGCCTGATCCGCCCGCCGTCGCGGGGGTCACCGCACCCGGCTCCACCCAGCGCACGGGCATGAGCTGGCGACGCCCCTCAGGGCTGCGCCACCCGTCCACGACGGTGGCGTGCTCGGTGACCTCGCCTGTGACACGCCCTGCAAGCCGATCCAGCATGGGGCGCACGATCATCGCGAAGCTCACCAGCACGCTGACGGGGTTGCCCGGCAGGCACACGATGGGCGTGCCATCGAGCACACCCACTCCCTGCGGCTTGCCCGGCTGCATCGCTACCTTGACGAACTCGACGTCGCCGCCCGACAGCGCGGCCTTCACCACGTCGTAGGCGCCCACGGACACGCCTCCCGTAGTGATGATCAGGTCGGCGTCGACGCCGGAGAGGGCATCGCGCAGCCCCGTGGGATCATCGCTCGCCCGCGGCAACACCACGGGAACGCCACCAGCCTCACGGACCAAGCCCGACAGCAGCGTGCCATTCGAGTCGGGAATCTGCCCGGGCTCCAGCGCGGTACCCGGCTCGACGAGCTCGTCCCCCGTGGTGAGAAGGGCCACGCGCGGCGCACCCACGACGGCGACGTGCGACACGCCCACGGAGGCGAGCGCCGCCAGCGCCGTCGCACTCATCGCCGCTCCGGCACTGACCACCACGTCGCCCACCGCGCAGTCCTCGCCCGCGAGGCGCACATGCCTGCCCTGCGGCACTGCCGCAGTGATGGCGACCGTCTCGAGACCCCCATCGGTCATCTCTACGGGGACCACCGCATCGGCCCCATCGGGCACGGGCGCACCGGTCATGATCCGCCAGGCGCCGCCAGGCGCCAAGACACCCGGTGCACCACCCGCAGCGGTCTCCCCCGTGACAGGCATGGTCACCGGAGCACCGTCACGAGCCTGCGCCACCTCTGCGGCCCTGACCGCATACCCGTCCATCGCCGAGTTGTCGAAGACGGGGCTCGCGCTCACGGCAACGTGATCGACGGCGGCGACGGTGCCCCATGCCTGAGCCAACGGCACCGTGACGGGGGCAAGCGGCGCGACGAGGCTCAGCGCGTGGGCGACGTGCTCGTCGAGATCACGCACGGGCCTGCTCCGAGGACACGGCGCTCCGGGGCGCCGCCGGGGCCAGGGCGATCTCGCGCCAGCGGCCCGTGCGCGCGTCGACCACCGCGAGCGTGCCCGCGAGGGCGGTACCCGTCCCCGAGGCAATCTTGAGGGCCTCGGTGGCGAGCGCCGCGCCCACCTGACCGCACAGCGGGCCCAGCACGGCGCCACCCTCGCAGGTGTCGAGGTCGGGGCCCGGCTCCTCGGGGAATAGGTCGCGCATGCGTGCGTCGCCCGTGAACACCGTGACCTGGCCGTGCCACCCGCTCACCGCTCCCCAGGCGACGGGGATGCCCAACTCTTCTGCCGCATCGGCGATCAGGTGTCGCGTGTGGAAGGTGTCCGTGCCGTCGACGATCACGTCGTGTCCGGCCAGCAAGTCCTTGGCGTTGTGCTGATCGAGCCGCACGAGCTGCGGACGCACGTCCACTCCGGGGGCGATCAGGCGCAGCGCCCGCACGGCCGCGTGCACCTTGGGCCGTCCCACGGAGTCAGGCCCAAAGAGAATCTGGCGGTGCAGGTTGGTGACGGAGACGTGGTCGGCGTCAATAAGCGTGAGCCGCCCCACGCCGGCAGCGGCCAGATACTGCGCGACCGGGCAACCCAGGCCACCCACCCCCACCAGCGCGACCGACGCCTGTGACAGCGCCTGCTGCCCGCGGGCACCAAAGCCCGTCAGCGCACGCTGGCGCACGAACGGGTCCAGACCCGGCGAGTCAGAGGGAGAGGGCGTCATCGAAGCGATCCGCGATGATCTCGAGCAAAATCGGATGGGGAGCGAGCGGCGCGCTGACGTAGTCGGCGCCCGCCTCAGCGAGCCGGTTCTGGAACAGACCGGGCGAGAGCAGGTAGGACGCAACAGCCACGATCCCATCCTCCCCGTTTTCGCGCGCAGAAGCCACCGCCTCGGCAACCGACGGCTTGGGCCCCGCCGCAAAGCCGATGCGCACGGGCCCTTCCCAGCGCGAGCGCAGCATTTCTGCCGCGGCATCGGTGTCGGCTTGGGAACGGGGATCGGACGAACCAGCCGCCGCAAGCACGAGCGTGGCATCGTCGGGCACACCCGCTTGGCGCACCCGGTCCAACACAATGTCGATCAGGCGAGAGTCGGGTCCGAGCGCGGGCGCGGCCACAATGTCGAGCCGGTCCTTCACCGCCCGCGCGATGTCCACGTGCACGTGATAGCCGCCACCCAGCAGCAGCGGCACCACGACGGCTGCGGCCCGCTCGCTCGCGGGAATGGCGGCGACCACGTCATCAATGGTGGGTTCCTGAACGTCGACAAAGGCCTCCCTGACGTCGATCTCCATGGCCTCACGCACCTGCTGAAGGATGGTCCGCACCGTCTCTTGGCCCTGGGCGCTACGCGTGCCGTGGGCGCAGCCAATCAGGATGGCGCTCATGCGACGCTCACCGCCAACGCGTAGCCGCGCTTGACGACGGTGCGCACGAGGGTGCGCGATCCCGCGTTCTCACGAAGCCGGTTGATCGCCGCCTCCACGGCATGCGGGCCCGCCTGAGCACCGGGCAGCAGTTCGCTGAGCTGTTCACGCGTGAGCACATTACCTCCAGCCTTCGCAAGGGCCCGGAGAATCTCCAAGCCGGTGGGGGTCAGCGGTAGCACCCTGCCGTCGAGCACCGCGGCGCTGGCCCTCATCACGAGCTGCCCTTCAGGGGTAGCGATGCCGACGGCGTTCTCGCTGTAGTGCTTGACCAGTTCGCGCACGAGTGCGCCCAACCTCCACCGGTCCGGGTAGGAGGTGGCCAAGCCCATGTCTTCCAGCGGCGCGGCCGTCACCGGTCCCACCGACGCGAGCACCAGCTCGCCGGAACCTGACCGCTGGCGCACCACCTCGAGCAGGCCCGCGTCACGCACGCCGTCGATCCAGGCCTCCGCGCCGGGAGCCGAGGTGAACAGCACGGCATCGACCTCGCCAGCGGCGGCCGCCTTGATGCACTCTTGGTGCGGCACCGGGTCCGCCGGCAGACCCCAGCCGTAAATGACCAGGGACTGAACCGTCGCGCCGGCGTCCTCGAACGCCTCGTCGAGCCCGTCCGAGCCGTTGCCGTGGTGCTGCACGGCGACCCGCAGTCCATCGACGCCCTCAGCCAGCAGATAGTCGCGCAGCTCCGCAGCCGTCTCGGTTTCGGCCACCCAGTCCGCCTCTAGGCCGTTCTGCTGGATGGCGCCGCGGGCCTTAGGGCCGCGGGCAATGAGCCGCGCGCCACGCAACACCTCAAGCAGGTCCTCTGCGATCCCCGCGGCATCGGCGGCCTCGATCCAGCCACGAAACCCAATGCCAGTGGTGGCGACCACCACATCGGGCGGCGCCGCAATCAGCGCCCGTGTGTCTTTGATCAAGCGCTCGTCGTTCAAGTGCGGCACGGTCGACAGCGCGGCAGCGAAGCGCACCTGCGCGCCTCGTCGCTCGAGCGCGGCCGCCAACTCTCGCTTGCGTCGATCCGCCGTGATGACCATCACGCAACCGGCAAGCGGCTCCCCCACGTGGCTCACGTCCGTCCTCCTACGGCTCGGGCGTCGCGGCCAGGGCTCCAGCGAGGAGACCGGGACTCGCAACCTCACCGACGACGATAATGGCCGGAGGTTTCACCCCTGTTTCGACGCAAAGAAGAACAATGTCCTCGAGCGTCCCGTGGGTCACGCGTTCGGTCGCGGTGGTGCCGTTCTCGACGATCGCGACGGGGGTCTCGGGCCGGCAGCCCGCGGCGAGCGCCGCCTTCACAATGTCGGGCAGGGCGCTGACGCCCATGAGGAACACCACCGTCGCGCCAGCAGCCATCGCTGCCACGGCAGCCTTGTCGGCCCCCGCGTGACCCGTCGTGACGAGCACCGAGGTGGCGACGCCCCGCTGGGTCACGGGGATACCCGCGCGAGCGGGCACGGCGAGCGCGGAGGTGATGCCGGGCACCACCTCGACATCGACTCCAGCGTCGATGCACGCGTGCACTTCTTCTCCCCCGCGTCCAAACACATACGGGTCGCCGCCCTTGAGTCGCACCACGGTCTTGCCCGTCTGCGCGCGCTCGACGAGGATCCGATTGATCTCGTGCTGTGGCACCGGGTGGCGGTCGGGCGACTTGCCCACGTTGATGACCTCGACGTCGTACGGCACGGTCACGAGCAACTCGGTGGCGCCCAAGCGATCGGTGACCACCACATCGGCCTCAGACAATGCCTGACGGCCCCTCACCGTGATGAGGCCCGGGTCCCCCGGACCCGAGCCCACGAGAATGACCTTCCCGGCGCCGGGACGGCGGCGGCGCATGTCCACGTCGCCCGCATCGAGGTGGGCGGCGACGGCGTCGCGCACCGCACGGATGCGACCAGGGTCGGGCGTGTCGAGCGACAGCACTCCCACCGCGAGGTCGCCGTGCTTGGACATGGCGGCCTGACGCGCGCTGCCGCGCGAGGCGTCAGAAGCGTCGATGCACCACACCTGACGCTCATGCGCCCACGCCGCAATGGCGTCGTTCAGGTCCGGGTCGTCCGTGGCGGCCAGCACAAACCACGCGCCATCCAGATCGCGGGGCATGAAGCCGCGGCGCACCAGCGTCACGTCACCATGCAGCGCGTGCCGCTCGAGGTCGGCCGAGATCTCAGGCGCGACCACCGTCACGGCTGCTCCCTCGGAGACAAACCGGCGCACTCGCCGGGAGGCCACGGCGCCAGCGCCCGCGACCACGACGGATCTGCCACGCAGATCCAGTCCGAAGAGTGCTGTCACTTGCCACCAGCCAGGTCGATATACACCTGGCCATTGTCGAGGGTGACGGGGTAGACGACCAAGTCGGCGCCGTGGCCGTCCTTGGGTTCCTTGTCCATGGTGACCAGGCATTCGCCGGTCACCAGCGAGAACACCTGCTTGTAAACAGGCGAGCAAATCGTCGGAACATCGCCCCTGGTGCCGGTGATGCCACGCGAAATCACGGCGGCTCCAGCGAAGGGGCAGAAGTTCTGCACGGCGTGAACCGAGCCGTCCCACAAGCGGAACAGCGCGATCTGGACGCCCTCGACGATGGCCGCGACGCCGAGCTCAGGAGTGAGCGCGTCGTACTCGCACACGCGAACGCCGGAGGGAAGGGCGGTGGTGGTCATGGCGTGAATCTCCTCGATGAGTCAGGGGGTCAGTGCGTCAGAAGGGTGCCGTCGGCACGCTCGGCATCGGTCGCGGGGCGACGCTGGCCGCGCTGCTCGACATACGCGAGCGACGGGTCGGCCAGGTCGGGGGCGTTGACGAAGGAGCTGAACTGCTTGAGGCGCTCGGGGTCGCTGAGCACCGCAGCCCACTCGTCTTCGTACGAGTCGATGTGGTGGGCCATGTGGGCGTCCAAGTCCGCGCAGATTCCCAGCGAGTCGTCCACGATGACCGAGCGGATCGCCTCGAGTCCACCCTCGTACTCCGCCTGCCACGGCGCCGTGCGCTGCAGCCGGTCGGCGGTGCGGATGTAGAGCATCAGGTAGCGGTCGATGACCTGGAACACGGTCTCGTCGTCGACGTCCTCGACCAGCAGCTGAGCGTGGACCGGCGTGAAGCCGCCGTTGCCGCCCACGTACACATTCCAGCCCTTTTCCGTGGCGATGACGCCCACGTCCTTGCCGCGCGCCTCGGCGCACTCGCGTGCGCATCCCGAGACGCCCAGCTTGAACTTGTGGGGGCTGCGCAGGCCGCGGTACCGCAACTCAAGCGCGATCGCCATGGACACCGAGTCCTGCACGCCAAACCGGCACCAGGTCGAACCCACACACGACTTCGCGGTGCGCAACGACTTGCCGTACGCGTGGCCGGACTCCATGCCCGCGTCTACCAGGCGCTGCCAGATGGCGGGCAATTGCTCGAGGCGAGCACCGAACAGGTCGATGCGCTGGCCACCCGTGATCTTCGTGTACAGCCCGAAGTCCTCGGCAACCTGAGCGATGACCATGAGCTTGTCCGGCGTAATCTCACCGCCGGGGATGCGCGGGACCACCGAATAGGTGCCGTCCTTCTGCATGTTCGCCATCACGCGGTCGTTGGTGTCCTGCAGCGCCGCACGGTCGTCCGCGAGCACGTGCTGGTTGTAGATCGAGGCGAGGACCGACCCAATGGTCGGCTTGCAGATGTCGCAGCCGTGCCCGGTACCGAACCGGTCGATGATCTCGGAGAAGGTCGTCAGGCCGCTGACCTGGATCGCGGAGAACAGCTGCGCGCGGCTCATCTCGAAGTGCTCGCACAGGGCGTTGGAGACCTCGATGCCGGACTTGGCCAGCTCAGCGTTCATGATCTTCTTGACCAGCGGCAGGCAGGATCCGCACGCGGTTCCGGCCTTGGTCTCTGCCTTCACCGAGCCCAGGTCGTGACAGCCGCCCTCGTTGACGGCGTCGCGGATGGTGCCGGCGGTGACGTTGTTGCACGAACACACGCTCGCGGTGTCCGGCAGCTCGAGGTCGGGGCGCTGAGCGGCGCCCTCGGGCAAGATCCAGCTCGACGGGTCGCCGGGCAACTCCGAGCCCACCATGGGACGCAGCGTCGCGTAGTCCGAGGCGTCACCGACAAACATGCCGCCCAGCAGCGTCGAGGCATCGTCGGTCAGCACGAGCTTCTTGTAGGCGCCGTTGAGCGGGTTCGAGTACACGACCTCGAGCGCACCCTCTGCCGTGGCGAACGCGTCACCGAAGCTCGCGACATCCACGCCGAGCAGCTTGAGCTTGGTGGCCGTGTCAGCACCGCCATAGGCGGCCTCGCCGCCCAGCAGGCGGTCGACGGTGACGTCGGCCATGGTGTTACCAGGGGCGATGAGCCCCACGCTGAGCAGGCCGTCCGCGGGCGCTGCGGCGCATTCGCCGATCGCGCTGATGTGTGGGTCCTCGGTCAGGCAGGTGTCGTCGACAATGATGCCGCCGCGCTGGCCGATGCTCAGGCCGGCCTCGCGGCCCAGCTCGTCGCGGGGGCGAATGCCGGTGGCGAAGACCACCACGTCGACCAGTTGCTCTCCGCCGTCGGAGAACTTCAGCGATCCGGCATTGCCGTCGCGGTCGGGGCGCACCTCGGAGGTCGCGATGCCGCACTTCACGGTGACGCCGAGCCGCTCGATGAGGCGCTTGAGCGCCTCGCCGCCGGACTCGTCGACCTGCAAGGCCATCAGGCGGTCGGCGAACTCGATCACGGTGGAGGTGGCGCCCAATTCCTGCAGCGCACCGGCGGCCTCGAGGCCCAACAGTCCGCCGCCAATGACGGCTCCGCGCACCGGACGGTTGAAGAAGGCGCGGCGCGATTCGACCCATTCGCGCAGGCGCGCGACATCGTCGAGCGTGCGGTACATGAACACGCCGGGAAGGTCAGCGCCGGGGACGGGAGGCGCCCACGCGTACGAGCCGGTCGAGAGCACCAGGTGGTCGTAGCCGATCTCACGGCCGTCCGCGAGCGTCACGCTGCGCGCGGCGCGGTCGATGCTCACGGCACGGCTGTCGCGGTGCAGGGTCACCAGCGGGTCGTCCCACAGTTCGGGTTCGCCCAGCTCGAGGTCTTGGGCGCTCTTGCCCGCGAAGAAGCTGGTCAGCGCGACGCGGTCGTAGGGCGCGTACGTCTCCTCACCGATGACGTCGACGCTGAAGCGTCCGTCGACGTCCTTGCTCCGCAGCGACTGAGTGAAGCGGTGGGCAACCATGCCAGCACCGACGACGACGACCTTCTCGGGACTCATTGCTTTACTCCTCCCGGAACCCTCCTGCACCGGGACAGACCGGCCCGCCGTGTGCGGGCCGCGGCGGTGGGATCCGAATAACCCGAGGCTATGCGTGAAAAACGCCCGAAAACCGTGACCTTATGCCCGCTACGGAGGTGGCGCGTCATGCCCTGCTGGCGAGCGCATCGGCCCTCCCCCCCACCGTCAAATGGATCCATTTTCACCGTGAGGAGAGCCCCCTCTTCCCGTCAAATGGATCCATTTTCATCGGGAAGGGAGGGGACGGTGACGTAGACCATGCCGTCGGTGACCTCGACGTGGAACACCTCAAGGGTGGTCGACAGCCCCGCGACCGGCTGCTTGTCCATGGTCACCAAGCACTGACCGCTCAGGAGCGAGAACACCTGCTTATAGATGGGCGACGCGATGGTGGGCTCGTCCCCGCGAGAGCCGGTGATGCCGCGCGACATCACCGACGCCCCCGAAAACGGGCATAGGTTCTGCACCGCATGCACCGTGCCGTCGGCGAGCCGGAACACCGCCACCTGGGTGTCGACCACGAGCGCCGCGACCCCGAGGTCGGGCGTGAGACGCCCGTAGGTACACACCGCCGCACGCGTCGGTTCGCCGGGCAGGGCCGATGCGGTAGCCAGGGCCGATGCGGTAGGCGCCGGGGCCTCCGACACGGGCGCGGGTGCGGGGACAGTCATGAGCGGACCTCCAGAGTCGAGGGGGCGATGAGGACGGCGCCGTCACGGCGCTCCTCGCGGGTCGCAGGACGGCGCTGACCGCGCTGCTCGACGTACGCGAGCGAGGGGTCGGCCTGGTCGGGGGCGTTGACGAAGGCGGTGAACTGCTTGAGCCGCTCGGGGTCCTTGAGCACGGCCGCCCACTCGTCCTCGTAGGTGTCGATGTGGCGAGCCATGTGGGCGTCCAAATCCGCGCAGATGCCGAGCGAGTCGTCCATGATGACGGCCCTGATGGCCTCGAGTCCGCCCTCGTGTTCCTCTTGCCACGGCGCGGTGCGCTGCAAGCGGTCCGCGGTGCGGATGTAGTACATGAGGTAGCGGTCGATCACGGTGAACACCATGTCGTCGGGCACGTCCTCGACCAACAGTTGGGCGTGCTTGGGCGTGAAGCCGCCGTTGCCGCCCACGTAGACGTTCCAGCCCTTGTCGGTCGCGATGACGCCCACGTCCTTGCCGCGCGCCTCGGCGCATTCGCGCGCGCACCCGGACACGCCGAGCTTGATCTTGTGGGGGCTGCGCAGGCCGCGATACCTCAGTTCGAGCGCGATCGCGAGGCCCACCGAGTCCTGCACGCCGTAGCGGCACCACGTGGACCCCACACACGACTTCACGGTGCGCAGCGACTTGCCATAGGCGTGTCCCGACTCCATGCCGGCGTCTACCAGGCGCTGCCAGATGGCGGGCAGCTGCTCGAGTCGCGCGCCGAACAGGTCGATGCGCTGGCCGCCAGTGATCTTCGTGTACAGCCCGTAGTCCTGGGCGATCTGGCCTATGAGGATCAGGTGCTCGGGGAGGATCTCGCCGCCGGGCACGCGCGGCACCACCGAGTAGGTGCCGTCCTTCTGCATGTTGGCCATGACTCGGTCATTGGTGTCCTGCAGCGCAGCGCGGTCCTGGGCGAGCACGTGCTCGTTGTACAGGCTCGCGAGGATCGAGCCGATCGCGGGCTTGCACAGGTCGCAGCCACGCCCGGTTCCAAACCGCTCGATGATCTCGGAGAAGGTGCGCAGTTCGCTGACCTGAATCGCGGAGAACAACTGCGCGCGCGACATGTCGAAGTGTTCGCACAGCGTGTTCGAGACCTCGATGCCGGCCTTTTCAAGTTCGGTGCCCATGATCTTCTTCACGAGCGGCAGGCACGAGCCGCAGCTGGTGCCCGCCTTGGTGCAGGCCTTGACGCCCGCGATGTCGGTGCAGCCCTCGTCGGTCACCGAGCAGCGGATGGCCCCGGCGGTGACGTTGTTGCACGAGCACACGGTGGCCTCGTCGGGCAGCTCGACCGTGGGCCGCTCCCCTGATCCCTCGGGCAGCAGCCAGGCGGCGGGGTCCTCGCCAAGGTCGGAGCCGACCATGGGCCGCAGGGAGGCGTACGCGCTCGCGTCCCCCACGAGGATGCCGCCCAGCAGCGTGCGGGCGTCGTCCGTGAGCACGAGCTTCTTGTACACGCCAGCGACCGGGTCCGCGTAGACCAGTTCGAGCGCCCCTGGCGTGGTCGCGAACGCGTCGCCAAAGCTCGCGACATCAACGCCGAGCAGCTTGAGTTTGGCCGAGGTATCCGCGCCGGGGAACGTCGAGACCCCGCCGAGCAGCCGGTCCACAGCGATCTCCGCCATCGTGTTACCAGGCGCGATGAGGCCGATGCACGAGCCCTGAATGCACGCGACCTCACCGATCGCGCTGATGGCAGGGTCCTCCGTCAGGCACGTGTCATCGACCACGACGCCGCCGCGCTCGCCCATGGCGAGGCCGGAGCTGTGCCCGAGTTCGTCGCGCGGCCGCACACCCGTGGCAAAGACCACGACGTCGACGAGCTGCTCGCCACCGTCGGCAAACGTCAGGCGCCCCGCGCGGCCGGTCTTGTCTGGCTTGATGGCCTGGGTCGCAGTGTTGCAGCGCACCTTGACGCCCATGTTCTCGATCAGGCGACTGAGCGCGTGACCGCCCCCCTCGTCGACCTGCAGGTTCATGAGCCGGTCGGCGAACTGGATGACGGTGCTCGTCGCGCCCAACTCCTGGAGCGCGCCGGCGGCCTCGAGTCCCAGCAATCCGCCGCCGATGACGGCGCCCCGCACCACGCGGCCCAGGGCCTTGGCCCGCTCGTTCACGTAAATGCGCAGCGCCGCGACGTCGTCAATGGTGCGATACACAAAGACGCCTGGCAGGTCCGCGCCCTCCATAGGCGGGGCCCACGCGTACGAGCCCGTGGCGAGCACCAGGTGGTCGTACGGGTAGGTCTTGCCATGCTTGTCGGTGACCGTGCGCGCCTCGCGGTCGATGGTCTCGACGAGCGCATCACGCTCAAGCCTGACCAACGGGTCCTTCCACAGAGCGGGGTCGCCCAGCGCAAGGTCCTCGGGGTCCTTGCCGGTGAAGTAGCTCGTGAGCGCCACGCGGTCGTACGGCGCGCGGGGCTCCTCGGCCAGCACCGTGATGTGGTGACGGCCCTCGCTGTCGCGGTCGCGCAGCGCCTCGGTGAAGCGGTGCGCGACCATGCCGCCACCGACCACCACGATCTTTTGGGTGTCGTTCATCTCACTACCTCCCCTGTGCCCGCGAGCGCGGGAAACTTGGTGTCCTCGCCCGCGTCCGCTCCCTGATCGGGGACGTCGCAGGTACGGATGATGTCGCCCACGAGCGAGCGGCAGTCGCCGCAGCCGGTCGAGGCGCGCGTCGCGCGCGAGACCTCCTCGACGCTCGTGCAGCCGTCCTTCACGGCCGCGACAATGCGCCCCTTGGGCACGGAATTGCACTGGCACACCGTGTCCTCGTCGGCCATGTCGGCGGCCGATGCGGCGGCTGGCCGGGCAGCACCGGCGAGCGGGCGCACGATCAGGTGTGCCGGGTCGGACGGCACCGGGAGCATGCGCGTGTACATCGCGGACAGCTCCGAGGCGCACTGCTTGTCCCCCACGACCGTCGCGCCCACGAGCAGTCCGTGAGACACGACGACCTCGACGAACCTGCCGATGGCGGGATCGGCCATCCTCACGGCGCGCAGGTCGCGCTCGCCGTGGTCGAACTTGCCGGACAGTCCCATGGTGACCACGTCAAGGCCCATGGCCTTGACGCGCACCACGTTGGTGACGTCGAGCACGTCCTCGTCCACGTGGGGCCCGGCCGATGCGGGGGTGGCAGGTTCTGCCTGCTCAGCGGGCGCATCGGCCGTCCACAGGGCCACTAGGCGAGAGGCCTGCTCCCAGCCCTGCGCGACCAGGCCGGAGCCGCCCTCGGGCGGCTGCGCGCAGTCGCCGATCGCGAATACGGCGGGGTCGGAGGGGCTCGCGAGGTCTGCCCCGGTGAGGATGCCGCGCTCGCACGGCAGGCCAGCACGCCGCGCAAGGGCGGCCTCGGGGATGGTGCCGGCGCACATCACGAGCAGGTCGGTGAGCAACTCGGAACCGTCGGTCAGGCGCACCGAGGCCAGCACGCCGCGCCGGTCCAGGGCCTGCGCGACCGACGTCTGCGTGACGACCTTGACCCCCAGGCGCTGCAACGACCCAGTCGCGATGGTCGCCGCGGCATCGCCGAGCTGGCGCTCCATGAGGCGATCCGAATGGTGCACGAGCGTCACCGTCAGTCCGCGCGAGGCCAGGCCGGTGGCGACCTCGAGGCCCAGGACCCCGGCGCCCAGCACGACCGCACGGCGCGCCTTGGGCAACACCGCGAGGATCCCCTGCGCGTCGTCGAGGTCCTTGAGGACGCTCACGCCCGGCATGAGGCCGCGGTCGGTCGCGATGCCGTGGATGTTCGGAATCCGCGCCTGCGAGCCGGTCGCGAACACCAGGCGGTCGTATGTGTGTACCTCGCCCGTCGCGTCGGTCACGGTGCGCGCGGCGCGGTCGATGTCAATCGCGGGCACCCCCGTGAGTACCCGCACGCGCTCGGAGTCGGCGCACGCCATCGCGAGCGACTCCGCGTCCGTCTTGCCTGCCACGACGCTCGACAGCAGCACGCGGTTGTACGGCAGGTGACGCTCCTTGCCCAGCACCGTCACCTGCACCTCGGGGTCTTGGGAGACGAGCTCGTCGACAAACCGCGAGCCCACCATGCCGTTGCCGATCACGACCACGTTCATCGGACGCTCACCTCCCGGGTTGCGGTGGCCACCTCGGGCGCGGTGGCGGCGACGATCGAGACGGCGGTGACCTTGAACTCGGGCATGCCGCTGATGGGGTCCGTGACGTCGTTGGTCAGGCGGTTCGCGCTGCCGGCACCCGCCCAGTGGAAGGGCATGAAGACCGTGTCGGGGCGGACGGCCTCGGTGATCCGCACGCGTGCGATGGCACGGCCGCGGGCCGTGGTGAGGATCGCTTCCCCACCCTCGGCGAGGCTCAGGCGTTGGGCGAGCAGAGGGTGGACCTCGACGAACGGCTCCGGCTGGGCCGCGACGAGTTCCGCGACCCGGCGAGTCTGCGCGCCCGACTGGTAGTGCTGCAGCACTCGCCCCGTGACCAGGTAGGTCGGCGAGCCCGCGCGCACGTCGTCCGCTGGCGCGTGGTGATCCACCGCAACCATGCGCGCGCGACCGTCGGGCGTCGGGAAGCCGTCAAGAAACACGCGGGGCGTGCCAGGGTGGCCGGCATGCGGGACCGGCCAGTGCAGTTCCTCGCCAGCATCAAGCCGCTCGTAGGTGACGCCCGCGTAGTCGGCTTTCCCCCCGGCCGATGCGCGGGTCAGCTCCTCGAACACCGTCTCGGCATCGTCGCTAAAGCCCTGCGCCACTCCGAGCCGCGAGGCCAACTCGCGCAGGATCCACAGCTCGGTGCGGGCCTCACCCGGTGCGTCGACGGCCTTGCGGCGGCGGATGATGCGGCCCTCGAGGTTGGTCATGGTGCCCTCCTCCTCCGCCCACTGCGTGACCGGGAGGATGACGTCGGCCAGCAGCGCCGTCTCGGAGGGAACCATGTCGCACACCACGAGCAGGTCCAGGCGGGACAGCGCCTCCACGACCGCATCGGCGTTGGGAGCGGAGACCACCACATTGGAGCCGTGGACCAGCAGCGCGCGGGGGCCGCCCTCGGCGCCGAGCGAGTTCAAGAGCTTCACTGCAGGGACGCCGGGGCCGGGCAGCGAGTCGGGGTCCACGCCCCACACCTGCGCGACGTGCGCGCGAGCGGCGGGGTCGGTGATCATCCGGTAGCCGGGAAGCTGGTCCGACTTCTGGCCGTGCTCGCGCCCGCCCTGACCGTTGCCCTGGCCCGTCACGGGGCCAAAGCCGCTGCCTTCGCGTCCCACGAGTCCCAGGCACAGCGCGAGGTTGATTGCGGCGGTGACACCGTCGGTGCCCTGGCTCATTTGCTCAAGCCCACGTCCGGTCAGCACGTACGCTCCGCGACCGCCGTGCGAGGGCGAGGCCGCCGCGAGTACGCGCGCGGTGTGCCGGAGTCGGTCGGCAGGAATGCCGCACACCGCCTCGGCACGCTCGGGCCACCACGCGGCCACCGACCGGCGCACCTCGCCCAGCCCGTTGGTGCGGGCAGCGAGGTAGTCGAGGTCGGCGAGTCCCTCGGCGAGCACCACGTGGGTGAGGGCGAGCAACACCACCATGTCGGCGCCAGGCACGGGCGCAAGGTGAATGCCCTGGTCTCCGCTCGCAAGCTTCGCCGTCACCGTCTCGCGCGGGTCCACCACGATCAGCCCGCCGCGCTCGCGCACGCCCGCAAGGTGCTGCACGAAGGGAGGCATCGTGACGCCCATGTTCGAGCCCATGACGAGCACCGCATCGGCCCCACCCAGGTCCGCGAGCGGGAACCCCAGTCCCCTGTCCATGCCGAACGCGCGGTTGGAAGCCGCCGCGGCAGAAGACATACAGAAGCGGCCGTTGTAGTCGATGAACGGCGTGCGCAGCACGACGCGCGCAAACTTGCCCAGCGCGTAGGCCTTCTCGTTGGTGAGGCCCCCACCGCCGAACACTGCGATGGACTCGCGGCCGTGGGCGTCCTGCAACTGGGCGATGCGTCCGGCGACCAGGTCGAGCGCCTCGCCCCAGTCGGCCTCGCGGAAGCCGCCGTCCTCGGTGCGGAGCATGGGCGATGTGATGCGGTCGGCGGCGCGTAGCACCTCGGCCGACGTCCAGCCCTTCTGGCACAGCCCTCCCCTGTTGGTGGGGAACTGGCGACCTTCCACCGTCACCGGAACCGGCGCATCGGCCGTCTTGGTGAGCGACTGTGCGCACTGGAGCGCGCAGTACGGGCAGTGGGTCGCGACCGCGTCGCCCGAGGGCAGGGGCCCCCGGGACGACGCGGCGCCGTGCGATGCGGGCACGATCAGACTCCCGCCATCCGGGCGCCCTTGCGCAGGTAGAACACCCACGTGAGGACGGCCATGAGCAGGAAGACACCGATGTAGATCTGCAGGGCGGGGACGATCGAGCCCTCGAAAGCCTCCCGCGACCACTTGTAGACGAAGGGGATCGCGAAGCCGCCAAAGGCGCCGACGGCGGAGATCATGCCCACCGCGCCGGCGCTCTGGCGTTTGAAGTCGAGGAAGGACTCCTCGGAGCCGTCGCCCTTGTCCTCGCGCAGGCGGTTGAAGATCGACGGGATCATCCGGTAGGTCGAGCCGTTGCCAAGGCCGGTGATGAGGAACAGCGCGAGGAAGCTCGCGAAGAACAGCGGCAGGTTCTCGCCCTGGACACCCAGAACAGCGCACCAGCCCGCGACGGCCATAAGGCAGAAGGCCGTGACGGTAATGATCGAGCCGCCAAAGCGGTCGGCGAGCTTGCCGCCATATGGCCGGGCGAGCGAGCCGAGCAGCGCGCCAAGGAAGCCCCAGCCGAGCGCGATGTCGGGGCGGTCGAAGACCACCGTGAGGAGTGTCGGGAACGCCGCCGAATAGCCGATGAACGAGCCAAAGGTGCCCACGTACAGGAAGGCCATGAGCCACGTGTGCCCGTGGCGCATGGAGCGGCCGGTGGGCTTGGGGTCGGCCTTGGCCTCGCGCAGATTGTCCATGAACAGGAACGCGAGGACAGCCGCGATGACGGCGAGCGGCAAGTAGACCAGTCCGGCCATCGCGAGGCCGAGTCCACCGAGTCCGACGACAAAGGGCACAAGCTTCTGCGCGACGGCGACACCGATGTTTCCGCCTGCGGCGTTCAGGCCCAGCGCCCAGCCCTTGGCCTTGTCCGGGTAGAAAAAGGTGATGTTGGACATCGACGAGGCAAAGTTGCCTCCACCGAGACCGGCCGTCGCGGCGATCGCGACCAGCACGCCGAACGAGGTGTCAGGCCGGCCCACGACCCACGCCAGTCCCGCCGTGGGGATGATCAGCAGCAAGGCCGAGATGACAGTCCAATTGCGGCCACCGAAGATCGGCACCGCGAACGTGTACGGAATGCGCATGAAGGCTCCCACGCCTGAGGCGACCGCGAGCAGCGTGAGGCCTTGCTCGGCAGTGAGGGCCCAGCCGTTGGCGCCCGTCGCGATGAGGGCACCGGAATCGTCGAACCGGCCATACATGCTGACGACGACGATCGACCACAGCATCCAGATGGAGAAGCCGATGTGCTCGGCGATGATGGAGAAGATGAGGTTACGCAGGGCAATCTTCTTGCCCCGTGACTCCCAGAACAGTTCGTTCTCTGGGGTCCAGCGCTCGATCCATCGACCCTTGCCGATGACGCCGGGCTCGACAGCTGCGGTCGCCGTCTGTTCTTGCCGGTCCTGTACGGACATGACCCCTCCCCAGGGTTCCGTGGTGGTGGATGCCCGGGGCCGTCGTCGGCAACCGGTCACTCCGCATCAGTGACCTTTCCGGGCACTTCTCACGCTAGGGAGGGGATGTTTCGCCGCTCAGCGGCTTGTGTGAATCCTGATGAAACTCTTTCTCACGTCCGCAGACGTGAGAATGTGAGGGCGAGCGCGCTCGAAGGCGTCTTGGTGCGTGAACAGACGGGAAATCGCGCCGTTGTCACCCTGTTCTCACGCCCGCGGGGGACGTGACGTGATGTTTCGTGGGCCTCAGCGGAGCGCTGCCTGCTCCGCAAGAGCCCACGACTGAACCGCGTCGAGCACCTTCGCGAGGTCCTCCTCGCGGTGGGCCTGCGACACGAACCAGGCCTCGTAGGCACTCGGGGGCAGGTACACGCCCGCGGAGTGCAGCGAGTGGAACAGCCGTGCATAGGCGGCGGTGTCCTGGGTGGACACCTGAGCGAAGGTGACGGGCGCATCGGCCAGGCCCAAGAAGAACGAGAACAAGGTGCCGGCCCTGCCCACCGAGTGAACGATGCCGGCCTGCGTGAGGATGTCGCTGACGCCGGTGGCGAGGGTGTCCGCGCCCGCCGCGACGCGCGCGTAGACGTCCTCGGTCAACAGGCGCATGGTCGCGAGGCCTGCGGCGGTCGCCACCGGGTTACCCGACAAGGTGCCGGCCTGATAGACAGGGCCGAGCGGGGCGAGCTGCTCCATGAGTTCGATACGACCGGCGATGGCCGCCACCGGCATACCGCCGCCAATGACCTTGCCAAAGGTGACGAGGTCCGGTTGCCAGGGCTCGACCCCGGCGGCGAGGTCCTCGTCGCGCTCGACGCCCCAATAACCCGAGGGGCCCGCACGGAAACCGGTGAGCACCTCGTCGAGGATCATGACGGCGCCCTCGTTGCGGCACAGCGTCGCGATCAGGCGATTGAAGCCGCGCGGCGGGCGCACCACGCCCATGTTGCACGGCGCCGCCTCGGTGATGACGGCCGCGATGGACTGGCCGTGCTCGGCGAAGGCGTCCGTGAGGGCGGTCTCGTCGCCGTACGGCAGCACGATGGTGTCAGCGGCGGTGCCCTTGGTGACGCCCGCGCTGTCCGGGACACCGGCGGTAGCCAGGCCAGAGCCCGCCGCGACCAGCAGCGAGTCCGAGTGGCCGTGGTAGCAGCCGGCGAACTTCACGATCACGTCACGACCGGTCGCGCCGCGCGCCAGACGGATGGCCGTCATGGTCGCCTCGGTGCCCGTCGAGACCAGGCGGACCCGCTCGGCAGGCGCGTAGCGGCCGCGGATCTCCTCCGCGAGCTCGACCTCGCGCTGAGTGGTCGCGCCGAACGACAGCCCGTCCGCGGCCGCGAGCTGGACTGCCTGCACCACCGTGGGGTGGCTGTGTCCGAGGATCGCCGGACCCCACGAACCCACCAGGTCCACGTACTCGCGGCCGTTGGCGTCAGCGACGCGCGCTCCAAGCGCCTTGGCGAGCGGGACGGGGTCGCCGCCCACCCCGTTCCAGGCGCGCACGGGCGAATTGACGCCGCCGGGCAGAATGTCCTTGGCACGGTCGGTAAACGTGGTCACGTGATCCTCCTGCGGGCGCTGCGCGCCCTGGTCGTTCAGTCCTCGCGCAGCCAGTGCGCGATGTCGATGGCGGCGTAGGTCAGCACGATGCTGGCTCCCGCGCGCACGATGCTCGTGACCGCCTCGAGGTGGGCGGTGCGGCGGTCGATCCAGTCGCGCTGCGCGGCCGCCTCGATCTGCGAATACTCCCCCGACACGTGGTAGGCCGCGACGGGGACGGTGGCCTCGGCGGCGACGTCCGCCAGCACGTCGAGGTACGGCAGCGCCGGCTTGACCATGAGGAAGTCGGCACCCTCGGCCTCGTCGAGGGCGGCCTCAAGCGAGCCCTCAATGCGGTTGGCAGGATCCATCTGGTACGTGCGGCGGTCGCCCTGGAGCTCAGACTCCACGGCCTCGCGGAAGGGGCCATAGGCGGCCGATGCGTACTTGGCTGCGTAGGCAAGGATCGAGGTTTCGAGGTGGCCGGCCTCGTCGAGCGCCGCTCGCACGGCGGCCACCTGGCCGTCCATCATGCCGCTCAGGCCGAGCACCTGCGCTCCGGCGTCTGCCTGCGCGACGGCCATGCGGCCATAGACCTCGAGCGTCGCGTCGTTGTCAACCGTGCCGTCCGCGGCGAGAACGCCGCAGTGGCCGTGGTCGGTGAACTCGTCGAGGCACAGGTCCGCCATCACGACCAGGCGGCCCTGCGCTGCGGCGACCGCCTGCTCGATCGCGCGGTTGAGGATGCCGTCTGTGTCGCAACCCTGGGAGCCGGTCGCGTCCCGGTGCGCAGGGATCGCGAACAGCATCACGCCGCCGAGCCCCGCGGCGGCAGCGGAGTCGATCGCGCCTGCGAGGTGGTCGAGCGGGAGCTGCTCGACGCCCGGCATGGACTCGATCGCCTTGGGCTCGGTGAGTGACTCGTGCACGAACAGCGGCAGCACCAGTTGTGCGGGCACCACCCTGGTCTCGCGCACCAGACGACGCATGGCCGGGCTGGTGCGCAGCCGCCTGGGGCGCCGATGCGGGGCGTAGGTCACTTGGACGGCTCCTCCTCCTGCGTACCGGCGATGATCTCGTCGAAGGACAAGTCTGCGGGAGAGCCGGCGACTACCTGAGGTTCGGGCTCGGGCTCCTCCACGTGGACATCAGTTGCCTCGATGGCCTCGTCGGGGGCCTCCACGTGGACATCAGTTGCCTCGATGGCCTCGTCGGGAACCTCCACGTGGACATCAGTTGCCTCGGAGGGGGTGGACGGGGGCTCGTGGTCGTCGGCGTCAAACTCCATGACCTGGTCCGGGTCGAGCGCGGCGAGCAGGCCAGTCACGATGCCGTCGTAGGACGGTGCCGTCGCCACCGCGGCGACGGGAAGGCCCGCGCCTCGCGCTGCCGCAGCAGTCATGTCGCCAATCGCGACCACGAGGGTGGTCTCAGGAATAACCGCGCCCGAATCTGCGAGGCGCTGGGCCACGGAACCCGAGGTCAGCAAGACGGCGTCAAAGCGGCCCGCCTCCATCTCCTCGCGCAGTTGCTTTCCCACGCCCGATCCTTCGACCGTGCGGTACGCCTCAACGGTCGAGACGCTCCAGCCCTTGCGCTCGAGCCCGCGGGCCAGCACGGGGGCGGCGAGATTGCCCAGCGGCGCGAGCACCTTGCCGGGCCCCTCGGGAAACTCCTCGACAATCCCGCGCGCGTTCTGGCGCTTGGTGGGCACGAGCTCGACCTCCAGGCCCAGGTCCGCGCACACGGCGCGGGTGGCCTCGCCAACGGTCGCAACCTTGGCCTCGGGCAGCGGTGCGGCGAGGTCCATGCCGCGCCGGCGAGCAATCGCGTCCATCGCGGACAGCGCGTTGCGGCTGGTCACGGCGAGCCAGTCGAAGTCGCCCGCGCACCACGCGAGGGTGGCCTCCTCGAGTTCCTCCGGCTGCGAGGTGGCCTCGATCGCGATGAACTCGACCTCTTCGACGATGGCGCCCGCCTCAGCGAGCCGCACCGCGAGGTGGCGGCGTTGCGCCGTCACGGGGACGAGCAGGTGCTTACCTTCCAGCGCACTGAGATCCATCTCAGTTCCTTCCCATCAGGCGGCCAGCGCCGCGGCTCATCAGCGTCCACCCCGTGGAGCGACCGAGCGCCGCGGCCTCGGACGCCGGCGCGGTGCCGCTCTCATTCAACGCGAGCTTCCCGGCCGTGTCGACCACGCGCGCCCGCAGCGTCAGCACGTCGGCCTCGACCGTGCCGTAGGCGGCCACGGGCGCCGAACACCCTGCATCGAGCACGCCCAGCAGGGAGCGCTCGGCGGTGACGGCCGCACGGGTGTCCGGGTGATCGAGCGCGCGGACAAACTGGGCCCAGGCGGGGTCGGCTCCCGGAACAATCTCGATGGCGAGCGCGCCCTGACCGGGCGCGGGCATCATTTCGGCCGGGTCGAGCAGTTCGGTGGCCTCGTCGAGACGCCCCAGGCGCTGCAGGCCAGCGGCGGCGAGCACCACCCCGTCGAGCTCCGTGCCGACCTTCGACAGTCGCGTGTCGACGTTGCCGCGCAGCGGTTCGACGACGAGGTCGGGGCGCAGCGCGAGCAGTTGCGCCGCGCGACGCGGTGAGCCGGTGCCGATGCGGGCACCCTCGGGCAATTCGCGCAGTGTGGGACCGGTGGTGCACAAAGCGTCGCGCATGTCCGCACGCTCAGTAATGGCGGCCACCTCGAGTTCGGGGTGCAACTGAGTGGGCATGTCCTTGAGCGAGTGCACCGCAAGGTCGCACTCGTCGCGCAGCAACGCCTCGCGCAGTGCCGCGACAAACACGCCCACCTCGCTCAGGCCCACGAGAGACCCGCGCGAGATGTCGCCGTGCGTGGTGATCGACACCAGCTCGACCTCAAGATCCACCCCGGCGGCAGCGGCCACCTGGGTGATCTGGTCGGCAACCATGCCGGATTGGGTGCGCGCGAGCGCAGAACCGCGGGTGCCGAGTCGAAGCCTCATGGCGCCCATCGTTTCATAGTCAGGCGGTGTGCTGACGCCAGCCTCCACGGCCTCTAAAGCCCACTCCCCACCACAGCAACACCAGCGCGACAATCGCCAACGCGAGCGCAACCCAGGCCGGCGCCTGATAGCCCCAGCCGGCACCGATCACGACGGCGCCCAGTCCCGTGCCGACGGCGGTGGCGGCGTTGAGCGCCGCGTGCGCAAGCGCCGACCCGAGCGAAGGGGAACCGTGCATGACGTCCATCAGGTGCACCTGAGCGGACTGCGAGAAGACCTGCATCGAGCAGCCCAACAGCACCAGCAGCGGGATAGTCGCGGCAGGGGTATCGCCCGCCAGCCCAATGCCCAGGAGCGCGACCGCCGCGGCGGCCAAGCCCAGGCGCCCCGCCCCCACGTGCGACAAGTCGGTGAGCTTGCCGCCAAGATACGCACCCGTGGTCATCGCCACGCCCCACAGGACGAGCACCCACGTCACTTGCGAGGAGGCCAACCCGTTGGTGTCCTCAAGCAGCGGCACCACGTAAGAGAACACCGCTCCCAGGCCAGAAAAGCCCACAGTGATGGCGATGAGGGCGGTCCACAGTCGCGCGCCTCGCAGCGCGCGCATTTCAGCGCGCGGTGACGCATGAGGGTTGCCAGGGACATCGGGAGCAAAAGCCCACACTCCCAGGCAGCCGATGACGGCGATGACCGTCACGGCGCCATAGGCGGCACGCCAACTCACCGCGTCGGAAAGCCACTGCATGAAGGGCACACCCACCACGAGCGAGCTCGTCAGGCCCAGCATGATGATCGCTACGGCCTTGCCTCGACGCTCGGGTCCCATGACCGTCATCGCGACGTAGGACGCGGTGCCGAGCAGCGCGCCGTGTGGCAGTCCCGCGAAGAACCTGATCGCCATGAGCGCCTCCACCGTGGGCGCGATCACCGTCGCGATCGTGGTCACCAAGAAGAGCGCCGACATCCACAGCAGCACCGTGCGCCGGGCGACACGACCCAGCCCCACCATGAACAGGGGCGCACCCACGACCACTCCGAGTGAGTAGGCGACCATGGTCCAACCGAGCAGGTCGACGGTCGTCGACAGGTCGGTGACCTGGTCCGCCACGACCGACGCCGCACCGTTTTGGGTGATGCCGATCCCGAACCCGATCGCCGCAAACGCGGCCAGCACCTGTCCGGCACGCGGGTCGCGCGCCGTGTGTGGCAGTCGCCAGCGCGGCGTGCCGGCATCCAGGGTCGAGGGAAGGTCTGTCATCCGCGCTTGCGCACCACCAGGACCACGGCCGCCACAGCGGCACCGAGCGCAGCGAGTCCGATGAGCGGCAGCACCCAACCGGGGGTGGCGGGCTCGGGCTCAGCGCTGATGGGCTCGGAGATCGGCACGGCGCTCACGCTCTCGTGCGGCGTGGGCTCCGCCGCGGCAGTGGGTTCCTCAACGGCGGTCGGCGTCGGGGTGCCCGGGTCGGCCTCGGCGGGCGCGTACGTGAAGGGCACGGTGCCCTCGATGGGGTGCCCGTCCTCGGCAACGATCCGCCACACCAGCGTCGTGGTGCCCGCGGGAAGCTCTGCATCGACCGCTGCCACGACCACCATGTCCTCAGGGAACGTGGGCTCGAGCGGGTGCGCATCGCCGTTGATGTCGACGAGTGACAGCTCCGCGCCAATGTCGAGCAGGTGGCTCGTGAATTCGAGCCTGACCTCCGTCAGTTCCTCGACAGTCGAGTCCCGTTCGGGCGTGGACGATTTGAGCTCGGTGTGGGCCTGCGCAGCGGGCGCGAGCACCACGGCGGCGAGGATCACGGCCGCGAGCGTGGCGAAGGCACGGGACAGGCGAGCGGAACGGAAAGTGACACGGGGATGCATGGCGCCATTGTGACAGTCCCCCTCCCCCGTTGATACCCGTCTCGCCGCCCGTGGCCCCAGGCGTGCACGCCCGATACCCGCGTCGACCGGGATTCCCGGGCAGCCCTGCGCCACCCTCTCGTCACTCAAGGTTCACCAGACATTGACGCCCGGCCCCTGGCGTGCCGCGAGCGCCTCACGAGAATGGAAGTTGTGAGGATCGCACTGGTCGCAGAGTCGTTCTTGCCCCACGTCAACGGCGTAACCCACTCGCTGTTGCGGGTACTCGACCACCTCGAAACCAGGGGTGACGAGGCCCTCGTCATCGCCCCCGAAGCCAAGGACTCCGCGGGCCCCGACCGCTACGGCATCGCCACCGTCCACCGCATGCCCGCGGTGAGCTGCCCAGGGTACGACGACGTCCGGGTGACCCTTCCAGCCACCACGCGCATCGGCCGACTACTCGAGGACTGGCAACCGGACGTGGTCCACCTCGCCTCCCCGTTCTTGCTGGGCTGGTCAGGCGTGAAGGCTGCTGAGCGGCTCGCGATCCCCAGCGTCGCGGTATACCAAACCGACGTGCCGAGTTACGCCGAACGCTACAAGGTCTCGTGGGGCGAGGCCCCCATGTGGAGGCGCGTGCTCGACATCCATGACCGCGCCACACTGACCCTCGCCCCGTCGACTGCGGCCATCGATCAGCTCGCCTCTCGCGGCGTCAAGCGCCTACGACTGTGGCCCAGGGGTGTCGACGCCGAGCGCTTCCACCCCGACCACCGCGACCCCGACCTGCGCCGCGCCTGGGCACCTCACGGTGAGGTGATCGTCGGCTACGCCGGTCGCCTCGCACCCGAGAAGCGCGTTGAGGATCTCGCGCGCCTGAGCGCCCTTCCCGGCGTGCGCGTGGTGGTCATCGGCGAGGGACCGTCCCGGGCCCGCCTCGAGGCCCTGATGCCCGACGCCGCCTTCACGGGGTTTCTCGACGGTCACCACCTCGCCCGCGCCCTCGCGAGCCTCGACGTATTCGTCCACTGCGGCGAACTCGAGACCTTCTGCCAGGCCATCCAAGAGGCACACGCGTCGGGAGTACCCGTGGTCGCCCCGCGCCGCGGAGGTCCCATCGACCTGGTCGAGGATGGCCTCACGGGCTACCTGTACGAGCCCGGGCGCACAGACCAGATGGTCGCCATGGTGCGCGAACTCGTCGACGACGCCGACTGGCGTGCCCTCATGTCCGCTCGTGCTCGCGTCAGCGTGCTGGGCCGCACCTGGCCGTCCGTGTGCGAGGACCTCATCACCCATTACGCCGATGCGCTGGGCGGCAAGGCGTCGACACCCACCCACCCCTCGCGCCCGTCGCCATTCCCCCGTTCCAGAGAGGCCGCACGACCATGAGAATCGCGCACATCGCCAACTTCTACTCCCCCACCTCCGGCGGTCTGCGCACCGCGATGCACGCCCTCGGCCGCGGCTATGTCGAGCGCGGTCACGAGGTGCTGATGGTGGTGCCCGGCGTCGCCGACTCCACGGTCCCGACACGCTCGGGCCTGCGCACCACCATCGCAAGCCCCGCCCTGCCCGGCTCGGGCGGCTATCGCATGATCACGCGCCTTGCAGCGGTGCGTGCGGCGCTCGAGGACTTCGCGCCTGATGTCATCGAGGTCTCGGACCGCACCACGCTGCGGTCTCTCGGCAAGTGGGCGGAGCAGCGCGGCATTCCGTCGGTCTTCATTGCGCACGAGCGTGCGGACGGCGTGCTCGCCGCCCACCTGCCCCGGTGGAGCCACCGACTGCTGCCGCTGGGCAGCCTCGCCGACAACCACAACCGGGCCATGGTCCGCCGGTTCACGACCATCGTGGCCACCACCGATTTCGCGGGCGAGGAGTTCGCGCGCATCCCCTACCCGGTCACCACCATCCCCCTGGGCGTGGATCTCGAGGCCTTTCACCCTGGCCTGCGTGACGGCGCCACCCGCGCTCACTACGCACACCCCGACGAGGCACTCGTGGTCATGGCCTCGCGCCTGTCCGCCGAAAAGCGCCCTGACCTCGCGATCAACGCGATCCGTGTGCTCACCGAGCGCGGCCGTCGGGTGCGCCTGGTGTGCGCCGGTTCGGGCGCGCTCGAGGGCCACATGCGTGCGCTTGCCGACGAGCTTCCCGTCACGTTTGCGGGGTTCGTCGAGGGCCGCGAGCGCTTTGCTCGACTGCTCGCCAGCGCCGATGCGGTGATCGCCCCCGGCCCCGTCGAGACCTTTGGTCTGGCGGCGCTCGAGGCTCTCGCGGCGGGCACCCCCGTGGTCGTCAACCGCGACTCGGCCCTGCCGCAGGTCATGGGGGACGCGGGCATGGCCGCCGACGGCACCCCTGAGGCCTTCGCCGATGCACTCGAGACCACCCTCGACGCAGACCCCGTGGAGGCGCGGGCGTGCGCACGGCGGCGCGCCGAGCACCTGCCGTGGAACACCACAGTGGAGTCCATGTTGACCTTGCACGCGCGCTCGCTTGGTCTCGTCACCGCCGAACTGCCGCTCATCGTGCGCCGCCGCGAGCGTGCGCGCCTTGTCCACTAGGACGGCCGGCGTGGCACGTGGCCCCCGGGTGGCGGCGCTGGGAGATTCGCTCACCTTCGGCGTCGGCGACAGCAGCACGGCCGATGCGGGTGGCGGCTGGGCGGCGCATGTCGCCGCCTCGTTGGGGGCGCCCACCTTTATCAACCTGGCCGTCAACGGCACTCGCGCCCGCGATCTCGCCTCATCTCAGGTACCCGCCGCGGTGGCCTTGGACCCGGATCTGGTGCTCCTGAGCGTCGGGGGCAACGATGTGCTGCGCGGCGACTTCGATCCCATCGAGGTGGAGCGGTGCCTGTCGGCGGCGCTGGCCGAGCTGAACCGGCCTGGGCGCCGCGTGCTCGTGCTCGGCATCGACCGCATCGGCTTGTTTGAGGCGTTGCCGCGGGCGGTGACCTCCGTGATGGCACGACGAGCGGCGGCAGCCAACGGCGCGATCATCGCGGCGACGGCGAGTGCCGGGGCTACCTTGATCGACGGCGGCGCGGTCTTCAGGGCTGCCGGGCCGCGAGCGTGGCACATCGACCGTGTGCACCCGTCCCCGCTGGGGCATCGCCGTCTCGCGGGGGCCGCCACGGCCCTGCTCGAGGGCGATTGGCCGGCGGTGGCGCCGGTGCCGAGCGCGCCGCCGAGTCCTGATCTGTGGTCGCGCGCGTGGTGGCTCGCGCGCAACGGCGTGCCGTGGGTGGCGCTGCGAAGCCGCGACCTGATACCGCACGTGGCGAAGGTGGTCGCCCATGAGTTGCGCGCGGACCAGCGCGGGCGCCTGGCCCCTGCGCGCTGAGTCGCCTTACTCGTGCTCCCGCCCCACCCGGTTGATACCCGTCAGAACACTGTTGAGAGGTGTGGAGTTCGCTGGATACCCGCGTGCGGACATGGAACAGGGGGCGCCGCATCGAGCGACGCCCCCTGGACGGAGAACCGGTGGAACCTAGACCAGCCAGCGCTGCTTTTGGACCACGTCGAGGCGCTTCCACCACTCACCGAGGCCAACCGCCTGGTAGCGCACCTCAAGCAGGACGGCCGCGGCGACGGCGACGATCATGATGATGTGGTCGTCGACGAACGGGTTGGTGGTGTTGCCACCCTGGCCGGGCCACGCGTGCGAGACCCACATCATCGCGAGCATGACGATCGCCGACCACATGCCGATGCGGGTACCGATGCCGAGCATCAGCGCCAGGCCGATGCCGCACAGGCCGAGCATGAACGGCCAGTCCGTCCAGGCCTGAGTTCCCAGGTCCTTGAAGAAGTCCGCAAACGGACCGGTGGAGGAGCCGAGGTAGCCCTCGGTGATGCGGGCGCCGTTAAGCCACGCACGCTCGCACATGACTTCGATGGTGTAGGTACCGTCCTCGGCCGTGGTGCGGCACGAGGAAAATCCCAGCCCGAACAGCTTGTCGATGAAGGCCCAGAAGAAGTAGAAACCGATGGTGATCCGGGTGATGCTCAGCATCACCCAGCCTGCACGGGAACCGACTGGACCCGTTTGTGTCTCTATCGCGTGGTCGTTGACTGCCATGACGTACTCCTAGATCACGAGGTAAGCCGGGGACACGGGTCATCGTTGACCCTTTCTTGACATTACGCCGGGCGCAAACGGAAGTACAGCGACACCCCAGGTGAGGCCAGGATTGACGACGCTCTCGGTAGCGGTGCGTGGTTAGCATGAGGGCATGAGCACCGCCGCGACCATCCCCCACTTTCCCGCGCCCGATGAGCCGTGGGGCCCGTTCGTCGAGTCGTACATCCGCGAGCGCCTTGACGTCGCGCGCACGGCGCTGCAGCGGGTGCGTGACCGGGCCGACGCCGACGCTTGGGAGTCGTGGAACATCGCCGACACGGCCGTGGTCAACGCGTATCAGTTGGTCGAGTCGGTCTCCGAGGTGCACCCGGATGCGCACGTGCGGCGCTCCTGCACCGACCTCTTGCTCGAGGTCGCCGCGTTCCGCACTGCGCGCGATGGCGACCCTGAGTTGTTCGCGGCACTGTCGGACGCTCCCGCGCCCGCCGGTGCGGACTACCTGCGCGCACTGGTACTGCGCGACTTCGAGCTGCAAGGGGCTCACCTCGACGCACCGCTGCGCGCGCGGCTCGCCGAGATCGACCAGGCGCTCGCCGCAGCGGAGACGGAGTTCTCGGAGAACATCCGTGAGGACGTTGGCCGCATCCGCGTGACGCCCGATGCGCTCGCGGGCCTGCCCGACGACTACGTGGCCGCCCACGCTCCCGGCGACGACGGCCTGGTCGAGATCACTACCGACTACCCCGACCTCGACCCCTTCCTGACCATGGCGCACGACCGCGGCGCCCGTGAAGCGCTGGTGCGCGCCGACTACGAGCGCGGCTACCCCGTGAACGACGAGGTGCTGGGTCGCCTGCTGCGCCTGCGCCACGAGAAGGCCACCTTGCTGGGCTTTGGCGGCTGGCCCGACTACGCCACGGCCCGGATGATGATGCCGGACGGCGCTGGCATCGAGTCCTTCCTTGATCAGGTCGACGCAGCGGCCCGCCCCGCTGGCGTCACCGACGCCGCGATGCTGCTCGAGCGCTTGCGCGCGGACCACCCCGACGCCGATGCGGTGACCGTCGCCGACTCGTCCTACTACCTCGAGAAGCTCAAGGCCGAGAGGTTTGGGGTCGACCCTCACGAGGTGCGGCGCTACCTCGACTACGCGCGCGTGCGCGACGGGATTCTCGACCTCGCCGCGAACCTCTTCGGGCTGACGTTCACCGCGGTGGCCGACGCGCCGCGCTGGCACGCCGATGTCGAGGCGTACGACGTCGCGATGGGCGACGAGCGCATCGGCCGGATCCTGCTCGACATGCACCCCCGTGCAGGCAAGTACGGGCACATGGCCTGCTTCCCCGTCGTCACGGGTATCGCGGGGCTCCATCTGCCGGTGAGCGCCCTGGTGTGCAACTTCCCGCGCGGCTCGATGACCTTCGACGACGTGGAAACGTTCCTGCACGAGTTCGGCCACTTGATGCACGCGATCCTGGCCGGATCGGGCCGTTGGATGCGCCTGGCGGGCATGTCAGACAAGGGCGAGTGGGACTTTGTCGAGGCGCCGTCGCAACTGCTCGAAGAATGGGCGTGGGACCACGCTGTCCTCGCTCGGTTCGCCGTCGACGACGATGGCGCCGCCATCCCTGAGTCGCTGGTCGAGAGCCTGCGGGCGAGCAGGTACCTCGGCCATGGGCTACTGACCTGCCGCCAACTGGTCTACGCGCAGCTGTCCTACCAGCTTCACCGGGACGTGCCCGAGAACCTCGCGGCGTTTGCCGCCGCCATCGAAGAGCGCTACGACGTGCGCACTCCCTTGGGCGGCACTCATCAGTACGCCAACTTTGGCCACCTCACGACGTATTCGGCCTGCTATTACACGTATCAGTGGAGCCTTGCGATCGCGCGCGACCTGTTCACGGGGTTCGACGCGGGAGACCTGCTGAACGAGGAACATTCCCTGCGCTACCGCGACGCCATCCTCGCGCCCGGCGGTTCGCGCCCGGCCGCCGAGCTGGTCGAGGACTTCCTCGGGCGACAGTTCAGCACGCAGGCCTACGCTGCGTGGCTCGCCGTGCTCGATACGACGGGCGCGACGGGCGAACCGGCTACAGCGGAGTCCGCAACTGCAGATTGAGGTGCGCCTCGATGACCTGGTGCATGGGAGCCGCGAGTGTTCCCATGAGCCACTGCACCTGCAAGCCGTCCATGAGTGAGACGAGTTGCGCCGCTGCGATCTCGGGCTCGACGCCATCGCGAAGGTCTCCCGCTGCCAGCGCGACCTCGTAGGCGCCCACCAGGCTCGCCAGGAGCGCTTCGTAGCGCGCCACGAAGAACTCGTGCGCGGGATGCTCGGCACTGGTGGCCTCGGCGGACAGCGTCGCGAACAGGTCTACGAGACCCCGCTGCGACTCGTTGTTCCTAGCAGAGCCCACCATGGACCGCAGGGCGTCGCGGCCCAGTTCGCTGCGGACTGGGTAGTCCATCGCGCCCACCTGGTCGCGCTGCTCGAGCACTGCCATCAGCAGCGCTTCCTTGGTGGGAAAGTGGTAGAGCACCCCCGGGTGCGTCATGCCCGCACGCGCAGCGATGTCGCGCAGCGAACTCGCTCGATACCCCGACTCCGAGAACTGTTCCATGGCCGAAGCGATGATGAGAGCACGCGTGTCGCGGCCACGTTGTTGGCGCCCGTCGAGCGGCTCGGTCTCCGTCATGGCAGGAAACTTACCATGCGGTAAGGAATGTTGATACGATCGACGCGGCCCCACCGCCGCCCTCGAAAGGACCCTCATGGAGACCGTGGCCTACCTCGACACATCGCTGCCGACCGAGGAACGCGTCGCCGACCTCGTGTCGCGCATGACCCTGCCAGAGAAGGTCGGGCAGATGATGCAGCTCAACGCCAAGGACAACGTGACCGCGGCGATCGAGGACTTCCACGTGGGCTCCATCCTTCACGTCTCCCCCGAGGCGATGCTCGAGGCCGACACCGCCGTGCGCGGGTCTCGCCTGCGCATCCCGCTGCTCGTCGGTGAGGACTGCATCCACGGCCACTCCTTCTTCGAGGGGGCCGAGATCTACCCGACCCAGTTGGGGCTGGCCGCCACCTGGGACCGCGACCTGGTGAAGCGCGTGGCGCGCGCCACGGCCGTCGAGGTCTCGACCACCGGCATCCACTGGACCTTCTCGCCCGTGCTGTGCATTGCGCGCGACCTGCGCTGGGGCCGCGTGTCCGAGACCTTCGGCGAGGATCCCTACCTGCTGGGCGAGCTCGCATCGGCCATGGTGGCCGGCTACCAGGGCGACGGCCTCGATGACCCGACCGCGATCCTCGCCACCGCCAAGCACTTCGCGGGCTACTCCGAGACCCAGGGCGGCCGCGACGCCTCGGAGGCCGACCTGTCACGGCGGCAGCTGCGTGCGTGGTTCCTGCCCCCGTTCGAGCGGGTGGCACGCGAGGGTTGCCGCACCTTCATGCTGGGCTACCAGGCCATCGATGGCACGCCGATCACCGTCAACGATTGGCTCCTGAACGACGTGCTGCGCGGCGAGTGGGGCTACACCGGCACCCTCATCACGGACTGGGACAACGTGGGCAACCTGGTGCGCGAGCAGCGCATGTTCCCCGGCTACGCCGAGGCCTCCGCAGCCGCCGTCAACGCGGGCAACGACATGATCATGACGACGCCCGCCTTCTTCCAAGGCGCGCAGGATGCCGTGGCACAAGGCCTGCTCGACGAGTCCCGGATCGACCAGGCAGTCGCGCGCATCCTGACCCTCAAGTTCGACCTGGGCCTGTTCGAGAACTCACGCCTGCCCGACCCAGAACGCCAGCGCGACGTCATCGCCCAGCCCTCCCACCGCGAGTTGGGCCTCGAGGCCTCGCGCCGCTCGCTCGTGCTCCTGGAAAACGACGGCCTGCTGCCGCTGGACATCACGGGCGCCAGCAAGCGCATCGTTGTCGTCGGCCCCAACGCCCACGACGCCCAGACGCAGCTCGGCGACTGGGCCGGATCCTCCGGCCAGGCCGACTGGCTCATGCACGGCCAGCCCCGCGACATGATCCTCACGGTCGTGGACGGCCTGCGCGAGCAGGTCCCCGACGGCTGGGACGTCGCCTACCACCGCGGCGCCGACATCATCACCACCGGCCCCGACCCCCAGGGCGAGTTCTTCCCCGACGGCCAGCCGCGCCCCCACATCGCGTTCCCCGTCGACCCCGACCCGGCCCAGATCGCCGAGGCCGTCCAGGCCGCGCAGGGGGCCGATGCGGTGGTCGCCGTGCTCGGCGACCGCATCGAACTCATCGGAGAGGGCCGCTCGACGGCCACGCTCGAACTGCAAGGTGGGCAGGTCGCCCTGCTCGACGCGCTGATCGAGACCGGCGCGCCCGTCGTGCTCGTGGTGTTGGCCTCCAAGCCGCACGTGTTGCCCGCCTCGGCCCAGCACGCATCGGCCATCATTTGGGCAGCCAACCCCGGCATGCACGGCGGCCAGGCGCTCGCCGAACTGGTGCTGGGCACGATCGAGCCCACCGGCCGCTTGCCGCTGTCATGGCCGCGCCACGTGGGACAGCAGCCCGTGTACTACAACCAGATCTCCGCGCAGCACGGCTACCGCTACGCCGACCTCACGCAGGACCCCCACTGGGTGTTCGGCGAGGGCCGCAGCTACACCACTATCGAGTACTCGAACCTGCGCCTGCTACCCCCCAGCGAGGAAGAGGTGCTGCGAGCCGAGGTGACGGTGACCAACACCGGCAGCCGCCCCACGCTGGAGACGGTGCAGGTGTACCTGCGCGACGAGGTCACCTCCGTGACGTGGGCCGACCGCGAACTTAAGGCGCACGCCCAGGTGTGGGTCGCGCCCGGCGAGAGCCAGGTGGTGCCGCTGGCGCTGCCGCTCGCCGCGTGCACCATCGTCAACGCCGCCGGAGAGCGAGTCATCGAGCCCGGAGAGTTCACGCTGCTCGTGGGCCCCTCGTCCAAGGTGGACGACCTGCTGCCCGCGCGATTCCGCATCGGCTAGGCCGCCGCTCTTCTCGATACCCTCCGTCCCCAAGGATGCTCTGTGTCTGACACCACGCCGCCCGTGGCACGCCACCTCAAGCGCGCTCGCCTGGGCGTCGCGCTCATCTTCTTCACCAACGGCATCGTGTTGGGCGGGTTCGCGCCGCGCGTGCCCGACATTCGTGAAGCACTCGACATCTCATACGGGACGCTCGGTGTCGCGATGGCCATGTGGTCGGTGGGCGCACTGGCCCTGGGCCTGCTGGCTGCGCCGCTCATCCGCACGTGGGGCTCCGCGCGCGTGGCGACGGTGACCATGCTCGCGAGCGCGACCGCGATGCTGTGCGCCGGCGTGGCGCCCAACGTGTGGCTCTTTGGCGCCGCGCTGTTCGTGGTGGGCGTGACCGACGCCTGGGTCGACGTGGCGCAAAACGCCCACGGCCTCCAAGTGCAGAAGTTGTACCGGCGCTCGATCCTCAACTCCTTCCACGCGCTGTGGTCCATCGGCGCGGTCGGTGGCGGACTCCTGGGAGCCGCCTTTGCCTGGGCCGGCCTGGCCGTCGGCGTCCAGTTCACGACGAGCCTGGCGATCGTGGTGGTCGTCACCGTGGTCGCTGCACCCATGCTGTTGCGCCGCGACATCCCTACCGAGTCAGAGGTGGATCACGCCGCCTCCGAATCCGCGGTGCCCCAGCACACGCCCCTGGCGCGCATCCCGGCACGCACCTGGGGACTGCTTCTCGCACTGACCGTGATCGCGATCGGCGGCGGCTGGGCGGAGGACGCCGCGTCCACATGGTCGGCGTCGTACATGAAGGACCAGCTGCTCGCGGGCGCGGGCCTTGCCGCCTTCGCGTTCATCGCGATGCAGGGCTTCCAGTTCATCGGTCGCCTGCTGGGCGACGGGATGGTGGACCGCTGGGGCCAGCGCGCGGTCGCACGTGCGGGCGGCGGGCTCGTCGCGGTCGGCATGGGGCTGGCGCTCGCGTTCCCGTCTCCGTGGGGCACGATCGCGGGCTTCGCGGCGGCCGGGTTTGGCGTGGCCACCCTGATTCCTGGGGCGATGCACGCGGCGGACGAACTGCCGGGATTGCGCGAGGGCACCGGCCTCACCATCTTGTCCTGGCTGCTGAGACTCGCCTTCTTGCTGTCGCCACCCGTCGTGGGGTGGATTGCGGACGCACAGTCTCTCCGACTCGGCCTCGCGCTGGTGCCGCTGTTCGGGGTCCTCGTGGTGGTGCTCGCTGGCGCCATGCCCGCGCGCAAGTCCCCCTCTTCCCCCTAGCGCACCTGCCCCACCCCCTCCCCCAGAGGCAACTGGCGTCTACTCCCAGCCCCCTTAGAGCCCTTCGAGGCAAGTGAGGTCTACGCGCGCGCCCGCATACGGGAATGAACCAGCCGGACTGGCGTTAATAGATGCAAACGCATATATTGAAACCTAGACCAATCAGCCAGCGGGGCAATCGCCCGCCAGTCCCCCACCCAAGGAGCACGCCATGCAGTTCGGCATCATGTCCGTCTCGGACATCACCCGTGACCCCGTCAACGACTACACCCCCTCCGAGGCCGAGCGCATCCGCGACCTGGTGCGTATTGCCAAGAAGACCGAGGAGGTGGGCCTCGACGTCGTCGCGATCGGCGAGCACCACAACCCGCCGTTCTTCTCCTCGTCCCCCACGACGCTGCTCGCGAGCATCGCCGCGCAGACGGACACCCTGACGGTCACCACGAGCACCACGCTCATCACCACGAACGACCCGGTACGCATCGCCGAGGAGTACGCGATGCTGCAGCACCTCAGCGGCGGCCGCATGGACCTCATGCTGGGCCGCGGCAACACCGCGCCGGTGTACCCGTGGTTTGGCCAGGACATCCGCCAGGGCCTGCCGCTGGCACTCGAGAACTACAACCTGCTGCACCGCCTGTGGCGCGAGGACGTCGTGGACTGGGAAGGCAACTTCCGCACGCCATTGCAGGGCTTCACGTCCACGCCCCGCCCGCTCGACGACGTCCCACCCTTCGTGTGGCACGGTTCGATCCGCACCCCTGAGATCGCCGAGCAGGCCGCGTTCTACGGCAACGGCTTCTTTGCCAACCACATCTTCTGGCCCAAGGAGCACACGCAGCGCATGGTGCGCTTCTACCGTCAGCGCTTTGAGCACTACGGCCACGGCTCCGCGAAGGACGCCATCGTTGGCCTGGGCGGCCAGACGTTTATTGGGCGCACGAGCCAGGAAGCCAAGGATCGGTTCCAGCCCTACTTCGACAACGCGCCCGTCTACGGCCACGGCCCGTCGCTCGAGGACTTCTCCTCGATGACGCCGCTCGCCGTCGGCTCCGTGCAGGAGGTCATTGACAAGATCATGACCTTCCGCGAATACGTGGGCGACTACCAGCGCCAACTGTTCCTCATCGACCACGCGGGCCTGCCCACGGACATGGTGCTTGAGCAACTCGACCTGCTCGGCGGCGAGGTGGTGCCGGTGCTGCGCAAGGAACTCGAAGCCAAGCGCGACTCCGAGACGCCCTCGAACCCGCCGAGCCACGCGGACCTGGTGCGCGCCAAGTACGGCGACGCCGAGGCCCGCCAGCCCCGCCCCAACGCCAACCGCGGCGACAACGTCACCGGAGCCTCTCCGTATCAGGACTCCGAGGGCGCCAAGGCCGTCTACCCGACCGCGTGAGGCCACGATGACCACCGAGACCACCACCCGCACCCGCACACGGCTCGCGAACGACGCCTGGGAGGCCGCCTTCCTGGCTCACTCGACCCTCATGCGCCGCTTTGCGGAGCAGGACGTCTGGGCGGGCCTGTCCATGCGCGAGTACGACGTGCTCTACACGCTCGCAAAGGCGGGCACGCCGTTGCGCCTCAAGGACCTGGTCGACGGCGTCCTGCTGAGCCAGCCAGCGCTGTCGCGCCTGGTGGACCGGCTCGTCGAGCGCGGTCTGATCAGCCGATGCGCGAGCACCCAGGACGCTCGCGCCACCCAGCTCTCTGTCACCGACGAGGGGTTGGCTGTGCAGCGCAGGATCGGCCGCGCCCACGGCGCGGCCGTGGCGGCCGCCCTCACGGCCTCCCTCACCGACGACGAACTTCGCACCCTCGAGTCCCTGTCCCTCAGACTCGCGGGAAAGGACCAACCATGACCCCCCAGACCTTCTCCCTCGCGGTGATCTCCGCAGGAGCCTCCGATCCTTCGTCAACCAAGCTGCTCGCCGACCGCACCGCCCAGAAGGTGGTGGCGCTGGCCAAGGAACGCGGCCACGACGTCACGGTCACGACCATCGAGATCCGTGAACTGCTCACTGAACTGCCGCAAGCACTGTCGAGCCAGTTCATGGGGCCGCGCTTTCGCGCAGCGATCGACGCCCTCGTGGGCGCGGACGCCCTCATCGCGGCAGCCCCGGTGTACAAGGCGGCGGCCTCGGCCGCGTTCACTGGCTTCTTCCAGGTGCTCGACAACGACCTGCTGATTGGCAAGCCCACCATCCTCGCCGCGACCGCAGGCACGGCCAGGCACGCGCTCGTGGTCGACCAGGAGATGCGCTCGCTGTTCGCGTACCTGCGTACCCTCGCCGTCCCGACCGGCCTGTTCGCTGGCCCCGAGGACTTCTCGGACCCCGCACTGACAGGCCGCATCACTCGCGCGGCTCAGGAGTTGGTCCTGCTCATGGAGTCGGGGTTCGCACGCGCCGTGCGGGGTGACACCTGGGGCACGTATCAGCACGAGCTGGGCTCCGCAGGCGGCACCGAGGTGGACATCAACGTCGACACCGACCTGATGCGCCTAGCCACGGGCGGCACGCACCAGCCGCACCACCACTAGCCCACACCACCTCAGGCCTGCCGGGAACGTCATTGACCCGGCAGGCGTTGCGCTGTCGCGACGCCCACCACCCGGCCCGTGGCCACGGTGGGCACATGCTTAGTCCCCGACTCCAAGGAGCCCCACGATGAAGTGCCCCGTCGACAACGCCACCCTCGTCATGAGCGACCGCCAGGGAGTAGAAATCGACTACTGCCCCGAGTGCCGCGGCGTCTGGCTGGACCGCGGAGAGCTCGACAAAATCATCGACCGCTCGGCGCAGGTCGACGGCCCGCCCGCCGCGCCGTCCTCGCGCGTCGCCGATGACCGGTCGCGCCGCTACGACGGCGACCGCCGCGACGATTCGCGCTACTACGGCGACAACCAGCAGTACGGCCGCCGCAAGAAGAAGGAGTCGTGGCTGAGCGACATCCTCGACTTCGGCTAAGCCACCCGACGCACCGCTCGGCGCGGTCAAAGGTCACGATCTAGAGACCTTTGACCGCGCCGATGCCATGCCCGGGTAGGGTCCGAAGATAGCCCCGCCAACCGCAAGGAGGACTCATGCCCGGCACCGCTGCTTTCGAGGTCACCCGCGACCGCACGTCGAGCCGTTACGTGATCGAGGCCGACGGTGATCATGCTGGGCATATCGACTTTGAGGAGCGCGACGGAGCGGTCGTGATGACCCATACCGAGGTCGACGAGGCCTATCGGGGCACCGAGGCGGCCCGCACTCTTGCAGGTGGTGCGCTCGCGGACGTCGCGGCACGCGGCCTTGCGGTGGTCCCGGAGTGCCCGTACATCGCGCGCTACCTGTCCCGCAACGAGGTGCCCGGGCTGGAGATCAGGCCCCTCGAGGTCAGATCAGCAGAGCCCGCGTAAGGACTAGCGGACTGTCACCTCAGCGCTTACCCGGATCGCGGTCGCCGAGCACGGCACCTTTCCGGCCGCATCGTAGGCCCGCGAGCCGTCCTGACCCACCCAGTCGTTGAGGTTCGCGCCGAGCGTCCCGGTCAGCGTGCCGACCGCTTGGTACGTCCCTGGCCGGCCCGGGTCCACGTCCGCGAGGTCCCAGCTCACGGGGAAACTCGCCTCCCCGCCGCCGTGCAGGAGCGCCGATGCGCTCGCTGGCAGCGCCGCTCGCACGGCCTCGAGCGTCTCGCCTTGGGCAACCCTCGCGGGAGCGAGCGATGAAGCGACGGCCTCTCGCGCATCGGCCGCACGCAAGGCGTCGTAGCGGTCGCGGGTGAGCGGCAACACTCCCCCGTGCTTGGTCGAGCGAGCGAGGTCGAAGTCGCCGTCGGGGACCTCGCTCCACGGGCTGTCCGCGTCGAGATCCGTCGCGACCATGGGCCGGTAGCCCACGTCGGGGATCACGTCCACGAGCAGGTACCAGCGCTCGTCGCCGCGCACGTGCAGCATCGCGGGCCCCTCGACTCCGCCGGGCTCTCCACCGGCATACCCGGCGCCGATGCGCGTCTGGGTCTGCGTCCAGGTCGCCTGGGGCAGCCACCAACGGGCGTCGTCGCAGTGCTCCATGTACAGGCCGCGGCCGGTGCCGTTGTCCTTGGTCACGCGGTAGGTGCGGGCGCCGTGGCGCAGCATGGTCGCGTCGATGACGTCGCCTGGCGCGTCGATGAGCACTCCGCCCGTCACCCATCCCGCCTGAGTGAAGTCCCGCGTCGCACCCCACAGGATGCGGTGGCGACCCGTCTCGTCGGAGGAGGACCAGTACACGACGAACGCCCCGCCGTAGGCGTCGAAGCCCTCGACCCACAGCGCCTCCGGCGCCCACATCATGCCCATGTGCGGCGCGGCGGTGTTGGCGGTGCCGTCGGGGCCGCACGCGACGTCGATTTGACGCTGGGGGGTCCAGGTGATGAGGTCGTCCGACTCCCACACGTTCATGCGCGTCGAGTAACCGTCGGCCCAGCCAGCCCAGCCCGCCTGGTCGCCGCCGAACACCCGCAGGTCGGTCGCGATGATGAAGTAGCGGCCGTCGGGACGGCGCAACAGGTACGGGTCGCGCACGCCCGTCGTGGACAGGTGCGAGGCGAGGATGGCCTCGCCGCCGTTGAGCCGGTCCCAAGCCTGCGGGTTGTCACCGCGCGAGATCGACAGGTGGACCTTCTCGCGGTACCCGTGGGCGTCCTCGACAAAGTGCACCATGAGGTAGCCGTAGGGCTCGCTCATGCGTCGCCTCCCGCCACCACGCGCACGGTCACGGTCACCTCACGGAACCGCGGCGCGAGCTCCTCTTCGGTCTCCATGTCCAGGCGCGGCAGACCGTCGGCAGTCCAGTGGACGCGGCGTACGAACGTGTCGCGGCCCGTGAGCCCCAGGTGGTCGGTGCGGGCGTGGAAGACGTAAATCTGGTTGCCGTCTTCGTCCACCGACCACATGCCGTGACCGGTGCCGAGCTGGTACTCGCCGTTGAACGGCCCAGACTTCTGAATGGGCTGGCCCAGGCGTGCCCAGGCGGCGGGGTCGGTGAGGTTGGCCCCGCACGCGGCCGTGGCGAGGCCCGTGGTGTACGTGTCGCCCACCGTCGAGCCCGAGTACAACAGGTGCAAGCGGCCGTCACGCACGTGGACGTTGGGGCCCTCGGCGATCGTGTTGTCCCACGCGTAGAGGGGCGCGAGGATGCGCACCGGCTCGCTCGTCAGGCGCGTGGGATCGGCAGGGTCCATCGTCGCGATGAACACCGACCCGAGCATCTGCCAGCAGTAATAGTGATTGCCGGAGTCCTCGATGTACGTCATGTCGAGCGAGATCCCGGCGCGGTCGTTGAGCACCGAACCGTCGGCACGGGTCACATGCTGTGCCTTGGTCCAGCTCGCGGGGTCGGTGGGATCCAGGTGGCGACCCTGATCGTCGCGGCGCAATTGGATGATGCTCGCACGGCCGGTCCACATGTCGGTGCGGCCGTCCTCGCCGTCGTACGACGGCATGAACAAGATCGACAGTTCGCCGTCGATGACGTGAATCTCAGGCGCCCAGAAGCAGCCCGTCATCGCGTTGCCCTCGGCGTCGAGGTCGCCCGCGACCAGCAGGTCAGTCTCGAGGTCAGCCCCACCGGCCGAGTCCGCGAGCGCAGCGATGGAATCGGCCATGCGCAGCGGCATGCCGATGGGTCCGCCCGCGTTCGACACGGGGTCGAGGTGGAGATCCTTGGTCGCGATCATGAGGAACACCTCGCGCCCGTTGAAGTCGAAGGCGCAGATGGTCGGGTCTGCGCGCTCGTCGGCAAAGGGGGTCGGGTAGACGGCCTGCTTCACGGCGCCCACGAGTCGGTGCTCGCCGGCCACCGAGGTGTCGATCCCGTCGAGCCCAGCACCAGACCAGTCGATCGCGAGCGAGCCGGTGGATCCGTCCGAGTAATCCAACTCGAGACGCGCGGGCAGGTCGCCTGCGGTGAGCGCGGCGCCCACCGGCACCTCGACGGCGGCGAGCGGCCGCGCATCCGTGTTGACGACCGGGCCAAAGCGGTCGCGCAGTGCCTGCGCAACGCCCGCGTCCACCTCCAGCACGCTTCCCGAGCGCAGGTGCGGGATGGCCGATGCGCCAGCGGCTTGAGGTTCAAGCTCACCCTCGAGTGGGCCGGGTGAGGCCGTGGGCTCACCCACGTGCGCCGAGGTCGAGAACTCGCTGAGGGTGGCCAGCCAGGCCTGCCCCTCGTCGTCGACCCAGGTGATCACGTACGCGCCGTCGCGCGCCTCGAACGCCGCATCGAACACGCCACCGGTGACGCCAATGTCCAGCAGGCCAAGCTCGGTGAAGGTGATGAGGTCGGGCGTGGTCGCGAGCAGTACCGAGGATCGCTCGGTGCCGTCGGGGCCGCCTCCGCGAGCCACGCGGGTGGCCATCACACCAAAGGTGCCGTCGGCGAGGCGCGCGACGTGGGGGTCGACGAGCGAGCGCAGGTCGGGGTCGAACGTGCCGTCGGGTCCCGGCTCCTGCGCAACACCCGCAAAGAACACGCCGTAGCCGTCGAACAGTGGCTCGCCGCCGAGGGCGAGGTGCAGGCTGTGAGCGACGTCGGGGTTGTTTGCCTCCGCCTCGGTCGTGGGGTGGCGGTCGTAGGCCAGCAGCGTCACGGTGGCGGTGGCGTTCGCAGGCGGTTCTACATCGTTGTAATCAAGCACACGAAGAGACTACCCCGCCGCGCGCGCACGGGCCACCACGCGCCCGCGTTGCGTGTCCCAGAAGCGATCGAGCATGAGGCGCGCCTCGTCGCGATCCGCGTCGGCTCCAAACAGCTCGGTGCCCGGCTCGAACCGCATGCCCTCCGCGAGCGGTCCCGCGACGATTGGGTCAAAACCCATCGCATCGATCAACGCCGCCACGTGGGCCGTGTCCGCCTGATCGTCGCCCGCGAGCGCGACTGCGATGCGCTCAGGTTCCCCCGCGCGCCGAGCGAGATTCTCGAGCGCATAGGCCGACAGGTGGTTCAAGGCCTTGACCACGCGTGCACCCTCGAGGAACGCCGCCACGGTCTGGGAGGTCGAGGTGGTCGGATCGTCAAGGTCGGGCCGGGCGCCATCGAGCTCCCACCAGTAGTTCATCGCGTCGATGACGAGCGCGCCCCGCAGCCGCTCGGCCGGCAGGGAGCGGTAGCGGCCCAGCGGGATGGCGAGCACTACAGCGTCGGCCGCCACGACTGGCGAGATGTCATCAGCCGAGCCTGCGAGCGCCACGGCGACACCCGCATCGGCCGCTCGAGCGGCAAGCGCCTTGCCCACTCTGCCCGCACCCAAGATCCCGAGCGAGGCGAGGGGCGGGGCGGGCGCGTACGGCACAGGGTCACTCACACCCGTACCGTACGCGAGGCCGCGCCGTCAGTCGGACTTGCGCATGGTGCGAATCCCGACGACCAGGCCAACTGCCGCGACCGCGAGCGCGGACAGCAGCCCCCAGCCCACTGAGGCGGACCACAGGTCGCCTGCCATGAGGTCACGCTCGGCTTGGACCACCCAGTTGACGGGGTTCACCGCAGCGACGGCCGACATCCAGCGCGGGCCCGCATCAAGCGGCAGCAGCACGCCGGACAGGATCAGCAGGGGGAAGATGAGCGTCTGCTGCACGGCCCAGAACATCCACTCGCGGTTCTTGGTCACGAGCGCGAGCGCGTACGACAGCGATCCGAGTCCCATGCCGAACACCGCGAGGATCGCGATGCCGACCAGCAGCCCCAGCACGTTCGGGTGGAAGCCAAAGGGCCAGGCGATCGCCACGATGACGAGCACCTGCGCGACGATGGGCACCACCTCTTTGAAGGCGCGGCCGGCGAGCAGCGAGGCTCGGCTGAGCGGCGCGACCAGCGTGCGCTCGTGCGAGCCGGTCATCATTTCGTACTGCAGGTTCGAGCCCGTCACGCCGGTGCCAAACAGGACGATCATGGCGAGCACGCCCGGCACGAACCACGCGAGCGTGGCCGCCGTGCTCTCCCCCGAGGTGCCGATCAGCAGCGGCGTGAACAGCCCCAAGAACACCAAGGGCTGCACCAGGGAGAACACCACCGAGATGGGGTCGCGCAGCACGGGCTTGAGTTCGCGCAGCATCACATTGAGTGTGTCGCGAGCGGGCGATGAGGTGACGGTGGCGGTCATGACTGGTCTCCTGAGGGGATCTGGGCGTACACGGACGTGGGCGTGGTGGCTTCGCCGCCGGCGTCGCGCAGCGAGCGGCCGGTCAGGGCGAGGAATACGTCATCGAGGGTGGGCGGCACTCCGGTGGCACGCACCACCTCGAGCCCCTCGGCGTCGAGCGAGCGAATCAGGCGCGGGAGTAGCCGCTCACCGTCCTCGACATTGGCCGCCAACGTCAGCGAGTCGAGTTGCGTGACTGCCCTGGCGGCGAGGCGGTCGACGACGGGGATCGCGGCCAGCGCATCGGCCGGCGTGGCAAATCCCAGGGTGATCGCGTCGCCAGCGAGAGTGGCCTTCAGGCCGGCGGCGGTGTCGTCGGCAATGACCCTGCCGCCGTCCATCACCATGACGCGCTCCGCATACCGGTCCGCCTCTTCGAGGTAGTGCGTGGTGAGGAAGACGGTGGTGCCGTGCTGCTCGCGCAAGCTCAGGATGTGCTGCCACAGGTTGGCGCGACTCTGAGGGTCCAGGCCCGTCGAGGGCTCGTCCAAGAACAACAGCGGCGGCGCGTGCATGAGCCCCAAGGCGATGTCGAGGCGGCGCTTCTGACCCCCGGACAACTGCTGCACGGTGCGGTCGCCAAACGTCGCAAGGTCGAGCGACTCGATGAGCGAGTCGGCACGCTCGCGCGACTCGCGCTTGCCCACGCCGTAGAACGCACCTTGGCTGAGCAACTCATCGCGCACACGCTGGGCGAAGGAACCCGAGGTGCCTTGGCCCACATAGCCGATGCGCGCACGCACCGCATGGGCCTGGGTGGCGATGTCGTAGCCGACGACATGAGCCCCGCCCGAGGTGGGCGGAATCAGCGTGGTCAGCATGCGAATGGTGGTGGACTTGCCCGCTCCGTTGGGGCCGAGGAATGCGACGAGTGCGCCGCGCTCGACCTCGAAGGACACGTCGGTGACGGCATCGACCGTGGTCTTGCCGCGAGTGAACTGCTTAGTGAGGCCGTTTGCCTCGATGATCGGGGTGCTCATGGGGACGAGGCTAGAGATAATTGCGGACAGATACTGTCCTCAAAGCGTGAGATTCTGGCGCCATGGCCGACACCACCGCACGAGCCCTCGCATTGCTGGACCTCCTCCAGCGCCATCGCCACTGGAGCGGCGCCGACCTTGCCCGGCGCCTCGGCACCACCGAGCGGACCGTGCGCCGCGACGTCGACCGCCTGCGCGCCCTCGGGTATCGCATCGACTCGAGCACCGGTCGCGACGGCGGCTACCGGCTCGACGCAGGCGGAACCATGCCGCCGTTGCTGCTCAGCGAAGACGAGGCCGTCGCGATCGCCGTGGGGCTGAGAGTGGCCGCCGCCGAGCAACTCGTCGACGGCGCCGCCACCGCCCTGTCCGCCATCGCCAAACTCGAGCAGGTGCTCGCCCCCGAGTTGCGACGCAAGGTCGCCGCGCTCGCGACGGCCATGACGGCCCCCGGGCAACCACGAACTCCCCACGTGCCCGCAGCCCTGCTGGGACAGTTGGCCCTCGCATGCCGCGACCGGGAGCGCGTGCGGTTTTCGTACACGGACGCACAGGCGGTCCAATCCCGCCGCCGCGTCGAGCCGCACGCGCTCGCACCTGCGCACGGGCGCTGGTACCTGGTGGCGTGGGACCTCGAACGCGACGACTGGCGCACCTTTCGGGTCGACCGACTCGACAGCCTCACCCCCACGGGTGCCCACTTCACCGCCCGCGCACTCACCCGCGCCGAGATCGACGAACGCATCATGGTCGCGAGTTCCTCACAGCGCCAAGCAGTCGAAGCCCACGCCGTGCTCGACATGTCGATGGAGGACTTCGAGGCCCGCATGGGCGTGTGGGCGCAAGGCGCGCAGCTGGCCGGTGTGGGCCGCATCCGGTGGGGCTTCGGCGGCAGTGATGTGCGCGACCTGATCTACGCCATGTCGTGGCTGCCGCCCGAAGCGGACTGGACCATCGAACTCGCCCCCGAGCACCGCGACGAACTCACGGCCATGCTCACGCGGCTCCTCGACGCGGCGCAGTCGTAGCGGCGCAGTCGTAGCGGCGCAGTCCGACGCCTCGCTGCCAGCCTAGGGTGGAGCCATGTCTTCCAGCCCCCGCGTGATCTTCCTCGACATCGACGGCACCTACGCCTCTCACGGCGAAGTGCCTGCCGCCCACGCTGAGGCGGTGAGGAGGGTGCGCGCGGGCGGCCACCGCGTGCTGCTGTGCACCGGGCGAGCGCGTTGTGCCGTGACGTCCCTCGTGGAGTCGGCCCCGTTCGACGGACTCGTGTGTGGAGCAGGCGCGTACGCCGAGGTGGACGGCACCGTGCTGTACGACCACGCTTTCCCGCGCGAGATCGCTGACCGCAGCATCGATGCGCTCATGGCACACCAGGCGGACATGCTCGTCGAGTCCACCGAGGCGCTGTACATGCTGCCCGCCGCCGCGCGCGCGATGGACGAGCGTGCGGCACGCGCCAAGAGCAACGGCGAGCAGGCCTCGTTGTGGAAGGACCTCATCGGCGCGCGCCGCGTGGTCGAGGACCTTCACGGCCTGAACTTTGGCAAGGTCGTCACCATGTCAGCCACGGCGGAATTGAGCGCAATCGCGAGCCTCATCGGCCCCGAGGTTGCCGCCGTCGAGACCTCCATCAAGGACATTGGCCGCGGCTCGGGCGAGCTGTACATGGCGCACGTCACCAAGGCCGTCGGTGTCGATGCCGTGCTCGATCACCTGGGCCTGACCAGGGCCGATGCGGTGGGCGCCGGCGACGGACCCAACGACCTCGAGATGCTCGCCGCGGTCGGCACCGCGATTGGGATCGAAGGAGGCCACCCCGGCGTCCTCGCGGCCGCGGACATCGTCGTGCCCGGTCCTGAGAACGCCGGGCTGGTGCGTGCCTTCGCGGAGCTCGGGCTCGGCTAGTGGCGCCGCGCGTGCGGCACTGAACCCGCCGCCCGGGTGAGATTCCTCACCTGGCACCATGCGCATCGGCCATGCTGGCCCTGGCCGCACGGCGGCCTCGGTGGCACAATGAACCGGTTCGACGCATTGTGGCGTGCCGCTAGCGCGACCACCGTCGTGCCCGCGCCACATGCCAGAAAGGCCCCGGCATGACCCAGTCCCCCACCCGTACTGTCGCGCCCTCCACCGTGAGCCGCCGCGACGAGCTCGTGATCCGCGTGCTCATCGTGTCCGCGTTCACCGTGATCCTCAACGAGACGATCATGGGCGTCGCGATCCCCCACCTCAAGGAGGATCTGGGCATCTCGACGGTGCTCGCGCAGTGGCTCACCGCGGCGTTCCTGCTGACGATGGCGATCATCATCCCCATCACGGGATTCCTACTGCAGCGCTTCCCCACCCGCCCGCTATACATCGTGGCGATGTCCGCGTTCGCGGCAGGCACCCTGCTGGCTGCGCTCGCGCCTGGCTTCGAGGTGCTGCTGGTCGCGCGCGTCATTCAGGCGTGCGGCACGGCGGTGATGCTGCCGCTGCTGATGACCACGGTCATCTCGATCGTTCCCGAGCACGAACGCGGCCGCCGCATGGGCACCATCGGCATGGTCATCTCCGTCGCGCCCGCACTGGGTCCCACCATCTCCGGGCTGATCCTTGCGGTGCTGCCGTGGCAGTACCTGTTCCTGTTCGTGTTGCCGGTGGCGGCGACCGCACTGCTGTTCGGCATCCTCAAGATGCGCTCGACCAACGAGACCTCTCCCACGCGCATGGATGTGCTGTCGGTGGTGCTCGCGACCTTCGGGTTCGGCGGCATCGTCTTTGGGCTGTCGCAACTGGGCGAGTCTGCTGAGTCGGGTGCTGGGTCGGCGATCGTCGCGGTCGTCGTCGGCGTGATCGCACTCGTGCTGTTCGTGTGGCGCCAGGTGGTGCTGCAGCGTCGCGATGCCGCGCTGCTCGACTTGCGCGTGTTCCGCTCGCGCACGTTCGCGATCGCGTGCGCGATGTTCGTGGTGTGCATGATGGGCCTGTTCGGCGGCATCATCCTGCTGCCGCTGTTCACCCAGGACGTGCTCGGGCTGTCGGTGCTGGCCTCGGGCCTGATGCTGCTGCCCGGCGGCCTGACCATGGGTCTGCTCGCGACGCCCGTGGGCCGCGCCTACGACCGTGTCGGGCCGCGCCCGCTGCTGATCCCCGGCACCGCGCTCGTGTCCGGCGCCATGTGGATCTTTGCCCTGTCACTGACCGCGACCACCCCGTGGTGGGTCGTGCTGGCCGCCCACGTGACGTTGAGCCTGGGCCTCGCGCTGGTGTTCACGCCGCTGTTCTCGGCCTCGCTCGGGTCGCTTCCCAAGCGCCTGTACTCGCACGGCTCTGCGATGGTGTCGACGCTTCAGCAGGTCGCCGCGGCCGCCGGAACGGCACTGTTCGTGTCGCTCATGACGGCTGTCACGCTGTCTCGCGTTGACGCGGGCGCAACCGAGGTGGTGGCCCAGGCGGCCGGCATCCGCATGGCGTTTACCGTGGGAGCGATCCTCGCCATGGGTGGAATCGTGCTCGCACTGTTCGTCCGTCGACCCGAGTCCTCAGAGGGTGGCGGCGAGTCGCCGGCGCTGGCGCACTAACGTCCCGTCCCCTCCGTCACTTCACCGTAAAAATGGATCCATTTTCATGGAAAGGAGAAGCCGGTCGGGGTCGTCTCGGGGGTGAGGCCAGCCGCCAGGCGCGCCGCCATGTCGTCACTCATGGGCGGCAGCGCCTCCGTGTCGAACCACGTCGCCTCGAGATTCTCGCCGTCCGCGGGATGCGGCTCGCCGCTCACATAACGGAACCGGAACGTCAGGTCCAGGTACTGCGAGACGTCGCCGTTGGGGTACGTCACACGTCCCGTCACCCCCACGCGCGCGAGCGACGTGGGCTCGGCCACCACGTCGGCCTCCTCGAGCACCTCGCGCGCGGCGGCGACCGCGGGCTCTTCGCCCGGGTCGACGATGCCCGTGACGGGCGTCCACTCCCCCGTGTCCGCTCGCTTCACGAGCAGCACCTCTCGCCCGGCCGATGCGCCGGCCGGCTCTCGCACGACCACGGCCGTCACGCCGGGCAGCCACAGCAGCTCGTGGCCGATCTTCTCGCGCAAGGACAGGATGAAGTCGGGAGTCGCCATGGCGCCCAGGCTAGCCGCCGCTACCCCGGGTGGACCGCCTCGGGCTCGATGCGCACCCAGTTGGGGTGCTTGGGGGTGCGACCGTCTCCCGACGAGCGCCCCGTGAGCCGCCTGCCAATCCACGGCAGCACGTACGTCGCGTAGTACCGCGCTTCGGCCCGCGTGCCTCGCGGCGCGGCCGTGGCCTCGCCCGCGAGAGGAAGCTCGGTCGGAACTCCGAGCGCGGTGAGCACTCGCGCCGCCACTCGGGCGTGCCCCAAGGGCCCGAGGTGCAGCCGGTCGGGCGACCAGTACGGCGCCTCTCGCAGTTCTTGGTCGGACCAGTTGTCCACCCAGGTGAGGTCGGGGTGGCGCTCGAGCAGGTCCGCGACAGCGTCGAGGTAGACCCTTCCGCGCTCGCTCATCGTCGCGCCGCGAGGCAGGCGCATCGACGGGTCGCCACCCGAGAGGACCACCAGGCGCACGCCTTCCTCGGCGCACCGCTCGATGCCGCGTTCGACGAACGCCATGATCTTCGATAGGTCGAACCCCGGCCGCATCATGTCGTTGCCGCCACCGTTGAAAGTGATGAGGGTCGGCTTGGGGTCGAGCGCCAGCGCGGCCTCGAGTTGGTCGCGCACAATGGGCTCGATCAGCCGGCCGCGGATCGCGAGGTTGGCGTAGTCCACGGGTTCGTCGAGCCCTGCCGCGAGGCCTGCGGCGACCAAATCCGCCCAGCCGCGTACCGCATCGGCCCCGATCTCGTCCCCGACTCCCTCGGTGAAGCTATCGCCAATTGCCACGTATCTCACTCTTCAGGACCCTAGCGCGGGTTCTGCGCTGGTGCCGCCCACCCGCAGGAGCGACAGTCTCGAACATCGCGGCAACGACACGCCGTGCGAAAGTCCGCGCCGGCGGATCTCACTCCGCGTGTCGCGGCAAGGATGTTCGGAACTGTCGGGGCGACGCGGGGTGACGCGGGACGGTGGCCGCGTGCGGCGCCGGGCCGATGCGCTCGCACCCCGCGCTTTGACCGCACGGTTTACAACGTTGTACAGTCGCGGTCAGTCCCGCGCGCCAGCGCCATCCACTCCGTCCGACGACGCACAGGAGCCCTCCCGTGACCACCACCCGAGCCGCCGCTGCCATGGCAGTTGCCGCAGTCCTCACCCTGACCGCCTGCTCGAACGCGACCTCGCCGCTCGACGACCTCGCGACGCCCGAGTTCACCGAGGTCACGGTCCACGACCCCTCGGCTGTGACCGGCAATGACGAGCTATGGGTCTTTGGCTCCCATGCCGCCGTCGCCAAGACCACCGACCTCATGAACTGGACCCAGGTCTCGGACAGCGTCAACACCGCGGACCAAGCGGGACTGTTCGAGGACATTCGCGCCGAGCTTGCGGAGACCTTCGAGTGGGCACAGACGGACACGCTCTGGGCCGCGGACGTGATCGAACTTCCCGACGGGCGCTTTGCGATGTATTACAACGCATGCAAGGGCGATTCCGCCCGCTCGGCGATGGGCATCGCGATTGCCGACTCGGTCGACGGCCCGTACGAGGACCAGGGCATCATCCTCAAGTCCGGCATGTGGGACGAGGAGTCCGAGAACGAGGGCGAGATCTACGACGCCACCATCCACCCCAACGCCGTCGACCCCGACGCCTTCTACGACGCCAACGGCGACCTGTGGATGGTCTACGGCTCCTACTCTGGCGGCATCTTCGTGCTCGAACTCGACGAGCAGACGGGCGCTCCGGATCCCGGCCAGGGCTACGGCACCCGCGTGATGGGCGGCAACCACTCACGCATCGAGGGCCCGTCCATGCGCTACGACGAGACGACGGGCTACTACTACCTGTTCGTCTCCTACGGCGGGCTCGACTCGTCCAACGGCTACGAGGTGCGCGTGTCACGCTCGACCGACCCCGCGGGCCCGTTCCTCGACGCCGAGGGCAACGACATGGCCCTCGCCCAGGGACCCGTGGGGTCGTTCTTCGACGACACGGCGATCGAGCCCTACGGCGTCAAGATCCTCGGCGGCCACGAGTGGGCGGACTCCTCCGGCACGGGCATCGATGCCGGCTACGTCTCGCCCGGCCACAACACCTGGTGGGACGACCCCGACACGGGCGAGTCGTACCTGATCTTTCACTCGCGCTTTCACGGCACCGAGGAAATGCACTTTGTGCGCGCCCACCGCATGTACATGAACGTCGACGGCTGGCCAGTCCTCGCGCCCGCGCGCTACGCGGGAGAGGGCGAGCAAACCCCCAGCACGGCCGATGCGGTGGGCACCTGGCAGGTGGTCGAGTTCCAGAAGGTCATCTCTCCCCTGGTACCGCTGTCGGTGGAGGCCACCTTCGCCGAGGACGGCACCGTGTCGGGCGCCATCGAAGGTACGTGGGAGCTGTCCGCGGACGGCGCGCTCACGCTGACCACCGATGCCGGCACGTTTGACGGCGTGATGGTCCCGGCCTGGGATCCCAATGCCGCCGCTTGGACGTGGGGGCTGAGCGTCGTGAGCGACCAAGGCCTGCCGCTGTGGGGCCACCGCACCGGCAGCGAGGGATAGGCGCTCGGCCAGCCCGCGCATCGGCCCTTTCGCAAGGCCTCGCGCCCGTGTGAGGATGGGGCCATGCCGACTCTCTCCGACTTCTCTGCCCAGTCGCTGAACGGCGAGGACCAAGACCTGTCCCAGTACGCGGGGCAGGTGGTGCTCGTCGTCAACACCGCCTCCAAGTGCGGCCTGACGCCGCAGTTCGAGGGCCTCGAGGCGCTGTACGGGCAGTTCAAGGACGACGGGTTCATCGTCCTCGGTTTCCCCAGCAACCAGTTCAAGCAGGAACTGTCGGATGCGCAGGAGATCGGCGAGTTCTGCCAGCGCAACTACGGCGTGTCGTTCCCCATGTTCGCGACCATCGACGTCAACGGGCGCAAGGCCCACCCCGTCTTCCAGTGGCTGCGCTCGGAGTCTGGCGGCGCGCTCGGATCAGCGATCAAGTGGAACTTCACCAAGTTCCTGGTGGGGCGCGACGGCCACGTGATCGAGCGCTACGCGCCCACGGTCGAGCCGCCTGAGATCGCCGAAGCCATCCGCGCCGCGCTCGCTGCGTAGGTCACGTGCCGCAGTTCTCGAGCGGACCTGAGTGCCTCGCAGGATGCACACGGGCACCGCAACCCGACCACCACGTCCTCGTAGGACGCTCAGGAACCTGACCTGCGTCTGAGCGCCCTAGCAGGAACACCACGGTCGGTTTCGCGCGCTCCCGCGCGTCCTGGCGGGCACTCACGTCCGCCGCGACGGCTCGTCGGCCGCGACCCCCAGGACGGAAGCGTCGAGTGCCACAAAGTCCGCCTCCTGGGTCGCAGCCCACGACCCGAGGATGGCCAGCGCATCGGCCGTCGGCGAGCCCACGGGCGCGGTGTACACGTTGAGCGTGAGGCCGGGCGAGCTGGCCAGCGGAAGCGACTCGTAGGTGAGGTCCAGGTCCCCCGCCACGGGGTGGTGCAGGCGCTTGAGGCCACTGCGATGCAGGGTGACGTCGCGCGAGGCCCAGTGGCGACGGAACTCCTCCGACCGGGTCGACAGCTCGCCCACGAGCGTCACCAGGCGCTTGTCGTGCGGATGACGGCCCGCCTCCATCTGGAGCATCGCGACACCGTCGTGAGCCACCTGGTCATAGTCACGCCAGAACTGCCGCGCGGCCGGATCAAGGAACGTGAACTTGGTGGTGTTGACCGGCCGCTCGACGGAGCCGTCGAACACGGGTGAGTACAGGGCCCTGCCCAGCAGGTTCGCGGCGACGATGTCGTGGCGACCGTTGCGCACCCACGCGGGGATACCAGGCATGCCGTCGAGGATGGTGCGCACCGACCATGGCACGGACACCTGTGTGCGCGGGGCCGATGCGCGGGCCGGCCCCGCTGCCCGGGCGAGGTCGAATAGGTGCTCTCGCTCCGCATCGTCCATCCGCAGTGCGCTGGCGAGCGCATCGAGCACGGAGTCGGAGGCGCCGGCCAAGTTGCCCCGCTCCAGTCGCACGTAATAGTCGACCGAGACGCCCGCGAGCATTGCCACCTCCTCGCGGCGCAGGCCCTTGACCCGCCGTCGCTCGCCACCGTATGCGGGCAGGCCCGCCTCCTCGGGGCTCACGCGGGCGCGGCGGCTCGCCAGAAAGGCCTTGACCTCATCGGCGTTGCGAGGGCTCATTGCTCCACCGTAGGCCCTGCGGGGTACTCATCCGCAGTGAGCAGGTCACCCCATTCGGACTCGGGAACGTCGGCGTCCGGTCCCGGGCTCTCCCACAGCGCGAGGTGGCACATGAACTGGTCAGCGGCGGCGCCGTGCCAGTGCCACTCGCCCGCCGGCGTGTACACAGTGTCGCCGGGCCGCAACGTGACAACCTCCTCGCCGCGCGACTGGACATAGCCCAGCCCTTCGGTGACGTGCAGGGTCTGGCCGACGGCATGGCGGTGCCACGCAGTGTGCGCGCCCGGGGTGAAGCGCACGAGGTTGAGCCGGGTGCGCGAAGGCTCCTCGCCCGTGTAATAGGCGTTGAAGTACACGTCGCCGGTGAACCACTCGGCTGGTCCCTTGACGGTGGGACCCTGGGGCTGCTTCTGGCTACTCATGACTACTCCTTCTCGGCGGACTCGATGCCCACCATCTTCATGGCGTCTGCGGCGTAGCGGTCTCCCGCGACACCAACGGTGTCGATCAGTGCGGTCAGCTCGGCGATGTCGTCGGCGCTCAGCGCCACCTGCGTGGCGGCAGCGTTTTCGTCAACGCGCTCGCGTCTGCGCGTGCCGGGGATCGGCACGATGAACGACTCGCGGGCCAGGAGCCACGCGAGCGCCACCTGGCCGGGCGTTGCGTCGTGGCTGGCCGCGAGCGCTGTGACGCGCTCGACCAGCCGATAGTTGGCCTCGATGCCGTCCTGGCTAAAACGAGGCGTGCTCGCCCGGTACTCTCCCTCGCCAAACTGGTGTCCCGGCTTGATGGCGCCGGTGAGGAACCCCTTGCCCAGAGGGCTGAAGGCCACCAGGCCGATGCCCAGTTCGCGCAGTGCGGGCAGGATGTCCTGCTCGGGGTCGCGCGTCCACAACGAGTATTCGTTCTGCACGGCGGTCACCGGGGTGGTCGCGTGAGCCCGACGCAAGGTTCGAACGCCGGGTTCGGAGAGCCCAAAGTGCCGGGCCTTGCCCTCGGCGATGAGGTCTCCCACGGTGCCGGCGACGTCCTCGATGGGCACGTCGGGGTCCACGCGGTGCTGGTAGAGCAGGTCAATGGTGTCCACCTTGAGCCTGCGCAGCGAGCCCTCCACCGCAGCGCGGATCGTGCTCGGGCGCGAGTCAACTCCCTTGGACTCACCCGTCACCAGGTCAAAGCCAAACTTGGTCGCGACAACGACCTGGTCTCGTACGGGCGCAATCGCGTCACCGACGAGTTCCTCATTGTCGAACGGCCCGTAGACCTCGGCCGTGTCGATGAAGGTGACGCCAGCGTCGATGGCGTGACGGATCACACCCACCATGTCGTCGCGGTCGCCGGGGTTGGGTCCAAAGCTCTGGGACATGCCCATCGCGCCAAACCCAATGGCCGAGACCTGCAGACCCTGGCCCAGTGTTCTGGTGTGCATCGCTACTCCTTGTGGTGAGAGGGGTTCAGGCGGAGACCTTGGTGGGCCTTGACGCGCCGCGCCGCGGTCGCCTCTCGGCGAGCGCATGGCGGCGGCGCCTTACAGACTGGGGTCGATCATGACCTTGAGGGCTTCACGGGCATCCATGGCCTGGTAGCCCTCGGGAATGGCATCAAAGCCGACCGTGCGGTCAAAGACCTTCCCGGGGTTGATCTCGCCGGTGAGGACGTCTTGAATGGCGTCCTCCAGGTAGGCGCGGACGGGTGCCGGACCGCCCGCGAGACGGGCGTTCTTGCCAAAGAGCGAGCCGAAGCCCACGGGGGCAAGCTCGTACTGGGGCACTCCGACTCGGGAGATCACGCCGCCCGGCCGCACGACTCCGTAGGACTGCTCGTAGGCGGGCATGTGGCCCACGGCCTCGAGCACGGCGTGCGAACCGAGTCCACCGGTGAGCTCGAGCACCTTCGCCACGCCCTCCTCGCCGCGTTCGGCGACCACGTGGGTCGCGCCGAACTCACGGCCAAGGTCGGTGCGGGCCTGGTGGCGGCCCATGAGGATGATCTGCTCCGCGCCCATGCGCTTGGCCGCGAGAACCGCACCCAGCCCCACTGCGCCGTCGCCCACGACGGTGACGGACTGGCCGGGGGCCACCTGCGCCATGAAGGCGGCGTGGTAGCCGGTGAGGTACACGTCGGACAAGGTCAACAGTGAGGCGAGCAGGGACTCGTCGGCGGTGTCGGGGTTGACGCCGGGGACCTTGACGGCGGTGCCGTCGGCCTGCGGAATGCGCGCGAGTTCGGCCTGGAGTCCGGCGGTGCTGGGACCAAAGAAACCGCCATGCGGGCAGGCGGTGTGGAACCCGTCGCGGCAGATCTCACACGTGTTGTCGGAGTAGGCAAACGGGACGATGACGAAGTCGCCGGGCTTCAACGTCCGCACCGCGTCGCCTACCTGCTCGATGACGCCGATGAGTTCGTGGCCCATCGCGTTGCCGCGCTCGCTCGCGTCCATCGAGTGGTACGGGTGCAGGTCGGAGCCGCAAATGCACGAGCGGGTGATCCGCACGATCGCATCGGTGGGCTGCTGGAGTGTCGGATCGGCAACAGTTTCGACGCGGACATCGCCGGCGGCGTACATCAGGGTGGCCTTCATGGGGCTGCTCCTTGCAGTGGGGGTACCTCTCAAGAATGCCCACCTGCGCGGCCTCGCGGGAGTTCCGGCCAAACCAGGTACTGCCAGTACCTGGGTAGGGCCCGTGCGCCGCGGCCCCCTCCGCGGACCTGAGCGCCTCGCAGGATGCGCGCAACCCGCGGAAAGCGACCACCACGTCCTTGCAGGGCGCTCAGAAACCGCACGTGAATCTGAGCGCCCCAGCAGGACACCATGGTCGGTTTCGCGCGGTCCCGTGTCTCCTGGAAGGCACTCACGTCCGCCGAACTTGCCTCGTGATTTACATCGTTGTAGAGTCCGATCCGAGTTCACCGGCGCACACACGGTCGCTCGCCTCTGTCCAACGATGAACAGGAGTACACGTGACACCCCCATCCCTCCACCGACGGCGGCTGGGAGCCGTCACTGCGGCGACCACCGCATCGGCCCTAGCCCTGGGCGTGGGCTTCGCGAGCGTCGGCGTGGCCGACGCCGCCCCCTCCTTCACGGACGTCACCGTCCACGATCCCTCAGTCGTGACCTCCGGTGATGACATCTGGGTCTTCGGATCTCATGGCGCGTCGGCGCACACCACCGACCTCATGAACTGGACTCAGCACACCGTTGACCTGAGCCAGAACAGCGACAACGCGCTGTTCGAGGACATCTACACCGAGCTCGCGGAAACGTTCGAGTGGGCCCAAACCGACACCCTGTGGGCGAGCGACGTCATCGAGCTCGCCAACGGCACCTTCGTCATGTACTACAACGCCTGCAAGGGAGACTCGCCGCGGTCCGCGCTGGGGATTGCCACCTCGGACTCGGTCGACGGGCCGTATGAGAACCAGGGAATCCTGCTCAAGTCCGGCATGTGGGATGAAGAGTCGGAGAACGAAGGCGAGATCTACGACGCGCTGATCCACCCCAACGCCGTCGACCCCGACGCCTTCTTTGACGCCGACGGCAACCTGTGGATGGTCTACGGCTCCTACTCTGGCGGCATCTTCATCCTCGAGATGGATGAAGCCACCGGCCTGCCGCTGCCCGACCAGGGCTACGGCACCCACCTGCTGGGCGGCAACCACTCCCGCATCGAGGCGCCGTCGATCCGCTACGACGAGACCACCGGCTACTACTACATGTTCGTCTCGTACGGCGGCCTCGACGCCGTGGGCGGCTACGAGGTGCGCGTCTCCCGCTCCACCACCCCCGACGGCCCGTACCTCGACGCCGAGGGCACCGACATGTCCACGATCATGGCGAACCCGGCGCTGCCCCTGTTCGATGACGCGACCATCGCGCCGTCGGGCGTGCAGTTGCTCGACGGCCACCTGTGGGAGCGCGAACTGGGCGATCCGGGTGAGGGCGTGGGCATCGGCTACGTCTCCCCCGGCCACAACACCTGGTACGACGACCCGGAGACCGGCGAGTCCTTCCTCATCTTCCACTCGCGTTTTCCCAGCACGGGTGAGATGCACGAGGTCCGCGTCCAGCAGATGTACATGAACGCCGACGGCTGGCCCGTCCTGGCACCGTTCCGCTACGCGGGCGAGTCCGCCGCGCCCGTCAGCGCCGGCGACATCGCCGGGGCCTGGCAGGTCATCGTCACGGACAAGGACATCGACGCCGACGCCGCGACCCCCGTGGACGTCACGTTGACGGCCGATGGACAGGTCACCGGCGCGCTGACCGGCACCTGGTCGCTCGCCGACGGCCGGGACGTCACCCTGTCCACCCAGGCAGGCACGTTCACCGGACTTGCCGTTCCTGCGTGGGATGAGGACCGCCAGCAGTTCGAGACCACCCTCACGGCCGTGTCCGGGCAGGGCATCTCTCTGTGGGCGCGTCCCGCCGTGTCCCTGTCCGGAGCCGATGCGGTGGCCGCCGTGGTCGCCGACCTCGACCTGGGCGACACCACGGCAGTGGTGGCGAACCTGACTCTGCCGACTAGCGGCACGGGCGGCACCACGATCGAGTGGACGTCGTCGGACCCGTCGCACGTGGCGACGGACGGCAAGGTGACCCGCCCGGGTGCGGGTGAAGCCGACGCGCCCGTGGTGCTCACTGCGACCATCAGCAACGGCGCCGCGCAGACGATTGTCACGTTCGATGTGAACGTTAAGGCGCGGCCCGAAGCCAAGGCGGTCGGCATCTGGTCGTTCGAGGACACCCTCGCTGACAACGCGGGCGCACTCGCCATGCCCACGGTGACAGGAGTGACACTCGGGGCACCGGGAGCACCGGATTCGGTCAGCTATGTCGAGGACGGAGTGGTCGGTTCCGCGCTCCACCTCGACGGCACCCGCGGCGTACTGCTGCCCTCGGGAGTGCTCCAGGGCGACACCTACAGCCTGTCACTGTGGCTTCGCCCCGACGTTTTCACCGACCACACTCCCGCCCTGTTCGCGGCGAGCTCCGACACGTCGTGGCTGTCCGTCGTTCCGAAGGGCTGGAACGGTCAGTTGCTGCTGTGGTCCAACAACAACGGCGCTTGGTACGACGGTGTCACGAACTACACGACGCCCCTCGGCGAGTGGACTCACGTCGCGCTGTCAGTCGACAACGGCACTGCGACGCTCTACGTCAACGGCGAGAACGTGGGAGCCCGCACCGACATCAACAACGTGCTCACGAGCCCCACGGCGACGTTCGCACTCGGTGTGAACTTCTGGGACAAGGCCTACCAGGGCGACATCGACGAGCTCGGCATGTGGACCTCGGCGCTTTCGCCCGAGCAGGTCGCCGCGCTCGCTGACCCCACCGCGGTCGAACCCACCCCGACCCCGGAGCCGACGCCGGACCCGGAGCCGACGCCGGACCCGGAGCCCACGCCGGACCCGGAGCCGACGGTGGAGCCGGAGCCGACGGAAGACCCGACTCCCGAGCCGAGCGCGGAACCGTCCGAGGTGTCCATCGAGGTGGGCGCGACGTCGGTCAAGCCCGGCGACACGCTCGCGGTCTCCGTCTCCGGGCTCACGACCAACGCGATCGAGATCGGCATCGCGTCGACCTACCAGGTGCTCGCCCGTCCAGCAGTCGTCGACGGATCCGCGCAGGCGACCGTCACGATTCCGGCCGATCTCGCCCCGGGCACGCACCACATCCAGGTGCGCAACGCCGACTCGGAGATCCTCGCGCAAGCGGCGATCACCGTGACGGCGTTGGACTCGGCGGTGGACGGTGACGACACGGCAGGCGGAGACGCTGACGACGAGTTGGCGACCACGGGGCCCCAGGTGTTTGGCCTCGCACTCGCCGCCGCTGCCCTCTTCGCCTTCGGCCTCGCCTTGGCGGCAGTCCGACGCTCTCGCGTGTAGCAACACCAGCAGGTCGCTGCGGCCCCGGGGGGCCTACTCCTCTGGGGCCGCGGGCGACTGCGCCGGGGCTGGACGCGCCTCGTGTGCGGCGCGTACGAGAGCCGCCACCGCATCGGCACTCATGCCCAGCGAGTGCGAGCGAGCGGCGAGTGCCTGCATGCCTACTCGCCGCTTGGTCCCCGCTGCCCTGCTGAATCTCGCCACTGCCAAAGGCGACTTCGCGGACGTGAGCGCCTCGCAGGATGCGCGCAGCCTGCGAAAACCGGCCACCACGTCCTCGTAGGACGCTCAGAAACCACCCGCGAATCTGAGCGCCCCAGCAGGACACCCTGGTCGGTTTCGCACGCTCCCGCGCATCCTGGCAGGCACTCACGCCCGCCGGGGGACCTACTCCGCTGGTGCCGTAGGCGACTGAGCCTCGGCTGGACGCGCCTCGTGGGCGGCGCGTACGAGGGCCGCCACCGCATCGGCGCTAATGCCCAGCGAGTGCGCGCGAGCGGCGAGGGCCTGCGCATCGGCCGTCAGTTCCACCAGCGCGGAGGCGTGCGAGGAGATCACGGCGCCGCGACCGCGGCGCATCTCCACGAGCCCCTCGTCACGAAGCACCTGGTAGGCCTTCAGGACCGTGTGAAGGTTGACGTCGAGGGACTGCGCGACGTCGCGCGCCGCGGGAAGTCGGTCCCCCGCCGCGAGCGTGCCGTCTGCCGCCTGAGCACGGACCGCCGCGGCAATCTGGTCGTACAGCGGCGCCGACGAACTCGGATCAATCCTGAGTAGCACGCTGACCCCCTGCGACGGCGGCGAGCAGCGCGGCCCCGGTGGACGCGTCGTCGACCGTGACCACGAATTTGCGCCCGGAGGCGCGCGTAATCTCTATCGCCTCGCCGTCACGCAGCACCACCGCCGTCGCGCGTGGAACCAAGCGCACGCCGTAGCCGCCAAACTGGCCAAGCCCGTCGGCCTCGATCACCCTGACGCTGGCGATGTCCTCGGCAGGCACGCGCAGGCGCGCGATCCCTACGCGCGAGCTGACGGTGAGGCCCGTGGCGTCCGCACGCACCACGAACGAGCCCAAGGCCACCAGCAACAGACCAATCAAGGCGGCTACACCAGCAAGAATCCACGCGATCGCAGGCTCCGACAGCACAGCGACCACCACAGCACCGAGCGCGAGCGTCAGCGTGGACGCCGCCAGCATGGTGCGCGGCCAGCCCTCCAAGGTGGCCGTCCTGGCCCACATGGCGCGCTCACCGTCGTGGAGGTCGAGCGCCTCGCTGGCGGCGGGCTCCGCCATGGTGGGCACCTTGGGCTGCACCAGCCAGGCCACGAAGCCGACCAGGAGGCCTGCGCCGAGCGCGGCGTAGATCCACGGGTCAAGGTCGGCTGCGTCCGCGGCATCCTCGAGCCCGCGCTGCATGAGGAGTGATCCCGTCAGCAAGGTGCCCAGAAACACCGACAGGCCTGCGGCGGTCCCGATCAGGAGCGCGGGCGTCGAGCCTCCCCGACCTCGCCGGACGGTGCGCAGTGCGGCGCCCCCCAGCACCATCGATATCAGGCCCGTCGTCAGGGCGGTCATCACGGGGACCAGCAACGCGGGCGAGAATCCGTCAGGCCCGTGTGGGCCCCAGTGGGTCGCCACAGTGTCGGGTAGGTCTCCGAGGATGGCCAGCTGGACCGCCAGCGCGGTCGCGGTGGCGATCGCGGGCACCCAGAGTCCCGCGACCGATGCGCGGCGGATGGCGGTGGAATTGTCGAGCATGGTGGACCCCTCGAAAGTTGTTATAGATACACTATAACAACCATGGCGGCGTGAAGGAAGTGCTCGCGCATCAATCCGCGAACGGCACTCCCCTGCGCTCGCACTCCTCCGCGAGGATCCGGATCGCGCGCGGACCGACGCCGTGCAGCGCGAGCAGCCGCGCCTTGCCGAGCGCCGCGACATCCTCGAGCGTGTCGACGCCCAGGACCAGCAGGGCACTGTTCGCGGGTCTTCCTATGGGCGGAAGGTCGCCGATCTGGGCCGGCGTGTCTCGGGTGCTCACGCGTTCCACGCTAGCGCGGACCCCCGGCCCCCTGCCCCCCCCTGCCCCAGCGGACCTCAGTGCCTCGCAGGATGCACGCGACCACTGAAAACCGACCACCACGTCCTTGCAGGGCGCCAAGAATCCTGGCGTGCATCTGAGCGCCGCAGCAGGACACCATGGTCGGTTTCACGCCCTCACGCGCACCCTGGAAGGCAATCGCGTCCGCGCGGAGACGAGATCGGCAATGCGCCCGGAAAGGCGAAAAGCCGCCCCGAAGGGCGGCTCTTCTACGATGCTGTCTCAACACATCGTGGAGCTGAGGGGACTCGAACCCCTGACCCCCTGCATGCCATGCAGGTGCGCTACCAGCTGCGCCACAGCCCCAAGATCTTGCGATCCGGTGCCCCGAAGAGCGAGTGACAGCATAGCCCAGTTTTTCGCAGAGGTGTTAATCCGCCCCCAGCCCGAACGCCTCGACATGCCACGCGCCCGATTCGGCCAGGCGCAGCTCGTGCCATCCGGCGTGCGGGAGCGACCCGAAGGTCTTTGCGAGCGGATCGAGGCCCAGCAGGTCGAGCACCCCCAGGCTGATCGCGCTGCCATGGCTCACCGCGACCGTCACACCTTCCGCAGCCCCGTGGCGCCGCAACGCCGCCCCGACACGCGCCGACACCTCTGCCGACATCCCCCACCCGGGAATGTCAGGGTCGAGCCCCTCCGTGCGGCGCGCAAACTCCTCTGGCCAGCGCGCTTGCACGTCGGCCCACGTCAGGCCCTCCCACACGCCGTAAGGCCGTTGGGTGAGCGCTGGCTCGACCATGACATCGGCGCCGATGTGCGCGGCAAGTTCGTCGGCCGTGTCCAGCGCCCGTGCCAGCGGCGACGAGACGATCGTGAGGTCACGACCGTGCCGCCTCACGATCGCGTGCGCCGCGCGCACGGCCTGCTCGCGGCCCCCACTCCCGAGAGGCACATCGAGGGAGCCCTGGAGCCTGCCGTCCGCGTTGTAGTCAGTGTGGGCGTGACGCCACAGGACAAGCGTCATGCGGCGGCCCTCATGGTCTGAGGATTCACGTTGTGGCGTTCGAGCGTCCAGTCGCCTCGCGCGCGCCGCGCGAGCCGCGACCACGCGGCGTTGCCCAGGTTGGCCAGCGTGCGGTGCTGGAGCGACAGCCCGAGCAGTCCCTGCATCCCTACCCGCGAGGAGCTGCCGTGAGAAACCACGATGAGCGGGCCTTCGACGCGGTCGGCCCAGTCCTCGATGGCACCGACCATGCGGGCACGCACGCTGTCGTGGTGCTCGAATCCCTCGACGTCAGGGTTGCCTCCTGCGCGCCAGAGACGCACCTCGTCTGGCCAGCCGGCGAGGCGAGCCTCGGGGGTAATCCCCTCCCACTCGCCGTACGAGCGTTCGCGCAGACGATCGTCTTCGAGCGCGTCGACCCCCAACTCGGTGGCGATGGCCTGGGCGGTGTGCAGTGCCCGCGACAGCGGCGAGGCCACGACAGTCGCACCCGGACCCACGATGCGCCCGAACACCGCCGCTGTCGCAACCGCCTGCGCATGACCGAGCGCCGTCAGCGGCACCTCGGACGACCCCTGCAACAGCCCCGTGACGTTCCATGCAGTCTGACCGTGACGGACCACGTAGACGCGCATGGAGGACCTCCTAGTCGAGGGTGACGACGGGACAATCCTTCCACAGGCGCTCGAGCTCGTAGTAGGCCCGATCCTCCTGGTGCATCACGTGCACAATCACGTCGTTGAAGTCGAGCAACGCCCAGCGCCCTTCGCGCACGCCCTCGCGACGCAACGCCTTCGCACCCTGCTCATGCAGTGCTTCCTCGACCGCCTCGGCGATCGCGACAACCTGGCGTTCGTTGCTGCCTGACAGCACCAAGAACACGTCGGCCAGCGGCATGCGGGAACTCACGTCGAGCGCCACAGGCTCGGTGGCCTTCTTGTCGTCAGCAGCGCGGGCTGCCAGCCGCGTCAACTCAATTGCTCGTGTACTCGCGCTCATCAACCCTGCCAAACGTTGTAGACCACCACGCCAATGAGGAACGCGACAGCACCAAGAACCATGACGTGAACCCAGCGGAAGTGACGGCCTGCGCCGTCCTCCTCCAACTGCGGCTTCTCGCGCGGCGGCACCTCGATCTGGCCCGTGGGGACAGGCTCGACGTGCAGGGGCGAGAAGGTCTGCCGGCTCAGCGAACTGAGATCCGGGTGAGTGATGTCCTGCACCGCGGCGACCTCGGGCAGCTCGCGCGCCTCGTGATCGACCTGGTTCAGGGGAAGCGCGCTCCAGTCTGTGCCAGCGTCAGCGGTGGCCGTGGCACCGGCGACGGCGTCCACGGCAGGCTCCGACTCGGCGTGGATCATCTCGGGCTCCGCAATGGCGGTGCCCAGGATCGCGGCAAAGGACGGCTGGGAAGTGGTGGCGGCGGCCCGCTCGCGGAAGTCCGCGGCGTCAAGCTGAATGGGCCCAGTGAAGGCCTGCGGCTCGCTCGCCTGGCCGTGGCCCTCGTCCTGCGCGGCTTCGTCAACGATGCCGGGGACCGATGCGGGGCTCGGGCTCTCGCTCGGCACGGACGGCGCGCGCCACTGGTCCGTGTTCCAGGCCGATGCGCGTTCCACCGAGGGGACAGACTCGGGTTCCTGGAAAGAGGGCACCGAAGCTGCGCTGTGGGTCCACAGCGGCGCGGACTCGTCGGAAGCGACGGACGCGTCCTGAGCGGAAGCGTCGCCAGGCTCAGGGGCGTCACCGCTGTCGGCGGGGGCGAGTTCGACGGTCGGCTCATCGTCCTGCACCTGCAGACGGCCAGCGGCATCGATGCCCGCCACGGCCTCTTGGCTCAGGCGGCGAATTTCGTCAATGCCGTCGTCGTTGCTCGGCGCGGCCTCAGCGGCTTCTTGCTCGCTCTGGCTCTCCATGAGCCTGCGCTGCAGAGAGCCGGGCGGGAACAGCGCCGCGAACATCTCAGGCGACATGCCCGGCGGCATGCCAAGAGGAGCAGCCGCAGGCGCCGCGGCTGCGGCCGCTTCTGCCTCCGGGTCGACGTCATCGACCTGGTCGTTGTCGACCGCAACCTCGGGCTCGGGCGCAACCTCGGCCTCGGGCGCAACCTCGGCCTCGGGCGCGGGCTCAGGCTCAGGCTCAGCGACGACGACGGCCTCGTCGTCCTGCTGCGCAGTCGGTTCCTCCGCCACGGGGGTCTCGCCGGTCGCGCTGGGGCTTTCACGCGGCTCGAAGGCCACGGGCTGCCAGCCTTCCGCCGACGCCCATGGGGACACCGTTTCCGGTGCGGACTCGGGCTCCGGTGCGGCCTCGGGCGCAACATGGGCCGCGACCTCGGGCTCAACCTCGGGTGCCTCCTCTGGCCCCGCGACAGGTTCCACGTCGGCGGCCAGCTCGACCTCACCGTGCTCATCGTCGCCACCGTGCAGGTCCTCGGACGTGTCGTCCTCGACAACGGACTGGGCGGCGGCGGCCATGAGGGACGGCCGCTCGGGAGCCTCGGCTTGCTCGACCTCACGCGCCTGCTGCTCCATGAGCGTGAGCAGTTGCTCGCTCTCGGTGCGGGCCTCACGCTGCGCCTGCTCGGCCTTGTCTCGCGCAATCCGCTCCTGCTCGGCGATCCGCTCGGGCGTCATGGCGGGGATCTGTCCGGTGGCGAGAAGCTCTTCCTCAGCCGTCCACGTCTCCATGGGGCGATCAGCACGCTCGAGGCGGCGACGCTCGCGGCGGCTCAGCGCACGACCTTCGGGGGTGTGCGTGGGGATCGACTCGGAGATGGGCCCCAGGTCGAGCGACGCCGTGTCCTCATTCAGGCGGGCGGCCTCGCGCTGAGCTTGTGCGCGGCGCTCTCGGCGCGAGAGCTGATGGCTCTCGTCAGTCATCCCATCCTCCGGCATACAGATCGTGTTGCGCGATGTACTCGGCCACGGCGCGCGGAACCAGATAACGCACGGGCGCACCTGATCTCACCCGTCGGCGAACATCGGTTGAGGATACCGCCATGGCCGGAACTTCGACCAATGCGTGTGGGGTATCCAACTGAGACAACGAATGACCCGGCCTGGTCACTCCCACAAAACGTGCCAATTCCGGCAGACGCTCCGCGTCCTTCCACTCGGACAGCCGAGCCAGCGCATCGGCCCCCGTGATGAAGTACAGTTCCGCGCCGGGAAGTTGCTCCCTGAGATCAGTCAACGTGTCGACGGTGTACGTAATGCCGCCACGCTCCACGTCGACAGGCGTCACGGCGAGCCTGTCGTCACCGTCGACGGCAAGGCGGCACATCTCGAGGCGGTGCTCCGCTGGCGCCGAGTCGAATCCGTCCTTGAAGGGCTGGCGATACGTAGGTGCCAGGAGCACCTGATCCAAACCGAGCGCCGCGCAGACCTCCGAGGCCGCCGCGAGGTGGCCATGGTGGATCGGGTCGAACGTGCCCCCCAGCACGCCTACCCTGCTCAGCGTCGCGCTCACGTCAGTGGCGGCTACCGACGCTCCGGAAGGCGTAGGTGACGAACAGCAGCCCCATCAGCGCAGTGAAGGCCAGCACGCCGAATGCCTCGGCGGGAATGGGGAGCTCATTGACGACGTGGTGCGTCGCCTCAGCGGCTTCGGTAATCACTCGGGGTCCTCTCCTCAGGAAGTGCTGGTCGATTATTCCATGTGGCGCGCAGGCTTAGTCGCGTACATGCCCGTCGCCGTAGACAATCCACTTGGTGGTGGTCAGTTCCGCGAGCCCCATGGGCCCGCGAGCGTGCAACTTCTGCGTGGAGATGCCGATCTCCGCGCCGAGCCCAAACTGCGCGCCGTCGGTGAACCGCGTCGACGCGTTGACGAGCACGGCCGCGGTGTCGATCCGGCTCACAAACTCCTCTGCCGCCGCGAGCGACTCGGTGACGATCGCCTCGGTGTGGCCGGTGCTGTAGCGCTGGATGTGGGCGATCGCCTCGTCAAGCGAGTCGACAACCTTGACCGCAAGATCAAGGCTCAGGTACTCCGTCGCCCAGTCCTCGTCGGTGGCACTCACCACACGGTCGTGCTCGCCCGCGAGGGCCGATGCGCTGGCATCGGCATGGAGGGTCACTCCAGCGCCGCTCAACGCGGCAAGAACGGCGGGCAGCACTCGCTCGGCCGCCTCACGGTGCACGAGCAAGGTCTCGACTGCGTTGCACACGCCCACGCGCTGGGTCTTGGAGTTCATGACGATCTCGACGGAGCGCTCCACTGGCGCGGAGGCGTCGAGGAAGACGTGGCAGTTACCTTCACCGGTTTCGATGGCAGGCACCGTCGAGTCGCGCACCACGGCCTGAATCAGGTCGCGTCCTCCGCGGGGCACCAAGACGTCGACCAGGCCGCGCGCGTTCATGAGCACGCGGGCACCCTCACGCCCGTAGGCGTCGATGGACTGCACGGCATCACGAGGAAGGCCGGCCTGTTCGAGTGCCTCTTGCAGGACGGCCACGATGACCTCGTTCGAGGATGCCGCAGCCGAGCCACCGCGCAGCACCGCGGCGTTGCCCGACTTCAGGGCGAGCCCGGCTGCGTCGACCGTCACGTTGGGGCGCGCCTCGTAGATCATGCCGACAACGCCCATGGGGGTGGCTTTCTGCACGAGCCGCAGACCGTTGGGCAGCGTCGATCCCCTGCGCACCTCGCCCACTGGGTCGGGAAGCGTGGCAAGGAACCTCAGCGCTTCGGCGATGTCGGCGACCCGCTGCTCGGTGAGTTCCAGGCGGTCCAACAGCCCCGGCGACATATCAGCGGCACGACCGCGCTCAAGGTCGACCGCATTGGCGGCCACGATGCGTGGCGCCTGCGCGACCAGCGCATCGGCCATCACCAGCAACGCGGCGTCCTTGGCGGAGCGAGTGGCGGTCGCGAGGGCTCGCGAGGCGAGCTTGGCGCGTCGGCAGGCCTCCAGGACCGCGGACTCGACGTCGGTGGGGATGGCGGTGTCGGTCATGACCATCAAGTCTAGGCCGAGCACTGACATAAGCCCAGAGCGCCAGCGCGGGCGAGGCGGCCCCTACCGGGCGCGGGAGGGTGCGACGGCCTGCCCCACCGTCGGGATAGTGGGGGCGGGCCGCGGCTTGCCGCGACGGCGCCACCACTTGTCCGCCTCGATGATGCCCATCAGCGCGGCGGTAAGACCCACGCATGCGAGCCATTCGGGACCGGTCAGGCTCGTCGTGTCCAGCCACTCCTGAAGGAATCCCAGCTCGGTCGTCAGCACAATCAGGGCCACCGATCCCAGGCACAACCACAACGCGCTCCCCCACGGCGCCGTCAGCCCCGTCTCGGGGTCGCGCCGCAGTTGCAGTCCCGTCACCAGCGTGCCGAACGCCACGACGACGTACGCCATGGTCATTGGTGACGACGCCTGGTCGGGAGACAGCGAAGATGACCCGACGATGAGTGGCACCAAGGCCGCGACACACAGTGCTCCCCCGTACAACAACCAGCGGCCCACGTTTGACGGCGAAGCAATGCCCTGAGAGGGATCACGGGGCGGCTTGGACATGAGCCCACTCGGTGCTGGCTCAAGCACGATCACGAACACCGCGAACATCGCGACCGTGAAGTTGAGCATGAGCACCATCAGCGGGGTGAGCGCCACGCCTTGATTGAGATTGATCACGCTCGTGACCAGGAACAGCAGCATGAGGCCAATGAGCTGCGACATCTGGAAGGTGAGGTAGTTGGTGATCTTGCCGTAGACGACACGGCCAAGCTTGACCGCGCGCACGAGCGTCGCGAAGTTGTCGTCGGTCAGCACCAATTTGGCCGCCTGCTTGGTGACCTCGGAGCCCGTGCCCATGGCCACGCCGATGTCCGCCTGCTTGATTGCGGCCGCGTCGTTGACAGCGTCTCCGGTCATCGCCACCACGTCACCGCGCAACTGCAGTCGCTGGACTAAGCGGAGCTTGTCCTGCGGCGTCACCCTGCCAAACACCGACAGGTCGTCAAGCTTCACGTCGAGCTCGGGGTCACTCAGCGCGGCGAGCTCAGAGCCCGACATCCCGAGCCCGGGCAGGTCAAGCTCGCGCCCGATGGCGCTGGCCGTCACCACGTGGTCCCCGGTGATCATGCGCACCTGGATGCCCGCCGCCTGGGCCTCCTCGACGGCGACCTTGGCCTCGGGCCTCAGCGGGTCGATGATGCCCACGACCGCGACAAATGACAGCCCTTGCACGGCCGCCATCGGGTCGGCCAGCGCGGCGTCCTCGGCGCTGGAGTCGATCACCCTGACAGCGAGCGCAAGGGTGCGCAGGCCTTGCGACGAGCGGTACTCGATCTCCTCCGTCACCTGATCGCGGTACTGCTCGACCTCCGCCGCTGTCCCCCCGGGGAGCAGTACCGAGGCCGACCGGGCGAGCAGCACATCGGGCGCTCCCTTGACCACCACAATGAGTCTGCGCTGACCGCGCCATTGGACGCGATGGAAGGTCGCCATGAACTTGTAGTCCGAGTCGAACGGCACCTCGGCCTCGCGCGGGAACCGCCGCCGCGTCTCGTCGGCGTCCACCCCGAGCTTCTCAGCGAGCACCACGAAGGCCGCCTCGGTAGGGTCGCCGACCACGACCCCGTCGGCGCTCACGGTGGCGTCGTTGGGAAGCGCGAGCCCGTACGCGAGGGCCGGCCCCACCTCGACATGGTCTCCTTGGGAGCGCAGCACACGGCCCTCGAAGGAGTACCCCGAGCCCTCAACGGTGAAGTTCTCCCCTCCCAGCCAGATGGTGCGCGCCATCATCTGGTTCATGGTCAGGGTCCCCGTCTTGTCCGAGCAGATGGCGCTCGTCGCACCCAAGGTCTCGACGTCGTTGAGAGAGGCCACCACTGCCTTTTCCGCAGCAAGTTTGGACGCACCCCACGCGAGCAGCTGCTGGACAAACGTCGGCATGCCGGTGGGGATCGCGGAGATCGCCACGGCCGTACCAAGGAACATCAGCTCAGCGAACGACTGACCGCGGATCACCCCGAGCCCGACGATGATCACCACGGCGCCCCAGGCCAGGGCGCCAATCACCCGTGTCAAGGCGCCCAGTTCCTTCTGCAGGGGCGAGGGCGTGCGCTCCACGGAGGTGAGCATCGAGGCGATCGCACCCATTTGCGTGCGCATACCGGTCGCGACCACGAGCGCCGTGGCCGTGCCGCGCGTCACGGAGGTGTTCTGGAACAGCATCGAGCGCCGGTCTCCCAAGACGGTGCCGCTGTCCCCATAGGGTGCGGCCGATTTCTCGACGGGGGTGCTCTCCCCTGTCAGCGCCGCCTCTTGGGTCTCGAGCGTGGTCGCCCGGACGATGCGCGCATCGGCTGGCACGATATCGCCCGCCTCCAGCTCGACCAGGTCGCCTGGGACGAGCGCCGGGGCGGGCAACAACACTGTGGCTCCGTCGCGCTGCACCCTCACTTGCGGCACTTGCATGGTGGCGAGCGCGTCGACGCTGGCCTGTGCCTTGAGTTCCTGGCGCGCGCCCGACAACACGTTGTAGACCACGAGCACGGCCACGAGCACGGCCGTCGACACCTGCCCAATGGCTGCCGAGATGACGGTGACCGCCACCAGCATGAGGTTCATGGGATCCACCAGCTGCGCGAGCGCGAGTTGTCCGAACGAGGCGGACGGGGCTGCGGTGAGCTCGTTGGGACCCACCTTCGCGAGACGTTCCCTGGCCTGATCTGATGACAGACCCTCAAGAGTCGCTCCGACGGCGTCGGCGGCCTCTTGCGCGCTCAGCGCCCACCATGGGCGCACGTCATCGGTGCTGGTGTCGGTTGGCTCTGCCGTCATCGCGCGCCCCTTCGGCCTCGGTTTCCCTCAGCATAGGGAGCCCGGCCTGCGAGCGCTCAGCCAGCGTCTCGACGTGCTCGCAGGGCTCTACATCACCACGAGCGCGTCGATGTGGATGAGTTCCCGGGCATAGCCGTCCCCCAGGCGCTCACCCAACTCGTCGGTGCTGAGGCCCTTCATCTGCTCGGTTTCCTCAGCGGAGAAGCCCGCGAAGCCCCTCGCCACCACGGCACCGTCGGGGTCGACCAGGTCGACCGGCTCCCCTGCCTCAAACGAGCCGTGCACGGCGGTCACGCCAGCGGCCAGCAGTGACGCGCGACGGCCGCGCAGTGCTCGGGCAGCACCCGCATCGACGTGAATGGAGCCGCGGGTCCTCGCCGCATGGGCGAGCCACTGAAGGCGGTTGGTGTCGCGCTTGCCGGTGGCGTGGAACAGGGTGCCCACGGTATCGCCCGCGACGGCCTGCGCGGCGTCGGCACTCGACGCGAGCACCACCGCAATGCCCGAGGTGGTCGCGATCGATGCGGCCTCAAGTTTGGTGATCATGCCGCCCGTGCCGAGCGCACTGCCACGGCGCGAGACGTCGACGCCGGAGACCTCGTCGAGGCCGTGGACCTCGTCGATGCGCTCCGCACCAGGGGTGCCCGGCGCGGCCGTGTACAGGCCGTCCACGTCCGTCAGCAGCACCAGGGCATCGGCGTGCGCAACCGTCGCCACGAGCGCGGCCAGCCGGTCGTTGTCGCCAAAGCGAATCTCGTCGGTGGCCACCGCATCGTTCTCGTTGACGATGGGAAGCACGCCCAGGTCGAGCAGCCGGTTGAAGGCCCGCAGTGCGTTGCCGTAGTGGGCGCGCCGCATCATGTCGTCCGCGGTCAGCAACACCTGGCCCACCGTGATCTCGTGCTGCGCGAAGGCCGCCGAGTACGCCGCGATCAGCGCGCCCTGCCCCACCGATGCGGTGGCCTGGGCGGTCGCGAGGTCCTTGGGCCGGGCAGGCAAACCCATCGGCGCCAGCCCTGCGGCGATCGCGCCCGAGGTGACCAAAATCACCTGGCGACCGCTCGCACGGACCCCTGCCAGCACATCGGCCAGGCGCTGAACCACCGCGAGGTCCAGCCGGCCGTCCTGGCCCGTCAACGACGAGGAACCGACCTTGACCACCACGCGCCGCGCGGACGCGACCACCTCACGGGTGCCGTTCACTCGCCCTCCATCTCAGTGATGCGCGACCGCCGGCGGTGTGCCGGACGCGCGTGCCTGTCAGTCGTCCTCGGTGGGATCCGTCCAGTGCCCCGCCTTGCGCTCGGTCCACAACTCTTCGCGAGCGGCGGCCTTGCCGTCCATACGCTCCTTGTGATCGGCGCGCTTTTGCGCACGCGTGGCACGGTGCGAGCGCTCGTGCTCCTCGATGCGCAGGTCGGAGCCACGCGAGCCGAGCAGTTCCGCACCAGCAGCCATGGTGGGCTCCCAGTCGAACACCACACCACCCTCGCGGGGACCGATCACGACCTCGGAGCCAGGGACGGCGCCGGCGCGGAAGAGCTGATCCTCGACGCCAGCACGCGCGAGCCGGTCCGCGAGGTAACCCACGGCCTCGTCATTGGCGAAGTTGGTCTGGCGCACCCACCGCTCAACCTTTTTGCCACGCACCTGGTAGTAGTCCTCGGCACCGTCGCGCACGTGGGTCACGGTGAAGCCGGACTCGTCAACGGCCTTGGGCCTGATGACGATGGGTGCCTGGTCGAGTTCGGGTGCCGCCGCACGGTGCTCCGTGATCATCGCGGCAAGCGCGAAGCCCAGTTCGCGCAGGCCCTCGTGGCTCACGGCGCTGACCTCGAAGATCGGCATGCCGGTCTGGGCGAGGTCTTCACGCACCATGGCAGCAAGCTCTCGCCCGTCGGGCACATCCACCTTGTTGAGGATGATGATTTGGGGGCGCTCGGCCAGCGGGACGCCGCTGATGGCCTCGTCGCCCGTGTAGGCGCGCAGCTCACCGGCGATCACCTCGAGGTCGCGTACGGGGTCGCGGTCCGTCTCGAGCGTCGCGGTGTCGAGCACGTGCGCAATCACCGAGCAGCGCTCGATGTGGCGCAGGAAGTCATGACCAAGGCCCTTGCCCTCCGAGGCCCCGGCGATGAGCCCGGGCACGTCTGCCATGGTGAAGCGAGTCCCGCCGGCCTCGACCACGCCCAGGTTGGGCACGAGAGTGGTGAACGGGTAGTCGGCGATCTTGGGGCGGACCTTGCTCATGGCGGCGATCAGCGAGGACTTCCCTGCGCTCGGGTAGCCCACGAGCGCGACGTCCGCGATCGACTTGAGTTCGAGGACCACGGTGGCCTCTTCGCCGGGCTCACCCAGCAGAGCGAAGCCGGGCGCCTTGCGCTTGGTAGTCGCGAGGGCGGCATTGCCCAGTCCACCGCGCCCGCCTGCGGCGATCACGCACTCGGCGCCGTCACCCACGAGGTCGGCGAGCACCTCACCATCGTGGTCCTTGACGATCGTGCCGTTGGGCACGCCCAGGCGTAGGTCCGATGCGTTGGCTCCGTCGCGGTGGTCACCGGCACCTTGCGCGCCATTGGCAGCACGTCGGTGAGGGCTGTGGTGGTAGTCCAGGAGCGTCGTGACCTGCGGGTCAACGACGAGCACCACGGAACCGCCGCGGCCGCCGTTGCCACCGTCGGGGCCGCCGAGCGGCTTGAACTTCTCGCGGTGAACGGACGCCACGCCGTGGCCCCCGTTGCCGCCCGTCACATGCAACGTGACGCGGTCGACGAACGTGGCCATGGTGCCTTCCTTTCAGACGTACCCAAGATAGACGTCAGGGGCGCCGCCGTATTGGCGACGCCCCTGACGAGAAAGATGAATGGTGTGGCGTTAGCCAGCAGCCACCACGTCGACGACGTTGCGGCCACGACGGCGACCGAACTGCACGGTGCCAGCCTCGAGGGCGAACAGGGTGTCGTCCTTGCCGCGGCCCACGTTCTGGCCGGGGTGGTGGTGGGTGCCACGCTGGCGCAGGATGATCTCACCTGCGTTAACGACCTGACCACCGAAACGCTTCACGCCCAGGTACTGGGGGTTCGAATCGCGACCGTTGCGCGAGGAGCTCGCGCCCTTCTTATGTGCCATGAGTGTCTCCTCGCTTACTTAATGCCGGTGACCTTGAGGCGCGTCAGGTCCTGGCGGTGGCCGATGCGCTTGCGGTATCCGGTCTTGTTCTTGTACTTCAGGATGTCGATCTTGGGGCCGCGCTCGTCACGAATGACCTCGGCGGTCACCTTGACCTTGGCCAGCGCCTTGGCGTCGGACGTGATCTTCTCACCGTCGACGAGCAGCACCGGGGTGAGCTCAACCGAGTCACCGGCCGAAGCCTTGAGTCGGTCGACGACGATGACATCGCCCTCGGAGACCTTCTCCTGGCGGCCACCGGCCTTCACAATCGCGTACACCATGAATCTGAATCCTCTACGTCTGGATGGTTGTCTGCCGCTGCCAATCTGGGCGCAGGCTGACCCGTGACGCTTGCGCGCCGACGTACAAATGTACCCGCTTGAGCGGCCCCCGGTCAAACCGAGTCGGCGGCGTTTTGCGAGGCAAGAACGGATCGCGCCTCAATCGCCGCGACCCACGCGGTCATGGTCCGATCGAGGTGCTTCTGAAGATCGGTCGTCAGACGGTTCGTTGACCTCGCCAGCATCGCTCTGGCCCAAGAGTTCCGGGCCGTTATCTGTGCGTCCACCGCCCATACGACGCCGATGCGCCCGTCGGCTCCCGGCTCCGCGTCAACCTTGGTGGTGCTGGTCTGCACCATGCGCTCGCCGTGCACAGAACTGATCACCACGGGGTCACTTGCGAGCAACGCACAATGGAACTGCTGCCTCAGCAGCCCCGCGCGGGCCACCGCGGTCCACGTCACCGGCAGGCCGCGATCGTCGATCACGAGGTCGCTGAGCCCCTGGTTCACCACCGAGCAATTCCACTCGATGTCGAGCTCCGCCGCGAGGACCTCCTCGCGAGTGGCACGCACGCGCGCCCGATGGGTCGCCTCGACAGCCGTCCAGCCGATCCCTTCGGACATCGCTTAAGCCCTTTCCTCGCCGTCAGTGGGCTCGCCCTCGGTGGGCTCGGCCTGAGCGGGAGCGGCCTCGGAGGCACTGTCCTCAGCCTTGTCCTGCTCGCCAGACTCCACCGGCTCGGAGGCTCGCGAGCGGTCAGGAAGCTCGATCACGACCTCGGGAGCCACCGCATCGGGCCGCTCCTCGTCGTCGTGGTGGTGGGCCTTCTCCGCCGCCGCGGCGATGGAGGCCAGCGTGGCCTTGACTGCCGCGCGTGCCTCCTCGCGGTCGTCGAGGGCGTGAGTCTCTGACTTGGCCTGGCCTGCGGCCGGGTCCTCGCTGGTCTTGGGGGCGCTGGCGTTGCTGGGGGCGGCCTGCTGGCCACCCTGCGCACCGCCGCCACTGCGGCCGCTACGGCCGCTGCGACGACGCTCGGGCTGCTTCTCGCTGGCCTCAGCCACGGGCTCGCCGTGGACCAAGAAGCCGCGGCCCTTGCAGTGCTCGCAGGTCTCGGAGAACGCCTCGACCAGACCCTGGCCCACGCGCTTGCGCGTCATCTGCACCAGGCCAAGCGAGGTGACCTCGGCCACCTGGTGCTTGGTGCGGTCGCGACCCAGGCATTCGATGAGGCGGCGCAACACGCGGTCGCGGTTGGCCTCGAGCAGCATGTCGACAAAGTCGATGACGATGATGCCGCCGATGTCGCGCAGGCGCAGTTGGCGCACGATCTCTTCGGCCGCCTCAAGGTTGTTGAGGGTCATGGTCTCTTCGAGCGTGCCGCCCTTGCCCACGAACTTGCCCGTGTTCACGTCGATGACCGTCATCGCCTCGGTGCGGTCGATCACGAGCGAGCCACCCGAGGGCAGCCACACCTTGCGGTCCATGCCCTTGGCGAGCATCTCGTCCACGCGGTGAGTGGCGAACACGTCGCCGTCGCCCACGAACTTGTGCAGGCGGGGCATCAGGTCAGGGGCGACCTGACCCACGTAGGCGCTGAGCGAGTTCCACGTGTCCTCGCCCTGAATGGTGAGCGACTCGAAGTCCTCGTTGAAGATGTCGCGCACCACGCGGATGGCCATGTCGGGCTCGCCGCGCAGCAGCTTGGGGGCCTTGCCGTTCTTGGCCTCGGCCTCGATGTTCTCCCACTGGCGCTTGAGGCGCTCGACATCGGCGCGAAGCTCGTCTTCCGATGCGCCCTCGGCTGCCGTACGAACGATGACACCCGCATCGGCCGGAATGACCTCGCGCAGCAGCTTCTTGAGACGGTTGCGCTCGGTGTCGGGCAGCTTGCGGCTGATGCCGGTGACGCCGCCGCCAGGCACGTAGACCAGGAACCGACCCGCGAGCGAAATCTGCGACGTGACGCGAGCACCCTTGTGGCCGATGGGGTCCTTGGTGACCTGCACCATCACCGTGTCGCCAGGCTTGAGCGCGAGCTCGATGCGGCGCGGCTTGCCCTCGAGACCAGCCGCGTCCCAGTTGACCTCGCCGGCGTACAACACGGCGTTGCGGCCACGGCCCACGTCCACAAACGCGGCTTCCATACCCGGCAACACGTTCTGCACGCGACCCAGGTAGACGTTGCCCGCCATGGACTGCTGGGCCTGGTGGCTCACGTAGTGCTCGACGAGGACGTCGTCCTCGAGCACCGCGATCTGGACACGGTGATCCCTCTCGCGCACGACCATGTCGCGCTTGACGGCTTCGCGGCGGGCCAGGAACTCGGCCTCGGAGATCACGGGGCGACGACGCTGGCCGTCACGGGTCTCACGGCGACGCTGGCGCTTGGCCTGCAACCGCGTCGAGCCCTGAAGCTGGTCCTCGGACGACGACGACGATCCGCTCGAGCCGGAGCCCGACCGCGATCCCCTGCTGCGACGACGCCGACGGCGCGAGCCGCCCTCGCCGTCGGAATCCTGGGAGTCATCGCCGTTACCGTCGGAGTCCTGGGAGTCGCCTGCGTCGCTGGCGTCCTCAGCCTCGCCGGATTCGGTGTCCTCGCCCGACTCGTCGCCCTCAGCGCTGCCCTCGGTGCGCTTCTTGCCACGACCGCGGCCGCCACGGCGGCGACGACGCTTGGGGCCGTCACCATCGCCCGAGTCGCCAGCACCGTTGTCGCCGTCACCAGAAGGTGCCGTGTCAGCGTCGCCAGCAGGCGCATCGGCCGGCTTGTCGGTCTTGTCGCTGTCGGCGGGCGCGGCAGCAGGCTTCTTGCGACTGCGCTTGGGCTTGTCGGAGGCGGGCTTGTCGCCCTTGTCGGCCGATGCGCGGGCACCCTCGTCGCTCGACGTTTCCTTGGGGGCCTCAGGCTTGGTGTCCGCCTTAGCGGGCGGGCCGGCGGGCGCCGACGCGCGCCGCGAGCGCACGGGGGCGGGTTCGGGCGCCTGGAAGATGAGCGCAGTGCTGGGTGCGTCCGGTGTGGTCTTTTCCTCGCTCAATGCGGGTACCTCAGATCAATAGCGGCCCACACGCCGTATTGATGCTCTCTCGTCGGTCGTGGCTCGCAGTTCGAACGGCCACGGAAGTCTTCAGGTCGCGGCTGACAGCTGCGTTTGCTCTTGAGCGCCTATCCCCGATGTCGCCGCCGTCAGGCTTGTAGCCCGGCGGGACCGAGACGGGACTGGCTGCTACGCAAGCGCTGCGTCTGTCGCGCGGTTGGCACCCGGTGTGGCTGGGTGCGGACCTGTCCACCATTGTGACACACCCCTTGCCGCTCGCGGGGAGTTCCCACTTTGGGCGATTCGCCGTGCCTGGAAGAGCGGGGCTACCGGGACCAAGGTCCCAGCACCTTATACGGGCGACTGAAGGTAGGTTGAGCACAGGAAGACCAGTCCCGCTTCTGCATGATGGAGATAACCCCCGTATGGACGTCCTCGACCTTGCTCGGTGGCAGTTTGGCATCACCACCGTCTACCACTTCATCCTCGTACCGCTCACGATCGGTCTCTCGACCCTCGTGGCGATCATGCAAACCGCATGGGTGCGCACAGGCAAGGAAAAGTACCTTCGCCTGACCAAGTTCTACGGCAAGCTGCTGCTGATCAACTTCGCGCTCGGCATCGCCACCGGAATTGTCCAGGAGTTCCAGTTCGGCATGAACTGGTCCGAGTACTCGCGCTTTGTGGGCGACGTGTTCGGCGCGCCGCTCGCGATCGAGGCGCTCGCCGCGTTCTTCCTTGAGTCGGTCTTCTTAGGGCTGTGGATCTTCGGCTGGGACCGGCTGCCCAAGAAGGTGCACCTCATGACGGTGTGGGCCTTCGCCATCGGCTCGTTCCTGTCCGCCTACTTCATCATCGCCGCCAACTCGTGGATGCAGCACCCCGTGGGTGCCGTCTACAACCCCGAGACCGGCCGCGCGGAGATGACCGACATTTGGGCGGTGCTGACCAACAACACCACGTTGGTTGCCTTCCCCCACGTGATTGCCACCGCCTTCCTGGTCGCTGGCACGTTTGTCGCGGGCATCGCGGTGTACTGGATGGTGCGGCTGGCGCGCCAGAACAAGGAACACCAGGACCTGCCGATGTACCGCACGGCGGCCCGCTTTGGTGCCGTGGTCATGCTCCTGTCGGGGCTCGGCGTCATCGTCACGGGTGACCTGCAGGCCAAGCTCATGTTTGAGCAGCAGCCCATCAAGATGGCAGCGGCCGAGGGGCTCATCGAGACCCCTGAAGGCTGTGCGCCCTTCTCGATTCTCACCGTGGGAGACCTGTCCGGATCCAACCCCGAATCGGTCAACCACATCCTCGAGGTGCCGTGCTTGCTGTCCTACATGGCGACGGGGTCATGGGACGGCGAAGTCAAGGGGCTCGCTGACCTGCAGGAGATCTACGCCGAGCGCTACGGCGAGACCGACCTCAACGGCAACGAGATCGAGTACCGCCCCAACCTCATGGTCACGTACTGGTCGTTCCGCCTGATGATCGGCCTGGCCGCCTTCAGTGCCGCGCTGTGCGTCGCGATCTTCTGGTTCACCCGCAAGGGGCGCGTCACCGACCAACCCTGGATGAAGAAACTCGCGATCATCGCTCTGCCCATGCCGTTTGCGGCGGCGAGCTTTGGGTGGATCTTCACCGAGATGGGTCGCCAGCCCTTTGTGGTGGCCCCCAACCCCACGGGCTACGACTCCGTCATGCTGATGACGATGTTCGGTGTGTCCGAGGCCACCACGGTGTGGCATGTGGCCCTGTCGCTCACCGCATTCACGCTGGTCTACGGCGTGCTGGCGGTGTTCTGGTACCGCCTGATGCACCGCTATGCGGTCGAGGGTGCGCCCGAGGCGCACTACGACGAACCCACCGACGATGACGACAGCGCTGACAAGCCCATGTCGTTCGCTTACTAGGAGGTATGACCATGACTCTTGATCTGCCCCTGGTGTGGTTCATCCTCATTGCGATCCTGTGGACCGGCTACCTGGTTCTCGAAGGCTTCGACTTCGGTGTCGCGATGCTGCTCGAGAAGGTCGGCAAGGGAGACCGCGGCCGCCGTGTCGCGCTCAACTCGATTGGCCCCGTGTGGGACGGCAACGAGGTCTGGCTGCTCACCGCAGGTGGCGCCACGTTCGCGGCCTTCCCCCACTGGTACGCGACCCTGTTCTCCGGCTTCTACATCCCGCTCTTGCTGATCCTCCTCGCCCTGATCGTGCGCGTGGTGGCGATCGAGTACCGCGGCAAGATCAACGACGATGCCTGGCGTCGGCGCTGGGACTGGGTCATCATGGGCAGCGCCTGGGTGCCCGCGATCCTGTGGGGCGTCGCCTTCGCCAACATCGTGCGCGGCGTGCCCATCGACGAGACCATGACGTACACGGGTGGGTTCTTCAACCTGCTCAGCCCGTACGCCCTGCTCGGAGGCGCCACCACCCTGACGCTGTTCCTGTCGCACGGCGCGATCTTCCTGTCGCTCAAGACCGCCGGCGCCGTGAGGGAGCGCGCAGAGGCCGTCGCTAAGACCATGGCCCCCATCGCGCTCGTGGTTACGGCCGCCTTCGCGATCTGGACCCAGCTCGCCTACTCCGTCACCTGGACGTGGGCCGTGGTCGCCGTCGCCGCGATCGGACTCGTCGTGGCGCTCGTCGCTGGCCGTGCCGGTCGTTTCGGCTGGGCCTTCATTGGCAACGCCGTGGCCATCGCCTTCGCCGTGGCGCTCATCTTCGGCTCGCTCTACCCCGACGTGATGCCGTCGTCGACCGACCCGGCGTACTCGCTCACCATCGAGAATGCCTCGTCCACCGACTACACGCTGACGGTCATGACCTGGGTCGCGGTGATCTTCACGCCCATCGTGCTGATCTACCAAAGCTGGACCTACTGGGTCTTCCGTCGCCGCCTGTCGGAGGACAACATTCCCGAACACAACTCCCTGACCTTCCTGCCCAAGAAGGACAAGTCGAAGGTCAAGCAGTAAGTACGTGCGTCCGATTGACCCGCGCCTTATCGCGCGTATTGGCCCTGCCCGCCGTTACATGATCGTGACGGCGGGCTTCGGCCTTGCCGCGGCCGTTCTCATCGGCCTGCAAGCGTTCATCATTGCCCGCGTGCTGGCCCCCCACCTCGCGCCCTTTCCCCTAACGGCCGATGGGTTGGGATGGCTGGGCGCCCTGGTCCCGCTGGCGCTACGGGACCTGGGCGCGGCGCTGCCGTGGCTCGGGTTGATCGTGGCGTTGCGCGTGGCCATCACCTGGGGCCAGGAGCGTCTCGCGCATCGGGCCGGCGTCGCGGTCATCTCTGACCTGCGCGGCAAGGTAGTCGAGCACGCCGCCGCGCTCGGCCCCCGGTGGGCCGCGTCGGGCGAAGGCGCGCGCGTGACCACCACCGCGACCCGCGGGCTGGACGGCTTGCTGCCGTACTTTGTCCGCTACCTGCCGCAGCTGCTACTGGCCTGCACGGTGACGCCGCTCATGCTCGCCGTGGTCCTCGAACTCGACTGGATCTCCGCAGCCATCATCGGTGCGACTGTCCCGCTCGTGCCGATGTTCATGATCCTCATCGGGCTGGTGACGCAACAGCGCTCGGCCAAGCACCTCGAGGCGATGGAGCGATTGGCCTCGCGCACGCTGGACCTGATCGCCGGGCTGCCCACCCTCAAGGCCCTCGGCCGCCACCATGGTCCCGCGGCGCGTGTGCGCGAACTGGGAGATGCCCAGCGCTCCGCGACGATGGGTTCGCTGCGCGTGGCGTTCCTCTCGGGCATGGCACTCGAACTGCTGACCACCCTCGCAGTGGCACTCGTGGCCGTCACGCTGGGCTTCCGGCTCGTGTACGGCGAGGTGAGCATCGAGACCGCTCTCGCCGTGCTGGTCTTGGCCCCCGAGGTCTACCTGCCCGTGCGCAACGTCGGCACCCATTTCCACGCCTCCGCGGACGGCCTCGCTGCGGCGGATGCCGCCTTCGCGGTACTCGACACCGAGCCCGTGAGCGTGGGTGGCGACCGCCCTGCCCCGTCGCTGGAGGGAGCCTCCCTCGTCACGACCGGCGTGGCGGTCGCGACGCCCGACGGAGTGCGCCTGGCGCCTGGCGGCCTGGACGCCACCGCCTCACCGGGCCAGATCACGGCCCTGGTGGGTCCCAACGGCGACGGCAAGTCCACCGCGCTCCTGGCGCTCATGGGGCTACTCGCCCCCGACCAGGGCGCCGTCCATGCGGTGCTCGCCGACGGATCACCCGTGGAGCTGAACGATGTCGATTCCTCGCAGTGGGCTCGCCAGTTCGCCTGGGTTCCGCAGCGGCCTGATCTTGGCGTCGAGGGACTCACCCTGAGCCTGGGGCAACGCGAGCGGGTCGCCCTTGAGCGCGCCTTCGCCTCTGACCGCCCGGTGCTCGTGCTCGACGAGCCCACGGCTCACCTCGACATCGACAACCGTGCCCACGTGATCGGCGCCATCCGAGACGCCGCTGCCGCCGGGCGCACTGTCGTGGTCGCGACCCACGAGCCCGAACTGATCGCAGCCGCGCATCGGGTCATCGAGGTGACCGCCGTGACCGTCGGTGCTCAGGAGGTGGCGCTGTGAACCAGTGGCTGCCCTTGCGTCGCGCCCTGAGGGATGCCGACATTCCCCGCGTGCGCGCCACCATGGCTGTGGTCTGGGGCACCGCCGCGATCGGCTCCGCCGTGGGGCTGTCGGCGGTCGCAGCCTGGCTGATCGCTCGTGCGGCAGGCATGCCCTCTCCCGCCGACCTCGCCGTCGCCGCCGTCATCGTGCGCTTCTTCGGCATTGGCCGCGGCCTGTTCCGCTACCTCGAAAGGCTCGCGTCTCACGACACGGCTCTGCGGGGCGTGGTCGACCTGCGCGTGCGCGTCTATGAGCGCCTGGCGGCTTCTCCGCCGGCGCAGGTGCTGTCCGTGCGACGCGGTCAAATTATGGCTCGCCTTGGCGCCGACATCGACGCCGTAGGTGACGCGGTGGTCCGCGGGCTCATCCCGCCTGCTGTCGCCGTCACGGTCGCTGCCATTGCCGTGGGCATCTCGGCGGCCCTGGTACCCGCTGCCGGGGCCGCGCTCGCCGCGTGCCTTCTCGTGGCGGGCGTGGGCGCCGCCGCGCTGACGGTCCGCTCCGCTCGCTCCGCAGCGACGCTCGGGGTCAGGGCCGATGCACGGGTCACCGAGCGCACGCTCGCCGCCATCGAGTCCGCGCCCGAGCACCGGGTGTGGGGCACTCAGTCGGGCTCGCTCGAGGCTTTGGCTGACGCTGAGCGTGACAGCGCCGCCGCGCACGAGGCCGCGGCGCGCCCCGCCGCCTTCGCCAACGCTGTTCAGACACTCGCGGCTGGCGCGGCGCTCATCAGTTCGATCGCGATCGCGGTGACCCAGTTTCAGGCCGGCCTGATCGGCCCCATGACCATGACGGTCGTCTCACTCCTGCCCCTCGCTGCCTTCGAGGCAGTGGGCGCCATCCCCGCTGCCGTCACGCAGCTCGAGCGCTCGCGCGAGGCCGCCATCCGCATCGAGCAGCTCGCTCCCCACGTCGATCCCGGTGCGGACTGCGACATCGAGCGTTCTGCGGCGCCCGACGGCCCCGTGTCCATCGCTGCGCAAGACCTCTCGGTCGCATGGCCGGGCATGACGCCCACCATTCCGGTGAGTTTCGAGGTCTCCCCCGGCGAGGTGCTCGCCATCGTCGGTCCCAGTGGCATCGGAAAGACCACGCTGCTTGCCGCGCTCGCCGGGATCCTCGAACCGCATTCAGGCAGAGCCCTCATCGACGGCCACCCTGTGCGGGCCGGCGATTTGGGCGCGGTCGTGGCCATCACCGCAGAGGATGCCCACCTGTTTGGCACCACGGTGTTCGAGAACCTGCGCGTGGCCCGGGGCAACCTCACGGCCCACGAGGCACGTGAGGCACTCGCCACCGCGGGCCTGCGGGAGTGGTCTGAGTCGCTCCCCGAGGGACTCGACACGCTCGTCGGCTCTGGCGGAGGCACGGTCTCCGGCGGCGAGCGCCGCCGCCTGCTCCTGGCTCGCGCGCTGCTGACCCCGCAACCAGTGCAACTCATCGACGAGCCGGGCGAGCACCTTGACGCCGACGGCCGCGACGCGCTGCGCGCGGTGCTGTCACAGATGCGCGCGCAGGGCCGTAGCGTAGTGATCGTGACCCATGACTTGAGCCTGTTGGATGCTGCCGATGCGGTCGTGAGCATCGATGCCTGATTCCGTCGCTCCCGAGGTGCGCGCCCACGCCCTCGCGCAAGCAGTGATCGCGCTCAACACGGAGATCGAACTCGGCAACGTGCTCGACGCCTTCCTCGTAGCCGCGACCGAACTGACCGGCGCGCGCTACGCGGCTATCAATGTGCTCGATTCGCAGGGCCGCTCGCAGTCCTTCCACTCGCGCGGCATGCCCCCCGAGATGCACGACATGATTGGCCGTCCTCCTGAGCCCGTCGGTGTACTCGGCGAGATTCCGGTCGAAGGCACGCTGTACGTTCACGACGTCGCGACCCACGAGGCCCGGATCGGCCTACCCCCTGGCCACCCTCCCCTGCACACCTTCTTGGGGGCGTCGCTGCAGGTGCGCGGGCGCGTGTTCGGCCAGCTCTACCTCGCCAACAAGGACGGCGACTTCACGGAGGAGGACGGGCACGACATCCGAGCGCTCGCCTCCGCCGCCTCGGTCGCCATCGACCACGCGCAGCTGTACGACCTCGCGCTCAATCGCGAGAGGTGGCTCGCGGCCGCCCAGCGCATCACCACCCACCTGCTGGCCAACGACGACCCTGGCGACGGTCTCCAAGAGATCATCGACACCGCGCTCCAGTTGTCGCACGCCGACACCGCCGCGCTGGTCCTGCCTGGATTGGACGGTGCATGGGTGATGGAAGTCACCGCTGGCACGTCCGCTCAGGAACTCCTGGGCCTCGAACTGCCCGCCGGCGGCACCGGCGTGGGCGTGATCGAGAGCGGCGAGGGCATGATCGCCCCAGAGCCGCCGGGCAAGAACGTGCTCGAACAGGTGACGTCGTACGGGCCCAGCCTCTACGCCCCCCTAGTGACCCAGGGCGAATCCGTCGGCCTGCTCATGCTGTGGCGTGCGCGCGGCGCGAAGGAGTTTGACTCGGGGGAACTGTCCATCGCGTTGCGCTTCGCCTCGCAGGCGGCACTCGCGCTGAGCCTGTCGGAACTGTCCCACGTGAAGTCCGTGTCCGCCCTCAACGAGGAGCGAGCACGCCTTGCCGACGACCTGCACGACTTCGTCTCACAAGAACTGTTCGCGACCGCGATGCAGATCGAGTCCATCGCAGAGGACGTGGACCCCCCGATCGCCGCGCGCCTGCGCAGCACGCTCGAACACGTCAAGCGCGCCCAGCACGAGGTCCGCGGCGTCATGAGTTCGCTCGCCGGTCAACGCTCCAACGAGCCCATCGCCGAGCGACTGCGCCGCGAGTTGGTCCTCGCGCGGGACTCGCTCGGCTTCGAGCCGTCGGTCACCGCGGAATGGCCCGACCTTGACGCCGCCGTGGCCGGTGACCCTGCCCTCGCAGACGACCTGGTCGCGGTGACCCGAGAACTGGTGTCGAACGTTGCCCGCCATGCCCGCGCATCGGCCGTGCGGATCAATCTGCATGCGAGCGACGGCCGCGTCGAGGTCCGTATCGAGGACAACGGCATTGGCCCCGCGGGCGCCACCCAACGGCACTCGGGCACCTCGAACCTGGCCAACCGCGCGCTACGGCGCAATGGCACCTTCAGCCTGCTCGAGCGCTGGCCCGGCCGGGATCGGCCTGGCTGCGTCGCGGTATGGAACGTCGAGGCGTCCGCCTAAGGACACCCCGAAGGGCTTAGGCGCGGAAGGACTGCGCCTTGCGCTGCGTGGCCCAGGCGACCACCTGGGTGCGGCGCTGCAGGCCCATCTTGGCCAGGATGCTCGTCACGTGGTTCTTGACGGTCTTCTCGGCAATGCCCAGCGACTCGGCGATCTCCTTGTTGGAGCGGCCCTCCCCCACGGCCTTGACGATCTTGCGCTCGGTGGGAGTGAGCGAGGCGATCGCGTCGTCCTCCTGCACGTCGATGTGCTGACCGTGTTCGCGGCCGGAGGCCACGTCCTTGACGGCCTTGAGAACCTCGGACGAACCCGCGGTCTTGGCCACGAACGCATCGGCCCCAGCGGTGCGTGCCGCTGCCTTGGCCTCGTCGTCGTCGTAGCTCGTGAGGACCACGATGCGGGTTTCCGGGTGGTGAGCGCGCACGTGGGCGATCACGTCCAGGCCCGTGCCGTCAGGCAGGCGAAGGTCGGACAGGATCACGTCGGGACGTACCGCATCGACGCGTCGAATGGCCTGGGCGACGTTGGCCGCCTCCGCCACCACCTCGACGCCGTCGGCTCGATCGAGGATGTCGCAGATCCCTCGGCGAACCACCTCGTGGTCGTCCAGCACCAGCACTCTCACATCAGCCATAGGTGGCATCGTATCGCCCTCCCTCCCCCCTTCCCGTCAAATGGATCCACTTTCATCGTCAGGCGGCACTTGGGAGCGCATCGGCCCTCCCCGACAAGCCAAATGGATCCACTTTCATCGTCAGGCGGCACTTGCGAGCGCATCGGCCCTCCCCGACAAGCCAAATGGATCCATTTGACGGGGAGGGGTTAGCGGCGGCGCTGGCAGGACGCACACCAATGGGTCGCACGACCGCCGATGCTTGCGCGGCTGAGCGCTCGCCCGCAGCGACCGCACGGCTCGCCGCCGCGCCCGTAGGCCTCGAGCGAGCGCGAGAAGTAGCCCGACTCGCCATTGACGTTGACGTAGAGCGCATCGAAGCTCGTGCCGCCCTGCGACAAGGCCTGTGCCATGACCTGTTGGCTGGCCTCCAGCAGCGCCCGCGCCTTCACCGCAGACACGTCGCGGGCGAGCCGTTCGGGGTGCACCCGTGCGGCCCACAGCGCCTCGTCGGCGTAGATGTTGCCGATCCCACTCACGAGGGTCTGGTCGAGCAGCACCTGCTTGATGCCTCGGGTGCCCCGCCGCCACGAGCGGATCGCCGCCGCGGGATCGAGGTGAGGGTCGAGCGCGTCCCTGCCAATGTGGGCAACGGACGCGGGCACCGCCGCGAGCGAGCTGCCCGCTCCCCCGGCCCGCGCATCGGCCGTGTCGACCAGCGGTTCGACGTGTAGGTAGCCAAAGGTGCGCTGGTCGAGGAAGTCGAGCGTCAGCGGCGCGCCGTCCCGGTCGAGCGTCAACCGCGCGCGGCAGTGGGGGTGCGGCTCGGGCGCGGCTCCCTCGTGCACGCGGAATTGTCCCGACATGCCCAGGTGCGCCGAGAGCGCCTCAGCGGGGACGTCGTCCCCCTCACGCTCGAGGAGCATCCACATGAACTTGCCGCGCCTGACCACGGCGCCAATGCGCGCATCGGCCGTCATGGCCTGGAAAAGCGGAGCGCCTCCCGGCAGCAGGCGTACGCACGAGTCGCGACGTACATCGGCGGCCACGATCTCGGCGCCGGTGATGAGGGAGTCCAGTCCAGCACGGACGGTCTCGACCTCAGGTAGTTCGGGCACAGCAACGCGCCGGCGCGGCTAGTGGGCCGCGAGGGGCTCAGCGGTGATGGACCCGTAGGCGGCCTCGGCGGCCTCCTGCTCGGCGTGCTTCTTGGCGCTGCCCTGGCCCACGCCGCGGGCCACGCCATTGATGGTGACGGTCGCGGTGAAGGTGCGAGCGTGGTCAGGTCCCGTGCCCTCGGAGGAGTACACGGGAGCGCCCAAGCCGCGCTCAGAACACGCCTCTTGGAGGGAGGTCTTCCAGTCCAGCGCCACGCCCGACCGGGCGGCGGCGGCCAGCGTGGGCCCCACGAGACGCAGGATGACGTCGCGGGCGACATCGATGCCATGGGTCAGGTAGACGGCACCAAAGACTGCTTCGAGCGCGTCGCACAGGATCGAGTCCTTGTCCGCACCTCCCGTGGCGGTCTCGCCCTTGCCCAGCAAAATGCAGGGGCCAAGGGAGATTTCGCGCGCGACCTGCGAAAGTGCGCGCTGAGACACCGAAGCGGCCCGCATCTTGGCGAGCTCCCCTTCGGGAAGGTCGGGGTGATCGCGGTACAGGCGGTCGGTGACGACCACTCCCAACACGGAGTCGCCCAGGAATTCCAGGCGCTCGTTGGTGGGAAGGCCGCCCGCCTCATAGGCGAACGAGCGGTGCGTGAGGGCAAGCACCAGCAGCTCGGGGTCGACAACGACCCCGAGCTGCTGAGCCAAGGCATCGGCTGCTGCCTGCCCCGGCATGTTCATTTGCTCGCCTCGCGCACGCGGCGCGGGCCTCAGCCCTCGTGCTCGGTGCGCAGCGCCTCAGCGTACTGGCGACCGTTGTAGGCGCCGCACGCGGGGCACGCGGTGTGCGAAAGCTTGTCAGCCTTGCACTGCGGGCACGTGGTGAGGTTCGCAGCGGTGGTCTTCCACTGGGAGCGGCGGGCACGCGTGTTCGAACGCGACATCTTGCGCTTAGGAACTGCCACGGCTAACTCTCTTTCTCTTCTGACAAACTCTGGAGGGCCGACCACCGGGGGTCGATCACATCATGGGCGTGGTCCGGGTCTTCCGCGAGTCTGGCGCCACATTGGTCGCACAGCCCCGGGCAGTCCGGGCGGCATAGCGGGGTGAACGGCAGTTGTGTAACCACCGCATCCCGCACCACCTCTTCAAGATCCACGGTCTCCCCGTCAAACTCGAAGACGTCCTCTGATTCTTCGTCCTCGTCTCCCATCTGAGAGTCGTTGAACGCAAACAGTCCCTGGACGCGGGTGTCGACATGCTGTCGCACCTCGTCCAGGCATCGTCCGCACTCGCCGACGGCCTCAGCCGAGACGGTTCCGGAGACCCAGATGCCTTCGGACAAGGACTCGAGACTCACATCGAGACTCAACTCTTCGCCCTGAGGCACACCGATCACGTCGGTGCCGAGGACCGCGGGGGCCGGAAAGACTTCACTCACCGTTCGCTGTGTGCCTGGACGGCGCACGATATCCCTGACGGGAATACGAAACGGCGAGGGTTCGGGACGCTGCGGCATTCGCGACTCCCTTTCCTTCCGGTCCTCCTGGACCCCAGCCCGTGCTCGATCGGCAGGACCGACGCAATAGTCTACGTGATCGGGCAGGGTGGTCTCAACCTGCGGCGCTTCCGCCCGACAGTGCGGCTGCCACCGCATCGGCTACCCCATCGGGAACGTACGCCGAAACGTCGCCGCCATGGCGCGCGACGTCTCTCACGAGTGACGATGCGATGTGGCTCAGGGCGTTGTCTCCGGTGACGAAGACGGTCTCGATCCCGGTCAACGACCGGTTCATGAGCGCCATGGGCCGCTCGTAATCGTAGTCGGCGCCGCCGCGCAGTCCCTTCACGATGACGCCAGCCCCGCGCCGGGAGCAGAAGTCCACCAGCAGCCCGTCGACCACCTCGACGCTCACGCCGTCGATGTCGGCGGTCGCTGCGCGGGCCAGCGCCACGCGCTCCTCGAGCCCCAGCAGCGGCGTCTTGGTCGAGTTGTGAGCGACACCCACGATCACGCCGTCGAACAGGCTCGCTGCGCGCCGAGCAATGTCGAGGTGCCCCAGCGTGATGGGGTCGAAGCTGCCTGGCAGCACGGCGATGGTCATGGTGCGACGCTACCGGACTGGCCGTCCTCGGTCTCGGTGCCTTCTTGGTCAGCGCCGATGCGCTCGGCCCAATGCAGCCGTGTCTCGCCGTAGTCCTTGGACCGCAGCGGCTCGATGCCCTCTGGCCATGGCGCGTCGCCTGCCCGCGAGGACCACTCAAGGACGACGGGCGCGCCGGGTGCCAGGCGCGGCTCCACGACCGCCAGCACTGCGGCGAGGTCGTCGCGCGCGATGTCGTAGGGCGGGTCGAGGAACGCCACGTCCCAGGTATCGGTGGCTCGCGACAAGTAGCTCAGCGCTTTCTCGCGGACCAGGCGCGCGCGGGCACCGACGCCCAAGTCCTTGACGTTGCCTTGGAGCACGCGCGCCGCCTGCGAGCCTGACTCGACGAAGGTCGCGTGTGCGGCACCCCGGCTGAGGGCCTCGAAGCCCAGCGCGCCCGAGCCCGCGTAGACGTCCAGCACCCGCGCCGCCCTCAGCGAGTCGTCGTGGTCCAGACGGCTAAACAGCGCCTCGCGGACGCGATCGGTGGTGGGTCTGGTGCCCTTGGGAGGGACGGCAATGCGGCGTCCGCCCAGGTCTCCGGCGATGATGCGTGTCACATCGCCACTGTACGCACCGCTAGGGGGTGGCCGATGCGCGAGGAGTGGCGCTCGACTGTGGGCTGGGGGTCGTGGCTGGGGTGGGCGCAGGAGCAGGGCTCGCCTCGGGTGTGACCTCGGGCGTGGACCCCGGCGTGGGCGCCGCGAGGTAGCCGTGGGCACACACCGTCACGGTTGCCGAGTCATCGCCTTGCAGGGCCATCCCGACGTTGCTCTCGACGTGGTACATGGTCCCCCCGAGCGCCGTCACCGTGTAGTTGTAGCCGCTGCCCGGATCGGGTTCGAACGAGACGTGGGTATACGTCAGTCCGGCATCGACGAGCACGTCGATCATCGCCTGCACATCGACATCCCGTTCCCAGCCGTAATAGAACGGGTACTCAAGTTCGTCGACCTTGCCTTGGACAGTCATGGTCGAGCACACCTGGGTGCCATCACGGGTGGGTTCAGTAATCGTGACGCCGTAGAACTCGTCGGGCACGGGAGCGGGGCCGGGAGCGCTGTATTCGCAGATCGTCACGAGCGCCTCCTGGCCTGCGACGATGGGCGTGTTGTTGCTCACCGGGTCAAAGGGCGCACCCGGGTTGGAGTTGCCCACAATCTCGAACTCGTCCGCGCCCACATTGTCCTTGACGCCACCGCTGTTGACCTGGACCTCAGAGGCGGCGACCCCGTTCCACGGCGCGACGGTGGTGTCCACGTGCAGGCGCCAGTCGACCTCGACGCTCGAGTTGGTCTGCACATGCACGACCCCACATTCCTGCGTGGGCCCACTGATGTCCCACTCCACGTCCACGATGATGGTGCCGTCGTTGCCGGGCTCGATCCCTCCCCCGCCGCCGGTGCCGCCGCCGTCCCAACGGCCCGCCGTCGCGCGAGCACTGAACCACGCCTCATCTGCCCAGTTGGCGCCCGTGACCGTGGGAGCGAACAGCAGCGCGACAAGGCCCGCCGCGAATGCTGCCAGTGCCCACCGCGCCCGCGTCATGAGGCACTCCGTCCTCGCGATGCCGTCACGACGGCCGCCGTCCCGGCGAGCAAGGCGCCTGCCGCGAGCGCCACGACCAGGGCAGGAATGGCGACACCCGTCATGGGAAGCGTCGTGCCCTCGTCCCCATACAGCTCCACCACTCCGAGCGCGTACCCGTCGCCGAGGGTGTCCGTCACCAGGGTGCCCGTCACGATGAAGTCGTAGGTCCCTGCGGGAACGGCCTGCCCCGTCTGGGGCGGCGCGACGTCGATGCACGATCCGGCCTCGCACATCTCGATGGTCCACTCGATGTCGGTCGCGATGCCCTCCAACTGCACCCACTCCGACCGCACCACCGTGGCATCAACAGGCACCTCGACCACGATGGACTCGGTCACCGGAGTGTCCGGCACCAGGGAGCCGAGGTCGATGTCGACCTCGATGGGAGTGGCAGCCCGCGTAGGCGAGCTGTTCGTGGCGAGGATGAACGCCGCACCCGAGAGCAGCAGCATCGCGGCGAGCATCGCGGGGACGGTACGCCTGGTCCTTGTCATGACACACCACCCCCGGTCGTGCTCTGTGCCGCCGGCGAGTCCTCCCGGACCGCATCGTCCTCGGGCTCGGGCCGCTCGTCGCGCAGGAGCGACAGCCCCAGCAGCGCCGCCAACGCGATCAACGCGGGAATGATGACCTGGGGCCGTCCCAGCCTGGCGACTGCCTCCCCCACGCCCTCGAAGGTCGACTGTGGCTTCCACACGTCACCTTCGACCACGTACGGCAAAGGGTCTGACGCGCCGTTGGCGTCACCGCGCATGATGATGCTCCGTGCGTCGCCGTGGGACCCCACAGGCTCCACGGACTCCACCCGGTGCGTCACGTAGCCGCCCGTGAGGTCGGACTCGAGCGTGAGGACATCACCCACGACCACGTCGTCCACCGCGATGGGCGTGGCGATCAGGAGGGCACCCGTGCCGATCGTCGGCTCCATCGACCCGGACGTGACGATCAGCGGCTTGATCCAGCCTGCCGCCGTCGCCACCCAGATGGCGCACGTCAGCACGCCGAGGGCTGCGGCCACCCACAGGGCCACAGAGCCGACGGCGCGAAGGACGCGCGTCACGGTCACGGAAGGATCAGACGGAGGTCAGCTGGCGGTGCCCGTCACCTGCACGGTGATGGTGCCCGTGGTGCCTTGGTAGCTGAGCGGCCAGTCCGCAGAGGTCTCGACGGTCACGTTGAACGTCACCTGCTCATCCGGCGTGAGAACGGTGCCGGTCAACGCAGGCGACACCACTACGGTGGCCCCGTCGGTGCCCTCGAAGATGGCTCCCGTGTCGGACGCATTGGGGCCAGCAAGAGTGATGTCCGACGTCCCAGCGTTCTTGAGATACAGCGTCGTGGTGTGGGAGTAGTCGGGTCCGATGCCAGCAAACTCGGTGGCCGGGATCACGATGGCGACATCATCGTCGGGGTCGTCGGGTACCGGGTCGACGCCGACGTCGAGCCACGTCGAGCCATCCACGGAGCCTTGGAGATCGAAGGTGGCGGCCTCAGCCTCGGCGGTAAACCAGACGTCGTCGGTCCAGGCCGCAGCCGTCGCCGCAGCTCCGATGCCAAGGACCGCGATGCCTGCCAAGGAGAACTTCGCGAGGGTCGTGCGCTTGTGCGCGTTGGTAGGTGTGCTCATGGGGATTCGCCCTTCTGCCGGGGTCGCGTGGACGGCACACGACCATGTCCACGATAAGCACGATTTGCGCTGTTTGCGCAGGATGCGGCCCAATTGAGACGATCACCGTGGCCGATGCGGCGGTACAGACAGGCCGCCAGCGCGCCGCTACTGTGGCCCTCAGGGAGGACCCATGAGCGAGCAGGTTCCCGGCGGCCAGGACATGACGCCGAGCGAGAACACCACCACCCCCGGGCGGAGCCGATCGTGGATTCCGACCACCCGGCGAGGGTGGTGGATCGCTGCCGGCGCAGCACTCGGCGTGCTCGCGCTGATCATCGCGGGCACCTGGGCCCTCGCGCGAGCCACGGCACCGGAAGACCCGGCGGCCTCCCCCACACCGACCACCTCGGCGCCCGCAGGCGACGGAACGTGCACCGCACAGGTCATCGTCCGTTCGACGTGGGACGACGGGTACAACGCGGACGTCATCGTCGCCGCCGGTGACGGCGGCCTCACCTCATGGGACGTCGCGATTGACCTAGGTGAGTCGTCGGTGACGGAAACCTGGAACTCGACGCTCGCCACCGGCGCGACCGGCCTCGCCAGCGCGAGCAACGTGCAGTTCAACGGCACCGTCGAACCAGGAGGCTCGGCGACGTTCGGCTTCAATGCCCAGGGCGAGCCCTCCACAGCCGGCGCTTCATGCTCGGGTGCGAGCGCATCGGCCGTCTCCCCTGAACCGACGGGCGAGGCAACGGCCGATGCTCCCCCGCCTTCAGCAGAGGTTCAAGACCCCTCGAACGCCCCAAGCGGTGACGACTGGCTCAGCGTCGAGGGCAACACGATCGTCGACGCCAACGGCAACGTGGTGTGGCTGACGGGCGCGAACTGGTTTGGCTTCAACACCTCCGAGCGGGTGTTCCACGGCCTGTGGCAGGTCAACCTTGAGGAGACCATCGCGTCGATTGCGGGCCGTGGCATCAACGTGCTGCGCGTTCCCATCTCGACGGAACTGCTGCTTGAGTGGCGCGCGGGCAACGCCCAAACCACGGGCAATGTCAACGCCGCCGCCAACCCGGACCTCGAGGGTGCCACCACCCTGGAGATCTTCGACGCCTTCCTCGTGTCCGCGAAGGCCCACGGCCTCAAGGTGATCCTCGACCTGCACTCGGCGCTCGCCGACAACGCGGGCCACATCACGCCCGTGTGGTACGCGGGTGACGTCAGCGCCGAGGACTTCTTTGTTGCCTGGGAATGGGTCGCGCAGCGCTACCGCGAAGACGACACCATCATCGGGTTTGACCTCAAGAACGAACCTCACGGCAAGGCGCCCGAGACGCCGCGCGCGACCTGGGGAGGCGGCGGCGAGAACGACTGGCAAGCGGTCGCCTCCGAGGCCGCCCAACGCATCCACGCGGTGCACCCCGACGCGCTGTTGCTGGTCGAGGGCATCGAGGCCACCCCCAAGTCCGGCCAGTCGTGGACATCGAACGACCCCGACGACTACGACATCACCTGGTGGGGCGGGAATCTGCGCCTCGCGGGAGACCTCCCCGTCGAAGGCCCCGAGGACAAGATCCTGTACTCGCCTCACGACTATGGGCCGCTCGTGTACGACCAGCCGTGGTTCCAGGGCTCATTCTCCGCGGCGTCGCTCGAAGAAGACGTGTGGGGCCCGAACTGGCTGTACCTGCACGACGAGGGCATCTCGCCCCTACTCATCGGAGAGTGGGGCGGACGGCTGGGCCAAGACGACCGCCAGGACCAGTGGATGACGTATCTGCGCGACCTCATCGGCGACCGCCATCTGCACCACACGTTCTGGTGCATCAACCCCAACTCGGGAGACACGGGCGGTCTGCTGAACGACGACTGGACCACGTGGGACGAGACCAAGTACGCGCTCGTGCGCGAGGTGCTGTGGCAGGACGACTCGGGCGCATTCGTCGGGCTCGACCACGAGGTCGCTCTCCCCAACGGCATCACCGTGACCGAGTACTACGCCAACGGCGGGGACGCGCCGACCGGCTGACCCCACCGCGCGCTAGCCCCGCTCGAGGAACTCCTCGCGCTCGCCGCCCAGCCAGCTGTCGATGGCCGATGCGAGGGCCGGGTACGCGGCCAGGTCCGGGTCACGCGCGACCAGTTCTCGCGCGTGCTCGCGCGCCTGCTCGATGAGCGCCGCATCGCGCACCACCCGCAACAGCCGCAAGGAGTTGCGCCCGCCCGACTGCGCGGCGCCCAGCACGTCACCTTCACGTCTGAGCTCGAGGTCCTTCTCCGCGAGCACGAACCCGTCGGTGGTGGCCGCGAGCGCGTCCAGTCGTTCCCGAGACACCGTGCCCGGCTCGGCGCGGGACACCAGCAGACACACGCTCGCGAGCGTGCCGCGCCCCACTCGTCCGCGCAACTGGTGCAACTGCGAGATGCCGAACCGTTCGGCGTCCAGCACCACCATCATGGTCGCGGCGGGCACGTCGACGCCCACCTCGATCACGGTGGTCGACACGAGCACGGGCGCCTCTCCTGAGGCGAAGGCCGCCATCGCCGCATCCTTGTCCTCCGCACTCAGGCGGCCATGCATCAGGCCGATGCGCACGCTGGCGAGTTCGGCGCGCTCGGCGAGCATCGCGGCTGTCTGGGTCACGGAGGCCAGCGGTGGGCGCTGCGCGGCGGGCTCGTCCGGTTCGTCGGCGGCGGCCTCGAGCGTCTCGGGATCGACCTCATCGTCGGCGTCAATGCGCGGGCACACCACGTAGACGCGACGGCCAGCGTTGACCTCCTCGCGCACGCGCGCCCACGTGCGATCGAGCCACGCCTGGTTGTCCGCGGGCACCACGTGGGTGGCCACTTCCGCGCGTCCCGCGGGCTTGTCCGTCAGCAGCGACGTCTCGAGGTCGCCAAACACCGTCATCGCCACGGTGCGCGGGATGGGCGTGGCAGTCATGACGAGCGTGTGCGGTGGATGCTCGGAGCGCGAACGCAGCGCGTCTCGCTGCTCGACGCCAAAGCGGTGCTGCTCGTCCACCACCACCAGGCCAAGGTCGGCAAACTGCACCGTCTCGCTCAGCAGCGCATGGGTGCCCACGACAATGCCTGCGGCGCCCGAGGCCGCATCGGCCAGCGCCTGCCGCCGCGCGCCCGTGCTCTGTGACCCAGTCAGCAGGGTCAGGCGCGTCCCGTGCGGGTCGCCGCCCAGCATCCCTCCGAACGCGAGCGGGCCCATGAGCTGCTCGAGGGTGCGCAGGTGCTGGGCAGCAAGCACCTCCGTGGGCGCCAGCAGTGCCGCCTGGCCCCCGGAATCCACGACCTGTGCCATCGCACGCAACGCGACCACGGTCTTGCCCGCTCCCACGTCGCCCTGCAGGAGTCGCAGCATGGGAGTGGTGGCGGCGAGGTCCTTCGCGATCTGCTCGCCCACCTCGACCTGTGCGGCCGTCAAGGGAAACGGCAGGCGCGCGTCGAGCGCCTGCACCAAACCGTCGGAGACTCCCTGCCGCGGCACCGCTGCGAGTGCTTCGCGGGCGGCGCGCCGCCGGGCCAGCGCGGTCTGCAACACGAGCGCCTCTTCGAACCGCAGGCGGTCTTGCCCGCGCCGCCAGTCCGCATCCACGTCGGGAACGTGGACGGCGCGCAGTGCCTCGAGCAGGCTCGGTAGTCCCCGCTGCTCACGGATCGCGGCGGGCAAGGGGTCGGGCACATCGGCTTCAGTGAGCGGGTCGAGCACCATCCGTACCGACCGGCCGATGCGCCACGTGGGCACCGAGGCCACGGCCGGGTAGATCGGGATGGGCCGGGAGGCTTCGAGTACCGCCTCGTCCTCGTCCGCCGCGTCCACTCCCACGATGAGGTAGTCGGGGTGGGTGAGTTGGCGCCGCCCGCGGTACTCGCCCACGGTGCCGGTAAACAGTCCCGTGCGGCCCGCGGCGAGCTTGCTTTCGTGCATGCGCAGCACGCCCGCGCGCTTGGCGAAAAAGGTCAGTTGCAGGCTGTCGCGCCCGTCGGTCACGACGGCCTCAAGCATCGCGCCGCCGCGCGAGCGCATGGTGCGCACTGTGACGGAGCGCACCTGTGCCATCACCGTCACGTGCTCGCCCAGCGCAAGCGCGCCGATGGGGGTCATCTCCCCCGGCGAGCCGTAGCGGCGCGGATAGTGCCGCAGCAGGTCCTCGACGGTGTCCAACCCGAGCTTGCCCAGCCCGGTCGCGGTGCGCGCTCCAAGAACCTTGCTCAGCGGTTCCGCGAGCCGCGGTGCGGGCGTGTTCACTCTGCCCGCTCGACGCCGATCAGCACGGCGGGCTCGGCCTGTCCACCCCGGTACACGTTGACGTCCGCAAGTGGAGCGGTTCCGTGCACCGACAGCCGCACCGCGTCGGCCACGGACTCGGGCACGCCCGCCGCGAGCACCAGCGTCACAATCTCCGTGCGCCCGTCGATCATGCGGTCGACGTCCTCGTCGAGGGCATCGCCGCTCGACTCCGCGACGAGCGTCGCGGCCACGGCATCCGCCATCTCGGTTGCGAGGTCCTGACCGGGCGTCACCAGGGTTGCTGCGGCGACGGCCACGATCACGTGGGCCTCGTGCTGGGCGTCGAGCACCGTCAGCACGGGCTTGCGGCGCTTGCGCGCCAGTTCGAGCGCCGCGGCACGCAGCGCTGGGTGGCCGGCCACCACGACGGCCGCGACCCCCGAGGCGTCCTTGACCGCCCGGCGCAGCGCACGGCGCTTGAGCAGGGTGGGATCGGGCACGACGAGCACGACCGCGCCAGCCTCGGCCAACGGCTCCGCCATGCCAGGGCACGACGTCAGCGCGACCACTCCCGTGGAGCCGCGGTCCGCCTCGTGGCCCATGAGGACGTTGCGCACAAAGATCTGCTGGGCCTGGTGCGCGATCGCGTGCTCGACCGCGAGGTGGGGCTCATCGGTGTGGACGTGTGCCTGCCACAACCCGTGAGTTCCGGTGACGGCCACGGACGTGCCGATGCTCTCAAGGTTCGCGGTGAGCGTCTCGCGCAGGTCCTCGTCGGAGGCGAGCACGAACATCACCTCAAACGCCCCGCCGTCGTCATGGGAGTGATCGTGGTCGTGTACGCCCACTGCGTGACGGACGCGATCTTCCACCTCCCACTCGACCTCATCCAGGGCCGCCAGCGCCTGTGGCCCGGCCAGGGTCTCGGCGAGCATCTCCAACTGCAGCACGAGCCCTGCGGCTCCCGCATCGACCACCCCAGCGGCCCTCGCGGAAGGCAACTGCTCGTGTGTCAGCGCCAGTGCCGCACGCGCGGCAACGACGGCAGCCACAGCGGTCGCCTCTTTGCCCGCCTTGGCCACCACCGCATCGGCCGCACCCTTGGCCGCGGCGCGTGCCACGGTGAGGATGGTGCCCTCCACAGGCGAGCCCACGGCACGGTAGGCGGCATCGGCCGCCAGGTCGAGCGCCCTCGCAATGCCCTTGGCGTCGACCTTGCTCAGGCCCCCGCGGGTGTCGATCGCGGACAAAAAGGCGGTGAGGTACTGGCTCACGATCACGCCCGAGTTGCCTCTTGCGCCCATGAGCGCCCCGCGGGCGAACGCGGCGACCACTTCGCGATGCGTCGCCTCCGGCCCCAGCTTCGCAACGGACCGGTTGCCTTCCTGAAGGGTGAGATAGATGTTGGTGCCCGTGTCAGAGTCGGGCACGGGGAAGACGTTGATGGCGTCCAGCCGGCCGCGAGCGTGCTTGACTGCGCGCGCGCCGGCATCGAGCCAGCGTCGCAAGTCAGTCGTCTCGGCCATCGCTTCCTTCCATCACAGGGCAGCCAGGGCACGTGGTGAACTCAGGCCCCGCTCGCAGGTCTATCGTGGCATGAGGCACCCACACTCGCGTTCGCGCGGCGTGAGGGCCGTTTGCGGATGGTCCGCTCGTCGGATACCCTAGTGCGGTTGCCTGACACCAGGCTGTGATTCGTGGCGCCGCCCAATCGGGGCGATGCGCAGGTTGATTTTTAGGAGAACTATCGTGGCTGCCAACTGCGACGTCTGCGGCAAGGGACCGTCCTTCGGTCACTCGATCTCGCACTCGCACCGCCGTACCAAGCGTCGCTGGAACCCCAACATCCAGCGTGTGCGCGCCGTCGTGGCGGGTACCCCCAAGCGTGTGAACGTGTGCACCTCCTGCCTCAAGGCGGGCAAGGTCCAGCGCGCCGTCTAATTCGGCGCATCGCGGCAAGGCCGGCACTCCCCTCGGGAGGCCGGCCTTTTCGCTGTCCCCGCGCGGGCGAGCGGGAGCGAACCCTCAGTTCCCGGAGAAGTGATCCCAGCCGCGCTCGGTGGGGGCCTCGCCGTCGATGACGAGCCCGACGGGCCCGTCCACAACCTCGCCAATCAGGTGCCAGCTCTCCGGCACCGCACTGGCGCGTGGGAACGTCGCGAGCATGTGGTGGTCCTCTCCCCCGGCGATGGCCCATGCGAGCGCTTGCTGGTCGTCGAGACCAAGCCCGTGGGCGGTGCGCACCGCGGCCTCATGGACAGGTACTGCGGCACGGTCCACCTCGAGCCGCACGCCCGATGCGCGCGCCATCCGCGCCCCGTCGCGCGCCAGGCCATCGGACAGGTCCATCATCGCCGTCGCACCGTGCAGCGCACCTTCGAGGCCAGCGCCAATACGCGGGCGGGGGCGCACGAACAGGTCCACCGCCTCCTGGTCCACGCTGACCTTGCGCGAGAGCTGCTCGTACCCGGCGCGAGAGGCGCCGAGCGCTCCTGACACGGCAATGACATCGCCCACCTGCGCATCGGCCCTCGTGATGGGCTCGGTGCCGTGGGTCTCCCCCATGACGGTCACCGCCAACACGATCTCGCTGGCGCCAGACAGGTCGCCGCCCACCACTCCTACGCCGTGGGGTTCGCACGCCTCACGCAGCCCGTCTGCCATCCCGAGCACCCACTCGACAGGGGTCGAGGCGGGAGCGCACAGCGTCACCTCAAGAGAGGTCGCCACCGCTCCCATCGCGTCGATGTCGGCCAGGTTCTGCATCGCGGCCCGAAAGCCCACGTCCGCGCCGGTCGACCACTCCGAGCGGAAGTGCCGGTTCTCCACGAGCACGTCGGCGCTGACGACCAGATCGCCGTCAACCGCGATGACCGCGGCGTCATCTCCTGGGCCGAGGATGGCCGCGTCTGTCTGGGGAAGGCGGGGGGCGAACAGCGCGATCAGCGCGTCCTCATCCATGTCTCCGATGGTGCTCATGCCATGAGCCTACGGGTGGGCGTGAGCCGTGCTGAGCCACCCTCCCGAGCGGGTGAGGCGCCCATACGCGATGCCGAGCAACACGCCGCGCGCGATATTGAGCAGCGTGAACGACAGCCACAGCCCATCGTTGGTGGCCTCGCCCGCAATCCACGCGGGGATCAGGAACGATGGCAGGTAGATACCCACCACCGCGATCAGCATGCAGTTGCGCATGATCCGCGACTGACCGGTGCCAATGAAGATGCCGTCGAGCAGGTAGGCCGCCACCGAGATCAGCGGCAGCCACGCCGCCCAGTGATAGTACTGCGCCGTCGTCTGAGTGAGTCCGGGAAGGTCGGTCATGAGCGCGATGAACTGATCCTGGCCCAAGACAAACACCGCGGTGAAGGCGGCCGCGATCACGATGGCAGGCAAGGTCGCGGCCAGGTTGGCGCGATGCAGCTCGGTGAGGTTGCGGGTGCCGATGGCGCGGGCGCTCATCGCCTCGGCGGCGTGGGCATACCCGTCGAGGCCATACGAGGCCAGCAGCGTCACCTGCATGAGGATGGCGTTGGCGGCGAGCACATCAGGGCTGATGCGCCCGCCTGCGGCCGTCAGGAACGTCAACGCTACGTACAGCAGCACCGTGCGCACCGCGAGGTCCGCGTTCATGGTCAACAGCGCGCGCCATCCGCGACGCAGGCCCTGGCCGCGCCACCGCCTCAGGCGCGCCTTCAGCTCAGGGTCGAGGAAGCGCCACAACAGCACGGCTGCGAGCGCGAGCCCCACCCATTCCGCGATCATCGTCGCCCAGGCCGCCCCCGCCGCGCCCCAGCCCAGCCCTCCCACGAAGGCCACGTCGAGCACCAAGTTGAGGACGTTGACCGTCACCGCAATCGCGAGCGGCCGGCGCGTGTCCTGGGACCCAATGAAGTACCCGGTCACCACGAACGTGCCCAGCACGGCAGGCAAAGAATGAAAGCGGATCTGGCTATAGGCGGTCGCGAGCTCACGCACCTCCCCTGCGGGCGCCATCACCGCCATGAGCAGCGGCAACGCCACCCATTGGATCAGCAGCACCCCCGCGGCCAGCACCCCCGCAAGCAGCAGGCTGCGCTGCAGGTGGGAGACCGTGTCGAGCGGCCGGCCAGCGCCAATCGACCGACCCACGAGGCTTGTCGTTCCCAGCCGCAGGAAGGCCAGCACCCAATACGCCGCGGACAGCACAATCGAGCCCGCCGCGACAGCACCCAGGTTCACCGTGTCGGAGAAATGCCCCAGCATCGCGGTGTCGACGAGCCCCACCAGCGGCACCGACACGTTCGCCACGATCATGGGCCACGCGAGCGCGAACGCGCGCCCATGGGGCAGGCCAGAGACGAGATCACGCACGGAGGTCACGGCCCCAGGCTATCGGCGCGCCGGACACCGGCCGGCGCCTGCCTGCGGCCCCACTACCCTGGAAGCCATGCCCCTGCGAGTGAAGCCAGCCGCCGCATCGGCCCTGCTGGTGTTGCCCCTGCTCACGGCCTGTGCCCACCCCCTCGTCGTGGAGCCAGCCGAGTACGCGGGCGACCCCGAATGCGCGCCCGTCATGCTCGCGATCCCCGAGGTCGTGGGCGGCCTCGACATGCGCGGCACGACCTCTCAGGCAACCCAGGCATGGGGCGATGAATACGAAATTGTCGCGCGCTGTGGCGTCGAGCCTCCCGGCCCCACCACCGATCCGTGCATCGCCGTCTCGACGCCCGCCGCCGACGTGAATTGGCTCATGACGGAGACGGACGATGCGTGGGTCGCCGTGACATTTGGGCGCTCGCCAGCGCTCGAGCTCACGGTGCCCAAAATCCGTGCGGACGAGGCGATCGCCGACGTGCTCGCGGAAGTCTCCGCGGCAGCGGCGCTCGCCCCGTCCAACGGGTTGGAGTGCCGCTAGCCGAGCGTGACCACCACGGACACCTCGGCGCCCTCGGGCTGCACCGGCACGGGCTTGGTCGGGTCGATCTCGACGCCATCAACCGTGACCGACTTCACGCCCTTGGACACGTGGTCAGGGTTTTTGACCTCGATGTTGTAGACCGCTCCGCGCCACTCGCGACGCACCTCGAAGCCATCCCACGCCATCGGAATGGACGGGTCGACCACCAGACCATCGAAGGCCAGGCGAATACCGAGGATGTACTTGGTGGCCGCCGTGTACATCCAGCCAGCCGTGCCGGTCAGCCACGGGTTCTGCGCCTTGCCAAACCACTCGTGGTCGCGCCCGTACAGGAACTGGACGTACGCGTAGGGCTCAGCGCCACGCACCTCGATGTTGTCGTTGTGGTTGAACGGCAGAATCTTGTCGTAGAAGTCCACCGCCTGATCGCCGCGTCCCAGCATCGCCTCAGCGATGATGGGCCACGCGTTGGGGTGAGAGAAGATCGCCGCGTTCTCCTTGATACCCGGGTACACGCGGGTCACGAAGCCCACGGTGTCGTCGATCTCGGTGAAGGCCGGCCAGTTGAGGTGGTTGCCGTAGTCGGAGCCCAGCAGTTCGCGCACGGAATCCATGGAGGCCTCACCGCGCTCCTGCGAGGTGATACCCGCGATCACGGGCCACGCCTGGTGCTCAAGGAAGATCTTGCCTTCCTTGTTCTCCCGCGAGCCGATTTTCACGCCGTCTCGCGTGTAGCCACGGATCCACCAGTCGCCGTCCCACAACTGCTCGTCGGCAACCTTGGCGATGCGCTCACGCTCAGCGGAGTACGTCGCGATGGCCTCGTCGTCGCCACGGTACGCGGCGACCTCGAGGAAGGCGCCAATGGCCCAGGCGTGCAGGAAGGTCACGAGCGAGGTCTCGCCGCCACCGAGGTTGAGGCAGTCGTTCCAGTCTGCGCGCAGGCCCAGGGCCACGCCGTTTTGACCGATCTGCTCGGCAGAGAAGTCCAGCGCCGCCTTAAGGTGCTCGTAGACCGTCGCGTCCTTGCCATCGGCGAACGGAATCACCTGGTCGAGGAAGTCGTAGTCGCCGGTCTCCTTGACGAACTCCACGATGGAGGGCACGAGCCACAGGTGGTCGTCCGAGCAGGTGTCCTCGAGCCCGTGGATGAGGTCATCCATGGACGGCGTCGGCACGATCGTGGGCGACGGGACATCGGGCAGCTTCTCAGCGTCCGGGTCGAACGCCTTGGGCTCGAACAGGTGGATGCCATACCCGCTGGAGACCTGAGCGCGCAGCAGTTCGACGATGCGCTGGCGGGTCTTGGTGGGGTTGGTGTGAATCACGCTCATGACGTCCTGAGCCGTGTCGCGGTAGCCCAGACCGGTACGGCCGCCGACCTCAACGAACGAGGCAAAGCGCGACCACACCACGCAGGTCTCCGCCTGCAGCAGCGTCCACGAGTTGATCATCGTGTTCATGCCCTCGTGGGGCGTGGTGATGCGCAGCTTGTCCTGCTTGTTCTTCCAGTACTGCCCCAGGCGCGCGTACTCCGCGTCGACCGTCTCGACGTCCGAGTACTTAGCCTGCATGGGGCGCCCAGCCTGGTCACGCGAGCCATAGCCGAGCATGTACACCAGGCGCTTGGTCTCGCCCGGCTGAAGGGTCACGACGTGCTGGAGCGAACCGCAGTGGTTCTGAGTGGTCGCGGACTCGTTGGAGCCGTGGCCCCGCTCGATCGCGATGGGGTTGGCCTCCGTGCGGTACGGGCCAATGAAGTTGTCGCGCAGCGAGTCGTATGACGAGGGCGACTCCGACGACGTGAAGTAGTGGAAGGTCCACGGCTCGTAGTAGAAGTCGTACTCGATGATGCCGTCCTCGTAGGACGATCCCGAGGCGTACAGCGACATCTGCAGGTTCTGGTTGTCAATGGTGATGGTGTGGAACGAGAACTCCACATACGAGCCCACCGTCAGCTCGCGCACCTTGTCAGAGTTGTTGGTGACCTTGACGTCCCACAGCTCGACGTCGTCATCCAGCGGAATGAAGATAGTGTGCGAGGTATCGATGCCGCGGTAGCTCGACTCGAACCGCGAGTATCCCAGCCCGTGCGCGGTCGTGTACTTGGCCGCATCGTCGCCCTCGAACGGCTTGCCCACCGGCTGCCAAGCCGACGACCAGTAGTCGCCGTCCTCGTTGTCACGCACGTACACGTAGTGGCCCGGACGGTCCAGCGGCACCGCATTCTGACGGAATCGGGTGATGCGGCCGTACTGCGAGGACTTGTAGTACGAGTAGCCGCCACCGTTGTGCGACAACACCGTGCACAGGTTCTTGGTGCCCAGGTAGTTAGTCCATGAAACCGGCACGTCCGGTCGGGTGATGACGTACTCGTCGTTGTCGGTGTCGAAGTAGCCGTACTTCATGAGGCAGGGTGTCCGTTCGTGTGCTGGGGTGGTGGGTACGGGTCCGGGGCGGTGAAGCGGTGCGGTGAGTAGCCGTGACCTATGCAGTCACGAATCCGCGCAGCCAGTCCATCAGTTCGGTGGCCTTTTCGGGGCTGTCGGCCTCGACAAACATGCGCAGCACCGGCTCGGTGCCGCTGAAGCGCAGCAGCGCCCAGTTGTCGTTCTCGAGCACGATCTTGGTGCCGTCGAGGTGGCTGATCGACACCACGGGATACGGGCCAATGTGGGTCAGCGGGTCCGCCTCGAGACGACGTGGCACGGCGACGCGCATCTCGGGTGTGGCCGGCACGCCAGCTTCCTCGGTGTACAGGCGACCGGTGATCTCGTAGATCATCTCCCTGAGTTCAGAGATGCGCTTACCGGTGCGGGCCAGCATCTCGGCGACCAGGGCGCACGCGAAGATGCCGTCCTTGCCCAGAATCCAGCCACGCACGGTGAGGCCGCCAGAGGACTCGCCGCCAAGCACAGCGTCGATCTCTTCCATCCCGGCCGTGACGAACTTAAAGCCCACGCGGCACTCGCGCGACTCTTCGCCAAAGTGAGCGGCCAGGCGGTCGAGCAGGTGCGTGGTCGCGAGGTTGCGCACCACTCCACCCTTCTCTCCGCGCACCTCGTGCAGGTACCAGTACAGGAGCAGCAGCAGATCGTTGGTCGAGATGTACTCACCGGTCTCGTCAACAATGCCGATGCGGTCAGAGTCACCATCGGTGGCCATGCCAAGGTCGAACTCGCCGTCCGCCTTCTTGATCATGTTGATCAGGCTCGACAGGCGCTGGAGATCGGGGGCAGGGGCGACGCCGCCAAAGAGCGGGTTGTGCGAGGCGTGAATAAACTCCGCGCGCACACGCATGTCCGACAGGATGGTGCCGAGCGTCAATTGGCTCGTGCCGTACATGGGATCGACCACGACGTGCAGGTCGGAGCCGCGCACGGCATCCACGTCGATGATCTTCTCAATCGCGTCGATGTACGGGTCAGTCAGCGGCCTGTCGACCACGATGCCGGCCTTGCGGGCCAGGGCGAGGTCGAGCGAGATGACCTCGTCGACGCTCAGGGCGTTCGCCTCGTCCTGGTAGCGGTCCGTCTCTTCGTCGAGCGGCAGCGAGCCATCCGCACGGAACACCTTGACGCCGTTCCACTCCGGCGGGTTGTGGCTCGAGGTGATGATGACGCCGTACGCGGAGTTCGTGTACGGCGCCGCGAAGGTCACCAGCGGGGTGGGGACGTCGTCGGGCAGCAAGATCACGGGGATGTTGTTGCCCGCGAACACCTCTGCGGCCGCCTCGGCGGACTCGCGCGACAAGAAGCGGCGGTCACCGCCGATCACGACGCCCTTGTGGTCGATTCCCTGACGCGTGGCCTCGTTCGCGATGGCCTGGCACAGGCGACGCAAGTTACCTAGCGTGTAGCCCTCGCCAATGACGGCGCGCCAACCACCGGTACCGAACTTGATGGTGGTGTCCGTGTCCTTCTTGGGCATGAACAGGCGCTTGAGCACGATGTCGGCGGCCTGCTGCAACTCGTCCGGGGTGTTGATGCCCTGCACCTCGTCGGGGTCGAGCCCGCGGTAGGTGACCAGCCGCGCACCGTCACGAATGAACGCGAGCGCGACCTCCGTGAGCCGGTGCTCGCCCGTGGCCGCGAGGGCCTCGATCTGGGCGAAGAGACGCTCGGGTGCCGCGACGTAGGAGCCCACGTTGATCTCGTGAAGGTCCGCGTCCGCGGCCTCGAGGTCCTCGGGCTCGACGATCGCGCTGACCTTGTCCGCCTCATCGCGCTCGATGCGACCGTACGGAAGGGGCTGGTCAACGACGGCAGTCAGGAGCGAGAAGTCCGCCCCCGTCAGATGGTGACGGTTCAGCAGGCCCCTCAGCGAGTCGGTGCGCAGCAGCGGGGTGTCGGCGTAGGTCACGAGCAGACTGTGCGCATCGGCTGGCACGGCCTCACGCGCGGCGAGCACGGCGTTGCCCGTCCCGAGCGGCTGAACCTGCTCGACGTAGGTGAGGTCCTCACCCAGCAGTTCGCGCAGGGCGGTGTCGCCGGGCGCAGTCACCACGATGATGTGGCTGGCGGGGAGCACGGCTCGCACATTGGCCAGCGCGAGTTGGGCAACGGTTGAGTCCCCCAGAGTCTCACTGAGCAGACGGCGCGAGTCGTCATCAGCGCCCGCCGCGAGCACGATGGCTGCGGTCGTGGGCTTGGCGAACGGGTGTGCGGTGTCGGTGGCCATGCCTGGCTCCTTCGCGATGACACAGGTTTGTTAGGAAACCTTCCTAAAGGTTTGTTAGGAATCCTACCTATTGATCGCGCGAAGTCATAGCGAGGCCGCCAGACCGTCACCAAATGGTGACCCAACAGCGCTCGGCAGCCACCGCATCGGCCCTGCGCGGTGCGGAGCCCTCCCGTTCTCTCCCCGCCCCCGCCGCGCCCTCCGCCCTCGCACCCCGCCCCCGCCCACCCTGCCTCCGCCGCGCGCTGGTGGGACATGAGGGTCAGATCCGGGCGAAAAGTGACACCCATGTCCCACCAGGGCACGGTGACAACGCGCAGGCCCGCACGCCAGAACACACCAAGAGAGCCGATGCGCCGGCTGGCCCGGCACGAACCGGCGCCGCCGACGCGACCTCCCCGCCCGCCGCACCCTCCGCCGCACCCTCCGCCGCGCGCTGGTGGGACATGAGGGTCAGATCCGGGCGAAAAGTGACACCCATGTCCCACCAGGACACGGTGACAACGCGCAGGCCCGCGCGCCAGAACACACCAAGCCAGCCGATGCGCCGGCCGGCCCGGCACGAACCGAGGCCACCAACGCAACCTCGACAGGCGGCTAGCGCAGGCCAGTGCCCCGACCGAGGGCCCCGTCAAGAAGCCGCTGGATCAGCTCGGGGTACTCGACCCCGGCAGCGGCCCACATGCGCGGATACATGCTCGTCGAGGTGAATCCAGGCATGGTGTTGATCTCGTTGACCGTGATGGTGCCGTCTGCAGCGACGAACACGTCCACGCGAGCAAGCGACTCCGCGCCCACGGCCCGGAACGCACGCACCGCGATGTCGGCCACCTGAGCGGCCACGTCGTCGGCTAGCTCCGTGGGGCAGCGCAAATCGACGGCGGCCTCGTCAAGGTACTTGGCCTCGAAGTCGTAGAACTCGTGGGCGCCACCCGTGACGATCTCACCGGCAGGCGAGGCGTGCACGCCGTCGGCCGTGGCGAGCACGGCAGTCTCGATCTCGCGCCCCACGACGCCGCGCTCGATGAGCACCTTGGGGTCGTGCTTGACGGCGTCAGAGATGGCGACCTCGAGGGTGTCCCACGACGACACCTTGGAAATGCCCATCGACGACCCCGCGCGCGCGGGCTTGACGAACACTGGTAGACCCAGCGCCTCGATCTCCGCGCGGCGACCCTCGGGACTCTCCCCCGGCGCGAGCACGACGTCGGGTGTGACCGGGAGGCCCGCACCGCGCAACGCCGTCTTCATGTACTGCTTGTCCATGCCAATGGCGGACGCCAGCACGCCCGAGCCCACGTACCTCACGTCCACGAGCTCGAGCGCTCCTTGGACAGTGCCATCCTCGCCAAAGGGGCCGTGGAGCAGGGGGAACACCACATCGACCTCGGCGAGCGGCGTCACCGTGCCGTCCTCGCTCAGCACCCGCCAGGTGCGCTCGGAGGCGTCGCGGGGAGGCAACACCGTGCGCTCATTGTGCGGCACGTGCGCGAGCGCGCCGTCGTGGAGCAGCCAGTCGGCGGCATCGTCAGAGGCGGGCACCCAGCGCCCGTCGCGCGTGATGCCGACCGCGACCACATTCCAGCGCTCGCGGTCGATCGCGCCCAGCACTCCGCCTGCGGTCGCGCAGGACACCCCGTGCTCCGACGAGCGGCCGCCAAACAGCACCGCAACCGTGGGCTTCACGTCAGCCACCTAGGCGACCTCCGCCTTGCGCGGGCGGGACAGCAACTGCGACAGCACGTCCTGGATGGGGCGCTCGTGGTGGAGCATGTCGACCACAGCGTCACAGATCGGGACGTCCACGCCGTGTGCCCTCGCGAGCTCCTGAATGGAGCGCGAGGTCTGGACGCCCTCGGCGGTTCCACCGGTCAATTCGATGGCTTCCGCGAGCGACGACCCACGACCAATGTGTGCACCAAGCGTGTGGTTGCGCGACAGCGGCGAGGCGCAGGTGGCAATCAGGTCGCCCATGCCCGCGAGGCCCGAGAACGTGTCGGGGTGCGCACCCAGCGCGACGCCCAAACGAGTGATCTCGGTCAGCCCGCGGGTGATGACGGTTGCCGTGGTGTTGTGACCGTAGCCCAGGCCGTCGGTCACTCCCACGCCCACCGCGACGACGTTCTTGAACGCCCCGCACAACTCCACTCCGGCCACATCCGGGTTGGTATACGGCCGGAAATAGGACGACGCGGTGGCTGACGCCACCAGTTCGGCCGATGCGCGATCAAGCCCCGCAACGACCGTCGCCGTGGGCTGTTTCACCGCGATCTCGCGTGCCAAGTTGGGTCCGGACACCACGAGCGTGCGCTCAGGCGTGAGGTCCCAGACCTCGCGCAGCACGTCGCTCATGCGAGCGTGCGTGCCGATCTCGATGCCCTTCATCAGGGAAGCGACCACGGCGTTGTCAGGCACGGCGTCCTTGTATTCCGCGATGATTCCGCGCACCTTCTGCGCCGGGAGTGCCACCGCGACGATGTCCGCACCTGCGAGTACCTCGCGAGCATCAGTCGACGCCACGATGCCTTCGGGAAGGTCCATGCCAGGCAAAAAGCGCTCGTTGCGACGCTCGTTGTTGATCTGGTCCGAGACGTCCTGGTCGCGTCCCCACAGAGCAACCTCCGTGCCGGCGTCCTTGAGGACGGCCGCGAAGGTCGTTCCCCACGCGCCGGCGCCCAGCACCGCCGCCCGGGTCATCGGCCGCCCCCCTCGCGACGCATGTCCCATGGCTGGGACGGCGCCTGCTCGCCGCGGATGTCTTCAAGCATGGAAGTCAGATTAGCCATGATGCGATCGGTCGCGGAGCGCAGCACCTCGATGTCGAGGGGGCGACCACGGAATTCCTCCAGGTCCACGGGCGGGCCAGCGACGACCTTGACGGTCTTGCGCGGGAACAGGTCCACCTTCTTCGAATAGGGCGCGAGCAGCTGCTGGGCACCCCACTGGGCAATGGGAATCACGGGCACGTCGTGCTCGAGGGCCATGCGCGCCGCTCCCGTGCGCGCCAGCATGGGCCACAGGTCGGGATCCCTCGTGAGGGTGCCCTCGGGGAACACCGCGATGGAATCCCCCCTCGCCAAGAGCTCCACGGCAGCGTCGACCGCATCGCGCGCCTTGGCAGAACCGCGGTGCACCGGCACCTGGTCGAGTCCGCGCAGCCCGCGGCCCACCACGGGCACGTCGAACAGCGACGCCTTGGCCATGAAGTGCGGCGCGTAGCCGTTGTCGTACAAGAAGTGCGCCAACGTGAACGGGTCAGCGTAGGTCATGTGATTGGACACCGCGATGAAGCCGCGATCGTCCGGAAAGTTCTCCATCCCGGACCACTCACGACGCGTGGTCGCAAGCAAGACAGGCTTGATGAGCACTGCCGCAGCTCGGAAGCCGGCAGGAATCTTGGGGGCCATGGCCTACTCGACCGAGGCGCCGAGCGCCGCGAGCTTGTCGCGGAAGCTCTCGTAGCCGCGGTCGATGATGTCGATGCCCGACACGGTCGACGTGCCCTCGGCCGCCAGGGCCGCGATCAGGTGGGAGAAGCCACCACGCAGGTCAGGGACCTCGATATCGGCGGCCTTCAAGGGCGTGGGCCCAGAAATCACAGCACTGTGCAAGAAGTTGCGCTGCCCAAAGCGGCAGGCCTTGTCACCCAAGCACTCGCGATACAGCTGCACGTGTGCACCCATCGCCACCAGCGCCTCCGTGAACCCAAACCGGTTCTCGTACACGGTCTCGTGGACGATCGACAGGCCCTTGGCCTGGGTCAGCGCCACCACGAGCGGCTGCTGCCAGTCAGTCATGAAGGCAGGGTGCACGTCGGTCTGCAAAGCGATGGCGTTGAGCTCGCCACCGGGATGCCAGAACCTGATCCCGTCCTGCGTGACCTCAAACTTGCCGCCCACCTTGCGGAACACGTTGAGGAACATGCCCATGGTGCGCTGCTGCGCGCCTCGCACCAGAATGTCGCCCTTGGTCGCCAACGCCGCCGACGCCCACGAGCCCACCTCGATGCGGTCGCCCAGCGCGTAGTGGTCATAGCCCTCGAGCCGCTCGGCGCCCTCGATCGTGATCGAGCGGTCGGTGTCGACCGAGATGATCGCACCCATCTTCTGCAAGGTGTCGATGAGGTCTTTGATCTCGGGCTCGACAGCGGCGTTGTCCAGGCGAGTGACGCCGCGCGCCATCACCGCAGTCAGCAGCAACTGCTCGGTGGCACCCACGGACGGGTAGTCCAGCGTGTGGGTGATGCCGTGCAGACCATCGGGAGCGGTCAGGTGCAGCCCGTCGCCAGCCTCCGTGACCTTGGCACCAAACTTGCGCAGGATCTCCAGGTGGAAGTCAATGGGACGGTCCCCAATACGGCAACCCCCGAGGTCAGGGATCACCGCCTCACCCAGACGGTGCAGCAGCGGACCACACAACAGAATGGGAATGCGGCTCGAACCCGCGTGCTCGGCAATCTGCATCGCATCGGCCGAACGCAACTGAGAAGTGTCGGCCCTCAGCACGCCACTGTCGACGTCGTAATCGACCTGTGCGCCATGCAGGCGCAACAACGAGGACACGACGTTGACGTCGCGAATGTCGGGGACGTTGCGCAGCGTCGACGGCGTCGATCCCAGCAGGGCGGCCACCATCGCCTTCGAGACGAAGTTCTTGGCACCCCTCACAAAGATCTCGCCGCGCAAGGGCACGCCACCATGCACGCGGATGGAGTCAGTCATGGTTTCCATTGTCCCCTATCGAGGCTGAGAGCCCCGCACCGGCGCGTGCGCGGCGCGCAGTTGCGCCCCCACCCTCCTCCCCTCCCCCTGGAGGCAACTCATGTCTACGGAATCGCCGCACAGCCGCCTATGAGGCACGTGACACTCATCTCACCCATGCAACGATGGCGCCATGAGTCCCGACTCCCCGCGTGCACTCTTCGCCGGGCTGACCACCCTCGACGTGATCCAGTCCGTCGAGCGCGTGCCCGCCGCGAACCAGAAGATCGCCGCCTTGGACTTCTTGGTCGCTGCCGGAGGGCCAGCCACCAACGCCGCCGTCGCCTTCGCCCATCTGGGAGGCACGCCCACGCTGGCCACCCGCCTGCCGCAGCACCCCCTCGCAGACCCGATTCGTGCCGACCTCGCCGCATGCGGTGTCGGCCTGCTCGACCACGGTGACGGCTCCGGCCCGCCCGTGACCGCCTCCATCATGGTGACCCAAGCGACGGGTGAACGTGCCGTGGTCTCTCCCAGCGCATCGGCCGTGCGGACCGACCGCGCACCGGTCGAGCCGCCGTCGCTCGACGGCGTGAGCGCGGTCCTCATCGACGGATACCACCCCGAGATCGCCGTGCCGCTGGCGATGGCAGCGCGCGCGGCGGGCGTGCCGGTGGTGATGGACGCGGGCAGCCTCAAGCCGCACACCGCCTCCGTGGTACGCGCGGCCGACATCGTGATCGCGTCCGACGACCTGCGCACGCCGCACGGGTCGGGCGCGCCAGAAGACGTGTTCGCGTGGCTCGGCTCGCTCGGGGTCGAGACCATGGCGATCACGCGCGGTTCACAGCCCGTCCTGTGGCGTGTCCGGGGAGCCCAGGGCGAGGTCCCCGTCGCGCCCGTGCCGGTGGTCGATACGCTCGGCGCCGGCGACTTCTTCCACGGCACGCTCGCCTTCCGCATCGCGTTGCTGGGCAGGGACGACGCTCGCCTGGCGGACGATCTCGCCTGGGCGGCCGATGCGATGGCCCCGTCCCTGCGCACGTTCGGCACTCGCGCGTGGCTGCGCTCCTAGGGCAGTCTCGCAGCCGCAGCCCCGACCTGGGCCGCTACGTGCGCGGCGCGGTGATGAAGACGTCGAACAGCTCCGGATGGTGCGCATGCACCAGGACGGAAAACACGACCGCATCGAACAGCAGATGCACCGCCAGCACGTACGGCAACGACTTGAATCGCGAGAAGATCCAGGCCTGAATGAGCGCGAAGGGAATGGTCAGCAGCGGCCCCCACTCGCGATAGCCCAGTTCCCACAGGAAGCTCACAAAGACGGTGGCCTGCAACACGTTCGCGAGCCACAGGGGAAAGTGCCGCATCAACAGCGCGAAGATGGTGCAGATAAAGAACAGCTCGTCCCAGATGCCCACGGCATTCACGCCCACGAACAGCCGCGCGATGTCGCTGCTACCTGCGAGGTCTGGCCAGTTGCGGTACGCCCCAGAGCCGATGAAGTAGAACGGCAAAATGAGGTAGCCGGCGACGATCACCACGCCCAGGTAGATCCACTGGGCGCGACTCCAGCGCCTGCCGGTGAACATGGGAAACTTCACCGCGTCGTGCCCCAGCCAGTAGCGCGCCAGCGCCCACGGCACCAGCACCGCGGCCCCCAGCGCGAGGGTAAAACGCAGCATTCCCGCGTCGGACAGGTCTGCCTTCAATGAGATCGCAGAAATGATCAGTTGCCCGATCGCGATCAGCCCCAGGTCCTTGGCGAGCGCACGGTCCACGAGCCACGAGAGCCCTACTCCGAGCACGAGCGGCACATACCCCACGGGGCGCAGATGGACCGCGAACAGCAGCACTGCCGCGCCGCACACGAGGGCAGCGGCCACCACCCGGGCCAGGCTCACGCGGTCCAGACGGAGGGCCGATGCGGGTGAAGGCTCGCTGGTCCGCTGGCGTGGCATGGGGTTGAGTCTGGCATGGGTGGGCAGCGGTCCCGCCGGTGGGCATGGCGAAGGCCCGGGAGCTGACGCTCCCGGGCCTCGCGAAGATACTCAGGCGTTGACGGGGCGCGCGGCCTCGATCTCGACCTTCGGTTCGGTCTTGGCGGGCAGCGTCTTGGGACGCCACGCGGCGCGAGTGGCCTCGAAGGCGGTGATGTCCTCTTCGTTCTGCAGGGTCAGGCCAATGTCGTCGAGGCCTTCCATCAGGCGCCAGCGCACGTAGTCGTCGATCTCGAACGGCACGGTGAGTTCGCCGCAGGTGACGGTGCGGTTCTCGAGCGAGACGGTGATCTGCTTGCCGGGCTCGGTTTCGATGAGCTTCCACAGCAGCTCGATGTTCTCTTGGCTCACGACGGCGGCCAGCAGCCCCTGCTTGCCGGAGTTGCCGCGGAAGATGTCGGCAAAGCGCGAGGCAATGACCACGCGGAAGCCGTAGTCCTTGAGCGCCCACACGGCGTGCTCTCGCGACGAGCCGGTGCCAAAGTCGGGACCGGCGACCAGCACGGAGCCGGCCTTGTACTCGGGCTGGTTGAGGACAAAGGACTCGTCACCGCGCCAGGCGGCAAACAGGGCGTCGTCAAAGCCGGTCTTGGTGACGCGCTTGAGGTAGACGGCCGGGATGATCTGGTCGGTGTCGACGTTCGAGCGACGCAGCGGGACGCCGATTCCGGTGTGGGTGGTGAACTTCTCCATGGCGGAACTCCTTAGGCGGGAGCACCGACGAGCGCGTCGGCGCCTTCCAGGTCTGCGGGGCTGGACAGCGTGCCGCGCACGGCGGTGGCGGCGGCAACCAGCGGGGATACGAGGTGGGTACGCCCGCCCTTGCCCTGGCGGCCCTCTAAGTTTCGGTTGGACTTCGAGGCGCTGCGCTCCTGGGGGGCCAGCTGGTCGGGGTTCATGCCCAGGCACATCGAGCAACCGGCGTTGCGCCACTCGGCTCCAAAGTCCTTGAAGATCTGGTCGATACCCTCGGCCTCGGCCTGCAGGCGCACACGAGCCGATCCGGGCACCACGAGCATGCGCAGGTTCGGGGCCTTCTGGCGGCCCTGGATGACCTCTGCGGCGGCGCGCAGGTCCTCGATGCGGCCGTTGGTGCACGAGCCCAAGAACACGGTGTCGATCGCGATGTCACGCAGCGGCGTGCCGGGGGTCAGCCCCATGTACTTGAGGGCGTTGACTGCGGCCTCGCGCTGGTCGGCGTCCGCGATCTCGTCAGGGTTGGGCACGGTGGCGCTCAGGGGCAGGCCCTGACCAGGGTTGGTGCCCCACGTGACGAACGGCTCGAGGTCGGCGGCGGCCAGGGTGATCTCGGTGTCGAACACCGCGTCGTCGTCCGTGACCAGCGTCTTCCAGTACTCGACGGCCTCGTCCCAGTCGGCCCCCTCGGGAGCGTGCGGGCGGCCCTTGACGTAGTCGAAGGTGGTCTCGTCGGGGGCGATCAGGCCGGCGCGCGCACCCGCCTCAATCGACATGTTGCAGATGGTCATGCGGGCTTCCATCGACAGCGAGCGGATGGCGTCGCCGCGGTACTCGAGCACGTAGCCCTGTCCACCGCCAGTGCCGATCTTGGCGATGACGGCCAGGATGATGTCCTTGGCCGTGGTGCCCTCGGGCAGTTCACCGTCCACGTTGATCGCCATGGTCTTGAAGGCCTTGAGCGGCAGGGTCTGGGTGGCCAGCACGTGCTCGACCTCGGAGGTGCCGATACCGAATGCCAGTGCGCCGAAAGCCCCGTGGGTGGAGGTGTGCGAGTCGCCGCAGACGATGGTCATCCCCGGCTGGGTCAGGCCGAGCTGCGGGCCCACCACATGCACGATGCCCTGTTCACGATCCCCCATCGGGTAGAGCGTGATGCCGAACTCCTCGCAGTTGCGGCGCAGTGTCTCAACCTGGGTCAGGCTCACCGGATCGGTGATCGGACCGGGCGTGGTGGGGACGTTATGGTCCTCGGTCGCCAAGGTCAGGTCGGTGCGATGTACCGACCTACCGGCAAGGCGCAGACCATCGAAGGCTTGCGGACTGGTCACCTCATGCACCAGGTGCATATCGATG
>NZ_JBKEED010000002.1:0-8509 GCF_047975725.1 Demequina sp.
GACATCCTCGTGGACCGCATGCGCCGTGAGTTCAAGGTTGACGCCAACGTGGGTAAGCCCCAGGTGGCGTACCGCGAGACCATTCGCAAGACGGTCGAGAAGTACGACTACACGCACAAGAAGCAGACCGGTGGTTCCGGCCAGTTCGCGAAGGTGCAGATCCGTCTCGAGCCCCTTGAGGCCGACGCCGAGGTCCTGTACGAGTTCGAGAACGCCGTGACCGGTGGTCGCGTGCCGCGTGAGTACATCCCGTCCGTTGACGCCGGTATCCAGTCCGCGATGGAGCTGGGCATCCAGGCCGGTTACCCGGTTGTGGGCGTCAAGGCCACGCTGCTTGATGGTGCCTACCACGACGTCGACTCCTCGGAGATGGCGTTCAAGATCGCCGGCTCGATGGCCTTCAAGGAGGCTGCACGCCTCGCGAAGCCCGTCCTGCTCGAGCCGATGTTTGCTGTTGAGGTCCGTACTCCCGAGGAGTACATGGGTGACGTCATCGGTGACATCAACTCGCGTCGCGGTCAGATCCGCCAGATGTCGGACGCTTCCGGCGTCAAGGTGGTTGACGCGCTCGTGCCGCTGTCGGAGATGTTTGGCTACGTCGGCGACCTGCGGTCGAAGACGTCCGGTCGCGCCGTCTACTCGATGGTGTTCGACAGCTACGCGGAGGTCCCGAAGGCTGTGGCCGACGAGATCATCGCGAAGACCCGGGGCGAGTAACCCCACCGGTTGAAAATCAGGAACAATAACGACCAGTAGGGATGGCCCCCCGGATGGCTTCGAGCCACATCAGGGATTAGCATCTTTACCCAAGTCTCACTAATCAGGAGGAATACCTCATGGCTAAGGCCAAGTTCGAGCGGACCAAGGACCACGTCAACATCGGCACCATTGGTCACGTTGACCACGGTAAGACGACGCTGACCGCCGCGATCTCGAAGGTGCTGCACGACAAGTACCCCGACCTCAACCCCTTCACGCCGTTCGAGGACATCGACAAGGCTCCTGAGGAGCGCGAGCGCGGTATTACGATCAACATCGCGCACATCGAGTACGAGACCGAGAAGCGTCACTATGCCCACGTGGACGCCCCCGGTCACGCTGACTACATCAAGAACATGATCACCGGTGCCGCCCAGATGGACGGCGCGATCCTCGTGGTTGCCGCGACCGACGGTCCGATGGCGCAGACCCGTGAGCACGTGCTGCTCGCCAAGCAGGTGGGTGTTCCTTACCTCCTCGTGGCGCTGAACAAGTCCGACATGGTCGACGACGAGGAGATCCTCGAGCTCGTCGAGGTCGAGGTCCGTGACCTCCTGTCCTCGCAGGGCTTCGACGGCGACAACGCCCCCGTGGTCAAGGTCTCGGCGCTCAAGGCGCTCGAGGGCGACCCCGAGTGGACCAAGACCGTCGAGGAGCTCATGACGGCCGTGGACGAGAACGTCCCCGAGCCCGTGCGTGACATGGACAAGCCCTTCCTCATGCCCATCGAGGACGTCTTCACGATCACCGGTCGTGGCACCGTCGTCACCGGTAAGGTCGAGCGCGGCAAGCTCCCGATCAACTCCGAGGTCGAGATCCTCGGTATCCGTGAGCCCCAGAAGACCACCGTCACCGGTATCGAGATGTTCCACAAGCAGATGGACGAAGCTTGGGCCGGCGAGAACTGTGGTCTGCTGCTGCGCGGCACCAAGCGTGAGGACGTCGAGCGTGGCCAGGTCGTGGTCCAGCCCGGCACCACCACGCCCCACACCTCGTTCGAGGGCAAGTGCTACATCCTCAACAAGGATGAGGGTGGCCGCCACAACCCCTTCTACACGAACTACCGCCCGCAGTTCTACATCCGCACCACGGACGTGACCGGCGTGATCTCGCTGCCCGAGGGCACCGACATGGTCATGCCTGGTGACACGACCGAGATGACGGTCGAGCTCATCCAGCCCATCGCGCTGGAAGAGGGCCAGGGCTTCGCGATCCGTGAGGGTGGCCGCACCGTCGGCTCCGGCACGGTGACCAAGATCCTCAAGTAGGGTCTCTTACCTTCGCGAAGGCGGGGGCTCGGCAGCTGCCGGGCCCCCGCTTTTGTGTCTGCCAAGGCTCCTGCACTCTCAGGAATCTGTGAGTTTTGGCAGCTAGCCTGAAGCAGTGCCCCGGCCCCCCGACCGCTACGTCCGCATGGTGCGCTCTGTCGCACTCTGGGACCCCCATCACGACGTCGCCCATGCCGCCCTGCTGAGCGGGTCCGGCCGCTCGGGCACGACCTGGCTCCTCGAGGCCTACTCGCGCGCGGGTCGCCTGCGGCCGGTCTTTGAGCCCATCCGACCTGACCTCGATGCGCGCTTCGCGGGCCTACGGCCGGGACGCTACGTCCCCGTGGACGCACCGCGCCTGCCCGCTCAAGAGGCCATGACCGACGTCCTCACCGGCCGGTATCGACACCCGTGGTCGGACCAGGAAGCCACCCTCAATCCGCTGCGTCGCTACCGTGGGCGGCTCATCAAGGAGATTCGGTTCCCCACGTGGGCAGGGTGGCTCGCTCACCGACACCCGGAGCTCGCCATTGTCCACGTGATCCGCCACCCGCTCGCGACCCTGTCGAGCCAGAGCGTGCTCGGATGGTCGCCCGAGCGGTTCCACTACATGCTCAGTCAACCCGCACTCGTGGACGGGCTCTTGGCCGACATCCCAATACGAGACTTGCCCATCGAAGACACGACCACTGCGCTCGTGGCGCGGTGGGCAGTGGAGAACACCACCGCGGCACGCACCTATGGGGGATCGCGCTCAACGCTCGTGAGCTACGACCTCGCTGTTCAGGACCCCACCGAATTGCACGCGGGCGCCGTGGCTCTCGGCATCGCGCCCTCGGCGTTGACTGACCTCGACCGGCCGTCGCAGATGGCCCACGCCAAGGGCGCCAACGCCCACGCGGGCAAGGACCCGTGGGCGTGGGTCGCGCGCGTCACGCCGGAGCAGCGCGCCGCGGCCGCGCACGTCCTCGAGACCTTTGGGCTCGCAGCACCGTTCAAGGACACCGGCGAGGTTGACGCGACCGCGCTTCGGGGATGGTGGGAGCGGCAGTCCCGCCTCGCGCGGTAGCTCAGGTCCAGCCGTCGGTCATCTCCGGGGCCACGATCAGGATGGCCACGGTGTTCTCGTACGTGCCGACGACACGGGCGCTTGCCGACTCGAGGCCCAAGGCGAGGGTGGCAGCTTGGGCAGCCACCGCATCGGCGCTTTGCCCGGGTGTCAATGCGGCGTGCGCGATGACCCCTGCAGTGGTGCCGGCACTCGTGAGACCCACGAGGCGTAGGCCTTCGTAGGAGTAACGGTCGTCGATGTAGGAGCCCAGTCCGGCATTGACGCACGCGTCTTCCCAGCGCCACCGAAGCCCGGTGGCGAACGCCCGCTCTTGCGCCGACTCCGTCGCGACGGGCAGGTTGTCGTGGGGCGCGCGCCGCCAGGGGGACAGGGGCGAGCGCCTCAGACGCCACGATAGGCCAGCGAGTCCGGCGGCGGCGACCACGGCCACCACAGGATGAATCCACCACGCGATACCCACGACCGCGATGCAGCCCACGCCCGCGACGATGGGCCTGCGCCACGCAAAAAGGACACCTCCTGGCCCGGCTTCGACGGGAGCGGGTGGGACAATGGTCTCGAACGCCACAGGGGACTCCTTCCGTGCGCGGCGACCTGCGCCAAGCACGAGACCACGATAGCCTGACAGGGTTCGTGCCCGTGTGGACCCGTGTTGCGAGGTCCCTGCGAATCTGGCACAATATTCAGGTTGCCCATTGCGGGCATCCACACACTCACCCACGACGACTCGAGAAATCGAGCAGCGCGGTGGTGCGTCGCAAATGAGCGACACGCCCGAGCGCGGGGGTCGGGGGTGAGGGATCAAAGTCGTACGAGAGAAAAGGCAGAACCACGCCATGGCGGGACAGAAGATCCGCATTCGGCTGAAGAGCTATGACCACGAGGTCATCGACTCCTCCGCCCGCAAGATCGTCGAGACGGTCACGCGCGCCGGCGCCTCGGTTGTCGGCCCCGTGCCCCTGCCGACCGAGAAGAACGTGTTCGTTGTGATCCGTTCGCCCCACAAGTACAAGGACTCCCGCGAGCACTTCGAGATGCGCACCCACAAGCGCCTCATCGACATCGTGGACCCCACGCCCAAGGCTGTTGACTCGCTCATGCGTCTCGACCTGCCCGCGGACGTGAACATCGAGATCAAGCTCTAAAGCTGACGTAAAGGAATCCAAGCACCATGACTACGACTTCCAATGCCCAGCGCGCCGTTCGTGCGCTCCTGGGTACGAAGCTGGGCATGACGCAGGTGTGGGATGACGAGGGCCGGGTTGTTCCCGTCACCGTCCTCCAGGTTGACACCAACGTCGTGACCCAGGTGCGCAACGTCGAGACCGACGGCTACGAAGCCGTTCAGCTCGCGTTCGGCGCCGTTGACCCCCGTCGCGTGACGAACCCCCTCAAGGGCCACTTCGAGGCTGCCGGCGTGACGCCGCGTCGCCACGTGGCTGAGGTTCGCACTGCTGACGCCGCCGAGTTCTCGCTGGGCCAGGAGCTCACCGCCGAGATCTTCGAGGCCGGCCAGAAGGTCGACGTCACCGGCACCACCAAGGGAAAGGGCACCGCCGGTGTCATGAAGCGCCACGGCTTTGCCGGTGTGGGCGCCTCCCACGGTGCGCACCGCAACCACCGCAAGCCCGGCTCGATCGGTGGCGCTTCGACGCCGTCGCGCGTGTTCCGTGGCCTCAAGATGGCCGGCCGCATGGGTAACGCCCGCATGACCGTCCAGAACCTCACCGTCCACTCGGTTGACGCCGACAAGGGCCTGTTGCTCGTCAAGGGCGCGGTTCCCGGCAACAAGGGCGGGGTCGTCCTCATCCGCTCCGCCGTGAAGGGTGCGTGACACCATGGCTGATGCACAGACTGTTGACGTCCTCGACGCCGCAGGCAAGAAGGCCGGCACCGCCGAGCTTCCCGCCGAGGTTTTCGACGTCGTCACCAACGTCCCCCTGATCCACCAGGTCGTCGTGGCGCAGCGCGCCGCTGCGCGCCAGGGTACCCACGCCACCAAGACCCGCGGCATGGTCGCGGGTGGTGGCAAGAAGCCCTACAAGCAGAAGGGCACCGGTCGCGCTCGTCAGGGCTCGATCCGTGCGCCTCAGTTCACCGGCGGTGGCACCGTTCACGGCCCGCAGCCGCGTGACTACTCGCAGCGCACCCCCAAGAAGATGAAGGCCGCCGCCCTGCGTGGCGCGCTCTCGGACCGCGCTCGCGCGGGCCGCGTGCACGTGGTCGAGTCGCTTGTGAAGGGTGACACCCCCTCCACCAAGGCCGCGCTTGCCGCGCTGACCGGTATCACCGGGGGCCGTAGCGCCCTCGTGGTGCTAGAGCGCTCGGACGCCATCGCCTGGAAGTCGCTGCGTAACGCCGCTGACGTCCACGTGCTCTCGGTGGACCAGCTCAACACCTACGACGTGCTGGTGAACGACGACACCGTCTTCACCTCCGGCGCCCTCGAGGCCTTCCTCGCGGGCCCGGCCAAGGGCAAGTCGGCGACCGCCGTCGCGACCGAGTCCGAGGCGGAGGAGAACTAACGTGACCGCGCTGAACAAGAACCCCCGCGACATCCTGATCCGACCCATCGTGTCGGAGAAGAGCTACGGGCTCATGGATGAGGGCAAGTACACCTTCGAGGTGGACCCCCGCGCCAACAAGACCGAGATCAAGATCGCGGTCGAGCAGATCTTTGGCGTCAAGGTCACCTCCGTCAACACCATCAACCGCAAGGGCAAGACGCGCCGCACCCGCTTCGGCATGGGCAAGCGCAAGGACGTCAAGCGTGCCATCGTCACCGTCGGTGACGGCGAGGCCCTGGACGTCTTCTCGGGCCACGCGGGCTAGAAGGAACAGGAATCTCATGGCTATTCGCAAGTACAAGCCGACGACGCCGGGCCGCCGTGGCTCGTCCGTCGCCGACTTCGTCGAGGTGACCCGTTCGGAGCCCGAGAAGTCGCTGACGCGTCCGCTTCACAAGAAGGGCGGCCGTAACAACACCGGTCGCATCACCACCCGTCACCAGGGTGGCGGTCACAAGCGCGCCTACCGCGTGATCGACTTCCGTCGTCACGACAAGGATGGCGTTCCCGCGACCGTCGCTCACATCGAGTACGACCCCAACCGCACTGCGCGTATCGCGCTCCTGCACTACGCGGACGGCGAGAAGCGTTACATCATCGCCCCCGAGAAGCTGTCGCAGGGCACTGTGGTCGAGGCCGGTCCCGGTGCCGACATCAAGCCCGGCAACAACCTGCCCCTGCGCAACATCCCCGTGGGTACTGTCATCCACGCGATCGAGCTCAAGCCCGGTGGCGGCGCCAAGATCGCCCGTTCCGCGGGTGCCTCGGTGCAGCTCGTTGCCAAGGAGGGCCGCTTCGCGCAGCTGCGCATGCCCTCCGGCGAGATCCGCAACGTCGACGCGCGCTGCCGCGCGACCGTCGGCGAGGTGGGCAACGCCGAGCAGTCCAACATCAACTGGGGTAAGGCCGGCCGTATGCGTTGGAAGGGCAAGCGCCCGACCGTTCGCGGTGTCGTCATGAACCCGGTTGACCACCCGCACGGTGGTGGTGAGGGCAAGACGTCCGGTGGTCGCCACCCCGTCTCGCCGTGGGGCAAGCCCGAGGGCCGTACCCGCAAGCCGGGCAAGGAGTCCGACAAGCTCATCGTCCGCCGCCGTCGTACTGGCAAGAAGCGCTAAGGAGCCTGAAGAATGCCACGCAGTCTCAAGAAGGGCCCCTTCGTCGACGACCACCTGCAGAAGAAGGTGGACGCCCAGAACGATGCGGGTACCAAGAACGTCATTAAGACCTGGTCGCGCCGTAGCGTCATCACGCCGGACTTCCTGGGTCACACCTTTGCCGTGCACGACGGCCGCAAGCACGTCCCGGTGTTCGTCACCGAGTCGATGGTCGGTCACAAGTTGGGCGAGTTCGCGCCTACCCGCACGTTCAAGGGCCACGTGAAGGACGACCGCAAGGGCCGCCGCTAAGGCGCCCGAGCGTAGGTAAGAGGAGTTACTGATGGAAGCCAAGGCGCAGACGCGATACCTTCGCGTGACCGCCCAGAAGGCTCGCCGCGTCGTGAACCTGGTCCGCGGGCAGAACGCTGTCGAGGCCGCCGCCTCGCTGAAGTTCCAGCCCCAGGCCGTCGCCGAGGATGTGCGCAAGCTCATCGAGTCGGCGATTGCCAACGCGCGGGTCAAGGCCGACGCTGCTGGTGAGCGTTTCGACGAGCGCGAGCTCGTTATCCAGTCGATCACGGTGGACGAGGGTCCGACCATGAAGCGCATTCAGCCGCGTGCTCAGGGTCGTGCCAACCGGATCCTGAAGCGCACGAGCCACATCACTGTGGTCGTCGCTCAGCCCGCCGCCGTCAAGGAAGGGGCCAAGTAATGGGTCAGAAGATCAACCCGCACGGCTACCGCCTGGGGATCACCACCGACCACCGCTCGCGCTGGTTCGCGGACTCGACCAAGAAGGGCGAGCGCTACCGCGACTACGTGGACGAGGACGTCAAGATCCGCAAGCTGATGTCGCAGGGCCTCGAGCGCGCTGGCGTGTCCAAGGTCGAGATCGAGCGCACCCGTGAGCGTGTGCGCGTCGACCTGCACACCGCGCGTCCCGGCATCGTCATCGGTCGCCGCGGCGCCGAGGCCGACAAGCTGCGTGCCAACCTCGAGAAGCTGACCGGCAAGCAGGTTCAGCTCAACATCCTTGAGGTCAAGAACGCCGAGGTCGACGCTCAGCTCGTCGCCCAGGGCATTGCCGAGCAGCTCGCTTCGCGTGTCGCGTTCCGTCGCGCCATGCGTAAGGGCATCCAGTCCGCGCTCCGCGCCGGTGCCAAGGGCATCCGTGTGCAGTGCTCGGGCCGTCTTGGTGGCGCCGAGATGTCGCGTTCGGAGTTCTACCGCGAGGGCCGCGTGCCCCTGCACACCCTCCGTGCCAACATCGACTACGGCTTCTTCGAGGCGCGTACGACCTTCGGTCAGATCGGTGTCAAGGTCTGGATCTACAAGGGCGACATGACGGAGAAGGAGTGGGCCGCCGAGCAGGCGAAGGCCCCCCGTCCCCAGCGTGGCGGCCGCCGTGACGGCCGTGGCCCGCGTCGCGAGGGTGGCCCCCGCGACCGCCAGCAGCAGTCCGCCTCCGGTTCGGCCGAGGCTCCCGCAGCCGAGGCTCCGGCCGAGGCCAAGAAGGAGGCTTAAGCATCATGCTTATTCCCCGTCGTGTGAAGTACCGCAAGCAGCACCACCCGAAGCGTTCGGGTATGTCGACTGGCGGTACCCAGGTGACGTTCGGCGACTACGGCATCCAGGCTCTCGAGCCCGCGTATGTCACGAACCGCCAGATCGAGGCGGCTCGTATCGCCATGACGCGTCACATCAAGCGTGGTGGAAAGGTGTGGATCAACATCTACCCCGACC
>NZ_JBKEED010000003.1:0-122525 GCF_047975725.1 Demequina sp.
CGGGCTCCGAGGCGTCGACGCTGCTGGGCCGTATGCCCTCGGCCGGGGGCTACCAGCCCCACCTCGCGGACGAGAGGGGTCAGCTCCAGGCGCGCATCCCGTCGACCCGCGGCCACTCGAACACCTCGCTGCAGGCGCTCTACGTCCCCGCGGACGACTACCCCGACCCGGCGCCGGCCACGACATTTGCGCACCTCGACGCGACCACCGAGCTGTCGCGTGAGATCGCTTCGCGTGGTCTGTACCCCGCGATCGACCCGCTGGCCTCGACGTCGCGCATCCTGGACCCGCGCTACGTGGGTGCCAAGCACTACTCGACCGCCAACGACGTGAAGTCGATCCTCCAGCGCAACAAGGAGCTGCAGGACATCATCGCGATCCTCGGTGTCGACGAGCTGTCCGAAGAGGACAAGATCATCGTCGCCCGTGCTCGCAAGATCCAGCAGTTCCTGTCGCAGAACACCTACATGGCGACCCAGTTCACCGGTGTTCCCGGTTCGACGGTTCCCATGGACGAGACCATCGACGCGTTCGCTGGCCTGGTGGACGGCAAGTACGACCACATCTCGGAGCAGGCGTTCTTCAACATCGGTGGTCTTGAGGACCTCGAGAAGAACTGGGCCCGCATCCAGAAGGAGATCGGCTGATCATGGCCGGCGCTCTGACTGTCGACATCGTCGCCCCGGACCGCATTCTGTGGTCCGGGACGGCGGAGCGCGTGATCGCTCCCTCCGTCGAGGGTGAGATCGGGCTGCTCGCCAACCACGAGCCGGTGCTCGCACTGCTCAAGGCGGGCACCGTGCGGGTGCGTCCCGACGCGCAGGAGACCCTCGAGTTCCCCATCAAGCGCGGATTCGTGTCGTTCGACCACAACACCATCACGATCGTCGCGGAGCCGGCAGAGCCGTCCGAGGACTGATACGTGCGCGTTGTGATTGCGCGCTGCGCCGCCCGGTATTCCGGGCGGCTCAGCGCGCATCTTCCTTTGGCCACCAGGGCCATCATGGTCAAGGCCGACGGCTCCGTGCTGCTTCACTCCGACGGAGGCTCGTACAAGCCCCTCAACTGGATGAGCCCTCCGTGTACCTCGCGCGAGGTTGAGCCCAGCACCGAGCAGGCCGATGCGGGTGTCACCCAGGTGTGGACCGTTCAGCACGACAAGACGGACGACCGACTCGAGATAGAGCTCTACGAGATCCTGTCCGACACCTCGCACGAGTTGGGCGTCGACCCCGGCCTGATCAAGGACGGCGTGGAGGCTCACCTGCAGGAGCTGCTCGCCGAGCAGATCGCCTTGTTGGGCGACGGGCACACCCTCGTGCGGCGCGAGTACATGACGGCCATCGGGCCCGTCGACATTCTTGCGCGCACCTCCGCTGGCGCCTCCGTGGCGGTGGAGATCAAGCGTCGCGGCGAGATCGACGGCGTCGAGCAGCTCACCCGCTACCTCGAACTGATGAACCGCGACCCGCTGCTCGCTCCCGTCCAGGGCGTGTTTGCGGCGCAGGAGATCAAACCTCAAGCGCGCGTGCTGGCCGAGGATCGCGGCATTCGCTGCCTGATACTCGACTACGACGCCATGCGTGGTGCCGACGACCCCACCACCCGGCTGTTCTAGCGGGACTGGGCCCGCGCATCGGCCGGGATGCGCCTTCCTCACTGACGCTCTCTGGATCGTCAGTAGGGCCGATGCGCACGTGCCCTCCGTACTGACGCGACGGCGATCCGTGGGCAGGGACGGCACCGCGGAGCCAAGAGCCCGCGACTAGCGAGCCAGCGGAAGCCAGTCCAGCAGGCGGGGGATGTGCTCGTCCCACGCGGGCCAGTCGTGGGCGCCGGGGGACTCGGAGTACTCGAGGGGGACACCCGCGCTCGCGCACGCGTCGCGGAACGTCCGGCTCTCCTGGAGGAGGAAGTCCTCGGTGCCGCACCAGGCCCACAGCCGCGGCAGCGTCGCGGGGTCGCTCTGGCGCACCATCTCGATGACGTCCTCGTGTGCTGCGCGCGAGGTTTCGGGCGAGCCGAACGTGCGTCGCCACTCCTCGGGGTACGAATTGGGCTTGGCCGTGACATCGAGCCCGCCGGACAGGCTCGCGGCGGCCGCGAAGCGGTCCGGGCGGCGCAACGCGGCCTTCATCGCTCCGTAGCCGCCCATGGACAGGCCCGCGATGAACGTGTCCTCGCGGCGCTGTGACAAGGGGAAGAAGCTCGCCATGATGTGCGGCAACTCGTCGGCGAGGTGGTCAAAGTACCGGTAGCCGTCGGCCTGGTTGGCGTAGTAGGACCGATGCACGGCGGGCATGACGACGGCCATGGGCCTGTGCGCGACGTACCTTTCGAGCGCCGTATGACGCGTCCAGCTCGCGTCGTCCTGGGACAGCCCGTGGAGCAGATACAGGACCGGCAGGCGGTCGGGGAGTGCGTCGACGCCGGGGACCCCGGCCTCGTGCTGGACCTGGGGCAAGATCACGGTCGCGGTGGTCGACAGCCCGAGCACGTCGGAGAAGTAGCGGCACGTCAGATGGGCCATGTCGCACACAGTAGGGGTCAAGCGCGTCGAGACGGGTATCAGGCACGCGGGCACGCCGCAGATCCCGTCGAGACGGGTATCAACCGGGTGGGCGAGAGTCCGGGGGAGGCGTCGGTGCCGCCGGGCGCCAACTAACCTGACCGAGTGGTAGAAAATGTCGAAACGTTCCGTCTACACTGGAGGGCATGACAACGACGCCTCAGAAGTTCCCCGACGGCTTCCTGCTGGGAGCCGCCACCGCCTCCTATCAGATCGAGGGCGGGGTGAACGAGGGCGGCCGGGGCCGATCCATCTGGGACACCTTCTGCGCCACGCCCGACAAGGTGGTCGGCGGCGACAACGGCGACGTCGCGTGCGACCACTTCCACCGTTGGCAAGAGGACGTCGACATGATGGAAGAGATGGGCCTGGACGCCTACCGCTTCTCCATCGCGTGGCCTCGCGTCCAGCCGGGCGGCACCGGCGAGTTCAATGCCGAGGGCATCGACTTCTATCGCGGCCTGATCGACCGTCTCAAGGCCAAGGGCATCACGCCGCTCATCACGCTGTACCACTGGGACCTGCCGCAGGAGCTTGAGGACGAGGGCGGCTGGCTGAGCCGCGACACCGTCGACGCGTTCGTCACCTACGCGGTGCGCATGGTCGAGGAGTTCGGCGCCGACGTGCTCACCTGGACCACCTTCAACGAGCCGTGGGTGAGTTCGTTCGTGGGCTACGGCGCCGGCGCGCACGCCCCCGGCCGCGCGGACGCCGTCGAGGCGCTGATCGCGGCCCACCACCTCAACCTCGCCCACGGGCGGGCGTATCAGGCGATGAAGGCGGTCAACCCCGACATCCAGATCGGCCTGGTCAACAACTGCCACACGCCGCGCCCCTGGGACCCGTCCAACCCCAAAGACCGCGAGGCCTCGGCCCACATCGACGCGCTTGCGAACACCATGTTCCACGAGCCCTTCATCGAGGGCACCTACCCGGCGATCCTGAAGCCCAACACCGCGCACCTGACGGACTGGAGCTTTGTCCACGAGGGCGACCTGGACGAGATGAAGGGGCGCGTGGACTGGTTCGGCGTCAACTACTACGCCTCGCACCTGGTGCGCTTCAACGCCCACAAGGGCACGCCTGAGTCCGAGGTGGCGACCCTCGCGGACGGTCACAAGGCCGGCGCGGGCACCGCGTGGCCGGGCGATGAGCAGATCGAGTTCATGATGCCCCCCGGCAAGCTCACGGCCATGGGCTGGAACATCGACCCCTCGGCGCTGCACGCGCACCTGCTGAAGATCCACCGCGAGACCGGCAAGCCCATCTACGTCACCGAAAACGGCTCCGCCTGGGATGACGTCGTGGACGCAGACGGCCGCGTGCGCGACGCAGACCGCGTGGCCTACCTCGAGGCCCACCTCAAGGCCGTCATCAATGCTGCTGAGGAGGGTGCCGACGTCCGCGGCTACCTCGCGTGGTCGCTGATGGACAACTTCGAGTGGGCGCAGGGCTACGCCAAGCGCTTTGGCATCGTGCGGGTCGACTACGACACGCTCGAGCGCCGGTGGAAGGACTCCGCGTACTTCTACCGCGAGGTGCTGCGCACCCGCGCCGTTCCCAGCGCCGATGCGGTGGACGAGTTCGCCGACACCCCTCCCCGGACCTTCTGACGCCTGTCCTACTCGCCCAGCCCACGCATCGGCCGGGCGAGCAGGGCGGCAGGGCCGGTGCGGCCCGAGCCGAACCGTAGACTTGCCGCATGCCCTCCAAGCGCCGGTCGTCCAAGCGCCCCTACGGGCAGCCGCACCCGGAACTGGACGTCGACCGCTTGGCGAACGCCACGGGAGGGCGCCGTGAAAGCGGCCCGGGAGGCGAGGAGTACATCGTCGTCACGCCCCGGCCGTCGGAGAAGACCTACGTGTGCCCCGGCTGCGGGCAAGACATCCCCGGCGACGTGACCCACCTGGTCGCGTGGCCGTCCGACGGGCTGTTCGGCGCGGACGCCGCCGCCGCGACCCGCCGCCACTGGCACACGAACTGCTGGAACACGTTTGGGAGGACGCGTGCCTGACATGACCGAGATCCGTTCGATGACGGTGTTGCCCGCGATTCGCGAGGACATCGTGTTGACCACGGAGGACGGGCTCGAACTCGTCGGCGAACTGGCGCTACCCGAGGGCCGCCCGCCCGTCGCGACGCTCATCACGCTGCACCCGCTGCCCACGCACGGCGGCTTCATGGACTCGCACGTGTACCGCAAGGCGGCGTGGCGCCTACCGCATCTTGCTGACGTTGCGGTGCTGCGCTTCAACACCCGCGGTACGTCGTCTCCGCGTGGCACGAGCGAGGGCACGTTCGACGAAGGAGTGGGCGAGAGCGCCGATGTGCGGGCCGCCGTGGACTTCGCCGTCACCAGGGGCCTGCCTCATCGCTGGCTCGTGGGCTGGAGCTTCGGCACCGAACTCACCCTCATGCACGGCGCGGACCTGGACGTCGAGGGCGCGATCCTGCTGTCGCCGCCGCTGCACCGCGCGAAGGACGCCGACCTCGAGCGCTGGGCCGCGACGGACAAGCCCGTGACGGCGCTCGTGCCCGAGCACGACGACTTCTTGAAGCCCGAGGAGGCGCGCGAGCGCTTTGCGCTGCTCACCCAGCTCGAACTGCTGCCCATCGAGGGCGCCAAGCACCTGTGGGTGGGGGAGCAGTACGTGCGGATCGTGCTCGACACGATCGTCGAGCGCGTAGCGCCCGGACGCGCGCCGCTGCCCGCCGAGGTGCCCACCGACGTGGTGCAATAGACACGACCGGCCGCCCCACACCCCCTAGGGAGCACACGTGAGTGACACCGACACCCAGGACGCCGACGCCACCCTTCCTGACGTCCCGACGCCCGCGGCTGCACCCATCGTGCTGCTCAATGCGTTCCCCCTGGACAGGGCGCAATGGGAGCCGTTGATCGCCTCGTGGCCCGAGGCCCGCGATCGCGACATCATCACCTTTGACATGCCGGGCATCGGCGAGATGCCGCTGACCGACGAGGAACCCGGGCTCGACCTCATCGCGGATGCTGCGGTGCTGGCGATGCGAGAGGCGACGGGCGCATCGGCCGCCGTGTGGGTGGGCTGCTCGATGGGTGGCTACGTGGCGCTCGCGGTCGCACAGCGATGGCCCGATGCGGTGGCCGGGTTGGGGCTCGTGTGCACCAAGGCTGCGGCGGACGACGAGGAACAGCTCGAGCGTCGCCGTGCGGCCGCCGAGGCCGCGGAGCGGGCCGGGGGAGTGCCCGACCCACGGGCCGCCGCCGAGTCGCTCATCGGCACCCAGGGACCAGCCCGCGAGGAACTCGTCGAATGGGCCGCACTGAACCTGTCGCGCCAGCGAGGAGACGGGGTCGCGTGGGGCCAGCGCGCGATGGCTGCCCGCCCCGACCGCACCGAGGTGCTGCGCTCCGTCGACGCCCCCGTGGTGGTGGTGCTGGGCGAACTCGACTCGGTCGTGCGCCGCACCGAAGGTGCGGCGATGGCGCAGGCCGCTGGCGTCGAGCCCGTCACGCTTGCGGGAGTGGGGCACATCGCGGCCCTTGAGGCGCCCGTCGAGGTGGCGAAGGCGCTAGCGCCGCTGCTCGCGTCGTGACTTTCTAGCCGTCAGCGGGGCCAGTCCAGGCGCTGGGCGAGCGCCTGCGCCATGGGCATGGACTCACCATCGCGACCGCCCTTGCCCAGTTCCAGTGGGGGGTCCGAGGGCTCGAGGTGCGCACCCGTGAACCGGGCACGCCAACTGCGCGGCACCGACATGACGTAGAACAGTCCATCGGTGCCCACACCGACGCTCTGGTCGCGCTTGAGGTACCAGCCCTCGACGTCCGTGCGATACCGAGAGCCACCATCGTATGGCCGCGCCGTGAAGCGCACGGGCGGGAGGCCTGCGGCCTGCGCGTCAGCCGCGAACTGGCGCACCAGTTCGCCCGCCTGGCGGCTCTCCGCCTGACGCGCCCGCTCGAGTGCCTGCGCGCGGCGCAGGTGCGGCGAGACGGGCGGTTCAGCGGTCATCGGTCACGGTCTCGGTGGCGTCAGTTCTTAGGGGTGGTGCCGGGCGCAGACGCCGCCACGGGAGAGGCAGCGGTGGGCGGCGACAGAGCCGCCGCGCGCTGGAGGCCGGACACCGGGTCCGTGCCCAGCAGGCCGCGCAGATCGTCGAGGTAGCCCGTGATGGACTCCTGCTGACGGTGCAGGTCCTCGACCTCGCGGGCGGCGTTGGTGCGCTCGCGCTCGGCGTCCGACACCGCCTCCGAGATGATCGATTCCGCGTGCTCACGTGCCTCAGTGACGATTTCGTCGGCGTTGTTGCGGGCGTTGGACAGCAAGGTCTGCGAGTGCACCTCGGCCTCGCGGCGCACGGTCTCGGCACGCTCGAGGGCGGCACTCAGGCGGTCCTCTGCCTCGTCGGCGCGCTTGCGGGCGTCCGCGACCATCTGTGCGGTTTCTGCCTGCGCCTCTTCGTGGTGGCGGCTGAGCTCGCGCTCGGCGTTCTCGCGGCGCTGAGCGACCTCGACCTGCAGGTCCTCGCGGGTGCGACGGGCCTCCTCGGTCGCGGCCTCGACGTCCTGGTGTGCGGTCGCCAACGCTGCCTGCGCCTCGCGGGTGGCCTGGGCGATGATCGCCTTGGCCTCCTGCTGGGCGTCTGCCAGGCGCTGCTCGGCGGCGTCCTGTGCGGCCTGTGCGGCACGCGTGGCGTCGCGATCGGCGCCCTCGCGGGTCTGCGTCGAATAGGCGTCTGCCTCGCGGCGCGCGCCCTCGACGTAAGCCGTGGTCTCGTTGCGCTGGTGCGCGTCGAAGTCCTCGGCCTCGCGGCGCACACGCGCGGCGTGGTCGTCGGCCTCGCGGCGCGTGGTCTGGGCGTACTCCTCGGCGTCGCGGCGGGCGTTGGCGTCGTATGCGTCCGCCTCCTTGCGCACGCCGCGTGCGTAGGACTCGCCTGCGGCGCGGGTGGCACCCGCGTACTCGTCGGCCGTCGTGCGGGTCGAGGCGTCGTAGGACTCGGCATCGGCGGTCACCTTGGCCGCGTGGGCCTCGCCATCGGCGCGCGTCTGGGCGTCGTAGGCCTCGGCGGCCGCACGCACCTGCGTATCGTGGTCGGCGGCCTCGGCACGCACCCGAGCGTCGTAGGCGTCGACGGCCGCGCGCACCTGCGCATCGTGCTCAGCCGCGGTGGCCTGGACCTCAGCGAGGTGCTGCGCGGCCTGTGCGCGGGTGGCGGCGTCGTACTCGTCGGCAGCCGATCGCACGGACTCGTCGTGCGCGGCGGCCTCTGCGGCGAGCACCGCCGCTGCCTGCGCGGCCTGTGCGCGCACGGAGGCGGCAAACTCGTCGGCATCCGCACGCACGGTCCGGTTGAGCTCGTTGGCCTCCATGCGGATCCTGGCCAGGTGCTCGTCCGCGCCACTGCGGGTGGCGACGTCATAGGAATCGGCCGATGCGCGGGTCGAGGCTGCGTAGTCGTCCGCCTGAGCACGGGTGGAGGCCGAGTAGTCATCCGCCTGCGTGCCGGTCGCCGCCGAGTACTCGTCGGCCTGGGTCCTGGTCGTGGTCGAGTAGTCGTCGGCCTTGGAGCGCGTCGACACGCTGTACTCGTCGGCTCCGCCGCGGGTGTCACGGTCGTACGCGTCGGTGCTCTCCCGCAGCGCGGTGGTGTCAGCATCTGCCTGCGCACGCTGCGCGGCGTCGTACTCGTCGGCGCTCGCGCGCACCGCGGCAGCGGCGGCCTCGGCAGCAGCGGTGAGAGCCGCCGCAGTGTCGCGGGCTTCGGTCTCGGTAGCGGCGCGGTAGTCGTCGGCGGCCTGGCGCTCGGTGCCCGCGTAGGCGTCGGTTTCCTTGCGGGTCGCGGTCGCGTAGTCCTCCGCGTCGGAACGGGTGAGGTCGTCGTACTCGTCGGTCTCGGTGCGCAGGGCCTGGGACTCGCGCTGGGCCTCCGCACGCATATCGCGGGCGTCGGTGTGCGCCTCCGCGCGCACCGTCTCGGCGTCGCGGTTGGCCTGAGTCAGGAAGGTCTGGGCCTCGTTGCGCATGGTGGCGGCATCGGCCTCAGCGGTCGTGCGCACGTCGGAGGCCTCCGCCTCAGCGTTCGCCTTCGCCTCCGCGGCCTCGGCCGCCAGTCGCTTGGCCTCTTCGCGCGCGGCGCCCAGAGCTTCTTCGGCCTGCAGGCCCAGGGACTCGCGCTCATCGCGGGCGGAGGCGAGCAGGGCTTCCGCTTCAGACCGGGCCGCCTCAAGGGCCTCGGTCGCTTCGCGTTGGGAGGCGACGCGCATCTCCGTGCTCTCGCGCTCGGCAACGGCGCGGGTGGTGTGCGCCTCGCGCTCGGCGGTGGCGCGCAACTCCGCGGCCTGGGCCTCGAGAGCGGAGACTTCGCGTTGAGCATCACGGCGGGCGCGCTCAAGGATCTCGCCCGACTGGCGCTGGGCGGAATCCTTGGCGTTGGTGGCATCCGACTCCGCCGCGGTGCGGATCTCGTCGGCTTCGCGGCGGCTCTGCGCGAGAATCTCGGCGACCTCGTTGTCCGCACGCGCGCGCAACTGCTGGGCCGCGACAGTCGCGCGAGCCACGGTGTCTTGGGCGTGCGTGTTGGCCCGCTGGACCACGTCGGAGGACTGCTCCTCGGCCGACCGCAACAACTGCTCGACGCGCGCGCCAAGGCCCTTGTACGTGGGCTGATCCGCCTCGCGCAGAGTCCTCTGGGCCTCATCGAGCTTGCTCTTGGTCTGGGCTGCCTCGTCCTCAGCGCGCTGCGCCGCAGCCTTCGACGAACGCAGGGCGTCCTCGAGCTGGGCCACGTGTGCGGCCACCGCTTCACGGTCGTAGCCGCGCATCGCTACTGGAAACGGAAGGGTGTCTTCGGGCATGCTAGGTCTCCTTTGGCGGCCCCACGCGGGGACGCTCGATCCGTCCACCAGGGTAATGCGCGCACGGAGCGCAGACAAAGCGCCCTGTGCGCTCTCACATGCGCATCTCCTAGAGTGGATGGGAGCAAAGGGAGGAAATGTGAGTCTGAGGACCACCGCGCTGGTTGCCGGCGCGATCGGTGTACTGCTGCTTGCCGTCGGGTTGATTGCCGATGCGCAGCGTCCACCGCGAGAGGTTCAGCCCGACGCCACAGTCGACACTGCCGTGGTGGTGTACGAGCCCGAGATGATTGCCTTCGCGGGTGACAACCGGTTGGGCTTCAGTGGCGATGGCGCGATCGTGGGCCTGACCGCTCGCCCTGCCGATGCTGAGGCTTGGCTTGCCGCCTATGACGTCACCTATGTCACGGGCCTTCCCGACTGGGAGCGGCTCTCTACTGACACCGCGCAACCCCAGCCGACAGTGTCGCCGAGCCCGTCGACCTCGCCGAGCGCGAGCGAGCCCGCCACAGAACCTTCCCCCACGGTGTCGCCTTCGGCCGAGGCCGAGCAGCCCACTGTTGACCTGCTTGCCCAAGGCTCGCAGGACCACTGGCGCGAGGAGTTCCGTGGCAGCAAGCGGCTGTCGATCGTGGCGAGCGACGTGCCTGAGGGCGAGGTACTGGTAGTCGTGAGCCGCGACGGGACCCCGCTGACCTCCGTCGACATGACCCAGACCCGTGACGTGCAGGATGGGTGGATCACTCCGCTGATCTGGTGGGGCGCGTTCCTCACTGTCGTCGGCATCATCGCGCTCATCTTGCGCTTCATTGACCTGCGTCCCGCGCAGGCCAAGGGCGAGGAATGGATGGCCAAGCGCCAGAAGGTCACCGACGAAGCCGATCCCGAGCCTGGGACCCGGCGCGCACGCCGGGCCAATGGTGAGCATCTGCCGGAGGCGAGCCTGCGGGACGACGACGACCTTCCGCCCGCGCCCGTAGTGACGTCGCCACGACGCGCGGCGACGGCCGCCTCCGCGGCTTCCGCACCCCATGCCGAGTCCGCTGCCGAGGACGCGGCAGCGTTCGGTGAGGCTGGTACGCAAGCGGCCCCCGCATCGGCCCTCAGCCCCACGGAGCCCGCGACGCCAGCCACGCCCGTAACGCCTGCCGAGCCGAGCGAGCCCTCGTCCCCATCTTCGCCCTGGCACCCAGTCACGCCCCCCGAGGGACAGGAGCGACCATGAGCACCAGGATTGTCCGCACCATGGCCGTGGCATCGCTCGGCGCGCTCGCGCTCGCGGGCTGTGTCGCCGAGGTCCCTGCGCCCGTCACGTCGGCCCCGCCGATGGCGGCCTCGGGTGCCTTGCTCGATACCCAATCCACCCGCATCGTTGACGAGACCATGGCCGAACTCGCCGCCGCAGATGCGGCCAAGGACACGTCGCTCCTGACCGACCGTGTGGGCGGGGGCGTGATCACCGTGCGTGGCGCCGAGTACACGCTCGCCAAGGCGGAAGACGGGCCCGCGCCCACGGTGCTGCCGTCGACCATGCAGGCGGTGTACGTTTCCGCCGCCGAGGACTGGCCGCGCACCATGGTGACGGTCTCCGAGCAGCCCTCGGAGGACGAGACGCCCGTGGTCATGCTGTGGGTGCAAGAGGACATCGACACGGACTATCAGTTCCGCGAGTGGGGTCATATGATCCCTGGCGCGACGCTGCCGGCGATGCCCGGCCCGTCGACCGGCGCAGCACAGTTGGCGCTCGACGACACCTCGGTAGGCACGAGTCCGCAGCAAGCGGTCGAGCAGTACATGGACCTCCTTCGCACTGGCTCGGGCTCCGACCTCAACGAGGCCTTTGCCGCGGACACCTATCGTGAGCGGCTTTTTGCGGCACGCAAGACGCACTCCGATGCGGCCAAGGAGGCCGGCGGGGAGTACGTCGAGAAGATCCAGCCCGCGCTCGACAAGACGTACGCGATGGCAACCGCCGATGGTGGGGCGCTCGTCTTTGTTCCGCTGAGAATCACCTCGTCGTTTACCGTCGAGGACGCGACCGTGTCGATTGCCGACGAGGACAAGCCCCTGCTGAGCGGCGAACTCGACGATACGGTGACGCACACGTACCGCGACTTCATCGTGATCCACCTTCCCGCTGAGGGCACGGACGCGTTGCCCGCCGTGGTGGCCGCCGAGCACAACCTCATCAAGGTCTCCGACAGTTAGGCGAACATGACCTCCCAGAACCACGAGGCGCCGCTGCGCGGCTCCGTCGACCTGTCCCAGCTCTTGGGGACCGCACAGGCTCCGGCCGCTCCGGTGAGCGACGGCACTGGCGGCGCCACCGCCCTCCCGGCCCCCATCGTGGTGACCGAGCAGGGCCTGCAGGATCTCGCCCAGCAGTCGACTCAGGTCCCGATCCTCATCGTGTTCCTGTCCTCGGCCTCTCCCGCGTCCAAGGACTTGGTCGAACGCATGCGGGCCGTCGTGGCACGCTACGACGGTGCCTTCGTGCTCGGCACGTGCGACATCGACACCCAGGCCGGGCTCGCTCAGGCCTTCCAGATCACGGCGGTGCCGACTGTCATGGCGCTGATCGCTCAGCGTCCCGCCCCGCTGTTCCAGGGCAATGCCGACGACGAGCAGATCGCGGGCATCCTTGACCAGGTGCTCGAGGTGGCGCGCCAGAACGGGGTCACCGGGCGTGTGGGCGGGGCTGATGGCGAGGCTGCCGCCGAGCCAGAGCCCGAGCCGCTGCCCCCGCTGCACCAAGAGGCCTACGACGCGATCGAGCGCGAGGACTTCGCTGCGGCCATCGACGCGTACGACCGTGCACTGCGGGAGAACCCCAAGGACGCCGAGGCGCGCGCAGGACGCGCCCAGGTGGGGCTCATGGAGCGCTCGCGGCTTGCGGACCTGGACGCGGTACGCAAGGCCGCGGCCGACGCTCCCGACGACGTGGACGCGCAGCTCGCCGTCGCCGACCTCGACCTCATGGGCGGCAAAGTCGAGGACGCCTTTGGGCGTCTCATCGACCTCGTGCGTCGCACGGCAGGGGACGACCGTGAGCGTATCCGTACGCGCCTCGTGGACCTGTTCGAGGTGGTGGGTTCCGCCGATCCTCGCGTGGGGGCTGCCAGGGCAGCCCTCGCATCGGCCCTGTTCTAGCCCCTCTTCCGTCAAATGGATCCATTTTCATCGTGGGGCGTTCGCCCCTACTGATGAAAATGGATCCATTTGACGGTTTAGGCGGGGCGGAAGACCACCACGCCGAGCGGAGGTAGGCGCACCTGGGCGCTGAAGTCCCAGGAGCCAGCAGCACGCTTGGTCGCGACCACCTGGCCAAGGTTGCCCACGCCCGAGCCGCCGTAGGTCTCGGAATCCGTGTTGAGAACCTCGTCCCAGGCGCCCTCGGTGGGTAGCGCGAGGCGGTAACCCTCGTGCGGCACGCCAGCGAAGTTGATCGCCACCGCCACCGGCTCGCCCTGGCTGTCCCAGCGCAGGAACGTCAGCACGTTGCGAGCAGCATCGTCCGCGTCGATCCACGCGAAGCCCTGGGGGTCAGCGTCGCGCTCCCACAGGGCCGGCGTCGACACGTACAGCGCGTTGAGGTCGCGCACCATGTCCTTGAGGCCAGCGTGCAGGGTGTCGTCGAGGTGCCACCAGTCCAGCGAGCGGCCCTCGGACCACTCGGCCTCCTGGCCCAGTTCGCCGCCCATGAACAGCAGCTTCTTGCCGGGGTGCATCCACTGGTAGGCGAGCAAGGCACGCACGCCTGCGACGCGCTGCCAATGGTCGCCCGGCATGCGGGCCAAGAGCGAGCCCTTGCCGTGGACGACCTCGTCGTGACTCAGCGGCAGCATGAACTGCTCGGAGAAGGCGTACATCATCGAGAACGTCACGGTGTGGTGGTGGTGGGAGCGGTTGACCGGTGCCTCGCGCAGATAGCGCAGGGTGTCGTTCATCCAGCCCATGTTCCACTTGAGTCCAAACCCGAGCCCGCCCGCGTTCGTGGGAGCGGTGACGCCCGGCCACGCCGTCGACTCCTCGGCGATCATCACGATGCCGGGGCAGTTGCGGTAGGCGGTCGCGTTGGCTTCTTGCAAGAACGCGATGGCGTCAAGGTTCTCGCGGCCGCCATGCACGTTGGGTCGCCACTGACCGGCCTGGCGCGAGTAGTCCAGGTAGAGCATCGACGCGACGGCGTCCACGCGCAGGCCATCGGCGTGGAACTCCTTGAGCCAATAGATCGCGTTGGCTACCAGGAAGTTGCGCACCTCGCGGCGCCCAAAGTCGAAGATGAACGTGCCCCAGTCGGGCTGTTCGCCGCGCAGGGGGTCGGGGTGCTCGTACAGCGGCGTGCCGTCGAAGCGGCCCAGCGCCCACTCGTCCTTGGGGAAGTGACCAGGCACCCAGTCGAGGAGTACACCAATGCCGGCCTGGTGGAGCGTGTCGATCAGCAGGCGCAGGTCATCGGGCGTGCCAAAGCGCGAGGTCGGTGCGTAGTACGACGTCACCTGGTAGCCCCAGGAGCCGCCGAACGGGTGCTCCATCACGGGCATCAACTCGACGTGGGTGAAGCCCATCTCCTTGACGTAGTCGACAAGCTCCTTGGCCAAGTCGACGTAGGACAGCCCTTGGCGCCACGAGCCCAGGTGCACCTCGTAGACCGACATGGGGGAGCGGTGGGGCTCGGCGGACTCGCGCCGGGTCATCCATTCGATGTCGTTCCACTCGTAGCCGCTCTCCGTGACGACCGATGCGGTTTGCGGCGGCACCTCCGTGCGCCGAGCCATCGGGTCGGCCTTCTGCTTCCAGTGGCCGTCCTTGCCGAGGATCTCGTACTTGTAAGCGGCACCATCGCCGACGCCCGGAACGAACAGTTCCCACACGCCCGACGAGCCCAGCGAACGCATCGCGTGGGTCGCGCCCTGCCAGTGATTGAAGTCACCGACGACGCGCACGGCGCGTGCGTTGGGCGCCCACACCGCGAAGGCCGTGCCGGAGACATCTCCCAACACGGACGGGTAGCGGTGGACGTTGGCGCCCAGCACGTCCCAGAGCTTTTCGTGCCGACCCTCGCGGATCAGATGCAGATCCAGCTCGCCCAAGGTGGGCAGGAACCGGTACGGGTCGTCCTGGACGTGCGGGTCACCTTCGTAGGTCACGTGCACCCGGTAGTCCGGGGCGTCGCCGCCGGGCACCTCGAGACGCCATATCCCCGCGTGCTCATGCTCGGCCTCGAAGGTGCCGTCGAGCGTCTCGATGGACACTGCTGCGGCCGCGGGGCGCAGCACACGGATGGTCACAGAGCCGCCGTCAGCATGCGGGCCGAGGACCGCGTGGGGCTCGTGATGGGTGCCGGCGGCCACATCCGCCAACACGCTCAGGTCAAACTCCTTGAGTGCCACTGCTCACCGCCTATGAATCGGGCCTGATGGCACGCACACGGGAGGGCAAGCCCGCTCGTGCGCACCGCGAAAAGACGTATGCCCTGACCCTAGCGTGCCCACCCCGAGGACGGTCCACCACCTTGGTCCCTCGACCAGCGCATCGTCCCTGATGAGACAGGCCAATGCAGCGCGGGCGCGTCATAGTGCGCGCACCCCCGCCACGTGCGCCATGGTGACGTGGGGGTCGAAGCGCACGTAGAACTCGCGGCCCCAGGTGTAGGTCGCGTCGGTGAGGGCGTCGTCCACCACCAGGCGCGCGTCGTCGGCGAGCCCGATGGCTTCCATGTCGAGAGTGATGATCGCGTCATGGACCACGTGGGGGTTGAGGCTGACCGCGACAATGACGGTGTCGGCGCGGCCGGTCGGCGACTCTTCGGCCGGGACGTGGCGCGAGAAGCACAGGATGTGTTCGTTGGAACTGCGGTGGACCTTGAGGCCACGTAGACGTCGCAGAGCGACGTGGCGAGCGCGGGCGGCGTTGAGTCGCTCAAGGATGTCCTTGACGCCGTAGAGCTCGGTCTGGGACCAGTCGCGGGCCTTGAACTCGTACTTTTCGTTGTCGATGTGTTCCTCGACGCCCGGGCGGGGAACGTTCTCGACGAGCTCGTAGCCCGTGTAGATGCCGTAGGACGGCGACCCGGTCGCGGCGATCACCGCGCGCGCCTGGTGTAGGGCGGCGCCGCCTGCCTGCATGTCGGGCGTGAGGATGTCGTGCGTGGTGGGCCAGAAGTTGGGACGCATGTAGAAGCTCGACTCGCCAGCGAGTTCCTCGAGGTATTCGCCCATCTCCTCGGCGTTCTGGCGCCACGTGAAGTAGGTGTAGGACTGGTGAAAGCCGATGCGCGCAAGGGTGTGCATCATCGCCGGCCTGGTGAAGGCCTCCGACAAGAAGATGACGTCGGGGTGGGTGCGCGCGACGTCCGCGAGCAGGCGCTCCCAGAACGTCAGCGGCTTGGTGTGGGGGTTGTCGACACGGAACAGGGTCACGCCTGCGTCGATCCACACCTGGAGCATGTCCCGGATGGCGTGGTAGATGCCCTCCGGGTCGTTGTCGAAGTTCAGGGGGTAAATGTCCTGGTACTTCTTGGGCGGGTTCTCCGCGTAGGCGATGGTGCCGTCGGCGCGCTGCGTGAACCACTCGGGGTGCTCGGTGACCCAGGGGTGGTCGGGGGAGCACTGCAGCGCGATGTCGAGCGCGACCTCGAGGCCCTCTTCGCGAGCGTGTGCCACGAAGTTCTTGAACTGGCGCATGGTGCCCAGCTCAGGGTGGATGGCGTCGTGCCCTCCCTCGTCCGCGCCGATGGCGTAGGGACTGCCGGGGTCGCCCGGCTCGGCCTTGAGCGAGTTGTTGCGGCCCTTGCGGTGCGTCACACCGATGGGGTGGATCGGCGTGAGGTACACCACGTCGAAGCCCATGGCGGCGATCGCCGGCAGGCGCTTGGCTGCGGTGGTGAAGGTGCCCGTGCGCCATTCACCCGTCTTCTTATTGAAGCGTGCGCCCTCGGAGCGGGGGAAGATCTCGTACCAGGCGGACACGAGGGCCTTCTCGCGCTGGATCAGCAGCGGGTACTCGCGAGAGGGGCTCACCCATTCGCGCAGGGGACGTTCGGTCATCTCCTCGTGAACGGCCTCGCCGATCGCGGGGGCGAGCCGTGCCAGCGGCGCGAGGTCCACATTGCGCAGCGAGGCGATGGCCTGCTCCAGGAGCTCCTTGCGCGCGGCCTTGCGGCGTACCTCCTTGACCGCGCGGCTCAGTACCATCACGCCCTCGTCGAGCATGAGTTGGACGTCGACGCCGGCCTTGACCTTGACCTCGGCGGCGTGTGCCCACGTGGAATAGGGGTCCGACCACGCCTCGACGCGGAAGGTGTGAGGGCCCTCGACGCGGGGAATGTACGCGACCTCGTACAGGGAGTTGCCCCAGTCCTTGCACGGCATGGGCAACACGTCGTGCTTGCCATCAGGCCTGGTCACCACCACCGTGGCACCTTCGGAATCGTGGCCCTCGCGGAAGATGGTCGCCCAGATGGGCACCGCCTCTCCCACCACGGCACGGGCCGACCAACGGCCCTCTTCGAGCGATGGCCCCACGCCTACGACGGGGATGCGGCCGACGGACAGCTCACCAGGGAACGCCATGGGTTGAACTTACCCGGGATTACTCGCGTGCGGTGCCACCGGGCTGCCTTCTGGGGGCCGATGCGCGTGTCGGCTTAGGCGGTGGCGCGCCTCACGAGTTGGGCCGGGAGAGTGCGAGAAGCGACCTGCTGCCCGTCGACGATGCGGTCGAGGAGCTCGACCATTTGCTCGCTGATCTCGTCGAATGGCTGGCGCATGGTGGTCAGTGGAGGGTCCATCGTCTCTGCGAGGCCTGAGTCGTCGAACCCGACCACGGCGACGTCTTCTGGCACCGACTTGCCGCGCCTGCGCAACGCGAGGATGGCGCCGGCGGCCATGCGGTCCGAGGCGGCAAAGACGGCGTCAATGTCTGGGGCGCGGTCGAGGAGGCGGTCCATCGCCGCAGTTCCTGAGGCAGTCGAGTAGTCACCCTGGTCGATGAGCGACTCGTCGAGTCGGTTGCCGAGCTCCTCGCGGTAGCCGACGAGGCGGAACTTTCCGCCCGGCAGATCAGGGGGACCGGCGATCATCGCGATGCGCTGACGCCCGGTGTTGGCCAGATGCGCGATGGCCGCACGGGCGCCGCCGACTTCATCGACGGAGACGGTCACGACGTCGTGTCGTGGCTCGACGGGAAGGCCACACGCGACCGTGGGGATGCCTGCAGAGGTCAGCGCGTCGACCATGGGGTCGTCGCCGTGCGACGAGATCAGCAGGACGCCGTCAACGTGGCCCCCGCGCACGAATTGGGTGACGGTCTCTCGCTCCTCGTGGGTGCCCGCCATGAGCAAGACGAGCGTGCGGTGGCGCTTGGCAGCCGCCTCTGCAGCCCCGCGCAGCAAGATCGAAAACGTGGGGTCGTCGAAGAGCAGCTGGGTGGGCTCGGTCAGCAGGAACGCGATCGAATTGGCGCGGCCAGTCGCGAGGGATCGGGCGTGGTGGTTGGCGTAGTAGCCGGTTTCCTCGATGGCACGCTCGACGGCTTCGCGCGCACTAGGGGAGACCCAGTGACCCCCATTGATCACACGCGACACGGTGCCGCGCGACACTCCCGCCGCGGCGGCAACGTCGCGGATGGTCGGCTTGCGCCGTGCATTTGCTTCGGTGATCACGACTGCCAGCGTAGCCTTTGCGCCACCTCGGCAGGGCTCACCGGCACGCCGGACTGTGCCCGGTCACAGCGCGGGTGGTCTCCGGTGGGCCGCGGAGTCCGCCCTGGCGGGGGTAGGAGGCTCACGGAGTTGGACGCACGAACGGAAAGTAAACGGTTCCATTTTTGAGGCCGTTGTGCGCGACACGAGGTCCAGGCTATGCTGGCCAGAACGATGTAAACGTTTCCATTCACCCCCAAGGAGGAGGGTCACAGTTGGGTCACGATGTGCGCCGAGGGTTTGCAAAGCGGCCCGTCGGGGCGTAACACTGGGACCGGTCACAGTCCCCGAATCATGTGACGAGAAGTCGCGGCTCTCAGCGCCGCCTGATCCAATGGAGTGTCATGACGGCAGATGCCTGGCCCGCTCTCGACGGCATGGTCTACGGCGGGGATTACAACCCCGAGCAGTGGCCCCGCGAGGTGTGGGACGAGGACGTACGGCTTATGCGTGAAGCCGGCGTCAACTTGGTGTCCGTCGGAATCTTCTCCTGGGCCATGCTTGAGCCCAAGGAAGGCATGTACGATTTCGCCTGGCTCGACGACTTGCTCGACCTGCTGCACGCCAACGGCATCAGCGCTGACCTGGGTACGCCCTCGGTGTCGCCGCCGGCCTGGTTCTTCCACGCCTACCCCGACTCGCGGGTGACGCTCAAGGACGGCACCGTGATGGGCTTCGGCTCGCGCGGCATGGCCTCCCACGCCTCTACCGAGTACCGCGCCGCGATCGCCCGCATGGCGACCGAGCTGGCAAAGCGCTACGCGAGCCACCCGGCCGTCGTGCTGTGGCACGTCCACAACGAGTACGGCGTGCCGGTGGCCGAGGACTTTGGGCCGCGCGCTGTGGCCTCGTGGCGTCGCTGGCTCCAGGGCCGCTACGAGACCCTCGAGGGCCTCAACTACGCGTGGGGCACCGCGTTCTGGGGTCAGCGCTACGACGACTGGGAGCACGTGGTGGCCCCCGCCGCGACCCCGACCATCGCGAACCCGGCGATGAAGCTCGACTGGGCCCGCTTCACCGACGACCAGCTGCGCGAGTGCTTCCGAATTGAGCGCGATGTGCTCCGGGCGCACTCCTCGCAGCCCATCACCACCAACTTCATGGCGCACCAGTCCTGGAACGCGGACCTGTGGAAGTGGGGCCAGGAAGTTGACGTCGTCGCGGACGACCACTACCTGTGGGCTCCCGACGAGAACGCCCACGTGGGTCTCGCCCTGTCGGCAGACCTCACGCGTTCTGTCGCACACGGCAACCCCTGGATGCTGCTCGAGCACTCCACGTCGGCTGTGAACTGGCAGGGCCACAACGTCGCCAAGCGACCGGGGGAGATGCGCCGCAATGCGCTGACGCACGTCGGTCGTGGCGCAGACGCGATCATGTTCTTCCAGTGGCGCGCCTCGCGCTCTGGCGCGGAGAAGTTCCACTCGGCGATGATCCCTCACGCCGGCACGAACTCGCGGGTGTTCCGCGAGGTCACCGAGTTGGGTGCTCACCTCAAGGACATCGCCGAGGTCAAGGGCTCTCGCGTGGTCGCCGATGTGGCCGTGCTCTACGACTGGGAGTCGATGTGGGCACACGAGCTTGAGTGGCGTCCCTCCGACGACCTGCAGTTCCGTGAGCGCATGCGCGCCTACTACGAGCGCCTGTGGCGCGATGGCATCACCATCGACTTCGCGCACCCCGAGGCGGACCTGAGCCAGTACAAGCTCGTGGTGGCTCCCTCGTCCTACTTGCTCACGGAGCAGGCAGGACGCAACCTCACGGAGTACGTGGCCCAGGGCGGAACTCTGCTCGTGGGCTGCTTCTCCGGCATCGTCGACGAGAATGAGCGGGTCCACGAGGGTGGCTTCGGTGCGCCGCTCAAGGACGCCCTTGGCCTCACGATCGAGGAGTTCCTACCGCTGCGCGAGGGCCGCACGCAGACCGTTGAGTTCGATGGCGAGCACCTCACGGCGGATGTGTGGGCTGAGGACATCGCTCTTGCCGGTGCCAAGGTGTGCGGCACCTTTGTCGACGGCCCCGGAGCGGGCAAGCCCGCGATCACGCGCCACGTCCACGGCCAGGGGGCGGGCTGGTACATCGGCACGCGGCTGTCGGTGGGCGAACTCTCCGCCGTCATGTCCGGCGTCTACGCCGATGCGGGGGTGAGCCCCTCGGGGCACCCCGAGACCCTTGAGGTGCTCACGCGCCACGGGGACGAACACGACTTCGTCATCGTCGTCAACCACGACGACGCTGATGCAGAGCTGGAGATCACGGGTACCGATCTGTTGACGGGTACTGAGATCGAAGGAACGCTCGAACTGGCGGGAGGCGACGTTGCCGTCGTGCGCACCGCTCAGGCTCGGCAGGCAGGGTATCGAAGTTGATCACCTGTCAGGCGGTTTGGCCGTCAATGCAACGAAACCATCACAACCCGACGCAAGACCTTTTTGCCGCCTAGGCTGAAAGGACCACTCGGTCGCAACGCCGCGATCTCATCTGAGACGCGTGGGGTGACCACCTCTCTGGAAGGAAGAGAAGATGCGCAAGCAGATTGGTATGGGGGCCGCCTTGGTGGCGACCGCCGCGCTCCTCGCCGCGTGCAGCAGCGACCCGGAGCCCGCTGAGACGAACACCAACACGGCTACCCCCGAGCAGACCACCGAGGCTCCCTCGGGTGAGGGCCAGACCCTGACCATTTGGACCGACGCTGAGCGCGAGGGCGCTCTCGCTGCGGCGGCTGAGCAGTTCGAGGCCGACACCGGCGCGACCGTCGAGCTCGTTCAGAAGAACTTCGAGGACCTGCGCAACGACTTCGTGGCTCAGGTTCCCACGGGCGAGGGCCCCGACATCACGGTCGGCGCCCACGACTGGCTGGGTGCGCTCATCGAGGCCGGCGTGGTTGATTCGGTCGACCTGGGCGATGTCGCTGACGACTTCGAGCAGGTTGCGGTGGACGCGTTCACCTACGACGGCCAGCTCTACGGCCTGCCCTACTCGACCGAGGCGATCGCCCTCATCCAGAACGTGGACCTCGTCGGCGACGTGGCCCCCACCTCCTGGGAAGAGATGATCCAGATGTCGGTTGACGCTGGCTTCGAGGACCGTCCGTTCCTGCTGTACACGAACGGCACCGGCGGCGACGGCTACAGCGCCTACCCGCTGCAGACCTCGTTCGGCGCCCCCGTGTTCGTCCAGGACGAGACCGGTTCGTACACCAGCGAGGTCGGCATGGGCGGCGAGGCTGGCGAGGCCTTCGCGCAGTTCCTTTACGACAACGGTCAGGCCGGCACCGGCTACTTCAGCGACACCATCGACTACGACACCTCGAACGAGCTGTTCGCGTCGGGTGAGGTGCCCTTCATCCTGCAGGGTCCCTGGATGCCGTTCTTCGACAGCGGTGACATGAACCTCATGGTGTCGCCGATGGTCTCGGCCGGTGGCGAAGAGGCTGCTCCGTTCGTGGGTGTGCAGGGCTTCTACGTGAGCTCGCAGTCCGAGAACGCTCTGCTGGCCCAGGACTTCCTGGTCAACTACATGGCTACCGAGGACGCTCAGCGCATCCTGTACGAAGCCGACCCCCGTGTTCCCGCCCTGACCTCGCTTGCCGAGGAGGTCTCCAGCGACCCGATCACCGCCGGCTTCGTTGCCTCTGCTTCGCAGGGTGTGCCCATGCCGTCGATCCCCGAGATGGGCAACGTGTGGGACCTGTGGAACGCCGCTGAGATCCAGATCATCACCGGTGTGACCGACGACCCCGTCGGTACCTGGAACGAGATGGTCGCCGCACTTGAGGCGAGCATCGGCGGCTAAGACCGCCTACGAACCGACTGCGGGGGCGAGCACTCGCCCCCGCAGTCGGTAAGTCCCCTTCACCTTTGAGTTACACCACATGACCGCGGGACAGGAGAACTGATGTCGGTCGACACGGGTACCACGCAAGGCGCACTGAAGCCCAACGAGTCCCACGCGCGCCAATGGCGCGGTTTCGGCGTGGGCTTCGTTGTGAAGCTCATCCTGATGGGCCTGGTCAATGCGCTCGGCGTCTCCATCATCCTGTCGGCCTGGAACGTCGAGGCCTGGGGCGTCCTCGCTGCCTCGACGGCCCTGCTCGTCGTTGCTGACATCATCTACTTCACGCGGCGCATGCTGCCGCTGAAGTACATCTACCCCGGACTGGTCTTCCTGCTGGTCTTCCAGATCTTCACCCTGGGTTACACGGCCTATGTGGCCTTCACGAATTACGGCACCGGCCACGCGGGCTCCATGCAGCAGGCCGTCGATGCCGCCCTGATTCAGGACGAACGTCGTGTTGAGGACTTGCCGTCGTACCCCCTCGCCATTGTCGACAACGGCAGCGAGATCGGCTTCGCCGTGACCGACGCCGACGGCATCGTGCAGGTGGGCACCGCGGAGGAGCCGCTCGCCCCTGTCGATGGTGCCACTGTCGATGAGGACACCCGTCCCACCGAGGTGCCCGGCTGGGAGATCGTGCCTCGGTCCGAACTGTTCGCCGACCCTGACCTCCAGGAGGCAGTGACCGAGCTGCGCGTGCCTGTCTCGGACGATGCGGAGGATGGCTCGCTGCGCACCCGCGACGGCTCGAGCGCCGCTGTCTACGGTTCCTCGCTCGAATGGGACCCCGAGACCGCGACGCTGACTAACACCGAGACCGGCGTGGTCTACCACGCGACTGAGACGGGCAACTTCGTGGCCGACGATGGCACGCGCCTGCCCACCGGCTGGGTGGTGACTGTCGGCTTCGACAACTTCGTGCGTGCGGTGACGGACTCGACGCTCGCCCAGCCTCTGCTCAAGGTGACGGCGTGGACCTTTGCCTTTGCGATCCTGACGGTGCTCACGAGCTTTGGACTCGGACTCCTGTTCGCGATCATCTACAACGACCCGCGAATCCGCGCGCGCCGCACCCTGCGCACGTTGTTCATCCTGCCGTATGCCTTCCCAGCGTTCATGTCCGCGCTGCTGTGGCAGGGCATGCTGAACCGCGAGTTCGGCATCATCAACGACTGGTTCTTCTTTGGTGCGGACATCAACTGGCTGGGTGACCCGTTCCTGGCGAAGGTCGCGATCCTGTGGGTGAATCTGTGGCTGAGTTATCCGTATTGGTTCCTGGTGTGCACCGGCGCGCTGCAGTCGCTGCCCGGCGAGACCATGGAGGCCGCGCGCATTGACGGCGCGGGCCGCTGGCGCCAGTTCCGGTCCATCACCTTGCCGTTGCTGATGATCTCGACCGCGCCGCTTGCCATTGCGTCGTTTGCCTTCAACTTCAACAACTTCACGATCATCTACATGCTGACGGAGGGTGGGCCGCCGTTCGCGGGCACCAGTGGGCTGGGATCGACGGACATCCTCATCTCCGCGATCTACAACATCTCCGGTGTCTCCGGCGGTGCGGCCGACTATGGCCTCGCCTCCGCGCTGTCCATCGTCGTGTTCGTCGTGGTCGGAGTGATCTCCGCGATCGCCTTCCGCCAGACCCGCAAGCTTGAGGAGATCTAGCCATGGCCACGCAGAGCATCAGGATTCACCGCAAGGCTCCCACCCGCCGTTCGCGCTGGTGGGGCGAGGTGGGGTGGAAGTACCCCGTCGCCGCCGTGATCATCTTCTACTCGGTCTTCCCGCTCGTGTACGTGCTGTCCTCGTCGCTGTCGAGCGCGGGCACGCTGTCGAGCACCACGTCGCTGTTCAGCAACATGTCGCTGTCGAACTACGCCGCGCTGGGTGACACGTCCTACTGGACCTGGGTGGGCAACACGCTGATCGTGGGCCTCGCGTCGTCGTTCGGTGCGGTGCTCATGGGTGCTGCCGCCGCGTACGCATTCTCGCGATTCCGCTTCAAGGGCCGCAGGCCCGGCCTCACCACGCTGCTCATCATCCAGATGTTCCCGCAGACCGTGGCGTTCATCTCGGTCTTCCTGCTGCTGACCGCGCTCGGCAACGTGGCGCCCGCGCTGGGCATCAACTCGAAGATTGCCCTCATCTGCGTGTACCTGGGCGGTGCGCTGGGTGCGAATACGTTCCTCATGTACGGCTTCTTCAACTCGATTCCCGTGGAGATCGACGAGGCCGCCAAGATTGACGGTGCCACGCACTCGCAGATCTACTGGCGCCTGATCATGCCGCTGGTCACCCCGATCCTCGCGGTCGTGGGCCTGCTCGCGTTCATCTCGGCCTTTGGTGACTTCATCCTCGCCAGGATCGTGCTGGTCTCTCAGGACCAGTGGACGCTGGCAGTGGGCATGTACCAGTGGGTGTCGAACCAACTCAGCGCCAATTGGGGCCTGTTCTCGGCCGGCGCCGTGATCGCCTCGATCCCCGTGCTCATCCTGTTCCTGTCGCTCCAGAAGTACATCGTGGGCGGCCTGTCGGCCGGTTCGGTCAAGGGTTAGCGGGAGCGCGTAGTCCCATGCAACGTCAACGTCGACGGATTCCTGCGATCGCTCTCCTGGGAGCGGTCACAGCGGCGAGCCTCGTCGCCTGCACCGCCGACGAGCCCGATGGCCCGTACGAGGCGCAGGTGGTCGTCGACGCGGTCGAGGGCCTCGCAGAGGACTTCCAACTCGGCGTCGACGTGTCCTCGGTTCTCGCGCTCGAGGACTCGGGCGTGGTGTTCCGCGACGAGCAGGGTGATCCCGGCGACCTCTTCGAGATCCTGGCCGACTCGGGCGTCACCGACGTGCGCGTGCGCGTGTGGAACGACCCCTACGACGCGGAGGGCAACGGCTACGGCGGCGGCACTGTCGATGTCGAGCGGGCCATCGAGATCGGCCAGCGCGCGACCCAGGCGGGCATGGGCGTGCTGGTTGACTTCCACTACTCGGACTTTTGGGCTGACCCAGCCAAGCAGCAAGCCCCCAAGGCGTGGGAAGGCCTGTCGGACGACGAGCGAGCAACGGCGGCGGGAGACTTTACCGCAGACGCACTGACGGCCTTCAAGGAGGCCGAGGTTGATGTCATTGGCGTCCAGGTGGGCAACGAGACCAACAACGGCGTGGCCGGGATGACGGCGTGGCCGTCGATGGCGGCGCTGTTCTCAGCCGGCGCATCGGCCGTGCGGGAGGTGTTCCCCGAGGCCTACGTTGCTGTGCACTTCACCAACCCTGAGAGCGAAGGGGCCTACGACCGCTTTGCCTCGATCCTCGACAACTTCGAGGTGGACTACGACGTGTTCGCGAGCTCGTACTACCCGTTTTGGCACGGCACGCTCGACAACCTCACCGCCGTGCTCAGCGACATCGCGACCACCTATGACAAGCAGGTCATGGTGGCGGAAACCTCGTGGGCGTTCACGCTCGATGACCTGGACGGCTCCTCGAACGTCATCGATGAGGCCGCTGAGGCCACCGCCTATCCGGTCAGCGCGCAGGGTCAGGCCACGGCGTTCCGTGATGTCGTCCAGGCCGTTGCGGATGTGGGCGAGGCTGGGGTCGGGGTCTACTACTGGGAGCCCGCGTGGCTCCCCGTGGGGCCCGCGAGCGCACTCGACGCCAACACCGCGCTGTGGGAGCGAGACGGGTCCGGCTGGGCGACGAGCTTCGCAGGCCAGTACGACCCCGAGGACGCGGGCCAGTACTGGGGCGGCTCGGGGTGGGACAACCAGGCGCTGTTCGACGAAACGGGGCAGCCGTTGGCCTCCCTGAGGATGTTTGAGTACGTGCGCCACGGCGCGACCGCGCCGCTCGCCGTCTCCCAGATCATCTCGCCCACCATCGACGTCCAGGTGGGGGAGCAGATCGTGCTACCCGACACGGTCGAGGTGGTCTACAACGACGGCTCGAGCAAGCACGTGCCCGTGACGTGGGATGAGCTGGCGATGCCCGACAGCGACCAACCGGGAACCTACGAAGTGACCGGCGGTGCCCAAGAAGGTGCAGTGGGAGCCGTGGTGACGGTGCGAGAGGCAAACGACCTGGTCGCGGGCGGTTTTGAGGAAGGCGACCTGAGCGCGTGGGTGTTGGAGTCAGATGCCTCGACGTTCGCGGTCGTCGACGACAACCCGCAGGCGGCGCGCGACGCTCACGTGCTGAACTTCTGGTCGGATTCCGACTTCACGTTCACCGCATCCCAAGCCGTCGAGGGGCTCGAGCCCGGGCGGTATGTCGCGCGCGCGGACGCCCACGGTGAGGACTTTGGTGGGAACGGCTACGAGCTTGAGCTCGTTGTCTCGACCTCGGAAGGTCAGTGGCAGGCACCGCTCGAACTGAACGGATGGCAAGCCTGGTTCACGGCAGTAGTAGCCGATGCGCAAGTCGGCTCTGATGGCAAGGCGACAGTCACAGTCGTGGGCACCATGGGTGCCGAGGACTGGGGCTTCATTGATGAGGTAGTGCTCACGCCGAGTGAGCGCGAATAGAGATAGCAATCGTGGGGCGACGGCCCCGCACCATCGGGGCACCCGGGCGCCGATCAACGAGGATCGAAGGGAACAACGCATGATCATGCGACGCAAACTGGGAGCGGTCACAGCCGCGAGCGCCTTGGGCGCGCTCGCCGCCGGCACGCTCGCCACGAGTGCCTATGCGGCCGACGACGGGCCGGTCGAGGCCGGCATCACCGTCGAGAAGGTCGAAGGCCTCACGGATGACTTCATCATGGGAGCCGATGTCAGCTCGGTGCTGGCGCTCGAGGAATCTGGCGTGGTATTCCGTGACGAGTCAGGCGAACCCGCAGATCTGTTCGAGGTCATTGCCGACCACGGCGTCAACTGGGTGCGTCTGCGGGTGTGGAACGACCCCTACAACTCCGACACCGGCGAGGGCTACGGCGGCGGCACGGTCGACGTCGAGCGCGCGGGAATCATGGCCAAGCGGGCGACCGACGCCGGCCTTGACGTCCTCATCGACTTTCACTATTCGGACTTCTGGGCCCACCCGGGCCAGCAGTCCTCGCCCAAGGCGTGGGAGGGTATGGACGTCGCCACCCGTGCGCAGGCGCTGAGCGACTTCACCGTCGACGCTCTCACGGAGATCACGGCCACCGGCGCCGACATCGACATGGTGCAGATCGGCAACGAGACCAACTCTGGCCAGATTGCGGGCGAGTCCGGCTGGGCCAACACGGGTCCGTTGTTCAAGGCAGGCGCCGATGCGGTGGCTGAGGTGCTGCCCGAGGCCAAGATCGCCGTGCACTGGGCCAACCCCAATAGCCAGAACTTTGTCGGTGCCGCTCAGCAGTTGGAGGATGCGGGTGTCGACTACGACGTCTTCTCCAGTTCCTACTACCCGTTCTGGCACGGCACGCTGAGCAACCTCACGTCCAAGCTCTCGGCCGTGGCCGACGGCTTTGACAAGGAGGTCATGGTGGCCGAGACCTCGTGGGCCTACACCCTCGAGGACGGCGACGGACACGAGAACACTGTTCGCGTGGGCGCCAACGACACCGGACAGCCGTACGCCTTCTCCGAGCAGGGGCAGGCGAACGAGGTGCGCGACGTCATCCAGGCCGTGGCCGACGTGGGCGACGCGGGCATCGGCGTCTTCTACTGGGAGCCCGCATGGCTGCCCGTGGGCGAGCCCGGTGACGCGGGCAACGAGGCCAAGTGGGAGAACGATGGATCCGGCTGGGCCGCCTCTCACGCGGGCGAGTACGACGCGAACGCCGCCGCTTGGTACGGCGGTAGCGCCGTCGACAACCAGGCGCTGTTCGACTTCGACGGCAACCCTCTCGAGTCGCTGCACGTGTTCGAGTACGTGCGCACAGGCTCCGTCGCTCCGCTCGAGATGACGGGCGTCGAAAGCCCCTCGGTGACCTTTGCCGATGGCGACACGATCGCGTTGCCGACCACGGTGACCGTGACCTACAACGACTCCTCGACTGAGGAGCAGCCGGTGACGTGGGACTCCGCGGCCGACTACATCAGCGGCCCCGGCACCTACGTGATCGACGGCACCACCGAGGCTGGCTACGCCACCACGGTGACCGTGACCGTCGAGCCCGCCAATTTGCTCGTCAACGGCGACTTCGAGACCGGCGACGACACCGGCTGGAGCATCGGTGCCGACACCTGGCCCAGCGAATGGTGGGTGCGCACCAGCGCCAACGACGTCCACGGCTCGTGGGCACTCGGTGCCTGGCAGGGCAACGCCGCCGAGAGCAGCCTGTCCGCCTCGCAGACCGTGACCGGGCTCGAGCCCGGCACCTACACGCTGCAGGCCAGCGGTCACGGCAACGCCGACGGCAGCAACGCGCTCAGCGTGAACCTGGTCGCCTCGGACGGCACCGATGAGTGGACGGCTGCATTGCCTTTCGCAGGTTGGGCCAATTGGCAGACGCCGGTCATTGACGACATCACGATCGCGGAAGGCGAAACCCTCACGGTGGGCATGACTGGCGCCGTGGGTGAGAAATCGTGGTTCTGGCTCGACGACTTTGTGCTCACGCACACCGTCGACGCTGCAGACACGACCGCTCTGGAGGCGCTCGTCGACCGCGGCGAAGGCATCGACCGGGACGTCTACACCGAGGACTCCCTCGCAGTGCTCGACGCGGCGCTCAGGCGTGCGGAGGTCGTTCTGGCAGCATCGGCGCCCACCGAAGAGGCCGTCGCGGGCGCAGAAGAGGCGCTCACCGCAGCCCTCGCTGGGCTTGAGGTCGACGGCGAGATCCCGGCTCCGACCGTGGTGCCCGTGACTCTGACCGTGGAGGAAGGCGACGCGATTGAGTTGCCTGCCACCGTTCAGCTCAAGGCGTTCGACGGCACCATCACGACCGAGGCTGTGACCTGGTCTGGGGCACAGGACGCGATCCAGAGCGCAGGCACGTTCACCGTGACGGGTGTCACCGCATCCGGCTACGACGCGGTCGCGACGGTGACCGTGACGCCTCGCAACTGGCTGACCAACGGCTCGTTCGAGGACGAGACCTCCGACCCCTGGGTCTTCGAGACGACGGGCTCCGAGGAGGGCAACTTCATCGGTGCTACGGGGGATGCCTCTGACGGCGACAAGGCGCTCGTGTGGTTCGACGACGCTGAATTCACGATCGACCTGTCGCAGACCGTGACGGGCTTGCCGGCGGGCACCTACGAGTTGACAGCGACGGGTCAGGGCACGGCCGCATCGTCCGACCCGACCATCTCGTCGGACTCGATTGGCATTGTGCTGGCGGGCGAGTCGGACACTGACACCTCCTACCTGAGCCTCAAGGGCTGGCACGGCAACGCCGGTGCGGGCTTTGTAACGGGCACGGCGGGCCCCATCTCCGTGGCCGAGGGTGAGACCATCACCGTGGGCGCGCAGATGGAGCTGCTGGCAGGTTCGTGGGGCACGCTCGACGACTTCCGCCTGGTGCGCGTCGCCGACGCTGACCTCGTGTGGACGGCTCTCGACGACGCCCTGGCCGCAGCCGAGGGCGTCGATCGCGACGCATTCACCGCCGAGTCTCTCGCGGCGCTCGACCTTGCGGTCGAGCGGGGCGAGATCGTCAAGGCCTCGGTGGCGACCCAGTCTCAGGTCGACGCCGCAGCGGCCGCCATCACGGATGCGATCGACGCGCTGGTCGCGCTCGATGGCGGTGACGGTGGTGACGGCGACGGTGGCGACGGCGACGGCGACGGTGACGGTTCCGGTGACGGCGACGGCTCTGGCGACGGCGACGGCTCCTCTGCGGACGTCACCATGACGGTCAGCGACTCCACCGTGCGTCCCGGCGACCTGGTGACCGTGAAGGTGGCAGGTGTCGAGGGCAACACCGTCGAGATCGGCATCCGCAGCGTGTACCAGCAGCTCGCGGTGGTGCCCGTGGTCGACGGCGTCGCGACGGCGACGGTGACGATTCCGGCCGACACCGAGGTGGGTACGCATCACCTCGTGGCGCTCGACGCCGACGATGAGGTGCTCGCTGAGGCGGAGATCACCGTGCTGGCGGCAGACGGTGACGATCTGGCCACCACTGGCGCTGACGTTGCGGCACCGCTGTTCATCGCAATCGCGTTGCTCACCCTCGGCGGCGCCCTGGCGCTGGGCTCGAGGCAGCGCAACCACCTCGCCTAAGTGATGGTGCGGTGCGGCACCTGGCCTGCACAGGTGTCGCACCGCGCTCAGGCGAACAGACAGACGTCGGCGGGCCAGCGCATCGGCCCGCCGACGTCGTCATGTCACGCGGGGGTCAACTCAAGTACAGCTGGATGGAGGTGGGCTCGATCGCGGTGGTCTCGCCCGGGCGCAGCACTTCTTCCTCGACGCCCGCGGGGGTCTCCCACGAGGAGTCCCACACCAGGCGCCACGGCGCCCCGTCGTCCGTAGGCAAGGACAGCTCGACCTCGGTGCGAGAACCGTTGATGACCATCAGCGCATCGGCCTCGGCTTCGCCCAGCGAGCGCATGAACTGCACGACCCTCGTGCCGGGATCCTCCCACCAGTCCTCTGTCTCGGGCGCGCCAGAGGCCGTGAACCACGCGGAGTCCGCGCGGGGGTTGCCGTCGCGCAGGTCGTGGTCGCGACCGTCATAGAACTCGCTCGGACGCAGCACCCTGTGCTCGCGGCGCAGGTGCACCAGGTGCGCGACCGTCGCACGCAGCTGGTCCTTCCATTCGGCCTGGGACCAGTCGACCCAACCAATCTCGTTGTCCTGGCAGTAGGCGTTGTTGTTGCCGCCCTGGGAGTTGCCGTACTCGTCGCCTGACAGCAGCATGGGCGTTCCCGCGGCCAGCAGCGTGGTGCCCAACAGGTTGCGGATCGAGCGCCGACGCAGCGCCAGGATCTCGGGCTCGTCCGTCATGCCCTCGTAGCCGTGGTTCCACGACCGGTTGTTGTCAGTGCCGTCGCGGTTGTCCTCGCCGTTGGCCTCGTTGTGCTTGCCGTTGTAGGCGGTGAGGTCGTAGGCGGTGAAGCCGTCGTGGGCCGTGACGAAGTTGACCGATGCGACTGGCCCGCGTACCAGTGGCGGCTCGGTGTGCCCGAACAGGTCGCTCGAGCCTGCCAAGCGGGTGGCGAGCTCTGGCGCCGTGGGGTGGTGGCGTCCGCCACGGGCGGTGTCGGTGAGCCAGAAGGACCGGATACGGTCGCGAAAGCGGTCGTTCCATTCGGCCATCGGAGCAGGGAAGTTGCCCACCTGCCAGCCGCCCATGCCCACATCCCACGGCTCCGCGATGAGCTTCACGCCGCCGAGCATGGGGTCCATGGTGATGCCCACGAAGAAGGGGTGGCGGGTGGAGAAGCCGTGGCCGGTGCGGCCAAGCGTGACGGCCAAGTCAAAGCGGAAGCCGTCGACGCCCACCTCCTCGGTCCAGTACCGCAGCGAGTCCATCGCGAGCTGGACCACGCGGGGGTGCGCGAAGTCCAGGGTGTTGCCCGTGCCGGTGGTGTCGTCGTAGTGCCCGGGGGAGTTGGCCTGGTGTCGGTAGTAGGAGCGGTTGTCGAGGCCGCGGAAGTTCAGCACCCTGTCGCCCCATCCGGCCTCCGCCGTGTGGTTGTAGACCACGTCGAGGATGACCTCGAGCCCCGCCTGGTGCAGCAGGTCGACCATGCCCACGAACTCGTCGAGCACGCCCTGGGCGCCCTTGTCGCGCGCCGCCTGCGTCGCGTAGGGCGCGTGGGGAGCGAAGAACCCCATGGTCGAGTAGCCCCAGTAATTCGAGAGCCCGCCGTGGTCGAGGTGCGGCTCCGAGGCGAACGCGTGCACGGGCAGCAGTTCGATCGTCGTCACGCCCAGGCTGGTGAGGTACTCGATCGCTGCGGGGTGGGCGAGCCCGGCGTAGGTACCGCGTAGCTCGGGCGGCACGCCCTCCATCTGTTGGGTAAAGCCCTTGACGTGCATCTCGTAGATGACGGTGTCTTCCCACGGGATGCGCGGGTGGGGGGTCTGCCACGAGCCGCCGGGCTCGGCGGTGACCACCGAGCGCGGCATCATCGGCGCCGTGTCGGTGCCGTCGCGGTTGGACAGCAGCGACTGTGCGCCGGGTGCGTTCATCGGTGTGACGTCGCCCTCGATGCCGCGCGTGTATGGGTCCATGAGCAGCTTGGCGGGGTTGTAGCGGTGGCCCTTCTTGGGCTGCCACGGCCCGGAGGCACGGAAGCCGTACTTCTGTCCCTCCTGGATGCCCGGAACGAACGCGTGCCACACGCCGGCCTTGGGCCCGATCAGCGGGACGCGGGTCTCGACGTCGTCGGCGTCGAACAGACACAGGTCGACTGCCGTGGCATGGCCCGCGTAGACGCCCACGACGGCGCCTCCATCGACAAGGTGGACTCCCAGTCGGTGAGGAGTGGGAGAGGGGGTAACTCCATCCATCGGCATTCTCCTATTGTGCCCGGCGTGTGTGTGCGCACCAGTGCAACCACGCAGGGGCCGTGAGCGTTCCCAGGTGTCGCTACGCGCCGAGGCGCCGTGCGGCGGAGGCCACTCCCAGCCACGAGTGCGGCACGCCGTCAAAGCACCATCCGAGCTTGGGTGCCCGCTGCGAGATCCAGATGGCGGGCACGCGCTTGTTGCCGCGAGTCGAGCCACTGAGCATGAAGCAGTGGTTCTTATGCAAGAACTCAGGGTGAGCGGCCATGATCGACAGACCTTCGGCGATGGTCAGGGGGCTGCGCTCGCGGCCTGCGATGACCGGGGCGGCGTCGCGCGGTGCGACGTTGCGGAACTCGTCGCCACGCTCGACATCGACGAGGAGGTAGACGGGGGAGTCGGGCACCCCGAGTTCTGGACGGGCGCGGTAGGGTGCGAGGCCCTCCTCGCCGTGGTTGCGATCGAGAATTCCCTCGCGCGACGAGGTTGTCAACCGCATGCCTGGCACGCGTGCCGCGGGATCGATGAGCCGATCCGTCACGACGGCGACGTATGGCAGGCGCCCCTCATGCGCATCGGCCTCATGGGACAGGGCCGATGCGCTGGCTCGCAACGGCGCGAAGAGGTCGGCGAATCGGGGCTCGTCGAGCCCTGCCAAGGCGGGCAGGCCCGCCGCGAGGAAGGCATCGATCTGGTGGTCAAGCAGGGTGGCGGTCATGGCGGCTCCTTGCGTTGTCGGCCCATCATGAACGCCCGGGTGCGTGCCGTTGTTCCTCGGTTGCTTCTCGTGGTCAGTGGCGCGGCGATCGCCCTCTAGACTATGGGCACGCCGGGACTGAGGTCCTAGCCCATGTGAGCGCCCCAAGGTGGGTGCACGCAGCCGTCTCGGAGGCGAGCTTCTCGCCCTGTCCACCGTCCCGGCCCGCGAGGAGTGATGTGATCGTCCTACTCGCACTCTTTGGAGCCCTGGCACTGGTGACGCCGCTCCTGGTCCGCCGCTGGGGCCGGTGGACCTTTGTCGCTCTCGCCCTGCTCCCCGCCGCTGGTGCGGTGTGGACCGCGCTGCAAGCGCCGCGCGCGCTGGGGGACAGCCCGCCGGCAACGGCGGTCGAGTGGATCCCCACGCTCGGGATGAGCCTGTCGTTCCGTATGGACGCGCTCAGTTGGGTCATGGCGCTGCTGGTTCTCGTGGTCGGCGCGCTCGTGCTGCTGTATTGCGCCTGGTACTTCACGGATGATGAGCCTGCGCTCGGCCGCTTCGCCGCCCTGCTGCTGGCCTTTGCTGGCGTGATGTTTGGGCTCGTGACCAGCAACGACATCATCGTGATGTTCATCTTCTGGGAAGCCACGAGCGTGTTGTCGTATCTGCTGATTGGGCACTACACGGGGCGGCGTGAGAGTCGCGGCGCCGCGTTGCAAGCCCTCCTGGTCACCACGACCGGTGGGCTGGCCATGTTCGTGGGGATCATTGTGCTGGTGGTGCACAGCGGCACCACCTCGATCGCCGCCATTGTCGCCGCGCCGCCGTCGCTCACCGACCCGCTCATCATCACGGCAGTGGTGTTGATCCTGATAGGCGCGATCTCCAAGAGCGCGCTCGTGCCGTTCCACTTCTGGTTGCCTGCCGCGATGGCCGCCCCCACCCCGGTGAGCGCCTACCTGCATGCCGCCGCGATGGTGAAGGCGGGCATCTACCTGATCGCGCGCCTCGCACCCGGGTACGCGGACATGCCGGGCTGGCGCGGTCTGCTCGTGACCGTGGGCGTGGCAACCATGCTCGTGGGCGGCTGGCGCTCGCTGCGCCAGACCGACCTCAAACTGCTGTTGGCCTACGGCACCGTGAGCCAGTTGGGCTTCCTGACGCTGGTCTTGGCGTTCGGCGAGCCCAACATCGCGCTCGCGGGACTCACCCTGCTCGTGGGCCACGCCGCGTTCAAGGCGACGCTATTCCTCGTGGTCGGCATCGTCGACCACGACACGGGCACCAGGGATATCCGCGAACTGTCGGGGCTTGGCCGGGCCAGGCCGGTGCTCGCTGGCGTCGCGGTGCTCGCCGCAGCCTCGATGGCTGGCCTTCCTCCACTGCTGGGCTTTGTCGCCAAGGAAGCGGTGTTCGCGACTCTCATTGAGCAGATTGCCTTGACACCCACATGGGCGTGGATCGCTCTCGTCGGAGCGGTGGTCGGTTCGATCTTCACGGTCGCCTACACCGCGCGATTCGTGTGGGGCGCCTTCGCGGCCAAGCCCGACATGGAGCCCACGGAGGTTCACTCCTCGGGCGCGGGGATGCTCGTTGCGCCCGCGCTGCTGAGCGGCTTTGGTGTGCTCACAGGGATCGCCCCCCAACTGCTCGAGCCGTATCTCGAGCCGTACGCGGACAGTTACGGGGAGGAACCCGACTATCACCTCGCGCTGTGGCACGGCCTCGAGCCTGCACTGGCCTTGACCGTCGTCGTCCTGGCTGTCGGTGGCGTGCTGTTCTGGCGCCGGGCCTCGGTGCTGCGCATGCAGGGCTACTTCCCCCGCGTGCCAGACGCCTCGCGCTCGTACAACTCCGTGGTGCGCGCCGTGAACTGGGCCGGTTTGGTCACCTCCCGCGCGCTCCAGCGTCGCGGCCTGCCCGGCTACCTGACCATGATCTTCGCGGTGTTCATCGCCTCCGTCGCGGCCTCCGCGATCGCCGGAGCAGACCTCGTCGGCTCGGTCATCGCGTGGGACTACCCGACCCAAGCGGTAGTGGCCGCGTTCATGATCGTCGCGGCCATCGCATCGGCCCTCGTGCGGCAGCGGTTTACCGCGGTGCTGCTGGTGGGCATGGTCGGCTACGGAATGGTGGCACTGTTCGGCATGCACGGTGCGCCCGACCTTGCGCTGACTCAGGCCCTCGTCGAGACCGTGACGCTGGTGGTGTTTGTGCTCGTGCTGCGACGCCTGCCGCACCGTATCGCCGAGCACAACGTGCCGCGCCACCGCCTGCTGCGCGCCGCGATCGGCATTGCTGTTGGCGTCGCGATGTCCGTCGTCGCGGTGGTCGCGCTGGGCTCGCGCACGTCCGAGCCCATCTCGAACGAACTGCCCGAGATGGCGCTCGTCGAGGGCCACGGACAAAACGTGGTCAACGTGCTGCTGGTGGACATTCGCGCCTGGGACACCATGGGTGAGATCGCCATGCTCGTCGCCGTGGCGACCGGTGTGGCCAGCCTGCTGTTTGTGACGGGCAGGGAAGGCTCAGAGCCGCGCCTGTCGCGGCCGTCCGAGGGCCTGTCTGTGCGCAGGCGCGGCGCGACCGCCAGCGCCGTCACCGAGCCCGCGATCACCGGGGCGATCACGACGATCGAGCCCGAGTCGTTCACCGCGGCGGGGGAGGAGCCACTCGACTTCTCCGCGGGAGACGACGAGGCCCCCACCCGCCGGTCGTGGTTGCTTGCCGGCCGCACGCTGTCGGCCGCCAACCGGTCGATTCTGCTCGAGGTGCTGGTGCGTTTCCTGTTCCATCCCGCGATGGTGGTCTCGGTGTACTTGCTGTTCGCGGGCCACAACGCGCCGGGCGGCGGCTTTGCCGGCGGCCTGCTCGCGGGGCTGGCGCTGCTCGCGCGCTACCTCGCCGGCGGGCGCTACGAGTTGGCCGAGGCCGCGCCCGTCGATGCTGGGCGCCTGCTCGGAGGAGGCATCCTGCTGGCTGCGGGCACGGCCGCTGGAGCCTTGCTCTTTGGCCAACAGGTGCTCGAGTCCACCTGGTTCGAGTACTCGTGGGGGCCGCTGTCGCTCAGCGCCGGCACCTCGACCCTGTTTGACATTGGCGTGTACCTGGTGGTTCTGGGCGTCTCGCTCGACATTCTGCGCAGCCTGGGCGCCCAGGTGGACCGCCACCAGCAGGACATTGCCGACGCCCGTGAGGAGGCCCGCTCATGAGCGCCTCGCTCTCGCTGATCCTGGTCATGGCAGTGCTGTATGCCACGGGTGTGTACGTGCTGCTTGAACGCAGCCTCACCCGCGTGCTCATTGGCTTCCTGCTGATCGGCAACGCGACCAACTTGCTGATCCTCATCATGAGCGGCCGGTCGGGTACGGCACCGTTCATGACTGAGGGAGCCGACCCCTCGACGTTCGCCGACCCTTTGCCGCAGGCGCTGATCCTCACGGCGATCGTCATCAACTTTGGTGTCACGGCCTTCCTCTTGGCCCTCATTTATCGCTCGTGGTGGCTGGCACGGCTGGGTGACCGCGGTGACACGGTGGTCACCGAGCACCAGGACGACCAGGACCTCGCGCAAGAGGTCTTCTCGACCACGAGCGAGGACGATGCGGCGCTCGCCCAGGCGCTCGGCGCCGGCCAGGAGGAGCTGGGGTCGGGTAGCGCCGATGCTGGGGCGGCCTCGGCGCCGGCCTCGGCGCCGGCCCCGGCGCCTGCCGAGGTGGCCCCAGCCCCTGCCGAGGTGACGCCGCGCGATGCCGACGACGAGGAGGACCGCTCATGACCGATGCGCTCGTGCCCCTCGTGGTGCTGTTGCCGCTCCTTGGTGCTGCGCTCGCGCTCGTCACCGGGCGCTTCCCTCGCCTTCAGGTGGTGATCAGTACGGGCACGCTCGTGGTGGTGACCGGGGTGGCGATCGCGTTGCTGCTCGTGGTCGATGCAGGCGGTCCAGCCGTGATCGAAGTGGGGGCCTGGCCTGCGCCGTGGGGCATCGTGCTCATGGTGGACCGCCTGAGCGCGATCATGCTCGTGGTGTCGTCTGTGGTGCTGCTCGCGGTGCTGTTGTACGCGGTGGGACAGGGTATTGCCGACGGAGACGGCGAGACCCCGGTGACGATCTTCCACCCCACGTACCTGATGCTCGCCGCGGGCTTGTCGGTCGCCTTCGTCGCGGGCGACCTGTTCAACCTGTACGTGGGCTTCGAGATTCTGCTGGGAGCGAGCTACGTGTTGCTCACGATCGGTGGCACCGGCGTGCGCATCCGCGCTGGCGTCACGTACATCGTCGTGAGCCTCGTGTCCTCGGTGTTCTTCCTTGCGGCGATTGGCCTGGTCTACGGCGCCACGGGCACCGTCAACATGGCGCACGTCGCGGTGAGGCTCGAGACCATCCCCGAGTCCACGGCCCTCATGCTCCACGTGATGCTGCTCCTCGCCTTCGGCATCAAGGCGGCGCTGTTCCCCATGTCGTTCTGGCTGCCCGACTCGTACCCCACCGCGCCAGCGCCGGTCACCGCCGTCTTCGCAGGTTTGCTGACCAAGGTGGGTGTGTACGCCATCATTCGCCTGGAGACCTTGCTGTTCCCGGACGAGGGCCCAGGCGGGGACCTCACCACGGCGTTGCTGTGGATAGGCCTGCTCACGATGATCATCGGCATTCTCGGTGCCGCCGTTCAGGCCGACATCAAGCGCCTGTTGTCGTTCACGCTTGTGAGCCACATCGGTTACATGGTGTTTGGCATCGGGCTCAGTTCGCAGTTGGGGCTCGCCGCCACCGTGTACTACATCGTCCACCACATCACCGTGCAGACCACCCTGTTCCTCGCGGTGGGCCTCATGGAACGCGTGGGTGACTCGACCTCCATTTCGCGCCTGTCGGGCATGCTCAAGGCCGCGCCGGTCATCGCGGTGCTGTTCTTCATCCCGGCCCTCAACCTGGGTGGCATCCCGCCGTTCTCGGGCTTCCTGGGAAAGACGGGGCTCTTGCTCGCGGGCGCCGAGGTGGGCGGCTGGGTCGTGTGGGTCGTGATCGGGGGAGCGGTCGCGACCTCGCTCATCACGCTCTACGCGCTCATGCGGGTGTGGAACCTCGCCTTCTGGCGGCCCAGCGGCGAGGTTGAGGAGGGTTACCGCTCGCACCTGACCGCCGCGCTGGTCGAGAGCCCGGAGATCGACGTCGCCTCCACGACCGCGAGCGAAACCCCGCGCCTGATGGTGGGAGTGACGACGGTGATGGTCGCCATCACCGTCGCGCTGACGCTGTTCGCCGGACCCCTGTTTGCGCTGAGCGACCGCACCGCCCAGGGAATCGGACAGCGCGAGCTGCTCATCTCCGCGGTGCTGCCACAGGAGGCCCGCGATGGCTAAGCGTGAGCGCCTCAAGGCAGTGCGTCAGGCACGCCGCTATCAGATCCCACTGCAGATCTCGCTCGTGGCACTGTGGATCTTCCTGTGGGGCACCTTCGACGTCACGACGTTGGTGTCTGGCGTGCTGCTCGCCGTGCTCGTGCCCCTCGTGTTCTACTTGCCGCCCATTGAGGCCAGCGGCCGGATCCATGTGGGCTGGCTGGCGTGGTTCATCGTCGTGCTGATGTGGGACATCACGCGATCATCTGTCATTGTCGCCGGCCAGGCACTCGGCATCGGCTATTCGCCCAAGGAGGCGATCATCGGGGTGCGCCTGCGCTCTCGCAGCGACCTCATCATGACGGCGACTGCCCAGGCGTCGACTCTGGTGCCCGGCACTCTCGTCATCGATGTCGACCGGGCGCGAGCCGAACTGTTCGTCCACGTGTTCTGCGTGACGTCCGACGAGGGCATCGACAAGGCTCGGCGGGAGGTGCTCGCCACCGAGGAGCGGCTCATCATGGCGATCGGTACGCGGGCCGAGGTGCGCAAGGTCCAACGTGACAGGGCCCGTGAGTCTCGCAGGAAGGTGACGCCATGACGGTGGTGCTGATGGCGACAGGCGCGATGTTCGCCTTCGCGGTGTTCGCCTCGCTGGTGAGGATCGTCCGTGGGCCCACCACGCTCGACCGGGTCATCGCGGCCGATGTGCTGACCGCTGCTCTCGTGTGCTGGCTGGGCGTGTGGATGGTCGCGAACAAGGACACGACGCTGATCCCTGTGCTGATTGCTCTGGCACTGTTTGCCGTGGTGGGCTCGGTGAGCACCGCACGGTTCATGGCGGGCAAGGAGGACAGCTAATGCTCGTGTGGACCGAGGGCGCTGGCCCCTTCACTGACCTGCTGGCCGCCGCGTTGATCTTGTTGGCGGGAGTGATGTCCCTTGCCGCCGGGGTGGGACTGCTGCGGTTTCCCGACACCATGCAGCGCCTGCACGCAGGCGCCAAGCCGCAGGTGCTCGGGGTAATCGTGATCTGCATCGCCATCGTGCTGCGCTCGCCCAGTTGGCCCACCGTCGCGCTGGCCTCGCTCGTGGTGGTCTTCCAGATGCTCACGCAGCCCATCGCGGCGCACATGGTGGGCCGCGCCGCGTATCGCGACACTGGGCTGGACCGCACTCACCTGGTACTCGACGAGATGGCCGAGGACGTCCGCGAGGCGGACCGTGCCGCTGAGCGCGGCCAGCGGCGACGTGGTCGGGCCTAGCGTCGCGCCTTGAGCGTCGGTCGCTCCCGCTAGGCTGGCCCACATGCGCATCCTGGTTACCGTCAAGCACACGCCAGACCTCCAGTCCCAGCGCTCGTTCACGGAAGGCCGCGTCACCCGCTCGGCGGAGGACGGCACCATGAACGAGCTCGACGAGCACGCCGTTGAGGCGGCGCTTCAGCTTGTCGAGGCCGCTGGTGAGGGAGAGGTCGTTGCCCTGACCGTGGGCGGCCCCGACGCCGTCGCGGCCGTGCGCAAGGCCCTTCAACTCGGCGCCCACCGTGCGCTGCACGTCAGCGACGAGGCGATCGGTGGTTCCGACGTGTTCGCGACCGCGAAGGTCATCGCGGCCGCCGTGCGCAAGGTGCATGAGGAGGCCCCGCTGGACCTCGTCATCACCGGTATGGCAGCGCTCGACGGTCTGACCTCGATGCTGCCGACGGCGCTCGCGGCCGAACTCGACTGGTCGCAGCTCACTCTCGCCTCTGGCCTCACCGTCGCCGACGGTCAGGCGAGCATCGTGCGCCACCTGCCCGACGCCCGCGAGACCGTCTCGGCGCCGCTGCCCGCCGTCGTGTCCGTGACGGACGAGGCGAACAAGCCTCGCTACCCCAACTTCAAGCTCATCATGGCCGCGCGCAAGGCCGAGATCCCCGTGTGGACCCTCGCGGACCTGGGCGTCGACGCCTCCGTCGTGGGCGCATTGGCCTCGCGTACGAGCGTCGTGGATGCCTCGCCGCGCCCTCCGCGCGAGAACCGAGTGAAAGTGACCGACACGGGAGACGCGGGCACGCAGTTGGCCGACTTCCTGATCGAGAAGGGGCTCGTATGAGCGTCGCAGTGCTGATTGACCACCGCGCAGGCGAGGTCACCCGTCCGTCCCTTGAGGCGCTCACGCTCGCCCGTGGGCTGGGAACTCCCATCGCCGTCTGGTTGGGTGCTACCCCGAGCGCCGATGCGGTGGCGGTGCTGGGCGAGTACGGCGCCAGTGAGGTGCGGGTCGCCGACATCGGCGACGATGCTCGTCACGTCGCCAAGGCGGCCGCCGCGATCGCCGCGGCCACCGAGGACGCCCCCGTGCTGATCGTCATCTCGACGTTCGTGACCAAGGAGATCGCGACCCGGTTGGCGTTGCTGACTGGCGCCGGTGTGGTGGTCGACGCGGCAGGTGCGGAACTGGTCGACGGGCACGTCGAGACCGTTCAGACCGTCTTCGCCGCGACCTGGAACGTCCGCACCCGGATCGAGTCCGAGCGCGCGATCGTGGGAGTGCGACCCAACACCACCATCGCGTCACCCGCGGCCGAGTCCGTGGTGCCAGCGGTGGTGACTGTCGAGGTGGACCTGCCCGAGGCCCGCGAGAGCATCGTCTCAGTCGCACCGATTGTCCAGAACGGCGGCGTCCCGCTGTCCGAGGCGCCGGTGGTCGTGTCAGGCGGTCGCGGCACGGGCGGCGACTACACGCTCGTGGCCGAGTTCGCCGAGCTGCTCGGCGGCGCCGTGGGTGCCTCGCGCGACGCGACCGACGAGGGCTGGATCAGCCACGAGCACATGGTGGGCCAGACCGGCACCACGGTGACGCCCGCGCTGTATGTCGCGGCAGGCATCTCCGGCGCAGTGCACCACCGCGGCGGAATGCAGGCCTCCGGCACCATCGTGTGCATCAACATGGACCCCGAGGCGCCGATCTTCGAGATCAGCGACTTTGGCGTGGTGGGCTCGCTTTTCGACGTGATTCCGCAGGCCATCGAGCGCATCAAGGAGCACCGCGGCGCCTGATCCGGCGCGGTGGGGCCGGAGCTACCGGTTCCTGGTGTCGATCGATGCCCCGAGCTCTTCCCACGCGTCGATCTCGCTCGCGAGAGCGGCGGCCTTGGCGCGTCCCTGGGTGATCGCGTGGCGGCCGGCGAGCAGGTGCAGCGGGGGAGTCTCGAGCGTGGTGAGCGCGACCATGGCCTGAGCGAGCGCATCGGGATCACCGGGCTGATTGCCCGGTAGGGCGTCGATGCGTTCCCAGTAGGGGTCCATGACCTCGGCGTAGTCGGGGTGACCGTCGTGCACCTTGGCCCCTGAGGGGATCCACTGGGACAGTACGGGGCCCGGCTCGATGATGCTCACCTTGATGCCCAGATGCGCGACCTCTTTGGCCAGCGATTCCATGAAGCCGGACGCTGCCCACTTGGACGCGCAGTAGTAGCCCATGCCTGCTGAGCCGCGCACGCCCGCGATCGACGAGACCGTGATGATGTGGCCCGAGCGGCGCTCACGCAGGTGAGGCAAGAAGGCGTGCGTGACGTGCGCGACGCCCCAGAAGTTCGCGTCGATGACGGCGCGTGCCTGGGCAGGGTCGGACTCCTCGATGGTTGCGAAGTAGCCGATCCCCGCGTTGTTGACCACGACGTCGACTCCGCCCGTGAGGCGTTCGGCGACCTCCGCTGCGGTGCGGACCGCGTCGGGATCCGTGACGTCCAAGGCGAGCGCGATGACCTTGCCGTCCGAGGAGGCGACGAGGTCCTCGAGCGTCTCGGGGCGGCGAGCGGTGGCGACCACCGTGTGACCCGCAGCCGCGGCGGCAGCGGCGGTGGCACGCCCAATTCCCGTCGAGCATCCGGTGATGAACCACGTGGCCATGTTTCCTCCTCGATCGACCTTCCGTCACGGTAACGCGTGGACCATGCAACACGGGCGACACGCAGGTTTCACCCAGAGTTTTCCTCGCTCCTGATGCGGGTGTCGGTCCCCGGCCCTAGCGTGGGATCAACCGGACAACCAGGGAGAATCCATGCGCCGTCGCACCGCCGCGTCCACCGTCCTGATCGCGTTGGGGGTGAGCGCACTGACGGCGCTCCCCGCCTCGGCCGCAGATCCGGGAGACCTGCTCATCTCGGAGTACATCGAGGGCTCGAGCAACAACAAGGCCGTCGAGATCTACAACGGCACGGGTGCTGCCGTGGATCTCGCGCCGTACACCCTGACGCAGCATTCGAACGGGTCGGCGAATACGTCGGTGACGTTCTCCCTTGATGGGACGCTCGCGGCCGGCGACACGTACGTGGTCGCGCACGCGGCCGCAGCGGCCCCGATTCTTGAGGTCGCTGACGAGACCACTGGCTCCGGCCTGTTCAATGGCGACGATGCGCTGGTGCTGCGCAACGGTGGCGCGGTGGTGGATTCCTTCGGTCAGGTGGGCGTCGATCCCGGGACTGAATGGCCTGGTGGAGGTCTCGACGACACGTTGCGCCGTCGGGCGAGCGTGTGCGCGGGAGACACCGAGCCCACGGATGCGTTTGACGCTTCACTCGAGTGGGACGCACTGGCACGGGACACCTTCGATGGCCTTGGCGTGCACGAGACGTCGTGCGACGGCGGGCCGGTCGTGGACGTCGCCCCGGCGGTGGCGTCGATAGCGCCCGCCGACGGTGCCGTGGGCGTGGGGGCCGATGCGGTGGTGGAGGTGGTCTTCACCGAACCCGTCGCGCTCGCTCCAGGCGCGATCACAGTGACGTGCTCCGCATCGGGAGTGCTGGACGGCACGGTTGCAGGCGGGCCGACCTCCTTCTCGTTTGTGCCGGCCTCACCTCTCGCGGCAGGCGAGGAATGTGCGGTGGCCGTGAGCGCATCGGCCGTGACGGATCTCGACGCCAACGACCCGCCGGACGCCATGGAGGGTGACGCGAGCGCGAGCTTCACGGTCGCTGCGGCGGGCGTCACGCGCATCGGCGATCTCCAAGGCACGGGTGACACGTCGCCTTACGTGGGCCAGACCGTCACCATCGAGGGCGTGGTGGTCGGCGACTACGAGGGTCCGGCGCCAACGCTGCGCGGGTTCTACGTGCAGTCGCGCGACGGCGACGTCGATGGCGACCCAGCGACGTCCGAGGGAGTCTTCGTCTACCAGGGAAGTCGCGACACGGTCGCGCTTGGAGACGTGGTCTCGGTGACCGGGCCGGTGGAGGAGTATCAGGGACAGACGCAGATGGGCTACACGACTGCCGTCGAGGTGCTCGAGTCGGGCGCGAGTGTGACGCCTGCGCCGGTGAGCCTGCCGTTCGAGGATGCCGCCCAGGCCGAACGCTACGAGGGCATGTCCGTGGTGTTCGAGCAGGAACTGTTCGTGACCGAGTTCTACCTGCTGGGAAGGTTTGGCGAGATCACGCTGTCCGGCGGTGACCGGCTGGACCAGCCCACCGCGGTGGTGGAGCCGGGCGCTCAAGCGAACGCGCTCCAGGCGGCCAACGATCTCAACCGCATCAAGCTCGACGACCTGTCCAACGCCCAGAACCCCGACCCGATCCTCTACGGGGGAGGAGCCGGCCCGCTGAGCGCCGACAACCCCCTGCGAGGCGGGGACTCGGTGACGGGGCTGACCGGCGTGATGACGTACACGTGGGCGGGCAACGCGGCCTCCGGCAATGCGTGGCGCGTGCGTCCCGCTGCTCCGGAGGCGGAGCTGCCGGTCTTCGAGTCGCACAACCCGCGGCCTGTGAGTGCGCCTGAGGTGGGCGGCTCGGTGAAGGTCGCGAGTTTCAACGTGCTCAACTACTTCCTGTCGATCGACGGGGTCGCCGATGCGTGTGGGCCCGTCGGATTTGAGCAGGACTGCCGCGGCGCGAACACGCCGTACGAGCCGCTGGGCCTGCCAGAGGACATCGAGCTGACGCGGCAAACCGACAAGCTGGTCGCGGCGCTGCTGGAGCTCGACGCTGACGTCATCGGCATCATGGAGATGGAGAACACCCCTGGTGTCGAGCCGCTCGCCGCGCTTGCCGAGCGGCTCAATGCCGCCGAGGGCACCGACACCTGGTCCTTCGTGGACACCGGCGTGGTGGGTACCGACGTGATCCGTGTGGGCGTGCTGTACGACTCCGCGGTGGTGTCGCCCGAGGGCGCGCACGCGGTGCTCGACGCGAGCACCTTCCCCGGTTTTGACGACGACAACAACCGGCCCTCGGTGGCGCAGTCGTTCTCGGAGGTCGCGACGGGGGAGACGTTCACGGTGGTGGTCAACCACTGGAAGTCCAAGGGCTGCGGCGATGCCACAGGGCTCGACGCCGACCAAGGTGATGGGGCCTCGTGCTGGAACGAGACGAGGACGGGGGCCGCGACGTCGCTCGTCGAGTGGCTCGCGACCTCGCCCACGGGCGTGGAGGACCCCGACGTGATGATCATCGGCGACCTCAACTCCTACGCGCAGGAGGACCCGATCGACGTGCTGCGCGAGGCCGGATACGTCGAGATGGGCGGCGGGGACTACTCGTACGTGTTCGACGGCCAGTGGGGCTCCCTCGACTACGTGTTCGCCTCCGCCTCACTTGCGGAACAGGTGACGGGCTCGGCCCACGTCCACATCAACGCGGACGAGGCGTCGGTACTCGACTACAACACCGACTTCAAGTCCGCCGCGCAGATCGAGTCGCTGTATGCGGCCGACTGGTACCGCACCTCGGACCACGACCCGGTGCTCGTGGGGCTCGACCTTGCCTCCGAGGTCGAGGTAGCGCCGTGCGCCGTGGACTACACGATTCACGGCCAGTGGCCGGGAGGGTTCATCTCGCAGGTGTGGCTCACCAATACCGGTGGTGAGCCGCTCAGCGCCTGGGAATTGGGATGGGAGTTCGCAGGTGACGAGCGCATCGTCAACCTGTGGAGCGGCAGCGGGTCCCAGGACGGGGCCTCCGTCACGGTCGGCAGCCTGCCGTGGAACGCGGTGGTGCAGCCGGGCGGGTCGGTGACGTTCGGCTTCGTGGGCGTGACGACGGCGGGTGCGCTGCCGGTCGACTCGTTCACGCTAGGGGGAGTGCCCTGCGGCGGCTGACCCCCCATCGCGTCCCCCGCTCCTTCCCCGTCAAATGGATCCATTTTCATCGTGAACGGGCGCCACTTCCGCGCCAAATGGATCCATTTGACGGGCTAGGGTGAGGAATATGTCCCCCCACTACCTCGACCACGCCGCGACCACGCCGATGCTCGAGAGCGCACGCATGGCGTACGTCGAGGAGCTCAGCAGAGTGGGGAACCCGTCGGCGCTGCACAAGTCCGGCAGGCTCGCGCGCTCGATCGTCGAGGACGCGCGCGAGCGCATGGCCGCGGCACTCGGCGCCCACGCCACCGAGGTGATCTGGACCTCCGGAGGCACGGAGGCGGACAACATTGCGATCAAGGGCCTGTACTGGGCGCGTCACCAGGCCGACCCACGGCGCACGCGGATTGTGACCACCGCGATCGAGCACCACGCGGGACTCGACCCGGCGCACTGGCTCGAGGCGGAGCACGGAGCGACCACAGTCGTGCTGCCGGTCAGCCGCGAGGGGATCGTCGATCTCGACGCCCTGCGTGCGGAGGTCGCGGAGAACTTTGACCAGATCGCGCTGATCTCCGTGATGTGGGCCAACAACGAGGTGGGCGCTCTTCAGCCCATCCGCGACATCGTCAATATCGCGACGGAGCACGACATCCCCGTTCACGCCGATGCGGTCCAGGCCGTGGGCCACGTGCCGGTTGACTTCCGCGCGTCCGGGCTCGCGACCATGGCGGTGAGTGCTCACAAGCTGGGCGGTCCCGTGGGTGTCGGCGTGCTCGTCGCACGTCGTGACCTCGCCATCACCCCGCTCACTCACGGAGGCGGGCAGGAGAGGAAGATCCGCTCGGGCACGCTCAACGCGGCGGGCTTCCACGCAGCATCGGTCGCCGCCCAAGAGGCGGTGGACACGCTCGAGAAGGAAGCCCAGCGCTTGGGCGCTCTCCAGCGTCAACTCGTCGACCGGGTGCGCCACGCAGTGCCCGACGCAGTGCTGTCCGGTCCCGAGCCGGGCCCCGAGCGTCTCCCGGGCAACGTGCACTTTGTGTTCCCCGGCTGCGCGGCTGAGGCGATGATGTTTGTGCTCGACTCACACGGCGTCGAGGCCTCCAACGGTTCGGCGTGCACGGCCGGCGTCGCGCAGGCCAGCCACGTCTTGATTGCGATGGGGCGCTCCGAGCGCGACGCGGCATCGACCATGCGCTTCTCGCTGGGCCACACCACCACGCAGGACGACATCGACGCGCTTGTCGAAGTGCTACCCGAAGCCGTCGCCCGTGCCCGCAGGGTCGCGGGGACCTTCGATTCGAGCGTCTTCGGCTGACCCGCGCGGCGGCCTGGCGACGGCGGGTCAATCTGCGAGCATCGGAGCATGGACAAGCCACTGGACCGACTCGCCAACATCCGAGACCTTGCCGATGCGGCGCCAGGGCTGCGAGCAGGCGTCGCCTATCGCTCTGACGCCCCGCTCGCAGGGGACGCCGTTCCCACGGGCCTTGAGGTGTGGCCCCCGAGGACGGTGCTCGACCTGCGCGGTCGCGGTGAGAAGCACCCCGAGCACCCGCTCGGCGGCGACGCGACGGTCATCGACATCGACATCCTCGCGGCCGCCAACCTCGTGGGCGAGGCCGCGCGGACCACGCTGTCGTCCCTCGCCGAGCTGTACTCCATGATGATTGGGCCGCAGACCGCTCCCGGGCTGGTGCGCGTGGTCCGCGAGGTGGCCACCGACGACGGCCCAGTGTTGTTCCACTGCTCCGCGGGTAAGGACCGCACGGGGGTCTCCGCGGCGCTGATGCTGCGGCTGCTCGACGTCGACCGCGATCGCGTGGTGGCCGACTACGCGCGCACCCAGGCGAACATGCCCGGAGTGATCGGCCGGATGCTGGGCGGCATGCCGGACAAGGTCGCCGACACACCGCTGGCGGCGGTGCCGCGCGAGGTACTCGAGGCGCCGGCCGAGGCCATCCAGGCGGTCCTCGACGTGTGGGACGAGCACGACGGCGGTGTCGAGGGCTGGTATCTCGCCAACGGAGGAGACCGCGAGACTCTCGATGCGCTGCGGGCCAGGCTCCTCGCCTAAGCCCGGGGAGGGGCGAGATCGCGGGAGCCGCGTACCATAGACGGGTTCCCGGGAGAGGTGGCCTATGCGCGTGCTAGCGGCACTATCCGGCGGAGTCGACTCCGCCGTGGCGGCTGCGCGCGCCCTTGACGCGGGTCACGACGTGGTCGGCGTGCACATGGCGCTCAGCCGCAACCGTGATGAGTTCCGCTCTGGCTCGCGCGGGTGCTGCTCGATCGAAGACAGCAACGACGCCCGGCGCGCAGCCGACAAGCTCGGCATCCCGTACTACGTGTGGGACCTGTCCGACGAGTTCCATGACACGGTCGTCAAGGACTTCCTCGACGAGTACGCGGCCGGGCGCACCCCCAACCCGTGCGTGCGCTGTAATGAGCACATCAAGTTCGACACGCTGCTCGAGCGCGCGCAGGCCCTGGGCTTCGACGCGGTCTGCACCGGTCACTACGCGCGGATCGAGCTGCGCGACGACGGTGTGCGAGAGCTCCACCGAGCGGCAGACCCCGACAAGGACCAGTCATACGTGCTGGCCGTCATGGGCCCCGACAAGCTCGCGCGCTCGATGTTCCCGCTCGGCACGGCACAGTCCAAGTCGCAGGTGCGTGCGGAGGCAGCGGCTCGCGGCCTCGGTGTGAGCACCAAGCCGGACTCCTACGACATCTGCTTTGTGGCCGACGGCGACACCAAGGGCTTCTTGCAGCGCTCGCTCGGCGCGCAGCCAGGCGACATCGTCGACGAAAGTGGCGTGACGGTCGGCCAGCACGACGGCGCCTACGCCTACACGGTGGGTCAGCGCCGCGGACTCGGCATTGGCCGGCCTGCTCCCGACGGCGCGCCGCGCTACGTCACCGAGGTGGACACCACCCGCAACGTCGTGACGGTCGGTCCCGAGACCCTGCTGTCCGTGACGCGCCTGGTGGGGGAGAGGGCCGTGTGGCTCGCCCCCGACGTCCCTGCCACCGAGCCGGTCCGATGCGCCGCGCAGGTCCGTGCGCACGGCACCCCTGTCGACGCGACCGTCGTGCGCAACGGCGACACCTTCGAGGTGGTGCTCGACGAGCCGATGCGCGGGGTGGCCGCCGGGCAATCTCTCGTCGTGTACTCGGGCACCAGGGTGCTCGGCCAGGCGACCATCGCCGCACGGCGCACCTGACAGCGGTACCCGGCCCGCGCATCGGCCCGATGCGCCCCTGGCCACTGGCGTGAATCCTGGGTGACCGAGCGGCCCTCGCACGAGGCTGATCGTAACGTTTTGACCCCGACATGTAACGGTTCGGTATCGAAACGTTTTGAATGGCCGTTTTCGATTGACACCCCCGGCGCCCGGGCATAGTTTGATGGCGATTCGTGGGAGCGCTCTCACGCAGGGGAGAGCGCTCTCGCGAATTGAAAGCAGACCCTTATCACAAAGGAGTGGACGTGAGCTTGACGCGACGTAAGAAGGCGCTAGCACTCACCGCAGGTGCAGCGATCTTCGCCCTGACCCTGGCCGGCTGTTCGGATGACGCCGAGGCCCCCGGCGACGACCCGACGACCGAGAACACCGCGGACGGCGGTGAGACGGCCGATGCTGAGCCCGTCTCGCTGACCATCGCGACGTTCAACACGCCGGGCCTGTCGGACTCGGAGAACGACGCCGACTACCAGTACGACCTCATCGAGGAGTACATGGAACTCAACCCCCACGTGACGATCACCTACAACCGCGCTGCGGAGTCCGGTGACGCCCGTGAGAACTTCTTCACCAAGCTCGGCCCCGGCGGACTCGCCGACATCGAGATGGTGGAGGTTGACTGGATGCCCGAGGTGATGCAGTACTCGGACCTCCTCGCTGACCTGTCCAGCGCTGACGTCGAGGGCCGCTGGCTCGAGTACGTCGAGGCTGCTGCCACCGACGCCGACGGCCGCCTCATTGGCTACGGCACCGACATTGGCCCTCAGGGCGTGTGCTACCGCGAGTCGCTGTTCGAAGAGGCCGGTCTGCCGACCGACCCCGAAGAGGTCGCGGCGCTGCTTGACGGCGACTGGGCCAACTTCTTCTCGGTCGGCGACGACTACGTTGAGGGCTCGGGCGGCAAGGCATTCTTCGACTCTGCCTCCGGTGTGTGGCAGGGCATGGTCAACCAGCTCGGAGTGGCCTACGAAGACGAGGCCTCCGGCGAGATCGTTGCGCTCGACAACGCTGACGTGAAGGCGGCCTACGACCAGCTCACGGCTGCGTCGCAGACGCAGTCCTCGCACTTCGGCCAGTGGTCCGAGGACTGGTTCGCCGGTCTGTCCAACGGTGCCTACGCGACCATGCTGTGCCCGCCGTGGATGCTCGGTGTGATCGAGGGCAACGCCCCCGACACCACCGACTGGAACCTCGCCAACGTCTACCCGAACGGTGGCGGTAACTGGGGTGGTTCGTGGCTGACGGTGCCCGCCAACGGCGCCAACGTCGAAGAGGCAACCAAGCTGGCCGCATGGCTGACTGCCCCCGAGCAGCAGGCCAAGGCCTTCGCCAACGCAGGCACCTACCCCTCGCAGGTCGACGCTTACGACCTGCCTGAGGTCTCCGGCGCCGTCAACGCGTTCTTCAACGACGCTCCCATCGGCGAGATCTTCGCCGACCGCGCCGAGGCAGTGGTTCCCTCCCCGTTCAAGGGCGAGTTCTACTTCCAGGTGAACGACGCGATCAACAACGCACTGACCCGCGTGGAGGACGGCACGGATGACCCGGCCGCCTCGTGGGACAAGGCCGTCGCCGACATTGAGGCGATCGGCTAACACCGATGCATGAGGTCCGGGCCGCCTCCACCTGGGGGCGGCCCGGACACTCGCATCCCTGCGACTGATCCGCGAAGGAAACTCATGGCATCGACAACCGACATCGAAACCCCCGCTCGCGCCGAGTACACCTGGCGACAGCGGCTGGGGCGCTGGGACGTCAAGTACTCCCCGTATCTCTACATCGCGCCCTTCTTCATCATCTTTGCGCTCACGGGCCTGTTCCCGATCATCTACACCGCAGTGATCTCGGTGATGGACTGGGACACCATCCGTAACTCCGGTGAGTACATCGGCTTCGAGAACTTCGAGTTCGTGCTGAACGACCGAAAGTTCTGGGTGTCATTGCGCAACACCTTCTCCATCTTCTTGCTGTCCTCGATCCCTCAGCTGATCCTCGCGACGTTCATCGCCGCGATGCTCGACCATCACCTCAAGGCAAAGACGTTCTGGCGCATGGGTGTCCTGCTGCCGTACGTCGTGATGCCGGTCGCCGTCGCGCTGATCTTCTCGCAGCTGTTCGCGGACGAGTACGGATTGTTCAACCACTGGCTTGGCTACATCGGTATTGAACCCATCCAGTGGCACAAGGAAGTTCTGCCGTCGCACTGGGCGATCGCCACGATGGTCAATTTCAGGTGGACGGGCTACAACGCCCTGATCCTGCTCGCGGCCATGCAGGCCATTCCGAACGAGTTGTACGAAGCTTCCGCTCTCGACGGCGCAGGCAAGATGCGCCGGTTCTTCTCGATCACGCTTCCCCAGATTCGCCCCACCGCGATCTTCGTGATCATCACGTCGACCATCGGTGGACTTCAGATCTTCGACGAGCCACGCATGTTCGACTCTGCCGGCAACGGCGGAGCGGACCAACAGTGGCTCACGATCACCATGTACATGTACAACACGGGATGGGGTGAGCTGAACTTTGGGCGTGCATCTGCCATCGCGTGGCTGCTGTTCCTCATCATCGTCGTCTTCGGTCTGCTGAACTTCTGGCTGACGCGACGCCTCATCTCGTCCGACTCTTCTGGGGGCAAGTAATGGCGCTCCGTACTAAGGCCTCTGTCCAGCTCAACCGCCCAGGGTGGTTCGTCTACACCTCGCTCGTGATTGTGCTGGTGGCGTCGCTGTTCCCGTTCTACTGGTCATTCCTGATCGGCTCCGGTGACGCGAGCACCATTCGCGACCCCAACATGTCGTGGTGGCCAGGCGGCAACTTCATCGAGAACGCGCAGACCGTCATCAACAACCCTGCGGTCAACTTCTGGAAGGCGTTGTCGAACTCGGTCATCGTCTCGGTCACGGTCTCGACCACCACCGTGGTGCTGTCGATGCTCGCCGGCTTCGCCTTCGCCAAGCTGCGCTTCAAGGGCAACGGCGTGCTGTTCGTGGCGGTCATCGCCACGATGGCGGTGCCCGTGCAGTTGGGCGTGGTCCCGCTGTACATCCTGATGTCGCAGTACGGGTGGACGGGCACCCTTGGGGCCGTCATCATCCCCGCGTTGGTCACGGCGTTTGGCGTGTTCTGGATGACGCAGTACCTCCAGCAGTCGCTTCCCTCGGAACTCATCGAGGCGGCGCGTGTGGACGGGTGCAACATGCTGCGCACGTTCTGGCACGTGGGCGTCCCCGCCGCTCGCCCGGCAGCGGCCATGCTGTTCCTGTTCACCTTCGTGGCGAGCTGGAACAACTTCTTCTGGCCGTTCATCGTGCTCGACCAGTCCAACCCCACCCTTCCCGTGGCGCTGTCGATGCTCCAGGCGAACTACTTCGTGGACTACTCGTTGGTCCTGGCAGGAGTCCTCTTGGCGACGGTTCCGCTGCTGATACTGTTCATTTTCACCGGCCGCCAGCTCGTGTCGGGCATTATGCAGGGCGCAGTGAAGGGGTAACGCATGACGCACGTCCCCAGCGTTGATCCAGCGTCGGATCAGCGTGAGTCGCACGCGGCACCCTTTGGGGTGCGCCGCGTCGGCAGGGACGGTTCCCGGGTCGCCCCCACCCTTGAGGCGGTGGCGGCCCGGGCAGGCGTGTCTCGCGCGACCGTGTCGCGCGTGGTCAACGGCTCGCCCAAGGTCCACCCGGATTCGGCGCAGGCCGTTCAGAAGGCCATTGACGAACTCGGCTATGTGCCCAACCGTGCGGCTCGGTCGCTCGCGAGTCAGCAGTCGCACGCCATTGCGCTCGTCGTGCCAGAGGACATCACCCGGTTCCTGGGCGACGTGTACTTCGCGATGATCGTCAAGGGCGTCAACGACCGGCTCGAGCAGTCGGACTACGTGCTGAGCCTCATGGTCGCGTCGCAGGCGCCGGAGGGCAAACTGCTGCGCTACCTCGCAGGAGGCGCCGTTGACGGGGTCGTGGTGGTCTCGCACCACACGAGCAACCACTCGTTGCGCCAGATCGGCAACTTGATGCCGATGGTGTTCGGTGGACGCTCGGCCATCCCTGGCCTCGACGCCTACGTGGTGGACGTCAACAACGTGGCCGGCGGCGCCACAGCGACGCAGCACCTGATCGACCGCGGCTGCCGCAATATCGCGACCATCTCGGGCCCGCTGTCCATGCAAAGTTCGCTCGACCGCGTCGAGGGCTGGAGGCGGACGCTCCACGAGGCGGACCTGCGGCCCGGTCCCGTGATTGACGGCGACTTCTCGATGCTGGGGGGCTCACGCGCCATGCGCGAGTTGCTGGATACGCACCCCGAGGTTGACGGGGTTTTCATCGCCTCTGACCTCATGGCATCCGGAGCGATGCCTGTGGCGCTGGACCGCGGCATTGCGATCCCTGACCAGTTGGCCATTGTCGGCTTCGACGACAGCCCTGCGGGTGCGACCTGCGAGGTCCCGCTCACGACCGTGCGCCAGCCCGCTGAAGACATGGGCCGCGAAATGGTCGACATTCTGCTCGCGGTGCTCGCAGGGGATGCGGACAAGCCGCGCACGACCATCATGCCCACCACGTTGGTCGTGCGGGAGTCCGCCTAGGACTCCCGCGCTCCACCCCCTTCACAAGTCAAATGGATCCATTTGACGCGAACTGAGCCACCCCTTCCCACGCAAATGGATCCATTTGACGGGAAGGAGGGAGCGGGGCGGGGCGGGGCGGGGGCGGGGGTGGGGATGAGCGAGCGGGCCGGAGCCTTGCTTCAGGGGGCCTCGAGGCGACCCAGGCCCGGGCCCAGCAGTCCCCATGCACGCTCGGCTATCTCCGCACGTTGCGCGCGCGGCGCGTGCGACAGGAACATCGCCACCATGCCGAGCGCAAGCATGAGGTCGTCCGAGGTGGTGCCCGGCGCGACGGCACCGGACTCACTGGCCTGAGCCCACTTGTCGGCGAGTACGGCGCGCAGTCGCGCGTCGTACTCCTGAACCCGCGCATCGGCCCTGGCGACGATAATCGTCTCGATGAAGGCCGCCGCGCCTTGTGCCTGGTAGGTGGCGAGGTCAACGACATCGCGCAGGGTTGATCCCGGGCGTGCGGCGAGTGCCTCCAGCTCGACCAGGTTCTCCTCGAAGACCGCCACCGCGAGCGCCGTCCGGTCGGGAAAGTGGCGGTACAGGCTGCCCTGGCCGACGCCGGCCTTGCGGGCGACTGCCGACAGGGGAGCGTCGAGTCCGCGCTCGTCAAAGACCGCCCTCGCGGCCGCGATCAGAGCGGCGCGATTCTCGGGCCCTGCCACGGGGCCGCGGTTGGTCTTCGGGACCTTAGTCACGTGCCTAGACTAGTGACCGGACAAGGTTGTCCGGTCAAAAATGCTTGTTGGGAGGCTTGCAGATGGCACATCAGGAGTGGGACGAGGAAGTCGACCTCCTCGTCGCAGGATCAGGGGCGGCCGCCATCAGCGCCGCCATCGCGGGTGCAGATGAGAAGCTCAGCGTTCTCGTCGTCGAAAGCACCGACAAATGGGGAGGCACTACCGCCATCAGCGGCGGCGGCCTGTGGATGCCGGCCCACCCCGACATGGACAAGTTGGGCAAGCACGACTCACCCGAGAAGGTCCGCGAGTACATGGACGTCACCATCGGCGACGTGGGCCCCGCATCGAGCCCCGAGCGCCGTGAGGCGTACATCGCCAACGTCCCCGTCGTCTACAACGAATGGAAGCGCCTGGGGATCCGCTGGGCCCTGAGCGCCGACTATCCGGACTACTACCCGGACAAGCCGGGCGGCATGGATGGCGGCCGCGCCATCGAGACCGAACCGTTCGACTCCAAGCTGCTCGGCGGCTGGTTCTCCGCCTCGCGCGCGCAACTGCCCGTGCCCATCAAGACCGACGACGTGTGGCTGCTGTCGCGCGCCTGGTCCAGCCGCACCGGCTTTGTGCGTGGCGCGCAGTTCGTGGGCCGCACGCTCAAGGGCGTAGTGGCCGGCAAGAAGTACTACGGCTTTGGCGGCGCCTACATGGGCCACCTCATGAAGACGGCCATCGACCTGGGGGTCGAGGTACGACTGCGCACCCCCATTACCGCGGTCATCAAGGATGACGAGGGACGCGTCATTGGCGCCGAGGTGGCCAGCCCGGCCGGCGTCAAGCGCATCCGTACTCGTGCGGGCGTCATGCTCGGAACCGGCGGCTTCGCTCACCACAAGGAATGGCGCCTCAAGCACCACGGCATCGAGGGATACACCTCGGCGCCCGAGGGTGACACCGGTTCCGGCATTCAAGTGGGCATCGACGCTGGCGCGGACGTGGCGCTCATGGATGACGCCTGGTGGGGCGCCTCGATCCTCATGCCTGGCGGCCACGCGCAGTTCTCCGTGAACGAGCGTTCCGACCCGTACTCGATCATCGTGGATCAGTCGGGCCAGCGCTTTTGCAACGAGTCCGCGAGTTACATCGACGTGGGTCACGCTATCCTCGAGCGCGACAAGACCGTGCCTGCCATCCACTCGTGGATGATCACCGAGCGCCGTCACCACAAGAAGTTCCTTAACAACGCCGCGATCCAGGGCCTGTCGAAGCTCAAGAAGGCCGGCTCCGTGGTCGAGGCCGACACCATCGAGGAACTCGCATGGAAGCTCGGCATGGACGAGGACACCCTCAAGGCCACCGTCGCGCGCTTCAACGGCTTTTGCCGCACCGGCGTGGACGAGGACTTTGAGCGCGGCCGCACCGCCTACGACAACTACTACGGCGACCCGTCACTCAAGAACCCCAACCTCGGTCCCATCGAGAAGGGCCCGTTCCGCGCCTTCAAGATCGTCCCCGGCGACCTGGGGACCAAGGGTGGTTTGCTCACCGACGAGCACGCTCGCGTGCTCGACACCGCGGGCCAGCCCATCGAGGGGCTTTATGCGGCGGGCAACACCACCGCATCGGTCATGGGCCGCACCTACCCGGGTGCCGGCTCGACCATCGGTCCCGCGACCGTCTTCGGATTCGTGGGCGGCAAGCACGCCGCCGCCCGTGTCAACGCCGCCGTCTAGCGCGGCCGGAAGGAACACCTCATGTTTGGCAAGAAGGACAAGAACAGGGCCGATGCGGCAGCTGGCACCCCAGCGGAAGTCACCGGCGCATCGGCTGGCTCGGGCGAAGGCCTGACCGGGCTGAGCGGCGAATCCAAGGTTCAGGAATGGTTGGATCACCCGCAGGGTGGCCCGGTCATGAGGAACCTGCTCGCCGAGGCGGGCCAGAGCGCGGACCAGCTCGCCCCCGTCAAGCGCTTCTCAATGAACCGCTTGATAAAGATCAGTGGTGGGCGTTTCAGTCAGGAGCTGCTCGACCAGATGATCGAGCAGGCTGAGGCTGCCGCGGTGGGGGCCGAGGTCACGGCCACGGTGTCGGCCCCCACGCCCACGCCCGACAACGTCGCGCTGCCCATCCAGAGCATCCCCGAGTGGGACGAGAAGATCACGACGGCGCGCTTCGACGGCCAGACGGTCATCGTGACGGGAGCGGGGTCGGGTATCGGGCGCGCCACCGCCTCTCGGGTCGCTCGCGAAGGTGGGCGCGTGATCGCGGTGGACATTTCCGCGGAGCGCTTGGACGAGTTCAAGGACGCGCACCCCGGGCTCGCCATCGAGACGGTCACGGCCGACGTCACCAAGCAGCAAGACGTCGACCGGGTCATCGAGGTCGCGGGCGACGACATCCATGCCCTGGCAAATGTCGCGGGGATCATGGACAACATGACTCCCATCCACGAGGTGGACGACGCGGTGTGGGAGAGGGTCTTTGCGGTCAACGTCGAGGGCCTCATGCGGCTGTCGCGCGGAGTGATCGCCAAGATGCTCGAGGTGGGCAGGGGTTCCGTGGTGAACATCGCGTCGGAGGCTGGCCTGCGTGGCTCGGCCGCCGGCGTGGCCTACACGGCGTCCAAGCACGCCGTGGTGGGCATCACCAAGTCGTGCTCGTTCATGTACGCGCCGTACGGGTTGCGTGTCAACGCAGTCTCGCCCGGTCCCGTCATCACCAACATTGAGGCGAAGTTCGACTCGCCGCTGGCGCAGGACCGGTTGCACAACGCGATGGCCGTCATGCCCGCGCCGGTGGAGTCCGAGCAGCTCGCGGCCTCGATCACGTTCCTGCTGTCCGATGACTCGGTCAACCTGTCAGGCGTGGTGTTGCCCTCTGACGGTGGGTGGCACGCGATCTAACCACGCGCCTACTTTCCGTCAGATGGATCCATTTGACGGAAAGTAGGCCGCCCCGTCCCACGCAAATGGATCCATTTGACGGGAACCCAGCCGCCCCTTCACGAGTCAAATGGCTCCATTTGACTCGTGAAGGGGCGGCTGTGGTGGCCCGCGAGCGTCACCACGATCGTGATGGCCGCACTGAGCAGCATCCCCGCGCCCAGGTGCCACTGCAGCAGCAACGCCCCCGTGCAGGCACCCGCGCCGATCAGCAGGATCGCGCCCATGCGGCGCTTCCAGAAGTTCACGCCCTCGCCGCCAGCGGCGGAGTCTGCCGCAAGGCCAGTAATGGTCGACGTGACCACCACGGTGGTGACGTCCTTGACCGCGATGTGACGGGCCACCGCGGCCTGCAGACCCATCGCCGCGCCCAGCGCCGTGGTGACGGCGAGCGCGAGCGGCTCAGTGGGGCTCTCGTCCACGAACGCCACGATCGCGCAGGCCACCAAGACGGTGCTGACCAGGCTAAACAGCACCGTGGTCTTGGGCGACCAGCCCGCGTCGAAACTGCGCAGCGTGCGTCCACCGATCGCGGCGCCCGCCATGAAGCCAGCGAGCGCGAGGACGGGGCCCACGACGGGCAGGTCGTCGACTCCGGTCAGACCCATGCCGAGGATCACCACGTTGCCGGTCATGTTGCCGGTGAAGACGCGGTCGAGGCCCAAGTAGCCCACCGCGTCGATGATGCCGGTCGAAAACGTCAGCGCGAGCATCAGTCCCAGGTGGGTGCGCCCCACGTCTTGTCGCAGCCGCTCGCGCACGCGTCCTCCCAGTGCCTTCCGCCGCCGGCCAAGCGCGCCGGTAGTCTCGGTTCAGAGTAGGGCACGGGTCAAGGCACGGGAGGCGATCGGTGGGTGATTACGCAGGCGTGTTGCGCCGGGGTGAGGGCGTGCCGCCAGGCGCGACGTACCTGCCCGTCGCCCCGGGCACCACGATGTGGGGCCGGTTGCCGTGCCAGGCCGATGCGCCGGTCATGACGGTCGCACCCGGCACCACGGTGGTGGTCGACACGCTCTCTCACGAGGGGCTGCTGCCCGACCAGGGGAGCGACCCGGCCGCCTTCTTTGCTCGTCACGGAGTCAGCGCCGATGCGGTGCTCGCCGAGGGAGTCGAGTTTGCCGCCCGCGGGGGTCGGGACGCCGAGCACGACGGCCCGCACGTGGTCACCGGCCCCATCGCCGTCACGGGCGCACGTCCAGGAGACCTGCTCGCGATCGACATCCTCGACCTCACCCCGCGCGTGCCGTACGGAGTGATCTCCAATCGTCACGGCAGGGGAGCGCTGCCCGGTGAGTTGCCCGCAGGTGAGGGCAATGTCAGTGTCTTCACGCGCATCGGCCAGGATGCCGACGGCCAGTGGCGCGGCTGGCTGCCCGCTCGCGAGGGCGGCCCCGACGTCGCGGGCTTCCCGCTTGCGCCGTTCCTCGGCATCATGGGCGTCGCCACCGCGACCGACGAGCGCCTGCACTCGGTGCGCCCCGGCCCGCACGGCGGCAACCTCGATGTCAAGGAATTGGTCGCTGGCACGCGGGTGTACCTCCCGGTCCAGGTACCCGATGCGCTGGTCTACCTGGGAGATCCCCACTTCGCCCAGGGCGATGGGGAGGTCGCGCTGACCGCTCTCGAAGCCTCGCTCAGAGCCACGGTGCGCCTCGACGTGGTTCCCCAACGCGAGGCGCTACGGGCCTTCGGCGAGCTCGCCGGTCCGTTGGGGGAGTCGTCCGAGTTCCTGTTCCCCACGGGCATGCACGAGGACCTCGATGAGGCCATGCGCGCGTGCGTACGGCAGTCGCTGTCGATCCTGAACGCGAGGTACGGCATGGACGGCCACCTCGCGTATGCGTACCTGTCCGCCGCGACGGACTTTCGTATCTCACAGGTGGTGGACCTGGTTCAAGGCGTCCACGCCGCCATCCGCATCTCCGACTTTGAGGCGATCCCACGTGAGCGTTCCTGAGCACCCCGACATTGACGCACGCCGCGACCTCCAGGCCATGGTGCAGTTGCCCGAGGGCGTCGAGCCCCCGCCGCAACTGCTCGACGCCTTCTGGGCGTACGAGGCGGCCCTCATGGCCGACGATCTCGCGGCGCTCGACGCGTTCTTTGCTCGCGGCAAGGACGTCATGCGCGGCGATGCCGCTGGCCTGCTCGTGGGTCGCGACCGGATCGACCGGTTCCGCACGTCACGCGGCGGTGCCCCCGCGCGCACCGTCACCGAGATTCAGGTGCGCCCCCTCACCGAGACCCACGCGTGGGTCACCTCGATCAATGCCCCCGATCGCGGCGGGCGTGGCCTCGTCACGCAGTTGTGGGAACGCACTGGCGACAAGGACGCCACGCCCGGCGGGTGGATCATCTCCGCCGCACATGTGAGCGCGCCGGTCCCCGCGATGGACACGCGCATCTGGCGGGTCCTCGGCGCTCCGCTGCTTGCCCCGACCGGCGCGGGCGCGCTCGACGGCGTGAGCGTCGCGGTCAAGGACGTGTTCGCGATCGCGGGGCGGCGCATCGGCGCTGGGGTCCCGGCGTATGTCGCCGAATCTCCCGTCGAGCCCGTGACGGCCGATGCGGTGGCCGCTTTGCTCGCCGCAGGCGCCTCGGTGCGTGGCATCGCCCAGACCGACCAGTTCGCGTACTCGATCGCGGGACGCAACGCGGCATACGGCACCCCGCCCAACCCTGCCGCGGTGGGTGCGATCCCCGGCGGGTCAAGTTCGGGCCCCGCGAGCGCGGTCGCGAGCGGGCAGGCGGACCTTGGCCTGGGTACGGACACGGCCGGTTCGATCCGCATTCCGGCCTCGTACCAGGGGCTGTGGGGCCTGCGCCCCACGCACGGCGCGGCGTCGCTGACCGGGGTGTTGCCGCTCGCACCCGACTATGACACCCCCGGCTGGCTCGCCCGCGACGGCGTGACGGTGCTCGAGGCGGCGCGCGTCGCGCTCGTGACCGACGGCGACGGCGAGGTCGCGCAGCGTCGCGTCGAGTCGCGGCATGCGGTGGTGTGCGCAGCGCTGTTTGAGGCCGCGGAGCCCGAGGTGCGCATGGGCCTGGCAGGCGTCATTGACGCGCTCGCGGCCACGGGCGTGTTCGACTCTCTCGAGCCCATCGACCTGCCAGCCCCGCGCGACCTGTTCGAGATCTTCCGGGTCACGCAGTCGGCGCAGGCGGCGCGAGCCTGGGGTGCGTGGGTCGAGTCGCACCCGGACGCGCTGGGCGAGGACATTGCCGAGCGCTTCGCGTGGGCGGCCTCAGTGAACGAACAGGCGGAGCAGGCCGGGCTCGAGGCTCGGACGGCGGCACGCACGGCCATCGACGCGGCCCTGGGCGACAGGATCCTGCTGCTGCCCACCGCGAGTTCCGTGGCGCCCGCGCTCGACGCCGACGCCGACTCGCTTCAGCGCGTGCGTGAGGCGACCCTGTCGCTCACCGCCGTCGCGGGTATCACCGGCCGCCCGGCGCTGTCGGTGCCGCTACTCGAACTCGACGGCGGGCCTGCTGGCCTGTGCCTCGTGGGGCCGCGAGGCAGCGATCTCGCCTTGGTGGAGACAGCGCTGAGGTGGGTGGACACGCTCGCGTGACACGCGCATCGGCTCTATGAAATGCCTGCGTAACCCGTGCGGGGCATGATGTGAGCGTGAGCGTTCCCGCATCGATTCAGCCGCCGCACCGCCTGCTGATGGGGCCCGGCCCCATCACGGCCGACCCGCGAGTGTTGCGCGCCATGAGCGCGCAGCTCGTGGGGCAGTACGACCCCTGGATGACCGACACGATGAACGAGGTCATGGACCTCTACCGGGAGGTCTTCATCACCGAAAACCAGCAGACCATGCTGGTGGACGGCACCTCGCGCGCGGGCATCGAGGCGGCGCTCGTATCGTTGCTTGCCCCCGGCGACAGGGTGCTGGTGCCCATCTTCGGGAGGTTTGGCCATCTGCTCGCGGAGATCTGCCGCCGAGCCGGTGCGGAGGTGCACACCATTGAGACCGAGTGGGGGCAGGTGTTCACCGAGGAGGCCATCGAGGCCGCGCTCGTGGACGTGCAGCCCACGGTGTTGGCCGTGGTGCACGGAGACACGTCGACCACGGTCGCGCAGCCGCTCGAAGGACTCGGCGAGCTGTGCGAGCGCCACGGGGCGCTGCTGTACGTTGACGCGACTGCGACGCTCGGCGGCAACGAGTTCAGGGTCGACGAGTGGCGTATCGACGCTGCCACCGCAGGCCTGCAGAAATGCCTGGGCGGGCCGTCGGGCTCCGCGCCGGTGACCTTCTCCGATCGCGCGGCAGAGGTGATTCTCGCGCGCACCTCCGTCGAGGAGGGCATCCGGGCGCCCGGCGACCCGGTGGCCGTCGAGCCCATTCGCTCCAACTACCTCGACATGGGGCAGATCTTCCACTACTGGTCCGAGCGCAGGCTCAACCACCACACCGAGGCGACGACCATGCTCTACGGCGCGCGTGAATGCGCCCGGTTGCTGCTGCGCGAAGGCCTGGCCGACGCGTGGGAGCGCCACCGCCTCCACGGCTGCGCGATGACCGCGGGCGCCAAGGCGATGGGCCTGACGCCATTCGGTTCGCTCGCGTACCGGATGAACAACGTCGTGGGCGTGCAGATCCCCGACGGCGTGAACGGTGAGGCGGTGCGCGGTGCGCTCCTCGACGACTTTGGGATCGAGATCGGGACGTCCTTTGGGCCGCTGCACGGGCGCATCTGGCGGATCGGCACCATGGGATACAACGCCCGCCAGGACGCGGTGATGGTCACGCTCGCGGCCCTCGAGGCGGTATTGCGGCGCGCGGGGCATCGCATGGCCGCAGGCGCGGGAGTCGATGCCGCGTACGGCGTCTACGAGGACGCTTTGTGAGCGCGGCCACGGCGGATTCCGCGCAGCAGGTGCTCGAGCGCTGCGATGTGCTCGCCGGGATCTCTGCGGCCGCCGACGGCATCGAGCGCTCGTATCTGACCCCGGAGCATGCGCGCACCAACTGGACCGTGGGCGAGTGGATGGCGGCGGCGGGCCTCACGCCCTGGCAGGATGCCGCGGGCAACCTGCGCGGCACCCTCGCAGGACCCACGCAGGACGCGCCGATTCTGTTGCTCGGCTCGCACCTCGACACCGTGCCGGGCGCGGGCCGCTACGACGGGATCCTGGGCACGCTCATGGCGATCGCGGTCGTCGGACGGCTGCGGGAGCGGGGAGTGGTGCTGCCCTTCTGCCTGGAGGTGATCGGTTTCGCCGACGAGGAAGGCACGCGCTTTGGGCGCACGCTGTTGGGCTCGTGTGCCGTCGCGGGCACCTGGCAGGAGTCGTGGTGGTACCTGCGCGACGCGCACGGCGTGAGTCTGCACGACGCCTTCGTGGCCTTTGGGCTCGATCCCGCGCGAGTGGGGGAGGCCTCGCTGCGCGGGCGTGACGTGATCGGGTACTTGGAGGCGCACATCGAGCAGGGCCCGCTGTTGCAGGATGCGGACCGCGCGCTCGGGGTGGTCGAGGGCATCATGGGCGCCCGGCGCTTCGAGCTCGAGATGGTGGGAGAGGCCGGGCACGCGGGGGGCATGCCATACGGGCGCCGCCGCGACGCGCTGCTCGGCGCCTCGGAGGTAGTCAGCGCGGTCGAGACGCTCGCGCGAGACGCCGGGGCGATCGGCACGGTAGGCCGGCTGCACGCGTACCCCGGAGCGATGAACGTCATCCCCGGCCGTGTCGAGTTCTCTCTCGATCTGCGGGCGCAGACCGATGCCCTGCGCGACGAGGTGTGGGGGGAGATCGAGGAGGCCGCGCTCAAGGCTGCGGCAGCGCGCCACCTGAGCTTCGAGGTCAACGAGCTCCACGCGGCTCGCGCGACGGAGGTTGCTCCGTCGCTCGCGGCGGCCGTGGAGACCGGCATTCGCGCCACCGGAGACGCCGAGCCCCTGCGGTTGCTGTCCAAGGCCGGGCACGACGCCATGGCCATTGCGGACCTGTGCGACTACGCGATGCTGTTCATCCGCTGCAAGGACGGCATCTCCCACCATCGGGACGAGGACGTGAGAGCGGACGACGTGGCTCTCGCGCTCGACGCCTTCGAGGCCGCGGTGCTCGCCGTGGCGCACGCCCACGCCTGACGGCACTCCACCCCACCCCCACCCCCCGCCCCCTTCCCACCCCCCACCGAGGTTCGCGTAGACCTGGCCCACTTCTGGGACTTGAGTGCGCGCTGCGCGTAGACCAGGACCATGGCCCGCCGGTCTGGCACAGTGGTGCGATGGATGGCGAGACCGTGCAGGCAATCGCGGCCGAGCGTGCGCTCGAACTGCCGGGCAGCGTGCTGACTCATCCCTTTGGCGACGAGGCCGACGTCTACAAGGTCCACGGCAAGATGTTCGCGCTCCTCACGTATGTCCACGGCGAGCCGGTTGTGAACCTCAAAGCTCGCCCCGAGGACTCCTACGCCCTCCGAGAGGCCTACGCCGACATCACCCCTGGCTGGCACATGAACAAGAAGCACTGGATCTCGCTGCACGGGGGAGGGTCGCTCGACGAGGAGTTCGTGCGCGACCTCGTCACAGAGTCCTACTTGCTGGTGGTCGCGGGCCTGCCCAAGCGTGACAGGCCCGTCGACCCGGACACCTTCGGTCAGGGCTGACACGCGGGTGAGCCCCACCGGCGGGCCTCAGCGGCGCGCAGGGCGCACGCCGCGACTCAAAGTGGGCGAGGTCTACGCGAACCGGTGGCGGATGCGCCACTCGATCACGATGGACACGGTCCCGTGGACCAGCGCCACGTTGCCCGCCACAATGACCGCCGTCTGCCACCACCCGGACATCGCAACTGACCCGAGCCAGATCAGCGCCGCAGCGAACGCCAGCCACTTCACGCCTACGTACATGGTGACCTCCCCCGTCCGCACCAGTATGCGCCGATCATCACGCGTCGACATCTGCGCCGCCGCCCAGGTCCGTGCAGTCCACCTCGACTACCAGGTGGTCGCGCAGGTACTCCTTGGCGCCCGTGTCGCCGTGAAGCGTGGCCGCGAGGTCGCGCCAGTGGTCGCGGCCGATGAGCACGGGGTGGCCGGGCTCGCCGTCGAAGTGGGCGCGTGCAAGCAGGCCGCGCGGGTCGTCTGCTCCCGCCTCGAGCACGCGCTGCGCGGCCGCCGCCGACTGCTCGGGCAGGTCGACGAGGGTGACGAGCACCGCATCGGCCGACGAGGTTGCAGCCGCCGCGAGTCCCACCTTGAGGGACTCGGACTGCCCGAGCTCCCAGTCGGTCGCGATGACCGGCAGCGCGCCGCGAGGGACGAGAGCGGCCGCCTCATCTGCCGCAGCGCCCAGGACCGCGATGACCTCGCGGCACCCCGCGTCCCGCAGTGCGACGCAGGCCTGATGCAGCCACGGCGTTCCGTCCGTGTCCGTCCGCAGCGCTTTGGGGCCGCCCGCCCGCGATCCCGCACCCGCGGCCAACACCACCCCTGTGACATCCATGACCCTCACCCTACGATGGGCGCATGAGGTGTGAGCGAGACCAACTCTTGGAATGCCTGCGGGTCCCGCGGGTGGCCGATGCGCTGGCTGGCAGGGAATTTGACAGCGCCGATGCGCTGGTTGCCGCCGCATTGGACGTCGCCACCCCGCTGAGCGAGGCCGAGATCGACCAGGCGCTCGCGGCCCACCCGCGCATCGGCGAGCGCGCAGCAGGGGAGAGCGCGGAGGCGAAGTTCAGCCGCGCCGAGCAGGCCGCGAGCGACGACGCCGACGCCCAACTTGACGATGCATTGCGTGACGGCAACGAACGCTACGAGGCGCAGTTCGGCCGCGTGTTCCTGATTCGCGCGGCGGGACGGGACCGGCGCGAGATCCTCAGGGAACTCGACCGCCGGCTGCTCAACGACCCCGGCGTGGAGACCGAGGAAGTCGCCGACCAGTTGCGCGAGATCGCGGCCTTGCGGCTGCACCAGGTGTTCCAGGCAGGAGAAGGTTCATGAGCTTCGTCACCACCCACGTGCTGGACGCCGTCGACGGCACGCCCGCGGCGGGCGTGGCCGTCACGCTGTCGGTGCGCGGGGGCGAGGGCTGGGAGCCGCTCGCCTCGGGCGTCACGGACGGCGACGGGCGCGTGAGCGACCTTGGCCCCGAGCGCCTCGACGATGGCATCTACCAGGTGCGGTTCGACACCGGGATGTACTTTGCGGCTCGCGATACCCGCACCTTCTACCCGGAGGTGGTCATCGCCTTCGAGATCAGCGGGGGAGAGCACTATCACGTGCCGCTGCTGCTGAGCCCCTTCGCCTATTCGACCTACCGCGGCAGCTGAGCGCGCGGGCGCGAGCCAGCCCTTGCATCGGTCCTACTCGACCGCGAGGTCCCGGCGCCTGAATCCGGCGAAGCCGAGGAGCACGAATCCGAGCGTGAACAGCGACACCCACCACAGCCCGGTCCAGTCCGGATCCGGGAGCAGGATGTCCGGCACGTGCCACACCGGGCTGATGCCGAGCGCCCAGTCGGGCAGTTTGAACGATGGGCCCAGCAGGGTCAGGATGAACGATGCGGCCACCCCCGCCCACGCAGCGACGGCCACGCGGGGGCGGGCGCCCACCACGAGCACGGACACCGCGACGATGGTCCACGTCGCTGGCACGATGGTCATGGCCTGGAACCACACGTCGCCAAAGTCAACGCCCAGGTCCGAGCCCGACGTGAGAGTGGCGACCACGAGCCCGGCAATGGCCAGGTAGGCCACCGGTAGGGCGAGGGAGAGCGCGACGTTGGCGGCGTAGTAGCGGGGGCGGGCCACGGCGGTGGCGAGCACCGGCTCGAGGCGGTCCTCCATCTCCTCGCTGCGCACGCGCAACATGACCTGGACGCTCGGGATGGCCGCGAAGATACCGATCATCGACAGGATCATCACCACGAACGCTGCAACCAGGGCTTGTGCGCTCACGTCCCCGCCCGCGAGCGCCAATGCCATGGGGCTGTCGGCGGAGATCAGTTCCGTGATGGACGTCGCGAAGTACCCGAACACGAATCCCAACAGGACAAACGCGAGCGTCCACCCCAGCGCGAGTCCCCGGTTGAGGCGCCACGCGAGGCCCCAAGGGCTGCGGGCGCGACCGCGGTCGGGGCCAGGTCCTGGCTTGATGAGGCCCTGCCCGAAGTCCCGCCGGGTCTCAAGTGCAAAGGCGGTGGCGAGCAGTACTGCCGCGAAAGCGGCCCCGAGCGCGAGCGGCCACCAGAGGTTGTCGCCCGACGGCGAAGTCTCTTGCATCCAGCCCAACGGGTTGATCCAGATCGCCCACGCGGGGGCCTCGATCGAGTAGGCGAAGCCGCGCAGGATGAACAACACGCCGAGCGTCGAGATGGCGATGGTGTTCGACGTGCGGGCGTCGGCGCCAATCTGAGCGGCCACGGCAGCGACGCCAGCGAACATCCACGCGGTGACGGTGAAGGTCGCGGACAGCAGCAGGGTGTTGGCGACGCCGCCTCCACACAAGATCGTCAGCAGCGCGGACAGCACGCCCACCGCGAGGCCGCCGATGAGCGCCATGGCGACACCGGTCAGCAACCGCGCGGAACGGCCCAGCACGCCCGACGCGAAGAGTTCCGCCTGCCCCGAGTCCTCCTGCCCGCGGGTGGCGCGAATCACGGTGAGGATGGCGCCCATCGCCGCGAGGAATCCGCCGAGCGCGAGGACACGCCACGCGTTGAAGCCGTCGGTGGTCATGAGGTCACCAGGTGGGCCAAAGATCAGCCCGATCGCCGGGTTGGCCGCGACGGCCTGTTGAAGCCCCTCGCGGTCGGCGGGGTCGGGAAACACCCACGGGTACACCAGCACCGACGACACCGAAAGCGCCGTGACCAGCGCGGCCCACGGAGCGATGAGCAGGCGATGGTGTTCGAGCGAGACCGGCAGCAGGGTGCGCGTGCCGACGGTGGCGTTCACGGCTGCGCCTTCGCCGGCTTCGCCTCGTCATACAGGCGCAGGAACAGGCTCTCAAGGCTGGCCGGCTCCACCGTCAGACCTGTCATCCCGTAGGCGCCAAGCACCGCCATCGCCTCGCCGATGCGCGCAGGCTCGACCGTGGCGGTGAGGCGCTGCCCGGTGACGGTCACGTCGGAAAGCCCCGCGAGCGCATCGGCCGGTGGCACTTGGGCGAGCGTCACCGCGATGGACGTGCGGGTGTCCGTGCGCAGCTGATCGAGCGTGCCGGTCTGCACGATCACCCCGTCGCGGATGATGCTCAGGCGGTCGGTCAGGGTCTCCACCTCGGACATGATGTGGCTGCTGAGCAGGACGGTGACGCCGCGCTCCTTCGCCTCGTGGATGGTCTGCTGAAACACCTGTTCCATGAGCGGGTCGAGGCCGCTGGTGGGCTCGTCGAGAATCAGGAGTTCCGCGTCCGAGGCGAGCGCCGCGACCAGCGCGACCTTTTGCTTGTTGCCCTTTGAGTACTGGCGGCCGCGCTTGGTGGTGTCGAGCTCGAAGCGGTCGATGAGCTCGGTGCGGCGCGCCTCGTCGAGGCTGCCGCGCAGGCTGCCGAGCAGGTCGATCGCCTCGCCGCCGGTCATGCCGGGCCACAGCGACACATCGCCCGGGACGTAGGCCAGGCGGCGGTGCAGGGCCACGACGTCCTTCCACGGGTCGCCGCCGAGCAAACGCACTGTGCCGGAGTCGGCCTTCAGCAGCCCGAGCAGCACCCGGATGGTCGTCGACTTTCCCGCACCGTTGGGGCCAAGGAAGCCGTGGATCTCGCCTTCGGCCACCGTAAGGTCGACGCCCCCCAACGCCTGGAACTTGCCGAATGACTTCACGAGGGACTCGACCTCGATGGCAGGGGAGGGGGCGGTCATGGTCGGCCTCGTTTCAACGTTGCGGAATGCTCAGCACCATTCAACTCCCCACCTGTGGAATTGCGCAACCAGTCGCGCTAGCATGCCAGCATGGACACCCCGGAGCAGTTCCCGCGCCGTGGCCGCCGTCCAGGCGACCCGAGCACCCGAGAGTCCATCCTGGATGCCGCGCAAGCACTCTTCGCGGAGCACGGGTACGACCGCACCACGATGCGTGCCGTCGCACACCAGGCGGGCACAGACCCGGCAATGATCCGCCATTGGTTCGGCGACAAAGAAGGGATGTTCATCGCCACGGTGGTGGACCGGACCCCCGCTGCCGCGACGCTGCGTGCCATCCTCAGCAACGCTGGCCCTGGTGACGGCCGCCGCATCGTCGCCGACTACCTGTCGCTGTGGGAAGACCCGGACACCATGCCCATCCTTCTCGCGCTCGTGCGCACCGCGGTGGCCTCGGGCCGGACGCAAGCCTCGCTCATGCGACTGATCACCGCAGTGCTGACGCGCGGGCCCGAAGGGGGCGGCGCCAATGACGAGCACGTGACGCCGCCGCTAGTGCCGAACACTGCCATGGTTCTCGTGTCCTCCCATCTCATCGGTCTCGCCCTCACCCGTCACGTGCTCCAACTTCCGCCGGCCGTCGCCATCGAGCGCGAGGTGATCCTCGACCAGATGGGACCCGTGATTGACGGGTACCTGGCCGCTCGGTGAGCGGGCGCATCGGCCCTTCGTGTGGGTGGGGGGAATCACAGCGCCGATGCGCGGGTTGGCCTGACCATGACAGGAAAAGTGACGCTCCACGACGGCACGACCATCCCCCAACTGGGCTTCGGCACGTTCAAGGTGCCGCCGGAGGAGACCGCCGCCACGGTCGCCACGGCGCTTGAGGTGGGCTACCGGCACATCGACACGGCGCAGGGCTACGGCAACGAGGCGGGCGTGGGGGAAGCGATTGTGGCGTCGGGGATCGCTCGCGACGAGATCTACGTGACCTCGAAGCTGGCGAATTCGAAGCACCGTCGCGACGACGTGCTCAGCTCGTTCGACGAGACGCTCGAGAAGTTGCGCCTTGACCGCCTTGACTTGTTCCTCATCCACTGGCCGCTGCCGGGTCTGTACGACGGCGACTTCGTGTCGACCTGGAAGGCCATGCTCGAACTCGTGGAGGACGGGCGGCTGACGTCGGCTGGGGTGTCCAACTTCCAGCCCGATCACCTCGAGCAGATCATCACCGCCACTGGCGTCGCGCCGGTGGTCAACCAGATCGAGGTGCATCCGTTCTTCCGCAACGAGGGTGCGCGCGACGCGTCGCATGCGCACGGCATCGCGGTCGAGGCATGGGGTCCGCTCGCGCGCGGAGAGGCCGTCGCTGACCCCGAGGTGCAGGACATCGCCGCGACCCTGGGCCGAGCGCCGTCGCAGGTGGTGTTGCGCTGGCACCTTCAGCGTGGCGACATCGTGTTCCCCAAGTCGATGCACCGTGAGCGCATGGAAGAGAACTTCCAGATCTTTGACTTCGGGCTGTCCGAGGAGGACATGGCGCGGATCGACGCCCTCGACCGCGGGGCGATGGGGCGTCAGGGGCCGGACCCGGACACCTTCAACCCCTCCTGAGCGGTCTACGCTCGGGGGATGCCTACTCCTCACATCTCCGCGCCCGACGGCGCCTTCGCCCCCGACATCCTCCTGCCCGGCGACCCCCGGCGCGCGAAGCTCATTGCCGAGACCTTCCTCGACGATGCGTCGCTCGTGACCGACGTGCGCGGCATCCTCGGCTACACCGGCACCTACCAGGGGCGCCCCATGTCCGTCATGGCGACTGGCATGGGTATGCCGTCGGCGACCATCTACGCGACGGAGCTCATCCGGCACTACGGCGTGCGCCGCTTGGTGCGCGTGGGCACGGCCGGCGGCATCCACCCCGACCTGCAGCTCGGCGACGTGATCGCGGCGTCCGCGGCCCACACCGATTCGGCGATGACGGTCCACCGACTGCCAGGGGTGAATTACTCGCACGCGCCGTCGTTCGCACTACTGCGCGCGGCCGCCGACCACGCCGATGCCGTCGGTGCGCCCCTGCGCGTGGGGCCCGTGCTGACCTCCGATGCGTTCTACCACCCGGACCCGACCCTGGTGCCGCGCCTGGCGGCCTACGGCACTCTCGCGGTCGAGATGGAGGCCGCCGCGCTGTACGCGGTCGCGGCCGCCGAGGGCGTCGAGGCGCTCATGATCGCGACCATCTCCGACCACGTGGTGCGCGGCGACTCGCTCAGTTCCGACGACCGTGAGCGGACGTTCGAGGCGATGGTCTCGGTCGCGCTGGGGGCGCTGACGCGCTAGGGGCGCAGGCTCTCGACCCCCGCCCGCCCTTCGTTTCCCCCCCGCCCCGACAGTTTCGAACATCTCTGCGGCGACACCCCGGTCGATACGGGCATTCAGGCGCGACACGCCGTGCGCGACATCTCGGAGTGTTCGAAACTGTCAGCGGTGGGGTGCGGCGGGGTGCGGCGGGGTGCGGCGGGGTGCGGCGGGGCGGGTTGAACCTGGAGCCACGTTGCTGAGACGTACGAGGGGCGCCCGGCCAATACGGCCGGGCGCCCCTCGTACGTATAAGGCCTACGCGCGGTGTGCGCGGTAGTAGGCGATGAGCGCCTGAGTGGAAGCGTCCTGGGCGGCGAGTGCCGCATCGTCGCCCTCGATGGCGGGGGCGATCTCGAGCGCGAGCTTCTTGCCCAGCTCGACGCCCCACTGGTCGAAGGAGTTGATGCCCCAGATCACGCCCTGCGCAAAGGTGATGTGCTCGTACAGCGCGATGAGCTGGCCCAGCACGGCGGGGGTGAGGGACGGGGCGAAGATCGACGTCGTCGGCTTGTTGCCGGCGAAGGTGCGTGCCGCCACGAGGGCGCCGGTGGTGCCCTCCGCCTCGACCTCTGCGGAGGTCTTGCCGAACGCGAGAGCCTTGGTCTGCGCGAGGAAGTTGGCTAGGAACAGCGCGTGGACGTCCTGCTCGCCGTCCTTGAGGGCATAGGCCGGGTTCACGACGGCGATGAAGTCCGCCGGGATCAGCTTGGTGCCCTGGTGAATGAGCTGGTAGAACGCGTGCTGGCCGTTGGTGCCGGGCTCGCCCCAGAAGATCTCGCCGGTCTCGGTGGTGACGGGGGAGCCGTCCCAGCGCACGGACTTGCCGTTGGACTCCATGGTGAGCTGCTGCAGGTAGGCGGCGAAGCGGTGCAGCTGCTGGGCGTAGGGCAGCACGGCGTGCGACTGCGAACCCAAGAAGTTGACGTACCAAATGTTGAGCAGACCCATGAGGATGGGCACGTTCTTCTCGAGCGGGGTCTCGGCGACGTGCTGGTCGACGGCGTGGAAGCCCTCGAGGAGCTCGCCAAAGACGTCGGGGCCGAGCGCGACCGCGAGCGACAGGCCAATGGCCGAGTCGACCGAGTAGCGTCCGCCCACCCAGTCCCAAAACCCGAAGGCGTTGGTGGGGTCGATGCCGAAGTCGGCAACCTTGTCGAGCGCGGTGGAGACGGCCACGAAGTGGTGTGCGACCGCATCGGCCTTCTCGTCGTCGGTGCCGACGGAGACGCCGGCGGCGGCGAGGGACTCCCACAGCCACGTGCGAGCCAGGCGCGCGTTGGTGAGCGTCTCGAGCGTGGTGAAGGTCTTGGACGCGACGATGAACAGCGTGGTTTCGGGGTCCAGGCCCTTGACCTTCTGGCCCATGTCGGTGGGGTCGATGTTCGACACGAAGCGCGCGGAGATCCCGGCGTTCGCGTAGGGCTCGAGTGCCTCGTAGACCATCACGGGGCCCAGGTCGGAGCCGCCGATGCCGATGTTGACGATGGTCTCGACCTTCTTGCCGGTGATGCCCCGCCACTCACCGGAGCGCACACGATCGGCGAACTCGGCGACACGACCGAGGACCTCTTGGACGTCCTCGTCCACGTTCTGGCTGTCGACCACGAGGGCGGGCTCGGCGCCCGCGGGGCGACGCAGCGCGGTGTGCAGCACGGCACGGTCCTCGGTGGTGTTGATGTGCTCACCCGCGAGCATGGCCTGGTAGCGGCCCAGGACGTCGGTCTCCTGGGCGAGCTTGACGAGGCTCGCGAGGATCTCGTCGGTAACGAGGTTCTTGGACAGGTCGACGTGCAGGTCCGCGAGCGGCAGGCTCAGGCGCTCGACGCGGCCCGGGTCGGCGGCGAACCAGCCGCGCAGATCGGGGGTGAAGCCCTCCTGGTGGGAGGTGAGCTCGGCCCAGGCGGACGTGGTCGTGGCATCGATGGGTGCGTTCACAGCGTCCAGGCTAGTCGGGTATGGCTTCGGTGTCTGCGGGACCTTGGGGTGCGGGCTCGTTGCTCGCCGCCCCCCGCCCCCGCCCCCTCTTCCGTCAAATGGATCCATTTTCCTCGTGAGCGGGCGCCCCCTGCCCGAGCAGATGGATCCATTTGCTGAGTTTGGGACGCCCTCACCACCGCCAAATGGATCCACTTGACGGGAAGGGGTGGGGGCTACGGGGCTAGGGGGTGCCGAAGTGGGCGGTCACCGCGTCGGCCCACCCCGCATCGGCCAGCCCGGCCCGGTCGAGGAGGTCGCGCCAGTCGGACTCGGCGTGCTCAAGGGCGTCGGTGAACACCGTGCGCGAGCCGCGCGCCGCGATGAGCACGGCCGCGTGCACGCGCTCGGGGTCGACACTGCCGCTCACTCCCAGGCGCTCGAGGGCCCCCAGAATCTGCGGGGAGTCCGCGCCAAAGTCCTCGATCGCGCGCTCGCGGATGCGGTCGGTGACTACTGCCATGGCCGGAATCCTCTCACGCGCTACAACGGCGGAGCGACGGCCCGGCGCCCTTGCACGTAGACCTCCCGAATCGCGGGCTGTCGGAGCCCCACCAGCAGCGTGAACAGCTCCTCCAGGGTGGCCTCGTCCTCGTCGTCGGAGCGGATTCCCATGGTGAGCATGCCGTGCAGCGGCTCCCACAGGTCCTTGTCGATCAGCAGGAAGTCCGCGTCCTTGCCGGTGTCGAGATTGCCGAACGCATGCTCCATATCTAAGGCGCGCGCGCCCGCGAGGGTTGCCGCATACAGCAGTTCGGCGGGGTGCAGAGCGATGCCGGACTCGCCGTCCTCGGAGATGTGGACCTTGTAGCAGTCGCCCGCCACTCGCGAGATGAGCCATTCATCGCCCGCGCCAATGTCGGTGCCGAGCGCCACGGTCACCCCAGCATCGAGCGTGCGCCGCCACGGCATCGTCCCTGATCCCAGGAACAGTTGCGAGGTGGGGCAGTGGGCGATCGAGGTGCCCGTGTCTGCCATGCGCGCCAGCTCACTGTCCTGCGAGTGCACGCCGTGCGCGAGCACCGAGCGGCGTCCCAATAGGGAGGCGCCGCCGCGGCGTGAGCCGGGCAGGAACAGCCCGTCGTACGTGTCCAGGTAGGTGTCCACGCCGTACGTGCCGAGCACGGCGGCGATCTCGCCGTCGCCGGGGCGGTTGTTCTCGTTGAGGTGCGAGTGGAAGTACACGCCGCGCCCGCGGACCTCCTCGTACAGTTCGCCCATCGCGGCCAGCGTGGTGGGGGTCACCGACAGCGAGAAGCGTGGCACGATGCCCACCTGGATACGCGCGGTGCGTGGGTCGCCGGTGTCGACGGCGTGCCAGCGGTCGATCTCGTCGGCGACCAGGTCGATCGCTTCGCTCTCGCCGGTGATGAGGGCCGATGCGGTTGCTGGCCCCACCGTTTGCACGCCCCTGCCGGAGACCACTCGCAGGCCCGCGGCAAGGGTGTGGCGGTAGAGGGCATCTTGGGCGACGGGGAAGGCCGAGCCGAACACCATCGCGGCAGTGGAGCCCGCTGCCAATCGGCGGCGCGTGAAGTAGCGCGCCGCGCGGTCGGCGAAGTCGGGGTCGGCGTATTGACCCTCGGTGGGGAAGATGCAGTGGTCGAGCCATTCGAGCAGTTGGCCGCCGCCGTGGGCGGCCGTCGCGTACGCCTGGGGGTAGTGAATGTGGGCGTCAATGAAGCCGGGCAGCAGGTAGTCGGCGCGGGTGACGGGCGAGTCGGCCCATTGCGCTGGAAGGTCCGCGAAGGGGCCGGTCCAGGCGACGCGGCCGCTGTCGTCCACGACGAGTGCCCCGTCGGGAATCGACGCTAGGTTCGCGGCGGCGCTGCCCTGGGTGGGTGAGCCTGCGATGTGGAAGATGTGTGCGCGGTACACCCGCGCGGTGGACATGGGGTGGGACATGGGGTGCCCTTCTCCTCGGGCCGGGCGGTCAGCCCGTCCTCGCCCGTTCCTCCGGTGGGCGCCCGGGGCCGGCCGAGGCGCGCCCTGGACGTGGTCCCGGGCGCACGTGTGCCGCGCATCTCTACGGTAGCCGCTGTGCGTTTCGGCACGGTTACATGGCCGATGCGCCTGCTCGCCCGGCGATGTCAGAGGTCGGTTATAGCCTGCGAAGACAACTGAAAATCGGACAAGTCGCACCAGTCTTCGGCGTGTCCGCACAGGCTCGGGCGTGTCGTCCCCAGGCCCCACGTGTCGTGCACAGGATCTCCACAGGGGATGTGTACAAAATTGTGGACAGACACACCATCTAGTGGTGTGCATTCTGGGCGACCCCTAGATATAGTGGTGCCCGTTCGGCCTCGCTCAACACCCTCTGAAAGGAAAGTCCCCATGACGATCTCGGTTTACTCCAAGCCCCAGTGTGTTCAGTGCACGGCCACCAAGAAGGCGCTGGAGCGTGCGGAACTCGAGTTCGAGATCTTCGACGTCACCATGGACGAGGACGCCTACAAGACGGTCATGGAGCTCGGATACCTGCAGGCACCCGTCGTCATCGCCGGAGACGAGCACTGGTCTGGCTTCCAGCCCGACCGCATCGCGGCGCTGGCCGAGCGGGTCGCGTCCTAACGGAGCCTTCGTGGCTTCGCTGGTCTACTTCAGTTCGACCTCCGGCAACACCCACCGGTTCGTCGAGAAGCTAGGTGTGCCAGCGGACAGAATCCCGCTGTACCCCACCGAGGAACCCCTCACCGTGGACGAGCCCTATGTGCTGGTCCTCCCGACCTACGGCGGCGGCAACGACCGCGGAGCCGTGCCCAAGCAGGTCATCAAGTTCCTGAACGACGAGCACAATCGCTCGTTCATCCGGGGCGTGATCAGCGCGGGCAACACCAACTTTGGTGCCGCCTATTGCATTGCCGGTGACATCGTCGCCGCCAAGTGCAAGGTGCCGCACCTGTACAAGTTTGAGCTCTTTGGAACGCCGGACGACGTGGACGCCGTCCGCAATGGATTGGAATCGCTGTGGAAGCAACTGTGATCGACGCCCCCCGCACGGGCATGGACTACCACTCGCTCAACGCCATGTTGAACCTGTACGACACCGACGGCCGCATCCAGTTCGACAAGGACCGTGAGGCAGCCCGGGAGTACTTCCTTCAGCACGTCAACCAGAACACCGTGTTCTTCCACTCGCTCAAGGAGCGCCTGGACTACCTGGTGGAGAAGAAGTACTACGAGCCCGGAGTGCTCGCTCAGTACGACGACGCGTTCTTGCAGGAGATCACGGACCGCGCCTACGCCAAGAAGTTCCGCTTCCCGACCTTCTTGGGCGCGTTCAAGTACTACACCTCTTACACGCTCAAGACCTTCGACGGTCAGCGTTACCTTGAGCGCTACGAGGACCGCGTGGTGATGGTCGCCCTCACGCTCGCCGCCGGTGACAAGGACCTCGCGAACAAGCTGGTCGACGAGATCGTTTCCGGCCGCTTCCAGCCGGCCACGCCCACCTTCCTCAACGCGGGCAAGGCCCAACGCGGCGAGTTCGTCTCGTGCTTCCTGCTCCGTATCGAGGACAACATGGAGTCGATCGGCCGTTCGATCAACTCCGCACTGCAGCTGTCCAAGCGTGGCGGCGGTGTGGCCCTGTCGCTGTCGAACATCCGTGAGTCTGGTGCGCCCATCAAGCACATCGAGAACCAGTCCTCGGGCATCATCCCCGTGATGAAGCTGCTCGAAGACTCCTTCACCTACGCCAACCAGTTGGGCGCGCGTCAGGGAGCGGGAGCGGTGTACCTGTCCGCGCACCACCCCGACATCATGAAGTTCATGGACACCAAGCGTGAGAACGCTGACGAGAAGATCCGTATCAAGACGCTCTCGCTGGGCATCGTGGTGCCGGACGTCACCTTCGAGCTCGCGCGCAACAACGAAGACATGTACCTGTTCAGCCCCTACGACGTCGAGCGCGTCTACGGCGTGCCGTTCGGCGACATCTCGATCACCGAGAAGTACCACGAGATGGTCGACGACTCGCGGATCCGCAAGACCAAGATCTCGGCGCGACTGTTCTTCCAGACCGTTGCCGAGTTGCAGTTTGAGTCGGGCTACCCCTACATCGTGTTCGAGGACACGGTGAACAAGGCCAACCCGGTCAAGGGTCGCATCAACATGTCCAACCTGTGCTCCGAGATCCTGCAGGTCAATACCCCCTCGCGCTTCAACGAGGACCTGACCTACGCCGAGGTGGGCAAGGACATCTCGTGCAACCTCGGTTCGATGAACATTGCCACCTCGATGGACGGCGGCAACCTTGCCCAGACTGTCGAGATCGCCGTGCGCGGCCTCACCGCGGTGTCCACCCAGTCGTCCATCGACTCGGTACCGTCGATCCGGTTCGGTAACGACCGTGCGCACGCAATCGGCCTGGGCCAGATGAACCTCCACGGCTACCTGGGCCGCGAGCGGATCCACTACGGATCCGAGGAGGGCGTCGACTTCACGAACATCTACTTCTACACGGTGCTGTTCCACGCGATCCAGGCCTCCAACAAGATCGCGATCGAGCAGGGGACGGCTTTCGAGGGCTTCGAGGACTCGAAGTACGCCTCGGGCGAGTTCTTCGACAAGTACACCGACCAGGAGTGGGTGCCCGCGACGGAGCGAGTGGCGGAGCTGTTCGCCGATGCCGGCATCGCGATCCCCACGCAGGACGACTGGCGTGAGCTCAAGGCCTCGGTCCAGGAACACGGCATCTTCAACCAGAACCTCCAGGCCGTGCCGCCGACCGGTTCGATCTCGTACATCAACAACTCGACCTCGTCGATCCACCCGATCGCCTCGAAGATTGAGATCCGCAAGGAAGGCAAGTTGGGTCGTGTGTACTACCCGGCGCCCTTCATGAACAACGACAACCTCGAGTACTTCGCGGACGCGTACGAGATTGGCCCCGACAAGATCATCGACACGTACGCGGCCGCGACCCAGCACGTGGACCAGGGACTTTCCCTGACGCTGTTCTTCCCGGACACCGCGACCACGCGTGACATTAACCGCGCGCAGATCTACGCGTGGCGCAAGGGCATCAAGACCATCTACTACATTCGCATCCGACAGCTCGCGCTCGAGGGCACCGAGGTCGACGGCTGCGTCAGCTGCATGCTGTAGCCGCCGCAACAGGACACGTCGAAGAGGGAACAGACATGACAGAGAAGCTGACGCTCGTCAGCCACGTGGACGCCATCAACTGGAACCGTATCCAGGATGACAAGGACGTCGAGGTGTGGAACCGACTCACCGCGAACTTCTGGTTGCCTGAGAAGGTGCCGATTTCCGGTGACGTCCAGTCGTGGAGCACGCTCACGCCTGAGGAGCAGACGCTCACCATGCGCGTGTTCACGGGTCTGACCCTGCTCGACACGATCCAGGGCACGGTCGGCGCCGTGTCACTCATCCCCGATGCGCTCACGCCTCACGAGGAGGCGGTGTACACCAACATCGCGTTCATGGAGTCGGTGCACGCCAAGAGCTACTCGTCGATCTTCTCGACGCTGTGCTCGACGCCGGAGATCGACGCCGCGTTCCGCTGGTCGACCGAGAACCAGAACCTGCAGCGCAAGGCTGACATCATCCTGCGCTACTACCACGGTGATGACGCGCTCAAGCGCAAGGTGGCCTCGACCCTGCTCGAGTCGTTCTTGTTCTACTCGGGCTTCTACCTGCCCATGTACTGGTCCAGCCGAGCCAAGCTCACGAACACGGCAGACATGATCCGCCTGATCATCCGTGACGAGGCCGTGCACGGGTACTACATCGGGTACAAGTTCCAGAAGGGCTTGGAGAGGGAGACCCCCGAGCGCCGCGAGGAGCTCAAGGACTACACCTTCAACCTGCTGTATGACCTCTACGAGAACGAGGTCCAGTACACGCACGACCTCTACGACGGTCTTGGCATGGCGGAGGACGTCAAGAAGTTCCTGCACTACAACGCCAACAAGGCCCTCATGAACCTGGGTTACGAGGCGCTGTTCCCGTCGAACGTGTGCGATGTCAGCCCGGCGATCCTGTCGGCGCTGTCGCCCAACGCTGACGAGAACCACGACTTCTTCTCGGGGTCGGGCTCGTCCTACGTGATCGGCAAGCACGAGGAGACCACGGACGACGACTGGAACTTCTAGTCCGTTGCGTCACGCAGTGGCCCCGCACCGGTTCGGTGCGGGGCCACTGGTGCGTTCACTCACGTGCGCCGAGGCCTCCGCGTGGGACGATTCGCACATGACAGACGTCAAGAACGGCGAGCGCTGCGACGTGGTCGGGGGAACCCACCGCGGCAAGTCCGGCGTGGTGTCCGATGTGCGCGTCAGCGCGACCGGAGCGGTCACGGTGACAGTCACGCAAGACGACGGCGAGCGCTTCAAGACACTCGCCAAGAACCTGCGTACCCGCTAGACCAACCCGCTGTATTGCTGCCACGCGGGCCCGGCATCGGGCGCGTCGTCCCGGATCACGCTCGCCTGAATGAGCCCGTAGGGCCGGTCGTCGGCATGGAACACCTCGCCGGGGTTGTCGATCCCGAACCGGCCGAGGTCGTACAGGAAGTGGTGTTTGTTGGGGGCGGACAGGCGCACCTCGACCAGCTCCGGCACCGCCTCAAGGACGGCCTTGCCCATCTCGTACAGGGTCTGCTGGAGCGCCAGCGAGTGGTGGTGGGCAAAGGTCGTCACCAGCGCTCGACGCGCGGCGGCATAGACCGCGTCAAAGTCGAGCGCCTGCGCGTCGACGTCGCCAAAACGCCACTTCGCCACGAGCGACGTCGCCATGATGCGGTCGGTGGTGGGCTCCAGTACCGTGTACTCGTCTTCGAGGAAGCCGTGAAACTCCGAGCCCGTGGACTTGAGGATCACCAGGTCCTTGAGGCCGCCCGTGATCCAGGTCCCGCCATCGGCCTCGACGGTCACCGCGAGGGTGCGGACCTCTTGGCCCGAACGCACCCAGGTGTGGTCGTGCTCGGTGGTCTCACCCGCATCGGCGCTGCCGGGGACTGGGACGCTCACGCGCACCCAGGCGTACTCCTCGACCTCGACGCGAGCGGCACTGACCGGCTCCACGTCGTTGACAAAGTGGCGGGCGAGCGCGAGCGCGTAGCGCTCCAGTGAGTCCGTGCCCACCGTCTTGGCGAACGCGTACGCCGTCTGCTTTTGGGTGTCGGTGGGGAGCACTGCACCCTGGTCGCCCGTGAGGTGGGCGGCGTCGAAGCCGCCTCGCAGGCACGTGGAGACGTTGAGGTCGCGGATCTCGTGGCGGGGGCTGTCCCGCACGATCCTCACGATCCGGTTCTCCGCCTTGCCGTATTGGTGGTCTCCCAGCGTGATGCCCATGGTGTCCTCTCCTCAGCGGGGCGGTGACCCCACAACCGTGGTCTGTCAGGCGCTCGCGGTGGCCGGCGCCTGGGTGCCCGCGCGGACCAGCAGCCGGCCGGGCAGCGGGTCTTCGTCCACATGCGGGAACGCCTGGGCCCCGCCCACCCAGGTGCGATCAACCTGACCGGTCAGCGTGCGCCCGCCGAAGGCCGACACCGGGTGGCGGTGCTCGAGCGAGCCGGGGTCGACGGTCCACGAACGGTCAGGAGCAAAGGTCACCAGGTCCGCGCGCGCATCCTCGCGGATCACGCCCTTGTCGTCGAGCCCCAAGAACTCGGCGGGCTTGGCGGTGAGCCACGTCAATGCGGTCGCGAGCGGGATGTCGCGGTCCCGGGCTCCGCTGGCGACCGCCGCGAGCATCACCTGAAGTCCTGAGATGCCGCCCCATGCGCGCCCAAAGTCGCCATCGAGTTTGAACTCAGCGGGCGCGGGGGAGTGGTCGGAGGCGACAAAGTCGATGGTGCCGTCCATGAGCGCCTGCCACAGCAGTTCCTTGTTCGCGGCGTCGCGCACGGGAGGGCAGCACTTGAACTGGGTGGCGCCGTCGTCGATGTGGTCGGCATCAAGCAATAGGTAGTGCGGGCAGGTCTCGACGGTCAGGTTCAAGCCCTCGTCCTTGGCTCCACGAATGGCGTTCAGCGCCTTGGCGGAGCTCAGGTGCAGGATGTGCGCGCGGCCTCCCGTGGCCCGCAGCGCAGAGATCACCGAGGCGATCGCGCTGGTCTCGGACCGGTCGGGGCGTGAGGCGAGAAAGTCCTCGTAGTAGCGGCTCCCGCTGAAGGGCGGGAGGTGCTCCGGATCCTCCGCATGGACCAACACCACGCCGCCAAAGGAGGCCGTCTCCGCGAGCGCGTCACGCAACTGAGGCGCACTCAGATGTGGGAACTCGTCCACTCCGGAGGGGGACAGGAAGGCCTTGAAGCCAAAGACGCCCGCGTCGTGCAGCGGCTCGAGTGCGCCGAGGCTCGAGGGGATCGCCCCGCCCCAGAAACCCACATCGACCCCGGCCTGGGTGGCCGCCAGCGCGCGTTTGGCCTCGAGCGCCGCCACGGTCGTGGTGGGAGGGATCGAGTTCAGCGGCATGTCGATGAGGGTGGTCACGCCGCCAGCGGCGGCCGCACGGGTGGCGGTGGTGTAGCCCTCCCACTCTGCGCGGCCGGGTTCGTTGACGTGGACGTGGCCGTCGATCACGCCCGGCATCAAGACCTGGTCGACCGGCACGGAAACGTACTCACGCGCGCTCCACTCGGCGTGGCGAGGGCCGATGCGCACGATGGTGCCGTCGGCGATACCGAGGGCGGCGGGGCGCCACCGGCCGTCGATGAGCACGCGGTCCGCGCGAATCACCAGGTCGAAGTCGTTCATGAGGGGACGATACGGGCATCGTGTTGCGCGCGCGTGACATATCGGTGACAGTCGGTCGCGTTATTCCTAGACTTTGAGCATGTCCTCCCCAGTGCGGATCACGTTGGCGCAGGCGCTCGCATGGCGTCTTGATCGCCACTTCTTGACCGGCGACGGTGCTCGCGGCACGTCCGTTGAGCATGTGGTTGAGCGGCTGACCGCCGTGCCGGCGTTCTCGGGAGATCCGCAGATCGCGATCGGTGTGCGGCTCGACCAGACGGCCGATGCGGACCTGGCCGCCGCACGTCGCGACGGCCGGATTCTGAAGACGTACGCGTACCGCGGCACCACGCACCTGATGACTCCCGCCCACGCGGGGATACCGATGGCGCTGCGCGCCTCGAGTCGCATGTGGGAGCGAGCGTCGTGGCGGTCGTACTACCAACTGGAGGCGACCGATTGGCCCGATCTGCGCGCCGCCGTGCGCGAGGCTCTCGCGGACGGGCCGCTGACCAGGGACTCGCTCGTGGACGCCGTGACAGCAACGCCCCGCTTCGCGCACCTGAGGGCTGGGCTGAGCGACGACTCGCAGACGCTCCTCAAGCCCTTCGCGTGGCAGGGCGACCTGTGTTTCGCTCCGCCCGGGTATGGCGCCGTCGCCTTCCAGCGACCGGACACCCTGCCGGGGTGGCAAGGGATCCCGCCACTTGACGAGGCCGGCCCTGCCGCGATCACCGCGTATCTACAGGCCTACGGTCCCGCCGACGACGCCCGGCTCAAGTACTGGCTAGGCGAGGGGCTCGGCGTGAGTGCCAAGCGCATCGGCGCGTGGATCGCGGCCCTGGGCGAGGAAGTCGTCGAGGTCGACGTCGACGGGCAGCCGCGCCATGCACTTGCGGAGCACGCGGATGACCTCGCGGCGACGCAGACGGGTGATGACGTGGCACTCCTCGCGGGCCACGACCAGTGGGTGCTGGGCCCCGGCACGGCCGACGCCACCGTGGTACCGACCGCGCGGCGCAGCGAGATCAGCAGGGGAGCGAACCTGCTCGTCGACGGCGGGGTCGCCGCGGGCACGTGGAAAGTCACGTCGGGTGTCGTGACGGTCGACACGTTCGAGGGGGCGGCTCGGCCGGACGCGGCAGCGCTCGAGAAGGCGCTCGCCCGGCTCGGCCACGCCATGGGTGAGGACGTTCACCTGGGCTGACCACTGCCGCAATGCAGGCGAAACACCCCGCTCTTACACTGCGAGAATGCTCGACATCGCCCGCGAGGTGGAGGCTGCCCTCGCCGCTGGTCACCGTGTCGCCGTCGTCACGGTCGCGGCCGTCCATGGCTCCGCGCCCAGGGCCGTGGGCTCCGCGATGGCGGTCACGGATGACGAACGCGTGATGGGCGCAATCTCCGGCGGGTGCGTCGAATCCGAGGCCTACGAGCTCGCGCTGGCCGCCCTGCGCGGGGCGGGTGCACCCCGTTCCACGCTGGGGCTTTCCGACGCCGATGCGCTCGCGGCCGGGCTGTCATGTGGCGGTCACCTCACGGTGGTCGCCACCGTGGTCAACCCTGCAGACGCGGACGTGCGCGAACAGCTGCGCGCCGCAGCCGACGGGCGCGCGGCGGGACTCGACATCTCCCTCACCGACGGCGCGGTCGCTGCGACCCCGACGCCCGGCGGCGACACCCGCCTGGAAGGCGACACCCTGTACCTGGTGCGGCCCCGAGCGCCCCGCCTCGTCATCGTGGGGGCCGTCGACTACGCGGCCGCGCTCGCCGTCGCTGCCCGGCCGCTCGGCTATCGCGTGACGGTGGTGGACGCCCGCCCTGCCTTCGCGACCGCCGAGCGCCACCCGGCCGCGCACGAGGTGATCCGCGCCTGGCCGGGGGAGTACGTGGCCTCCACGCGCATCGGCCAGGAGGACGCCATCTGCGTGCTCACACACGAGGAGCGCTTTGACATCCCCGCGCTCATCGCGGCACTCGCGTCCCCTGCGGGCTACGTGGGGGCGATGGGGTCGCGGCGCACCGATGCACGCAGGCGCGAGCTACTGCGCCAGGCGGGCGTGGGGCAGGCCGCGCTCGCCCGGCTGCGCAGCCCCATCGGCCTCGATCTGGGCGCCGTCACCCCCGCCGAGACGGCCATCTCGATCGTGGCGGAAGTGGTCGCCGATTCGCGTGGCGCGTGGGGAGCGCCGCGCCTGAGCGAGACGGCGGGGACCATACACGCGCGCCACCCGCTTCCGGCTGCGCCCTAGTGGGACATGGGTGTCACATCAGGGCCGGTTGGTGACATTCATGTCCCACCAGGGCGCGGGGTGCCGGAGGTCAGCCGCCACACCCGCTCGCGCGTCATAGGGAGCTCGTGCGGCCGCACGCCCACGGCGCGGCGAATCGCGTTGGCGAGCGCGGGCGCCACCGGGTTGTACGGCGACTCCGACATCGACTTCGCGCCCATGGGCCCCAGCGCATCCGAGGTGTCCGCGAACAGCACGTGGGTGAACGGCACGTCCGCCATCTGCGGAACCCGGTACTGGCGGAAGGCGGCATTGGACACCGCGCCATCGGAGTCGATCAGCACCTCTTCATAGAGCGCCGACCCGATGCCTTGCGCGACGCCGCCCTCCACCTGGCCTCGGCACTGCTCGGGGTTCATGACAGTGCCAGCATCGGCCGCATGCACCGACCGCAGGATCCGCACCTCGCCCGTCTCGCGCCGCACCGCGACGCGGAACGCCTGGACGTTGTACGCCACGGATCGCTCGCGCTGATCGAGGTCGGCGCTCGCCACCGCCTGTTTGCCGCGCCGATGCGCCAGCCCCAGGCCCGCAATGACCTCGCCCCAGGTGTGGCTCGCCCCGTCCGGACCGTTCACGCCGTCGGCGCCGACGACGCATGCGGTCGGATCAGTGCCTAGGGCCTGAGCCGCACTCGCCAGGAGTGCCTCCCGCAGCGCCAGCGCCGCGCGATGAACGGCCTTGCCCGCCACCGTGATGCCCGTCGAGCCAAACGCTCCCGTGTCGTGCTCGGCCAGGTCGGTGTCACCGTGGGCGATGGTGACGCGCGAGCGAGGCACTCCCAGCGCATCGGCCGCAATCTGGGTGTGGACCGTGACCGCACCATTGCCGAACTCGGCCGTGCCGACCTCGAGGCGCACCGCCCCTGTGCCGTCGAGCGTGACGGTCGCGACGGAGCGGTGCCCTCGCGGCGGGACAGTGGCGATCATCGACGCAGCCACGCCTTCGCCCACGGCCCAGCCCGCGGGAGCGGGGACATCGTCGGGCCCGGCCAGTGCCGTGCGAGCGAGGTCAAGACACTCGTCGAGCCCAAACGAGCCGAATGCGAGGTCGTCCTCCGGCTGACCCGCGACCATGAACGGGTCGCCCGGTCGCGCCGCGTTGAGGCGGCGCATCTCGAAGGGGTCGAGGCCGAGTTGGAGCGCGAGTTCGTCGAGCGCCGACTCGATGCCGAAGATCACCTGGCCCAAGCCGTACCCGCGGAAGGCCCCCGAGGGCACGTTGTTGGTGTAGACCGACTCCGCGTCGAGCCTGGTCACGGGGCATCGGTACACGGCCAACGACTCGGAGCAGCCGTGGAGCATGACGCCGATCGCGTGGTTGCCGTAGGCGCCGGTGTCGCTCAGCACGTCCATGGCGAGCGCGGTGAGACGTCCCTCGTGGTCGGCCCCCGCGCGCACGGACACCCTGAACGGGTGGCGCACCGCGGTGCGCACGAACTCCTCTTCGCGCGTCATCTCGTAGGCGACGGGGCGCCCTGTCGCGAGGGCGGCGACGGCGGCGATGTCCTCGGTGAAGATCTCTTGCTTGCCACCAAAGCCCCCACCCACGCGGGCCGTGAACACCCTGACGCTGTCGCGCTCGCGCCCCAGAATGCGGGCGAGCTCGTCGCGCACCAAGAACGGCACCTGCGAGCTGGTGCGGACGGTGAGGCGGCCGTCGTCGGCGACCCACGCGATCGAGCCGTGGGTCTCGAGCTGGGCGTGGGTCACGCGCGAGGTGCGCCACGTGCCGCTCGTCGTGACCGCCGACGCGGCCAGCGCGGCTTCGACGTCGCCCACGCCCGTGTGAACCTGGGCCACGACGTTGCGCGAGGCGTCCGCGACACGGTCGGTGGCGGTGCGGTCGGGGTGCAGCAGCGGTGCACCAGGGGAGCGAGCCTCCTCGGGGTCGAGCACCGCTGGCAAGACCTCGTACTCGACATCGATCAGGGCCGTCGCGAGGTCCGCGACGCGCTTGGTTTCGGCGACCACCACGGCGACGCGCTGGCCCACGAACCGCATCGTGTCGTCGATGACCAAGGTGTCATCGGGGTCGTCCTCGCGGTGCTCGTGCCGCGCGGTCGAGAAGCGCACCGCCGGCACCTCCTCGTGAGTGAGCACTGCGATCACGCCCTCAAGCCCGAGCGCCCTGCTCGTGTCGATGCGCAGCACCCGCGCGTGCGCATGGGGCGAGCCCAGCACGCTCAGGTGGGCCAGACCGGCGGGGACCTCGTCGAAGGTGAAGGGCTCGCGCCCCTGCACGATTCGGCGCGCGGGAGCGGGCGATGCGGAGGTCCCCACGCCGCCCGTCTCCACGCCGCCCGTCCCCACGCCGCCCTCCCGGTTGATACCCGTCTCGACGCGATTGCCGCCCCCAGGCGCGAGCGTGATACCCGCGTCGCCCGCTGACCGGGCACAGCCGCCGCACGCCAACCCGGAGCCACACACGCCGTGCCTGATGGACTGCTCGATCGCGCGATACCCGGTGCAGCGGCACAGGTTGCCGCGCATGGTCCGCGGCAAGTCCTCCAGCTGCGTTTCGGTGAGGGCCGACGCCGTCACCGCCATGCCCGGCGTGCAGAACCCGCACTGGAACCCAAAGTGGTCCACGAGTGCCTGCTGCACGGGGTGGAGGTCGTCGTCAGGGGCGAGCCCGCCGGCAGTGGTCACGGAGCGCCCCAGCGCGCGTTGCGCAGGGGTGATGCACGAATGCACCGGCTGTCCGTCAAGCAGCACTGTGCAGGCTCCGCAGTCGCCCGAGTCGCAGCCCTTCTTGATCTCGGTCGCGCCCGCCGCGCGCAGGTAGGTGCGCAAACACTGCCCGGGCTCCGGCTCGCCCGCGACCTCGCGACCGTCGACTCTCATGCGAGCTCCTGCGCGACCTCGGCGAGCAGAGTTGCCGACACCGACCGTCGCCAGTCGGCCGAGCCCAAGGGGTCCGTGTAGTACCCGGGCGCGGCGAGCGCATCGGCCCTCACGGTCGCCACGGAAGGCACGCCTTCGTAGCGCAGCACCACGGGCACGGAGGTTGCCGCGGTGATCACCAATACGCTGGTGCCGTCCTCGTCGCGACGCCCCGTGAGTAGGGCCCCCGAGCGGCCGTGCTCGGCTAGCGCGATGCGCCGATGCGCGGTGCGCGCCGCGAGAGCATACGCGGGGATCTCGACCTGCCTGAGCACCTCGCCGTCGCCCAGGCAGGTGGTGCCGTTGCCGGTCGGGAGGGCCGTGACAGGCACTCGCAGGTCGGTCCCATCCGGCTTCCACACCACGGCCGTCGCATCGAGCGTTGCCCCCAACGCGATCATCGCACCGGCGGCGAACCCCTTGGCAATATTGCCGCCCACGCTGGCCGCTGTGCGCACTTTGAAACTCGCCAGCAATGATTGCGCACATTGCTCAAATAACGCCGCCGCCGGGGCGGGCGAAGAGGTACCCCACGCTTCAAGTGTCGCGATGGTCGTCATCGAGCCGATGCGCAGGTCGCCCTCTGACGTCAGCTCCAGTTCGTCCCACCCCAGCCCCGACAGATCAACGAGTCCGGTGACGTCAGGTTGCCGCTCGGAGTACAGCCATGTGCCACCTGCCAGGTATGTCTCCCCAGGAGCCAGGGCGAGGTCGGCGCGCGAGCGTGCCACCCGCATCGTCTGCACTGCTGCCAGGTCCACCCTCACCACTGTCCTCTCCCCGGGCCAAGCCAGCCACCGCATCGGCCGACTTGATGGCCCTCTGGGACGACCTTGCCACGCCTCAGACCGTGCCCCTCGCCATTTCTTCAACAATTAACGGCCGCGAAACACCAGGGGCGATACAGGCGAAACAACCCGACCGTAATGTCCACCGATGTGACGCCCCCGCTGAGGGGAGCTCGGCGACGACGGCGAGTCAGGCACCGCGTGCCGGGATGGCCGGCGCGTGTCACATCCACGGGAGGAGAACCCATGTCTTTGCTCGCTGAGGCCTTCGGGTCCAAAGCACGCACCTTGGCGATGGCTGCTGCAGCCACCGCCGCGGCGCTCACGCTCGCCGCTTGCTCGTCGGACCCGGAGCCAGAGGAGCCTGCGGGCACCGACTCCGCCGCGCCGACGACCGCCGCGACCGAAGAGGCGCCCGACTACGGCGACATCACGGTTCAGCTGTCCTGGATCAAGAACGAGGAGTTCGCCGGAGAGTTCTTCGCCGACTCGAAGGGCTACTTCACGGAGGCCGGCTTTGGCGCCGTGAACCTGGTGCCCGGACCGTCGACGGGTGTCGCCGAACTGGTCTCCGGCCAGGTCGACGTCGCGCTGTCGGACGCGGTGTCTATTGGTTCCGCGATCGGCAACGAGGGTGCGCCGCTGAAGATCATTGGCGCGACCTACCAGAAGAACCCCTTTACGGTGCTGTCCCTGGCAGATGGCGGCAACATCCTCACGCCCGAGGACATGGTCGGCAAGCGCATCGGCGTCCAGGCGTCCAACACCTCGCTGTTCCTCGCGCTGCTGGCCGCCAACGGCCTGACCGAGACCGACGTCGAGATCGTGCCGGTCGAGTACGACCCCACGCCGCTGGTCAACGGTGACGTCGACGGCTTTATCGCCTACCTCACCAACGAGGCGCTCATCCTCGAACACGAGGGCCACGCGACCGCGAACCTGCCTTTCGCCGACAACGGACTGCCGTTCGTGGCCGAGACCTTCACGGTGACCGACGAGGCCATCGCGAGCGACCGCGAGATGCTCAAGGCCTTCCTGGTTGCGGAGATCAAGGGCTGGACCGATGCGGTGCTCGACCCCGCAGAGGGCTCGCGCCTGGCCGTCGAGGAGTACGGCGCAGACCTGGGCCTGATCCCCGAGGTGTCGGCGCTGGGTGCCACCACGCAGGCCGAGAAGCTCGTGGTGTCCGACGAGACGGCCGCGAACGGTCTGTTCACCATCTCCGACGCGCTCCAGAGCGAGACCATCGCGTCGCTTGCCGGCGCGGGCATCACCGTGACCGCTGACCAGCTGTTCGACATGAGCCTGCTGGCAGAGGTGTACGAGGCCTACCCCGAGCTCGTGGACTACGCGGGCTGAGCGTGACGGACTGACGCCACGTGACTGCTGTGACAAAGGCCGGTGTCCAGGGCGAGACCCTGGGCACCGGCCTGCACATCGACAACCTGTCCAAGGTGTTCTCGACCCGCTCCGGCTCGGTGGTGGCGTTGCAAGACACGAGCCTGCAGACCGACCAAGGGTCGCTGCTTGCGTTGCTGGGGCCGTCCGGCTGCGGCAAGTCCACCATCCTGCGCATGCTCGCGGGGCTCGAGCAGCCCACGAGCGGCACCATTCGCGTGGACGGCCGCACCCCCGAGGATCTACGCGCCTACAACGAGTTGGGGATCGCCTTCCAGGATTCCGCCCTGCTGCCATGGCGCTCGGTGTACAAGAACATCCGCCTGCCCTTCGAGGTCGCGGGAGTGAAGGTCGACGACGACTACATCGCCGAACTCATCGCGCTCGTGGGCCTCACCGGCTTCGAGAAGGCCAAGCCCGCGCAACTGTCGGGCGGCATGCGCCAGCGCGTGTCGATCGCGAGGGCGCTCGTGCTGCGGCCCTCGGTCCTGCTGCTCGATGAGCCGTTCGGCGCGCTCGACGACATGACGCGCCAGAAACTCAACCTCGAACTCATGCGCATCCTCGCCGCCAAGCCCGCGACCACCCTGCTGGTGACGCACGGCATCACTGAGGCGATCTTTCTTGCCGACCAGGTGGCGGTGATGAGCCCACGGCCCGGACGGGTCAAGGAGATTATCGACATCGACCTGCCGCGACCGCGCACTCCTGACATCCAGCGCTCGCCGGAGTTCCACGCCTATGTGGACCACGCATCGGACCTGTTGTTCGGTGCGGGCGGCGCAGCGGCGGAGGACGACTGATGGTGAGGCCGCTGCCCACGTGGGTGTCCGCGCTCGCGGGAGCCCTCACGCTCGTGGGAGCGTGGTGGGTCATCGCCGTGGCCGCTCAGGCCAACAAGGGCGCCGCCGCGGGCATCCCGACGCCAGGCGAGGTGGTCTCGAGCTACGGCGAGTCGGGGTGGTCGTTCTACTGGAACAACTTCTCGATCACGCTCGCGGAGGCGGCGCAGGGCTACCTGTGGGGCAACGGGCTCGCCCTGGCGCTCGCGGCGCTCGTGCTCGTGGTGCCTCGCCTCGAGGGCGTCGTGATGCAGCTCGCGGTGATCTCCTACTGCATCCCCATCGTCGCGATCGGCCCGCTCCTGTTGCTGATCCTGGGCCTTCCCGAACCGGGCAAGCCCTCCGCCACCGCAGCCTTCCTCGCAGGGATGTGTGTGTTCTTCACCACGGTGGTGGGGGCGCTGCTGGGGCTCAAGTCCGCTGACGCCGCCGCGCTTGATGTGGTGAGCGTCTACGGCGGCGGGCGCTTCACTCAACTGCGCAAGGTACGCGTGGTCGCCGCGCTGCCTGCCGTGCTCAACGCCCTGCAAATCGCCGTGCCCGCGGCCTTCCTCGGCGCAATCCTCGGCGAATACATGGGCAAGGTCGAGGTGGGAGTGGGCCCCGCGATGGTCGTGGCACAGCAGTCCCTCAACGCTCCTCGCCTGTGGGCACTCGCGGTCGCCTCGGGGCTGGTTGCGCTGTGCGCATACCTCGCGATGGGCTTGCTGACGCGCATGACGGCGCCATGGGCGCGAGGTGTGGCGGCATGAGCGCCGCCGTCGTGGTGCGCGACAACGCATCGGGGGTCGAACTCGCGGCCAAGGCCGCCGCCGACACGCGGCGCGCGACCCGGCGTGCGTTGCTCAGTTCGCTCGCGACCTTCGTGGGCACGCTCGCGCTGGTACTCGTGCTGTGGCAGGGAGCGCTCATCGCGTTCGACCTGTCGCCGTTTGTCGCGAAGGGCCCGGTCGATGTGTGGCGGTTCTTGGTCACGGCGCCCGACGCCGCCGACAACCGCGCCGAGATCTCCGCCAACCTCGCGATCACCATGCGTGACGCGGTCGTGGGGTTCGTCGCGGGGCTCGTGGGCGCGACGGCGATTGCCGTGGTGTTCCAGCTGTCCAAGGGCGTCGAGGCCGCCCTCATGCCCATCGCGTTGCTGCTGCGCACCGTGCCGCTCATCGCGTTCGCGCCGGTGATCATCCTCGTGTTCGGACGTGGGTTCTGGACCACCGCGGTGATGGGCGGGATCGTGGTGCTGTTCCCCGCGCTCGTGACCATCGCGTTTGGGCTGAAGTCTGCCTCGCCGCAGATGCTCGACGTGGTCAAGGTGTACGGGGGAGGGAGCTCCACCGCGCTGCGCAAGGTTGCCTTCCCCGCCTCCCTGCCCGCGTTCTTCGCGGCCGTGCGCATGTCCGTGCCCGGCGCGATCACGGGAGCGCTGCTCGCGGAGTGGCTCGCGACCGGCGGCGGGATCGGCGGCATCATCTACGGCTACTACGCGCAGGCTCGCTTCAACGAGATGTGGGCGTCAGTGGTGGTCGTCACGGCCGTCTCGCTCGTGCTCTACAACCTCGTGGCCGTGGTCGAGAACACGGTGCTGGCCCGCATGGGCATGCATCCGTCGCGGCGCGCCTGACCCTCCCCCTTCCCATCAAATGGATCCATTTTCTCGGCAAGGGAGGGAAGGGAGGGGAGAGGGGAGGGCTAGAGGCGGGATTGCAGCACGGCCGATGCGCGGGTCACCCGCGCGGCCACGTCCGCCTCGTCGACCCTCACCAAGGCGCCATCCTCGACGACGGTGCGGCCCTGGACGATGAGGCGCGCCAGGGGAGGCATCGCGCCTAGCCCTAGTGCAGCGACGGGGTCTGCGATGCCGGCGTGCTCCACGCCGTCGATCCGCCACAGGGCGAGGTCGGCGAGCTTGCCCGGCTCAAGCGAGCCGATCTGATCGGCGCGACCCAACACCTGCGCGCCACCCATGGTGGCGATGCGCAGCGCATCCCGGCCGCTGAGCGCATCGGCCCCGTCGCGTAGGCGCGCGGCGAGGACGGCGGCGCGAACCTCGGTGCCCAACTGGCCCGATTCGTTGGACGCGGCGCCGTCGACCCCCAGGCCCACGGGGACGCCCGCGCGCAGCATGTCGCGCACGGGCGCGATGCCCGCCGCGAGGCGCCCGTTCGACGAGGGACAGTGGGCCACTCCTGTGCCGGTGGCGGCAAAGCGGTCGATATCAGCGCCGGACAGGTGCACGCAGTGCGCCATCCACACGTCGGAGCCCAGCCACCCCACGGATTCCAGGTAGTCCGTGGGCGACATGCCAAAGCGCTCGCGGCAATACGCCTCTTCCTCGACGGTCTCAGCACCGTGGGTGTGCAGGCGCACGCCGAGCGAGCGCGCCAAGTCGGCCGACTCGCGCAAGAGGTCTGCGGTCACCGAGAACGGCGAGCACGGGGCGATCGCGACTCGCACCATCGATTCGAATGACGAGTCGTCGTAGGTGGTGACGGCCTCGCCCGAGGCCGCCAGCGCATCGGCCGTGCTCTCGACCGCAAAATCCGGAGGCAGCCCGCCGTCCGAGGCGCCCAGGTCCATCGAGCCGCGAGTGGCGTGCAGGCGCACACCGAGCGTGCTCGCGGCATTGACGATCGAACCGACGATGTCGCCGCCGCCACGGGGGAACACGTAGTGGTGATCGCCCACGGTGGTGCAACCGGACCGGGCCAGCACGGCCATCGCGCCCAGTGCGCCGTCGCCCACCAGGTCCGCGTCGATACGCGACCACGCGGGATACAAGGAGACGAGCCAGTCGAACAGGATCGAGTCCTGTGCGTAGCCCCTGGTCAGCCACTGGTAGAGGTGGTGGTGAGTGTTGATGAGGCCCGGCGTGACCAGCAGCCCGGTGCCCGAAATCACCTCGGCGGCGCCGTCGATGACCTCACGCGGAGCGCGGCCAGCGCCCACCGACGCGATGCGTCCGTCGCGGAGCACCACGTGGCCCTGGGCGTGCTCGGTGCCGTGTGCATCGACCGTGACGACGTATGCGCCGTCGATGACCGTGTGGGTCATGGTGTCCTACTTTCCCGTGACCGAGAAGTGCATCCAGTCTTCGCGGCCCGTCCAGTCGCCGCCCCATCCCCAGCCGATGCTGGTGAACGCGGCGTGGACCACCGAGGCCTCGTCGATCATGCCCTCGCGCACCCAGTCGCGGTCCAGGTAGGCCTCTGACAGTTCGGGGAACAGCTCATCGTTCTTGTGGAACGGATTATGGAAGGGGTTGATGTCGACGGCCTTGCCGTAGGCGTGCTCGCTCCACACGGTAGCCCTGCCCACCACGAGCCGGCACGTGAATGCCGAGGTCACGTTGTGGTCGCCGGTGGTGGGGGAGTCGCGCTCTTCACGCGAGATCACCCGCATCTCCTCGATGGGGAACTGCGCGGCGAAGATCTTCTCAAAGGCGCCGGCGATATCCTCGGCGTAGTCCTCGTGCACGAGCATCTCGCCGGTGTGAACCTGCTGGTCAAAGCCCCAGTACGGAATCACGATGTACGCGAGGTCGTCGATGTGGACCGGGCAGTTCTTCTCCCACGACGAGCGGTCACGAATGTCGTCGGGCACGTCCATCTGAATGTCGGCGAACCAGTCATCCGTGGTCGGGTCGGGAAGCCAGTCGCGCGGCTCCAACTGGCGGTCCTCAAGTTCGCTCGGGGTGTCATCACGCACGCCCAGATTGTTGTCGCCCAACGCGAGGGGTACCTGCCCCAGCCATAGCGGCCGGTCGTACGTGGGGTCGTCAGCGGCCTGTGCGGTCACCGTGACCGCGGGCACCGGGGACGGTTCTGGGGTGGCGACGACGGTGGCCGTCGCCGTCACCGTCGCCCGGGGCTCCGAGCCCATCAGGGAGCAGCCGGTCAGCGTCAGCACGGCGAGGGTCAGGGACACGGTGAGGACGGGGCGCACCGATTCAGGATAGGGGGGCCGTGTGACACCGCGATAGGGCCGATGCGCGGGCTGGGGCTTGGCGGCACGTTGTCGGTGGTGCGTGGTGAGATAGGGACGTGAGCGAAACTCCCGTACCCCCGGCAGACGGCACCGACCCCCGCGCGCGCCACCAGCACTTGGTGCAGGAGGTCGAGGAGCATCGGGCCAGGTACTACGGGGACGATGCCCCCACCATTTCCGACTCTCAGTACGACGTGCTCGAGCAGGAACTACGCGACCTCGAAGCGGCGCATCCTGAGCTGGTCGAACCTGACTCTCCTACTCAGGTCGTAGGCGCGGCGCGGGGAGAGACCGGGTTTGCTTCGGTCCAGCACCGCGAGCGCATGATGAGCCTGGACAACGCGTTCTCGCTGGAGGACGTCTCAGCATGGCTCGCGCGCGTGGGCAAGGAGGCCGGCGAACTCGAGATTGTGTGCGAGCCCAAGATCGACGGCCTGTCGATCTCGCTGACCTATGAGGATGGCGTACTCGTACGCGGTGTCACGCGGGGCGACGGCACCACCGGTGAGGACGTGACGGCGAACGTGCTGACCATCGCCGGGCTACCGCATCGGCTCACTGGGCAGGCGCTGCCCTCGCTCGTCGAGGTGCGCGGAGAGGTCTACCTTCCGGTGGAGGCGTTTGAGCGGCTCAACGAGGCGTTGTTGGCGGAGGGCAAGGCACCGTATGCCAACCCACGCAACACGGCCGCGGGCTCGCTGCGCCAGAAGGACTCCGGCGTGACCGCCCAGCGGCCTCTCGCCGTGACGACCTACGCCCTGGGTGCCCTCGCGTGGGGGGACACTGAGCCCGACCCGCGGGTGACGCGCCAATCGGGGATCTACCGCATGCTCGCGGACTGGGGTCTGCCCGTGAGCGAGTTGTCGGCGGTGCTCAGCGGAGTGCCCGCGATCGAGGCATACCTGGCCGACCTCGAGGCCAAGCGTCACGACCTGGTCCACGAGATCGATGGTGCCGTGCTCAAGGTCGATGATCGTGCTGTCCAGGCCGAACTGGGCTCGACGTCGCGCGCGCCGCGGTGGGCGCTTGCCTACAAGTTCCCGCCTGAGGAGGTCCATACCGTCCTCGAAGACATCCGCGTGGACGTCGGACGCACGGGACGCGTGACGCCGTATGGCGTGATGACATCGGTGACGGTTGCCGGGTCGACCGTGACCTACGCGACGCTGCACAACCGGCACGAGGTCGCTCGCAAGGGTGTGCTCATCGGCGACACGGTGGTGCTGCGCAAAGCGGGGGATGTGATTCCCGAGATCGTGGGGCCCGTGGTCGCCGCACGCACCGGCGCGGAGCGCGAATGGGTCATGCCCGAAAACTGCCCGTCGTGCGGCACGCCGCTGGCGGAGCAGAAGGAAGGTGACAAGGACCTGCGCTGCCCCAACGCGCGAGCATGCCCCGCGCAGATCATCGACCGCATCGCGTTCATCGGCTCGCGCGGAGCATTCGACGTCGAGGTGCTGGGGGAGAAGGCCGCTGGTGCGTTGGTCGAATCCGGCGTGCTCGAGAACGAGGCGCGGCTGTTCGACCTGAGCGACGAGGACCTGCGTCGAGTGCCGATGTTCGTGTACGACGTCGACGAGAAGCTCACTCGCAAGCAGGCCGAGGCTGGGGTCGCGGGGCGCAAGGCCGGCGACGTCGCAGAAAACGGCCGCAAGCTGCTCGCCAACCTGGACGCGGCACGCTCACAGCCGTTGTGGCGCGTGATCGTGTCGCTGTCCATTCGCCACGTGGGGCCTACGGCCTCCCGCGCGCTCGCGACGGCATTTGAGTCGATGGACGCGATCCGTGCGGCGAGACAAGAGGAACTCGCAGCCGTCGAGGGTGTGGGACCGGTGATCGCCGAGTCCGTGCGCGCCTGGTTCGAGGTCGACTGGCACGTCGAGATCGTTGACGCGTGGGCGACCGCTGGGGTGCGCATGGCGGACGAGCGTGACGAGTCCGTTGAGCGCACTCTCGAGGGCCTCACCATCGTCGCGACGGGGTCGCTCGAGCGCTTTACCCGGGATTCCGTGAAGGAAGCGATCATCTCGCGCGGGGGCAAGGCAGCGTCGTCCGTGTCCAAAAACACGCACTATGTGGTGGTGGGAGCGGGTGCGGGGTCGAAGGCCGCGAAGGCAGAGGCGTTGGGAGTGCCCATGCTGAGCGAGGAGCAGTTCGAGCGGCTCATCGAGAGGGGCCCGGCCGCATTCGAGGGCTGAGCGCCCAAGCCGAGACGGCGCGATGCGCCTGCGTTAGGGTGAGTCAAGCCCTACGACCGTGGACACCCGAAGGAGAACCATGGCCGAGACCATTCGCAGCGTCGATCCCAGCGAGTCCAGCAGGCTCACCGAGATTGGACAGCTCACCGCGCTTGCCTATCTGGCAGACGGACTGGTGGACCAGGCACACCCCTACATTCCTCAGTTGAGGGACGCGCACGCGCGCGCCCAAGAGGCCGAACTACTGATCCTCGTTGACGGCGAGGACGGATCCGGTCCAGTGCAGGGCACCATCACCCTGGTGCCGCCGGGGTCCGGGCTGTCGGAACTGGCCAGTGGCGACGAGTACGAACTGCGCATGCTTGCGGTGTCGCCCATCGAGCGCGGCCGGGGCATTGGCGCGAAACTCACGCAGGCCGCCATGGACTTGGCGGTTGAGCGTGGAGCGGCCCGGGTGGTGCTGTCGACCATGGAGAGCATGCACGTCGCGCATCGGCTGTACGAGCGCATGGGGTTCGTGCGCCGTGAGGATCTCGACTGGATCGTTCTCGACAATGAAGATGGCACCGTCGACCGCTTGGGGCCGGACGAGGCCCAGAAGGCCGAGCGGCTCGGCACCACCATCAGGCTGCTCGGCTACTCCTGGGAGCCCTGAGCGGTTCTCGAACCCGCCCGCCCCTTCCTGACCCCTGGTTCGCGTAGGTGTCGCCCACTTCTGGGTCTGCGGCGCGCCCTACGCGTAGATGAGGGCCACAGGCGCGCGTAGCGCCGCAGCCGGCCTGCGTGCTCGTGTGCGCGGCTGACGACGCCGTGCTCGCGTGCGCGGCTGACGACGCCGCGCTCGTGGCCCTGTCCTACGCGCTGCGCGCACGTGAGCGTCAAAAGTGGGCCAGGTCTACGCGAACCCGGAAAGGGTGGGGCGTCGCGCCACTAGACTTCTGCCCATGTCATCCCTTGAACGCGCAGACGTGGCGCGCCTCGCGGCGCTAGCCCGTATCGACATGACGGACGAGGACCTGGACCGGCTGTCCGGCCAGCTCGCCGCGATCGTGGACTCGGTGGCGAAGGTCGCTGAGGTTGCAGGCCAGGACGTGCCCGCGACGAGCCACCCGATCCCCATGAGCAACGTGCACCGCGAGGACGAGGTCCGTCCTTCGCTCAGCCAGGCAGACGCCCTGTCGGGTGCGCCGGAGGCAGAAGAGGGCCGCTTCCGCGTGCCCCAGATCCTGGGAGAGGAGGCGTGATGAGCGACGTCAAGGACTGGACCCGCGCCACCGCCGCACAGATGGCCGCCGCCATGCAGGCCGGCGAGGCCACCTCGGTCGAGATCACCCAGGCCCACCTGGACCGCATCGCCGCCGTGGACGCGGACGTACACGCGTTCCTGCACGTCGACGCCGAGGGTGCGCTCGCGACCGCCCGCGAGGTCGACGAGGCCCGCGCCAACGGAGAGGACCTACCCGCACTCGCCGGTGTGCCCATCGCCGTGAAGGACATCCTGGTCACCCAGGGACTGCCGACCACGGCCGGCTCGCGCATCCTTGAGGGCTGGATTCCGCCGTATGACGCGACGGTTACCCGCAAGATCCGCGAGGCCCGCATGCCCATTCTGGGCAAGACCAACATGGACGAGTTCGCGATGGGCTCCTCGACCGAGCACTCGGGATTCGGCCCCACGCGCAACCCCTGGGACCTCGAGCGCATCCCCGGCGGCTCTGGCGGCGGTAGCGCCGCAAGCCTTGCCGCGTGGGAGGCGCCGCTCGCGATCGGCTCCGACACGGGTGGCTCGATCCGCCAGCCCGCCTCGGTGACCGGCACCGTCGGCGTCAAGCCCACCTACGGAGGCGTTTCGCGCTACGGCGCGATCGCGCTGGCCTCGTCGCTCGACCAGCTCGGCCCGTGTGCGCGCACCGTCGAGGATGCCGCCTACCTCCATGAGGTCATGGGCGGACACGACCCGATGGACGCCACGAGCCTCGACGAGCCAGTGCCCTCCTGCGTCGACGCCGCCCGCCAGGGCCGCGAGCAGGACCTGACCGGCGTGCGCATCGGCGTCATCAAGGAACTGTCGGGCGAGGGCTACCAGGCCGGCGTGGAGCAGCGCTTCACCGAGGGACTCGACAAGCTCAAGGCGCTCGGCGCCGAGATCGTCGAGGTCTCCTGCCCGTCCTTCGAGTACGCCCTCGCGGCGTACTACTTGATCCTGCCGTCGGAGGCGAGCTCCAACCTGGCGAAGTTCGATTCCGTCCGCTTTGGGCTGCGCGTCGAGAAGGCCACCGTCGAGAAGACCATGGGCGCGACCCGCGCCGAGGGCTTTGGCGACGAGGTCAAGCGCCGCATCATCCTGGGCACCTACGCTCTGAGCGCCGGCTACTACGACGCCTACTACGGCTCGGCTCAGAAGGTTCGCACGCTCATCCAGCGCGACTTCGCCGCCGCTTTCGAGCAGGCCGATGTGCTGGTCAGCCCCACGACGCCCACCACACCCTTCAAGTTGGGTGAGCGTCTGGACGACCCGCTAGCCATGTACCTCAACGACGTTGCCACCATCCCCGCCAACCTGGCGGGTATCCCCGGCATGTCGCTCCCCGCAGGCGTTGCGCCCGAGGACGGGCTTCCGACGGGCTTCCAGATTCTCGCCCCCGCGCACGAAGACGCGAGGCTGTACCGCATCGGCGCTGCGCTGGAGAAGGCGCTCGCAGAGGAATGGGGCGGCACCTTGACCGCGCAGGCCCCCGAGTTGGAGGTTTCCCAGTGACCGCCATGACCTACGAGCAGGCATGCGAGCAGTTTGACCCGGTGTTCGGCATCGAGGTCCACGTCGAGCTCAACACGAAGACCAAGATGTTCTGCGGCTGCACGAACGAGTTTGGCGCCGAGCCCAACACCCAGGTGTGCCCCGTGTGCTTGGGCCTGCCTGGCGCGATGCCGGTGACCAACCAGAAGGCGGTCGAGTCGGCCATCCGTCTGGGGCTGTCACTCGGGTGCTCGATCCGCGAGTCGTCGCGGTTCGCTCGCAAGAACTACTTCTACCCGGACCTGGCCAAGGACTACCAGATCAGCCAGTACGACGAGCCCACCTGCTACGAGGGGTCGCTCGACGTGGTGCTGGATGACGGCGAGGTCTTCACGATCGGCATCGAGCGCGCTCACATCGAGGAGGACGCCGGCAAGAACACCCACAAGGGTGGCACCGGCGGCATCCAGGGCGCGGACTACTCGCTCGTGGACTACAACCGTGGCGGCGTGCCGCTGGTCGAGATCGTCACCAAGCCCATCACCGGCGCAGGCGCCCGCACCGCCGAGGTCGCTCGTGCGTACGTGGCAACCATTCGCGACATCGTGAAGGCGCTCGGCATCTCGGACGGTCGCATGGAGCAGGGCTCGGTCCGTGCCGACGTCAACCTGTCGCTGCGCCCGCGCGCCGCGGCAGGCGAGGACCAGGACGCGGTGCCCTTTGGCAAGCGCTCCGAGACTAAGAACGTCAACTCTCTGCGCGCCATCGAGCGGGCCATTCATCACGAGGCCGCGCGCCAGGCGCAGCTGCTGCTCGCGGGCGAGCCCGTGGTGCAGGAGACGCGTCACTGGCACGAGGACACGTCGTCGACCACGCCCGGCCGTTCGAAGGAGGAGGCGGAGGATTACCGCTACTTCCCCGAGCCCGACTTGCTGCCCGTCGAGCCCAGCCGCGCGTGGGTCGAGGAGCTGCGGGGCACCATCCCCGAGCACCCCGCCAAGATGCGTGCGCGCCTCAAGGACGAGTGGGGCTTCAGTGACCTCGAGATGCGTGACGCTGTCAACGCCGATGCGCTCGACCTGATCGCGTCGACCGTCGCCGCGGGCGCCACTGCCCAGGCCGCACGCAAGTGGTGGATGGGCGAGCTGGCCCGCACCGCCAATGACCGCGAAGTCACGCTCGCTGCGCTGCCCGTGACGCCCGCCCAGGTGGCGGAGCTCCAGGGACTCGTCGACGGCGGCAAGATCAACGACAAGCTCGCCCGCCAGGCGCTTGAGGGCGTGCTCGCAGGCGAGGGTTCGCCCACCGAGGTCGTGGCTGCACGTGGTCTCGAGGTTGTCTCCGACGATTCGGCTCTCGAGGCCGCCGTCGATGAGGCGCTTGCCTCACAGCCCGACGTGCTCGCCAAGATCCAGGACGGCAAGATCCAGGCGGTCGGCGCGATCGTCGGCGCGGTCATGAAGGCCACCCGTGGACAGGCCGACGCCGGCCGCGTGCGCGAGATCATCCTGCAGCGCGCGGGGGTCGAGGGCTAGCCTCACCCGCGCACGAGCGACGGCCCCCGACCTGGTTCAGGTCGGGGGCCGCGTCGCGTTTGAGGGGGAGGTGCGTGCAGGACGGTGCCGGATCAGGACGGCGCAGGGGCAGAGCCGAGCCGCACCCGCCGGGCTAGTCGCGCTGCGCCAACTTCTCGAGCAACAGCGCCTGCGTCAGCACCATCCGCTCGACCTCGGCGGGGTCGACGGACTCGTCGGACGCGTGAATGCGCGACAGCGCCATGTCCTCGGGCCCCCACAAGACGAACTCCGCGCTGGGGCAGGCCTCGTGAAGCGTCTGCAGCAGCGGGATGGAGCCGCCGGAGCCCACCTCGGACGGGGCGGAGCCAAAGGCCTCGGCGAGTGCTTCCCGCGCGATGGACTCGGCCGGCCCGCCAGTGGGGACGCGGAACGGCGGTGCGGCCTTGATGCGCTTGACCTCCACCTGAGCGCCCCACGGAGCGTGGGTCTCGAGGTGGCGCACGAGCGCGTCGAGCTCGGCCTCGGGATTGGTCCCAGGCACGATGCGCATGGAGATCTTGGCGGCCGCCTGCGGGTGGATCACGTTGGAGGCGTTGGCCACGGACACCGTGTCGACACCGATGGCGTTGATCGAGGGCTTGGCCCACAGCCGGTCGGACACGGTTCCGGTGCCAATCAGGGACACGCCGGGCAGCAGGTCTGCGGAGGCGCGGAAGTCCTCCTCGCTCTGCACCGCACCCTCCCAGGTGCCGCCGGTGACTCCCTCGATCGCGACGTCGCCCGCGTCGTCCACCAGCGAGGACAGCAGGCGGGCGAGCGCCATCATGGCGTCGGGTGCCGCGCCGCCGAAAACGCCGGAGTGCAGGGGGTGCTCGAGGGTCGAGACGGTCACGATGCACGACACGTCTCCACGCAGTGCGGTCGTGACGACGGGCTCGCCGGAGACCAGGTTGCCCATGTCGCAGATGACGAACAGGTCGCACTGGAACAGGTCGGGGTGCGCCTCGACAAACTCCTCGAGGTTGCTTTCCGTCTCCTCCATGCCCTCGACGATGAGCCGCAGCGTCACGGGCGGAGCGCCGTCAAAGGCGCGCAGCATGCCCAGGTGCGTGGCGAGGCCGCTCTTGTCGTCGGCGGCGCCGCGTCCGTGAATGCGGCCGTCCTCCTTGACGGTGGGCGTGAAGGGCTCGGATGTCCACCCCTGCGACTCGGGTGCGGGCTGCACGTCGTAGTGCGCGTACAACAGCACGGTGGGCGCGCCGGCGGGCCCGGGCAGTTCGCCGTAGATGGGCGGGTAGCCCCAGGGCACCTCGGCGAGCTTGGCGTCGGTGAATCCGGCCTCTTGGAACAGCTCAAGCGTGCGCTGCGCCATGCGGTGCACGGGCTCCTCGGGGTGACCGGGGAAGGACACGGAGGGGATCGAGATGAGTTCCTTGAGGTCCTCGATCACGCCGGGCATGAGGGCCTTGACCTTGTCCGGCAGGGACGATGCTGTCATCGCTGGGTTCCTTTCATCGGGTGCCGTACGCGTCCGGTGCCGCACACGTGGGTTGCGCAGGTTTCTGGGTTAGAAGAACGCGCCGATCGCGGTGCCGATGACCATGGTCGTGACGGCCATGATGAGCATTGGCAAGAAGAAGCTGTGATCGACGAGCTTGGTACCCAGTTTGGTGGTTCCGGTGAGGTCGAAGTTCGCGGCGGCGATCTGGGTGCCGTTGGCCGGGAGCGTGTACACACCGCCCAGGCCACCGGCCCACATGCCGGTGACGGCGCCGGCGGGCAGTCCGGCGGCGAGGCCGATGGGCACGATGGTCCGTGTGGCAGTCGACTGGCTCGTGGTCATGGCGGCGACCACAAAGACCGCGACGGCGAACAGGAAGCGCCAGTCGGTCACCCACGAGCCGACGGTCGTGACGATGGCCTCTTCGTGCGCTTCGATGAAGGTCGAGGTCAGCCACGCGATACCGAACAGCGCGATGCCGGACACGAGGCCGGCTTTGAACACCGACTGGTCGGGAACGGTGCCGATCTTGGGCCGGCCCACGAACATGATGATCGCGCTGGCCACGAACATGACGAGGATGATGGTCGCGGTCATGTCGATCTGGGTGGTCTCGCCGCCCACGGTGTACGAGGGGCGCAGGTCGGGGAACAAGCCCAGCGCGACAATGACCAGCACGGATCCCAGGAACGCGAGGGCGGCATTGCGGCCGCGCGAGGTGTATTGGAGCGCGGAGGCGGCAGACGTCCCACCCGCATCGGGCGGCGCGAGTTGACCGGACGCGATCCGCTCTTGCACCTCGGGGTCGTCGGCGAGTTCCTTGCCCACGTGGTTCATGACCAGCGACGTGACGATAATGCCGCCGACCACCGCAGGGAAGGTGATCATGAGGATCTGCCCGAGTCCCAGGTTGTACGGCGCCACGTCGGTGAGGGTCAGCATCGCGGCCATGGCTGCTGACACGGGCGAGGCTGCGAGCGCGATACCCGTCTGGACTGTCGTCACCGTGAGCGGTCGCGAGGGTCGGATGCCGTTGCGGTACGACACGTCGTAGACCACGGGGAGCAGGGGATAGACGATATTGCCGGTGCCGGCCCCTGCACAGAAGCCGAACGCGACGAGCGGCGCGATCACGGTGATCTGGCGAGGCCGGCTCTCGATCACACGTGCCGCCATCGCGACCATCCAGTCGATGCCGCCAGCGGCCTGCATGAGCGAGGCCGCGGTCACGACCCCCAGGATGATCGCCACAGCGGCGGTAGGGGGCTCGCCGGGAGCCTCTCCAAACAGGAACACGAGCACGAACACGCCCACGCCACCCCACACGCCGACGCCGATACCGCTGGCCCGCGTACCGAGCACGATCGCCGCCAACACCACGACTGCCTCAAGAATGAAGACAAGGTCCACGCCGCCTCCCGGGTCTCGGGGCGTCGCGCGCCCACGTCATGACACTACGCGCGGCGCAGGCATCGCGCCTGGTGAAACCAGGCAACGGAGGGCCGATGCGCGAGCGGCCTCCGTAGCGACCCCGGCTAGGCGAGGGTGAGGCTCACGCGCTGCTCGCGCCCGGCCGCCACCGTGACGCTCGCGCTTCGCCCGTCGGGGCCGCTCACGCGGTACTCGCCTGCAAATCCGGTGAGGTCAAAGGTGCCGGAGTCGTCCGTACACACCTCGGTCGGCGCGAGCCACCACTCGCCCTTGATGAGCGCGTGGAGAGCCTCGTACGAGGGCTTGAGGGAACCGTCCGCACGCACCAAGCCTGCGGGCGCGCCCAGCCAGGCCCCCGCATCGGTCAGGCCCCAATAGGTGATCGATTCCACGGCTGGATGGCCCACGAGCGTGCGATAGTGCCGCACGATGTCGTCGGCCTGGCGCGCCTCGCCGTCAGGCGTGGAGGGCCAGTGATCCACCTGGTAGTCGTTGAGGTCCACGATGTGGGGCGGCATCAGGTGCCCGGAAACAAGCGTGGTCTCTGTCATCTGCAGCGGCAGGCCAAACCTCGCGAAGCGCTCGAGGATCTCGAGGGTGGCTTCCTCGCCGCGGTAGCCCTGGTGCATGTGGGTCTGGAGGCCGATGGCGTCGATCTGGATGCCGGCACTGAGGCAGTCCTCGATGAGGTGTGCGTAGTCTTCACTGAGGTCAAAGTCGTTGAGGACGAGCCGCGCGTGGGGGTCGCCGTCGCGGGCGGCGTCGAAGGCCATGCGCACCATCTCGACGCGGCCTTTGGCGCGGGCGAGCCGGGTGACGGCGTTGGCCTCGGCGGTGAAGACGGGCAGGATCACGGCCTCGTTGATCGCGTCCCACTGGTCCACGACGCCGGCGAAGTCCCTGGTCTCGCGGGAGATGCGGGCACGCATCACCGCCTCCGCTTGAGCGTCAGACAGGTCCAGGAGCCACGTGGGTGCGAGCGTGTGCCACAGCAGTGTGTGCCCCTTGACCTGCACGCCGCGTTCGGCGAACCAGCGGGCCGCCGCGAGCAGCCGCTCGGTGGCGGGTGACCCGCGCCGAGGCTCGAAATCGCGCCAATAGAACGGCAAGGTGACGGCGTTGAACAGGTCTAGATGCTGCTGCGCGAGCAGCGGAGCAGCCCTGTCGTCCTCGCCGTTGACCCAGTCGATCAGGTCGAATCCGATATTGCCGAACCCGAACGCGTGCCTCACCTGTTCGACGGTGAGGCACGCGCCGGCGACGGGAGTCCCGTCGGCATGCTCGACCCGTACGCTCGCGCCGCCCCGCCGATGCTCGAGACCGGTGAGGGTCAAGGGCGCGGCGGCGGGAACGGTCGGCTGTGTCGCGAACGCGGGGTCGGGCACGATCATGCGTGGGCGGTCTGTCCCACGGTGCTGGTGGTCAGGCGGGCCGATGCGCGGGTCACCCTGTGCACCTCGCCCGTCAGTTCGATGGTGGTCTCGGTGGCACGGGTGGCCGAGTCTCCGGTCCACAGCGCGACGGCTCCCGGCTCGACGATCCGCACCAGGTCGCGGTCGGTGAAGGCCAGGCGGGTCGTGGGTACCGTCAGCTCGACACGGGCGCTCGCGCCCGCCTCCAGGTGCACGCGCCGGTAGCCCAGGAGTTGGGCCACGGGACGCGTGATCGAGCCGTGGAGGTCGTGGCCGTAGAGCTGCACCACCTCGTCGCCGTCGACGTCGCCACTGTTGGTCACCGTCACCGAGACGACAATGCTGCCGTCGGTGGGGGTGTCAGTGGCGGCCAACTCGGTGTGGGCGAATGACGTGTAGGACAGTCCGTGACCAAACGGCGCGGTGGGAGCCGACGACAGGTTGGTCACATCGCTGTCGCCACCCAAACGCGGGTGCAGGTACGTGTACGGCTGAGCCCCCACGGAGCGCGGCAGCGACAGCGGCAGCCGGCCCGACGGGTTCACCCGACCGGCCAGCACTCCCGCGATCGCGGGACCGCCCTCCTCGCCAGGGAAGAACGCCTGCACCACGGCGGCGCAGCGTTCGATGGCCCACTCGACCGCGTACGGACGTCCCGTCGTGAGCACGAGCACCACGGGGGTGCCCGTGTCGAGGATGGCCTCGACCAGCGCTCGTTGGACGCCAGGGAGCTCGAGGCTGTCCGTGTCGCAGCCCTCGCCGGAGGTGCCGCGGCCGAACAAGCCGGCGTCGTCGCCGACGACCACCACGGCAGTGTCGGCAGCAGCGGCGGTGGCCACCGCATCGGCGAAACCGGAGCGGTCGTCGTCGTTCACGGCGCAGCCATGGGCGTAGGTCACGGGACCCGCGAGCTCACTACGCAGGGCCTCAAGCACCGTGGGTGCCTCGAACCCTAGGTCCACGCCTGGACGCTGAGCGAGCACGTGGTTGGCAAACGAGTAGCAGCCAAACAGTGCCGCGGCGCGGTCCGCGTTGGGGCCAATGACCGCGGTGGAGACCGACGCATCCGTCGCACACAAGGGCAAGGTGCCAATGTTGCTGACCAGCACCACGGACTCCTCAGCCAGGCGCCTGGCGACGTCCCTGTGATCGGGGGAGTCGAGGTCGATCCCCGTGGGCGGAGCGTCGTCGAAAGTCGCGTCGAGCAGGCCGTGACGCTCCTTCTGGGCCAAGGCCCTCGCGACGGCGCGATCCACAAGAGCGATGTCGACTCGTCCGTCCTCGACGGCGGCCTTGAGCGGGGCAAGGTACGCGTCGCCCGTGGGCAACTCGATGTCCACGCCAGCCTCGAGCGCGAGCCCGGCGGCCTCGGCGTGATCGGCCGCGATGCCGTGCAACAGGTGCAGGAAGGCCACCCCGAAGTAGTCGGCGACCACGGTGCCATCGAAGCCCCAGGAGTGGCGCAGCAGGTCCGTGAGCAGGCGAGGGTCGGCGGCCACGGGCACGCCGTCGATCTCCGTGTAGGAGTGCATGACGGAGTGGGCCTCGCCGTCGATGACGGCCATCTCGAAGGGGATGAGCATGACGTCGGCGAGCTCGCGCGGACCCATGTGCACGGGCCCAAAGTTGCGTCCCGACTGAGAGGCGGAGTAGCCCACAAAGTGCTTGAGGGTTGCATCGACACCTGCCGACTGCAGGCCCCGCACATAGGCGGTGCCGACGGCCCCCACCAGGTACGGGTCCTCGCCAATGCACTCCTCGACCCGGCCCCAGCGGGGGTCGCGCACGACATCAAGCACAGGCGCGAGGCCCTGGTGGACCCCGAGCTCGCTCATGGAGCGCCCAATGAGCGCGCCCATCTCGTGCACCAGGTCGTCATCGAAGGATGCGCCCCACGCGGGGGGAGCGGGGAACGTCGCGGCCTTCCATGCCGACAGTCCGGTGAGGCACTCCTCGTGGACGAGCGCGGGGATGCCGGGGCGAGTGCCCGTGACGAGCGCGCGCTGGCGCTTCCACAAGTAGGCCGCGCGCTCGTCGGGGTCGTGGGGGTTGGTGCCATAGACCCTGGTGAGGTGGCCGAGGCCGTGAGCCATCGCATCGTCCAACCGGCCGGTGCTTTGCAGTTCTCCTTGCAAGGGGGCGACGGAGTCGCCCTCCTCTCCCTCCCAGAAGCCCACGATCTGCGCGAGCTTCTCGTCGAGCGTGAGGTCGGCGAGGATGGCGCGCACGCGCGCGCTGATGTGCTGGTCGCGCATGGCTATCCCTTCACCGCTCCGCTGAGCCCGTCGACGATGCGCCGCTCCATCATGAGGAAGAACACGAGCGCGGGGATCATCGCGAGGAAGGTGTAGGCCATGATGCCCGCGAAGTCCGCGGCGTTCTGGCCCTGGAACTCGGTGACGCCCAGCGGCAGAGTCTTGGGCGCGTCACGACCGGTGAGCACCACGAGGGGCAGCAGGTAGGCGTTCCACGATCCGAGGAAGGCGAGCACGCCCACCGTGACCATGCCGGGCTTGGCTAGCGGGATCACCATGCGGAAGAAGAAGCCCACGCGCGTGAGCCCGTCCATGAAGGCCGCCTCCTCGAGCTCGCTCGGGAGCGCTGCGAGGAAGGGTCGCATGATGATGACGGTCACGGGCAGCGCAAACGCCACCTGCGGGATGATCAGTCCCCACATGCCCTTGAGGCCCAGGTCCTGCAACAGCAGGAACAGCGGGAAGATCGCGACCGTGAGGGGGAACATGAGGCCCGCCGTGAAGACCAGGAAGATGCCCTCGCGGCCCTTGAAGCGGTAGCGCGCCAGGGGATAGGCGGCCATGGTGCCGAAGACGACCACGCCCAGGGTGGTCGCCGAGGAAATGATCAGCGAGTTGAGCGTGTACTTCCAGAAGCCAGCCTTGGTGAGAATGTTCCAGTAGTTCTGCCAGACCCACGGGTCGGGCAGGGCGGACGGGTCCGCCGCGATCTGTCCGTTGGAGCGGAAGCCGCCAAGGCCCAGGTAGATCATGGGTCCGAGCGTGAGGCCCACGGCGATCAGGGCCACCAAGATGGTGATGGCGATGGACGAGTCGCCCATGGTGCGGCGCGGGGTCCGTGAGCGGCCCTCAGCCGATGAGGTTCGCGGGCGGGTGATGTCGACAGACATGTCAGGCCCCCTTCGAGTCGGCGGTGTCGCGGCGCATCACGAAGCCCATGTAGAGCAGGGCCGCAACCATAGAAATGACGAACATGATGATGGCGAGCGCGGAGGCGTAACCGCCGTCGTTGCGCTGCGTGCCCGTGTCGACCATGAGCGTGGCGATGGTGGCGTATTGGTCCGTCGAGCCACCGCGGTTGAGAATCCACGCCATGTCGAACAGCTGAATCGAGCCGATGATCGACAGGAACGCCCACACGCGCACCGTCGGGCCAATGAGCGGGATGTTGATACGCCACTGGACCTGCCACCAGCTCGCGCCATCGATCGAGGCTGCCTCTTGTAGTTCGGGGGAGACCCCCGACAGGCCGGCGAGGAACAGGATGATCGCGAGTCCGATGTACTTCCACGACACGATGAAGAAGAAGGTCCAGAAGCCCCACTGGGGATCCTCAAGCCACCCTTGCCCTGGGACCGGTAGCCCCAATCCCTGCACCATTTCGGTGACGGGGCCGCGCGGGTCCAGCAGCATCATCCACATGAGGCCAGCGGTGACCTCAGCCAGGACGTAGGGGGCGAAGATCACCAGGCGGACGGCAGAGCGTCCGGGGAACTTCCGATTGAGCACCAACGCCACGACCATCGCGATGGGCAGCTGCACCAGCATCGACAGGGCGATGATCTGGGCGTTGTTGCCGACCGCGTTCCAGAAGGGCTGGGCGTAGGCCTTCCAGAAGATGTCCTTGGTCTCGGGATCGGTACCACCCACGAGTGCGCGGGTGTAGTTGTCGAAGCCGATGAACTCGGCCAGCTCGAACGGCTGGCGGGAGTCCCACTTATAGAAGCTGTATCGCGCGGCCATCACCATGGGGAAGACGACGAACGCGAGGAAGATCAGGAGGGCGGGACCGACGAAGATGGCGATTTCGAGCCACTTGCGGCGGTCACGGCGGGGGCGGGTCGTGGCGGGGGTCACTGGGTCCGACCCCGTCGCCGGCGCCTGAGCGCCGACGACGGGGGCGTTGCCCGTACCCGAGGCCTCTAGTGCAGTCACCAGGGAGCCTCGCTTTCTTGATTCGGGGGGGGACGGGCGGGTGATTACTGGGTCAGGGCGGCGGCGGTCATGAGGTCCACCACGTCCTGAGAGGTGCCTGTCCCGGCGAAGATGCCGACGATGCCGTCGTTCATGGCGCCTCCGACGTTGGTGCCGAACGAGGTGTCGAGCCACAGCTGCACGTAGCCTGCGTTACCGGCGACCTGGGCGAGTTCGACCAGGACGGGGTTGCTCACGGCCTCGGCCGCTGCGGGGGCGACGGGCAGAGCGCCCGTGGCCTCGGTGTAACCAGCCTGGTTCTCGTCGCTCATGATGAACGACAGGAAGTCGGCGCACTCGGCCGGGGCGTCCACGTAGCACGAGAAGCCGTCGCCGCCACCCAGCGCGGCGGTGGGGTCACCTTCGCCGCCTTCGGTCGCGGGCATCGGGAACCAACCAAGGTCATCGTGCAGGGCGGCGAGGCCCTCGTCGGTGCCGTCAGTGAAGCCCTCGTAGACGAACACGTTCCACTGGCCCATGAGCTCCATCGCGGCCTCGCCGGTGGCCACGAGGCCAGCGGAGGAGGTGGCGCCGGTCTGCGCGACCGTGGAGATGAACTGGTCCTGGAAGGGCTCGGTGCCCAGGAACTCCTCGAGCTGGTCGCCCGCCTCAACCCAGCAGGGGTCCGAGAAGTCAAACGTCGTGCCGGCCGCCTGCATGACGTCCTGCGAGCACGAACGCAGCGCAAAGTTGTACCACCAGTGCGCCGCGGGCCAGCCGTCGGCCGCACCCACAGCGATGGGCGTGATGTCCGCATCCTTCAGAGCCTGAACGGCCTCGCCAAGCTCGGCCATCGTGGTGGGCTCAGCGGTAATGCCAGCCTGCTCGAACAGCGACTTGCGGTACCAGATGCCCTCGACGCCAAACTGGAAGGGAAGGCCGTAGGTGCTGCCCTCGTACTGCCACGGGGCGACACCGCCGCCCAGACGTTCGATGTCGTCCGCCAGCACCTCGGTCAGGTCCATGAGGTAGCCCGACTCCACCTGAGTGGCGAGCTCGCCACCGCCCCAGGCCTGGAACAGGTCGGGAGCGTCGCCCGACTGCAGAGCCAAGGGGATGCGGGTCTTCTGTAGGTCCTCGTTCTGGATCTGCTCGATCTCGATGGTGACGTGGGGGTTAGCCGCCATGTAGTCGTCGGCGAGCTTCTGCCAGTAGTCGCCCAGGTCGTTTTCGCCGTTGTCTCCTGCCACGGCGTTGTGCCACCACGTGAGGGTGACGGGTTCGTTGGAGCCTTCAGTGGTGCCGGTGGTGCCCGTATCGGTGGGCTCCGTCTCAGTGCCGTCGGTGCTGCACGCTGCAAGCATGAGGGCGGCCGATGCTGCGAATGCGACTGCTGCGCTCGCCTTGCGAATGTTCGCCATGTCCGTTCCTTTCAGTCCTCGTTGACCAGCCGAACACGGGAAGTGTTGCAGTCGCGTCTGAAGGATGTCAAACGTTTTCGATAACGATTTCGTCACGCACGGAGGGCGGCTGTAGCATGTCCGACATGGAACCAGCTCCGAGGGTGAAGATGGCCGACGTCGCCGCCAAGGCGGGCGTTTCCGTGGCCACCGTGTCCAAGGTGGTCAACGGCAGGTACGGGGTGGCGAAAGAGACGGTCTCCCTGGTGCAGGCCGTCATCGAGGAGATGGGCTACGCGGGCAACCTGTCTGCGTCAAGTCTGCGCATGCAGCAGACCAACGTGCTGGGCATCCTGGTGGCGAGCTTCGAGCCCTTCAGTGCCGAACTCATCAAGGGAGCCGCGGCAGCGGCCGAAGGCTCAGGGTACGAGCTCCTTGCCCACTCGGGAGGCGATCAGCACGGCTGGGAGCGGCGTTCTCTCGCGCGCCTGGGTGGCACGCTGATCGCGGGGGCGGTGCTCGTCACGCCCACGGTGCTCGACGCGCGCACCATCATCCCCGTGGTGGCCGTCGACCCGCACTACGGGCCCAACCGACTGCCCACCATCGACGCCGACAGTTTCACGGGCGCCGAGCAGGCGACCGACCACCTCATCTCGTTGGGGCATACCCGGATTGCCTTCCTTGGCGGCCGCTCCGAGCTCGACTCGGCGCACTTGCGCGAGGCGGGCTACCGCAATGCCATGGCCGAGGCCGGCATTCCCATCGACCCCGCGCTCGTGCGCGAGACGCGTTACGTTCCCGACCGCGCGGCCGAGGTGACCGCGGAGTTGCTGGCTCTCGACGAGCGCCCCACCGCCATCTTCGCCGCCAACGACGTGACGGCCATTCGTGCCGTTGAGGTCGCCCAGGAGCACGGACTGCGCGTTCCCGAGGACCTGTCAGTGGTGGGCTTTGACGACGTTCCTGAGGCGGCCCTCGCCACGCCCGCGCTGTCGACCGTGCGCCAGCCGATGAAGGCGATGGGTGCCGAGGCCATGCGGATGCTGCTCGACATCATTCACGGCGTTGAGCGCGAGCCGCACGTGCGCATGAGCACGGAGCTCGTGGTGCGTGGCACCTCGGCGCCGCCGCCGGCGCTCGTGCGCCGCGCCACCCCTCCCCGTCAAATGGATCCATTTTCCTCGTGAGGTGAGCGCCCTCTCCCCGTCAAATGGATCCATTTTCCTCGTGAGGGGGTGACAGACTGGGGCGATGATCACCGTCTCCGTGCCGTCCCAGGACATCGCCGATGCGCTGGGGGAGGTGGGGCCGGACGTTCGGGTGATCGTGTGGAACCCCGCTGAGGCCGATGCACCCGAGGCCGAGCGCGACCGCATCGGCCTGGCATGCCTGGCACATCGCACGGGTGGCCGCACCGTGTACGGCAGGCTTGGCGTGTTGCCGGCGCTACGCGCCATCCAGATCGCCTCGGCCGGCTATGAGCATGCGCTGCCGTTCGTGCCCGAGGGTGTCGCGCTGTGCAATGCGCAGGGGGTGCACGACACGCGGACAGCAGAGATGGCGCTGACGCTCGCACTCGCGAGCCAGCGTGGCTTGCCTCAGTTTATTGACGCGCAGCGGCGCCAGACGTGGGAGCCGTGGGAGACGGCGCCCTCTCTCGCGGACCGGCGCGTGTTGATCGTCGGGTACGGGTCCATCGGCAGCGCGATCGGGGCCCGGATGCGTGCCTGCGAAGCGCTTGTCGAGGGGGTGGGCCGGACGGCTCGGGTGGCTCCCGATGGCACGGTGGTGCATGCGGTGGCAGATCTGCCAGCGATCTTGGGGAAGTTCGAGATTGTGGTCATCGTGACCCCGCACGACGACTCGACCGACCGCATGGTCAACGAGGTGTTTCTTGCGGCGATGCCCGACGGTGCGCTGCTGGTCAACGTGGGGCGTGGGCCCGTGGTGGACACCGACGCGCTGTTGGTCGAACTCCAGGCGGGCCGGCTGCGTGCCGCACTTGACGTCACTGACCCCGAACCGCTCCCGGACGGGCACCCGCTGTGGCGTGCGCCCGGGTGCATCGTGGTGCCACACATCGCCGGCTTCGCTCAACTCACTGACCGGCGATACCTGGATCTCGTGAGGCGACAGATCCTCGCACTTGTGGCGGGCGAAGCGCCCGTCAACGTCGTGGCCTAGCGCCCTGCCGCGTTCGCGCGGCTATCATCAGGTGCGCACACGGCGCGCGAATGGCGTCGAGACGGGTATCAACCGGTGGGGCGGGGCGTCAGGAGCCGGTGAGGCGTGTGGGATCAGGGGCGCGCGGAATCCCGCCAAGCAATCCACGACTGCACGATCGCGTTGAGCTCGTCGCGTCGCTCCTCGGCCTCCGCAATCGAGACGATGCGCATCACGCGTCCGTCCGACGTCTTGCCCTCCAGGTGGGGAAAGCTCCCGGGGATTTTTGCGCCGTGGTGGAACATCACGACTGCGTGGTGTGTGGCCTTGGGGAAGAAGCTCGCGAGGTCGCCCTTGTAGACAAAGGTGGGGGTGTCCCACTTGATGATCTCTTCGATGCGGTCGTCACTGGCGAGGATGATCTGGCGGATGCGTTCGACGACCTCTTTCACCGGGTTGTCCCAGCGGCTCATCCACCGCTGAACCTCGTCGCTTGCCATGCCCCCGACCGTACCGCTACCTGCGGGCTTTCGCCTGGTGGTAGAGGTGGAGCGTCGTCTCGCGCGCCTCGCGGTGATCGATCATGGGCGCGGGATATGCCGGGGTGTCGAGTTCCGGAATCCAGCGCTGGACGTAGCGCAGGTGGGGGTCAAAGCGCTCGAGTTGGGTGCGTGGATTGAAGATGCGGAAGAACGGCGAGGCGTCGCGTCCCGTGCCCGCTACCCACTGCCAGTTCAGTTGGTTTTGGGCGTGGTCGTAGTCGAGCAGTGTTCGACGGAAGTGCTCCGCGCCGCGCTGCCACGGCACGCGCAGGTCCTTCACCAGGAAGCTCGCCACCACCATCCGCACCCGGTTGTGCATCCACCCGGTCTGGGCCAGTTGGCGCATTCCCGCATCGACCAGGGTGAATCCTGTGCGGCCTTCGCGCCAGGCGGCGAAAGCCGCGTCTGCCGCGGCGCCGTGGGCCCAGTCGTCCTCGTCCAGGACGACCGTCAACGAATGACGCTGAGCCTGCGGTGCGTGCCACAGCGTGTCCGCATGGAACTCGCGCCATGCCAGTTGCGACTGGAACACCCGGGCACCCTCATTGCGCAGCGGCGACAGCATCCCGAGCAGCGTGCGCGGATGAATCTGGCCAAAGGCGAGCTCGCGCGACAGGTGAGACGTCGCATCGAGGTCGGGCCGGTCGCGCTCAGCGGCGTAGCGCTCGACGTCGTGCGCGACAAAGTCCTCGGCGGCCTCGAGCAGGCGAGCCTCGCGGAACTCGACTTGGGGGTACACGGGGTCAGTGGCATCGCAGTGGGCGGCGTGCAGGTCGAGATCGACATCGTTGTCGGCGGGCGCGAGCCGCGCGAGCCGGTCTGGAGAGGCGGGGATGGCGGGTGCACGCCACCCGTGCGCGCGCCACGACTCCAGGAAGGGCGTGAACACGCGGTAGGGGGTCCCGTCGGACTTGAGTACACGCCCGGGTGCGACGGCGTAGGGCGAGCCGACAAACTCCACGTGCCTGCCGTCGGCCTCGAGGGCGGCCGCGACGGCGCCCTGCTCGGCAACCCCAGCGGGACTGAACTCTTGGGCGGCGAACACGACTCGCGCATCGACCTGACGTGCCGCCGCTAGTACCACCTGCGCGGCCTCGCCTCGCCGCACGGCTAAGGCCCCGCCGGTGTCCTCGCGCAGGGACCACAGCGAGCGCGCAAGGTGAGCGCTACGCCGCCCGGACCACCAGTGCAAGGCGGGCGTCCACGCGAAGACAGCCGCCGCATCGGCCGTTCTCTGGGCCTCGAGAAGGGCGGGATTGTCATGGAGACGCAGGTCGCGCCGAGCCCACCACAGTGACGTCATGGCAGGCACAACGCGAAACGGCCGCCCGGGTGTTCCCGGACGGCCGCCTCGTGACGCGTGTGTGGTGCTTTAGGCGTTCGCGCCCACGGCTGCGTGCGACTCGATGTGCGCGACGGCGGCGTTGACGAAGGTGGTCAGGACGGCGACCTGGGCCTCGTCCTGGAGCGAGCCATCGGGGCCGAACGCGTCCGCGCGGTAGTGGAAGAACGTCTCCGGCTGGCCCAGCGTGGGGGCGGAGAAGTGCGCGAGGATCGAACGCAGGTGCGACTGCGCGAGCGCGGTGCCGATGGGGCTGATCGAGGCGCCCATGACGGCGACGGGTTTGTTCGTGAAGGAGTTCTGGCCCCACGGACGCGATGCCCAGTCGAGGGCGTTCTTGAGGGCGCCAGGGATGGAACGCGAGTACTCGGGGGTCACGATGATGATGCCGTCGACCGACTCGACCTGCTCCTTGAAGGAGGTCGCGACCTCGGGCCACGAGCCGTCGAGGCCGTGGTCGTACAGCGGCAGGTCGGCGATCTCGATGAACTCGAAGTCGGCCTGGTCGGCGGCGAGCTGGGTCAAAACGCCGGCGACCTTGCGGTTGATGGAGTGGGCGGCGATGGAGCCGACGATGATTCCGATGCGGGGCATGGCGGAGTCCTTCCGGAGACGGGGGTGGGGGATCGTCGACGACGCCGCCGACAACGGGTCCAACAATACGTGATGTTTCAAGTATTCCGCTACGGGTGTTTTTTGCGGCCGATGCGGTGGCTGGCTCGCGCGCACGGGTATCAGGGGCGCTTGGAGGGGCGAGAACCTGTCGAGACGGGTATCAACCGGGGGTGGAGGTGCTCAGGCGACCGAGGGGCGCGGCAGCGGGGCGGTGGGCACGCCGAGCCGTGGGCTTTCGGGGCCTGGTGCTGCGGCGAGGACCTGCGTCACGATCGAGTCGTCGCCGACCAAGGAACTCTCCACCGCCGCGAGGTGTCCGCGCACGATCCCGGCGCGGGTCTGGTGGGCCACAAAGCCGGCCGCAATGCTGAGCAGCTCAATCGCGTCGCCGCGCAGCGCGTTGTCGACGCACGAGCCGGACTCGTCAAAGCTGTCGTCCTCGACGTGGAGCATCATCTCGGGCTGGGACTTCAGCACGGCGCCCGCGTCGGTGAGCACGGTGCGCAGGTGCTGAATGGCGGAGAACCTCGCAGCGGCCTCGCAGCCCATGCCCGCGATCACGACCGGCAGGCCGGTGAGCGCGTTGGGGGCGACGGTGCCGCCAGCCCAGTCGAGCGCGTTCTTGAGTACGCCGGGGATGGAGCGTTCGTGGCACGGGGTGAGCACCAGGAGTCCGTCGAGCTGCGCAACGTCGCGCTTCCACTGGACTCCCGTGGTGGCAGGCACCACGTCGGTATAGGGCGCGTGGTGGGGCAGCCCCTGCGGGTCGAGCTCGACCAGTCGCACGTGGCTCGGGACCACTTCGTGCAGCAGGCGCGAGACGTGACGTGTCGCGCGCGAGGAGGACAAGGGGCCGATGAGAACGCCCAGCGTGGTCATCCGCGTGCCTTTCGGTCGTGGCCGCCTTGGGGACCTGCAAGCGGCGCTGGCCGGTCCAACCTAGGCGGAGGGCGACGTATTCCCGCAAGTGCGAAAGTCGTGTCAGGTGAGCTCGCGCTTTGCGTAGATGGCGGCGGCATCACGCAACAGCGCGGCCGCGCCGGGGGCCACCTCGTCGTAGTTCATGCGGAACCGCTCGTCGTCGACATACATCTGAGTCAGACCGCGATACGTCTCGGCGTTGGGGGTCCAAAACAGGGAAACCCATTGGTAGTGGCGGGCGACGATCTCCTGGACCTCATCGGACTCGGGCGCGAAGCCCACGCGGATGGCAGCGCCAAGCGCCTCCACCACCTCGCGGTGCGTGTCGAGGTGGCGCTGTTGGCCGTCCTTGCCCAGGGCGGCCCACCGCTCGTTGGAGCGGTCGACGGCGTCGTCGCCCCAGCGCTCGCGGGCCTCTGGCTCGTAGTGCTCGTGCTCGAAGCCGTCGAGGATCTCTTCGTTCGTCATGGGGGTGCCCTTCTGGAGTGAGTCGATGGTGCGGGCGACGGTCGCGGCGAGCCGGGCGTAGCGGTCGCGCTCGGCCGTCAGGCCAGCGAGGTGGTCGCGCAGGTGCGCGAGGGTGATGGTCGGGTCGTCGGAGTCGACGATCGCGGCTATCCGATCGAGGGCGGTGCCGAGTTCGCGCAGCACGAGGATGTGTTGCAGGCGCAGCAGTTCAGCGCGTCCGTAGTGGCGGCGTCCGTCGGCGCCGGTCCATGCTGGGGCGAGCAGGCCGATGGCGTCGTAGTGGCGCAGCGTGCGGCTCGTGACGCCCGTCATGCGGGCGACGGCGGCGATATCGAGATCGGTAGCGGCCGATGCGGTGGCGGGGGAGCGGGTCATGTCACCCAGCGTAGAAGTTGACGCCGCGTCAAGTGCAAGTCTCGAAATGGCGAGCTTCCCGGGGGAGGGGTTGCGCTCGCTCCGACTCCCCACTACCTTAATCGCTTAAGCCAATGCGCTTAAACGATTGAGCGACCGCTTGGCGGTCGCCGAGTCAATGACGACCCGAGGGGATTTTCCATGCAGCACCGTCGCCGCACTGGATTCGCTTGTGGCGCTCTGGCAGCACTGACGCTCGCCATCGCGCCCACAGCAGCCACCGCAGCACCCGAACCCGCCAGTGAGTTCATCTACACCCAAGGCACTGACTTCATGCTCGCGGGCGAGGAGTTCCATGTCCTGGGCTCGAACAACTACTACCCGATGTACTCGAGCGAGTACATGACAGATCAGGTCTTCGCCGCCGCCGAAGACGCAGGCTTCAACACCATGCGGGTGTGGGGCTTCTTCGGGATCGGCTCGCCAGGGGCGTCGACGGAGGTGGCGACGCTGGTCGACAAGGACAAGGGCGTCTACTTCCAGTATTGGGACGATGTCGCCGACGACGTGGCGATCAACACCGGCGAGACGGGATTAGAGCAGCTCGACATGGTGATCGCGCGCGCCGAGGCCCACGGGCTCAGGCTGGTGCTGCCGCTGACGAACAACTGGGGTGCCTTTGGCGGCATGGACCAGTACTTGCTCTGGGCACAGGCCGCTGGTGAGGACGTCGACACCCACGACGACTTCTACACCAACGAGGTCGTCAAGGGTTGGTACAAGGAATACGTCGACGCCCTCCTGAACCGCGTCAACACGGTCACGGGCAAGGTCTACAAGGACGACCCCACCATCATGACGTGGGAACTGGCCAATGAGCCCCGCTGCATTGGCGATGGTGGCCCGGCAGACCTGTCATGGGGATCGGGGCTATTCCCTCGCGATGCTGGCTGTGACGCGGACACCATCACGCCGTGGATCCAGGAGATGTCCTCGTACATCAAGTCGATCGATGCGAACCACCTGGTGGCCACCGGCGACGAGGGCTTCTTTAGCCGTGCAGACGGTACCGACTGGCAGTACGACGGCACCGATGGGGTCGACACCGAGGCGTGGGCAGCGGTGTCGACTATCGACTACCTGAGCTATCACCTGTATCCCGACCACTGGGTCCCGGAGGCCGACGAATCCACCAAGGCGGCCTGGGGCTCGCAATGGATCGCCGATCACAACGCAGCAGCCGATGCGCTGGGCAAGCCAGCGCTCATGGGCGAGTTCGGGTGGGAGCACCAGGCCACCCGCAATGCCGTGTACCAGCAGTGGCTCCAGACCCAGATCGACACGGATGGGGCTGGATCGCTGTACTGGATCCTGTCCGGCCTGCGCGACGACGGCACCCTGTACCCGGACTATGACGGTTTCACCGTCTACTGTCCGTCCCCGGTGTGCACGACAATCCAGAACTACGGAGCGCTCCAAGCGGGCGGCTCGGACCAGATCGCACCGGTCGCGGACAACGACTCGGCTGCCATCGCCTTCGGTGCGGAAGCCACCCTCGATGTCACCGCCAACGACATCGCCTACGGTGGTGCCACCGTCGACGCAGCGTCGGTCGATCTCGACCCCGACACGGCGGGCGTGCAAACCTCGATCTCGGTGGGCGCGGCGGTGGCTTCCGTCGATCCGACCGGGACGGTCACGGTCACGCCTGCAGCGGGCTTCGCGGGAGACCTGTCCCTGACCTATGTGGTGAGCGACAGCGCTGGACGGGTGTCCAACGCCGCCACCGTGGTGGTCTCCGTCGCCCCCAGCGACGACTCTTGGGTGACGCTGGAGAACTTCGGGACCGATGCATCGGCCTGGCAGTGCACCAATGGCACCACGGTGAGCGTCGAGGATGGCGTGGGTGTCTTCACCAACGGCACCGGCGACTGGGACTGGTGCTTCTACACCCCAGACGAGCCGCTGGACCTGTCGGGGGCCGGCCTCATGCGCTACGACTTCCTGGGCTCCGACTCGGGCATGAACTCCGAGATCATGATCAAGACCGGGGACGACTTTGCGTGGCAGAAGCTCGCGGTGAGCCCCGGCACGTGGACCAACCCCGCGACGGGCGACGCGGCGCCAACGGTCAAGTTTGCGGACTTCACAGATGAGTTCCGCGCCACGTTGACCGATGTGCGCCAAGTGGGCATCGGGATGCAAAAGGGCACGCACCGCATCGACAACCTGCGTTACGACCTCAGCGGCACGGTGGAAGGCCCCGATGAAGACGTCGTGGTCGACTACGAGGGTGGCAGCGCCGAGGGCTGGACCTGCGACAACGACGCGACCGTCACCGTCGAGGCCGGTGTTGGCGTCTTCACTAACCCCTCGGGGTGGGCGTGGTGCACGTACACCTTTCCCGCAGCGAACGACCTCTCCAGTGCCGTCGAGATGAAGGTTGATGTCGTGTTGACCGACGGCATGAATCCCGAGCTGGCGTTCAAGGCCGGCGACGGATGGGAGTGGGGCGGCCAGACGGCACTGCCGTCCGGCACGTGGATCTCCGAGGCGGCGACGGTGAGCTACGACCTGACGGGTATCGACGCGAGCTATGCGGCCAGCATGGCGGACACCAAGGCCTTCTCTATCGGTCTCCAGACCGGCGTGCACAAGCTCGACAACTTCCGGTTCGGCATCGCCAGCGGCGGGCAGGAGCCGGAAGTGGTCGAGACGGAGATCGAGGCATGGGAGGCGGCCGCTGCGACCGGCTGGTCGTGCTCTGACGGTGCGACCGCATCGGTCGTCGCAGGCGAACTGGTGATCGCGAGCACCGCGGCGGACTGGGCCTGGTGCGGCTTCGAGCCGGCCTCGCCGCTCGATCTGTCGGGCGCCGATGCGCTGGCGTTCGACTTCGTGGGTACCGACTCGGGCACCAACCCCGAGGTCGCCTTCCAGACCGGTGCTGGGTGGGCGTGGCAGCAGATGGCGCTCGACGAGGACGTCTGGGACACCCCTCTCACGGGAGATGCCGCTCCACGGGTGACCCTGTCTCGCTTGCCTGCTGACTACCAGGCAAGCCTTGCGGATGTGCGCAAGGTGAGCATCGGCGTTCATCGCGGCACGCACACCTTCGACAACCTACGTCTCGTGGCCGACGCTCAACCCGATGTGGTCGTGGATGAGTTCTCGGCAGCGACGGGTGGGACCACGTGGGAGTGCGACAAGGAAGGCGCCAGTGTCAGCGGCATCGACGGCGTGGGCACCTTCGCCAACGCATCCGGTGAGTGGGCGTGGTGTGCGCTGACCCTCGATGAAGCCCTCGACCTGTCGCAAGCGAGTGCGCTGCTCATGGACTTCGTGTCGACCGACTCGGGGGTGGGGCCAGAGATCGCCTTCAAGTCCGGCGACGATTGGGCCTGGGGCGGGCAGCTCAAACCCGCGGGCGCGACCTGGTTCGATGCGGGTGCGGAGGGCTCCGTCGTGGAGTTTGACCTCACCGCCGTCGATGCCGCCTATCGCGAGAGCATGACTGACGTCCGCCAGATCCTCGTGGGCGTCCACCCCGGTGAGCACGTCTTCGCGAACCTTCGGTACGCGTCGGTCGCTGACGCCGAGCCTGAGGTGCCCGTCGAGCCCGAGGTGTGGGTCGACGTCGAGGACTTCGACGGGGCATCCGCGGGCACCTGGGCCTGTGACAAGGATGGCGCCACCGTGACGAGTGCGGACGGCGTTGGCACCATCGTCAATGACTCCGGTGAGTGGGCCTGGTGCATGTTCACGCCCGCCACGCCCTTCGATGCGAGTACGGCGCTGCAGGTGAAGGTCGAGTTCCTGTCGACCGACTCGGGGGTGGGGCCAGAGATCGCCTTCAAGTCCGGCGACGCTTGGGCCTGGGGTGGGCAACTCAAACCCGCGGGCGCCACCTGGTTCGATGCAGGTGCGGACCCGGCGACGATGGTCTTTGACCTCACGAGCGTCTCCGCTGACTACCGAAGCTTGATGGCACAGGTCCAGCAAGTGGGCATTGGCGTGCACCCGGGTACGCACACCTTCGGGACCGTCAGCCTCGGGTACCTCGAGGCCGATGCCCCCGACTCCATCGACCCAGGCGATGGGTCGGTGGACCCTGTGGACCCTGTGGACCCTGTGGACCCGGGTGAAGAGGCAGGAACTCCGAGCATTCACCTCAGCGACACCGTGGTGACCGCAGGTTCCTCCCTCACGGTCACCGGTACCGGCTTTGAGCCGGCCATGGCCCTGACCCTTGCGGTGGACAACTCCCTGGCGGGACTCTCGGGGATGTCGGTGTCCACGGGCGGGGTCACCACGCTCGGCACCGTGACCGTGAACGCCGATGGCACGTTCACGAGCACGGTTGCCATCCCCGCAGACCTGGCGGCGGGCGGCTATGCCCTGCTGGTGCTCGACCCCGACGGTGCCGCTCTTGCGTTCGCATCGCTCACCGTCGAGGCCGCCGCTGGGTCGGATGGTTCGGATCAAGGTGCACTGCCGCAGACGGGAGCCACGCGACTGTGGCTCGCCATCCCTGCGGGAGCTGTGTTGCTCCTCGGCGCCGGGCTCGTCCTCGGCGCACGCAGCAGGCACGTCTGAGCCGTCCGTGGTGGGAGGGTCCCGGGCGGGGACCCTCCCACCACTGCTGTGCGCCACGCCAGTGGCGCAAAGTTGACGTTGCGTCAAGCGCAAGTGCCATTTTCGTACGGATGCCACGCAAGCGCATCGGCCGGTTCTAGACTCCCGACTATGACGAGCACGCCGGACATCAAGCCCCGCTCCCGCCAGGTCACCGATGGACTGGAGGCGACCGCGTCGCGCGGCATGCTCCGCGCCGTCGGGCTTGGCGATGACGACTTCGCCAAGCCGCAGATTGGCATCGCAAGTTCGTGGAACGAGATCACGCCCTGCAACCTGTCGCTGCAGCGCCTGGCGCAGGCCTCCAAGGAGGGCGTGCACGCCGCAGGTGGTTACCCGCTGGAGTTCGGGACCATCTCCGTGTCAGACGGCATCTCGATGGGGCACGAGGGCATGCACTTCTCGCTCGTGTCCCGCGACGTGATCGCGGACTCCGTCGAGACCGTGATGTGCGCCGAGCGCCTGGACGGCTCGGTGCTGTTGGCCGGCTGTGACAAGTCGCTGCCTGGCATGCTCATGGCCGCCGCGCGGTTGGACCTCGCGAGTGTGTTCCTGTACGCGGGCTCGATCATGCCCGGCCACGTCACGCTGACTGACGGCACCTCGAAGGACGTCACGGTCATCGACGCGTTCGAAGCCGTGGGCGCGTGCGCTCGCGGACTCATGAGTGAAGAGGACCGCCTGCGCATCGAGAAGGCGATCTGCCCCGGTGAGGGCGCGTGCGGTGGCATGTACACCGCCAACACCATGGCGTCCGTGGGTGAGGCGCTCGGTATGTCGATCCCCGGTTCTGCCTCCCCGCCCAGCCCCGACCGTCGCCGCGACTACTACGCGCACAAGTCGGGCGAGGCCGTCGTAGGCATGCTGCGCAAGGGCATCACCGCTCGCGACATCATGACCAAGGAGGCGTTTGAGAACGCGATCGCCGTGGTCATGGCTTTCGGCGGCTCGACCAACGCCGTGCTGCACCTGCTCGCGATCGCCCACGAGGCCGAGGTCGACCTGACCCTCGACGACTTCTCTCGCGTGGCCGCCAACGTCCCCCACCTGGGCGACCTCAAGCCGTTTGGCCAGTTCGTGATGAACGACGTTGACCGCGTCGGTGGCGTCCCCGCCGTCATGAACACCCTGCTCGAAGCGGGCTTGATGCACGGTGACTGCCTGACCGTCACGGGCAAGACCCTTGCCGAGAACATGGCCGAGCTCAAGCCCGCGACCATCGACGGCCGCGTGGTGCGTGCGCTGAACAACCCCATCCACAAGTCCGGCGGCATCACCATCCTCAAGGGCACCCTCGCGCCCGAGGGCGCGGTCGTGAAGTCGGCAGGCTTCGACAACGACGTGTTCGAGGCCACCGCGCGCGTGTTCGACCGCGAGCGTGCCGCGCTCGACGCGCTCGCCGACGGCACCATCCAGGCTGGCGACTGCGTCGTGATCCGCTACGAAGGCCCCAAGGGCGGCCCCGGCATGCGCGAGATGCTCGCCATCACCGCCGCCATCAAGGGCGCAGGGCTGGGCAAGGACGTGCTGCTCGTCACCGACGGCCGGTTCTCCGGCGGCACCACCGGCCTGTGCGTGGGTCACATTGCCCCCGAGGCCGTCGACGGTGGCCCTATCGCCTACGTGCGTGACGGTGACCGCATCACGCTGGACGTGGCCAACGGCATCCTTGACGTGCACGTCTCCGATGAGGAAATGGAGTCGCGCAAGGAGGGCTGGAAGCCGCTGCCTCCCGTGTACACCCGCGGCGTGCTCGCCAAGTACCAGAAGCTCGTGGGCTCGGCCTCGAAGGGTGCCGTGCTCGGCTAACCCCTCCACCCTTTCCCATCAAATGGATCCATTTTCATCGCTTGAGCGGCGATCTCCCCCGTCAAATGGATCGGCGAGTTCATAGGGTCGATGCATCACTGGGAGGTGGTGCGATGTCTGGGGTTGCAGTGGTGGGTGCTGGGGTGGGGCGGTCGTTGACGCTGGCTGAGCGGGTGGAGATTCAGTCCGGGTTGCGCTCGGGCCTGTCTCATCGGCGTATCGCGGTCGGTATTGGCCGCTCGCAGTCGGTGGTCTCGCGTGAGATTGCTCGGCATCGGCTTCGTGATGGCGGCTATGGCGCGGTCCATGCTGACCGGCGTGCA
>NZ_JBKEED010000004.1:0-52007 GCF_047975725.1 Demequina sp.
AGTGGCCGAGTGGGTGGGGACGAGCGTCCCCACCCGAACTCGAACTACTTGCTGACGACCAGCTGCTCCTGCTTGATGTCTGCCTCGTCAAGTGCCTCGAACTGCTCGCTCAGGCTCTTGCCAGCGGAGGTGCGGAACTCCGACTTGAACTTCTCGATCTGCGAGACGAGCGAGGCGACGGTGTCGTCGTCAAGCACGTTGGTCTCGCGGAGCGTGTTCAGAGCTTCCGAGTTGCGGCCGATGTAATCGAGGAACTCGCGCTCGAACCGGAGGATGTCTTCCACAGGAACCTCGTCGAGGTAGCCCTGAGTACCGGCCCAGATCGACACGGTCTGCTCTTCCACCGGGTACGGCGTGTACTGCGGCTGCTTGAGCAGTTCGGTGAGGCGGGCACCGCGCTCGAGCTGCTTGCGGCTGGCGGCGTCGAGGTCAGATGCGAACATCGCGAATGCCTCGAGCGCACGGTACTGCGCGAGTTCGAGCTTCAAGGTACCGGAGACCTTCTTGATCGACTTCACCTGGGCGTCGCCGCCCACGCGAGAAACCGAGATACCCACGTCGACTGCGGGGCGCTGGTTCGCGTTGAAGAGATCCGACTGGAGGAAGATCTGGCCATCGGTGATCGAGATCACGTTGGTCGGAATGTACGCCGAGACGTCGTTCGCCTTGGTCTCGATGATCGGCAGACCGGTCATCGAGCCGGCGCCGAGCTCATCGCTCAGCTTGGCGCAGCGCTCGAGCAGGCGGGAGTGCAGGTAGAACACATCGCCCGGGTAGGCTTCGCGCCCCGGCGGGCGGCGGAGCAGCAGCGACACAGCGCGATAGGCCTCGGCCTGCTTCGACAGGTCGTCGAAGATGATGAGGACGTGCTTGCCGTCGTACATCCAGTGCTGGCCGATGGCCGAACCGGTGTAGGGGGCGAGGTACTTGAAGCCTGCGGGGTCCGATGCGGGAGCGGCCACGATGGTCGTGTACTCCAGCGCGCCGGCCTCTTCGAGCGCGCCACGCACCGAGGCGATGGTCGAGCCCTTCTGGCCGATGGCCACGTAGATGCAGCGCACCTGCTTGGTGGGGTCGCCGGTCTCCCAGTTGGCCTTCTGGTTGATGATCGTGTCGATCGCGATCGCGGTCTTACCGGTCTGGCGGTCACCGATGATCAGCTGGCGCTGGCCACGACCGATCGGGATCATCGCGTCGATCGATTTGAGGCCGGTCTGCAGGGGCTCGTGGACCGACTTGCGGTCCATGACGCCGGGTGCCTGCAACTCGAGGGCACGGCGCGCCTCGGTGGCGATGTCGCCCAGGCCGTCGATCGGGTTACCCAGCGGGTCAACAACGCGACCAAGGTAGCCGTCACCCACGGCGACGGAGAGGACCTCGCCGGTGCGCTGGACCTGCTGGCCCTCCTCGATGCCGGTGAACTCACCGAGCACCACGACACCGATCTCGCGCACGTCGAGGTTCAGGGCCAGGCCCAGGGTGCCATCTTCAAAGCGCAGCAGCTCGTTCGCCATGCAGCCCGGAAGGCCTTCGACCTGCGCGATGCCGTCGCCGGCGAGGACCACGCGGCCCACCTCTTCGCGCACGACGCCGGTGGGCTCGTACGACTTCACGTAGCTGTCGAGCGCGTCCCGGAATGCCTCGGGACTGATCGTCAGGTCAGCCATGTCTCTTACTCTCCTGTCACTGCCGCGAAAGCGGTTAGTCGTCTTTGCTAGCCGACGAGTCGTCGTCGTGCCTCGTCGAGCCTGCCGAGGACGGTGCCGTCCACTACCTCGGAGCCGACCTGAACTCGGATGCCGCCGAGGACCTCGGGGTCCACGGCAACGTTGATCTGCATGTCGCGGCCGTAGGCCTCGCGCAGGATGGAACCCAAGCGGGTGCGCTGGGCGGCCGTGAGCTCGACTGCCGCCGTCACGTTCGCGACGGACTTGTCGCGACGAGCGGCAGCCACCTCAAGCAGCGCGTTGATCGCGGGGATCAGTCGGCTGCCGCGCGGCATTCCCACCACGCGCGTCAGCAGCGCGTGGGTCGTGGGGTGCAGCTTGCCACCGAACGTGTCCTCGAACAGCGACAGGCGCTGCTCCTTGGTGGCCGAGCGGTTGCTCAGCGCCACCAGCAGTGCACGCTCGGAGGTCAGCACCCGCTCGACGCGGAACAGCTCCTCCTCGACCGCAGCGAGCGTTCCGGCCTTGTCCGCGTGGGCGAACAGGGCGAGCTCGCCTGCGTCATCGATCGACTCAGCGAGGTCCGCCTCGTCCGACCATCGGGAAGACGAGAACGCGATGACCGCGTCCACCGCACGAGGATCGAGCGAACCGAACAACTGCTTGACCAGCGAGGCCTTGTCCGTCCCAGGTCGCGCCGGGTCCGTCAGGGCACGCCGGAGCGAACCTGACGCGTCCAAGGCGTCGACCACGGCGAACAGGTGCTCGGCGATGACGATGCCGTCCTCGCTGGCGGCCGTAGCCACCAGGTCGAACTCACGCATCGCGGCATCGCGCGATGCCTGGCTGGTTCCGCGCATCGGCTCTATCCCTTCGCCTTCGTGGGTGACACCTGGGCCTCGAGGTCGTCGAGGAAGGCGTCGATGATCCGCTGCTGGCGGGCGTCGTCCTTGAGCGACTCGCCCACGATGCGGGAGGCGAGCTCGGTGGCCAGGGCCCCGACCTCGGTCCGCAGCGAGACGATCGCCTGCTGGCGCTCGGCGTCGATCTGCTTCTGTGCGGTCTCGACAAGGCGCTGAGCGTCTCCGGCCGCGGACTCGCGGGTCTCGGCGACGATCTGGCCTGCCTGCGAACGCGCGTCCTCACGGATGCGTGCCGCCTCCGCGCGTGCGGCGGTCAGCTGGGCGGTGTACTCCTCGAGAGCTGCGGCTGCCTCGGCCTGAGCCAGCTCGGCCTTCTGGAGTCCGCCCTCGATCAGTTCGGCCCGCTCGTCCAGCACCGCCTGCAACTTGGGCAGCAGCACCTTCATGAACACCGCGACGATGACCAGGAAGATGACCGCCGACCACAGGATGTCGTACGGGGCCGGGATCAGAGGGTTGGGGGTCTCCCCACTCTCCTCGGCCACGACGACCAACTGGTTGAGAAGGGTCATGATTTAGAAGAGGAAGCCCGTGACCAGGCCCAGGAGCGCGAGCACTTCGACGAACGCCACACCAATGAACATGGTGGCGCGCAGCTGGCCAGCAACCTCGGGCTGACGCGACATTCCCTCAACGGTCTTGCCGATCAGGATGCCCAGGCCGATGCCGGGGCCGAGGGTCGCAATGCCGTAGCCGATGGTGGCGATGTTGCCTTCCAGCGCGGCGAGAGTGGTGATGTCCACTGTGTTTCCTTCCGTTGGATGCGGACGCCACCGCGGCGCCGCACGTCTCTAGGTGAGTATTAGTGCTCTTCCTCGATCGCCATGTTGATGTACACGGACGACAGCATGACGAACACGTAAGCCTGCAGTGCTGCCACGAAGATCTCGAACAGCGTGAAGGCGAAGCCTGCAGCGAGTGTGACGGCGCCCATGGACTTCATGAACCCGGCAGCCTCGAAGAAGAAGAACTGGGTGGCCGCGAAGCACAGCACGAGCAGCAGGTGACCGGCGATCATGTTGCCGACCAGTCGCAGCGCGAGCGTGAAGGGCCGCAGGAAGAACACCTGCAGGAACTCGATGGGGGTCAGCAGCACGTAGATGCCCTTGGGCACGCCGGCCGGGAACAGGCTGAGCTTGAGATAGCCGCCCAGGCCGTGCTGCTTGATGCCGACGCCGAGGTACAGCACAAACACCCAAATGGCCATGATGATCGGCAAGCCAATCAACGATGTACCAGCGATGTTGATCAACGGGATGACGCCCGTGATGTTGAACGCGAGGATCGCCAGGAACAGCGTGGTGAGGAAGGGCACAAAACGCTTGGCGTTTTCCTTGCTCATCACCTGCTCGACGATCTGCAGGCGCACAAAGTCGACGATCAGCTCGAGCACGCCCTGGCCACGGCCGGGAACGAGCTTGGCGCGGCGCACCGCGAGCCAGACGAGCAAGATCAACACGGTCGCGGCGATCACTCGCGCGAGCTCGATGCGGTTGAACTCGAAGATGGTGCCTTCAAACAGCAGGGCAGGCGGGTAGAACTCGCTCACCGAAGGAGCGTGGAAGCCGTCAGATCCGAAAAGCCACCCGAAGAAGCCGGTGGACTCGCCGCTGTCAGCTGCGAGTTCAGACGTGGCCGACATGGCCGCACCCAGGGCTAGATTCGCCACAGAAGTCTCTCCAGGGGGTAGAAGCTGGCGCGGGCCACGGGGGCCGGCCGCGCAGGTACCGTGATGCCCCAGAATCCTAACGTATCCATGGGCCCATGACGAACGTCCTAGGTGCGTTATTTCTGCGCATCGTCCGCGCGCGGCTCGACGTACGGAATGCGCGCCTTGCGGATGACCCACAGGTCGATCACCAGGGTGGTCACGACGCCCACGAGCAAGAAGCCAGCGAACAGGCCCTTGGGGAATCCGTCGATGTCCTGCAGCACGATCATCGCGATGACGATGATGAACATCTTTACCAGCCACGAGCCACCCACGATCGCCGCCATCATGTGCGGTTCACGGTCGTGACCCATGACCATCGCTACCTGTGTGGTGAGGCCCGACAGCGCGGTCACCGCGACGCCGATCTCTGCGGCGAACAGGCCTGCTCCTCCCCCGACCATGAGGCCTACGGGAATCGCGATCAGGGCGAGCGCGATCACAGCGATCAGCGTGTAGCGGGTGGCCTTGCGGTAGGTGGCGGACTCGGCGCTCACTACTTCTCCTCGGGGGTGACGGTCGGGTGGGAGGCGTTCGGTACGGCCGATGCGCCTGCTGGCTGGGCAGCGTCAGGTGCCTCCTGCGCGGTGTCACCTGACGCATCGGCGCTGTGGCGGGCCTGCTGATGTCCCTCGGGAGTGAGGCGCTGGAGCGGCCTCGCGCGGTCACCGGCGGCGCGCCACCCTCGGGACAGGCGCGTGCGCAGGGCGGGCGAGAACGTCACCAGGAGCGCCGTGATGATCCCCACACTGAGGAGCACTGCGGACTGGCGAGCGGGCAAGAACACGAGCGACACCGTGCCGAAGGACAGCACGGCAGTCCACATGTACAGGACGCTCACGGCCCACCGGTGGGAATGCCCCGACCGCAGCAGCACGTGATGCAGGTGGTGGGCGTCCGGAAGGAACGGGCTTTGGCCCTTGAGCGTGCGACGGATGACCGCAAGCGTCATGTCCAGCAGCGGAATCGCCACGACCATCAGAGGCAACACGATGGGGATAAAGGCCGGGATGCGTTCGCGCTCGGACACTACCGTGGGGTCGATCTGGCCGGTCACGACGATGGCCGCGGCGGCGATCATGAGCCCCAGCACCATCGATCCCGTGTCCCCCATAAAGAGACGTGCGGGGTGCAGGTTGTGTGGCAAGAAGCCGATGGAGCCACCCACGAGCACAGCGAGGATGAGCGTCGCAAGCGACGAATAGTCCCCGGGCGAGGCGGAGCGTGCGAGCACGTACGTGTACGTCAGGAAGGCCGAGCCGCCAATCGCGACCATGCCCGCCGCGAGGCCGTCGAGCCCGTCGACAAAGTTCACAGCGTTCATCGCGACCACCACAATGATCACGGTGGCGGCGAGCGATAGATACGAACTGCCGATGGTCAGGCCCGCGATGGGCACCGTCACGAGTTGGACACCGCTCCACGCCATCACCAGCGCGGCGAGCACCTGGCCCGCGAGCTTGGCCATCCAGTCGAGGTCCCAGATGTCGTCGGCCATGCCCAGCGCGCACACGATCGCGGCGCCTGCGAGTACGCCCCAGACCGCGCCGGAGGCCTCATAGACGGGTTGCAGGAACGGAATGTTCTGCGCGATGAGGATTCCCGCGGCGATGCCGAGGAAGATCGCGACGCCGCCCAAGCGAGCCGTGGGCAGCTTGTGGACGTCGCGGTCGCGCACGGCCGTCACCGCGCCCACGCGAAATGCCAGATGGCGCATCGCGGGAGTCGCGACGTAGGCCACGATCGCCGACACGACCAGCAGGGTCAGATAGACCTTCACCCTGTGGGCCCTTCGGCGAACGCCTCCGCCCCGGCGATCTCGATCAGTCGTTCGCGGCTCACTCCCCCGTCGCGAACGATGCGCAACGCGGCCGGGTCAGTCGCGTCAACGATGGTCGAGGCCGTGCCCAACGGGCTGTCGCCGCCGTCAAGGTAGACCGCGACGGCCTCGCCCAGCTGTTCCTGGGCGGCCGATGCGGTGGTCGCCGCGGGTTCCCCCGTCCGGTTCGCGCTCGTCACGGCCAGGGGCCCGGTGCGCCGCAGCAACGCGAGCGCGGCCTCGTGATCGGGCATGCGCAGCGCGACGGTGCCATGAGTGTCGCCCAAGTCCCACGCGAGCGACGGCTGGGCGTGCACGATGACCGTGAGCGCCCCGGGCCACAGCGCCTCCATCAAGGCACGCGCGCTGGCGGGGACGTCACGCGCGAGACCGTCGACTGTGCGCAGGTCGGGAATGAGCACGGGCGGCGGCATCTGCCGGCCCCTGCCCTTCGCGGCGAGCACGGCCGCAACGGCGTTGGCGTTGAATGCATCGGCGCCCACGCCGTAGACCGTGTCGGTCGGCAGCACGACCACCGCGCCGCGCCCCACCGCGTCCACGGCAGCATCGAGGCTAGGGCCCCAGGTCAAGGGGTCGGTGCACGGCAGGATCACGTAGACAGTGTGTCAGACGCCCACGCGGGTCACGATCAGCATGCGATCGCGCCCGTTGAGGTCCTGCTCGGTGCGGGCGTCCGCCCAGAACTCGGAGCGCTCGACAAAGGCTCGCAAGGCGGGACCTTGCTCGTCGCCGTGCTCCATGATGAGCGTGCCACCCACCCTCAGCAGGCGCGCAGCCTCGTCAATGATGGCCTTGGGGATCTCGAGGCCATCCTTACCCAGGCCATACAGCGCCTCTGGCGGGTCGAAGTCGCGCACCTCTGGGTCGCGCGGGACGCCGTCCGGAGGAATGTAGGGCGGGTTGGTCACCACGACATCGGCGCAGCCCTCGAACAGGTGCAGGCAGCGCCGCGCGTCGCCCACCACCGTGCGCACGCGCGGCCGCACCTCGGCAGGCAGCCCGCGGGCATTGAGGCGCAAGTACACCTGTGCACCCATGCTTTGCTCCACGAGCGTCACGTCGGCGTTGTCGACCTCCGCGGCGATCGACAGCCCGATCGCTCCGGACCCCGCGCACAGGTCGGTCACGCGCACGCGACCATCCTTGCCCGGCGTGGCCGCTCGCGCGGCGTCGATGGCGAACTGCGCCACCATCTCGCTCTCGGGGCGCGGAATGAACACGCCGTCGCCTACCTGCAATTCGAGGCCGCGGAAGTAGGCCTTGCCGGTGATGTGCTGGAGCGGCTCGCGCTCCATGCGCCTGCCCACGCGCGCCTCAAGCAGATCCAGGTCAAGCGGATGCTCGGGCCAGTGGTCGTCGCGGGCTGCGGCGGTGCGAACCTCGGAGGGCTCCCAGCCGAACGTGTGCGCCATGAGCGCAACGGCATCGGCTTCAGGGGAGGGAACTCCCGCCTCGCTTAGCCGCCTGGTGATGTCTCGAAGTCGTACACCGACGGATGGCAATCAGGCCTCATGGCTTTCAAGTCGGGCGGCCTCGTCAGCGTCGATCGCAGACTGCACCACGGGTCCCAGGTCACCGCCAAGGACGTGGTCCAGATTGTACGCCTTGTACCCCGTGCGGTGGTCAGCGATCCGGTTCTCGGGGAAGTTGTAGGTGCGGATGCGCTCCGAGCGGTCCACGGTGCGCACCTGCGACTTGCGCATGTCCTGCGCCTCGGCCTCCGCTGCCTCCTTCTGGGCGGCGAGCAGGCGGGCGCGCAGAATGCGCATGGCCGACTCCTTGTTCTGGAGCTGGCTCTTTTCGTTCTGGCAGCTCACCACAATGCCCGTGGGCAGGTGGGTGAGGCGAACGGCAGAATCCGTGGTGTTGACCGACTGTCCACCGGGGCCCGACGAGCGGTACACGTCAACGCGGACGTCGTTCATGTCGAGCTCGACATCCTCGACTTCCTCTGCCTCGGGGTACACGAGCACGCCCGCTGCGGAGGTGTGAATGCGGCCCTGCGACTCGGTCGCCGGCACTCGCTGGACGCGGTGCACGCCGCCCTCGTACTTGAGGTGGGCCCACACGCCGTCCTCGGGCTCGACAGCGCCCTTGGCCTTGATCGCGACCGAGATGTCCTTGTAGCCACCCATGTCGGTGGCCGTCGCCTCGAGAACCTCGGCCTTCCAGCCCTTGGACTCCGCGAACTTGAGGTACATCTTGAGCAAGTCGCCCGCGAACAACGCTGACTCCTCGCCACCCTCGCCCGACTTGATCTCGAGGATCACGTCGCGAGTGTCATCCGGGTCACGCGGGATGAGAATGCGGCGCAACGCCTCGGTGGCGTCGGCTGCTGCCTGCTCAAGAGCCGGCACCTCGTCCGCGAACTCGGGATCCGCATCGGCCATCTCCTGGGCGGCGCTCAGGTCATCCTGCGCGGCCTCCCAGGCCCGATGCGCGGCGACGACGCGGCCGAGCTCCGCGAACCGACGGCCCAACTGTCGCGACCTCGTCGCGTCCGCGTGGACGCTGGGGTCGGCAAGCTGGCGTTCAATGTCGGCGTACTCGTCCAGCAGCGGCTGGACGGCAGCGAAGGCTTCGGCCACGTCGTCGTCGAATGCGAAGTATCGGGCGTCCGGTTACTTCTTGCCGTAGCGCTTCTCGAAGCGCGCGACACGGCCACCGGTGTCCATGATCTTCTGCTTGCCCGTGTAGAACGGGTGGCAGGCCGAGCACACCTCGGCGCTGATGGCGCCGGAGGTCACGGTCGACTTGGTCTCGAACGTGTTTCCGCAGGTGCACGTGGCCGTGGTAACCACGTACTCGGGGTGGATGTCCTTCTTCATGATCTCCCTTTAAGGTGCCTCCGGGTCCGTCGAGCAGATTTTGCGCGCGGTGAACCGGATGGCCAGCGATCCATTCTGCCATGCCTGTCAAGGGCAGGCCGAATCGTGGCCCAGCCCGCGCATCGGCCCTGTGCCTGGTGCTCCCCCGGCCCAGCCCACCCCAGCGCGCTGGTGGGACATGAGTGTCAGAATCCGGCGAATTCTGACACTCATGTCCCACGAGGGGGGCTATGTTGTCCACAGATAGGCGACCGGGCCTTCCGCGGATGCCATGCCGGTGGTCGGATGCCGACATGCGGATCATGCCTCGCCTCATCTCCACGGACCGAGCTTTGGCCGAGTTCCTGACGGAGAATCAGCACGCCTTCACACGCAACGAACTGCTGCGAGGCTGGAGCCGCCAGGCCCTCGAGACCGCCATGCTCGACGGAAGCGCGCAGCGCATCCTTCCGGGCGTCTACGCGGCGAGTGTCCACACGCAGTTGCCGTCCGTCCGAGGTGAAGCCCTCAATCTGTGGCACCCGCGAGGCCTCGTCACCGGCGAGCTCGCGCTGCACTTGTTCGCGCCATCGCTCGCACCCCCGCTGCGATCGCACCTGCTGGTCCCCGGCGGCCACCGACCCCGTGTCCCTCCTTGGGTGGTATGCGTCCAAAGTCATGGCTCGCACGCGATGAGTGTCGCGCAAGGGGTGTCGTGCGCGGCTCCGGAAAGGGCGCTCCTCGACGCATGGCGGTATGCGCCGACGCATGCGCGGCAGAACCTGTTGTGGGAGGCACTGTGGGCCCGGGTGTGTACGTGGCGGCAACTGCGGGGTGAACTCCGGCGTGCGCCGCGCGTGGCTGGCCGGCGCGACCTCGAGCGCATGCTGGTTTGGTTCGATACGGGCGCGACCACGCCGCTTGAGGTGCGCGCCCAGCACGAGACCTTCGCCGATGCGCGGTTCCGTGAGTTCGAGTGGCAGGTGCCGGTGACGTTGCCCGTGCGTCGGCCGATGCTCGACATGCTCCACCGGCGCACCATGGTCGCCGTGGAACTCGACGGCGACGCCTACCACGCGACGCGAAACGCCCGCGATGCGGACCGGCAGCGCCAGACGGACCTCGCGGCCGCCGGCTACGTGGTGCTGAGGTTCGGGTGGGACGACGTCACTCGTCGCCCTGCGTGGTGTCGGGAACGGGTGCTGACGACCGTGGCCGGGCGGCTCGCGCGTCCTGGTGGGACATGAGCGTCACATTTGGGCAGATTCTGACACTCATGTCCCACTAGCGAGCAGGGCGCAGGGCGCAGGGCGCAGAGAGCAAGGCACAGGGCCGATGCGCTGGCTGGCTCGGGCGGGAACGCCGCAGGGCCCCGGTCCGCTGGGAAGCGGTCCGGGGCCCTGCGGGTCAGCTCCTACTTGGAGTCGTCGTCGTGGCTGGGAGTGGTCTTGGCGACCTGCATGAGGAACTCCGCGTTGGTGCGGTTCTCCTTGAGCTTGCCCAGCAGCAGTTCAGTCGCGGCCTGCGGCTCGAGCGCGGTCAGCACGCGACGCAGCTTCCACATGACCTTGAGCTCCTCGGTCGACACGAGGATCTCTTCACGCCGCGTGCCGGACGAGTTGACGTCCACGGCGGGGAAGATGCGGCGGTCGGCGAGCTGACGCGACAAGCGCAGCTCCATGTTGCCGGTGCCCTTGAACTCCTCGAAGATGACCTCGTCCATCTTGGAACCGGTCTCGACCAGCGCGGTCGCGAGGATGGTCAGCGAGCCGCCGTTCTCGATATTGCGCGCCGCGCCAAAGAACTTCTTGGGCGGGTACAGCGCGGAGCTGTCCACACCGCCCGAGAGGATACGGCCCGATGCGGGAGCGGCCAGGTTGTAAGCGCGACCCAGGCGGGTGATGCCGTCGAGCAGCACCACGACGTCCTGTCCGAGCTCGACCAGGCGCTTGGCGCGCTCGATCGCGAGCTCGGCCACCTGCGTGTGGTCCGTCGCGGGACGGTCGAAGGTCGAGGCGATGACCTCACCCTTGACCGAGCGCTGGAAGTCGGTGACCTCCTCGGGGCGCTCGTCGACCAGCACGACCATGAGGTGAACCTCAGGGTTATTGGTGGTGATCGCGTTCGCGATGGACTGCATCACGAGGGTCTTACCGGCCTTGGGCGGCGAGACGATCAGACCACGCTGGCCCTTACCAATGGGCGCGACGATGTCGATCACGCGGTTGGTGAGGTTGCGCGAGTCGGTCTCGAGGTGCAGGCGCTCCTGCGGGTACAGCGGCGTGAGGTCGGAGAATTCCTTGCGCGTGCGCGCATCGTCCGGGCTCATGCCGTTGACGGTGTCGATGGTGGCCAGAGCGTTGAACTTCTGACGCTGTCCGCGCTCGCCGGGGCGGGGCGGGCGCACCGAACCGGTGATCGCGTCGCCCTTGCGCAGGCCGTACTTGCGGACCTGGTTCATGGACACGTACACGTCCGACTTGCCCGACTGGTAGCCGGTGGTGCGGATGAACGCGTAGTTGTCAAGCAGGTCGACGATGCCGCCGACCGGGGTCAGCTCCTCGTCATCGCGGGCCTCGTCCTCGTCCTGGCGGGCCTGCGGCTGCAGTTCGACGCCATCGCGCTCACGGCCACGGTTGCGGCCACGTCCACGGCCACGACGGCGGCGGCCGTTGCCGTCCTCGTCATCGTTCTGAGCGTCGTTGTTGCCGTCCTGACGACCCTGGCGCTCGCCACGCTCGGCGCTGCGGTCCTGGCGCTCGCTACGGTCCTGACGGTTGCCGCGGTCCTGGCGCTCCCCCTCCGAACGCTCCGAACGCTCAGAGCGCTCCGAACGCTCGCCGCGACCGGCGGACTGCACGGCCTCGGCTGCGCGCCGCGCGCGCTCGTCACGGTCATCGCGGGACTGGCGTCCCTCGCGAGCGGGGCGGTCCTGCTCGGCGTCGGCGCTGGCAGCACCGGCACCGGAGGCCTCATCCTTCGAGCCTGCGTCGCCAGCAGCCGCCTGAACGGGGCCCTGGCCGGAGGTGGCGCGGCGCGAACGCGAGCGCTGCTGCCCGGTGGCGGGCGCATCGGCCGCATCGGCGTCGGCGGCCGGGGTCTTGGCGGCAGCGGCCTTAGCGCCAGCGGCCTTAGCGCCAGCGGCCTTGGCAGCGGGAGCCTCGGCGGCAGGAGCCTCGGCGGCCTCCTTCTTCGCCGGCACGACGCCGCCGTTCTTGATGGCTTCCACGAGGTCGCCCTTACGCATTTTCTTGACGCCGGAGACTCCAAGCTCGGAGGCGAGTGCCTGCAACTGAGGGAGCTTCATGGCGCTGAGGGCCGCGCTGTTATCCGCTGCGGCCACTGTGGTGTCTGTCACTGATTGTCCTTTTCTTCGCACGAGCCAGGCTGGCTCCTGTGGGTGCGAGCAATCCCTGCTGATCCGGGTATGCGGATACGCCATCGTCCGCAGACGTCTGAAAGCAAGGGATGTGCAATCCGCCGGTGCTGGTTGCTACTCGGGGGATGCTCATTCAGGCTACCACCGCACCCCACGGGCACCCAAACAGCACCCCTATCGTCCCTGGAACGCGCCTATGCGCCCTCACCTTTCGGACTGCCGTGAACAGTGTGCAGCGACACCTGAGCATTCACCAGTTGCCGCTGCTGGCACGCGGCCCTAGATTGCCAAGTGGCGGCATGCGCGGCCATTCCAGCGACGATGTGGAGAGCACCATGACATTGGGTCCCATCGAGGTTGTCACGATCGGCTTCGACTCAGGCAAGTTCCAAGGCGACATCATTCCCGAGCTCGAACGCTTGGTGGATGCGGGCGTCATTTCCATCGCCGACGGCGTGTTTGTGCAGCGCGTCAGTGAGGACGAGACCACCACCCTTGAGTTCGCTCAGGACGACGCCGACTCGGATGTCGCCCGCGTGGGCGCGCTCATCGGCACGGGGCTCGAGATGATCTCGGACGAGGACGTCGAGCTGTTGACCGAGGGCCTGGAGGTAGGCGCATCGGCGGCGATTCTGGTGTTCGAACACACCTGGGTCAGGCCGTTGCGCGACGCCATCACCTCAGCCGGCGGTGAGTTCATTGACTCGATCCGCGTGCCCGGCCCCGTGGTTCAAGAGGTTCTGGACGCCGTCCAGGCCGAGGAAGTGGCGTAGTCATGGCCCCCAGGTTTGGCCGCCCCGGCCTCATTGGCACGATGGCGCGCACGGCAGTCATCTCAGGTACCGCCACGGCTGTCTCGGGTGGGGTCGCGCGCCGTCAGCGCGCCCGCTACGACGCACGCCAGGACCAGGCCTACGCCGAGCAGCAGCAGTACCAGCAGGTGCAGGCGAACCAGGCTCAGCTGGCCTCGATGCAGGCCCAGCTGGCTGCCTCGCAGGCGGCGCCCGCCGTGGCCGCCGCCCCGGCCGCTGGTGACGACCTGATGGCGCAACTGTCCAAGCTGGCAGAGATGAAGAACGCTGGCATCCTCAGCGACGCGGAGTTCGCAGCAGCGAAGGCGAAGCTCCTCGGATGACGCTCTTGGGCTCCCTGGTCAGGGACACCCGTTGGTCGGGAAAGCTCAACAGCGTTGACTACATGAGGGACGCGGTCTTCTTTGAAGGAGACCGCGTCCGCTCCCAGCACACCAGGTTCTGGTTGCTGCTGATTCTCGCGGCCGCCATCGCGACGGCGGGTGTCGCCGCAGACTCCACCGCGACGGTGATCGGCGCGATGATCGTCGCGCCGCTCATGCGACCCATCCAGGGCACGATGCTCGCGACCGTCCTGGGCGACCGCAAGCAGCTCACGCGCTCCATCCTGATCATGTGTGCGGGCGCGCTTGCTGCCATTGCCGTGGGATTCATCCTTGGCTTGCTGCTCGTGCAGCCCATGACCGCTGCGAGCAACGCCCAGGTCGCCGGTCGCGTCTCCCCCGGCCTCATCGACCTGTTCGCGGCGCTCGCCACGGGAGTCGTGGGGTCGATCGCGCTCGTGCGCTCAGACATCTCCGACACCCTGCCCGGAGTGGCGATCGCGATCTCGCTGGTTCCCCCGCTGTGCGTGGTGGGACTGACGCTCGAGTCGGGCGCGTGGACCCAAGCCCTGGGCGCGCTGCTGCTGTTCGTCACGAACGTCGCCGCCATCCTCGCCACCGGTGCGATCGTCATGGCGATCTACGGCTATTCGAAACTCAGGCTTCTCGAGGTGGAGGACAAGGAGGCCGAGCGGCGTCGGCGCGTGCGCGTCTACCTCACCACCGCGACCATGGTCTTGCTCGTGTCGGGGCCACTCGCGTGGACGACGGCTAAGGCCATCGCGGACAGCGGCCGCATCGCCACGGTGCAGAACTACTTGGACGATCTCACCGAGGACACCCGCTGGGCCGTGGTGTCGGTGGTCCCGCGCGAGGACGACAAGATCTACGCCGTGGTCAAGGGCACTCCCCCGCTGCCCGACATCGACCAGGTGTACGCCGAGATGGACGACGCCGGGCTCGACGTCGAGCACATCGTGCTCGAGTTCATCCCGTCGTACACGTTCGACGTCAACGGCGAGCGCGACAACTTCTAGAGCCGATGCGTCGGTTGCCTCGATCGCTCGCGGCACCTGGAACCAGGGTCACCCCATGACGATGGCCGCCGCACCCCAGGGTGCGGCGGCCATCGTGTGGTCAGCTGGTGGCGGCTCCTAGGCGCGGGGGTCTGTGTCCCCGTCCTCGACGACGGACTCCTGCGGGAGGATCCCCTCGGAGACAATCCCCGCGGCCACGGTGGACGGAGGCACGGGTGCCACCCGCGCATCGGCCGTGTCGAGGGCACTGACGTCGATCGCTGCGGTGTCGCTGCCCGAGCCATCCCCTGCCTGAGCGTCGGGGTCCTCAATGGCCGCCGCGAACTGCGCCTCGTACAGACGCGCGTACGCACCCTTAGCCGCGAGCAACTCGCGGTGGTTGCCCTGCTCGACGATGGTGCCGTGTTCCATCACGAGGATGAGGTCGGCGTCCCGGATGGTCGACAGGCGGTGCGCGATCACGAACGCCGTGCGGTCCTTGCGCAGTTCCGCCATGGCCCGCTGCACCAGCAGTTCGGTACGGGTGTCGACGGAGCTCGTGGCCTCGTCAAGGATCAGCACCTGCGGCTGCGCGACGAAGGCACGCGCGATCGTCACCAGCTGCCGCTCGCCTGCGGACAGGTTCGACGCGTCGTCGTCGAGCACCGTGTCGTAGCCGTCCGGCAGCGAGTGCACAAACCGGTCGACATAGGCGGCCTTGGCGGCGTCGAGGATCTGCTCCTCCGTCGCGTCGGTACGCCCGTACGCGATGTTGTCGCGGATAGTCCCGCCGAACAGCCACGTGTCCTGGAGCACCATGCCCGTGCGCGAACGCAGGTCGTGGCGGGTCATCTTGGCGATGTCCGCGCCGTCGAGCGTGATGCGCCCACCCGTGAGCTCGTAGAAGCGCATGATGAGGTTGACCAGGGTGGTCTTGCCGGCGCCCGTGGGGCCAACGATCGCGACCGTGCGGCCGGGGCGGACCTCGAGGTTGAGGTCCTCGATGAGCGGCTTGTCCTCGACGTAGCGGAACGACACGTTCTCGAACACCAAGCGCCCGTGGTCGTCCTCGGGGGTCACAGCGGGCTCCTGGTCGGGCTCCTGCTCGTCGGCGTCGAGCAGGTCGAACACCCGCTCGGCGGACGCGACGCCCGACTGCAGCAGGTTGGCCATCGAACCGAGCTGGCTGATGGGCTGCTGGAACTGACGCGAGTACTGGATGAATGCCTGCACGTCGCCCAGGCTCAGGCGACCGTTGGTGACCATGATGCCGCCGACGACGGCGATCGCGACGTAGACCAGGTTTCCGATGAACTGCGCGCTGGGCATGATGATGCCCGAGATGAACTGGGCGCCGAAGCTCGCGTCGTACAGCTCGCCGTTCTTGGAGTCGAACTCCTCACGGGTCTGACGACGACGGCCGAACACCTTGATGAGCGCGTGACCCGTGTACCCCTCTTCGATCTGCGCGTTCAGGTCACCGGTGTGCTTCCACTGCGCCACGAACTTGGGCTGGGAGCGCTTGGCCACCTGCGCCACGACGATGGTCGTGAGCGGGATGGAGACGATCGCGATCAGCGCGAGCTCCCACGAGATCGACAGCATCATGACGAGGATGCCGATGATCGTCAGCACCGACGTGAACAACTGGCTCAGGGTCTGCTGCAGCACCTGGGCGATGTTGTCGATGTCGTTGGTGACGCGGCTGAGCAGATCGCCGCGCTGGTGGCGGTCAAAGTAGCTCAGGGGCAGGCGGTGGATCTTGTCCTCGACGTCTTGGCGTAGCCGGTAGACGGTGCGCTGGGTCACACCATTGAGGATCAGGCCCTGGCCCAGAGCCAGGATGGACGACACCACATAGATGGCCGCAACCGTCCACAGAATCTGGTGCAGGCGCGGGAAATCGACGCCGCTACCTGCCATGAAGCCCTCGAAGATGACGGTGGTCGCGTTACCCAGGATCTTGGGTCCGACGACGCTCAGCGCCACCGAGCCCACACCAAGGACCACGACGATCCACACGAGCACCTTCTCGGGGCTGAGCATGCGCGCCAGACGCATCGACGAGCCCTTGAAGTCCTGAGCCTTCTCCATGGGCGCGCCGATCGCGGGACCGTGGTGCTGTTGACGGGCGGCAGGAGCCTCGCGCTCCTCGGTGGTCTCCTCGCTCATGCTGCGTCCTCCGCCCGGAGCTGGGTACTGACGATCTCCTGGTAGGTCGGCGATGTCTCAAGAAGTTGATCGTGCGTGCCACGGTCGACGATGCGCCCGTGCTCCATCACGAGAATCTGGTCCGCTTCCACGATGCTCGAGACGCGCTGGGCGACCACGATCACCGTGGCGTCCTTGACGTCGGTCGCGAGCGCAGCGCGCAGGCGCGCATCGGTCGCCGTGTCGAGGGCACTGAACGAGTCGTCGAACACCAAAATGTCGGGGTGCGCCGCGAGCGCGCGGGCGATCGACAGTCGCTGACGCTGGCCGCCAGAAACGGTGGTGCCGCCCTGAGCGATGGGTGAGTCGAGTCCCGAGGGCATGGCCCGCACAAAGTCCTCGCCTTGCGCGATGGCGAGCGCGGACCACAGGTCCTCATCCGTGGCATCCTGCGCGCCGAAGCGCAGGTTCGATGCCACGGTTCCGCCAAACAGGTACGGCCGCTGGGGCACCACTCCGACGCGTGCCCACAGCGACTCCAGCTGGGCGTCACGCACATCCACCCCGCCGATGCGCACGGAGCCCTCCGTGGCGTCGTACAGCCTGGGGATGAGATTGACCAGCGTGGTCTTGCCCGCACCCGTCGACCCGATGATCGCAGTGGTGGTGCCGCGGGTCGCCGTGAAGGAAATGTCGGCGAGGACGGGCTCGTCGGCACCGGGATACGTGAAGGTGACCTTGTCGAAGACCACGTCGCCAGTGGAGGGGACCTCGACGGCGCCTTCCGCATCGGTCACCGATGCGGGGGTGTCGAGCACCTCGGTGATGCGGTCGGCCGCGACGGCGGCACGTGGCACGAGCACGAACAGGAACGTCGCCATCAGCACGGAGAAGAGGATCTGGATCAGGTACGCCAGGAAGGCCGTCAGCGCACCCACCTGCATCTCGCCGGCGTTGATGCGGTCCGCTCCGAACCACATGACGGCCACCGAACCCAGGTTCACGACGAGCAGCACCAAGGGGAACATCGAGGCCATCAGGCGGCCCGCCGCGATCGCGGACTCCGTCACGGCAGCATTGGCATCCGCGAAGCGGTCCTGCTCACGGTCCTCGCGCACGAAGGCGCGGATCACCCGGATGCCCGTGAGCTGCTCGCGCAGCACGCGGTTCACACCGTCGATGCGCGTCTGCATGCGCCTGAAGTGCGGCACCATGCGGGTCACGATCACCATGACGATCACGAGCAGCAGCGGGATAGCGACGGCCATGATCCACGACAGGGCCACATCCTGCTCAAGCGCGAGGATCACGCCACCGATGGCGGTAAAGGGAGTTGAGATCAGCAGGGTGCACGTCATCAGCACGAGCATCTGCACCTGCTGCACGTCGTTGGTGCTGCGGGTGATGAGCGAGGGAGCGCCAAAGCGCTGCACCTCCGCCTCGGAGAACTCCGCGACCTGGCCGAAGATCTGCGCACGCAGGTCACGGCCCACCGCCATCGCGATCCGCGCCCCAAAGTAGACGGCCGTGATGGTGCAGACCACCTGGAACAGCGACAGCAGCAGCATCCAGCCACCCAGGCGCCAGATGTAGGGAATGTCGCCGGTCGCCACACCCTTGTCGATGATGTCGGCGTTCAGCGTGGGCAGGTACAGGTTGGCGATCGCCTGTCCGCACTGAAACACCGCAACGAGCGCCAGCAGCCCCCAGTACGGCTTGACCGAACTCTTGAGCAGTTTCCACAGCATCAGTCAGTCCCTTTCCTGGGCAATTCCGCGAAGAATGAAGTCAACAAGGTCACGCGTTGCTGGTGCCTCTCCAGCGGCGAGGAACGGCACCGATGTCCCCACCACAAGGATGCGAACATATTCCGCCGCTGTCGCGACGGGAACTCGCAACTGCTCAGCATCAGAGGCCACGATGCGGGTGACGCTATCGGTCACCTCTGACAGCGGCGCGCGGTGTGGGCGGCGCCCATGGTGGCGAGGACCAATCGCACGCATGAGCGCAGTCACGTCCGCCACCCGCGCCCTCAAGATCTCGACGATCTGGGCCAGGCGATCCTCAAGGGGAAGGCCAAGGTCAATCGTCTCGAGCGCGGCAAGCGTCGGCTCGGGCCTGAGCAGCCGCTCCACGAGCGCGTCGAGCAAGGCATCCTTGTCCTCAAAGGCCCTGAAAATCGTGCCCTCTGCGATGCCCGCCGCGTCAGCGATTTGCCGCGTCGTCACGGCGTAGCCGTGCTCAAAGATGAGCGGCGTCGCCGCGTCGAGGATCGACTCACGGCGCGCCTCAGGCGCCATGGGACGGGCTCGACCGGGCTTGCTAGACACCACGACAGACTAAGTGAGTGAGTGCTCACTCCGCAACTTGGAGGCGGAGTGGGATGCCCACCACCGCATCGGCCCTGCTCCGTGGCTACGCGTGCAGCGCCCTCACAAAGGTCACCGAACTGCCGTCATCGGCGGCGGGTGAGAACCCCACCCGCGGATAGAACGCCTGCGCGCCGGCGTTCGATTTCGAGGCCACAAGGTGAACGCCGGGGCTGCCACGCTGCGCGAGAAGCGCGCACGCCGCCTCGATGAGCTGACGCCCGGCGCCCTTGCCCTGAGCCTGCGGCAACAGGTCGATGTGCAGGTGAGCCGGGTATTCATCGAGCGCGTCGATGAGCATCCGGTCGGGATCACTCGCCGACGCAAGCAGCCAGCGGTCACCCTCCGTCACCTGCTCGCGGTGGGGCCTCGACGGCCACCACTCACCGGTGAACCAGGCCTGGAATGCCCGCGTGTCGTCCGTCCCGAGTACATACCCCACAGCGCCCTGGCCCTCGTCCCACACCAGCGCGAAACCGCCGGGCCCGTGCAGATAGGGCGTCGCGTAGACGTCGCTCAGCGCAACGTCGTCGCCGTAGTTTCCGGTCGCGTCGCCGCCGTCGGCTCCGGTCAGCAGGCAGATGCTGGCAATGGCGGCCGAATCGTCCGCAGTAGCAGGGCGAATGATCATGCGTCGGGTCCTTCCCAGGCGGCGTTCACGGTGAAGCGCGCGATGTCGCCACGGGAGGCGGGAGAGTCGCCATGGGCCGTGACCACCACACATCGATGTGCCACGGGCACCCCTTCTCGCGTCGCTACGACAGTGCGACCACTCTAGAGCGCCGCCTCACCTGCGCACGCCCTCCCTCCCGGCGCTGCCCCTCCCCCACGGGGTTCGCGTAGACCTCGCCCACTTTCCGCAGCCCCATGCGCGCTACGCGTAGGTGAGGGCGCGCCAAGGCCCGTGGCACATCCATCCCCAGGGGGCGAGCGCGCATCGGCCCTCCACAGATTGGCTCCGCAACCTGCCAACGACTGCTTTACAGGGCTAGACACGACCTATGGACGCTCACCACCTTCACACCGCGATGGAACGCGAGGCGCGCAGTTTCGACATCCACGAGATCACCCGCCGCTGGTCAAGAGCGGCGCTGCGGCGTGCACTGCGAGGCGGCGCGGTCACCCGCGTGTTGCCCGGCCTCTATGCGGCGACCCTCCACGCGCAATCGTTCACCGTGCGCGCGCACGCGGCCCTCGCCTGGGCACACCCTCAGGCGGCGCTGATCGGGGTCGCGGCGACCGCCAACTGGGGACTGTGCCTGCCACCTGAGGTTATCGTGGTCGCCACCCCGTGGGGCACCAATCGCGAGTGCCCTCCATGGCTGCGACTGCGCCGCATCGGCACGATCCCGCCTGCCTACGACGTCAACGGCCTCAGGACGGTCGACGTGCCGTGGGCGCTGGCGACGTCGTACGGCACCCTCCCCCCGAAGGATCGTGACGACCCTATCTACCTCGCGGTTCAGCGGCGCATGACGACCGCACGCGACCTCACGCGCGCCTGCGCGACGCTCGCGCGCATGGCCTCCCGGCGGGCATTCGAGCGACTCGTGGCGGCGATTCGCGCCGGGTCGATGAGCTATCTCGAGACCCTGGGCCTGCGGGAGGTGTTCCACACTCAGGAGTTCGACATGTTCCTGCGCCAGCACCGCGTGACAGCGGACGGCCGGACCTTCGAACTCGACATGTACGACGCTGCCTCGCGCACCGCGGTCGAACTTGATGGAGGCACCCACGCCACCGTTGGCGGACGCCAACACGACATCACGCGCGACGCGATCCTCATGACGCAGGGCATCGCCACCGTCCGGTTCTCGACGCGGGACCTCGAGACCCGCCCGGAGTGGTGCCGTGCCGTGGTTCGCCGCATCGTGGCAGCACGCACACGCCCTGACCTACGCGCAGGGCGCGCCGCGGCCTGAGATGTGGGCGAGGTCTACGCGAACCGGGAACGGGCCCCGCACGTGCCGCACGGCCCGCACGCCGGCACGCCCCCGCGCCGCTAGAACCAGAAGCCGAGCAGCGCGTCCTCGGTGGCGACCACGTGGATGCGAGGCTGCGAGTCCTCAACCGGCACCTTGCCCACATCAGTGCCCGCGCGCACGCCCCACTCGTCATCGATCACCACCGCCCTGTCCCACTCTGCGGCCTCGACGGCCTCGCGCGTGAAGTCCTCGACTACGTCGTCTTCGCCTAGCCCGGTGCACGGCGCGTAGGTGACGCCCGCGTTCATCTCGACCTCATCGCGCTGCGGGTTTGAGTACTCCGGCAACGTGGCGGTGCGCGGCTGCGCGCACACCACTGTGCGACCGCCGAGCGGCTGCAACTCTCCTGTCTCGAGGTCGAGGAGATGCGCGACTCCGCCACTTTCGAGAACCTCGACGCCAGGGGGGCCAATCATGCTCGCCTGCCGCGACCCGTTCGCAATGCCCGCCGCGTCCGCGATGGTCGTGCTCCACGTGGCCTGCCCCGTTCGCGGATCCAACACCGACAGTTCGACGTCACCGGTCGTCAGTGAGTAGGACGTGCCGTTGGGGTCGCGGTCGTAGTGGATCTCCCCGCGGCACACCACACGCTCCCAGCAGAACACCGCGCCGAATTCCCTCCAGAGGACGTCTCCGCTGTCGAGATCGACGCTGACGACAGTCATGTCGTCGAGCCCGATGCGCTCAGCTGGTTCGGCTGGGCCGATGCTCATCAGCATGACATTGGCGTCGTCGTCGATCTCTGCATGCGCGTAGACACCCGAACTCGCCGCCGACTCGAGTCCCTTCACGTCGGTCACATCGGTCTGCCAGGTCTCCACACCGTCGAGTCTCCTCACCAAGACCGTGCGTCCATCGCGCTCCACACCCCAGATCCCTCCGGCGAAGTACGCCGAGCCACCGCTCGAAGCAGGCGGCTCCCAATCGACAGCCGTGAACTCGAGTTTCGCGGCGTCCACGACGTAGCGGGTGAAGTACTCGTCGCCAGGCGCAGCGAGATGCGCACACACCTCGTCATACCCGTCGCACTGCCAGAGAGAACCCATCCAGGCTGGCTGAGCCTCGGCCAACACCTCGCCTGTTCTGAGCGCGCGCACCTGGACGCGGTGCTGGAATTGGCCAAGATCACGGTTGAGTTCTGCCGTGCCAGACATCACCACGGCCCACCCGTGATCGTCGGTTCTCAACAACGCGGGCGTCGCGAGCCATGCCTCCCCGACCGAGCCCCGCGAGACCGGCTTCGCCCACAGCAGTTCGCCCGTCTCGACGTCGATGGCCTTCGCGTACCGATTGCCCATCTGTTGGACCGCGAGGACGACCCCGTCGGCGACCACGGTGTCCTCGCCGAAGATCCCTGGTACGCGCCACACGGGCTCACCGACGTCAAGGGCACTTGTGCTGAGCGCCGATGCTCCCTCGGGTGACGCAGTCGTGTCGCCCAGCGCTTGAGGAGTGGCCGATGCGCCGGCTGGCTCCCGCTCGCTGTCACGCTCTGGCGATCCCCACAGTTGGCACCCGGCGAGCAGTGCCACCAGTAGGCACGCGGTCGCGATCTTTCGCATCATTCCCCCTGATCCGCACTTGAGCGCGGGTTGCGACGGCTCGCCCAGTCGCGAGCCCATCCCGACGCTAGCCAGCGCAGCAGTCCGGGTGGGGGCGGTTCACGAATCTGTGGATAACGCTGCGGTGGGCCTGAGGTACGCGTAGCGCGCACCGGACGCCCAGATCTGGTCCAGGTCTACGCGAACCCAGGGGGTGAGGGGGGTGGGACAGGGGGTGAAGGGGTGCAGGAGTTGGGGTCTGGGGCGTTACAGGCGCACCGACGTGGCGCCTGGGACGTGCTCGATCGTGTGCACGCAGCGCCACGTCTCGTCGCCAATCCCTGCAGCCCAGTCCGGCGTTCCCGTGCCCAAACCGAGCGACGCCAGGTCGGTGCCGATGACGAGCACCGACGGCCCGGCGCCCGAGACGACGGCCGCGAGCCCCTGCTCGCGCAGGTGCGCGACCATCGCAGGCGTGGCCGCCATGACCTCGGCGCGGTACTGCTGATGCAGCCGCTCCTCGGTCGCGGGCATGAGGTCCTCAGGCCTGCCAGCCAAGGCGTTGACCAGGAGCGCGGCGCGGCCCACGTTGAAGGCGGCGTCCTTGTGCGGCACGAGCGAGGGCAACACGGAGCGCGCCTGCTTGGTGGGCAGCACGGAGCGTGGGATCAGCACTGCGGTCTCGATCTCGTCAGCGACCTCAAGCGGGACAGCGTGCGCGCCGGACTCGTCGGTCCACGCCACGGTCGCGCCGCCGTAGATCGCTGGAGCGGCATTGTCAGGGTGACCCTCGAAGCGCGTCGCAAGGTCGAGAGCGACCTCTGCCGACAGCGCCTCGGGCTCGGCGATCAGCCCCCGTGCGGCAACAATGCCCGCCACGACGGCGGCCGCCGATGACCCCAGTCCCCGACCGTGCGGGATCCGGTTGATGGCGCGCACGTGCAGTCCCACTTGCGAGGCACCTACGTGGTCGAGCGCCTCACGCAGCGCCCGCACCACCAGGTGGCTCTCGTCGCGCGGCAGGGTGTCGGCGCCCTCTCCCTCGATCTCCATCGTGACTGACGACGAGGCGACGGCACGGACTTCGATCTCGTCGGCGACGCCCAGCGCCATACCGAGCGCGTCGAAGCCAGGGCCAAGGTTGCCCGCGGTCGCGGGCACCAGCACGCGGACCGCGTCCGCTGCCAGGCGCATCGCTACAGCCCCAGGACCTTCGCCGCCGCGGCGACGTCAACGGGGATCACGGTGGGCTCGACCTCGTGGCCCGCGAGCGCGGTCGCGGTGTCCTTCAGTCCGTTGCCCGTGACAGTGCAGGTGATGGTCACACCCTCGGGCACCTCGCCCAGGGCGGCCGCGGCCAGCAGGCCGGCGATCGGCGCAGCAGAGGCCGGCTCGACAAAGACGCCGACGTCGGCAGCCAGGCGCGCCTGCGCGGCAAGGATCTGCACGTCGGAGACGGCGCGAATCCAGCCGCCGGACTCGTCACGCGCGGCGACCGCCAGGTCCCACGACGCGGGCTTGCCGATCCGGATCGCGGTGGCGATGGTCTCGGGGTCCTTGATGGGGTGGCCCGCCACAAACGGCGCGGCGCCGGCGGCCTGCACGCCCCAGATGCGGGGCGTACGGGTGGCGTCGCCAGCGGCCAGCGCCTCCTTGAAGCCCATCCAGTACGCCGAGATGTTGCCGGCGTTGCCCACGGGAAGCATGTGGATGTCCGGGGCGTCACCTAACTGGTCGACGATCTCGAAGGCGGCGGTCTTCTGCCCCTGCAGTCGGTACGGGTTGACCGAGTTGACGAGCGCGACCGGGTAGTCCTCCGACAGCGAGCGCACAATGTCCAGGCACTCGTCGAAGTTGCCGTCGACCTGCACCAGCTTGGCGCCGTGCACGATGGCCTGGGCCATCTTGCCGGCGGCGATCTTGCCCTGGGGGATCATCACGACGCACTGGAGCCCGGCGTGCGCGGCGTAGGCCGCGGCGGAGGCCGAGGTATTGCCCGTGGAGGCGCACACCACCGTGTGGTCGCCGTCCTTGACCACCTGCGTGATCGCGGAGGTCATGCCGCGGTCCTTGAACGAGCCCGTGGGGTTCATCCCCTCGACCTTGACGTAGACCTTCGCTCCCACCTCCTCAGAGATGGAGCGGGCGTACACCAGGGGCGTGCCACCCTCGCCGAGCGAAATGATGCGGTCGTCCTCAGTGAACGGCATTCGGTCCAGGTACTCGCGGATGATGCCGCGCCACACGTGCGCCATTGCTTACGCCTCTCCTTCGATCCGCAGGACGGACCAGACATCGTTGACGGAGTCGGCACCACGCAGCGCCTCCACCGTGGCCCGCAGCGCCGACTCTGGCGCGCGGTGGGTCGACAAGATCAGTCCCGCGTGGCCGCGCCCGGCCATTTGCCGCACGGACTCGATGCCGACCTCGTGCTCGGCAAAGATCGACGCGACCTGCGCGAGCACGCCGGGGCGGTCCGCGACCGACATGCGCACCGCGTAGCGAGTCATCGCCGCATCCATCGGCAGCACCTCGTGGCGCGCGTAATTCGACTCGCGCGGGCCCTTGCCGCCGTTGGCCTTGTGACGGGCCACCGACACGACATCGCCCAGGACGGCCGATGCGGTGGGCGCACCTCCCGCTCCCTGACCGTAGAACATCAGTTCACCCGCGGCCTCTGCCTCGACGAACACGGCGTTGAATGCGCCGCGCACGTTGGCGAGGGGGTGGTCCTTGGGCAGCAGGGCGGGGTGGACACGGACGGTGACACCCGCATCGGCCTGCTCGGCGACGGCGAGCAACTTGATGACGCGACCGGTCTCCTTGGCCGCGATGATGTCGTCCGCGGTGACCTCGGTGATGCCCTCGCAGTAGACATCGTCGAGCGCGACGCGCTGGTGGAACGCGAGCGAGGCGAGGATCGCGGCCTTGGCGGCGGCGTCGTGCCCGCCCACGTCGGCGGTCGGGTCGGCCTCGGCGTAGCCCAGCCGCTGCGCCTCTGCCACGACGTCGTCGTAGTTCAGGCCCTTGGTGGTCATCTCGTCAAGTACGTAGTTGGTGGTGCCGTTGACGATGCCCAGAATCTTGGTGACCCGGTCGCCCGCGAGGGACTCGCGCACGGGCCGCACCAGCGGGATCGCACCCGCGACGGCGGCCTCGTAGTACAGGTCGGCGCCCGCGGCGTCGGCAGCCTCGTGGAGCTCGGCGCCGTGCGTGGCGAGGAGCGCCTTGTTCGCGGTGACCACGGCCGCGCCGCGCGCGAGGGCGCGCAAGATCAGCGCCCGCGCGGGCTCCATGCCGCCCATCAACTCAACCACCACATCGGCCTGGTCGACGAGCGCCTCAGCGTCCGACGTCAGCAGGCCCACGGGGACGACGGCGTCGCGCGGCTTCGACGTGTCGCGCACGTAGACTCCGGCAAGGTCGACGGGGGCACCGACACGGGCCGCGAGGTCGTCGGCCTGCTCAAGCAGCAGGCGCACCACCTGGGTTCCGACGGTCCCACAGCCGAGCACGGCGATCTTCACAGGGGCTGAGGAGGTTGGCACGGGGCCACTCTATCGGAGCGCCGAGCTGCCCCTCCCCGGTGCGCCTGCGGGCTTCGAGAGACCTGATCGGGCTCAATGGTGCCGTGCCAGCAGACGCTCCCGAGAACCCCCGCCTGCGGCTCCGCAATGTCGTCAGATTGCTGTGGGTCTTTGCCTGGACCAACCTCACGTCGCTGCTGTTCGCGATCCTGATCTTTATCGCGATGGGCGTGACCGACGTCATCGACACCCCCATCGCGCGCTACGACCTGCTGCTGATCGCCGGCATCACCATCACGGCGGTGCTGTGGGCCACTGGCTACGAGACCACGCGCGAGGTGGGCGTGGTGCTCGTGTTCCACCTGCTGGGCCTTGGCCTCGAGATCTTCAAGGTTCACCAGGGCTCGTGGACCTACCCCGACGTTGGCGTCACGATGATCGCGGGAGTGCCGCTGTACTCGGGGTTCATGTACGCGGCCGTGGGCTCCTACATCTGTCAGGCCTGGCGGCGGTTCGACCTGCGCGTGACCGACTACCGACCCGTGCCCATGACGATCCTCGCGGTGCTCGCCTACCTGAACTTCTTCACCCACCACTACTTCTGGGACCTGCGCTGGGTGATCGCGACGGCCTTCGTCCTTGAGATGCGCCGCACCCTCGTGCACTACACGGTCGCCGAGCGACGCCTGCGCATGCCGCTCGCGCTCGCCTTCGTGTTCATCGGGTTCTTCCTGTGGGTCGCGGAGAACATGGGCACGTTCCTCGGCGCCTGGCAGTACCCCGACCAGGAGCAGATCTGGAGGGCCGTGCACGTGGGCAAACTCGGCTCGTGGGCGCTGCTGGTCACGCTGAGCTTCGCGCTCATCGCGACGCTCAAGCAATACGAGGGCACCCTCTACGGCAGGCATGGCGACCGCCCGAGCGTCACGCGCATCGGCCGTCGTGGCGGGCAGCGAGCCTGACGTAGCCTCACTTGCCATGAGCACCACGCCAGCACGGGTCACCATGGTCTGCACCGGCAACATCTGCCGCTCGCCCGCGATGCACTACCTCGCCAAGCGCGAATGGCGCGACGCCGCGGAGGTCACGAGTGCTGGCATCTACGCCGAGATCGGCATGGACGTGCCCTCGCCCATGCGCCGTGCCGCCGAGCGCCACTCCCTCACCATCCCGCGCCACCGCCCCACGCAGCTTGATCGGGGCATCCTCAGCCGCGCGGACCTGGTACTCGTCGCCACTCAGCAACACGCCCGCTGGATCGAGCAGGAATGGGGCTCTGCCGCCCCGCATGTGTTCGTCATCAAGGAGGCAGCAGAACTGTCCAGGACGGCCGATGCGCCCGCCGGGTCGAGCCCGGCCGCTCGGCTCGCCGCGGCTGCGGCATCGCTGCACCAGGCGCGCACCGTCACCCCGGTGGCGCTGCGCAGCCTCGACGACCCCTGGGCCCGCGACCAGGCCACCTACGACAGGGTGATGGACGAGATCGTCGACGACCTCGCTGAACTGACCGCGTGGGCGGGGCTCGCACGCGCCTGACGCGCGTGCACACGACAGCGACGACGACCCGGGTGCTGAGGGGGTGACCCGGGCCGCCGCCGCCTTGGCCTGCTAACCGCCGCAAGCGTTCCTGCGGCGGCGAGGCCTCGTCCCCCGCACGACTGCGGGTGGCCTATCGAGTGGAGCGGACCGGCGCACGCCGACCGCTCATTAGGTTCAACGCCTGCCGGCTCTCAGATGATCCACAGGTGCCGATGGTGGCGCCCGTGACATCGATCAGCGGGGCGGGAAGACCGCAGGCGGGACGATGTCGCCCGGATCAACGGGGTCGTGGTCGTCGTGGTCCTCGCCTGCTGCGCCGTCGCCAGGCTGCTCCGCGTCAGGGTCATCGTGCGGGAGACTCATGGCGCTGGCCGAGTGCTCACGCTCGGCCTCGACGTCAGCGGCGAGGGCCTGCAAGGCCTCCGTGCCCTCGTGAATCTCTTCTTCGGACTGCTCGTGGAAGCCAGGCATCGTTGACTCCTTCCGCTGGCTGAACGGCACCGTGCCGCCATGGTGGGCAACAGCGCGGGCGCGCCGCTTGTTCCATGAGCGCCGCGTTCGTCGTGGGTGCGGTGATCGCGGGAATAGCCGCGCGCGCGTGCGGGTTGGGCACGCTGAACCCTGACACCCCTCGAGAGGATCCACCATGACCACCATCGCCGTCACCGGAGCAAGCGGACACCTGGGCCGCCTCGTGATCGAGCACCTGCTCACGCGGGACGTGTCGCCCGCGGACATCGTGGCCCTCGCACGCACCGAGTCGAAGGCGTCGGACCTCGCTGAGCGCGGCGTCACCGTCCGTCACGCCGACTACGACCAGGCGGAGACCTTGGATGCGGCCCTCGAGGGCGTCGACCGTCTGGTGCTGGTCTCCGGCTCCGAGGTGGGCAAGCGCGTCGAGCAGCACGCCAACGTGATCGCCGCCGCCGAGCGGGCCGGCGTCTCGCGGATCGTGTACACGTCACTGCTCAAGGCCGACGAGTCCTCGAACCCCCTCGCCCCCGAGCACTTGGCGACGGAGCGGGCGCTAGCCGAGTCGAGCATCCCCGCGACCGTTCTGCGCAATGCCTGGTACCTCGAGAACTACACGGGCCAGATCCCCCAGTACATCGCGAGTGGTGCCGTGGTCTCGGCCACCAAGAACGCCAAGCTCAGCGGCGCGAGCCGCTCCGACTTCGCCGAGGCCGCCGCGGTCGCCGCCCTCCAGGACTCCGAGGGACAGACCTACGAACTCGCGGGCGACACCTTCACCATGTCCTACCTGGCCGAGGTCGTCTCCGCTCTCGCCAACGCGCCCATTCAGCACCACCGGGTCGACGTCGAGGAACTGGTGACCGGCATGGTCGAGGGTGCGGGCATGGACCGTGGCGCGGCCCAGTTCTGGGCCGCCATCGACACCTCGATCGCCAAGGGCGACCTCCACACGGAGTCGACGGATCTGGCGGACCTCATCGGCCACCAGCCCGACTCCCTCGAAGACGCGGTGCGCACCGCGCTCGAGAGCGACTGACGCCGCACTAGGCGGGCGCGACTTCAGGCGGGCGCGACGTCCCAACTGAGGAGATCCTCGAGGGTGTCTCGCCTGATCAGCACCTGCGCCTGGCCGTCGCGCACCGCGACCACGGCCGGGCGCAGGACTGCGTTGTAGTTCGACGCCATCGAGCGCCCGTAGGCGCCCGTCGCCGCGACCGCGAGCAGGTCCCCGCGGGCCACGTCTGCCGGCAGGTCCACGTCGCGCACCACGATGTCGCCTGACTCGCAGTGCTTGCCCACCACGCGCGACAGCGCGGGCTGAGCGTCGGAGCGACGCGCGGCGAGTTCGGCGGAGTACTCGGCGCCGTACATGATGGTGCGCGGGTTGTCGCTCATGCCGCCATCGACGGCCACATACTGGCGCGCGCCACCGTCCTCGAGCGCGACCTCCTTGACCACGCCCACGGTGTACAGGGTGATGCCGGCGGGGCCGGCGATCGCGCGGCCGGGCTCGATCGAGAAGGCGGGCCACGACCCACCCACGCTGGCCACGGCACCTGCCACCGCATCGGCGATCTCACGAGCGGCCACCGACGGGTCGAGCGCCTCCGCGCCAGCCGTATAGGCGATCGCGTAGCCGCCACCCAGGTCCACCTCGGGCACCTCGACGCCCGATGCGGCGGCAAAGTCGGCGCGTAGGCCCAGCATGCGCTCGGCGGACTCGCGGAAGGCCTCGATCGACAGGATCTGACTGCCAATGTGCGTGTGGATGCCGCGCAGGTCCAGGCCGGGGGCGTCGTGCACGGCGTGCAGCGCCGTCAGCGCGGCGCCCGTCGCAAGGGACAACCCAAACTTCTGGTCCTCGTGGCTGGTCGCGATGTACTCGTGACCGCCCGCGTGGACCCCGGTCGTGACGCGCACGAGCACCGGTGCGATGCGGTCGAGCGAGACGGCGAGGTCGCTCAGCACCTGAATCTCGGTGAGCGAGTCGACCACGATGTGGCCCACGCCCACCTCGAGCGCGCGGGTAAGTTCCGCATCGGACTTGTTGTTGCCGTGCAGGGTGATGCGGTCAGCGGGCATGCCACCGCGAAGGGCGAGCTCAAGCTCTCCCCCGCTCGCGACGTCGATCCCCAGCCCGTCCTCACACATCCAGGCGCTGATGCGCGAGGCCAGCAGCGCCTTGGAGGCGTAGTAGACCGCACAGGTGGTGCCGTGCGCCGCGAAGGCGTCGGCAAAGTGCTGCTGGAAGGCGCGGGCGCGGCCACGCATGTCCTGCTCGTCCACCACGTACAGCGGCGTGCCGAACTGGGAGGTGAGCTCGCGCAGTTCCATGCCGCCCACGCGCATCGCACCGTCGTCGCCACGCTCGTGCGTGACGGGCCACACCGCCGCCACGGTCACATCCGCTCGGGTGCGGTGACGCCCAGCAGGCCGAGCCCGTTGGCGAACACCTGGCGCGCGGCATCGTTGAGCCACAGTCGCGTGCGGTGAAGGTCGGTGACCTCCTCGTCGCCCTGGGGCGTGACGCGAGTGCGGTCGTACCAGCCGTGATACACCGAGGCGAGCTCCTCGAGGTAGCGCGCAACGCGGTGCTGCTCGCGGAACTCGACGGCCTGGGTGATCACGCGCGGGAACTCTCCCAGCACGCCCAGCAGCTTGGACTCCCACTCGTGCTCAAGCAGGGAGGCGTCGAAGCCGTCCTCGCGCGTGATGCCGTACTCGGCCGCGTTGCGGGCGACCGAGGTGGAGCGAGCGTGCGCGTACTGCACGTAGAACACCGGGTTGGCGTTGGTCTTGGAGGCCAGCAGGTCCAGGTCGATGTCGATCGACGAGTCGGCGGAGGAACGCGCGAGCGAGTAGCGTGCGGCGTCCACGCCCACGGCGTCCACGAGGTCCGCCATGGTCACCACGGTGCCCGCCCGCTTGGACATGCGCACTGGCTGGCCGTCCTTCACGAGGTTGACCATCTGGCCAATGATGACCTCGACGATCTCAGGCGAGTGTCCCAATGCGGCCGCGGCGGCCTTGAGGCGCGCGATGTAGCCGTGGTGGTCGGCACCCAGCAGGTAGATGCACAGGTCCGCGCCCCGCTCGTACTTGTCGCGAATGTAGGCGATGTCGCCCGCGATGTACGCTGCGTTGCCGTCGGACTTGATCACGACGCGGTCCTTCTCGTCGCCATAGTCGGAGCTGCGCAGCCACCAGGCATTGTCCGCCTCGTACAGCGCACCCGAGGCCTTGAGCTCGTCCAGCGCGCGCTCGACCTTGCCCGAGTGGTGCAGCGAGTCCTCGTGGAAGTACACGTCGAACTCGACGCCGAAGTCCTGCAGCGACTGCTTGATCTCGGCGAACATGAGCTTCACGCCACGCTCACGGAAGAACTCGATGCCCTCCTCGCGGGGGCGTTCCATGGGGTTGTTGTCGCCCGCTGCCATGGCCTCGACCATGACCTCGTCGGCGATGTCCTGGATGTACTGGCCGCCGTAGCCGTTTTCGGGGGCGTCCTCACCCGCGACGACGGCATAGAGCGACTTCGCGAAGTTGTCGATCTGGCTGCCGTGGTCGTTGAAGTAGTACTCGCGAATGACCCGCGCGCCGTGGAATTCCAGCAGGCGCGCAAGCGAATCGCCCACCGCGGCCCAGCGGGTGCCGCCCAGGTGAATGGGGCCCGTGGGGTTGGCGGAGACGAACTCGACGTTGACGGTCTTGCCCGTGAACGACTCTCCCCGGCCGTAGTCGGTGCCCATGTCGACGATCGCGCGAGCGAGCTCGCCCGCGGCCGCAGCGGCCACGCGGATGTTGATGAAGCCGGGTCCTGCCACCTCGGCGGTCGCGATGCCCTCCTCCTCGAGCAGCCGCTCGACGAGGGTCTCGGCAAACTCGCGCGGGTTGGTGCCGGCCTTCTTGGCCAGCTGCATCGCGATGTTGGTGGCCCAGTCGCCGTGCTCGCGCTGGCGCGGGCGCTCGACCCGCACCTCGTCGGGGACGTCGAACGGCGACAGTTGGAAGTCGCTGTCATCGATGCCCTGCAGGAGGGCGGCACGGATGGTGGCGGAGAGCTCTTCAGGGGTCACCCGTCGAGTGTATCGGCGCGCGGGCACCGGCCGTGGTGCCCGGCCCGGCCGCCCAGCCGATGCGCGGGGCACCTCCCGGTTGTCGATACGCTTCGAGGTGCGGACGAGGACGACAAGAACACGAAGGAGTGGGCATGGGTTTCGACGAGGCAGCCGCGTGGGTGCGCGACCACATCGACGCTGGGCGCATGCCGGGGGCCGTGCTCGGAGTGGTGAACCGCGAGGGCACCGTCGCCGTCGAGACGTGGGGCGACGCCCACCTCAACGACCGGTACCCCCTATTCTCGATCACCAAACCGCTCGTGGGCATGGTCGCTGCACGCCACGTCACGGCGGGGAGGCTGAGCCTCGACACGCCATTGTCGGACGCGGTGCCCGAGTTCGGCGCGGGTCGCACGGTGCCAGTCACGCTGCGCCACCTCGTGAGCCACACGTCGGGTGTGCTGGACCCGGAACTCGACGACGACTCGGGGCTCGACGCCTCACTCCTCGCTCAGGACGTCACCTTCGAGGCTGGGACCGCCCGGCACTACTCGTCGATCGCGTTCCAGGGTGTGGCTCGCCTGATCGAGCATGCCGAACCTCGGCCGTGGGAGCAGCAGTTGCGTGAACTGCTGGCCGGAGCGGGGGCCACGAGCGTGTCGCTCGACGCCGCCGACACCACCCACCCACCCACGATGACCGACGAGATCCGGCTCGACTTCGACGCCTTCGCCGCCGAGCGCCATCCTGGCGCGGGGGCGAGCGCCACCCTGGGCGACATGCTCGCGATCGCACAGTCGCTGCTTCGCGATGACGGCCGCCTGGTCTCCCCTGAGACCCTCGCCATGATGCGCGAGCCGCTCACCGTCGGCATCCCCGACTTCGACCAGACTCGCGACCACGAGGACGGCTTTACCTGGAAACTCCGGCTGCGCGAGCCGGGCCTGAAGGCGACGGACGGGTTTGGGCACGGCGGCTGGGCCGGCACCCAGCTGTGGATGTTCCCGGACCACGACCTCGCCTACGTGTTCCTCACCAACGTGCTGGGCTCCGCCGACCGCGGCATCGACGACACGTCGCTGGCGTCCGCCCTCCTCGACTAGCGCCGCGGAGCCCCTCCCGCTCTCTTTCGAATCTGAGCGCCCTAGCAGGCACCCATGGTCGGTTTCGGGGGGCCGCGTGCGTCCTGGAAGGCACTGAGCGGTCAGTCGAGGACGCGCACGCCCTCGACAGTGCACTGCACCGGGAACGACTCCGCGCATGGCCCGGTCCACACCTCAAGCCGGTCACCGGCGGCGACCTCGCCAGCATCGTCGACGCCTTCGAGCGGCACCTCGGCACCCACCGCGAACGTGGTGCCCTCGAAATACTCGTAGCCGGCATCGGGCTCGAACAGCACGTAGACCGTTCCGCTGTCCTCGCTGACCTCGGCGACGGCGCCGACTGCCTCGGGCTCCCGATCCGGCACGCCCGCGGACCCGCAGCCCGCAAGGACTGCCACCCCTGCGGCCGCCACTACCCACCTGTATCCCGACGTCATCCCTGCACTCCGATCACACCTATCCACCACAGACACCCGGCGCCCAAGGCGAGCACGCTCGCCCCCATCGCCACCACCGCCGCACCTGACGGACGCAACGAGTCATCGTGATGCAGCCCGTGGTGCACCTGCTGATACCTGCGCGCCGCCATCACGAGCGTGGCCACGGCGAACACGAATCCCGCGCCGGCCATCGCCACCGGCCCCCAACCCGCGCCCGACAGCACCTTGAGCGCGACGGCGCTGGCCGCCATGAACCCCAGTGCGGTGCGCTGCCACGCGAGGGCGGTGCGCTCCGCGGCGAGCATCGGGTGGTGAGGCCGGTCGGCACTCACAGCAGCAGCCCTACGGCCACCAGGCCAATACAGAGGATGATGCCGCCGGTCAGCACGGGGCCCAGGCGAAAACGTGGCAACGGGCGCCCGGTGCGCAACGCCCGCTCGGTGCGCGCCCAGCCATAGAGCGCGTACGCGCACGCAATGATGCCCAGTGCGCTCAGGCCCGTCGCGGCGACGAGCCGCAGCATCGGGTCGAGCGGCGCCTCGAGCGCCTCGAGCCCCACTCCGGTCGCGAACAGTCCCAGCGCCGTCCTGATCCAGGCCAGGTAGGTACGCTCATTCGCCATCGAGAACCGTGCGTCGGGAGCCTCGCCCACGTCGTAGACGCGTCGTGGAAAGCTGCCCGAGCGGGGGGTGTCACTCATGCGGCCAGCCTATGGCGCGGCGTCGACCACACCGGCGCTCGAGGCTCTCACCACCAGATCGGGCGCGAGCACCACCTGCCGGGCGGGCGCATCGGCCGGGCGGGAGCCCTCGTCGAGCAGCAACTCGACCGCGGTGGCTCCGATGAGATCGCGTGGTTGGCGAATCGAACTGATGGGCACGGCGGCCGTCGCCGCAAAGGAGATGTCGTCGTAGCCCACGAGGGCGACGTCCTCTGGCACCCGCACGGGCTCCGTGGCAAACAGCAGCGCCCGTTCCACGCCGATGGCGAGCAGGTCGTTGGCGCAGATCACGCCGTCGATGGTGCCCTCGTGCACGAGCGCCACGAGCGCCGCCCCTGCCCGCAACCCCTCCTCGAGGGTCATCTGGTCCGTCCCGACCAGGCGCAACGACGCCCCGTCGTGAGCAGCGATGGCGTGCTTGGCACCCTCGTATCGGTCCGACACCTGGCCGATGCGCAAAGGGCCGCCCACGAATGCCAGCTTGGTGCGCCCCGAATCGAGCAAATGCTGGGCCGCGAGCGCGCCCCCTGCCACGTCGTCGACGGACACCGACGGGAACTCGCTTTGGTCCGCTCCGCGGTCGACGAGCACCACCGGGATGCCCCGCTCGCGCAGTTCTCCCAGCCGGGTGTGGTCGTCGTCCACGGGAGAGAGCAACACGCCTGCGACGCGCTGGCGCTCGAAGACTGCCAGGTGGCTGGCCTCTCGCTCGCCAGACTCGTCAGAGTTGGCCAACAAGACCGTGAGCCCCTCGCGAGCGGCCCGCTTCTCAACACCCCGTGCCACGTCGGTGAAGAACGGGTTACCCACGTCGAGCACCACGAGGGCGAGGGTCTGACTGCGGCCCGCCCGCAGTTGCCGCGCCGCGTCGTTGGGCACGTACCCGAGTTCCTCGATCGCCGCTTGCACCTTGTCGATGGTGGACTGGCGCACCGAGTCGGGGCGGTTGAGCACGTTCGAGACGGTGCCCACGGACACGCCTGCGCGCGCCGCGACCTCCTTCACACTGACTGTCATCCCTGCTCCCGCACCAAAGTTGAGGCGATCTTCCCACGCGAGCGGGCGAGTGCTGCACCAGCCTCACGTAGCCAATGCAGGGTCTCGGACATCGCACCCTGGGATGAGCCCGCCAACTCGGTGAGCGACACCGCCGCCGCCAGAGTGTCGGTCGGCGCGTCGATGGCGCCCGCGACGAGGGCCACGGGCACCCCCGCGGCCGCGGCACGGCGCGCCACCTCCGAGACCACCTTGCCCTGGCCGGACTGGCCGTCGTAGCGGCCCTCTCCGGTCACGACGAGGTCCGCGCCTGCGAGGGCGACATCCAGTTCGATCGCGTCGGCGATCGCCACGGCGCCGGGCGCAAACGACGCACCCCAGACGGCGAGGCCGTACGCCGTCCCTCCTGCCGCGCCCGCACCCGGGGCGGCAGGGTCGGGGGCATCGGGCCGCAACTGCTCGACGAGCACGGCCAGGCGCCCGAGCGCGGCATCCATGCGCCCTACCTCGTCCGGGTCGGCTCCCTTCTGCGGCCCATACACGGCCGCCGCGCCAGCGGGCCCGGTGAGGGGGTTGGTCACGTCGGTGAGCACCGTCACGCCCCCAGCGGGCAGGGCTACCAGGGCAGACAGGTCGATGCGCGTCAGGCTTTCGAGGCCACGCGCCCCGAGCACTACCGGCGCGCCGTCACCGTCCTCAAGCAACGCTCCGAGCGCACGCAGTGCACCCGTGCCACCGTCAGTCGAGGCGGACCCACCCACCGCGACCAGCAACCTCTCGCAGCCGTCGTCGAGGGCGGCGAGGATCACCTCGCCGAGCCCCAGGGTGTGCGCGTCGAGCGGCGCTAGCGTCTCCATCTGGGTGATGCCGCATGACTGAGCGAGTTCGATCACCGCGGTCGAAACCCCGCCGTCGTCGAGCGACAGCCACTGCGCCTGCACAGGTCGACCGTCGGGGCCCGTCGCGGCGACCTGGTGAAGGCGAGCGCCCGGCCCAGAGGCGAGCGCCTGGACCGTACCCTCCCCGCCGTCGGCCATGGGCCGCGCGATCACCTCGACGTCGGGATCGACGGTGGCCCAGCCCTCCGCGAGTGCCTGCACCACCTCCCGCGCCGTGGCGGTGCCTTTGAACGAATCGGGCGCGATCACCACGCGCATGGGCTCAGGCCTCCCTCGGGACGACAAGGCTCACTGCGCCACCAGCGCATACCCGTACGGCTCGAGGTCCACGTGCTCGACCTGCTCGCCGGTGGCCAGGTCAGTGCCAGCAAGCGGCACCGACGCAGGCTCTGAGCCGAAGTTCACCACGGTGACCACGTTGCCGCGGCGCGACACGTCGACTGTGTCAGGCGCGCCGTCGATGACTGCGCGCACCCCCGCGGCCTCGAGCACGTGCCCGGCGATCGCGTCACACCCCGCCTCGTCGGGCACCGTCGCGAGATACCAGCCCGTGCCCCCCTCGCCGCTGAAGCGAGTGAGCGCGGGCCCGCCAGCGCGTCGGCCCTCCGAAAAGGTCGCGACCGCGTCGGCGCCTCGCAGGATGACCTCCTCGGCGAGCACCGTGCCGATGGCCTCACCGAACGGTCCCGTGAGCGGCGCGACTGCCTCGCCCGGACCCCCACCCGCGACCGCGAGCGCGCCGAAGTCCTCGATGCCGACTCCCAGCACCGGCCCCAGCCGCGTGAGGAAGCCGCCGTCGAGGAACCGATCGCGCTCGTCGACCACGTCCGTGAAGGGGCCGGTCAGCAGGTGGCCGCCACGGCGCACGTGGGCGACCAGCGCATCGGCCCCCTCCGGGCGCAGCAGGTACAGCGTGGGGGCGATCACGAGCGAGTGGCGCTCATCGACCTGCTCGGGCGTCACGATGTCGACCGCGACGTGTCGCCGGTGCAGCGCCCGGTACCAGCGCTGCAGCACCGCGAGGTGGTCAAGCCGGTTGGACGGGTGGTCGGGGCTTTCGATGGCCCACCAGTTCTCCCAGTCCATGACCAGTGCCACCCGCGCATCGGTCCCCACGGGAAGTGACCCCAGCGCAGCGAGCGTGGCACCCAGGCGGGTGACCTCACGCCAGGTGCGCGTGTCAGTGCCCGCGTGGGGAAGCATCGCCGAGTGGAACTTTTCCGCACCCGCACGTGACTGGCGCCACTGGAAGAACAAGATGCCGTCCGCGCCGCGCCCCACGCACTGGATCGACAGCGCCTCCATCTGCCCGGGCGCCTTGGGTGCGTTCGATGGCCGCCAGTTGAGCGCGTTGGTGGCCTGTTCCATGAGCATCCACGGCACGTCAGGCTTGAGGGAGCGCATGAGGTCTCGCTGGAAGGCCGCGTCGCGGAAGGACTCGGGGTCGTTGGGGTCGGGGTAGCAGTCGTCAGTGATGACGTCGAGGTGCGGGGCCCACTGCGCGTAGTTCGCGGGCTTGAAGGGCCCCATGAAGTTGGTGGTGACGGGCTGCGTCGCGCCGGCCGCCCTGATGATCTCCTTCTCCATGAGATAGCACTCGAGGAGCATGTCGGAGGTGAAGCGGTGGAAGTCCAGCAACTGGCCGGGGTTGTGGCTGTACGGGGCGGCGCGCGGCGGCAACACCTGGGAGAAGCTCGTGTAGCGCTGTGACCAGAATGCCGTGCCCCACGCGTCGTTGAGAGTCTCGACGTCGCCGTAGCGCTTCTCGAGCCAGGCGCGGAAGGCGTCGCGGGCGGTGTCGGAGTAGTCGGCGTGCAGGTGACAGCCGTACTCGTTGTTGATGTGCCACATGACCACGCCGGGGTGCTGCGCGTAGCGGTGGGCAATGGCCGTCACCAGTTCGCTCGCCAGCCGGCGATACACCGGCGAGGACGGCGCATAGTGCTGCCGACTTCCCGGGCCGAGCGTCACGCCGTCGGCGGTCACGGGCAGCACCTCGGGGTAGCGCTCGTGGACCCATGGCGGCGGCGAGGCCGTCGCGGTCGCGAGGTCAACGGCAATGCCGCCCTCGTGCAACAGGTCGATCACGCGGTCGAGCCAGTCGAAGTCGAACTGACCCTCCGCGGGCTGGATCCTGCTCCACGAGAAGATCCCCAGGCTCACCATGGTGACGCCCGCCTCGCGCATGCGCGCCACGTCCTCCGGCCAGATCTCCTCCGGCCACTGCTCAGGGTTGTAATCGCCGCCGTAATGCATGAGAGTCCTTCCTGGTATCGCCCGCGGACATCGCGGTCGATGCTCGTCCAAGGTCGCCTGAGGCGACCGCGCCGGGCCGATGCGCGTGCTGGGTCAACCCCGGCCCTCACCGTCGCCGCGTGGTCGGGCGGGGATGGCCACGGCGGCCATCGTCGCGCAACCCAGCGCGGGCGGCAGGAGCGCCGGCAGTGCCCAAGTGCACACTCCGACAAACACCACCGTAGCCGTCAGGTAGGCGGCGCCGCCGCCGTCGCCGCGCCACTGCGACATCGCGCGCGGGAACGCGGCACGCCACCCTGCGGCCGGATCCCACTGGCCCGCCGCCGTGAGCAGCACCACGGACAGCGCGACGAGCCCTACCCAGCCGGCCGCCGCGACCACCCCGCCCCCCGGCAATACCCCTGCCGCGGCCAGGCGAATGTCCGTGACCAGGATCGCCACGACCACCCCGCCCGCCGCCGCCACGCCCATGCCGCCGACGAACGCCGCTCTGACGTCCGCCCAGAAGGCGGACCACGGGCTCGCTTGCGCCTTGGCGTAGCGCATGAGGTGACGCACCCCTGCAGCGAGCGCGGCCGGGGCCGTCACGATCCCGAGCGAGGCGACGGTGACCATGACGCCGGTGAGGAGCACCTCGCCCCACAGGGCGAACCCGCCGACCGCGCCCGGCCACGCGCCCACGGCGCGGTCACCCAGGACGGGACCCATCCCGTCGCGGTCGAGCCGGCGCGCCGCGCGTTGCTGTCTGTATTGCTCCTGGTGGTGGGCGGCCCGCATGTCAGCCCTTGAGTCCCTGCGTCGCGACTCCGGCCACCAAGAAGCGCTGGAACACGAGGAAGAACAACAGGATCGGGATGAGCGCGAGGAACGACGCCGTCACGGTCGCGCCGTAGTCCGAGGTGCTGGTCTGATCGTTGTACAGGCGTAGCGCCACCGGCAGCGGGTACTTCTCGGGGCTCGTGACGTACATGAGCGGGCCGAGGAAGTCGTTCCACGTCCAGATGAAACTGAAGATCGCGCTCGTGACCAAGGCAGGCTGGATGAGCGGCAGCATGATCGACACGAAGGTGCGCACGTGCCCCGCCCCGTCGACCCTTGCGGCCTCGTCCATTTCACGCGGGATGCCACGCATGAACTGGACCATGAGGAACACGAAGAACGCCTCGGTGGCCAGGAACTTGGGCAGGATCAGCGGCCAATAGGTGTCGATCATGCCGAGGTTGTTGAACAGGATGTACTGGGGAATGATCACGACGTGGAACGGCAGCAGCAGCGTGCCGATCATCGCCGCGAAGAAGATCCCCACACCTTTGAAGCGGATGCGCGCGAACGCGTAGGCCGCCATCGCCGAACTCAGCAGGGTGCCCGCGGTCGCGGCGATCGCGATGACGGCCGAGTTGGCGAAGAAGCGCCACATCGGCACGCCAGCGATGCCTTCGAAGACCTTGGTGTAGTTGTCCAGCGTGGGGTTCTCGGGCAGCAGGCCCTGGTTCTGTCCGAACTCGCTGCTGTCCTTGAACGTCGACAGCAGCAGCCACACCAGGGGGTACAGGACGATGACGGTGAGCGTCATGAGGGCCACAAACCAGATGGCGGTGGTGATCTGGCGGCGCGTGAAGCGGGGCGGGGCGTCCGGGTCGGCGCCCGAGCGCGGCTTGAGGGGGGTGCGGATCTCGCGCAGGCTACTCACTTGCTGTCTCCCTGGTAGTGCACCCACATCTTCGAGCTCTTGAAGAGCACGAAGGCAAGGATCGCGACGACGATCACGAGCGTCCAGGCCATGGCGGACGCGTAGCCCATCTGGCCATCCGCGAACGCGCGCTTGTACAGGTACACCGTGTAGTAGTTGGTCATGCCGGCGGGGCCGCCGGTGCCGTTGGAGATGATGTAGGCCGCAGCGAATACCTGGAACGCACCGATGATCTCGAGCAACAGGTTGAAGAACACCACCGCGGACAGCATGGGCATGGTGATCGAGCGGAACTTGCGCACGGGGCCCGCGCCGTCCATGTCGGCGGCCTCATACAACTCACGCGGCACTTGCTTGAGGCCCGCGAGGAAGATGACCATGGGGGCACCGAACTGCCATACGGCCAGCAGGATCAGCATGGGCACGACGAGGGCGACGTTGCCGACCCAGCCGCCGATCTCGATGCCGAACAGGCTGAGCGACGAATCCACGGGCCCGTCGGTCGAGAACATGGCGCGCCACACGATCGCGACGGACACCGAGGCGCCGATCAGCGAGGGGGCGTAGAAGGACGAACGGAAGAAGCCCGCTCCCCTGTCGCGGTAATTCAGCAGCATCGCGACGCCGAGCGCAGCGGCCAGCTTGATGGGCGTACCGACCAGTACATAAATCAGCGTGATCTTGACCGAGTTCAGGTAGGTGGGATCCTCCGTGAACATGCGGATGTAGTTGTCGAAGCCAATCCACTGGGGCGGCTGAAACAGGTTGTACCTGGTGAAGCTGAGGTACAGCGAGTACACCATCGGCACAAGGGTGAGCCCAAAGAACCCGATGAGCCAGGGCGCAAGAAAGCCGTATCCGGCCACGGTCTCACGCCAGTGGCGCATTCTGCGAGAGTCCTGCTTGGTTGGCCGATCGCCGCTGGCGTCGGAAGCTTGGGGCGAACTGGAGGCCGGCGAATCTGAGGTGGCGCGAGTCACAGTCGAGGTCACTTTCTCTCCTGACAAAGATGAAGCGGCCTCGGGGGCGGCACACCGCCCCCGAGGCCGTGCGATCAGGAGTTGAGGACGACGTCCATCTCGGCGAAGAACTGAGACACCGCATCGTCAACCGTGACGGTGCCAAAGCCCAGCTCAGTGCCGAGTACACGGAACTTCTCCTCGAGCGTGCCGTAGCCCACGAGCGGCACCGGCGGGGCGTCGCCCAGGCGGTCGGCGATCGACTCCTCGTAGGCGCGGATCTGCTCGTCCAGTCCCTCGAACGTGATGCCGTCGCGCATGGCCGACGAAGCCGGCAGACCGCGGTTGGTGCCGAACACTGCACCGACCTCAGGCGAGTTCACGAGGAAGTCCACGAGCATTGCGGACTCCGCCGCGTTGTCGGTCGTGGCCGCGATCGCGTGCAACATCGAGGGCTTCTGGTACAGGTCCTTGGTACCCTCGACGGTCACCGGAGGAGCCACGAGGCCCAACTCGGTGTACGACTCGCCAAGCTCGCCCAGGTAGCCAGCGCCAAAGTTGTCCCACGTGAGCTCGGAGGTGGTCAGCGCCGCTCCAAATCCGGACACGGGGTAGATCTCCTCGAGTCGCTGCTGCGAGATGCCGGTGGCACCGTCGCCGCGCATCTCGGCGCCCGACTCCCAGAACTCAGCGAGGCGTGCCTCGTCGAAGCCGGGCGTGCCGTCCTCGTTGAAGAGGTTCTTGCCCTCTGCACGCAGCTGGACCTCGAAGTTCTGAATGCGACCGGTGTAGTCGGTGCCGCCGAAGATCTCTCCGCCGGAGGCCTCTGTGACGCTCGCGACCCAGGCCTTGTAGTCGTCCCAGCTGCCGCCGGCGAAGTCCTCCGCGCCGACCGACTCGAGCAGGGCGGGGTTGGTGTACATGCCCCACGCGTTGGTCGAGATCGGGATGGCAGTGGTGACGTCTCCGACCACGCCGATGCCGAGGATCTGCTCGGTGAAGCCGTCCGTCGCGATCTCGTTGCCCAGGTGGGGTCCGAGGTCGAGCAGCAGGCCGTTCTCCGAGTATTGGCGCAGGTACGAGTAGTCGAACTGCATCACGTCGGGCAGGCCGCCACCGGCAGCCTCCGTCTGACGCTTCTCCCAGAACGCGGGGTAGTCCAGGAACGTGGAGTTCACCGTGATGTGCGGGTACTGCTCCATGAAGAGGTCAATGGCCTGCGTGTACATCTCAGCACGGACGTCGTTGCCCCAGAAGGCAAAGTCGAGGGTGACCGGTTCGGAGGTGGCGCCGCCGCCTCCAGTAGTGCTCTCCACCTCGGGGTCCTCGACGTCAGATGAGCAGGCGCCGAGTGCGAGCACTCCGGCAGTGGTGATGGCGGCGGTGGCCATCAGGCCGCGCCTCCTGTGAGCGTTAAACATGCGTGTCCTCCCGAAAACTCCGTTGTTCTCCTGGTGGCACTACCCGGGATCCGGGCGGCCGCGCCACTCCTCCCTTGGAAAGCGCTATCCACAAACTAGCCGACGCGCTGGGACCGGTCAACGGCTTCTTTGTGACGTTTCAAAACGTGACCGTATCGTGACCGTTGCCGGCGCTTGGCGAGCCTGCGTCAGGGCGTCAACGCGCGCCGGTCGTGCACGGGCGCCTCCAGGCTCGTGAGCCGCGCGGCGTCTTGCCGGAGCCCGTCACGGGTCACGCGGGCGCCGTCGCACGCGGCCGAGGAGTAGATCGCGGTGACGATCTCGAATGACCTCGCGGGCTCGGAGGCCAGGGCCGGAAGCGGCTGCCCCGCGCCGATGGCCTCGTAGATCTCGCGCAGCAGCGGCACGTGCCCGCTGGCCTCTTCGACCGCGGGCAGCGCCCACTCGGCAACCTCCGATTGCGGCACTCCCGGAGCCGCCGTGATCGTCCAGTGGTCGTGGCCGTGTCCGTACAGATGCTCGACCGTCACCGTCGCCTTGTCGGTATCGATCCTGATCGCACTGACCTCGCGCGGAGCCACGGCCGCCGTCACGACCGCGGCAATCGCGCCGCCTTCAAAGGCGACCGTCGCGGTCGAGGAATCCTCCGTGCCGGTGTCCCGTGCCACTCGCCACAGGTCCGCCCTGACTGATTCCCAAGGGCCCAGCAGGTAGGAAAGCAGGTCGATCTGGTGGATGGCGTGCCCGAGGGTGGGGCCGCCGCCTTCGGTGGCCCAACTGCCTCGCCACGGCACATCGAAGTACGCCTGATCGCGGAACCACAGGGTCTGGCAGACCGCGATGAGAGGGCGACCCAGCGCCCCCGATTCGAGCAGGCCCTTCACGTGAGCCGCGGCCGTGCCGGTGCGCTGCTGGAACACCACAGCGAACTCCCGGCCGGTGCGCTCCGAGGCGGCGATCATGGAGTCCAGCTCCGCAAGCGACAGAGCCGCCGGCTTCTCGCACACCACGTGGGCCCCCGCCTCCATCGCCGCGATCGCCTGCGCGGCGTGCACCCCAGGGGGCGTGCAGATGTGGATCACGTCCACCGCGGCCTGGTCGAGTAGCTGCCCGATGTCGTCGTAGACCGCTCCCCCGTGCCGCTCAGCGAAGGCCTGCGCACTAGCGGGGACCACGTCCGTGACCGCGGCCAGCGTCACGCCGGGCAGCGCCGCGATCGCCTCGGCGTGCGCGTGGGCGATCGCGCCGGTGCCCACAATGCCTGCGCGCAAGGGAGTGGTCATCGTTGTCCTCCTGAGATCGAGTGCTCGCGCATGAGAATGCCGCACATTCCATAGTCCTGGCGAGGCTGAGACGCCACCGCCCTGCCGCCGTCGAGCACGCGCGCGTCCGCCTGAGCGAGTGCATCAAGACGCTCGCGAGTCTCCTGGGCGACCCGCTCGACCGTGTCGGCAGCAAGGCCTCGCCACCGCTCGATCCGCGGCCCCACCAGCGCGACCGCGCGCTCGTGCAGGTGGGCGACGGCCTCGGGATTCACACGGAATCCCTCGGCGGTTTCGGCGAATAGCGCCCGGTACCCCTCGACAGCGAGGTCGCGCCGGCGCTCGGCAGCCTCGAGCCGGTGAGCATGGCTTGCCTCCGGGCCGGGGATGTAGGCCGCCGCGGCGTAGCGCTCGGGGTCGGCGAGAATGCGGTCGGGGAAGGTCAGCACCGCATCGCCGGCCTCGGGAAGCCCTGCGTGCGACATGAGGACGCGCACTTCAAGGCCGCCGCGGTTGACTGCGCGGTGGACCACCCCGGGCTCGATACGTACGGTGTCGCCCGTGGCGAGCGGCACGGACCTGAAACCGTCGGCATCAATCACGTGGAGTTCGCCGCGACCACCCGTCACCAAGTACGCCTCGGAGGCCACGGTGTGCAGGTGAGGACTACCGCCCGCGATCCCATCGGGAGCGACGGAGTGGTACACCGCCAGAGCGCTCACGGAGGTGGCGCCAGGAGCGAGCCAGGTGGTCATGCCGCACCCCCGTGCCAGGCGAGCGTGCGTGCGACGGCTTCACCCGCATCGGCCGCATTCCATGGGCCATCGTGGACGAGCACGCTGTAGCGCTCGTGGAGGACGCCACCGGGAGCTAGTACGCGCTCCTCGTAGAAGAATGGCGCCGGGTTGAGGCATGCGAAGTCCTCGGAGCGCACGAACCACGGCGGCGGGTGGGCGGAGTTTTCCGGGTGAGAAGCGATGACGACGGTCGACACGGCACCGTCGCCGTCATGCGTGCCGCGAAAGCCCATCCATGGTGCGCGCGTGCCGCGCAGATCGTCGCCACTGTCACCGGCAGGCGACAGCACCACGCCGCCGGTGAAGGACCGCGGGCCGCGCCAGAACAAGCCCCCGTAGCCGGCGTTGTCGCGACCGCGGGTGGTGGGCGAGCCGAGCGCGATGGGCTCCTTCGCGATGGCAGTCATGCGAGTCTCGAAACCCCACTCCCAGGTGGAGGCGTCGACCACGCGCGCCCGCAGGGTGCGCTCCTCCTCGAACACGCGCAGTCCGGCCTGGGTGATCCACTCGAGCCGCTCGGCAATGGTCACCGCGCCGTCCGCCTGAGCCACGTCGAGCGACACGTGACGTTGCTCGCCGTTGTTGGGCAACTGCACGTAGCCCTCGCCGCGCACAAAGGTGGGGCCGCCCCAGAAGTTCTCGTCGCCGACGACCGGCAGCGACCACGCGATGCCCTTGTGCCACACGTGATCGTGCGGGCGAAACAGCGACACGAGCGAGCCCGCGAGGGTGTGCACGGGGCTGAGGTACGGCCGCGGCGACTCGAGTGTGACGTCAGTGGGCCGGTAGACGTAGTGCGCGAGGTCGCGTCCGCCGGCAGACACACCGATGCGGTCGCCGCGATCGTCGGCGGTCACCGCGAGCGGCTCATGGTCGGACACTGCGCCCCCTCTCGCGCCTCCACCTTTGGAAAGCGTTGTCCGAACTGTATCGCGCCCTTGGGCGCACCCCTTCTAGGACGCGCGTCTCATGGCACCACGGCGTTGGCCATGCCAGGCTAGGGCCAGGGATGACGCGTGGCTCCAGTCACCGGCGACGGCCACAAGTCAGCCCGCACACACCCGCCAGCCGTCGGCCGGCCCGTACCGCAGGAGCACCGTGTCTGGCATCGAGCCCACCTCCCCCGTCACGCTTCACGACGTTGCGCGCGAGGCGGGCGTGTCGCTCGCGACGGCCTCGCGCAGTCTCAACGGCTCGACCCGCAACGTCAAGGAGTCCAACCGCCAGCTGGTGGTCGAGGCGGCCGCACGTCTGGGCTACACCCCCAACGCCTCCGCCCAGGCGGTCGCGCGCGGCACCACCACGACGGTGTCGCTGCTCGTCGGCGATATCACTGACCCGTACTTCTCCACCATCGCCTCCGGAGTGGTGCGAGCGGCCACGCGCCACGGCCTGGTGGTGACCATGACCGAGACCGAGCGCGACGCCGCCCGCGAGGTGGAACTCGTGCGCGCCATGCGCGGGCAGCGCCCCCGCGCGATCATCCTCGCCGCGTCACGCCTGACAGGCGACCCGCACGCCGAGGCGTTGTCGCGCGAGCTCAGCGCCTACGAGGCCGCAGGCGGCCACGTGGTCTTCATCTCCTCTGCGGCACAGGACTTTCGCTGCCTCCCCCTGCCCCACCGAGAGGGTGCCTTCGCGCTCGGCGAGCGGCTGCACGCCCTGGGCTATCGACACCCTGCGGTGCTCGCGGGCCCGCGCCTGACCGTCACGGACAGTGACGGCGAGGGCGCTGTCGCGACCGTGGGCCTGCGCACGTCTGACGAGCGCCTGGCAGGGTTTGCCGATGCGTTCGCTCAGGCCGGCGCGCCCATCCCCGCCGAGCGCATTGTCCCCACGGCCTTCACCCGAGACGGCGGCTACGACGGCATGCGCCGCATGATCGAGGAGGGCCTGGGCGAGATCGACGTGGTCTTCGCGGTCAACGACGTGATGGCGGTGGGCGCCATGTCCGCGCTCCGCGACTGTGGACTGACACCTGGCGAGGACATCGCGGTGGCCGGCTTTGACGACATCCCGACGTTGCGCGACGTGACACCGCGCCTGACCTCGGTCGCCCTTCCCCTGGCAGACGTGGGGGCGCACGCACTCGAACTGGCCCTCGCGGACGGCGACGCCCACCCCGCGGCCGTCTCGTGCTCCGTCGAACTGCGGGAGTCCACCCCGGCGCGCTGACGCACGCCCCGCTCGACGCGCCCAGTCGACGCATCCGCTCGACGCGCCCAGTCGACGCACCCGCTCGACGCGCCCAGTCGACGCACGCGCTCGACGCGCCCAGTCGACGCACGCGCTCGACACTCACCCCTTGCACCGACGCGTGGCTTCTGCGTACACTCGCGGTAAGCGCTTTCCAATGACGGGAAGACGGCCGCTCCGACCGCACCACCCCTCCCCGGACAGCGCGAGACCACCACGCACGCGCCTGAGCGACAACGCCCGGGCACCAAGGGAAAGAGGCAACCGTGGCCACGCGGACCATCGGCATCATCATGAACGGCGTCTCCGGACGCATGGGCTACCGCCAGCACCTGGTGAGGTCCATCCTCGCCATCCGCGAGGCCGGCGGCGTCGAACTGAGCGACGGCACCAAGGTCCAGGTCGAGCCCATCCTGGTGGGCCGCCACGAGGACAAGCTGCGCGAGCTCGCCGAGCGCCACGGCCTCGAGCACTACACGACCAACCTCGATGAGGCCCTCGCGGACGACCGCTGGGAGATCTACTCGGACTTCCTGGTCACCAAGGCCCGCTCCGCCGCGATCCGCAAGGCGATCGCCGCAGGCAAGGCGATCTACACCGAGAAGCCCACCGCCGAGTCCTTCGAGGACTCCCTCGAACTTGCGCGCCTGGCCACCGAGGCCGCCATCAAGAACGGCGTGGTCCACGACAAGCTCTACCTGCCGGGCCTGCTCAAGCTGCGCCGCCTGATCGATTCGGGCTTCTTTGGCCGGATCCTGTCTGTGCGCGGCGAGTTCGGCTACTGGGTCTTCGAGGGCGACTGGCACCCGGCCCAGCGCCCCTCGTGGAACTACCGCGCCGAGGACGGCGGCGGCATTGTTGTCGACATGTTCCCCCACTGGAACTACGTGCTCGAGAACCTCTTTGGCCGCGTCGAGTCCGTCTACTCGCGCGTGGTCACCGAGATCCCCGAGCGCGTTGACGAGCACGGCCAGCCCTACGCCGCGACGGCGGACGACGCCGCCTACGGCATCTTCGAGCTCGCCGGTGGCATCACCGCCCAGATCAACTCCTCGTGGACCACTCGCGTCAACCGCGACGAGCTGGTCGAGTTCCAGGTGGACGGCACCCACGGCTCGGCCGTGGTGGGCCTGTTCGGCTGCAAGATCCAGCCGCGCAACGCGACCCCCAAGCCCGTGTGGAACCCCGACCTCAAGAACGAGATCGACTTTGACTCCACGTGGGTGGAGGTGCCCGACACCGAGGACAACGTCAACGGATTCCGCGCTCAGTGGGAGCAGTTCATCCGCCACGTGGCCGAGGACGCCCCTCACCCCTACGACTTCCTCGCCGGCGCGCGGGGCATGCTGCTCGCGGAGAAGGGCCTTGAGTCGCACCGCACCGGCACCCGCATCGACCTGCCCGAGATCTCGGTCGATGGCGTCCCGAGCGACGCGGCGCAGGCGCAGGACTCCGTCGTGGCGGAGAACTAACGTGAGCCAGCTGACCCTGCTGTCCACCGCGGGGGTGACCTCGCGCGTGGACCTGGCCCCCGCATCGGCCCTCACCAGGCCCAGCGGGCCGCTCACCTCGCGGGTGGCGTACGCCGCCGCACACGTGGTGCCCCACGTTCACGCTGACAACACCCCCGGCCGGCCGGCCCAGATCGACTGGGAGTCCACGCTCGCCTACCGTCACCACCTGTACTCGTGGGGTCTGGGGGTGGCCGATGCGATGGACACCGCCCAGCGCAACATGGGCCTGGACGCCGCGGCCACCCGCGAACTCATCCAGCGCTCGGCCGCAGAGGCCAACCGGGTGGGCGGCGCGCTCGTCGTGGGAGTGAACACCGACCACGTCGAGGACGAGGTGATCAGCCTCGACAAGGTCATCGACGCCTACAAGGAGCAGCTGTTCCACGCCGAGGACGCTGGCGCGGGGGCGGTGCTGATGGCGAGCCGGCACCTGGCCAAGGCCGCGCAGTCGGCCGACGACTACCGGCGCGTGTACGACGAGGTGCTCGCCGTCGCGGGCTCCCCCGTCATCCTGCACTGGCTCGGCACGGCCTTCGACCCGCAGCTCGCCGGCTACTTTGGTAGCGACGACTGGCGCGTGGCCTCTGACACGTTGCTCGCAATCATCCGGGCCAACCCGCAGGCGGTCAGCGGCGTCAAGATGAGCCTGCTGAACGCGGATTCGGAGATCGCGGTACGCGGCCAGCTCCCCGAGTTCGCGCGCATGCTCACGGGCGACGACTTCCACTACGTCTCGCTCATCGAGGGCGACGAGCAGGGCCACTCGGACGCGCTGTTGGGTGCGTTCGCGGCGCTCGGACCGCATGCTTCGGCCGCGATCCAGGCGCTCGACGCGGGCGATGTCGAGGCCTACCGGTCGATCCTGGGCCCCACCGAGGAACTGTCCCGTCAGATCTTCGCGGCGCCCACGTTCTACTACAAGACAGGCGTGGCCTTCATGTCGTGGCTGAACGGCCACCAGGCGGCGTTCCAGATGGTGGGCGGCCTGCACGGCGCCCGCTCGCTGCCGCACCTGTCGCGCATTGTCGAACTCGCCAATGCGTGCGGCGCCCTCGAGCAGCCCGAGCTCGCGCAGCAGCGCTGGCACGGCATGCTGAACCTCAACGGCGTGGAGGCATGATGACCGCGCATCCACGCCTGTCCCTCAACCAGGCCACCGTCAAGCACGCGAGCCTCGAGGAGGCCATCGAGGCCGTACAGTCGGCCGGCTACCAGGCCATCGGCACGTGGCGCGAGCCCGTTCAGGCCGTGGGGCTCGCACGCGCGGAGGCCATGATCTCGGCGTCGGGCCTGCGGGTCTCCACCCATTGCCGCGGCGGCTTCTTCACGGTGCCCGAGGGGCCCGAGCGGCGCGCGTCCATCGAGGACAACCGCCGCGCGATCGACGAGACCGCTCGGCTCGCGGCCGCCGGCGCGGAGGGCTCGCAGGCCATCCTCGTGTTGGTCGTGGGCGGCCTGCCCGAGGGCTCTCGCGACGTGCGAGAGGCCCGCATTCGGGTGGCCGATGCGCTCGATGAGTTGGCGCCCTATGCCCGGCAGGCGGGCGTCACCCTCGCGATCGAGCCGCTGCACCCCATGTATTGCTCGGACCGCGCGGTCGTGTCGACGCTGGGCCAGGCGCTCGACCTGGCCGCACCGTTCGACCCCGCCGTCGTGGGCGTCACCGTGGACACCTTCCACGTGTGGTGGGACCCGCAGGTGTACGAACAGATTGAGCGCGCGGGCAAGGAGGGCCGGATCGCCACCTACCAGGTGTGCGACTGGGCCACCCCGCTTGCGGCCGACGTCCTGCTGAGCCGCCACTACCCCGGCGACGGCGTGATCGACTTCGCGTCGCTCACTCGCGCCGTCGAGGCGACCGGCTACGCGGGCGACATCGAGGTCGAGATCTTCAACGCAGACGTGTGGTCGACGCCGCACCCCCAGGTGGCCTCACGGACCGCCGATGCGTTCGCCCTCGCCGTCGCTCCTCACCTGGCCCGCTGACCCCCCAGCCAGCGGCCAGATTGCCCTCAGCGGCGCGGGACCCCACCCGCGCCGCTGAGGTGCATCACCCCCAAGTTGACGTGCGCCCGGCACGACCCGTAGCATCGTCGCTATCGCTTGAATCGTTTCAAAACGCACGGCACCACACCGCACCACGACAACCCGTCAGCACCTCGCCTCGAAGGAGAGAACCATGGTGGACTTCGCCAACATCACCCCCCGACTCGAGGAGCAGGCCATCGAGCTTCCCTCGTGGGCCTTTGGCAACTCGGGCACCCGCTTCAGAGTCTTCGGCACCCCCGGCACTCCACGCGACCCCTTCGAGAAGATCTCCGATGCCGCACAGGTGCACAAGTTCACCGGGCTGGCGCCCACCGTCGCCCTGCACATCCCGTGGGACAAGGTCGAGGACTACGGCCGGCTCAAGGCTCACGCCGAGTCCGAGGGCGTCGCACTGGGCACCATCAACTCGAACACGTTCCAGGACGAGGACTACAAGCTCGGCTCCCTCGCCCACCGCGACGACCGGATCCGCCGCAAGGCGATCGATCACCACCTCGAGTGCATCGACATCATGGACGCCACGGGCTCTCGGGACCTCAAGATCTGGCTCGCGGACGGCACCAACTACGCCGGCCAGGACGACATGCGCGGCCGCCAGGACCGCATGCACGAGTCCCTCCAGGAGATCTACGCGCGCATCGGTGAGCACCAGCGGCTGGTGCTCGAATACAAGATCTTCGAGCCGGCGTTCTATCACATGGACGTTCCGGACTGGGGCACCAGCTACGCCCAGGTGGCCGCGCTCGGCGAGCGCGCGACCGTGTGCCTGGACACCGGCCACCACGCCCCCAGCACCAACATCGAGTTCATCGTCATGCAGCTCCTGCGCCTGGGCAAACTCGGCTCGTTCGACTTCAACTCGCGCAACTACGCCGACGACGACCTCATCGTGGGCGCCGCCGACCCCTTCCAGCTGTTCCGCATCATCGTCGAGGTGATCCGCGGAGGCGGTTACGGCAAGGACGGCGACACGGCCTTCATGCTCGACCAGTGCCACAACATCGAGGACAAGATCCCCGGCCAGATCCGCTCGGTGCTGAACGTCCAGGAGATGACGGCTCGTGCGCTCCTGGTGGACCGCGAGGCCCTCACTGCCGCCCAGATCGACGGCGACGTCCTCACCGCCAACGGCATCCTCATGGACGCGTTCTATACGGACGTGCGCCCCGACCTCGCCGCCTGGCGCGAGTCGCGCGGCCTGCCCGCCAACCCGATGCGCGCCTTCGCCGACTCGGGTTATCTTGCCCGCGCCGCGCAGGAGCGCGTGGGTGGCACCCAGGCCGGCTGGGGCGCGTAGGCCATGCCGCGCATTTGTTTCACGCTCCAGGTGGACCCGACGCGGCTCGACGAGTACGTCGAGGCCCACCGGGCCGTCTGGCCCGAGATGCTGGAGGCGATCCGTGACGCGGGACGGCGCGACTACTCGCTGTTCCTGTCCCCCTCCGGCCTGCTGGTCGGCGTCTACGAGACCGACGATGATGCGGCCTCCGCGGCTGCTCTCGCCGCCGACCCGCGCACCGCGCGATGGGAGGCCACCATGGCCCCCTTCTTCGTCTCGCTCGACGGCGACCGGCCCGACCAG
>NZ_JBKEED010000005.1:0-3943 GCF_047975725.1 Demequina sp.
CAACACGCCCAGTTCGTCGCACAGGTCGTAGAAGTCGTCGGACTCCACGACGCCGCCGCCCCAGACCCTCAGCATGTTCGCGCCCGTGGCCACCGCCTGCTCGATCAGCGCACGCAGGTGCTCCCGCGAGATCCGCTCCGGAAGGACGTCCGCTGGAATCCAGTTGAACCCGCGGCACCACACCCGGGAGCCGTTGACATGAATCTCGAACGAGGTCCCCACCTCATCGGGCTCCTGCACCAACTCCACCGTACGAAAGCCCATGCGCCGCACGACGGTGTCGAGAACGGCACCGTCGGCGCCCAGGGCCGTGACCTCGACGTCGTACAGCGGTTGGTCGCCACGCTCGCGCACATCCCAGCGCAGTGCCCCGGGAACATCAAACGAGAACCCGGCACGCGCATCGGCCGCGGTGAGGACGTGGGACACGGTGGTCGCTCGATCGAGGTCTCGTACGGCAAGCCGACACGCGTCCACCTCCCCCTCGAACTGCAGGTGACCCTCGAGCACTGCGCCGTCGCTCCATAGCGCCGACAGCCTCGATGCGGAGATACGCGCGATGGGAGTGCGCTCAAGGACCACCGAGCGATAGAGACCGGCCGTCATAGTCGTCGGCCCCCAGTCCCACCCAAACGAGCAGGCCATCTTGCGCACCTGGTTGTAAGGAATGGGATACAGCTCGGAGTGCGGGTACCACTGCTGCGCCTCCCGCTGCCACGCGATCGGCTCGACGGGGTCAAACTCCACCTCGATGTCCCATTGCCCCGCGGTGCCGTCGACCCCCAGATCGAGTTCCCAGCGATGAAACATGTCGTCGGTGCGCAGCAGTTCGACCCCGTCGACGCGCACGGTCGCGAACGTATCGACTCCCTCGAACACGAGCCGGACCCGCGAACCGTCGCCCAGCCGCGCAAGCGTGGTGCGATAACTCCACATCGACGATGCCACCCAGGCGACGTCCTGCTCGACGGCGTCGACCGTGACATCGCCTGCGAGGCCAAGCTCGATCAGTCGCCCCAGCACGCTGCTCGGGGCGCCGATCGTCACGCCTTCGCTCAGCGCAGCGACCGCACCCGCGGGGGCATCGGCAGCAGGCTCAATCAGGTGCAAGGTCCATGCGCACGCGGGCGTGCGAGTAGTACCAGTGAGGGTCATGTGTGCTCATCTTCCCGTCACGTGCGCCCCCCGCGGCATTGCAAGGGGCCCGCCTTGGCGGCCCCTCGACACTATCGCGCGAGCACCCACCCGCCGACCAAGGAGACTTACCCCTCGTGATCGAGTTCCGCGGCCGTGGGCGGGTTGGCTCCGGCTCGCGACACGGTGATCGCAGCGGCACGTGCGGCGCGTTCGACCGCCCCCATCAACCGATAGGCCGATGCCTGCGAGAGCGAAGCCGCGCCGTCGACTCCCAGTATCCCGTCACGCAAGAGTCCATCGAGCAGAGCCGCCATATAGGAATCCCCGGCTCCCACGGTGTCCACCACGTCGACTGTCACGGGTGCCACCTTGGCAACCTGGCCTCCCGCGCACACCAGGGAGCCTTCGGCGCCCATGGTGGCCACCACGAGTGATGGGCCCGCCTGCGCCCACCCTCGCAGGGCGTCCTCGACGCCGAGGCCCGGATACAGCCATGCCAGGTCCTCATCGCTGGCCTTGACCACGTGTGACAACCGGACAATGGCCTCGGTGCGAGCGACAACTTGCGCATGATCACCCAAGAGCGCCGCCCGGATGTTGGGGTCGTAACTGACCGTCGCGTGTGGCGCCATGGTGCGCAGGAGGTCCGCAACGGCGGCCGCTCCAGGTTCGAGGTGCGATGCGATCGATCCCGTGTGGACGTGGTCACCGGCCAGTGGCCCTAGCGCACCGAGCGTCCAGTCGATGTCAAAGTCGTAGTGAGCAGAACCATCTGGTTGGAGCACGGCCCGGGCCGTGGGGGTGCTCCGGCTTGACGGCGCCACGACCGTGGTGACGTCCGCGGCGGCGAGATGGGCGAGCATCGTGGCCCCCGCCTCGTCCGGTCCTAGTTCCGTCACGAGCGTCGCCTGTTGGCCGAGCCGCGCGAGACCGACAGCTACGTTGGCGGGGCTGCCCCCCGCGTGAGCCACCACCTCCCCGGTGGCGGACTCGACGATGTCAAGCACGCTCTCACCGACCACAAGAACGGCACTCATGCGCGGTGCTCCTGACGCTGGGCCAGGGCAGCCGCAAACGACGGGACGAGCGGGACCGTGGGCATCAAGGCAGCTTGATACGCATGGTAGACGTCTGGTTTGCCCGGCCAGACCTCGGCCGAGGGCTGGTTCACGCGGTCCAACTCGTGCCGCCAGGAGCCGCACGAGCGGTCCACGAGGTAGTCCTCGACATAGCGCCACCAGGCCTGCGCGTCCTCAAGGTAGCGCCGCTCACCCGTGGCATCGGCGAGCGCCACCGCCGCGTTGATCGCCTCGGCCACCACCCAGTGCATGCGCTCGTGAACCACCGGTTGGCCTTGCCAGTCGGTCGTGTACACGAAGCCCGGCGCCCCGTCGGCGTCCCAACCGTCGCTGACGGCCTGGCCAAACAGCTGGATGGCCGCGTCGCGTAGCCCGGCCGGGGCACGGTCACCGAGGGTTTCGTCGACCGCAAGGATGAGCCGTGCCCACTCCAGTCCGTGGCCCACCGTCGCGCCGTAGGGGCGGAACGGATGGGCGGGCTGGTCCCGATGGTGCTCAAGGACTGGCTTCCACGTGGCGTCGAAGTGCTCAGGGATGCGCCACGAGTTGTCCTGTGCCCACGCGGCCACGCGGGCACAGATCCGCGCTGCCCTCTCGTGCCACGCGCCGTCGCCCGTCACGTCGCCTGCGGCGAGGTAGGCCTCCACTGTGTGCATGTTCGCGTTGATGCCGCGGTACTCGTCGAGCGTGACCCAGGACTCGTCCCATTCCTCAAGCGACAGCCCCTCGGCGTCATCCCAGAACCGTGTCAGCGACACCTCGAGCGCCTCCGTGAGCAGCGCCGATGCGCCCTCCACTCCCGCGGCCGCCGCGGACGAGGCGGCTAGCACCACAAACGCATGGCCGTAAGCCTGCTTGGCACCGTTGATCACGGCACCACCGCGCACGGCGGCGTACCAGCCGCCGTGCGCGTGGTCCTTTAACGCACCCTGGAGCGAAGCGACGCCGTGCCCGACCCACTCGTGCAGCGTGTCGGCGTCAGGTCCCCCCTCTGCCGCAGGCTCGCCGGCCAGCAGCCCGAGCGCGGCCACGTGTGTCATTCGGCAGGTGATCCACAGTTCCACCGGACGGGAACCATCCACTTTGCCGGTGTCAGTCAGCCATCCAAAGCCATCGTCGACGCGTGCGCCAGTCATGAACTTCAGCAGGTCCGCCCGCATGGCAGCCAGATACTCCGGTGAGCCAGGAACCCATGCCTCGTGCGCCTCAGTCACGCGCGCCCTCCACAACCTCCAGAGGCGTACCTGACGTCAGCAGGCCGGCCCACGTGGCAGGGTCAAGGTCGATGTTGCCCACGCCGGCCACGGTCAACGTGGCATGCTCTCCAGGAAGCAGGGTAAGCAACTGGTGGTCGACGATGGCGTCGGGCAGGTTGGGGTGGGTCTCTGCCAGCAGTGCCAGGTCTCGCACCAGTGTATGGGCCGTGATGGCTACCGTCGCCGTCGCACCGTCACCACTCACGCTGTCGACACTCACGATCGCGGTGGGATGGGCCAGTTCGAGGTCGGGCAGCACCCACCGCACGCCGCGCAGACCGTCAGCATCGACCACGACGGCCGCCGCGCCAGCGGGCACCGACTCGGGCTCGATGACCAGGTGGCCGTCGGCGGCGACCGTGACGTGCTGGTGCTGCTCGTGGAACACCTGGCCGGCCTCGTCGACCACCCGCGTGCGCACCTGGACCTGCCATGGCTGCGGCAGGTCGTTGACCAGGGTCAGCCCAGTCG
>NZ_JBKEED010000006.1:0-69408 GCF_047975725.1 Demequina sp.
CCCGGGCCGCGACGGTCGCTCGCGCGGCCGCGCTGACGGTCCGCGCCGCGCCGGCGTCTCCCGTGCTGGGTACGTCCGTCCGCGGGGTGTCGGCGTCTCGCGTGGTGGGTACGTCCGTCCGGGCCGCGAGGGTGTCTCGGGTGGTTACCAGCGCCGTGATGGCGACTCGCGTGGTGGGTACGACCGCCCTCGTCGGGACGGCGACTCGCGTGGCGGCTACCAGGGTCGCGACGGTGGCGTGCGCGGCAGCTATGACCGTCCGCGCCGCGACGGCGACTCCCGTGGTGGGTACGACCGTCCGCGCCGTGACGGCGACGCCGGTGGGTACCAGGGTCGCGACGGTGGTGGGTACCAGCGTCGTGACGGTGGTTCGCGTCCTCCCCGTGACGGCGAGTCCCGCGGCGGTTATGACCGTCCGCGTCGCGATGGAGAGTCGCGTGGTGGTTACCAGGGTCGCGACGGTGGCTCGCGCGGCAGTTATGACCGTCCGCGTCGTGATGGCGATTCGCGCGGCAGTTATGACCGTCCGCGTCGTGATGGCGATTCGCGCGGCAGCTATGACCGTCCGCGTCGTGATGGCGATTCGCGCGGCGGCTATGACCGTCCGCGCCGTGACGGCGACTCGCGTGGCGGCTACCAGGGTCGCGACGGTGGCTCGCGTGGTGGCTACGACCGTCCCCGTCGTGATGGCGACTTCCGTGACGGTTCGGACCGAGTCCGCAGGGACGACCGACGCAACGTGCGCGACGACGGTTCGCGCCGCGGCGATCGCACCACGTCGCGTCCCACGATCGACACCCCGGAGATTCCCGAGGAAGTGTCGATCGGTCAACTTGACCGCACCGTGCGTGCGCGTCTGCGCACGCTCAGCAAGGACAACGCCGAAGACGTGGGCCGTCACCTGATCATGGTGGGCTCGCTGCTCGACATCGACCCGGAACTCGCTTACAAGCACGCTCAGGTGGCTGTCGCCCGCGGCGGCCGCGTTGATGTGGTGCGCGAGGCGAACGCGCTTGCCTCCTACGCGACCGGCCGCTACGCCGAGGCACTGCGTGAGTTTCGCACGGTGCGTCGTCTCAACGGCTCGAACGAGCACCTTCCCCTGATGGCTGACTGCGAGCGTGGCATGGGTCGTCCGGAGCGCGCGATTGACCTCGCGCGCTCTGAAGAGGCCCAGACGCTCCCGGCACGCGGCCGCCTCGAGCTCGAGATCGTCGTTGCTGGCGCTCGCCTGGACCTGGGTGAGGCTCAATCCGCGCTCGTACTTCTGCAGCGACTGGAGACGACCGACGCTGAACTGAACACTCGCATCGCTCGTGCCACCGTGCCCGTTCTGCGTGCCCTGGGCAGGTCCGAAGAGGCCGATGCCGTTGAGGCCTCGTTGCCGACGGACGAGCAGGAGGTGGACGTCGAGTTCGACATCACCGTGTACGACGTCGCCGAACTTCCGGAGCCCGAGGACGAGTCCGCTGACCTCGACGCCGATGAAGACGACGACCAGTTCGATGACGAGGATGAGGTCGACGAAGCCGACGACGAGCTCGCTGATGTCGTCGACGACGAAAACGGAGAAGACGACGAGGACACCGAGGGAGACGACCGCCCGTGAGCGCATCGGACCTGATGGGAAGCGCTGAACCCCTCGAGACGGCCTTTGATGCCGCGCTCGTCGACCTTGATGGTGTTGCCTATCGTGGTCCGCACGCGATCCCGAGCGCACCGCCTGCGCTCGAGGCGACACGGGAGGCCGGCATGAAGGTGGTGTTCGTCACGAACAATGCCTCGCGTGAACCGGGTACCGTCGCCGACCACCTCAGCGAGTTGGGGATCCCGACCACTGAGGACGAGGTGCTGACGGCGGCGCAGGCCGTGGCGCTCTTGATGCGCGAGGAACTCGCGCCGGGCGCCACGGTCTACGTAGTCGGGGGAGCAGGACTGAGGACCGCGGTGACGGCCGCAGGGTTCGTCATCGTGGATTCCGCCGACGACAAACCCGACGCCGTGGTGCAGGGCTTCCACCCCGATGTCTCGTGGAAGGAACTCGCCGAGGCCTCCTACGCCATCTCCGCCGGCGCACGGTTCTTCGCCTCCAACAAGGACCTCACCATCCCCAACGAGCGGGGCTTTGCCCCAGGCAATGGCTCGCTCGTCAACGTGGTGGTGACGGCCACGGGGGTGACCCCTCCCGGCGCAGGCAAGCCCGAGCCCGCGATGTTCCGCCTCGCAGCGGAGCAAGCAGGCTCGCGCAACCCCATCGTGGTGGGTGACCGGCTGGACACTGACCTCAAGGGTGCTCGCGCGGCGGGCTATCCCGGACTGCAGGTGCTGACTGGCGTCGACGGAATCGTCGAGGCGATCCTTGCCCCGCCGGCGCATCGGCCGGCCTTCTTGGGCCGTGACCTCAGCGCGCTGCACATCGCGCACCCCGCCCCGTCGTTCGTGGATGGCGCGTGGCAGGTGGGTGCCGCGCGGGTGCAGGCCGCGGACGGTGTCCTGCAGGTGCTCGTGGACTCCCCGGGAGCCGACGGACTCGACACCGCACGCGCCGCGTGTGCGGCGGCATGGGCCGCTGCGGACGCAGGCGAGGCCATCACTGTTGAGGGCGTTCCGCACATGGCGGTACTCTCTGACCATGGGTGAGATCAAGGATCAGCGGGAGCCTCTGGGCGAAGTTCATTACCCGGCCGAGGTTCGTCAGGCGCTCAAGGCGGTGACGGAGCTCCCCGAGGACCTCGACAAGCAGGCCGAGTTCTTCGACAAGATTCAGGACTCGCTGTCCACCCGCCTGCGCGAAGAGCAGTAGGGGCACATGCGCCTTGACCGCGCGCTCCACGCGCGCGGGCTCGCACGCTCGCGCTCTCACGCGCAGGAACTGATTGCTTCGGGCGCCGTCACGGTCGACGGGGCCCCTGCGGGGCGCCCTGCTCTCGAGGTGAGCGACGATGCGCTCGTGGAGGTGGCGGGTGATGCGGCGCGCTACGTCTCCAGGGCCGCTCACAAACTCGTCAGCGCTCTCGATGCGTGCGCGCCGCTGGGACTTGACGTCCGCGGGCTGCGAGCGCTCGACGCCGGCGCCTCGACCGGCGGCTTCACGCAGGTGCTGCTCGAGCGCGGGGTGTCCCACGTCGATGCCGTCGACGTCGGGCACGACCAGATCGCCCCGACGCTCAGGGCCGATGCACGGGTCACCGTGAGCGAGGGCGTCAACGTCCGCGACCTCTCACCTGGGGATCCCGGCACTGGTGCGGCAGTGGTGGTGGCCGACCTTTCCTTCATTTCTCTCACCCTGGTCATCGGGGCGCTTGTCTCGGTAGCCGCGCCCGACGCCGACTTCGTGTTGATGGTCAAGCCTCAGTTCGAGGTGGGCCGGTCCAAGCTCAGCGGGCGCGGTGTCGTGACCTCGGACAGGCACCGCGCCGAGGCGGTGCGCACGGTGGCGCAAGCCATGGAGCGCGAGGGCCTCACCATCCACCACGTGGCACGCAGCGCTTTGCCTGGTCCACAGGGCAATGTGGAGTTCTTCGTGTGGGCGAGCGGGGCATGGCAGGCTAGGGGCGTGCGCGCCGACCGGCCAGTGTTGACCTCGGACGCGCTGAGACACGCGATCGAGGCCGAGGTGAAGGGAGCCCCATGACGCGCAGGATCCTCATCGTCGCCAACCCGTACCGGCCATCGTCGCTTGAGGCACGTGACGAGGTAGCACGTGTCTTGGCGGGGGCCGGCATCGACACCTGCACGGCCTACGACCAGCAGGTGTCCGCCCCCATCGAGGCGGCGATCGTCCTTGGGGGAGACGGCACCATGCTGCACGCGGCGCAACTCACCCACGGCACGGGGATCCCGCTGCTGGGGGTCAACCTGGGCCGGGTGGGGTTCCTCGCCGAGCTCGAACGCGAGGATGTCGCGGCCGCGGCCCAACGGCTCGCGAGCGGCGACTACACCGTCGAGGAGCGCGGCACCCTCGCGGTGACGGTCACAGGCCCTGACGGTTCGGTGGTCGAGGGGTGGGCACTCAACGAGGCCACCCTGCAGCGTTCCGTCGGCTTGCGCACCCTCGAGGTGTCGTTGGCGGTCGACGGGCTGCCGCTGTCGAGCTTTGGTTGCGACGGTCTGGTGGTGTCCACCGCGACCGGTTCGACCGCTCACGCCTTCTCCGGTGGTGGCCCAGTGATGTGGCCCGACGTCGATGCGATGCTCTGCGTTCCGCTCGCGGCACATGCGTTGTTCGCGCGCCCGCTCGTTGTTGGGCCAGATTCGTCTTTCCAGATCGAAGTGGTGCGGTCCTCGGAGGCCGGCGGCCAAGTAGTGCTCGACGGCTCCCGCAGCATCGAGGCGGTCCCCGGCACTGTGGTCGAGGTGCGCAGGGGAGACCATCCCGTACGTCTCGCCCGGATCTCCGATGCGCCCTTCACCGAGCGCCTGGTCAAGAAGTTCTCGCTCCCGACCGACGGATGGCGGGGCGAGCGCGCCCGCCTCACGCCCATCGGGCGGGAAATCCACGGCTCATCTCAGCCGTCCGCGAGCACGCCGCACAGCGCGGTGCCCCAGGCCGACCCTCGGGACGGGTAGTCGTGCTCCACGAACTGTCCATCCAGGACTTGGGCGTCATCGAGTCCGCGCGCATCGAGTTTGGTCCGTCGCTGACCTGCGTGACGGGCGAGACGGGTGCCGGCAAAACCATGGTGCTCACGGGGCTCGGACTGATCCTCGGTGCCAAGGCGGTGCCCGAGACCGTGAGGACGGGCGCGGAGGCAGCGCTCGCCGAGGCCGTCATGGACGCTCCCACCGACGCTGACATCACGGCACGACTGGCCGATGCGGGGGTAGAGCAAGAAGACGACGGCACCTTGATCGTCGCCCGCACCGTGGGGGCCAGCAAACGCTCGCGCACGGTGATCGGGGCCCGCACGGTGCCGCAGTCGCTGCTGGGCGATGTCGCCGCCTCCCTCGTGACGGTTCACGGTCAGCACGACCAGGCGCGCCTGCGCACCTCGGCGCGACAGCGAGACACCCTCGACGCCTACGCGGGGGACGGGCACCGAGCGATCCTCACCGACTACCGCGCGGCGTGGGACGCGTGGGTCCACGCTTCCCAGGACCTCGCGGCGATGGAGCAGGGCGCGGACGCGGAGCGCGCGGAGGTGGCTCGCTTGCGCGACGACCTTGCGGCGATCGACGACCTCGCGCCGCAGAGCGACGAGGACGTGGACCTCGCGGCTCAGGCCAAGGTGCTCGAGCACGCCGAGGACGTGCGACTCGGTGCGGCCGCCGCGCACGCCGCTCTGGGCGGGGACGAGGAGTACACGGCCGTCGCCGCGATCGAGGTGGCACGCCGAGCGGTCAGTGACGCGGCTCGCCACGATCCCGCTCTTGAGGCTCTCGACGGACGCATCGCCGACCTGGGCTACGCCGCCGCTGACCTGGTGACAGAACTCGCGTCCTACCTCGATGGCCTTGACGGGGATCCCGCGCGGCTTGACGAGATCCACGCTCGGCGAAGCGACCTTGCGACGCTTGCCCGGCGCATCGGCGTTCCCGATGTGGCGGGCGTCCTCGACTACGCCGAGCGTGCCCGTCCTCGGGTGCTTCTCGATGACACGTGGGACGAGACGCTCACGCTGCGCCGCGAAGCCGTCGACGCCACGCGCGCCGCGCTGGAGGAGGCCGCTCTTCGGGTGCATCACGCCCGCCAAGAGGCCGCGACCGCGCTGGCTCAGGCGGTCCGCGCCGAGCTGTCTCTGCTGGCGATGCCCGACGCAGACTTCGCTGTGTCCGTCACCCCAGCGGAGCCCGCGGCCCACGGCGCTGACCTCATCGCGATGACGCTCGCCTCGCACCCCGGTGCACCGCATCGGCCCATCGCTGAGGCCGCCAGTGGGGGAGAGCTGTCGCGCATCATGCTCGCGCTCGAGGTCGCGCTCGCGTCGCGGGCCTACGAGGGCCCGCGAACGTTCGTCTTCGACGAGGTCGACGCAGGCGTCGGCGGGCGGGCAGCCGTCGCGGTGGGGGAGCGACTCTCGCAATTGGCCCGCACCCATCAGGTGATCGTGGTGACCCACTTGGCACAGGTGGCCGCGTTCGCTGACACCCACGTGGTCGTGGCCAAGTCGACGGACGGGTCCGTGACCCGGGCACAGGTGACCCACGTGACCGGAGAGCAGCGCGTCGAGGAGATCGCCCGGCTGTTGTCTGGACAGGACGATTCCCAAACCGCACGCGCCCACGCGCTTGAGCTGTTGGAGGGCTCTGGCGTGCGACCATGAGCGCATGACCCGCTCCGACAGAACTGTGAGCGCGAGCGACCGCACCGTCACCGGACCCCTGCGAATCGAGGCCAGCGTTCGTACGCTCGCCCGCCGCCTGCGCCCTGGCGACATCGCCGTGATCGACGTCCTTGATCTCGATCAGAAGGCAGCAGAGTCGCTTGCCGCACGCCAGCCCGCCGCCGTGATCAACGTGCGCTCCTCGATGTCGGGGCGTTTCCCGACCGGAGGGCCCCGCGTCCTGCTCGACGCCGGCGTGGTGCTCATCGACGATGCAGGCTCAGGCATCCAGGGTTGTGCCGATGGCGCCGAGGCCCAGATCGAGGGTGCGACGGTGATCGTTGACGGCACCGCCGTGGCCGAGGGCATGCGGGTCGACGGCGAGGCACTCGCAGGACTCACCGACGCCGCCTCCGAAGGCATGCGCGTGCAACTCGCGACGTTCTCCGCGAACGCGCTCGACCATGTGGAGCGGGAGGCGGACATCATCCTCGATGGCGCCGGCCTTCCCGACGTCGGGATCGACATGGCCGGCCGCCAGGTGGTGGTCGTCGCGGCCGGCTACCAGCACCGCGAGCAACTCAAGCAAATTCGCAGTTACCTGCGCGACCAGCGGCCCATCATGATCGCCATCGGCGACGCAGCCGATGCGACGCTCGACTTGGCCTCCGCACCTCACCTCATCGTGGGTGAGGTCGAGGGCGTGGGCGACCAGGCGCTGCGCGCTGCGGATCATGTGGTGCTTCACGAGGCTCACGGCGGCGACGCGGGCCAGGCCCGTGTCGATGCACTGGGCGTCGCCCACAGCACGCTCGAGTCCTCCTTGCCGTCCGCGGCCCTCGCGATCCTTATCGCGCACTCCAACGGGGCGGATGTCATCGTGACCGTGGGCGTCGAGGGCAGTCTCCAGGACTACCTCGAGGCCGCGCACACGGACGCGTCTGGCATGTTCCTCGCACGGCTGCAGGCGGGGCGCGCCATCGTCGACGCGCCCGCCTTGGCTCAGGTCTATCGCCACCGCTACTCGCCGTGGACTCTAGTGGCGCTCGTGCTGAGCGCGCTGGTGGCACTGGGCGCCGCCTTCTGGGTGACTCCGGGCGGGCGCGAATGGATGTCCCAGGTGTTCTCCAGCATTGCTGGCTGGTTCGGAGGGGCATGATGAAGGACTTCCGCTATCACGTGGTCTCACTCGTGGCCGTGTTCCTTGCGCTCGCCATTGGCGTCGTGCTCGGCTCGGGACCCATGAGGGACGCGTTCACGGGTTCGCTCACCGAGCAGGTCGACACGCTTGAAGGGCAGCTCCAGCAAGCCAACGACAAGGTCGCGGCCGCAGAGAACCTCACGTCGACTGCACGTCAGTACGTCGACGAGTCAGCGCCGCTGGTGCTCTCCGGAGCGCTGCTCGAGACGTCCGTGGCGGTGGTCAGTGTCGCTGATCCCGCCGACGATGCACGTGCAGGGGTCCGCGACCGCCTGGTGCAAGCCGGTGGCACAGTCTCGGCCGAGCTCGTGATCGAGCCACTCTGGACGGACGCCTCGCAGAGCGCGTTCCGCTCCTCCCTGGCCTCGACGATCGCCCCGAACGTGCTCGGCGTCGACGCTGAGACCTCCCCGTCGACCGTGTTGTCCCACGCGCTCGCCCAAGCATTGATGCCGGGCGTGTACCCCCAGGGGACGTCCGAGGCCGACCTCGCCAGTACCGACTTCCCTGACCCTGAGGCCGCCACGGAGCGTTCCGCGATGCTCATGGACATGCTGCTGGAGGCCGAGCTGATCTCTGGCACCACGACCGGCTCCGTGGAGGCCGTCGCCGTGGTGGCGGGGGCAGGCGACGAAGACGAAACTCGACGAGCGGAACAATCCGGCGTGTACGCGAATCTCGCCGCCGTCTTTGCCCAGTACACCTCGGGCGTGACGGTCGCGACGGGTGCTTCGGCAACCGGCGATGTGGCGAGCGCGGTGCTCAACTCTCCCGACGCATCGGCCCTGGTGTCGACCGTGATTGAGGGGACTGAGTATTACGGCCAGGTGGCCGTTCCGCTTGCGCTGGCCGATGCGTATGCGGGGTTGGTGGGGCACTACGGGCCGGGCGAGTCGGGCACCCTTTTGCCCTCACGCGCGGGCTAACGAGAGGGCCTCGGAGCTGAGTTTCGGCGCGGCGGCAGCGCAGAGCACCCCGGTGGGATGTTAGGGTTGAAGCCCGTGGAGCGAATGCGATTCTCGTCCGGCACGGACCATGTCACCCGTCACATTTTCGTCACGGGAGGCGTTGTTTCCTCCCTGGGAAAGGGACTCACCGCCTCGTCGCTAGGGCGCCTGTTGCGCTCGCGCGGGTTGCGCGTGACGATGCAGAAACTGGATCCCTATCTCAATGTGGATCCGGGCACGATGAACCCCTTCCAGCACGGCGAGGTCTTCGTCACCGACGACGGCGCTGAGACCGACCTGGACATCGGCCACTACGAGCGCTTCCTCGACGTCAAACTCTCTGCCTCGTCCAACGTGACGACCGGTCAGGTGTACTCGCAGGTGATCGCCAAGGAGCGCCGCGGCGAGTACCTGGGCGACACCGTTCAGGTCATCCCGCACATCACCGACGAGATCAAGCGCCGCATGCGTGATCAGGCCGGCCCGCACTGCGACGTGATCATTACCGAGGTGGGTGGCACGGTGGGCGACATCGAGTCGCAGCCGTTCCTTGAGGCCGCGCGCCAGGTGCGCCACGACGTGGGCCGCGACAACGTGTTCTTCCTGCACGTGTCGCTCGTGCCCTTCATCGGTCCCTCGGGCGAGCAGAAGACCAAGCCCACGCAGCACTCGGTGGCCGCGCTGCGCAGCATCGGCATTCAGCCCGATGCGCTCGTGCTGCGCTCCGACCGTGCGGTGCCGCCGTCGGTCAAGAACAAGGTCGCGCTCATGTGCGACGTCGAGCCCGATGCCGTCGTCAACGCGATCGACGCCCCGAGCATTTACGACATCCCGCGCGTGCTGCACTCGGAGGGCCTCGACGCCTACGTCGTGCGCCGCCTGAACCTGCCCTTCCACGACGTGGAGTGGGGTGCATGGAACGACGTGCTCAACCGTGTGCACCGCCCCGCGCACCAAGTCGAGGTCGCGCTCGTCGGCAAGTACATCGACCTGCCCGACGCATACCTTTCGGTGAGCGAGGCGCTGCGCGCTGGCGGCTTCCACCACAGCGCGAAGGTCAACATTCGGTGGGTTGCCTCCGACACGTGTCAGACGCCCGAGGACGCTCAGAAGGCGCTCGGCGGCGTGGACGCTGTCCTTGTGCCCGGTGGCTTTGGCGTGCGTGGCGTGGACGGCAAGATCGGCGCGCTGCGTTGGGCTCGCGAGAACAAGGTGCCCACGCTCGGCATCTGCCTTGGCCTGCAGACCATGGTGATGGAGTACGCCCGCAACGTGCTGGGTCTCGAGGGCGCGTCGAGCTCCGAGTTCGACCCCGAGACGCCGCACCCCGTCGTCGCGACCATGGAGGAGCAGCTCGCCATCGTTGACGGCAAGGGCGACCTGGGCGGCACCATGCGTCTGGGCGAGTACCAGGCCGTGCTCACACCCGGATCCGTGGCAGCAGAGACCTACGGCGCTACCCAGGTGGGCGAGCGTCACCGTCACCGCTACGAGGTCAACAATAGGTACCGCGCGCAGCTCGAAGAGGCCGGCCTGGTCGTGTCCGGTCAGTCGCCGGACCGCGAGCTCGTTGAGTTCGTCGAGTTGCCGCGCGAGACGCACCCGTACTACATCTCGACGCAGGCTCACCCCGAGTTCCTGTCGCGTCCGACCAAGGCCCACCCGCTGTTCGCTGGCCTCATTGGTGCCGCTCTCGCGGTGCGGGAGGCTGCCGCGGCTCCTGCGGCCACCACGGACGCCTGAGCATGACTGACTCGCTCGCCGACGTCCCCACCAGCCGGCCGGTGCTCGCTACCCACGAGCGCTTTCGCGGCAAGGTGTGGGACGTCGCGAGCGACGAGGTTGATCTTGGCGAGGCCGGTGTCGTCACGCGCGACTACGTCCGTCACACCGGCGCCGTGGTCATCGTCGCGCTCGACGATGACGGGCGGGTATACCTGGTGCGCCAGTATCGCCACCCGGTGCAGGCCGAGTGCTGGGAGCCGCCCGCCGGGTTACTCGACGTCGTTGACGAAGATCCTGTCGACGCCGCTCGCAGGGAACTCTTCGAGGAAGCCGATCTCACCGCCGCGCGGTGGGACACCCTCGTGGACTACTACCCGTCCGGGGGAGGGGTCTCGGAGGCGGTGCGGGTGTTCCTCGCCCGAGATCTCGCCGAGGTCCCCGAGGCCGAGCGCCACGCCCGCGAGGACGAGGAGATGGACATGGAGGGACGGTGGGTGCCTCTGTCTGAGGCAGTCGACGCCGTGCTCGACGGCCGCATCCACGCCTCGTCGGCGGTAGCGGGGCTGCTCGCAGCCGCCCACGCGCAACGCGAGTCCTTCGCGAAACTCCGCCCTGCCCAGGCGCCGTGGTTGCGCCCCGAGGCCACGCGCCTAGTGCGCTAGGGGTCTCGCGCGCTAAGGGGCCTCGCGCGCGCAGGAGCCTTGCGCGCCTGTCCGGTTTGTCTGAAGTGTCTCAAACGTAATCGTTTACCTGGGGGTTTGCTCTAGACGGGACGGAGTGGTGCCGCTACGTTGGCACCGTGAAGACGACACTCTTGATGACCGGCGCCCTTGCGCTTGCCCTCGTTGGATGCGCCACCGAGCCCGGCACTGACACTCCTGACAACACGGCAACCTCGGGCGTGACGGCAACGCCCACGGTCACACCGCCCGCCGGCGAGACGGACACGGTGGAGCCTGCGGTCCTCACCGTGACCAGCACGGACTTTGCTGACGGTGAGCCCATGCCCGAGACCGTGGCAGGCGAGGGCTACGGAGGTCAGTGCACCGGTCCCAACACCAGCCCCCAACTCGCGTGGGACGAGGTTCCCGCGGGCACGGTCGCCTTTGCCGTCTCGATGACTGACCCTGACGCCGGCAACTACGTTCACGCACTCAAGGCCAACATCCCTGCCGAGGTGGCCACGATCGACTCGGGTGCCTGGGATGCCACCGAAGGTATCGGGGGCCGCAATGGGCTACGGGGCAACGGCTACTTTGGGCCGTGCCCGCCTCAAGATACGCACACCTACGAGTTCACGGTGTATGCCCTCAGCGAGCCCCTGGATCTGGAGGAGGGCTTTGGCATCTGGGACTTCACCGCGCAGGTGCAAGACGTGACTCTCGCGGTGGGCACCCTCGCGGGGACCTACACCCCGGCGCCCTGAGTCAGCTGTCGGCGACCTCGGGGTGAAAGCCGGCCTGTGCCAGCGTGGCGAGCACGTCGCGCTGGTGGTTGGGCCCGCGGGTCTCGACGCTCACCTGGAGGACCACGTCGTTGAGCGTGAGCCCAAGGTCGTGCCGGGTGTGGAGCACCTCGATCACGTTGGCACCGGCCCTGGCGAGCAGCTCTGACACCCGCGCGAGCTGTCCGGGCCTGTCGGGCAGGGGGATCCGCATCGTCATGTAGCGACCAGAGGCGACCAGGCCGTGGGCGATGATGCGTTGCATCAGCAAGGGATCGATGTTGCCGCCCGACAGCAGCACGACCGTAGGCCCCTCGGGCTCGATCAGGCCTCCGAGGATGGCCGCGACCGGGGTTGCACCGGCGGGTTCGACCACGAGTTTGGTGCGTTCGAGCACGGTGAGCACCGCGCGCGCGAGGTCATCCTCGTCGACGGTCACGATCTGATCGACCAGGTCGCGCACGATGGGGAAGGTGTGGGAGCCGGGCCTCGCGACGGCGATGCCGTCCGCGATCGTGGCCCCGCGTTCGATGGTGATGGGGTGTCCCACGGCCAGGGAGGCGGGGAAGGCGGCCGATGCGCTGGCTTGCACCCCGATGATCCTCACCTCGCGCCCCTGCTGGGCAGCCATGGCCTTGGCCGCGACGGCGATGCCGGAGATCAGCCCGCCGCCACCCATGGGAACCACGATGGTCTGGACATCGGGCACGTCCTGCATGATCTCGAGACCGATGGTGCCTTGACCGGCGATGACGTCGACGTGGTCGAACGGGTGGATCATCACGGCGCCGGTGCGCTCGGCGTGATCGGCCGCTTGGGCGAGGCACTCTTCGACGGTGGCACCCTCGGTGATGACGGTCGCGCCGTATCCCTTGGTCGCGAGCAGTTTGGGCACGGGTGCACCCAAGGGCATGAAGATCGTCGCGTCGATGCCGAGCTGTTGGGCGGCAAAGGCGATGCCTTGGGCATGATTGCCGGCCGATGCGGCGACGACCCCGTGCGCGCGTTCGGCTTCGGTGAGCCGGGACAGTCGGTACGTGGCGCCACGAAGCTTGAACGAGCCCGTGCGCTGCAGATTCTCGAGCTTCATCATGACGGGCACGCCGAGCACATCGCTCAGATGCGTGGCGTGGTCGATGGGGGTGCGCTGCGCCACGCCCTTAAGCGCGAGCGCCGCTTCTTCGATGTGCGAAAGGGTGACGCCGTGCGCATCGGCGCTGGAGGTGTTCACCCTGGTCAGTCTAGGTCGGCAGTGCTTCCTGCGGTGAGCAGGTAGTTCGCGGCGGAGGCGGCGGCGGCGAAGGCGCCGATGCCGACGAGGTGCAATGCCACGACGGCTTCGGGCAGACCGGTGAAGTACTGGACGTAGCCCACGGCGCCCTGAGCAGCCGTCACGATGGCGAGCACGACCCACGAGCGTCGTACTTCGTCGCGCGCGCCGATCGAGCGGTCAGCGCGCACGCGCCACACCAGCACCACGAACACGAGGATGAAGGCCCACACCGCTGCGGCGTGCGCGCGTGCGATCAGTTCGGGGTCGAGCGCGAGCCGCTCGGTGGCCTCCGCGTCGCCCGAGTGCGGGCCTGCGCCCGTCGTGAGGGCGCCGAGGAACAGCAGCACGCCCACGAGGACGGAGAGCAGCCTGCGGTGCCATACGACGGGCGTGCCAGCGCGGCGGGGAGCGTTGCGATAAGTCAGCGCTAGCCAGGTCGAGTACCAGACCAGCGCGACCGACAGCAGCAGGTGCGGTGCCACGACGAGCGGGTGAAGGTCGACCAGCACGGTAATGCCGCCCACCACGGCCTGCACGATCACACCGAAACCGGGGACCATGCCCCACCACCGCAGTTCGGGACGCGAACGCCACACGCCGATCGCCGCGCCAAGAGCGACGACCATCAGCACGAACGTCAGCGTGCGGTTGCCGAACTCGATGGCCGGATGGAACCACTGCTCGGGGTGGAACTCGGGGGTGAAACGCCCGGGTTCGCACTGGGGCCAGGTCGAGCAGCCCAGGCCCGACCCGGTCAGGCGCACCACGCCGCCGGTCACGATGATGCCCGCCTGCGTCACGATGTTGGCGATCAGGAAGCCGCGCGTGTGGGCGGTAATCCAGTCGAGCGCGCGTGTGTAGGCGCGAACCAAAGCAGGGGAGAGCGTGGCGGACACGCGACCATCCTAGGTCGCCCCACGACGGTGCCGAGTCGCCGCTGCCGCCCTCGCGCCACCACGGTGCCAGCGGCGCTGCCGCTCGGGGCCGCGCCACATGCGGTCCGAGGGAATTACGCAACGCTTTGGTAAGGCTTCCCTTGCTTGCGGGGAACGAATTGAGCAACAACAATCGTTCACATATGCGCACCCCTCCAACCACTGCGCGAGAGGAGAGAACCATGGCCGCCGACACCACCAGAGATCGCGTGCTGGGTCTCATCGCCTCAGCCGGCCCCATCACCGCGGCGACGCTCGCGGCGGAGCTCGGCGTCACCCCGGCCGGAGTGCGCAGGCATCTGACTGCGCTCGCCGAGTCCGGCTTCATCACGGAGCACGAGCCGCCCGGCACTCACGTGCGCGGACGTGGCCGTCCCGCAAAGTCGTATGTGGCGACCACAGACGGGCAGAACTCGCTCACGACGGCGTACTCGGCCGTCGCGGTGGACGCCGTCTCCTTCATGCGCAGCCAGGGCAACCTCGACGAATTTGTGGAGACCAAGCTTGCGCAACTCGAGGCAGGCTTGCGTGCATCGATGCCAGAAGGTGCCACAATGTCCGAGCGCGTCGAGGCGCTGTCTCGGGCTCTGGCCGACCAGGGCTACGCGACGTCCGTCCGGCCCGGCCCCGGTGGCTACACCGTCCAGCTGTGCCAGGGACATTGCCCTGTGCAGTCCATCGCAGAATCCGCACCCGAGTGGTGCGAGGCGGAGACACGTGCGTTCTCGCGCGTCCTCGACGTCCATGTCCAACGCCTGTCGACCTTGGCAGGCGGTGCCCACGTGTGCACCACCACCATCCCGGTCTCCCCGGTGACCGTTAAGGAAGGATGACCATGAGCACCCCCACCGACAACGCCCCCGCGCGCTCCGACGAGGAGATCATCGCGTCGATCGGCGGCTACGAGTACGGGTGGCACGACTCCGACGAGGCCGGTGCCATTGCGGCCCGCGGCCTTTCCGAGGACGTCGTCCGCAACATCTCAGCGCTCAAGAGTGAGCCCGAGTGGATGCTGAACCAGCGTCTCAAGGGCCACAAGCTGTTCGACAAGAAGCCCATGCCTCACTGGGGCTCGGACCTGTCGGGCATCGACTTCGACAACATCAAGTACTTTGTGCGCTCCACGGAGAAGCAGGCCACGAGTTGGGAAGAGCTTCCCGAGGACATCCGCAACACGTACGACCGTCTGGGTATCCCCGAGGCGGAGAAGCAGCGCCTGGTTGCCGGTGTCGCCGCGCAGTACGAGTCCGAGGTGGTCTACCACCAGATCCGCGAGGACCTTGAGGCCCAGGGCGTCATCTTCGTCGACACCGACACCGGTCTGCGCGAGTACCCCGAACTGTTCGAGCAGTACTTCGGCACCGTGATCCCCGCGGGCGACAACAAGTTCGCGGCGCTCAACACGGCCGTGTGGTCGGGCGGATCGTTCGTGTACGTCCCGCCGGGCGTCCACGTCGAGATTCCTCTGCAGGCCTACTTCCGCATCAACACGGAGAACATGGGTCAGTTCGAGCGCACGCTGATCATCGCCGACGAGGGCTCGTACGTGCACTACGTCGAGGGCTGCACCGCGCCGGTGTACTCCTCGGACTCGCTGCACTCCGCTGTGGTCGAGATCATCGTGAAGAAGAACGCCCGCGTGCGTTACACGACCATTCAGAACTGGTCGAACAACGTGTACAACCTCGTCACTAAGCGTGCGACCGCCGCTGAGGGTGCCACCATGGAATGGGTCGACGGCAACATCGGCTCCAAGGTCACCATGAAGTACCCCGCGATCTTCCTGCTGGGCGAGCACGCTCGCGGCGAGACGCTGTCGATCGCCTTCGCGGGTGAGGGCCAGCACCAGGACGCCGGCGCCAAGATGGTGCACGCCGCGCCGAACACTTCGAGCTCGATCATCTCGAAGTCGGTCGCACGCGGCGGAGGCCGTACCTCGTACCGAGGCCTGGTTCAGGTCCTCGAGGGCGCCAAGAACTCCAAGTCGAACGTGCTGTGCGATGCGCTGCTCGTCGACCAGATCAGCCGTTCCGACACGTACCCGTACGTCGACGTCCGCGAGGACGACGTCCACATGGGTCACGAGGCGACCGTCTCCAAGGTCTCCGAGGACCAGTTGTTCTACCTCATGTCACGAGGCATGGAAGAGACCGAGGCCATGGCCATGATCGTGCGCGGGTTCGTCGAGCCCATTGCGCGTGAGCTGCCCATGGAATACGCACTCGAGCTCAACCGCCTCATCGAGCTTCAGATGGAAGGAAGTGTCGGTTGACCACCACCGATCACTCGCAGGCCACCGCCGACGCCGCACACAGCCACGGCGCCGTCATCCCCGAGGGTTCGCGCGGCGAGCGCTTCACGTCGTTTGACGTCGACGCGTTCGAGATGCCCAGCCCCCGTGATGAGGAGTACCGCTTCTCCGCGCTGCGCGATCTCGCTCCCGTCCTCGATCAGGCCGATGCGCCTGTCGACGGCGCCGACTACGAGGTGAGCGCTCCCGAGGGTGTCATCATCGGCACTCTTGGTGTGGGCGAGGCGCCGCGCGGCACCGTCCTGGTGCCCGAGGACCGCATTGCGGCTATTGCCTCGGCAGGAGCTGCCGACGCGCTGCACATCAAGGTCCCCGCGAACGTCGAGCTCACCGAGCCGATCCGCATCGCGGTGACGGGCAAGGCAACCTCCCGCTCGCACATCGTCCTCGAGGCCGGCCAGTTCGCGCAGGCGACGGTCATCCTCGAGCACCGTGGCACCGGTGCCCACGCGGGCAACATCGAGGGCATCCTCGCCGACGGCGCGCACCTCAAGGTGGTGTCGATCCAGCAGTGGGACGACAACGCCGTGCACGCTGGCACGCACCACGCCCGCGTGGGCCGTGACGCGACCTACAAGCACGTTGCCGTCTCGCTCGGCGGCAAGGTCGTGCGCCTGGCCGTCACCGCGGAGTACGAGGGCACGGGAGGCTCCGCTGAGCTGCTCGGCTTGTACTACGCCGACGCGGGTCAGCACCTTGAGCACCGCACCTTCATCGACCACAACGCCCCCAAGTGCCACTCCAACGTGGCGTACAAGGGTGCGTTGGCGGGAAAGACGGCGCGCACCGTCTGGATTGGCGACGTGCTGATCCGCGCGGCGGCGGAAGGTACCGACACCTACGAGCTCAACCGCAACCTGGTGCTCACGGACGGTGCCCGCGCCGACTCCGTGCCCAACCTCGAGATCGAGACCGGTGAGATCGAGGGAGCAGGCCACGCCTCGGCTACGGGCCGCTTCGACGACGAGCAGATGTTCTACCTGCGCTCGCGTGGAATCCCCGAGGACAAGGCGCGCAAGCTCGTGGTGCGTGGCTTCTTTGCCGACCTGATTCACCAGATCGGTGTTCCCGAGGTGGAGGAAGGCCTCATGCGTGAGATCGACCTCGAGCTCGAGCACTTCGAGGAGGACCAGGCGTGAGCGAGCAGCTCGCGTGCTACGCGGGAGACCTGCAGCCCGGTTCGGCGCTGCAGGCCGACCTCACGCTCGCCGACGGATCCGACGTTCCCGTCGCGATCGTGCGTGCGGAGGACGGCGAGTACTACGCGATCGGCGCGATGTGCACCCACGGCGAGGTTCCCCTCGCCGAAGGTGACGTCGACGGCTGCTTCATCGAGTGCTGGGCCCACGGCTCGCGCTTCGATGTGCGCACCGGTGAGCCCGACGAGCTGCCTGCGATCACCCCGGTCGCGACCTACCCCGTTCGGATCGACGGCGAGCAGGTGCTCGTGGACGTCGACAACCCCCAGTCTTAAGGCAACAAGGAGAACCATGACCACCCTGGACATCAAGAACCTTCACGTCAGCGTGGAGACCCCCGAGGGCACCAAGCAGATCCTCAAGGGCGTCGACCTGACTATCAACTCCGGCGAGACCCACGCCATCATGGGCCCCAACGGCTCCGGCAAGTCGACCCTCGCGTACTCGATCGCGGGCCACCCCAAGTACACGATCACCGAGGGTTCGGTGACGCTCGACGGCGAGGACGTCCTCGAGATGAGCGTCGACGAGCGCGCCAAGGCGGGCCTGTTCCTCGCGATGCAGTACCCCGTCGAGGTTCCCGGCGTGTCGGTGTCGAACTTCCTGCGCACCGCCAAGACTGCGCTCGACGGCGAGGCGCCCAAGCTGCGCACCTGGGTTAAGGACGTCAAGCAGTCCATGGAGAACCTGCGCATGGACCCCGCGTTCGCTGAGCGCAACGTCAACGAGGGCTTCTCCGGTGGTGAGAAGAAGCGTCACGAGATCCTGCAGATGGAGCTGCTCCAGCCCAAGATCTCGATCCTCGACGAGACCGACTCCGGCCTCGACGTTGACGCGCTGCGCATCGTGTCCGAGGGCGTGAACCGCATCAAGGAGAACACCGGCCTTGGCATCATGCTCATCACGCACTACACGCGCATCCTCAACTACATCCAGCCTGACTTCGTTCACGTCTTCGTGAACGGCCGCGTTGCCGAGCAGGGTGGCCCCGAGCTGGCCGCTCGCCTCGAGGCCGAGGGCTACGACCGCTTCTTGGTGGAGGCGTAAGCACCACCATGCTGCCTTCGAACGTGCGCGACGACTTCCCGCTCCTGGCCCGCACGGTCAGGAACGGGAAGCCGCTCGTGTACCTCGATTCGGGCGCCACAGCCCAGAAGCCACGGGTGGTGCTCGACGCTGAGCGGGAGTTCAACGAGCGTCACAATGGCGCCGTCGCGCGCGGGGCACACTTGCTCGCCGAAGAGGCCACGGGTCTGTTCGAAGACGCACGTGCTGTGGTGGCGGACTTCGTCGGCGCGGACGCGGGGGAGATCGTCTGGTCTCAGAACGCGACCTCGGCGTTGAACATCGTCGCAGCAGCGATCGGCAACGCGACGGCGGGCGTGGGCGGTGCTGAAGGCGCACGTTTCCGCATCGGCCCTGGTGACGAGATCTGCGTCACCGAGGCCGAGCATCACGCGAACCTGGTGCCGTGGCAGCAACTCGCCGTCCGCACGGGCGCCACCCTCAGGTGGATTCCCGTGGACGACGAGGGCAGGCTCGACCTGGATCACCTCGACACGGTGGTGACCGAACGCACCAAGGTGCTCGCGTTCACGCACGTGTCGAACATCACTGGCGTCATCAGCCCGGTGTCCACCCTGGTGGAGCGGGCCAAGGCTGTGGGCGCGCTCACGGTGCTCGACGGTTGCCAGTCCGTGCCGCATCTGCCCGTGGACGTCAAGCAGCTCGACGTGGATTTCATGGCCTTCAGCGGCCACAAGATGCTCGGTCCCACGGGAATCGGCGCGCTGTATGGGCGCAACGACCTGCTGGATGCGTTGCCTCCGGCCACGTTCGGTGGCGGCGCCGTCAAGACGGTGACCATGGAGGACACGTCCTGGCAAGAAGCGCCGATGCGCCACGAGCCTGGTACTCAACCCGTCGCCCAGGCGGTGGGGATGGCCGCCGCAGCGCATTACCTCGCGCAGATCGGCATGGACCAGGTCGAGGAGCACGAGCGTGCGCTCGCTGCGGTGCTACGCGAGGGCGTTTCGCAGATCCCCGGCGTGCGGCTGCTGGGGCCGGTGGGCGACGCGGACTCGCGTGACGTCATCGCGATCGCGGCGGTGTCGGTGGACGGCGTCCACCCGCACGACGTGGGCCAGGTGCTCGACGACCGTGGCATCGCCGCACGCGTGGGCCACCACTGTGGCCAGCCGCTTCACCGCCGGTTCGGCGTCACCGGTTCGACCCGTGCGAGTGCCCACGTGTATACGACGGTCGAGGAGGCCCAGGCCTTTGTCGATGTGCTCGCGACCGTCCCTGAGTTCTTTGGAGTGAGGGCATGAGCAGCCTCGAACAGATGTACCAACAGGTCATCATGGACCACGCCCGTGAGGCTCACGGGCGCGGACTGGTGACGCTGGACCTGCCGATGGTGGGCGAGTCTCACCAGGTCAACACGACCTGCGGCGACGAGGTGCGACTGCGCGTCGCGCTCGACGGTGATCGCATCGTGTCGGTGTCGTGGGAGGGTCAGGGGTGCTCCATTTCCCAGGCCTCGACCTCCGTGATGCATGACCTGGTGCAGGAGCACACGCTCGGCGAGGCCGAGCAGACCATGAACGCGTTCCGCGACCTCATGCAGGCCAAGGGGGAAGGCCTCGACGAGGAGCGGGAGGACCTGCTGGGCGACGCCACCGCGTTCGTCGGAGTGGGCAAGTACCCGGCGCGCATCAAGTGCGCCATGCTGGGGTGGATGGCGTTCAAGGACGCCCTGATCCAGGCACGAAAGGACCAGTCATGACTGACACCAAGACTCCCGCCAACGCGGCGGACGTCGAGGAGGCGCTGCGCGACGTGATCGACCCCGAGCTCGGGATCAACGTCGTCGACCTTGGCCTCGTCTACGGCGTCGCGCTGGACGAGAATCAGCACGCCGTCATCGACATGACGCTCACGTCCGCGGCCTGCCCGCTGACGGACGTCATCGAAGACCAGACCGGCCAAGCTCTCGACGGTCTCGTCGACGGCTTCCGCATCAACTGGGTGTGGATGCCGCCGTGGGGCCCCGACAAGATCACCGACGACGGCCGCGAGCAACTGCGCGCGCTCGGCTTCAACGTCTGAGCTAGCCGCCTACCCCAGGGCCGATGCGCGAGAAGCCTTCTCGCGCATCGGCCCTTTGGTATGTGCGGAAGGCTAGAAACCGATGCGGCCGGTGAGCAGGGCCCACAGGCCCACGGCCGCGCCCAGCGTGACGAGGGCGCACAGCACCGCCTCGGGAACGCTGAAGATGCGCAGGCCACGTTCGCGGCGCGCGTGCACGTACATGAGCGTCGCGGGGGAGTACACGAGGAGCGCGATCAGCACGTACTGCAGTCCCATCGCATAGACCAGAAAGCACGTGTACAGGAACGCGCCGAGTGCCAGCGCGAGCGCACCCGCCCGCCGCGTACCGCCGAGCGCGAGTTTGAGCGCGAACGCTGCCGTCAAGAGGTAGGGGATCACCGCGATGGCGCTCGTCAGTTCAAGCGAAAACTCGAAGATGTCGTCGGAGAAGAAGCCGACGACGAGGAAGACCTGCGTCAACACCGAGGTTGCGAGCAGCGCGTGGGTGGGGACACCGCGGCGGTTGATGAACGACAGCGCGCGCGGTGCGTCGTCGCCAGCGGAGGCGGAGAACAGCACCTCAGCAGCGAGCAGGGTCCACGCGAGGTAGGCGCCCATGACGGAGATCAGCAGACCAATGCTGATGAGCCATCCACCCCATGGGCCCACGACTGCCTCGATGACAGCGGCCGCGGACGGCTCACGAAGGTTCGCGAGGTCCTCGCGCGGCATGATGCCGTACGAAAGCATGGTGACCGCGACAAAGAGGGCGAGCACGCTGAGAAAGCCGACGACGGTCGCGCGGCCCACATCTTCACGGCGCTTGGCGTGCCGCGAGAAGACGTTCGCCCCCTCGACTCCGAGGAACACGAAGACCGTCACGAGCATCGTGGCGCGCACCTGCTCACCGAGCGAGGCCGCGCTGTGAATCTCGGTTCCCCACAGGTTGCCGGTGAAGGTCTCCCACGAGAACCCGGCGACGGCCAGGACGATGAGGAAGATCGCCAGCGGCACCAGCTTGGCAACGGTGGTGATGGTGTTGACGATCGCGGCCGTGCCAATGCCGCGTACGATCACCGCGTGGAACAGCCACACCCCGATGGAGCCCATCACGAGCGCGGCGACGGTGGAGCCTTCACCGAGAGCGGGGAAGAGCACTCCTAGCGTCGAGGTGATGAGCGCCCAGAATGTCACGTTGGCAATGCACGCGCTCGCCCAGTAGCCGAACGCGGAAAAGAACCCCACGTAGGGGCCAAAGCCAGCGCGCGCGTACGCGAAGATTCCCGCGTCAAGGTCGGGCCTGGCGAGGGTGAGTTTCTGGAACACCAACGCCATGAGCAGCATGCCGCCGCCAGCGATGGTCCACGCGATGATGGCGCCATAGACGCCGGTGGCCTCCGCAAAGGTCGAGGGGAGTGAGAACACTCCCGCGCCCACCATCGAGCCCACGACCATCGCGATCAGCATGGGCAAGGACAACTCGCGCGAGATGCTGGGGCCGTGGGTAGCGGGCGTGCCTGAGGCGTGGGTCATGCGTGTCTTTCGTGTGTGGTGAGACTGGGCGTCAGCCTAGTCGCGTGAGTCGTCGGAGGTCCCGCGAAGCAGCACCTCGAAGGCCTCGTCCTTGCTCATCGTGGGCGCGCCGTGATCGACCTCGACGGGGGCGCCGGTCATGCCGCGGGCTGCCATCGCATCGGAGGTCGCGGTCGGCGCCTTGGCGCCGCGCTTGCGCCGGCGTGCCTTGTGCTCGCGTGCTTCCTCGGCAATGCCGCGTGCGTGCAGTGCCTGTCCCAACTGCAAGGCAAAGCCCACCGTGCGGGTGGTGGTGGGGAAGACGACGGCCCTGATCGAGCGGTCGAGTCCACGGGCACGCGCGGCCATGCGGGACTCGAGGTACATGCGCACCACCTCGGGCAACGCCCTGAGCATGAGTGCAAACATCAGGCCGAGCGTCTCGGGTGGCAACAAAAACCGCAGGGGCCTGGCTGCCTTCGAGACGAAGTCGAGCATGGACTCCATCGAGGTCGAGCAGGTCACCGCGAGCGCGAGGGCGACCACACCGATCAGGTCGGCAGCAATGTCGATGGCGCGGTCATAGTCGCCGCGCCACATGTACAGCGATCCTGACAACGCTGCGACCAAGACCGTGCCGATGAGGGCGTAGGCGGTGGCGCGGGCGGGAGGCTCCGTCGACAGCAGCAGCAAGATGCTGGCGCACATGATTCCCACGGAGGTGACGGGATCCTCGAGCATGATGGTCGTGATCGTCAGCACGATCAGCATGACCACCTTGAACCAGGCCGGCGCTGCGTGCAGGGGGGTCGCACGCGGCCGGTACAGGCCCAGCATCGAGATCATCGGCGGTCCACGCGCGTCACTCGCCCAAACATCAGGTCGCGGTAGTACGCCACTGCATCAACGGGGGAGCCGTCAAAGGCCACCGAGCCATCGTCGATCACGATGGTGCGTTCCGCGCGGGCCGCGGAGTCAAGGTCGTGGGTGACCTCGATGAGTTGCACGGGCAGCGACCGCAATAGCGCGCCCACGTGTGCACGCCAGCGCAAGTCGAGCAGGGTGGTGGGCTCGTCAGCGATGAGAATGCTCGGCGTCACGGCCAGCACGCCAGCAAGAGCGAGCAACTGGCGCTGACCACCGCTGAGGGCGGTCACGGCCACCTCGGCGCGGTCACCCAGCCCAATCTCTTCCAGCGCCGCAAGCGCCGCCTCGGCGCGTTCGTTCTTCTTGTCGATCGTGCGTCGCAACGAGAGCATGACGTCCTCGATGGCCGTGGGCATGATGAGTTGTGCCGCGGGGTCCGTGAACAGGAACCCGACCATGCGCCGCACCCGCGGGCCATGGCGAACCACGTCAAGGCCCTCGACCTCGACCGTGCCGGCCGTGGCGGGCACGAGTCCGTTGATCATGCGCACCAGCGTGGACTTGCCGCCGCCGTTGGCGCCGATGATGGAGATGTGGCGTTCCGTGAGCTTCAGGGACGTCGGCTCAAGGATGCGCACCCCGGAATCGGGCGCGACAACTTCCGCGTCCTTGAATTCGATCATGCCTCAAGGCTATGCGGTCGGAGCCGTCTCGCGCTCCATCGCCTGGTGGACGGCCTTGGTCGCGGGCAGCAGCTGCGGGTAGGCGCGGTGGATCACGGACGCCGCGATGGCGGCCAGGATCACCTTGACGACGTCACCGGGCAGGAAGGGCACGACGCCGACGGTGAGCGCCGTGACGCATCCCTCGCTCATGTCGACAACGCTTGCGCAGCCTTCCGGCGTGGTGAAGACCGGCAGTCCGGTGCGCGCGGCGAGCCACGGCACACCCACGGCGTAGATCACGGGGATCGACAGCAGTCCCGCACCGATCAGAAAGGACAGCGTCAGGGGAGCGCGGCGGCGACGAGCGACCACGACGGCGCCCACCACGACAGCGGCGAGCATCATGCCCACGAGGTAGCCTCCGGTTGCTCCCGCCAGCACCGCGAAGCCCGAGCGGAAGTTCGCGAAGATCGGTGCGCCAGCGAGCCCGACGACGATATAGAGCGAAACCGCGGCCAGGCCCCGCCACGGCCCCAGCACGAGGGCGGCGAGCACGACCGCGAAGGTCTGCAGGCTCAGGGGGATGCCGAACGCGAGCGTCACCTCCGGGACGGCCGTCGAGGCGGCAATGAAGCCGGCGAAGACGGCCACGAGCGCAATGTTCACTCCGGTGAGATGACGACGCATGAATTCCTCCTGCTGGGTGGGACAATGGCTAGGCGCACACGCTACTGGCGGGTGCCCGCGCATCGGCCCTGTTCTGGGTACCTGCGCGCGAACGTTGTCGAGTTCGCACAAGAACCACGTCACTACCCGAGGGGGATTTCGTTGATTGCCGCCCAGGAACTGGAGATGCGCATTGGCGCGCGCGTGCTGCTGCACCCCACGTCATTTCACGTCAACGCGGGCGACCGCATTGGTCTCGTGGGACGCAACGGGGCGGGCAAGACCACGCTGACGCGCATTCTCGCGGGCGAGGGGCTGCCCTCGGGTGGCAAGGCGATTCAGAAGGGGCGCATCGGCTACCTTCCGCAGGACCCGCGCACCGGTGACCTTGAGCAGCTCGCCATCGACCGGATTTTGGCCGTCCGCGACCTCGCGGGGCTCGCCTCCAAGATGCGCGAGGCAGAAGAGGCCATGGCGGGCGAGGACGAGGCCGCTCGTGACAAGGCGATGGACCGCTACCCGCGGCTCGAGGAGCGCTTCCGTGCCGCTGGCGGCTACGCGGCGGAGGCCGAGGCACAGCGGATTTCGGCCAACCTTGGGCTCAACGAGCGCATCCTCGGCCAGCCGCTCGGCACCCTTTCGGGTGGTCAGCGCCGCCGCGTGGAGCTGTCACGGATTCTGTTTTCCGACGCGGAGACGCTGCTGCTTGACGAGCCCACGAACCACCTCGACGCCGATTCGATCATCTGGCTGCGGGGCTTCCTCGCGCAGTACTCGGGCGGGCTCATCGTGATCTCCCACGACGTGGACCTGATCCGCACGGTCGTCAACAAGGTGTTCCACCTCGATGCCAACCGGGGCGTGATCGACCAGTACGCGATGGGCTGGGACCTGTACCTCAAGCAGCGCGAGGCCGACGAACGTCGACGCCACCGCGAGCGTGCCAATGCGGAGAAGAAGGCGACCGCGCTGGTCGCCCAGGCGGAGAAGATGCGTGCCTCCGCGACCAAGGCCGTGGCTGCGCAGCAGATGCTCAAGCGGGCCGAGCGCATGCTGGCCGAGACCGAGGGCGAGCGTCAGCCCGACCGCGTGGCCGCGCTGCGGTTCCCCACCCCGGCGCCGTGCGGCAAGACGCCGCTCACCGCATCGGGCCTGTCCAAGAACTACGGGTCGCTCGAGGTGTTCACGGATGTGGACCTCGCGATCGACCGCGGCTCGAAGGTCGTGGTGCTGGGGCTGAACGGCGCCGGAAAGACCACGTTGCTGCGCCTGCTCGGAGGGGTCGAGCAGCCCGACACGGGTACCGTCGACGCCGGACACGGGCTCAAGCTTGGCTACTACGCCCAGGAGCACGACACCCTTGATCTCGACGCCACTGTCGAGGAGAACATGCGCCACGCGGCGCCCGACCTCGACGACTCGCGCGTCAGGGGAGTGCTGGGATCGTTCTTGTTCAGCGGCGACGACGCCGACAAGCCCGCGCGGGTGCTGTCAGGTGGCGAGAAGACCAGGCTCGCGCTCGCGACCCTCGTCGTGTCGCAGGCCAACGTGCTACTGCTCGATGAGCCCACCAACAACCTTGACCCGGCCTCGCGTGCCGAGATCCTCTCCGCGTTGCACTCCTACGAGGGTGCCGTGGTGCTCGTCACCCACGACGAGGGCGCCGTGGAGGCACTCGAGCCCGAGCGCGTGCTGCTGCTCCCGGACGCGGTCGAAGACCTCTGGAACGAGTCCTACAAGGACCTCATCTCCTTGGCCTAACCCCCGTCAAATGGATCCATTTTCACCGCTTGCCTGGCGCCTCGCCCCGTCAAATGGATCCATTTGCTCGTCTTGAGGGCTCGTAAGTTCCGTCAAATGGATCCATTTGGCTTGTGAAGGGCCGATGCGGGTGCTGGGTTTGTCCACAGCGTGGGGGTTTGCCCTGGCGGGGCGGGGGTGGGCTCGCTAGGGTCGCGTCATGACTCGACGCGGGTGGAGCGTGGGAATCGTTGGTACTTTCGTGTGCCTGGTGGTGGCTGGTTGTGGCGGTGATCCGGAGCCGGTGGTGACGCCGAGTCCTTCGGTGACGCCTTATGAAGTGGCGGCGACGGTGTCGCCGTCGCCAAGCCCGACCCCGAGTCCGAGCGCGACGGCGCTGACGGAAGCCGAGATCCTTGCGGCGATCCCGGAGCATGCCCGGTATGAGGACTTCCCTAGTTCTGTCCAGTTCGCGCGCTACTTTCTCGAGTCCTACTCGGCGCTGTTCGCACCGCCCTATGACGCGCGCCAGTTCAGCGCCCTCAGCACCCCCGATTGCCAGTTCTGTTCGAGCGCACTGGAGAGTTCGGAGGCTGTGCGTAGCCAGGGACGTACGACAACGGGCGGACTGCTCACGTGGGGTGACGCGTGGCGTGCACAGGGGGGACTGGCATCCGATGGCTACTGGTATGTCGTCGATTCGTTCGACGAGACGGACACCGAGGCGTTCGCCGGAGGCGGAGAGTCCTTGGGCATAGTGGAAGGCGGGTCCGGCACGGTCACTGTGAAACTGTCATTTGCGGACGGCAAGTGGAGTGTCCACGGCGTGAACTTCGACTACGCCGATGATTGAACTGCTCGCGGCATTTGCTATGCACGTTGCCTCGGCGTCGGAACCATCTCCCACGCCTGGCGCTGAAGCGATTCCGACGCGACGAGGAGAGACCGGAGACGGTAGCGTCGTCTACGAGGAGCAGTGGGGGTCGGGACCGCCAGGCAGGGGCCCGGAGACGTCGCCTGCGGGTTTGGCTCGAGTGGTCGCCCGCTATCAGCGCCATGATGTGTGCGTCGACTGGTTTAGTACGCCTGGGGCGTCGGCGTCGGGGTTGTCGTGGGTGTTTGAGATCCCGACGTGTGTGGAGGTTCCGGATCTTGCTGGCTTCTGTCCGGATGGGGCCGCTCCAGTGCTGCCGTTGTGGCGTTCGATTGAGCAAACGGGCGGGTCGTGGGGTCCGTGGACTCAGGTGAGCACGTATTCGTGTCCTGTGGACCCGCTTCCTCCGGCGATTTTTGCTGCGTGGGAGCAGATGGTCATCGACCCGTCGCATGTGGCGTTCTATCCGGACAATGGGTGGGCGATCGCGGGGTTTGGCATCGTGCCCGAGATTGTTGAGGATCCGCAAGCCGAGCAGGTCACGGTGTTGGGTACCGACGTGATCCTGCGGGCCACACCGACCGGGTATAGCTGGTCCACCTCGGATGACACTGCTCTGTCGATTGGTGCCACTGGCAAGGGTACGGAGGAGAACGCGCTGAAGTTTGCTCGCACCCAGCATCGTGCCACGATCTCCGTGACGACCACGTGGGAAGGTCACTACAGCCTGGATGGTGGCAACACGTGGCGGGAGGCGCCGGGAGAGGCGACCACCGCATCGGCCCCGGTGGAGATTCATGTCCTCGCACCCCGAGTGCGTCTGGTGGACTGTGACCTGGAAGGCCGCTGCGGCTCAGGCAGGGCAGCGCCAAAGACAACGTTCACGCTGACCGACCCCGATGCTGACGGCGTCGACAACCACACCATCCCTTCAGACCAGATCGAGGACTACCTCGACACCAGGGAACGCGACCGCACCTGGCGCAAGAGCGAACGAGTCGACCTCACTGACCGCTAGCCCCGTCACGATAAAAATGGGTCCATTTGACGGAGCCCGACCGCCCCGAAACCGAGCAAATGGATCCATTTGACGGACGGTAGCGGCCGCGACACCGAGCAAATGGATCCATTTGACGGGAAGAGGGGGCGGGAGGGTTACAGAGCGTCCTCGATCTCTTCGTCCGTGAGCGGGCGCTCCCTGCGGCGGCGGGGCACTGCTTGCGTGGACGGCTCCGCACCCTCAGCCTGTATCCGCGCGTCGCGGCGCAGCAGCAGCACGCCACCGATGGGCGCCATCAGGGCAAACACCCACCACTGGGCGGCATACGACAGGTGCGGGCCTAGAGTGAGGCTCGGGAGCGGCGCGGGCGTCCCGTACCCGGTCTTCTCGCACGCCGAGTCCACGCAAATCTCCCGCGCCATGACATAGCCCGGCATCACATGCTGAGAAGCCGCCGGCAATTGCTCAGCGACGATGCGCGTGACAGTACCGACGGCCGGTTCCTTCCCGTCGTCCTCTTCCCACTCCCGCACCACCCCGGTCACGGTCACGACCGCGCCGCCGGAGAGTTCAGGCAGGGCGGGGTCCTCCAGCGGCCCCGGCTCCGGCACCCAACCGAGGTTCACGAGCACGGACTGCCCGTCGTCCGTGTCGAGCCAAGCGAGGTACTGCCAAGCGGCGGTGCCGTCGACGGGGCGCGGGCGCAAGATCACCAGGCTGTCGGCATCCCAGGTTCCCGTGGCGACGACCGTGCGCCAGCGTGCGTCGTCAGGAAGGGCAGAAGAACCCGCGGGTACGACGTCGGTCAGCGGTGCAGGTGCCTGGTCGACGGCGGCGTCATAGGCGGCGCGCGCATCGGCCCTCGCGACGTGACGCCCGTATTGCCACAAGCCCAGCATCGTTGCCACGGCCGTGATTGTCAGGCACACCGCCATGGTCGCCACGATGCGCGCAAGGGAGGGATGGCGTTCGGGCACCCCCCGATGCTAGTCCGACGCTCGGCCAGCGATCGCGCATGCACGCGGTTCCGCTACCGTTGCCCCCATGTCACGACACGTACTCGTCACGGGAGCCAACCGCGGCATTGGCCGCTCGATCGCGGAGCGATTCGTCGCCGCTGGTTACACCGTCAGTTCGATCCACCGCAGCGGCACCCTGCCCGACGGGGTCGACGGCGCCATCGCGGACATCACCGACACGGACGCTGTCAACGCCGCCTTCGACGCGCTCGAGGAGCGCCACGGCAAGGTGGAGATCCTCGTCGCCAACGCGGGCATCACCCGCGACGGCCTGCTGATGCGTATGAGCGACGACGATTTCGCCGATGTGCTGGAGACCAACCTGACCGGCACCTTCCGCTGTGTACGCCGCGCGTCGCAGTCGATGATTCGCCAGCGCTTTGGCCGGATTGTGCTCGTGGGTTCGGTGGTGGGGCTGATGGGCAACCCCGGCCAGGTCAACTATTCGGCCTCGAAGTCCGCTCTCGTGGGCATGGCGCGGTCGATCACGCGTGAGCTCGGCGCGCGCGGCATCACGGCCAACGTCATCGCTCCCGGTTTCATCACCACGGACATGACGGCAGAGCTGCCCGAGGACACCGTCAAGCAGTACGAAGCCTCGATTCCCGCCAAGCGCTTCGGTAGCGCCGACGAGGTGGCCGCCGCCGCTCTCTTCTTGGCATCGGACGATGCGGGTTACGTCTCGGGCGCGGTCATTCCCGTCGACGGCGGGCTGGGCATGGGCCACTAGCTTTCGCCTTTCCTCACCGCAGACGACTGAAGGGGCGCCACGGCTCGAGCCGTGGCGCCCCTTCAGTGTTGAGCTCGGTCTGCGTTTACGAGACCTTGTTGTGCTCCTCGTCGCCGTCGAGGTACGCGGGCGATGCGACCGTGTTGGAGGCATTGCGCCAGCGGGTCACGATGGCCATGAGGTGGTAGCTGATCAGCACGGCCGCGGTGCCGAGGGCGATGCCCTCGAAGGTGACCTCGCCGGCCACGAGCGTGAAGTTCGCGGCGCCGACGATGAGGCCGATGCCTGCGGGCATGAGGTTCACGGGGTTTCCGAAGTCGACCTTGCCCTCGGCCCAGATGCGAGCGCCGAGCACGGCGATCATGCCGAACAACACCGTCGACAGGCCACCCATGACGCCGTCGGGGATGGCGTCGATGAGTTCGCCGAACTTGGGCGACATGCTCAGCAGCAGGGCAAAGCCGGCAGCGAACCAGTAGGCGGCGGTCGAGTACACACGGGTCGCGGCCATCACACCGATGTTCTCGGCATAGGTGGTGGTTCCCGAACCGCCACCCACACCGGCGACCGCAGTGGCCACACCGTCGGCGAGCAGTGCACGGCCGGTGAGGTCATCGAGGTTCTCGCCGGTCATGGCCGCGACGGACTTGACGTGGCCGATGTTCTCCGCGATCAGGACGAGCAGCACGGGAACGAACATGACGAGCACCGAGGCGTTAAACGTGGGCGTGGTGAGCTCGGGCAGACCCACCCAGTCCGCCTCATTGACCTTGGTGAGGTCCCACTCGCCGCGGAAGGCCGCGACGATCGCACCCACGATGGTGCCGAGCAGGATGGACAGGCGGCCCAGGATGCCCTTGAACAGCACGGTGATGACGATGACGGCGAGGCCAGAGATGCTCGCGGTCACGAACGACGTCTGGACCATGCCCCATGCGGCGGGAGCAAGGTTGAGGCCAATGAGCATCACGATCGAGCCCGTGACGACGGGGGGCAGCGTGAGTTCGATCCAACGGGTGCCGGAGAAATGGACGATCGCGCCTACGGCCGCCAGGAGCACGCCGGTCGCGACAATGCCGCCCAGGGCCGAACCCATCGAGTCGGACGCCATCGCAGCATTGATGGGGGCGATGAACGCGAAGCTCGATCCCAGGTAGGAGGGGAGGCGATTGCGCGTGATGAGCAGGAACAGCGCCGTACCGATGGCAGAGAAGAGCAACGTGGTGCTGGGCGGGAAACCGGTGATGTTGGGCACCACCACGGTCGAGCCAAACATGGCGAGCACGTGCTGGGCGCCAATGCCGATGGTGCGGGGCCAGGTGAGCCGTTCGCGTGGCCCCACCGTCTGGTCGGGGGCAACGGACCTGCCATCGCCGTGCAGTGTCCAGGACATAAGGCTCATCGATTCTCCTTCGCGTGGTGGGCGCGCCATCTGCGACCCGCGCAAAGAATAGCGATCACGCGGCGGTGCGTCTGGGACCGCTGGCCCAAGACTTGGGGCGCGCCGCGGGACCAAGTCGTCGCGCGACCCCGCTAGGCTTCGGGCCATGGGAATGCTTGATGGCAAGAACATCCTCGTGACCGGTGTCCTCACGGAGGGCTCGATCGCGTTCGACGTGGCACGGCTGTGCCAGGAGCAGGGCGCAACGGTGGTCCTCACCGGCGTAGGGCGCACGCTCAAGATCACGCAAGCCATGGGCCGGCGACTGCCCGTCGAGGCGCAGGTGGTCGAGCTCGACGTCACCGACCCTGAGCACCTCGCGGCGCTCGCGGACCGCGTGAAGGAGCATGTGCCTCACCTCGACGGTGTGGTGCACTCGATCGGGTTCGCACCGCAGTCGGTCATGGGCGGGAACTTCATGGCGGCGCAGTGGGAGGACGTGTCGACGGCCATCCACATCTCGGCCTACTCGCTCAAGGCGCTCGCGCAGGCGACGCTGCCGCTCATGGGTGCTGGCGGTTCGGTCGTGGGTCTGACCTTCGACGGTCGCTACGCGTGGCCCGTATACGACTGGATGGGCGTCGCGAAGGCTGCCTTCGAAGCCGTCAACCGCTACCTCGCCCGCGATCTCGGTCCCCACGGCATCCGCTGCAACGTGGTCTCGGCTGGCCCGATCAAGACCACGGCCGCACGCCACATCCCTGGCTTTGACCAGATGGAGGGCGTGTGGTCCGACCGCGCGCCGCTCGGCTGGGACTCCGAAGCTACCGAGCCCACCGCGAAGGCGGTCACCGCACTGCTGAGCGACTGGTTCCCTGCGACCACGGGCGAAATGATCCACGTGGACGGCGGCGTCCACGCGATGGGACAGTGAGACCATGCCTACCTTGATCATCGCTCGCCACGCCAAGGCGGAAGCCCCTGCTCCTGGACTCCAGGACCTCGACCGCACGCTCGCGCTGATTGGGCGCAAGGCGTCGACCAAGCTTGGACAGGAACTCGTAGCGGCTGGCTACACGCCCGATGTGGCGCTCGTGTCGCCCTCGACGCGCACCCAGCAGACCTGGAAGCTCATGTCGGCAGCATTGCCGGGCACGGTCGTACGCACCGTCGACGACCTCTATGAGACCGACGTCGAAGGTCTGCTAGAGGTCGCGACGTCACTCGACGACAGCATCGGCACGGCCGTCATGGTGGGTCACGAACCCACCTCGTCGGCAGCGACGGCCTACCTCTCGGGCCCGGGCTCGTCCACGCCTGCGCTCAAGAACATCGCCCACGGTCTGTCGACGGGCACTGCTGCGGTGCTCGAGTTCGAGGGGCCGTGGTCGGAGCTCGGTTCACGCACGGCGCGCTTGGTGGCCGTGATCTCCGGCCGCGACGTCGAGTAGAAGCGAGGTCTGCGCTACCGGCGCACGACGTCGAGCACGGCCGCGAGGCTGGGCTCGTTGATCGCGACGTCGGCCTGGTCCTGCACGACGGGCTTGGCATTGAACGCGATGCCAAGCCCCGCTGCGGCCATCATGTCCAGGTCGTTGGCGCCATCTCCGACGGCCACCGCATCGGCCGGATCGATGCCCAGTTCGGCGCAATAGTCGCGCAAAGCGACGGCCTTGGCGGCGCGATCGATCACAGGACCGACAGTCCGGCCGGTGAGCCGGCCGTCGGCTACCTCAAGACGGTTGGCGCGGAACCACGTGATGCCCAGGCGTCCTGCGAGCGTCTCGACGACCTCGGCGAAGCCGCCGGAGACCAGCGCCGCCGTCCAACCCTCGGCCTGAAGCGTGGAAATGAGTTCCTCGGCGCCGGGGGTGAAACGCACCTCGTCGATCACCTCAGCGAAGACCGTGTCGGGCACTCCTTCGAGCGTCGCAACACGCTGACGCAGCGACTCCGCGAAGTCGATCTCGCCGCGCATCGCGGCCTCCGTCACCGCAGCGACCTCGTTTTGGGTGCCCGCGCGCGCGGCAATGAGTTCGATGACCTCTGACGTGATGACAGTGGAATCCACGTCGAGGACGATGAGCCGTGCGTTCATGCGGTGACGATGGTGCCCTTGGGCACGACGGTGATGCCGGACTCGGTCACCGTGAAGCCACGTTCGAGGTCGCTCGCCCGGTCGATACCGATGCGCGCACCCTCTTCTATGATCACGTGCTTGTCCACGATGGCGCGGTGCACCTGGGCGTGGCGGTTGACCACCACGTCGTCGAGCAGCACCGAGTCGGACACAGTCGACCACGAGTGCAGGCGCACACCGGGGGAGAGCACGGAACCCGTGACGGTCGCACCCGAGACAATCACGCCGGGTGACACGATCGAGTCGGCGGCGTGGCCCAGGCGGCCCTCTTCCGAGTGGATAAACTTCGCGGGCGGCTCGGTGATGAGTCCCTGGTGAAGCGGCCACTTGCGGTTGTACACGTTGAAGACCGGCTGCACCGCAATGAGGTCCATGTGCGCCTCGTAGTACGAGTCGATGGTTCCCACGTCACGCCAGTAGTCGCGGTCGCGATCGGTCGAGCCGGGCACGTCGTTGTCGACAAAGTCGTAGAAGCCGCACGTGCCGCGCTCGACGAAGAACGGCACGATGTCGCCGCCCATGTCGTGCTTGGAGTGCTGGTTCTCCGCATCGGCCTTAAGCGCCTCGAGCAGCGGGCCAACCGAAGCGACGTAGTTGCCCATCGACGCGAGCACCTCGCCGGGCGAGTCGGGCAGGCCCTCGGGGTCCTTGGGCTTCTCGAGGAAGGCCTTGATGCGACCAGGGTTGTCCTTGTCGATGTCGATGATGCCGAACTGGTCGGCGAGCCCGATGGGCTGACGGATACCCGCGACGGTGAAGTCCGCGCCGGAGGCGACGTGCGAGTCGACCATCTGGGAGAAGTCCATGCGGTACACGTGGTCCGCGCCCACGATGACGACGATGTCCGGCTCTTCGTCCTCGATGATGTTGACGGTCTGGTAGATCGCATCGGCGCTGCCGAGGTACCAGTGCTTGCCTCGACGCTGCTGAGCGGGCACGGGAGCGACATAGTTACCCAGCAGCGGCGACATGCGCCAGGTGCGGGCAATATGGCGGTCCATCGAGTGGGACTTGTACTGCGTCAGCACGACAATGTGCAGGTAGCGCGAGTTCACAAGGTTGGACAGGGCGAAGTCGACCAGTCGGTAGGTGCCACCAAAGGGGACGGCGGGCTTCGCGCGTGATGCGGTGAGCGGCATCAGGCGCTTGCCCTCACCTCCGGCCAGGACGATCGCAAGCACTTTAGGTTCGGGCATAGCACCAGCATAGGTCCCCACTGTGGGGTGTGTCAGGGCGCATCGCCGGTGCACGCGCACTACCGTGGTGTTATGCGAGTCGACATTCTTACGCGTGAGTACCCTCCCTACATCTACGGCGGAGCTGGGGTGCACGTCACCGAGCTCGCGGCGGTGTTGCGACGCCAGATCGAGGTGCAGGTGCGCGCCTTCGACGGCCCGCGCGAGGAGCCCGGCGTGATCGGCTACGACCCCCTGGGCGGCGGCGTAGGTGACCCCGCTCTTGACGTGCTTGCGCACAACCTGCCCATGGCTATGGACTGCGCGGGTGCGGACATCGTCCACTCGCACACCTGGTACGCCAACATGGCCGGCCACCTCGCGGCGCGCCTTCACGGCGTGCCCCATGTGTTGAGCGCCCACTCGCTTGAGCCCCTGCGTCCGTGGAAGGCCGAGCAACTCGGCGGTGGCTACCGTGTCTCGTCCTGGATTGAACAGGCAGCGTACGAAGGCGCCGATGCGGTGATCGCCGTCAGCAACGGCATGCGCGAGGACATTCTGCGCTCCTACCCGACGGTTGACCCTGCCAAGGTGGGGGTGATCCACAACGGCATCGACGTTGACGCCTGGGCGGTGCCTTCCACCGATGAGGAACGGCAAGCGGCCGATGCGGTGGTCGCCAGATATGGCATCGACCGGTCGCGGCCAGCACTGGTCTTCGTGGGGCGCATCACCCGCCAGAAGGGCCTGCCGCACTTCCTGCGCGCGGTCGAGCAGCTGCCTGCCGACATTCAGGTGGTGCTCTGCGCCGGAGCGCCGGACACCAAGGAGATCGCCGCAGAGGTGTCAGGCCTGGTGAAGAGCCTCCAGGAGCGCCGCGACGGCGTGGTGTGGATCGAGGAGCACCTGCCGCGCCACGAGCTGGTGGCGGTGCTCGACGCCTGCACCGCCTTCGTGTGCCCGAGCGTGTACGAACCGCTGGGCATCGTGAACCTTGAGGCGATGGCCGTGGGCCTGCCGGTGGTGGCGACCGCCACGGGCGGCATCCCCGAGGTCGTGGTCGACGGCGTCACAGGAACGCTGGTGCCTATCGATCAGGTCTCAGACGGCACGGGCACCCCGACCGATCCCGACGCCTTCATCGCGGATCTTGCCGCGGCGCTGACCGACTTGGTCTCCGACACCGACCGTGCCGCACGCATGGGCCAGGAGGGCCGTAAGCGGGCTGCGGAGCACTTCTCGTGGGAGACCATTGGCGAGCGCACGCTGCAGTTGTATCGCGCGCTGGTCGGCTAGGCTCGGGCGCATGACAGAGGTGCTGAGACTCGACGGTGTGAGCCTGCGGCGAGACGGAAACCCCATCCTGACCAGCATCGACTGGTCCGTCGCCGCTGATCAGCGGTGGGTGATCCTCGGACCGAACGGCGCGGGCAAGACTTCGCTCATCAGCATCGCTGCGGCGCGCATGCACCCGAGCGAGGGCACCGCGGTGATCCTTGGCGAAACGCTGGGGCAGACCGACACGCAGGACCTGCGCACCCGAGTGGGCCTCGCGAGCGCCGCGCTCGCGGACCGACTGCCCGACGATGAGACGGTGCTGGACGTCGTCATGACGGCCGCGCACGGTGTCACCGGCCGCTGGCGCGAAGAGTACGAAGACGTCGACCAGGAGCGCGCCTTCGCGCTGCTGGCCGCCTTCGGCATGGATGGATTTGCCGACCGTGAGTTCTGGACGCTGTCGGAGGGCGAGCGCAAACGCGTCCAGATTGGCCGCGCGCTCATGACGGACCCGGAGTTGCTGTTGCTCGACGAGCCAGCGGCGGGCCTTGACCTGGGCGGTCGCGAAGAACTTCTCTCGGCGCTCACGGAACTGGCGGGAGACCGCCGTTCGCCCGCCATGGTGATGGTCACGCACCACGTGGAGGAGATTCCTCAGGGCTTTACTCACGCGCTGTTGATGCGCGAGGGCACCATCGTTGCGGCCGGTGCGATCCGCGACACCATCACCTCGGGCCACCTGTCGCAGACGTATGGCATGCCGGTCGAACTTCACGCCGTGGGTGGACGCTGGACTGCCCGACGCGGATAGGCCCGCGACGTGAGGGTTTCGGCGCGCGCTGACTACGCGGTGCGTGCGGTCACGGAACTGGCGGTCGCGGCTGCTGAAGGCCAGGCGCGCACCACCGAGGTGATCGCGCGCGAGCAGGACATCCCGCGCAAGTTCCTCGAGGGCATTCTGGTGTCGCTCCGCGAGGCTGGCCTGGTCGTCGGCCAGCGCGGCGCCGGTGGCGGTTACCGCCTCACGCGCTCCGCGACAGAGATCTCCGTGGCGGACGTGGTCCGTGCGGTCGATGGGCCGTTGGTGTTTGTCAGGGGCGAGCGCCCGTCTGACCTGCGCTATGACGGCACCGCTCAGCCGCTTCTCGCGGTCTGGGTTGCCTTGCGTGCAAGCGTGCGCGAGGTGCTTGAGGGTGTCAGCGTTGCGCAGGTGGCGTCAGGGGAGTTGCCCCCGGTCGTGACTCAGATGCTCGGCGACGCTTCGGTGTGGGAGAACCCTTCCGAATAACCTGTCGATCAAGTATGTATTGCTTCCTAGTGGGGAAGTGGGTAATCTGATCGAGCGGCGGTGAATGCTGTCGCCGGTGCTCTCGCATCGCCTCAGCCCCGGAGGCCGCCATGCGTTCCCTCATTGTTCTCGCCTTCATCGGCTTTGGCGCTCAGCTCGTCGACGGTTCGCTCGGCATGGCGTACGGCGTGACGTCCACGACGCTGTTGCTCGCTGCGGGCATCGCGCCGGCCGCGGCTTCGGCCACGGTTCATCTCGCTGAGGTGGGGACGACCCTCGCGTCGGGAGCGGCCCACTGGAAGCTCGGCAACGTCGACTGGCGCGTGGTGCGCCGCGTCGGTATCCCCGGTGCTGCGGGTGCGTTCTTGGGGGCGACCGTGTTGTCGAACCTGTCCACAGAGGTCGCGGCGCCCCTCATGGCCATCGTGTTGCTGGCGCTCGGCGTGTACGTGCTGCTTCGCTTCACGCTGTGGGGCGTACGCCACGCTCCCGACCGCAAGCCGCTCGGTAAGCGATTCCTTGCCCCGCTGGGATTGGTCGCAGGGTTCGTCGACGCGACGGGCGGCGGGGGATGGGGTCCGGTGGGCACTCCCGCGCTGTTGGCCTTGGGTCGCATGGAGCCTCGCAAGGTCATCGGCTCGATCGATACGTCGGAGTTCCTGGTGGCGCTGGCCGCCTCACTGGGATTCCTTATCGGCATCGGCACTGCTGGGATCGATGCCGGTTGGGTCCTCGCACTGTTGGCAGGCGGCCTGGTCGCCGCGCCCATCGCCGCGTGGCTGGTGCGCGTGATCCCTCCGCGACTGCTGGGCTCCGCCGTCGGTGGCCTCATCGTCTTGACGAACACCCGCACTCTCATCCGAGCCGAGTTGATCCCCGTGACCGGTGTCGCGCAGACGGCCGTCTATGCCGGCATCGTCGCGTTGTGGGTGGCGGCGATTGCATGGTCGTGGAAGGCGCATCGGGCCGCATCTCGCGTTGCGGTGCTCGCCCAGGACAAGCCGGAGGCCGTACCGGCCGATTGACGGATGCTCGCCTGGGCCGTTCGTCCACACGGCCGATGCCGCTGCCATAGCGCCCCTGCTACGTTCCCTGTAGGAGGTGCAACATGGACGATTCGCTGTGGTGGTTCGTGGGCGCGATGGCCCTGGGCATTGTCGAAGTCTTCACGCTCGACCTGACGTTCGCGATGCTCGCAGGAGGCGCGCTGGCCGGTGGCCTCGCGGTCATGTTGGGGGCGCCGTGGTGGCTCGCGCTGATCATCGCGTGTGCGGTGGCAGCGTTGCTGCTGTTCTCGCTGCGCCCGTACCTGCTGCGTGCCCTGCGGGGTCGCGGAGAGGTCATCGAAACCAACACCGCCGCGCTGGTCGGTAAGCCAGCGCGCACCCTCGACCGCGTGTCCGAGACCGCCGGGCGAGTGAAGCTGGGAGGCGAGGTGTGGTCAGCGCGAACGCTTGACGACGCTGAGCCCATCGAAGAGGGCATCGAAGTAACGGTGCTCGAGATCCGCGGTGCGACGGCGATCGTCGCGCCCGAGAAGTAAGGGGGCAGTACGCATGGATCCCGTCGATATCGCCATTGCGGTTGCGGCAGTAGTTCTTGCGCTTTTCGTCATCACCGCGATTGCGCGCGCAATTCAGATCGTTCCTCAGGCCGAGACCCGTGTGGTCGAGCGACTGGGCCGGTACTCGCGCACCATGGAAGCCGGCATGCACCTGCTGGTTCCGTTCATCGACAAGGTGCGCCAGAAGGTCGACCTGCGTGAGCAGGTCGTCTCGTTCCCCCCGCAGTCGGTCATTACTTCGGACAACCTGGTCGTCGAGATCGACACGGTCATCTACTTCCAGGTGACCGAGGCCAAGGCAGCGGTCTACGAGATCGCCAACTACATCGTCGGTATGCAGCAGCTGACGGTCACCACCATCCGTAACGTCATCGGAACGATGGACCTCGAGCAGACGCTCACGAGCCGCGACCAGATTAACGGTCAGCTCCGCGGCGTCCTCGACGAGGCGACCGGCAAGTGGGGCATCCGCGTGAACCGTGTCGAGCTCAAGGCCATCGACCCGCCGGTGTCCGTCAAGGATTCGATGGAGAAGCAGATGCGTGCCGAGCGTGACCGCCGTGCCGCGATCCTGACCGCCGAGGGTGTCAAGCAGTCGCAGATCCTCACGGCCGAAGGTGAGAAGCAGTCGGCGATCCTCAAGGCCGAGGGTGAGGCGCAGTCCGCCATCCTGCGTGCCGAGGGTGAAGCCCGCGCGATCCTGCAGGTGTTCGACGCCATCCACGAGGGCGACGCTGACTCGAAGCTGCTGGCCTACCAGTACCTCCAGATGCTGCCCGAGATTGCCAAGAACGAGTCCAACAAGGTGTGGTTCGTTCCCACCGAGTTCACGGGCGCGCTCAAGTCGATCTCGGCTGCCTTCGGCATGGAGGAGTCCCACGACCCGCTCCAGCGCGACCCGTCGCGCGGCGAGGCCCGCTCCTCACGCATCACCTCCGCGTTGACGGATCCCGCCGAGGCGCTGCGCCAGGCCAAGCAGGAGGTCGAGGACGCTACGTCCGACGCCACCGATGCTGGTACCCGATCCGGTCGTCCGTTCGACCCGGACAAGGAAAAGGGCCAGTCCTAATCCCACCCACGACGCCCCGTCGCGCAAGCGGCGGGGCGTCGTGCTGTCTCACCCCTGTGTCTGAGCGCCCCAGCAGGACACCACGGTCACTTCTGGTCCCTCGGGTGCATGCTGTGAGGCGCTCAGTTCCGCTGGGACAATGGCTACATGCCGGTCATCCCCATCTCCGATTCCTCCGACGAGCGCCTGAGCGACTATCGCGACCTCACCGATGTGGCCTTGCGCCGCCGCATCGAGCCTGAGCGCGGCCTGTACATGGCCGAGGGTGCCAAGGTCATCGCCCGCGCGCTTGCGGCCGGCCACCAGCCCCGCTCTGTGCTCGTGAGTGAGCGTTGGCTCGACTCGCTTCGCCTCCCAGACGACACCGAGGTCTTCCTCGCGGACGAGCAGTTGCTCGAGACCATCACCGGCTACCAGGTCCACCGCGGCGCGCTCGCGGCAATGCAGCGGCCCCCGTTGCCCTCGTTGGCGGACCTCGTGCGTGACGCACGGCGCGTGGTCGTGCTCGAGTCGATCGTCGACCACACCAACGTGGGCGCCATTTTCCGCTCCGCCGCAGGGCTCGGCGCCGACGCGATCGTGGTGGCCCCCACCTGCGCTGATCCGCTGTATCGGCGCAGCGTCAAGGTCTCGATGGGCACCGTCTTTCAGGTGCCGTGGACGCGCGCCGAGCACTGGCCCGGAGCTCTCGACGAGCTCCGTGATGCCGGCTTCGCGGTCGCTGGGCTGGCCCTGACGGCCGATGCGGTTGCTTTGGATACCTTCGCCGCGGCGGCTGGCGACCGGGTCGCCCTGGTGATGGGCGCCGAGGGTGACGGCCTCACCACCCAGGCGCTCGCGCATGTCGACCAGGCCGTCGTGATCCCGATGGCCGGGGGAGTGGACTCGCTCAATGTGGCGGCGGCCTCCGCGGTCGCGATGTGGGAGCTGCGCACACGCGACTGACCTTGCCAGCCTGAACGCGCATCGGCCCTACTGGACCGTCGCGGTGGTGACGTGCGTGACCGGGTCGTAGCTGAAGACCACCGTAGAGGCGGCGTCGAGCGTGAGTGTCATGTTGGCGCCATCCGCGGCCCCGCCGTCGCCGTAGTTCTCGGTCCACGCGCCGTCGATCGCGATCTTGTACTCGTGGTCGCCGGCGGGAAGGTCGGTGGTGAGGATCCACGCGCCAGCGGCCTCGTCGAAGGTCATGAGGGCCTGCTCGCAGTCCGGTTGCCAGACTTCGGCGCAGCCCATGGCCACGTTGAAGCTGCCAGGCAGCGACGGCGTGCCCGAGCCGCGCGCGCCTGCGGCCTTCGCGGCGATCACGGAAGACGCCACCGTTGACGAGCCCTGGGTCAGCGTGGCGCGATACTGCACCTCCGTGCCGGCCTCGATGGCCGCGAGGTCGTCTGCCGCGGCATAGGCGGAGGAGGAGGTATCGACCGCGATGACCTCCCAGTCCTGACCAGGGAGCCTGCGCTCGAAGGTCACGCTCGAGTCCGTGCGCGCGGGAGACACCTGCGCGACGATGAGCGGATCCGTGCCGAGCGAGTCCCCAGGGGCGGGCGAGGCGAGAGTGACGGTGGGCTCCGGCACGAGGGCCATCGCGACAGCGCTGATGGCCTCAAGGTCGCGCCCATCCGAGACCACCGCCTGGTACGTCACCTCAGTGCCGGCCGGCAGGTCGCTGACGACGTCGAAGACTTGGTACGGCGCTGAGTCGTCCGTTCCCAGGTGTGTCCAGGCGCCGCCGTCGACCTGCGCCCAGAACGACACCTCGGCATAGGCGTCACCCGAGACGTTCGCCCGCACCGGAAGTCGGCCCAGGTCGATCTCCGCCTCCGCACCGTCCTGCCAGCCCGCGGTGAGGTCCACGGAGGGTGCGTCGGAACGCTCGGTGATGGGCGCATCGGCCTGATAGACGGCCACGCCGAATGCCGGCACGGTGATCGTGACGGCCCCCGCATCGTCCGTCCCGAGCGTGCTGTCACCGTCGCCTGTGAGGAGGGTGAAGGATCCGCGGGTCCACGTGGGGATGGTGACGGTGCGCGGCTCGGCGGAAGAGTTGAGCGCGACGAGGGCTTCGACGCGTTCCTCGCGGTCTATGCGGGAGAAGGCGTAGACGCCGTCGCCGTCCTCGGCCAGGCGAGTGACGTGCGCGCCGTGCGTCAGTGCGGCGGACTCGCGTGTGACGGCCGTGAGCGTGCTCACCCAGGCGTACAGGGGATGGCTCGCGTCGTAGGAGTCGGTGGACAGGTCGGCGTCGGTGCCGATGAGGTCGTCATCCACGTATTCGGCGATGGACGTGGCGAACAGCGGCTGGCGAGCGGCCTTGTCGCCTGCCTCGCCCGTGAGGCCCTGCTCGTCGCCGTAGTAGATGACCGGGTTGCCACGGCTCAGGAGCAGGAGGGCGTGGGCGAGGCGGTTGCGCGCGAGCAACTCGTCGTCCGAGGCACTCGGGTTGTCCGCGAGCAGCATGGACCCGAACCGGCCCATGTCGTGGTTGCCCAGGAAGGTGGGCAGTTCAGCGGCGGACGAGTCGGCGTCGGTGTACCAGTCGTCTGCCGCGAAGAAGTCCGCAAGCGCCGTGGCATTGCCCGTGCCGGAGGCGAAGTCGCGGGCGGCACCCTGGAACGGGAAGTCCAGGACGGCGGGCATGCCCACCTGGGTGGTGAAGCGAGAGGTCACCGCGCGCGAGCCGTCGTAGACCTCGCCAAAGATGAAGAAGTCGTCGTTGCCGCGCTCGCTGGCCGCCTCACGGATGGCGGGCACGAACTGCTCCCAGAAACCGTCGTCCACGTGCCTGACCGTGTCGATCCGGTAGCCGTCAATGCCCGTATCGAGCCACTGCGAGTAGATGTCGATCATGCCGTCGACGACGACGGGGTTTTCCGTCCACAGGTCGTCGAGGCCGTAGAAGTCGCCATAGAGGGCGTCCTCGCCAGTGAAGGTGGAGTTGCCGCGGTGGTGATAGACGGTGAGGTCGTTGAGCCAAGCAGGGGACTTGGCCTGGTATTCGCCCGCCTCGAGGACGGGGGAGTAGGGGAACGAGGCGGTGGTCAGGTCGGGGAAGGTGCCTGCGGCCGACGCGGCACGGTCGTCGAACGGCTCGCCTTGCGCGTCCGTGTACGGCGCCGCATCCGTGGCGATGTAGGGGACGCGGTCGCCTTCCTCGTAGCCGATCACGTCTGCTGTGTGGTTGGTGATGATGTCGAGGAAGACCTTGAGGCCGCGGTCGTGGGCGGCGGTGACGAGGCTTTCGAGGGCTGGCGTGCCTCCCAGGTGGGGGTCGACCTCGGTGAAGTCGGTGATCCAGTAGCCGTGATAGCCAGCGGAGGAGTCCTCCTCCTGGACTGCCTTGTTGGTGAAGGGCGGCGTGACCCAGATTCCCGTGACTCCGAGCCCTGCCAGGTAGTCGAGCTGCTGCTCGATGCCCTCGAGGTCGCCGCCCTGGAAGTAGCCGGCGTCGGTGGGGTCGAAGCCTGAGACCTGCGGATCGGCGCCTAGGCCGCCCTCGTCGTTCGAAGGGTCGCCGTTGGCAAAGCGGTCGGTGAGCAGGAAGTACAGGATGTCGTCGGTCGAGGCCGCGCGCACGGGGGCAACGGCGTGGGGTGTGACGGGGCGGTTCAGGAGGAACCACGCGGCGACGGCGGCTGTGCTCGCGAGTGCCAGGACGATGGCGGCGGTCCAGGCGAGACGGGAGCGGTGGGCTTGGCTGGCGGGGCTCGTCGCAGGCATGGGGTCTCCTCGTCATTGAGTGGCGCTGGTGGCAGGGAAATATGCAAACGTTTGCACGGCCGTGATGACGCCATGGTAGCGCGGGGGATGGGCTGCGGCGCAAGGGGTCGGTGGCCCGTCTTGCTCGATGTCGGACCTCGGGGTGATAATCGAACATACGTTCGAATAGGGAGTGTTTTCCCGAGTCGAGGAGGAGCGACATGATGCCTGTGACCGATGCGACGGCCACGCGAGAGGAACGGCTCAGCCGTGCCCGCGCGGCTCTTGCGGGGGTCGAGGCGCGCATCGGCACTACGCGTGAGGCCTGGGACCGGCCGATGCTCCCGCTGGCGAGCGAACTCGAGCCACTACTGCCGGAGGGCTTGTGCCGCGGACAGGTGGTGGAGGTCTCAGGAGCGACATCCCTGATGCTCGCGCTCGCGGCTGGTGCCTCGCGTGAGGGATCGTGGACGGTCGCCATCGGCATGCCCGCGGTGGGGGTGGTCGCCGCCGCTCGTCGGGGCGTCGACCTGTCGCGGTTTGCGCTGATCCCGCACCCCGGAGCCCAGGCGGCCGAGGCTGTGGGGGCCTGCGTCGACGGCATGGACGTGGTGTTGCTCGGGCCCGCGCTGGCGCTGTCGGACGCTGACCGCAGGCGACTGTCGTCCCGTGCGCGAGAGCGCGGCTCCGTGATCATCACGGCGGGCGCATGGGTGGGGGCACAGGTGCGCCTGGACGTGGAGAAGGCCGCGTGGACCGGGCTGGGAGTGGGCGACGGCAGGCTACGGGAGCGCGAACTGACCGTTGCGGTGACCGGACGTTCCCGCGCCGTTGCCACCCGGGTGCGCGTGGTGCTCGACGCCGACAAGGAGTTGCGGCCGGAGCGGGCTGTGGTGCGCATCGGCGTGGATGAGGAGGTCGCATGAGCGAGACTGCGCCGTCACGCCCCCCAGGGCCTGGTGTCGCTGGGCCTGGCCCGGCGGTCGCGACCAGGCGGGCGGTGCTGTGGGTGCCCGACTGGCCCGTGGTCGCTGCCATGCGAGAGGCAGGCGTGAGGGCCGATGCTCCCGCCGCCGTCCTGCACGGGCGCGGCATGATCGCCGTCTCGGCTGCCGCACGCTCGGCTGGGGTGCGCCGGGGGATGCGACGGCGTCTCGCCCAGCGTGCCTGCCCTGAGTTGGTGATCCTCGCCCATGACGAAGGGCGCGATGCGCGCGACTTCGAGGCGGTGGCCGCCGCGGCGGAAGACGTGGTCTCCGGAGTGGAGATCTCTCGTCCAGGGTTGCTGATGATCCCCGCCCATGGTGCGGCGCGCTTCCACGGCTCGGAAGAGGCTCTCGCAGAAGAGCTGGTGTCGGCCGTCGCAGAGTTGGCGGGTTGCGAGTCGTCGGTCGGGATGGCGGATGGGTTACTGGCGGCGGTCCTTGCCGCGCGCACCTCCACCATGGTGCTGCCGGGGCAGTCAGAGGCGTTCCTGCGGCCAGCCTCCATCGAGGTGCTGGCGCTCGCGGCCATGGAGAGGCGTCAGCGCGAGCGGGTCGATGATCTGGTGAGCGTGTTGACGCGGTTAGGGCTGAGGACCATCGCGGACTTCACGGCGCTGCCCGTGGGGGACGTGCTGGCACGTTTCGGTCCCGTGGGGATCTGGGCACACCGGATCGGCCGGGGCGAAGACGTCCGGCCGCCGGTGCTGCGTCGCTCGGAGGAGGACATCGCGGTGTCCTATGCCTTCGAGGAGCCCGCGCAGAGGGTCGAACAACTTGCGCTCGTGGCCGCCCACGTGGCGGGCTTGCTGGACGTGGCGTTGCTCGAGGCGGGTGTGCGGTGCGGTCGCGTGCGTATCGCGGCGACCACCGAGCGCGGCGACACCCTCGAACGGGTGTGGCGCACAGACGTGGGCTCAAGGGCGGGAGCCTTCGCGCGGCACATGACCGACCGGGTGCGCTGGCAGCTCGAGGGCTGGCTGTCGGGCACGGCGGGTGGGCCCGAGCGCTCCCCGCTCACGTCGCTCGCGGTCACCGCAGAAGATGTGGTGCCGCTGGGGTCGGAGCAGGCCTACCTGTGGGGCGGGACGTCGGGGGCCGACTCGCGTGCGCATCGGACCCTTGAAAGGGTGCAGGGGCTGCTGGGTGCCGATGCCGTGCTCGCCGTGCGCGAGCAGGGTGGCCGGTCACCTCGAGACCGGGTGTTGACGTTGCCCTGGGGGCAAGAGGCGCCCTCGGCGCGCAGGGTCGAGCATCCTTGGCCCGGTCGGGTGCCTGAGCCTGCCCCCGCGACAGTGCTGGCCGTCCCCGAGCCCATCGAGGTGCTCGACGCGGGTGGGGCGCGTGTGCAGATCGACAGGCGTTTGGGGATGAGTGCGCCACCCACCTGGGTGCGGTTGCAGGTGGATCCGCGTGATGAGCGGGCGGCCGCCGCGCGCAGGCATCCGTCCTCGGGTGGGGCGGGGCGGCGCGAGGACGGTCCCTCGTGGGGCCTGCCGCAGCCGGTCGAGGCATGGGCGGGCCCGTGGCCGGTGGCCGAACGGTGGTGGTCGGAAGACGCGTCGCGGCGGGCCTACCTTCAGCTCGCGCTGAGACGCACGGACGGGTCCATGGGGAGCGCAGTTCTTGCCGCATTCAGCGCGGGTCAGTGGTTGTTAGAGGCCGTCTATGACTGAGCAGACCTACGCCGAACTGCACGCCCACAGCGCCTTCAGCTTCCTCGACGGGGCCAGCCACCCCGAGGAGATGGCGGCAGAAGCGGGGCGGCTGGGGCTTTCGGCGCTCGCGATCACCGACCACGACGGGCTGTACGGCGCCGTGCGCTTCGCCAACGCTGCGCGCGCGATCGACCTGCCCACGGTGTTCGGGGCGGAACTCCACCTGGGAGCACCGCAGACTCCTGGCGGTCCTCCCGTGCTCGACCCTCCCACGGGAGTGCCAGACCCGAGGGGCAGCCACCTGCTGGTGCTCGCGCGCGGGCCGGAAGGGTACGCGCGACTGTCCCACGCCATCGGCATGGCTCACCTTGCGACGGGGGAGAAGGGCCTCGCCCGCTACACCCTCGAGGACCTCGCCTCCGCGGGTGGCGGCCACTTCCAGGTGCTCACGGGATGCCGCAAGGGGTCTGTGCGGCGTGCCCTCGCCGGCATCGGAGTGCCGGGGGCCGATGCGCTCGCCGGTTCTGTCAGTGCGAAGGGCTACGCGGCGGCTCGTCAAGAACTTGATCGCCTCGCGTCGTTGTTCGGTCGCGACAGCGTCGCGGTGGAGGTCACCGACACGGGCGACCCGTTCGACTCTGAGCGCAACGATGCGTTAGCGGATCTGGCCTTTGACCTGTCGTTGCCGCTCGTGGCGACCACGGGTGCCCACTATGCGGGTCCGCGTGACGCTGACCTTGCGGGCGCGCTTGCGGCGGTCAGGGCGCGATCCTCGCTCGACGACATGGACGGGTGGCTACCCGGCTCTGGTGCGGCGCACCTGCGTTCCGCGGCGGAGATGCTGCACCGGCATTGGCGCCATCCTCACGCGGTGGGGCAGAGCGCACGGATCGCCGCCGACTGCGCCTTCGACCTCAACCTCGTGGCGCCAAACCTGCCCCCGTATCCCGTGCCAGAGGGGCATAGCGAGGCCTCGTGGTTGCGCGAACTCGTGCGCCGTGGTGCGCACGCGCGCTACGGGCCGCCGCACGACGAAAGGGTGCCCGGTGCCTGGAAGCAGATCGAGCACGAACTGAACGTGATCGAAGCACTCGACTTCCCCGGCTACTTCCTGATCGTCCACGACATCGTGAACTTCTGCCGCGAGTCGGACATCTTGTGCCAGGGCCGCGGCTCGGCGGCCAACTCCGCGGTGTGTTTCGCGCTGGGGGTCACCGCCGTCGACGCCGTCACCCACGGGCTGCTGTTCGAGCGCTTCCTCGCCCCCGAACGCGACGGGCCTCCCGACATCGATGTGGACATCGAGTCGGACCGGCGTGAGGAGGTCATCCAGTACGTGTTCCGGCGTTTTGGCCGCATCAACGCGGCCATGGTCGCCAACGTGATTCAGTACCGGCCGCGATCGGCGGTGCGTGACGCGGCGAAGGCGCTGGGCTACGACGTGGGTCAGCAAGACGCCTGGTCCAAGAGCATTGACAGGTGGAGTGCCCTCAGGGTTCCCGCGGAGAAGCAAGAGGCCTGGGCGGCGCAGCAGCGCGATGCGATGTGGCCCGATCCGCCGCCGACCCAGGACCTCGACCACATCCCCGAGCCTGTGCTAGACCTCGCGGACCGGTTCATGAGGTTGCCTCGGCACCTGGGCATCCATCCCGGAGGCATGGTGCTGTGCGACCGGCCCGTGATTGATGTATGTCCCGTCGAATGGGCGCGCATGCCGGGGCGCACGGTGCTGCAGTGGGACAAGGATGACTGCGCGGATGCCGGCCTGGTGAAGTTCGACCTGCTGGGTTTGGGGATGCTCTCCGCGCTGCGCTACGCCTTCGGCTTCATGCGCGACGTCGCAGGAGAGGACCTTGGCCTGCATTCGCTGCCGCAAGAGGACCCCGAGGTCTATGACCTGCTGTGCGCCGCCGACACGGTCGGGGTGTTCCAGGTTGAGTCGCGCGCGCAGATGGCGACCCTGCCGCGGCTGCGGCCGCGCCGCTTCTACGACATTGTGATCGAGGTCGCGCTGATCCGCCCGGGCCCCATTCAAGGCGGGTCGGTGCATCCGTACATCGACCGCGCGCGCGGGCGCGAGAAGGTCACCTACCTGCATCCGCTGTTGGCGCGCTCCCTGGGCAAGACGCTCGGTGTGCCGCTGTTCCAGGAGCAGCTCATGCAGATGGCGATGGACTGCGCAGGATTCGACGGTGCCCTGGCGGACCAGTTGCGGCGGGCGATGGGCTCCAAGCGCAGCCCCGAGCGGATGGAGGCCTTGCGCGCTCGCTTCATGGTGGGGGCCAACGAGCGCGGCATCACTGCCGACATCGCGGCGCAGATCTTCGACAAGCTCAAGGCGTTTAGCGACTTCGGCTTCCCTGAGTCGCACTCGTACTCCTTCGCCTACTTGGTCTACGCGTCGAGCTGGCTCAAGGTCCACCGGCCCGCGGCGTTCTATGCGGGCCTGCTGGCCGCCCAGCCCATGGGCTTCTACAGCCCGCAATCGCTCGCGGCCGATGCTCGCCGCCATGGCCAGGTGATCCTGCGTCCGTGTGTGGTGAGGTCGCAGCCGCTCGCCCGGGTTGAGCGTCTCGAGGGCGACTTCGCCCAGCCCGACGAGACGCGTGCCGATATGGCGAGCCTGGTGCACGTGGACCGCCGCCTCGCGGTGCGGATGGGGCTCGCTGCGGTACGGGGCCTCGGGGCCGATGCCGCGCAGGCCATCGTGGATGCGCGGGCCGAGCGGCCCTTCGCGTCGCTGTCTGACATGGCCAGACGCGTGCGCGTGCGGCCCGAAGGCGTGTCGGGTCAGTCTGGTTTTGCGCCAGAGAAGGGGCTCACCGTCGCGCAATGGGAGGCGCTCGCCACCGCAGGGGCGCTCGAGGAACTGGGTGTCACCCGCCGCGAGGGGCTGTGGGCGTCGGGGGCGCTTTCCCGAGAGGGACCCGACACCCTGCCAGATGTGGTGACGGGTATCCAGGCGCCCATGCTTCCGGGGATGAGTGCCGTCGAAGAGGCGGTCGCGGACGTGTGGGCCTCGGGGGTATCTACCGACAGTTACCCGACGGTCTTTGTGCGCGAGGGACTCGAGAGCCAGGGGGTGCTGACAGTCGCCGCGGTCCTTGCCCACGAGGCGCAGCGGAGAGTGGCGGTGGCGGGGGTCGTGACGCACCGTCAGCGTCCTGGCACGGCCAAGGGAGTGACCTTCATCTCGCTCGAGGACGAGACCGGCTTCCTCAACGTGATCTGCTCGGTGGGGGTGTGGAAGCGGTTTCAGGCGGTCGCTCGTCGGTCGGCCGCCCTCGTCATTCGCGGTCGCATCGAGCGCGCAGACGGGGCGACCAACCTGGTCGCCGAGCACCTGTCGCCGCTGAGCCTCAAGGTCCCTGCCAAGAGCCGTGACTTCCGATAGAAAAGGGAGGCGTGCTGGCCGGTGAAGTGGTCGAAGACCCTTCTGAGACCGTGCTACGATTGCGGTCGCGCTGAGGCGCCGGGGAGTGATTCCCAGAGTCTCAGACCACCTTGTCCGGGTGGCGGAAATGGCAGACGCGCTAGCTTGAGGTGCTAGTGCCCTTTATCGGGCGTGGGGGTTCAAGTCCCCCCTCGGACACCAGCAGGTCGGGAGTCGAAAGACTCCCGGCCTTTTGCGTTGCCCCCCTTCGTGTTCGCGTAGACCTCGACCAGATTCCGCAGGGCAGTGCGTCCTGCGCGGTGCTGAGGGCGCGGTGCTCAGGGTGCGGGCCACCTCCCAGCAGGGCTGCCTAGGTGGGCGCTCAAGCGGTGGCGCGAGCGCATCGGCCATCAACGGGGGACCGGAGAGGTGGGCCTTACCTACGCGCACCGGCCGCTAGAGGCGATAAAGTGGGCGTCATCTACGCGAACACCGGTGCTGGGGGGACGTGGGCGACCAACGTCTGTCTCGCTGCGCGCACTAGCCAACGGGAATACGCAGGGATGATGTGCGGTTGTGCCGCATGTCCAAAGCAGTACATGCAGGAACATCGAGGAGGACCCCATGTGGGACACCATTCTGTGGATTGCAGCAGTGATCATCGGCATCATCGGCGTCATCCGGATTGTCCAGAAGGACTTCCTCTGGGGTGCGATTTTGATCGTGATCGCCCTACTGGTCGGACCCGGAGGCGTCAGCCTCCTCACCTGACGGACACCCTCAGCGCCGTCAGGAACGACGCCCGCCATCCGCTCCGTTGCGGATCGGCGGGCGTCGCCGCGTCTGGGGGCTAGCCTGGCTTCATGACCAGCCGCACTAACGTTGTCGAGATCTGCCAGGACCTCATCAGGATCGATACCTCGAACTATGGGGATGAGCCCGGCCCCGGCGAGCGTGAGGCTGCGGAGTATGTGGCGGAGTTCCTTCGCGGTCTAGGCCTGGACCCCGTGATTCGCGAGTCAGAGCCAGGGCGCGCGAACCTCACGTGCCGTTGGGAAGGCGAGGACCCCTCGCGCGAGGCGTTGGTGGTGCACGGGCACCTTGACGTGGTGCCCGCGTTCCGTGAGGACTGGTCGGTGGATCCGTTCGCCGCGGAGATCATCGACGGCATGATCTACGGCCGTGGTGCGGTCGACATGAAGAACATGGACGCGATCATCCTGGCCACAGTCGCGAACATGATCGGCACAGGGGTGAAGCCGCCGCGCGACATCATTCTGGCGTTCTTCGCCGACGAGGAGCACGGTGGTGCCCGCGGCGCCAAGTGGATGGTCGAGAACCACCCCGACGACTTCCGCGGAGCGACCGAGGCCATCAGCGAGGTCGGGGGCTTCTCCGCGACCATCAACGGTCAGCGTGCGTACCTGATCCAGACTGCCGAAAAGGGAATGCAGTGGCTACGGCTGATCGCCCACGGTCGGCAGGGCCACGGGTCGTTGGTCCAGCGAGACAACGCTGTTGCCCACCTCGCGGGCGCGATGACGAGAATTGCGGGCCACACGTGGCCCATGGACCTCACCCCGACCGCGGAGTTGCTGCTGCGCGGTGTCGCAGAGCTCGAAGGCATCGAGTACGAGGCCACACCAGAGTGCATCGACCGGCTCATTGACGGGCTAGGGGCCATGGCGCCGATGATCGAGGCCTCGGTCCGCAACACGTCGAACCCGACCATGCTGGACGCGGGTTACAAGACAAACGTGGTCCCTGACACCGCGGTGGGATTCGTCGACAGCCGATTCCTCCACGGCCAGCAAGAGGAGTCGCTTCGCATCATCGAGGATCTCGCTGGCACCCACGTCAAGGTGGAGCCGTACATCACCGAGCGCAGCCTCGAGGCGCCGTTCGACACCGCGGTCGTGGACAAGATGATCGCAGCGCTACGGGCTGAGGATCCGGGTGTGCCGGTGCTGCCATACTCCATGATGGGTGGCACCGACAACAAGCACCTCGCGGCACTCGGCATTGCTGGGTACGGTTTCGCTCCGCTGCAGTTGCCGCCTGATCTTGACTTCCCGGCGCTGTTCCACGGCATCGACGAGCGCATCCCGGTCGACAGCCTGCATTTTGGCGTGCGGGTGCTCGAGCGCTTCTTGCGGGACTGCTGAGGTGAGGGCGGCGACGGTCGTCCTGCTCATTGTGCTCGGCGCAGGTGGCCTCTACGGAGCCGTGGCCTTCCTCACGGATCCGTCGGGTGCCGCGATGGGCCTCGACGCCGCCCTATTGCCGTCATGGTTGCCTGGTGACTACTTCGTTCCTGGCCTCGTGTTGGCGAGCGTATTTGGCGTGGCGCCCCTCGTCACCGCATGGTTCACGCTGCGCCGGCACGCCGATCCCGTGCGGCGTCGTCGCAGCGCGATGGCGGTGTCCGCTGTCGGCACAAGCCTGCTGGCCTGGATGGCAGTGCAGGTCCTGCTCATCGGCTTGATCCTGCCACCGATGCAATTGGCCTTTGTCGCGCTCGGCCTCGCGCTCGTGTGGCTAGGCCTCGTGGCACATCGGTCGTCCAGGCAGGTGGCGAGTTAGGCGGCATCGGTGCGCTGAACGCGCATCACACGCCTGCGCAACCACACGCGGCGCGCGCCGCCCACCAGAATCTGGGAGCGCTTGAGTTCCCAGCGCCCGTACTCGACTTGCTCGAGAACCATCGCGTGCGCCTGCGACCGTGACGTCCCGCGCGGGATGTTCACGACACGCCATTCGAACCTGCTGGGCGCGGAGATGCGCCCGCGCGAGGGCGAGATGACGTGGGTAGCGTGGCGGCCGGTTTCTGTCATGATCCCTCCCATTCAACTGCATCCGCGGGTACCGTCGACACCATGAGCACTGACGCGCGCGAGGCACTACGCCGGCTTGTCGCCACTCTCGAGGAGCACCTTGAGGCCGTGGCCGCGCGCCGGGGTCCATCCGATGCCACAGTCGATGACGCGTACGAAGCGGTCGCTGGCGCGTTCGAGAAGTACGAAGAAGCGCTCGACGTGGAGTACGCCGAGACCTTGCCGCTCGTCGTCGACGATGACTTCGACGACGAGGACGAGGACGAGGACGAGTCGGAACACGAGCCAGAGGACGACGAACCGCTTGACGCCCACGCGGCGGAGGATGAGGACGACATGGACGACGACCTCGAGGATTTCGACCTCAGGTAGTTTCCGAGCGCTGTCGTCATGGGCGCTACCTGCGCTCTGGATAGCCGATGGGCGGTGCCGAGATCTCGTCGAGCGCATCGGCTATCGCTCGTGGCAGGTTGAGGTCAAGGGCAGAGAGCGAGACGTCCAGCTGAGCGGCGGTACGGGCACCGACCACGGCCGATGCGACGGTCGGCCGCCCCATCACCCATGCGAGAGCAACTTCGAGGGGGTGGCGTTCGAGCCCTTGGGCCGCGGTGATGACGGCGTCGACGATCGCGCTCGCGCGGTCGTCGAGGTAGGGCGAGACGAACCCGGCCAGGTGGTCGGAGGCCGCGCGTGAGTCGGCGGGAATGGCATCGCGGTACTTGCCCGTCAGGACGCCGCGGCCCAGGGGCGACCACGCGAGCAGTCCCATCCCCATGTCGGCGGCAGCGGGAACCATCTCGCGTTCGATACCCCTTTGCACCAACGAGTACTCGACCTGCACCGCGCTGATGGCGGGGCGAGTGGCCATGGTCGCGATGCGGGCGGTAGCCCAGCCAGGGTGATTGGAGACGCCCACGTAGCGGGCACGCCCCGAGTTCACCGCGATCTCGAGCGCGTGAAGCGTCTCGTCCACGGGAGCGACGGGGTCGAAGGCGTGCACGAGCCACAGGTCGACGTGATCCGTTCCCAGCCGGGACAAGGACGCATCGAGGGTGTCGAGCAGAGTGTCGCGCGAAGCGTCGATCACGCCACCGGCCTCGGTGCGCCGAATGCCTGCCTTGGTGCAGATCTGCACGTCGGAGCGCGACACACTGCCCCCGAGCATCGCTCCGATGAGCGACTCGGATCCGCCGTCGGCGTAGGAAGCGGCGGTGTCGAGCAGCGTGCCTCCCGCATTGAGGAAGGCATCCAACTGCATCCCCGCCTCGTCGGCGTTGGTGTCGCGGCTCCACGTCATGGTGCCCAGGGCAAGTGACGACACTGTGAGACCACTCGTACCAACCCGCCTGCGCTGCATGGACGTGACGCTACCGCGTGGTCGCAGGTGCGCGCGGGCGCGACGCGCGGGCGCTAACCTTGCCGACATGAGTTGGTGGGAAGCAATCGTCCTGGGTCTCGTTCAAGGTCTCACAGAGTTTCTCCCTATTTCCTCAAGCGCCCATATCCGGGTGATTGGACCGCTACTTCCCAGTGGCGGGGACCCCGGTGCTGCCTTCACGGCCATCATCCAGATCGGTACCGAGGCTGCCGTCCTGCTGTACTTCCGCAAGGACATCGCGCGGATCATCCGAGCGTGGTTCGCCGCGCTGGGGGGGCGCAACGGCTCGGACCGGGCATCACGCCTGGGCAAGGGAAGCCCCGATGCGCGTATGGGTTGGTGGGTCATCCTCGGCTCCATCCCCATCGTGGTGGGCGGGTTGGTGTTCCAGGACTACATCGAGCACCATCTCCGCAACCTGTACTTGACCGCCGCAGTACTCGCGATCTTCGCTCTGGTGCTGGGCTTCGCCGATCGTTACGGCCGCAAGAACCGCGAACTGACCGAACTCACCGCCAAGGACGCGTGGCTACTCGGTTTTGCCCAGGCGATGGCGCTGATCCCTGGGGTGTCCCGCTCGGGCGGCACTATTTCGATGGGGCTGATCCTGGGCCTGACCCGCGAGGCGGCGGCACGCTACTCGTTCCTGCTGGCGATCCCCGCCGTACTGGGCTCCGGCGTCTTCGAACTCATGACGAACTCCGACGAGCTGACCGCGGCCGGGGGGCCCGGCTTCGTGAACACTGCTATCGCGGCCCTCGTGGCGTTCGGCGTGGGCTACGTCGTGATCGTGTGGTTCCTCAAGCTGATCTCGAAGCACTCGTACTGGTTGTTTGTCTGGTACCGCATCGGCCTGGCGATCCTCATCGTGGCCTTGCTTGCGGCGGGAACTCTCACCGCGGTCGGCTAACCCCACCCCGAAAAGTCAAATGGATCCATTTGACTCATGAACGAGGAGGAGTGACGCCCCCCTCACGAGGAAAATGGATCCATTTGACGGGGGCGAAGGCTAGTGGGGGCGCTTGGGCCAGCCCTCGCCACGGCGGCGCAGAAACTGCTCGAACTCCGCGGCGATCGCCTCGCCTGACGCCTCGGGCAGGCTCGTCTCGTCCATGATCGACTCGAGCTGCTGCACGTGCGCGGCGATTTCCTCGTCGTCCTCGGTCAGTTCGTCGGCGCCGCGCTGCCAGGCATCGGCCTCATCGGGCAGGTCTCCCAGGTCGATGGGTTCACCCAGCAGGCGCTCCAATTGGCCGAGCATGGTCACGGTTGCCTTGGGGCTCGGGGGATGCGCGATGTAGTGGGGCACACCCACCCACACGTTGAGCACGGTGATGCCACGCAGTTGAGCCTCATGGCCGAGCACGCCGACGATCCCGGTGTGACCCTCATAGTCCGAGGGTTCCAGCCCGTAGCGGTCGCGCGCGTCGACGTCTTCGCTCGTGACAAAGGTCGGCAGCGGCCGCGTGTGCGGCACGTCGAGCAGCAGCGCCCCACAGGTCACGAGGGTGGTCACGCCGAGTTCTTCGGCGGCGTCGAGGACCTCGGCGCAGAAGGACCGCCACCGCATCGACGGCTCGATGCCGCGTGCGAGTGCGAGGCTGCGTTCCCCGTGCCACGGGCCCTCGGACGTCGACACCACGGTCCCTGGCCACGAGATGACGCGGTCGCCGGATGGCAGGGTGGTCAGCACCGGCCGGTTGACCTGGAAGTCGTGATAATCCTCGGGATCGATCGCGAGATACTGGTGCGAGCCCCAGGCCTGCGCGATGTGGTCGAGCGCTCCTGATGCCGCACCGCCCGCATCGTTCCAGCCCTCGAAGGCTGCCAGCATGATGGTTTCGTCCATGCTGATGGCGGTCTCACGCTCCTCGGGGATCATCCTTCCAGCCTAGACTCATGACCCGTGAGCGCACAGCAACCCCGACCCGCCGCCGTGCTGTGGGACATGGACGGCACCTTGATCGATTCCGAGCCCTACTGGATCGCCGCGGAGATGGAGCTCGCGCATCGGTACGGGGTGGCCTGGACCCATGAGGATGGGCTGGCGCTCGTCGGCAACCCCCTGCCGCTCTCAGGTCAGGTCTTGAAGGACCGAGGAGTGGAACTCGAGGTCGACCAGATCATCGAACACCTGGTCGCTCGGGTCACCGAGCAGGTACGTCAGCACGCCCCCTGGCAGGCCGATGCGCGGGCACTGTTGGAAGCGGTCGTGGCGGCGGGCATTCCTTGTGCCCTGGTGACAATGTCGTACACGAGGCTCGCCAATGCCTTCCTCGCCCAGGCGCCCGATGCGTTTAGCGCGGTCGTCACGGGGGACAGGGTCGTCAACGGTAAGCCCGATCCTGAGGCATTCCTGACCGCCGCCGCAGAACTCGGCGTGGCGATCGACGACTGCATCGCGATTGAGGACTCGCCGGCAGGAGTGGCATCGGCGTATGCCTCTGGTGCGCGCACCATTGGCGTGCGACGCCTGACACCGATCGAAGGCAGGCCCGGCCTGTCGAGGGTGGCCTCGCTCGACAGGGTCACCGTTGCGATGCTCGGCGAGATCGCCGCGGGGCGCCGCATCGACGAACTCGGCCACGCCACCTGATCCGCCGTGGCAGGTGGCGTCACGCCGCCGGCGAGATTCCCAGCGTCCGTTCGATCGCATCGGCCTGAAGCTCGGGCGGCACTCCGCCGAACTCGGGGCACAAGTGCTGGAAACTGCACCAGTTGCAGAGGGTTGAGCGCTGGGTCCGGAACACGCCGCTGCGCGCGGCAGCGCTGATGTCGTCCCACAGTTCGCGGATCTCGTGCTCGATGAGGTCGAGATCCTCGTCGGTGGGGCGCAGCACGACCGTGCCGCCGTCGCGTAGGTACAGCAGTTGCAACAATGCCGGGCGGCGCCCCCGCAGACGCTCGACCAGCAGGGCGTAGAAGCGCATCTGGAACTTCGCTTGCTGGCCATAGCGCGGGTGCGGGGTCTTGCCCGTCTTGTAGTCGGTGATGCGGATCGATCCGTCGGGAGCGACCTCGAGCCGGTCGATCACCCCGCGCAGCAAGGGGCCGTCGTCGAGCTGGTACTCGACGAACTCCTCGCGCCCCGCGGGCTCCAAGCGTTGAGGATTTTCCATGGTGAAGTAGGTATCGAGGCGCTCCCGCGCATCGGCGAAGAACTTCTCGCGTTCCGCGTCGCTAGCGAAGAGCGAATCGAGCTCGGGCTCCCGCGCGAGCATCGCCTGCCACTCGCCGGGCAGCATCGTGTGTGCTTGCACGGCGTGGCGATCGGCCGCGGGCAGATCGTAGAGGTGCTCCAGCACCGCATGCACGAGCGTGCCCAGGCGTGTGGCGACCGCTGGTGGTTCCGGGATCCTGTCGACCACCCGCAGCCGAAACATGAGGGGACACTGGCGGAAGTCGCCAGCTCTCGATGGGGACAACGCGGGCGCTCTACTCATGTGTGCCAGCGTAGGCGGGCCCTACGACAACGCCTGCCGCCGACGGCCCCACCTGTGGAGGGCGGCCACGTCAGCGCCACCGTCTACGGTGGTGCCATGACTGACGTCCCCCAGCGCACCCGCGGCTTCCAGCTCGGCAGCGCCTTTGGCGGACGCATCGTGGTGCAGGGCTCTACGGTGCTGATGCTCCTCGTGCTCGCCTGGCTGTTCGCAACGGGCGGCGGCGCTGACCTCACCCGGCGCACCTTCACCATCGGGCTGATCTTGGCGCTGCTGTTGTTTGTGTCGGTGTTCCTGCACGAACTCGCCCACGCGGCCACGGCCAAGGCCCTGGGGCGCGACGTCCACGAGATTGTGATCACCCTGTGGGGTGGGCGCACGAGTTTTGACGCCACCGACCTGACGCCTCGCGTCGCGGGCATCACGGCAGCCGCAGGGCCGCTCGCCAACCTCGTGCTTGCGGGCCTGGCCTATGTGGTCCTGATCAGCGGGATCGTGGACGTGACGTGGATTGACCTGGTCGAAGGCGACATCACGGGCTACATCATCGTGCGCTACTTGGTGGTCGCCAACCTCGTGTTGGCGGCGTTCAACGCCCTGCCCGGCATCCCGATGGACGGCGGCAGGGTCCTGGAGTCCATCGTGTGGGCGGTCACCGGTGACCGGTGGAAGGGCGTCACGATCGCGGCATGGGGTGGCCGGGTCGTGGCCGTGGGCGTGGTGGTGGTTGCCCTTGGTATCCCCCTCGCAGATGGGCGCGCGCCCACGTTGTTCGACGTCGTGTGGGCGGGCCTGATCGCAGCGATTCTGTGGCCCGCGACTACCCAGGCGCTGCACGCCGTGCACTACTTGAGCCGCCGTGAAGGCGTTACGGCAGGCGGCCTCATGGTGCCTGCAGTCGCCGCCCCCTATACGGATTCCGTGGCGCAGGCGCTCGCCGCGGCCGACGCTACGGGCGCTCGCGAGGTGGTCGTCATGGGCGCCGACGGCGCCGCGGCAGGACACTTCCCCGTGGCGGTAGGGCAAGAAGTCCCCGAGCAGGTGCGGCACGACACCACCCTGTCAGCGGTGCTCATGCCCATGGCGCGAGGCACGGAAGTCGATGCCGCCCTGGCGGGCGACTCACTCGTGCTCGCCATGCGCCAGTGGTGGGGCAAGACCGACGGATGGATCGTCATGGATCAGGGCCGTCCGGTGGGCGTGCTCCGCCTGTCCGACGTCATGGAGGCTCTGCGGTAGTGAGGTGACGCGCCCCTAGACTGGGGCGCATGACTGCCCCCACTTCTCCTACGGGCGCCCACGCGCGCCGAGGACCCCTGCGCGCCGGCGACCGTATCCAACTGACCGACGCCAAGGGCCGTCACCACACGATCGTGCTGGAGGCGGGAAAGACCTTCCACACCCACCGTGGGCAGTTCACCCACGACGAGATCATCGGCCAGCCGGAGGGCACGGTCGTGACCAACACCGCTGGCTACGACTACCTGGTGCTGCGTCCGTTGCTGAGCGACTTCGTCATGTCGATGCCGCGTGGCGCGGCGGTGATCTATCCCAAGGACTCGGGCCAGATCATCCAGATGGCCGACATCTATCCCGGCGCTCGCGTGGTCGAGGCCGGCGTGGGCTCCGGTGCGCTCACCATGTCGCTGCTGCGTGCCGTGGGCGATGCGGGAGAGCTCATCTCCATCGAGCGTCGCCAGGACTTTGCCGACATCGCCAAGGCTAACGTCGAGAGCCACTTCGACGGGCCCCACCCCGCATGGCGCCTCGAGATCGGCGACTTCGCCGACCGCGTGGGCGACGTTGCCGAGCCGGGCACCGTCGATCGAGTCGTGCTTGACATGCTGGCTCCCTGGGAAAACCTCGACGCGGCGGCCGATGCGCTGGCTCCGGGCGGCGTCTTTCTCGCCTACGTCGCGACCACCACACAGTTGTCGCGTCTCGCGGAGGACCTGCGCGAGCACGGTGGGTTCACCGAGCCGCAGGCGTGGGAGTCCATGGTGCGCACCTGGCACCTCGAGGGTCTCGCGGTACGGCCGGACCACCGCATGATCGGCCACACGGGCTTCTTGCTCACCACCCGCCGGCTGGCTCCTGGCGTCGAGGCGCCTCGCCGGGTGCGTCGCCCCGCGAAGGGCGCGTATCCCACGGACGCTGAGTGGTCGCCCGAGGACCTTGGCGAGCGCTCAGTGAGCGACAAGAAGGTGCGCAAGGTGCGCAGGGACGCCGAGCGCATTCGGGAGGTCGAGGAACTCGGTCACCAGGGAGACGAAAGCTGATGGTCGTGGACGGACAGGACAAGATCGCGGCGCTGCAGGCGCGCAACGCCGAACTGCAGCGCTTGCTGGAGACGGCACGCTCGTCGTTGGGTGAGATGCGAGAGAAGCTTGCGCAGGCACAGGAGCCGCCGCAGACCTTCGCCACGTTTGTGCAGCGCTCCGGTGCGCACGCCGACGTGGTGAGCAATGGGCGTCGCATGCGGGTCGCGGTGCTGCCCTCGGTTGACCAGGACCTGGTCGCCGGTCAGGAGGTGCTGCTGAACCCCATGAGCGTGGTGGTCGGCGTCGCCGAGCCTGAGCGCGCCGGCCAGGGCGCGATCGTGCGAGAGGTGATCGACGACGATCGTGTGCTCGTGGTGGCCCGGGGCGAAGACGAGCGCGTGGTGGTGCTCACCGGCGGCAGCGCCCGCACTCGGGTCGCCGAGGGTGACACCATCATTTTTGACCCACGCACAGGATTCGCGACCGAGCGCATCGAGCGCACCGGCGTCGAGGCGCTCTTGCTCGAAGAGGTCCCCGACGTCGACTACGAGCGCATTGGCGGCCTGGCATCGCAGATCGAGCGCATTCGGGATGCCATCGAGCTGCCCCTGCGTCACCCTGACCTGTACCGCGAGCACGCGCTCACCCCGCCCCGCGGCCTGCTGCTGTACGGCCCCCCTGGGTGCGGCAAGACCCTTATTGCCAAGGCAGTCGCGCACAGCCTGGCCGATGCGGTGGGTGCCGACCGCTCCTACTTCCTGTCCGTCAAGGGCCCGGAACTGCTCAACAAGTACGTGGGCGAGACGGAGCGCTACATCCGCACCATCTTCGAGCGCGCACGTGCGAAGGCGTCGTCCGGCACCCCCGTCGTGGTGTTCTTCGACGAGATGGAGGCGCTGTTCCGCTCTCGTGGTTCTGGCGTGAGCTCGGACATGGAGACGACCATCGTCCCGCAGCTGCTCACTGAGCTCGACGGCGTCGAGCAGCTGGGCAACGTCATCGTCATTGGCGCCTCCAACCGTGAGGACATGATCGACCCTGCGATTTTGCGCCCCGGCCGTCTCGACGTGAAGATCGAGATCTCTCGGCCCGATGCCGCATCGGCCCGCGACATCTTCTCCAAGTACCTGACCGCCGACCTCCCGCTTGCGGACGAGGCCGTCGAGGCTGCGGGCGGAGACCGTGAGCTCGCGGCGCGCACGCTCGCTGAGCGCGGAGTGGATCGCCTGTACGCGGACCCCGCGAACAAGGCGCTCATGTCGGGTGCGCTGATTCGCAACGCCGTTGACCGGGCCAAGACCCGCGCGATCAAGTCGGTCATCGCCGGTGGCGAGCGGGGCTTGAGCGTCGCGCACGTGGATGCGGCCTGCGATCAGGAGCTCGCTGAGGCACGCGCGGTCGCCTCGAGCTCGCTGCGCGAGGCCTGAGCATGCGCATTGTCGGCATCGAAACCGAGTACGGAATCGTCGACCCCGAGGCACCGCAGGCCAACCCGATCCTGATGTCCTCCCGGCTGGTCAGCGCGTGTCGGTTGTGGGCCAACGGCCGCACCGCGCCCTGGGACTACGGGGGAGAGGACCCACTGCAGGATCAGCGCGGCATGCGTCGCGACCGTGCGACGGCGGGCGTCGACATGCTCACCGACGTGCACGAGTGGGATCCCGCGCACGGCCGCATCTCGCTTCGCCGCAGGCGCGGCTCGTGGGAGGACCCAGCCCACCTCAACGCCGTGCTGGCCAACGGCTCGCGGTTCTATGTTGACCACGCTCACCCCGAGTACTCGGGGCCCGAGGTTGGCTCGGCGCGCGAGGCCGTGGTGTGGGATCGCGCGGGCGATTTGATCGCCTTGGCGGCCGCGCAGCGGTACGCGCAGGAAGAGGACAGCCGGGTCGAGCTGTACAAGAACAACGTCGACGGCAAGGGCGCGAGTTACGGCACCCATGAGAACTTTTTGGTGCGCCGCGACGTCGACTTCGACGCTCTTGCTCGCTTGGTGACGAGCCACCTCGTGACCCGCCAGATCGTTGTGGGCGCAGGACGGGTGGGGCTTGGCCAGCGCGGGCAGGAGCCGGGCTTCCAGATCTCGCAGCGCGCTGACTATATGGAAACGGAGATTGGTCTCGAGACCACCTTGCGCCGGCCCATCGTCAACACCCGCGACGAGCCTCACGCCGACCGCCGCCAGTGGCGCCGCCTTCACGTCATCATCGGCGACGCCAACTGCTTTGACGTCGCCACCTATCTCAAGATCGGTGCCACATCGCTCGTGCTGAGCGCGATCGAGGCGGAGGACGAGCGTCTTGAGGCGCTCGTTCTCGCTGATCCGGTCGGAGCTGTCTCGCGGGTGTCACATGACCTCACGCTCCGCGCACAGGTGGCCCTCGCCAGCGGAGAGTCGGCGACCGCGCTACAGATCCAGCGGGCGCTGTTGGAGATCTCGCGCACCTACGCCGAGTCCGCCGACGACGCCCAGGTGCTCGCGCGCTGGGAGATGGTGCTCGACGCGCTCGAGCGGGACCTGTTCTCCGCCGCTAAGGATGTGGAATGGGTCGCAAAGCTCCAGTTGCTCGGCCGCCTGCGCGACAAGCACGCTGTGCCCGCCGCAGGTGGTGGCGTGGAGCCCTTGCCGTGGTCCGATCCACGGCTCGCGGCGCTCGATCTGCAGTGGAGTCGTCTGGGCGATGGATGGGCCGCGCGCCTGGCCGCGGCCGGTGCGGTGACACGGCTGGCGACCGACGACGAGGTGCAGCACGCCGTGCGCCACGCTCCGCAGTCGACTCGGGCGGCCATCCGCGGTCGCTTTGTGGGCGAGTACACCGACCTGGTCGATGCGGCCGGATGGTCCACGGTGGTACTCGATCGCGAGACAGCGCACGGACGGCTCGAGGTGCTCCACCTGGACGACCCGCACCAGACCAGCCACCCCATGCTCGACCAACTCGCGCAAGGCTGAACGCAGGGCGCCAGGCCCGCCAGCGCATCGGCCCTGCTACGCGAAAGAGGACGAGACTGTCTGTCACAGGGCGGGTCTACACTCGAACCATGCCCCAGACTCACGCCTCCGGACAGCCCTACGAGGACGACGCTCCCGAGCCGGCACCCGTGCCTTCCGCGAAGGCCGAGAGCACCGATGCGCTCGACAGCCTGCTTGACGAGATCGACGAGTCGCTGCAGGTCAACGCCGAGCAGTTCGTGCGCTCGTTCGTCCAGAAGGGCGGGCAGTAGCCGCGACCGTGCTGCCTGGCGGCCTGTCCGCCGACGTTCCCGCGCCGCTCGACGTTCCGGCCGAGCGGCGGATCTTCGGTCTCGAGACCGAGTTCGGCCTTCACCTTGACGCGCCGAATGCGCGCGCCGTCACGCCAGAAGAGGTGGCCGGTCACCTCTTCCACTCCGTGGTGAAGTGGGGCCGTTCGTCGAACGTCTTTCTGCCCAACGCTTCGCGGTTGTACATCGACGTGGGTGCCCACCCCGAGTACGCGACGGCCGAATGTGACTCGCTCACCGACCTGATCGCCTCCGACAAGGCCGGCGAGCGCATCGTCCATGACCTTGTCGAACAAGGTGAGGAGCGGCTCGCCGCTGCGGGCGTCGAGGGCACTATCCACTTGTACAAGAACAACGTGGACTCGGCGGGCAACAGCTACGGCTGCCACGAGAACTACCTGGTACGTCGGCGTGCTGACTTCCGGGCCTTTGCCTCGGCCCTGTTGCCGTTCTTCGTGACCCGTCAGATCGTGACGGGCGCGGGCTGCATCACCCGCACTCCGTCGGGAGCGCACTACAGCTTCTCGTCGCGCGCCGACCACATGTGGGAGGGGATGAGCTCCGCGACCACGCGTTCGCGCCCCATGATCAACACCCGCGATGAGCCCCACGCGAACGCCGAGCTGTACCGCCGCATGCACGTCATTGTGGGCGACTCCTCCATGTCCGAGACCACCACGCTGCTCAAGGTCGGTGCGACCGATCTGCTGCTGCGCCTCATGGAGGCCAGGATCGCGCTGCCGGACCTGACGCTCGCCAAAGAGATGCAGGCGATCAGGGACGTGGCGCACGACCTCAGTGGGCAGGCGACCGTCGAGCTCGCCGATGGCCGGCACTTGACCGCCGTCGAGGTTCAGCAGACGTACCTCGACACGGTGTGTGCCCACGTGGGAGGGATGATCGCTCCGACCCCAGAGGTCGAGCGCATTCTTGACCTCTGGCAGCGGGGCATCGACGCGGTGCGCACCCAGGACTTCAGCCGTGTCGACACGGAGTTGGATTGGGCCATCAAGCTCAAGGTGGTCGAGCGCTACCAACAGCGCCTCGCATGTGGTCTCGATGATCCTCGCCTGGCGCGCCTGGAACTCGCGTACCACGACATCTCGCCCAGCCGCGGGCTGTTCAACCGACTGGTCAAGGACGGACTCGCCGCCACGGTGGTGACCGAGGCCCAGATCGACGCAGCGCGGGTCGCCCCACCGGCCACGACCAGGGCGGCGTTGCGCGGCACGTTCGTGCAGGCAGCGCTCGCTGCTGGCCAGGACTTCACGGTGGACTGGGTCCATCTGAAGCTCGCGGGAGGGTCCAAGCAAACCGTGCTGCTCAAAGACCCGTTCCGCAATGTCGACCAGCGTGTCGACACACTGTTGGCTGCGCTTGACGCGGCTGCCACGCCAGTAGACTGAGGCCTCCCCCCACCACTCTGATTCGAGGGACAGCTATGCGCCGTTTCGCTATGACCGCCGCCGCGTGCGCGGGCGTGCTTGCGCTGTCCGCGTGCTCGGGTGACTCGACGGACCCGGGTGCGAGCCCGTCGGCTTCGGGTGGCGTGGAGTCCATCACCGTCGTGCAGTCGGACACGCTTGCTCCGGACATCGAGTTCGTCGAAGGCGCGGTGTACGACACGGAAGAGACCAAGACGCTGTGGGAGGGCGACGGGGATCGCCTCGAGGACGGCCAGTCTCTGCTCCTCGACATCTACGGCGAGTCGCTCGTGGATGGCACCGTCATGATCAACACCTTTGACGGCACCCCAGAGCCGTTCCTGCTCGCGCGTGAAGTCATTGGCGACGGCATGTATGAGGCTCTTCTTGGCGCGAAGGTGGGTGGGCGCGTGCTCGTCGTCACCCCACCCGGTGAAGGGGTCGCCGAATCGGAGCCCATTGCGATGGTGGTTGACATCCTTCCCACGGAGGCCCACGGCGACGAGGCCGCTCCCGCGGCGGGCACGCCACTGGTGGCGATGCAGAGCAATGGCGAGCCACGCGTGACGATTCCCGAGGACGCAGTCGAGCCTGCCGACCTGCAGGTGCAGACCCTGGTGCACGGGACGGGTCCGCAGATCACCGCCACGTCCCGGGTGCTGCTGAACTACTCGTTCTTCTACTTCTCTGATAGCCCCGCTAACGAAGAGGCGGGTCTCGAGGAGGGCGACGAGTGGAAAGCCGGGGATGTGTTTGACACGACCTGGCCAGTGGAGCAGGAGCCGCTGCTCGTGGACATGGAGGAGGTCTCGGCGGTGCCGGGACTGCAGCAGGGTCTCATGGATCAGACCGAAGGATCCCGCGTGGTGATGGTGGTGCCGCCTGCGCTGGGCTACCCAGCGCTCGGAACCATGGTGTTCGTTGTCGACATTCTTGATGTGTGGAACCCGGAGGCGTCATGACCACGGCCGTACGAGTGATCCCTTGCCTCGACGTTGACGCGGGTCGCGTGGTGAAGGGAGTGAACTTCCAGGAACTTCGCGATGCGGGCGATCCCGTCGAGTTGGCCCGCGCCTACGGCGCCGCCGGCGCCGACGAGGTGACATTCCTCGACGTCACCGCGTCCGTCGACGGCCGTGCCACGACGTATGACGTGGTGGGCCGAACCGCCGATACGGTCTTCGTGCCGCTCACCGTGGGTGGGGGAGTGCGGACGCCCGAAGACGTCGACCGGCTACTGCGCGCGGGTGCGGACAAGGTGGGGGTCAACACGGCCGCCATTGAGCGCCCGGAGCTGATCGCTGAGATCGCCGCGCGTTTCGGTTCCCAGGTGCTGGTGCTGTCCGTCGACGCGCGCCGCTGCGGCCCCGACACTGTGACGGAGTCCGGCTACGAAGTCACGACTCATGGGGGCAAGAAGGGCACGGGCATCGACGCGGTGGAGTGGGCGCGCAGGGGTGCGGAGCTCGGAGCGGGGGAGATCCTGCTCAACTCGATGGACGCCGACGGCACCACCTCGGGCTTCGACCTGGAGATGATCCGCGACGTTCGCGCGGTGGTGTCCATTCCATTGATCGCGTCTGGCGGTGCGGGCACACCCGCACACTTTGTCGAGGCCGTCCACGCTGGTGCCGACGCGGTGCTGGCCGCGAGCGTTTTTCACTTTGGCACGCTGTCGATTTCTGAAGTCAAGGACGCGATGCGCGATGCAGGAATCGAGGTGCGATGACTTCCGCCCACCCCGCCGATGACTACCGCCTGAGCGGATCCTTCAACCGCAAGTCCTACCAACTGCTTCGGCACGCGATGCGGACAGAGCCCCTGCGCTTCTCCGGTGCCATTCTCGCCGCGGCGGTGTTCTCCCTGCTCACGGTCATGTTTGGCACGCTGCTGGGTCAGATCACCGATGACGTGGTGATCCCTGGAGTCGCCGGAGAGCCCATCAAGGGCATCTGGGGCGAGATGACGCAGGACCCGTTCAAAGCCATCCTGTTGGCCGGCGGCGCGTTCCTTGGCATCGGCATTCTGAACGCCGTGCTGGTAGGCCTGCGCCGCGGTATCCAGGGCATCGCCGTGGCAGGTGTCGGAGCCCGACACCGCCGGGTCGTGGCCGATGCGCTCGCCAGCCTGCCGCTCGGATGGCACCGGGCCAACCCGTCGGGCCGGATCCTGTCGGCCATGTCCTCGGACTCGGAGAGCGCGACCAACACCCTGCACCCCTTCGCGTTCACCGTCGGCTCGTTCGTGATGATGTTCGCCGCCGGATGGACGATGTGGCAGATGGACCCGTGGCTGGCGATCACCGGCCTTGCGGTCGTACCGATCATCTTCGCGATCAACCTTGCCTACGAGAAGATCATCACGCCGCGCTGGGACCTGGGGCAGTCGCTGCGCGCGGATGTCTCGACCATCGCGCACGAGAGCTTCGAGGGCGGCACTGTCGTGAAGGCGCTCGGCGCTGAGCAGCGCGAGAGCGAGCGCTTCTCCGCTTCCGTCAACGGACTGCGCGACGCGGACATCAAGGTGGGTCGCACCAGCGCGTGGTTCGAGCCGATGATGGACCTCATCGTGCCGTTGGGCTCCGTCGCGCTAATGATCGTCGGCGCCTATCGGGCCGAGGCAGGGGCGGTCACCGTCGGAAACGTCGTGTCCGCCATCTACTTGGTGACTCTGCTCGCCGTGCCGATCCGTGGCCTTGGCTGGGTCCTTGGCCAGATGCCGCAAGCGCTTGTGGCCTTCCGCCGCGTCGGCGAGATTGCTCAGGCGGCGACCGAGGTAGACGAGCCCGGTCACGTGGACGTCTCCCGCGACGGTGCCGGTCGCGTGAAGTTCACGGCGGCGGACATTGGCGCGGACGACGGCGACGGTGGCCTCGCGGTCATTCTGCGCGAGGTCTCGCTCGAGCTCGAGCCCGGCACCGTCACCGCCCTCGTGGGCGCAACGGGTGCGGGCAAGACCACTGTCGCCCTCGCGGCGGCGCGCCTGGCGCGCCCGGTCGAAGGTGAGATCACGCTCGACGACGTCGATATGGAGTCCATCGCGGGCCTCGGCGAGCACGTCGCGCTCGTCCCGCAGACGGCCTTCGTCTTCGCCGGCTCCGTGCGCGACAACGTGACGCTCGGGGAGGACTTCAGCGACGACGACGTGTGGCGTGCTTTGGAGCGCGCCAACGTCACCGACGTGGTCCAGGGGCTGGGCAAGGGCGACGCGACCGGTCTTGATGCGGTGCTTGCCGAGCGCGGTATGAACCTGTCAGGTGGCCAGCGCCAGCGACTCGCGCTCGCGCGTGCGCTCGTGCGCCACCCCCGCGTGCTCGTGCTGGACGATGCGACCTCGGCCGTCGACCCGCGCGTTGAACGCGAGATTCTGCTGGGCCTCAGCGAAGGCGGCAACGGGCCGACCGTCCTGATCATCGCCTACCGACTGGCTTCGATCATGCTCGCCGACCACGTGGTGCACGTGGACTCTGGGCGCGTGGTGGACGCTGGCAAGCACGCACAGTTGATTGAGCGCGATCGGGGTTACCGGGAACTCGTGCTCGCGTACGAAGAGGATTCGCGTCGTCAGGCGCAGGAGGAAGCGGGGTACGTCGGATGAGCGCCGTCAGCGCAGACGACATGACCGTGCGGCAGATGTTCAAGCGTGGTCTCGAGGTGAGCCCCGAGTTCAGGGCTGGCCTCGTGGTCACCCTGGTACTCGCCGCGTTCGCGGCGTGCGGACGAGCTGCGGTGCCGTTCCTCACTCAGCGTGTCACTGACGAAGGCCTGCTGGCCCCGGGCGGTGTGGACATCGATGCGGTGCTGCGATACGCATCGGCCGGTGCGGTGGTTCTCGTGATCGCCGCGCTGCTTGCGTGGCAGGTGCGGGTGCGCATGGTGTCGGCCTCGGAGAAGGGCCTGGCGACCCTGCGTCGTCGCGCCTTCGACAAGGTCCACGAGTTGTCCGTCCTCACGCAGAACGAGGAGCAGCGCGGCCGCTACGTCTCCCGCGTGACGGGCGACGTCGAGACCATGCGCGACCTCATGCAGTGGACCGGTGCCGCGATGGTGATCTCCGCGCTCGAGTCGACCGCGGTGTTCGTCGTGATGCTTGCCTACTCGTGGCAGCTGTCGCTCCTGGTGCTGGCGGCGTTCCTGCCGCTCGTCGGGTCGCTGCTGTGGATTCAGCCTCGTGTGCGCAAGGCGTTCCAGGCCACCCGGTACAAGATGGCGGACCTGTTGGGGCGTACCTCGGAGCAACTGGTGGGCGTCGCGACCATCCGGTCGTACGGCGTCCAGCAGCGCATGCGTGACCAGCTTCACGCCGACATCGACGACATTCTTGTCGCCGAGCGCAAGGCGTCGATCCTGTCGTCACTGAACTTCTCGTCGACCGTGGTGGGCCAGTCGCTCGCGACGGGCCTGGCGCTCATCGGCGGCACGTGGCTGGCGCTCAACGGCGATCTCTCGGTGGGAACCGTCGTCGCGTTCGCGTTCCTCGTGTACATGTTCGCCGGTCCGGTGTCGTGGATCATCGAGATGCTCGCGGAGATGCAGCGCGCCGTCGTCGGATGGCGTCGCGTGCTCGAGCTCGTGGACGAGGAAGTGACGGTCGCCGACCCCGGTAAGGAAGGCACCCCGATCCCGCACGGTCACGGCGACCTGTCCGTCGAGGACGTGCGCCTGACCTACCCCGGTGGTCCAGAGGTGCTCAAGGGCATCGACCTGAAGGTTCCGTCGGGCAAGCGCATCGCGCTCGTGGGGCAGACCGGCTCCGGCAAGACCACGCTCGCGCGCCTGCTGTCGCGGTTCTTCGACCCCACGGGCGGTGTGGTGCGCGTGGGTGGAGTCGATCTGCGTGACGTGCCGATGCACTCGCTGCGTCGTTCGATCGCTGTCGTGCCGCAGGAGGGCTTCCTGTTCGACGGCACCATCCGCTCGAACCTCGCTTACGCGCTGCCGGACGCCGGTGAGGCTGACCTTGAACACCGTGCCATGTCAGCGTTCGAGTCGCTCGGGCTCGATGCGTGGATCGCTGCGTTGCCACAGGGGCTCGACACCCATGTGGGTCCGCGCGGCGAACTGCTCAGCGCGGGTGAGCGTCAGTTGGTGTCGATCGCGCGGGCCTACCTGCGTGATCCCGACCTGCTGATCCTCGACGAGGCCACGTCCGCGGTCGACCCCGCGACCGAGGTGCGTATTTCGCGCGCGCTCGAGGGGCTCATGCAGGGGCGCACGTCCGTCGTGATCGCTCACCGACTGTCCACCGCCGAGCGCGCCGACTTGGTGGCGGTCATGGAACAGGGCGAGCTGATCGAGGTCGGCCCGCACCGCGAGCTCGTCAACGCCGGCGGCACCTACGCGTCGCTCTACGAGGCCTGGGTGGCTCAAACCCGCGACTAACCCATCAAATGGATCCATTTTCACCGCTTGCCTGGCGCGTCGCCCCGTCAAATGGATCCATTTGCTCGAGTGTCGCGCCTGCCGGCCCGGTCAAATGGATGGCGAGTTCATAGGGTCGATGCATCACTGGGAGGTGGTGCGATGTCTGGGGTTGCAGTGGTGGGTGCTGGGGTGGGGCGGTCGTTGACGCTGGCTGAGCGGGTGGAGATTCAGTCCGGGTTGCGCTCGGGCCTGTCTCATCGGCGTATCGCGGTCGGTATTGGCCGCTCGCAGTCGGTGGTCTCGCGTGAGATTGCTCGGCATCGGCTTCGTGATGGCGGCTATGGCGCGGTCCATGCTGACCGGCGTGCA
>NZ_JBKEED010000007.1:0-117555 GCF_047975725.1 Demequina sp.
CAGGGTGATGGGCAGAATCCCGTTTTTGAAGCAGTTGTTGAAAAAGATGTCGGCAAAGCTCGGAGCGATGATGACCCGGATGCCGAAATCGAGCAGAGCCCAGGGGGCATGTTCGCGGGAAGAGCCACAGCCGAAATTGTCCCGCGCCAGAAGGATATTGCAATTGTGGTAGCGGGGTTGGTTGAGAACAAAGTCGGGATTGCGCGGACGGGGGGCGCAGTCCATATCGGGCTCGCCATGATCGAGATAGCGCCATTCGTCAAACAGGTAGGGGCCGAACCCGGTGCGTTTGATCGATTTGAGGAACTGCTTGGGAATGATGGCGTCGGTATCGACGTTAGCCCGGTCAAGAGGGGCGACGATTCCGGTAAAAGTTGTGAATTTATCCATTATTGCACCTCCAGCGTGCGCACATCGATGAAGTGACCGGTGACTGCGGCGGCGGCGGCCATGGCCGGGCTGACCAGATGAGTGCGACCGCCCTGGCCCTGACGGCCTTCAAAGTTGCGGTTGGAGGTCGAGGCACAACGCTCACCGGGGGCCAGGCGGTCATTGTTCATGGCCAGACACATGGAGCAGCCCGGTTCGCGCCACTGGAAACCTGCGGCTTTGAAAATCTGGTCGAGGCCTTCCTCCTCGGCCATCTGGCGCACCAGGCCGGAGCCCGGAACAATGAGAGCCTGCTTGATATTGGCGGCGACGCTGCGCCCTATGACGACACTGGCAACAGCTCGCAGATCCTCGATCCGGCCATTGGTACAGGAGCCGATGAAGATCTTGTCCAGGGGGATCGCGCTGATGGGTGTGCCTGCCTCAAGCCCCATATATTTCAGTGCGGCGATCATCCCGGAACGCTTGGTGACATCGGTCTCAAGGGCTGGATCGGGGACGGTGTCTTCAATAGTGACAACCATCTCCGGGGATGTTCCCCAGGTGACCTGGGGGCGCAGATCGCGGGCATCGATCCTGATTACTTTGGCGAAGACCGCGCCCGGATCGCTGTGCAGGGTTTGCCAGTGAGTCACTGCCTGATCCCAGGTGGCCCCACTGGGGGCGAAGGGGCGGCCCTTGAGATAGTCGATGGTGGTCTGATCGACACCGATGATTCCAGCCCGGGCCCCGGCTTCAATGGCCATGTTGCAGACCGTCATGCGGCCTTCCATAGAGAGGGCGCGAATGGTGCTGCCACCGAATTCGATGGTGGAACCGGTGCCGCCGGCGGTACCGATGCGACCGATGATGGCCAGAACGATATCTTTAGCCGTCACTCCGGCAGGCAGGGTGCCTTCTACCTCGACCAGCATGCTTTTGGATTTCTTCTGAATCAGACATTGGGTCGCCAGCACATGCTCGACCTCGGAGGTGCCGATGCCGAAGGCCAGCGCGCCAAACGCGCCGTGCGTCGACGTGTGCGAGTCACCGCACACCACCGTCATGCCGGGCATCGTGAGGCCCAGCTGCGGGCCGACCACGTGCACCACGCCCTGGTCCGCGTCGCCGAGCGAGTGGATGCGGATCCCGAACTCCTTGGCGTTGGAGCGCAGCGTGTCGATCTGCGTGCGGCTGGTGAGGTCCGCGATGGGCAGGTCGATGTCGAGCGTGGGGGTGTTGTGGTCCTCGGTGGCGATGGTGAGGTCCGGGCGGCGCACGGGGCGGCCAGCCAGGCGCAGGCCCTCAAAGGCCTGCGGGCTCGTGACCTCGTGGCACATGTGAAGGTCGATGTAGATGAGGTCGGGCGCGCCGTCCTCACCCTTGCGAACCAGATGACTGGTCCACAGCTTCTCCGCGAGTGTGGTTCCCATACCTACCTCCGTGCTGCTCGACGTCTCATTATTTGAGACGCTAGTATCGCTCTATGGACAATCATAGCGGCGTCGGCGTGATCGACAAGACGGCAGCCATTTTGGCTGCGCTCGAGAAGGGTCCGGCCACCCTTGCCGAGCTCGTGACCACCACCCACCTCGCCCGCCCCACCGTGCATCGGCTCGCCCTCGCCCTGGAACACCACCACCTGGTCGGGCGCGACTCCAACGGCGCCTTTGTGCTCGGCAGCCGCTTTTCCGCACTCGCCGCAACGGTGGGCGAGGACCGCCTGGTCTCCGCCGCCCTGCCCGTCCTCACCACCCTGCGCGACCGCACGGGCGAGTCCAGCCAGCTGTACCGCCCGCACGGCGACCAGCGCATCTGCATCGCGGCGGTCGATCGTCCGGTGGGCCTGCGTGACTCGATCCCCGTGGGCACCACGATGACCATGGCGGCCGGCTCCGCCGCCAAGGTGCTGCTCGCCTGGGAGGAGCCCCAACGCATGCACCGCGCCCTCGTCAACGCCAACTTCACCGCGGGCGACCTTGCCTCCGTCCGCGAGCGCGGCTACGCCCAGAGTGCCGGCGAGCGCGAGCCGGGCGTCAGCTCCGTGTCCGCGCCGGTGTGGGGCACGGCCGGCACCGTCATCGCGGCGGTGTCCATCTCCGGCCCCATGGAGCGCCTCACGCAGACTCCCGCGGCGGCACATGCGCAAGCCGTGACCGACGCCGCGCGACAGCTCAGCGACGTACTGTTGCGCACCCACTGACCCGCTCGCTACCCCGAAAGGGGACCTTGGTCCCTTTCACACGCGTGCCCAGAGGGCGTAGACCAGGCAATATGGACGCCATCGTGGTCTTCGAATCCATGTGGGGCAACACCGCAGCCGTAGCCCTGGCCATCGCCGAGGGCCTGGGAGCCGATGCGGTGGCATTGGTGACCGACGAGGCCACGCCTGAGCGCGTGGCCGAGGCCGCGCTGGTGGTGGCAGGCGCTCCGGTCCACGCGCTGACGCTTCCCAGCGAGAACTCGCGGGCGGCTGCGGCGGCCCGCGACACCCCCACCTCCGTCCCTGCTGACGTCCATCACCCCTCCATGCGCGATTGGCTCTCGACCGTTCCCCCCGGGCCACGCCACTTCGCGGCCTTCGAGACGCGCATTGCGGGACCGCTCGGCAGAGGCGCCGCGTTCGCCATCGGGCGCTCCATGAGCGCCGCGGGCTACACGCCACTGGACCGCGCCCACGGCTTCACCGTCACGATGCGCGCGCGCACCGACAAGCCGGCCGCCATGCTGCTCGCAGGCCAAGAGCGCGAGGCGCACGAGTGGGGACAGCGGCTGCGCACCCTGCTCGTCGAGGCCACGGCGGCCGCTTCCTAGCCAGCCAGCGCATCGGCCCTGTGGGAAGGCCGCCACCGGCGGCTACCGAGCCCCGAAGTAAAGCACCAGGTACGTACCCCTTCGCGTAGGCGAGGGCCCGCTCGCCGCGCGGGTCGAAACGTTTCTTGCTACGTTCCTGGTAGCCCGGCGCGGCCCTGATGCCCGCCGACGCACACCCTGCGCTTCACACCCTCATCGATGGCTCAAAGGAGAGCATTGTGAAGAAGTTCAGTTCTGTGCGCGCGCCCCTCGCGGCAATCGGCGCGCTCACGTTGGTCGCGATAGGCCTCGCCCCCGCGGCCGCAGACGTCCTCAACGGCACGTTCGACGACACCAAGGACCCCTGGTGGACCACCGGCAACCTCACGGACACGGTCAGTGTCGAGACCGGCGCCCTGTGCGCGACCGTCCCGGCGGGTACCTCCAACCCATGGGACGCGATCGTCGGCCAAGACGGCCTCGACCTTCCCGCAGGCGATTACGTGTTCCAGTTCGACGCCTCGGCGTCCAACGGTTCAGCCACCGTCGTGGGGCTCGTGCAGTTCCCCGTCGACCCGTGGACGCAGCTTGCCAACGTGACCGAGCCGCTCAGCGACCAGATGGAGACCTATTCGACCTCGTTCACGGTGGCCGAGGACGTCACCGGCCTGCAGACGGCCTTCCAGGTGGGCGGCGCGAGCGAGGCGTGGACCTTCTGCGTCGACAACGTGTCGGTCGCCCCCGCGGGGGTGGAGCAGGTCATCAACGGCGGCTTTGACGATGACCTCACGGGCTGGACCCACTACGGCTTTGTCGAGGGCACGGCCCGCGTCGAGGACGGCGTCTTCTGTGCCACGGTGCCCGCCGGCACCACCAACCCGTGGGACGTGGCCATCTACCAGGATCTCTCCCTCGTGGCCGGCGACTACGCCTTCAGCTTTGACGCCGCTGCGGCGGGCCCTGTGCGGGCGATTGTCCAGCAAGAGGGTGGGGCGTACGCCTCATATGGCGAGATCGCCGCGGGCAACGACGCTGGCTGGACGCACTACTCGACGAGCCACCAGGCCTCCGAGGACCCCGTCGACCCGCGCCTGGGGTTCCAGGTGGGCGGGGCCTCCCAGTCCTGGGAGCTGTGCCTGGACAACGTGTCCTACCTTGGCGGCGTCTCTGTCGAGCCCTATGAGCCCGACACCGGCCCTCGCGTCCGCGTCAACCAGGTGGGATACCTCACCCACGGCCCCAAGGAGGCCACGCTCGTCACCGACAGCGACACGGCGCTCGAGTGGGAACTGCGCAATGCGGCCGATGCGGTGGTCGCCTCGGGCGACACGTCACCGCTCGGGGTCGACGACTCCGCGGGGCTGTCGGTACACGGCATCGACTTTAGTTCCGTGACCGCTGAGGGGCAGTACACCCTGGTGGCGGACGGCGAGACGTCCTACGCCTTCGAGATCGGCACCGCTGCGTACGAGGACCTGCGCACGGACGCGCTCAACTACTTCTACCTTGCGCGCTCGGGCATCGACATCGAGGCCGACACCGTGGGCGAGGAGTACGCGCGCGCGGCCGGCCACGTGTCATCGCCTTCCGATGGCGTCGCCAACCAGGGCGACCTGGACGTGCCCTGCCAGAACGCCGCGGACGCCGCCGCCGTCTACACAGACGCCTACGGGTGGGAGGGCTGTGACTACACGCTCGACGTCGTGGGCGGTTGGTACGACGCGGGCGACCACGGCAAGTACGTGGTCAACGGCGGCATCGCGACCGCGCAACTGCTCGGCACCTTCGAGCGCACCAAGACGGCCCCCAGCGCCGACCCTGACGCCCTCGCGGATGGCACCCTCGACGTGCCCGAGTCCTCCAACGGCGTGCTGGATGTGCTCGACGAGGCCCGCTGGGAACTCGAGTTCATGACCTCAATGGTGGTGCCCGAGGGCGCCCAGTTTGAGGGCCTGGTCCACCACAAGGTCCACGACGACGGGTGGACGGGGCTGCCCCTGCTGCCGGCCAACGACCCTCAGGTACGCGAACTGCACCGGCCGTCGACGGCCGCCACGCTCAACCTGTCTGCCACCGCCGCCCAAGGCGCACGCCTGTTCGCTCCGTACGACGCCGACTTCGCGGCGGATCTACTGGCGACAGCGCGGTCCACGTGGGAGGCGGCGCTCGGCACCCCGGATCTGTACGCCCCGGCGGCAGACGGCGCCGACGGCGGCGGGCCATACGACGACGACGACGTCACGGACGAGTTCTACTGGGCGGCTGCCGAGTTGTTCCTCACCACCGGAGAGCAGCAGTTCGAGGACTTCCTCCTAGACTCCCCCGTCCACGAGGCGGACTCGTTCGACGTGGGCGGCTTCTCGTGGGACGCGCTGGACGCGATCGCCAAGATGAACCTTGCGACCGTGCCCAACGACTTCGCGGACCGCGACACCGTGACGGACCAGGTCGTCACCGGGGCCAACGGGATTCTCGCCGTTCAGCAGGCCCAGGAGTTTGGGCTCGCACTTCCGGACGACGGCTTTGTGTGGGGCTCCAACGCCTCGGTGCTCAATAACCAGGTGGTGCTCGGCACGGCGTTCGACCTCACGGGCGACGCTGCCTATGCCCGTGCGGTCGTGGAGTCGATGGACTATTTGCTCGGCCGCAACGCCCTCAACTGGTCCTACGTCACTGACTACGGAGACGTCACGAGCCAGAACCAGCACAGCCGGTGGTTCGCACACCAGGTCAACGCGGAGCTCCCGAACCCGCCGGCGGGCTCTGTCGCCGGTGGCCCCAATGCGGACGTGGGCACCTGGGATCCCACCATCTCGTCGCTGTACCCCAGCACCGACTGCGCGCCCCAACGGTGCTACGTCGACCACATTCAGTCGTGGGCGACCAACGAGATCACGGTGAACTGGAACTCCGCGCTGAGCTGGGTGGCGTCGTGGATGGCGGACCGCGACCAGGGCACCACCGAGGTGGCGCCGTGCGAAGTGACCTACACGGTCCACGGCTCGTGGCCGGGGGCCTTCATCTCACAAATCTGGATCACCAACACCTCCCAGCAGGCATGGGACGACTGGTCTCTCACGTGGGCCAACCCAGCGGACGACTCAGTCTCGCTGCAAGCGTGGAGCGCCCAGTGGAAGCAGGAAGGCGCGTTCGTGACGGCCGCGGCTATGCCGTGGAACGGCACCGTCCGGGCGGGCGACAAGGTGACGATCGGCTTCGTCGGAAGCTCGGGAACCTTGTCAGATGCGCCCCCAGAGCAGTTCTGGGTCAACGGCGCACCCTGCACCGCGGGGTGATCCCGAGATGACGTCCCGGGCCTGACCAGGGCACTCCCCCTGCCCCCGTCAGGCCCGGGACGTTGGTCCCCGCGCGCCCCCAGGCGATGAGGTGTAGACCGGAGTCATGGACGCCGTCGTCGTATACGAATCGCTGTGGGGCAACACCGCAGCGATTGCGCGCGCGATCGCGTCCGGACTGGGTGAGGGCACGCTGGTCCTCACCACCGATCAGGCGACTCCTCGCCGCCTCGCCAACGCCGATCTGCTGGTCGCCGGCGCCCCCGTGCACGCCATGGGGTTGCCCTCGGACTCTACCCGCGCATCGGCTACCGCCAAGGTCTACGGAACTCACCCTGGCCTCCGTGCCGACGTCAGCCATCCGCCCCTGCGTGACTGGCTGGACACCCTTCCTCCCGCTGAGCGGCTGTGCGCCGCCTTCGACACAGGCATCCGGGGGCCATTGGGCCACGGTGCCGCCCGCGCCATCATCGCCCGGCTGACAGCACATGGGTATGAGGCGATCGACGAGCCGCAGACGTACACCGTCGCGCTCGTCACCGGGTCATCGGAGCCCGCGGCGCTGCTGCTCAGCGGGCAGGAAGAAGCCGCCGCACGGTGGGGAGCACATCTCGCCATGGTCGTTCGCGAGCGCGCCACTACCCAGGCGTGACGGGCCTGCGCTGACCAACGGCCCTAGTCTGGGCACATGCCGCGCCCCATCGTGATCTTCGACGGCGACTGTGGACTGTGCAACGGGTTCGTGGCCTGGCTCATCCGCCATGACCCTCGCGAACAGTTCTTGATAGCCGGAAGCGCTGGCGAGGTGGGCCGCGCCGCGCTTGCGGCCATGGGGCTCGACGCCTCGGTGGCGGCCTCAACCTTGGTGCTCGCCACCGTTGACGGCCCCCGGCTCAGGGCCGATGCGGTTGCTGGCATCCTCGGCACCCTCGCCTGGCCGTGGCGCGCCGCCCGCTCGATCACCTGGGTTCCTCGGCGGTGGCGCAACGGCGTGTACGACGCGATCGCGCGCCGCCGCCCCCGCGCCGACGCGGACGACCCCGCATGCGGAATGCCCCCGGCGTCGCTGGTCGAGGCCTGGCGCGCTCGCCTGGCGACCTCCGCCGACGTCGACGCGCTCCGGGTCTGACGGGTATCAGGCGCACCGTCGCAGCGCAGATCCCGTTGAGACGGGTATCAACCGGGGGCTGGGGAAACGAAAAAACTCCCCACCGCAATGGTGAGGAGTTGATCCGTAGCCCCGACGGGATTCGAACCCGCGCTACCGCCTTGAGAGGGCGGCGTGCTAGGCCGCTACACAACGGGGCCCTAGCTTCCATCCACCCTGCGGGCGTCTGGCGCGAGATAAGACTCTACAGCATGGATGGGCCGGATTCCTAATCGGGCCCCACGGGCCCCTCCCCCGGCCCCTCCGGGCTGCCTCTTGCGCGACGCTATTGTCATTATGTAAACTTGAGCGTACAAGGCTCAACTTGGCAACGAAAGGCTAGAACACCAGGAGGTTCACCATGACCGCTACCCCCCAGATGCAGGGCGACCAGGACCAGAAGTCCGCCCTCGAACAGTTTGGGCAAGACTTCACCGCACTCGCGGAAAGCGGCAACCTGGACCCCGTGATCGGTCGCGACGAAGAGATCCGTCGGGTCATGCAGGTCCTCACGCGTCGCACCAAGAACAACGCCGTCCTGATCGGCGAGCCCGGCGTGGGCAAGACCGCGATCGTCGAGGGCCTCGCCCAGCGGATCGTCGCTGGCGATGTCCCGAGCAGCCTCAAGGACCGGCGCGTCATCGAGATCGCCATGAGCTCCCTCGTGGCCGGTGCCGCCTTCCGCGGTCAGTTCGAGGAGCGCCTCAAGGCCGTCCTCAACGAGGTCGAGCAGGCCGAGGGTCGCATCATCCTGTTCGTGGACGAGCTGCACACCATCGTCGGCGCGGGCAAGGCCGACGGTTCGGTGGACGCGGGCAACATCCTGAAGCCCATGCTCGCGCGCGGCAAGCTGCGCATGATCGGCGCGACCACCCTGAACGAGTACCGCGAACACGTGGAGACCGACAGCGCCCTTGAGCGCCGGTTCCAGCCGGTCTATGTGGGCGAACCGTCCATCGAAGACACCGTCGCGATCCTGCGCGGGCTGCAGGAGAAGTACGAGGTGCACCACGGGGTGAAGATCACGGACCAGGCCATCGTGTCCTCTGCCCGCCTGTCCGACCGCCATATCTCCGACCGGTTTCTGCCCGACAAGGCCGTCGACCTGATCGACGAGGCCACCAGCGCCCTCAAGATGCAGCTCGACTCCATGCCCATCGAGCTCGACCGTGCCCGCAGGCGCATCATGCAACTCGAGATCGAGCGCACCCAGGTCGCCAAGGACAAGTCCCCCCAGGCCAAAGCCAGGCGCGAGGAGATCGATCGCGACATCGCCCACCTCAAGGGCGAGTCCGAGGCGCTCAACATGCGCTGGGCGCGCGAGAAGGACCTGATCGTGCGCGTGAGCGCTGCCACTGAGCGGCTCGAGTCCCTGCGCGGCGACCTCGAGCGTGCCGAGCGCTATGGCGACCTCGAGAAGGCCGGTCGCATTCGCTATGGCGACATCCCTGCCGCCGAGCGGGAGATGGCCGATGCGCGGGCTCAGTTGGATGGCATTGACCCCTCCGAGCGCATGCTGCGCGAGGAGGTCACGGGCGAGGACATCGCCGCGGTGGTCGCGAAGTGGACCGGCGTGCCGGTCGAGAAGCTGCTGACCGACGAGTCGGCCAAGCTCGGTGAGCTCGAGCAGCGTCTGCACGAGCGCGTCGTGGGCCAGGACCGCGCCATCGCGAGCGTGTCCGACGCCATCAGGCGCGCGCGGGCCGGCATCGCGGACGAGCACCGACCCATCGGGTCGTTCCTGTTCCTCGGACCCACTGGCGTGGGCAAGACGGAACTGGCCAGGGCCCTCGCCGAGCAGCTCTTCGACGACGAGCGCGCGATGATCCGCATCGACATGTCGGAGTACATGGAAAGCCACGCCGTGAGCCGACTCATCGGCTCTCCCCCGGGTTACGTGGGCTACGAGCAGGGCGGTCAACTCACCGAGGCTGTGCGGCGACGCCCCTACAGCATCGTGCTGTTCGACGAGGTCGAGAAGGCTCACCCGGACGTGTGGAACGTGCTGCTGCAGGTGCTCGACGACGGCCGACTCACCGACGGCCGCGGCCGGACGGTCAACTTCACCAACACCATCCTCATCATGACGTCCAACCTGGGCTCGGATGTGGTGCTCGCGTGGGACGGCGTGCACCGCGATGCGCTCGAAGCGGACCTGCACGCAGTGCTCAAGCGAGCGTTCCGGCCCGAGTTCCTCAACCGGCTCGACGATGTGGTGATCTTCGACCGCATTGACCCCGCCGCGATGGAGGGAATCGTCGACGCGGAGCTGGCCAAGACCATCGCGCGTCTGGCGCAGCAGAAGGAGATCACGCTCGCCGTGTCGCCTGAACTGCGGGCCAGCCTTGCAGCGGACGGCTTCGACCCCGCGTTTGGCGCCCGCCCGCTCAAGCGGCTCATCCAGACTCGCGTGCTCAACGAGCTCGCTCGCACAATCGTGGACGGCGAGGTGCGCGAGGGCGATGCCGTGACGGCCGACTGGGACGGCGAGAGGGTGACCCTGAACCGGGGCTAAACGCCCGTCACCGCCACGGTCAGAAAAAGGAAGAAGGCCCGCCGTAGCGGGCCTTCTTCTCTGGCTGGCATTATCGACCTCTTGTCAAACCAAGATGAAGATGGTGTGACAGTTGACAGATTGCGCGAGATAGGTCGCTCTACCAGGGTTAACACACCAGAGGGCGCCGAGCAGCCCGAGCTACCGACGCGCCAGCCACAGTGCCTGTCGAAGCGACTGAGCGCCGATCAGATCGATGATGCCGTGCGGCGCTATAGAGAAGGTGAGAGCGCCCGCTCGATCGCCATAGATATAGGCGTTGCTCCATCCGCGCTGGTGCGCCTTCTGCGCAGGAAGGGTGTGACAGTGAAGAAGACGCGCGTGACGGCGGAGCAGGCGAGACAGATGGCCAAGGACTACGAAGCGGGTTCGACGATGCGGGAGATTGAAGCGCGATACGGGCTGTCGCACGGGGCAGTGTTCAGGGCGATCCATAGAGCAGCCACCCCTCGGCAAGGTTAAGAGGCTGTCGGCTGCACACCCGCCACAAGCTCGTCACAGGCTTCGATGACAAACTCCGGCACGGCGTCATAGTCCCGCGGGTTCAGCTGCATGACGTACTCGTTCTCAATATGGAAGGACTCATTCACAAACTTCCGGAACGCATCGTCACCCCGTAGCCCTTGGGGGTCGAGCTCGGACATGACCCTGAACAGCTGGAGTTTCTCGTAGCCGATGTCCGTTGCCTCGTACTTTGATTTCAATGTCGCAACATCGCTCAGCTGCGCTACAAGCGTCGCGTAGTCGAACCCGGGGATCAGTTTAGTGATCTTCGCTTTGGCCGCAGTCAGGTCAGCCGCGGCAACGGGGGTCAGTGTGCCGTCTTGGGCCTTGGCGCTCGGCACCTCTCGCAGATGCAACAAGCTCGATAGGACGTCGTAGACCGGACCCATATCACCGTGCACCTCGTATCGACGACGCAGGTAGATGCACTTGATGATGTCATCGGCAGTGGACGCGATGTTCGCTTCGCACACCTGGGCAAAGGTCGCAATGTCGTCCCGCTCGATGAGCTTCTCGCTTACAACGCCGCCTCGGCTCTTGAGGAAGTGCGCGACAGGATGTGCTCCATTGAACTGACCCGAAGTACTGACCTTGACGATGTCGATTGCAGGCTCGATGTCGTGGGTTAGCAGGAGTGTCGTGAACTCCCGCATGCTGTCTCGCCCATGGAAGAGTTGATGCAGGATCGCGAATTTCTTGGTCTTGTCAAAACTGGATACGGGATCGTCAAGGACGACCAGGTCCGGGCGCTCGCGTCGGACGTGATGCATGAAGAGGATTAGAGCGAATGCGTTCTTCTCGCCGTAGCTGAGGTGACGCGCGGCTGTCTCGAGATGGCCGGCAACATCCTCGTGCTCAAGGATCATTCGGTAGGACTCACCGCTGGCTTCGATTCGCACGGTGTACCGGTACCCAGCAGAGGCCAGGAACTCGTTGATCTCGTTCTGGTTGTCCCGGATGAGCTTCGCTACACGACCCTTCTGTTTGCCGATCCGAGCGCGAATGTCGGTGATGCGGGTTGCGACCTCATCAAGCCTCTCGTTGATGAGGTTCACGACGGACTGCGTAGCCTCTGAGTTGACCGCGTCCAGAAGCGAGAGGTCGATTTTCAGATCGGCGAGCACCTCATCGACATGCTCTTCGTCTCGAAGTGCGTGAAAAGACAGGCTGCGAAGTGCCGTGAGCTTCCCCAGAAGGGTCTCGATTTGACCCCGAAGACCAGCCAGGAACTGCTGCTGCTCCGGCGACAAGTCCGCCACAAGAGTCGTCAACTCGTTCAGACGAGCGAGATAGCTGGGCTCTATGTATCCACCTAGACGATCGATCACAGCGCGGAGTGCGCTCATGTGCTTGACAGCCGCCGACTCGTATTCGGTGGAGACACGGGCAGCAGTCTCTTTGTTCAAGTTCGTACCTGAACAGAAGGGGCAGTTGTCGGAGAGTTCGAGGTATGCCGTGCCCTTTGACTGCCACGAGATCCAACCACCGGGGTCCTGGCTGTGGAGGAAGTGCTCATAGCCCTGGAGTTGTTCAGGAATGTTCGCAAGCTTGCCTCCGACGCTGATCGCCTTTGAGCCACGGCTCGAGCGAGAGAGCGTCCCCGTACGCGTAAATCCGAAGACTTCACGCAACTCAGCGAATCCGGCGAGCGCCTCGTCGAACTCAGGCTCCTGAACGAAGGTGCCTTTCAGCTCTTCGAACATGGACTCGATTTGCTCAAGCCCTTGCTGGTACTCCTCTGTGTTGATGAAGATCTCGAATGAGTTCTTAAGCACCTCTTCGCGCTGGAAGACGAACTGCGACACGTACGTATCGTCGAATACAAGTACCTTCTCGATCTCATCGGCACCCGCAACCAGCGGTGCGTGCTCGCCGCCGTCCACTCGGTACTTGAATGGGACGAGTTCCGCTAGAGCATCTTCACCTTGAGCGCGCAGCTCAAGTGCGCGTGCGATCGTGCTCTTGCCAATTCCGTTCGGACCATACTTGATGTTGAGCGCCTGCCTGCGCAGTGTGATGGTTGCCGTCGAGAGGCTGTTGCAGTTCTCGATCGTCACTTCAAACTCTGGAGTCGACGACCCAGAGACCTGCTCCGCAGCTGCTTCGTTGGTAGGCATGATGCCCCTGATTATGACACTGCCCGCCGACACGTCAAGGATGAGCGGAATGGGATATATCAGGCATTTCGTCAAATATACATCTCGGCGCATAGGCAACTACGCGGCGCTCGCCGTACGCTGACTTGATGCCCTCGCCCAGCGTTCCAGCTTCCGCCGGCGAACGCTGGGCGTATCGCGTGAGCCGCAAGGATCCGCTCGTCGAAGTCGAGGTGGTGCGCATGAGCACGCAGCGGCCCGCACGGGTGCTCGTGAACTTCATCGACCACGCCTTCGAGGGGCGGCAAGACTGGGTACCGCCATCTCGACTCAAGGTGCTCTGGAGCGACGTCGAGGCGTACCAGGCCCGCGAGGCGCGGTGGGCGAGGATCGATACCCGCCCAGGAGACGACAACACCCCCGAGCACTACGCGATGGACGAGGTGTTCCGGATTGGCCTCGATCCCGAGCTCTTCAGCGTGGTGTACCGCTACCCCGGCGTCGGCGAGATCCCGGACGTGGACCGGCTTGCCGCCGAGCTCGAACTCGATCCCGAGGTGCTTAGGAGGCGCCCGAGTCGTTCGAGGAGGACGGCACGCTGTACGTGCCGTGGGAGACCACCGAGCGAATCGCGCGGCGCATTTGCGAACGCATGCCAGACCGCATCATGGCCCACGTCCTAGAGGAGGAAGCCGAAGCGCGCGAGCACGCGGCGCACGGCTACCCGCTGCGCAGTAGCCGTGGAGCGGCGCTGAGCTACATCGACGCGGACGAGGCCGCACGCTGGGATGCCGAGGATCCGTACGCGCGGCCGTGCCGCGAAGTCCTGCGCGCCTGGTGCGGCGAAGCGGCAGAGCGCCACGACGAACTGACCGCCCTCCGTGCCGAGGTCGCGCGAGTCGACGAACTGCTCTCCCGGGCGCTCCGCGAACTCCGCCAGGCGGGCGCCACCAAGCAGGCGAAGGAGTTGGAGCGTGAGTTCGGTGTGCCACTCCCCGAGGCACGCGACAGCCGTCGCTACTGATCCAGCTCGGCGGGCGGGTGTACTGCCGTCCAGCCTCGAGGCATGTACTTTGACAAATCCCATGGGCTCGGGTTCTCGGGCTTCTTGATTCGCATCGCCTTCGGGTCATTCGTCGGGTCGAGCCGGGCGCCCTCCGCCTCCAGCCAGCGAGCCCACTCCAGCGCGTCCGTCGCCGCGCTCCCGGATATACTCGCGGCTGCGTCGCGCACTGCTCGGGCATAGGCGCGCAGTTCGCTAGCCTGGCGCCACTCCGCGACCTGCTCTGAGGCACGGTCCACGTTGAGGGCGCTCAGGTGCTTCGCCTTGGCCTGCTCGACTGCTTCAGTCCAAGCCACGAGGTCACGCTCATGTTGGGCACGACGTTCAACGCGGCGCTCAGCGGCCGCCCCGAAGAACTGCTCGATGGCCGGCACGACCTGCCCCAACTTGGACTCGACGGTCCAGCGCTTCCGATCCGCTGCCCACCACTGCACCGACGTGCCGTGCTGGACCTCAATGCAGAGCCGCCCAGCGAAGACCTCAACCCGTCTCGGGCTGACACGTTGCCAGTCGTACTTGCACTCGGCGATATCCGTATCGGGGTGGACATCGCGCTTCTCACGATCTTCGGACACCCGGACCACGACGCCGTCGGGCTCGCTTCGCACCGTGAGGTGGCCCTCTGGATCCACCTCGACCATCCACCCGCGCTCGGTGCAGCCGTCCGAGACGAACTGCACGACCCAGAGGGCTCGCTCCAGCTGTTCGTCGCTGACGAGCTTCACGAACGCACTCGCTAGCGCAGCCTTCACCACCGGGTGGTTGTGGTCTGCCGCGAGAGGCTGCACGACCAGGGGTGGCGCCGGTTTTCGAGCGGGCAGAGTGTCGCCCTGCTCGGCGGCCGGGACCGTGCGGTTCTTGCGCGCTGGACGGGTCGTCTCCGCCTTCGATCCCCGAGACCGTCGAGCATCCGAGACCGGGGCCCGATCCTGCGCCGTGGGCGGCGTCCAATCCCGGCCCCTCTCGGTAAGGTCGGCGCGCCAGGAGTCGCCGTGACCCGAGATCTTGACCAAGCCTCGAGAGGCGAGTGCACGCGCCGTCAGCCGGTGGCCGTAGCCATCCGGATAGACGCCTTCGGGGCAGCCGTCGCGGATCCAGGCGAGCACAGCGATCTGTGTCTCGGTAAGAGGTGCGTTTCGCCGCATTCATCTATCTTGCCGACAGCGGCACACAAACCAGTCTCGGATCCGACTGTGGCTCTCCCAAGCTCTTGATGTCGGTGCCCGTTCGTAGCCTCGACACGAGACGTGGCCAGGAGGAAAGCCGGTGAGGAGCATGATTAGCCGCTACAGTCTGGTGTTCATGACTGAGGGGTCACCAAAGCAGAAGGAGCGCTTTAGCCGCGCATGGGTAATCGCGGCTGCTTCGGCTGCCGACTTCACCTATGAGATCGTTGCGGATGACGAGCGCGGCGTCGACATGACCGTACACAGCCACCATCACGCTCTAGATCTCCAGCTGAAGGCCACGAGCAACCCCGACGAACAGGACGGACAGCTAGTCCACGACCTCGACATCCGCACCTATGATCTGCTCCGCTCGGAGTCGCGGACCAGCTATGGCGTACTGGTGTTGGTCGTCGTCGGACACGACTCAACCTCATGGCAGACGATGGATGACGCAGGGACGAGTTTGACGCGAGCTGCATACTACTTGCCGATGTTGGGTCTCCCCGATACAGCGAACACGTCTACCGTCAGGTTGAAAGTGCCCAAAGATAACCTGCTCACTGCGACTGCGATGAAGAGCCTGATGGATGCGCAAGCTTCTCGGTGGACCTGATGACTGAGACCTTTGCAGACGACCAGGGGGATTTGCTGCCCGGTGACATCATCGCGTGGCTCGATCTTCGCGGATGGTCGGTCTCGCAGCGCCTCGGCGACATCGCGGAGCGATGGACCAGCGGTCACACGAGCGTCGTGGTTCCGACCAATCGACTTGCGCCGGATTTTGATCTGCGTTGGTCGCAGATGCTCGACTCTCTCGCAGGCTCGCTAGCAACCGACCGCGAGGGGCTGATTCTCCGAGTTACCGAGTCCGGATCTGACGTCACGGAGTTCCGTGCGACTGGGAACATCGACAACTCAATCCCGCTGGGAGACGCCGCGACGCTGATTGATTCAGTTCGTCGAGCGATGCAAGCCTCCGCGAACGCAGCACTTCAACCCCGCAGCTACTACGGCCACAGTTTGCCGGACGCGGCACGTGATCATGCGCGTAAGGTGCGTATGGGCCAGACGCGCCGCGGAAGCTACATCGTGCCGGTCATCAGCAGACTTCCAGTGCTCGAGCCGGACAACGTAGACGACGCCGTACTGTTCGAAGAGGTTTCTTACCAACCATTCGCCCGCAAGGCCATGCTTCGTTTGGCCGAGGGGCTGAATACCCTTCGCGAGCTGTCTCACGGGGGCACCGAGCCTGCGCCCCGCAAAATCACCGAAGCTGTTGGCGCGGGCGTATCAGCCGAGCTTTGCGAAGCGGTTGCGAACACGCTCGCCGCACCGAGTATCGGCGGCCTTGACGTCGACTTCAACTGGGCGGAAAGACTCCCCGCGCCCTCTGCGCCACACCGCGTCGGGATCGAAAGCGACTCTATCGAGATGATTCGGCACATCGGAGAGACTCTGAGGGGCGAGCCCATCGTTGGTCGCCAGACGGTAGTTGGATACGTCAAGCGTCTTGACCGCGGGGAAGACGACGAGCTGGGCCGCGTGACGCTACGCGTCATCGATAACGACAGGGCCCGCAATGTAAGCCTTGAGCTCGACGACAACGACTATCACGTAGCAGGGCAGGCCAACACCGATCGACGCATGGTGTCGGCGACTGGCGTGCTTCACCGCGAGCCAGGACGAGCACTTCACTTCAGCGAGACAAGCGCATTTCACCTACTCGAAGAGTTGTCGGCGCCATCCGCACGGGCGGAGTAGCGACGATCACTTCGGACGTGTTTCTGGGTCGGATAGCCTTCCCGGCACCCCCGAGTGCTCGTTAGGGTCCGCCTGTCAGTAGGCCGTGCTCATCCGTGGTGTGCTCATAGTCCACAACGCCCGCTGGGGCAGCAGCGAAGTGCTCTGTCGCAAAGCGGATGCGCATCGCCTCACCCCATTCGAGGTCGTCGAGGTTCCGCGTGTTCTTGGTTTCACGAACCAGGTAGAGCCGCTGAGTGCCGTTCTCGTCATAGACAATTGCCCAGTCTGGCGAGTACTCACCAACGGGCGTCCGAACCCTGAAGCGGCGTGGGAGCTTCGTGAAGAGCTTGACGTGTTCGCGGTTGCTCTCGAGCTGCGAGGCAAACGTGCGCTCCACGTGGCTGTCGTAGTCGACGTGGTCGTAAAGGTTGACGCCGTCGTCCGGTGACGCTTTGACTCCGCTCTGCGGGTCAGCGTTCCCGGCCTGCGGCGGGACTGGATTCTTCGACTCGACCTCGAGGAATACGACCTCGGCGTCCCACCATTCGTTCTCAGCGAGCGGTTCGTAGGTAATCCCGTCGACCATCTGTTCGATGGTCACGATACGGATAGCGTTCGCAACGATGCGAGCCCAACGGTCCGGATCATCAAGGACGTGACGCGCATAGTCGCGGTCAGGATAGGTGAGCATCTGTCGGACAATCCCAGCAACCGTCGGACGAGTGAGCTGCAGCGGAAACCTCCCGTACTGCAACTGGTCCTCGATGAGCTGGACCACATCTGGCAACTGCTGCCCAACGACCACGATGCGCTCACCGCGCGATTCGGCCACAGCCGAGTCCGATGTCGTGACGTGCCCCGCTTCGTCGTAGGCGAGGTCCGCAGACTGAACGACGTTCGCGCGACGTTCGATGAATGCGAGGTCGGCCAGGTGCTCCGAGGCGGCGACAACGATGCCCAACGCCTCGGGCTGCACCGAAACCCGATAGCGGGCCTTGTACCGTATCCGTTTCCAAAGCTCGGCGAATTCAGGGCTGTCGAACAAAGCCGGACGACGACGTACCAAGACCTCGTTGTCCGCGTTCTCGACCTCAGGGCCAGCAGTGCCCTTCGCGCCACCGGATGTTGCGTACTCGCTATTGAGTCCGTCGCGGAATTCTGTGAACGACTCGTCGACCACGAGGGTGAGCCTGTTGATCGCCGGATCCATCACGCGGTGCCCCGACTGATCGACAGGGAGGCGAAGCCCGCGGCCAATCTGCTGGCGGCGCTCAAGATCCGAGCGCGTATGGCGCAGGAATCCGACCTGGAAGACGTTGGGATTGTCCCAGCCTTCCTTCAGCGCGGAGTGGGAGAAGACAAACGCACGCGGATTCGCGCGGTCGAGGATCAGTTCCTTGTTGGCGATGATCTCTTGGTAAGCGCGTGCTTCCAGCTCGGCGTCGGACGCCCTCCCTGAGGTGTCCTTAAGGATGCCGGTCTTAGTCGAAGGGAAATAGGCCACCCGGAGCTCGGCAGGGTCGGGCATCGCGTCTTCCGCGTAGCCCGCCCGTAGCCACTCCTCACGGAACAGCTCGTCGAACATGGACGGCAGCAACGCCTCTTCGCCCACGTAGTCGGCGACTCGCTCAACGAAGAACAGCGACAGAACCTTCACCCCGCGCTTCATGGAGTCGATCTGGCCCTGGCGCGCGAGGTGTGTTCGGATCGTGTGGCGAATCTGGTCGCGCCAAACTGCGAGCGCGTCTACACCCGTCTCGGCGCCAACGTTGACCGCGAGACCGTTCTCGAATATGACGCGGTCGGGCTTCCTCTCCATGCGATCCACGACCAGCCCTTTGTACTGCGTCAGCCCGTCCGACTCCTCGAAAAGGTCAGTGCCGTTCTGTAGGACTATCGGAAGTCGTTTGCCACTTGCCTTATCAATGACAGCCTCGGCCATGAGGTGCTTTCGGACGCTGCGGAGCTTGTCCACGCGGACGTAGGGCTTGCCATCGTCGCCAGCGACGATGCCCTTGACCGAGACCCGCTTTACAAGCCCCGCCTCGGATGCCTGCTTGGGACCGAGGCGATGAACGAGGTTGAAGGGCTCCTTGTGAGTGGCGCTGTAACGCAGAGCCACGAGAGGGTTAAGCGTGGCGATTGCCTGGCGCCTCAGCGCGGTCGCCATGTTTTGCGGCTCGTCGATCAACACGACCGGACGTGCCTTGGCGATCTGCTCCACGCCGCTCAGGGCGTCACCCCAGAGTTGTGGCTGTTCAACGCTCGCATAGAGCGTGTTCGAGTCCGGCTTGTCGAGCGCCTGCACACTTGCGACGAGGAACTGCACCGTGTCTGAGGGCTCAGTGAAGTCATTGAGCGCGGAGTTCTCGCCAAGCACGCCCCAGGTGAAGGGAGTACTCGGATACTTGAGGCGGAAATGCGCTTCAGTCTGCTCAAACGTCTTGACGACGCCCGCACGGATTGCGACGGAGTGCACCAGAATCACGAACTTCCGCAGCCCGTAAAGCTCCGCGAGCCGCAGGGCCGTAGAAATGTAGACGTAGGTCTTGCCGGTGCCCGTCTCCATCTCGACGGAGAAGTTGGGGAACTCGCGTTCCATACCCTGCAGATCGGTCGCCTCGAGCAGAGCCAAGCGCGTCTGTGCGTCGACGTCCTCTCGCGCGGTGACTTCACTCAGGTTGTCCGAAAGCACCGTGCGCTCCAGCGCGAATCCACTGTGGCCATCGGCACCAGCTGCGCGACCCGCGAGCGCGTCACGCGGCGGAACAAGCGCACCTTCGAATAGATCGATTACTGCCGCGACTGCTGCCGACTGATGCGGCTGATCATCAAAGTGAAACTTCACGCGGCACACGCTCCAGGAGAATCAACTTTGACTGCAGGCGAGGGGCGAGTGTGAGCGTCACCGAATCTTCCACACGGTCGCCCCGAAGAATCAGCGTGTCGTCGCCGCTCAACGCAAGCGCGTCTGCCGTGGCAAGCGTGAAGGCACCGAGTGAGATGAACAAACGCCCGGTCGCAGACGCTCCTTCCGCAGGCGAGAACTCGAAGACCGTCACACCTTGGATGTCGTGCGTCGTCACTGTGGCATCAAGCCGCGTCGCGGTGGACTTAAGCGCGATCTCCCAAGCCACATCCAGCGGCGAGGCCCCTTCAACAACTGGAGCACCGGCCGTGTGGTCGAGGACCTGGGCCAGGTATGCCTGGCCGGTCATCTCTGCGGTCGCAACCAGGGGCTTGTCAATCACGAGGTTCGTCGCACGGGTTCGGAAAATCCGGAAGCCAAGCTGTGTGGCATCCCGCGCCTCCGGCTGCAGCTTGGCTGCGGCGCGACGCAACCGCTCAGCGGTAACTTCGAAGATCGTCCCGAAACCTGCCTTGAGAGCGTTCTTCCCCGACACTTGAGAGCCGTCCGGCTCCTCGGGAGCCTGTACGAGAACCCAGTTGCGCGTCTTTCCATCCTTGGAATTCTGCTCCCAGATCGCTTGACCCGTCGAACCCGAGCCCGCGAAGAAGTCGAGGATCAGGTCGCCTTCGTCAGTGATGGCGTGGAACAGACGAGCTAGGACATCGGTGCTCTTCGGATCATCAAACACTTTCGATCCCATTAGCTCCTTGAGCGCGCCAGAAGCAGCACGGCGGTCTCTATAGAACACAGACGCAGGTGCCCACTCTTCGTGTTCCACGAGATAGCGCTTGACCTGGATACGCTTCTCCTTGGAGTCCGGGTACAAGAGGCGTCCCTCGGCGTCCAAGCGCTCCATGGCCGCAGACTCGTAGCGCCAGCCATTCTCAGGAACGGCGTAGCCCTTCCAATCAAACGTCAAGTTCGGTCGAGGATTTGGGCTGGCGATATCGCCAGGGAAGAAGACGCCACGCTCGTCGATGGTGTTGTAATGTGCGTGCGCTTTCGAGGGAGCTTCCTCGGCCAGTGCCTTGTACCAGTCACGCAGCGACGCGGTCATTGCCTCGAAGTCATCTCCGACGTGAGCTCGGAGTTCAGCCACCTTTGCATAGACCGGCTCGAGACCCTCTTTGCGCTCGCGCCACCGCACATCGTTCGCCCTGAGGTGCGCACGGTCGCGGGCGTAAACTAGAATGTAGTCCTGTCCTCCGCCAGTCAGTTTTGCATCGCCCTTGCGGGCGCCGCGCCACGTCATCATGTCGACGAAGTTCTCAGCACCAAAGACAGCATCGAGCAAGAGACGAAGGTGATGCACCTCGTTGTCGTCGATTGACACCAGGATCACGCCGTCGCGGCGAAGCAGATGACGAGCCAACGCGAGGCGAGGAAACATCATCGTCAGCCACGGCGCATGCTTGCGGCCACCACTCTCGATCCGGCTGGTCGTGGCATTGCCCTGCTCGTCGATTTGGCCGGTTTCGCGCAGATACTCCTTCTCCGCAACAGCAAAGTCGTCGTTGTATGTGAAGGAGTCGCCCGTGTTGTACGGCGGGTCGATGTAGATCAGCTTGACCGCGCGAGAGTACCCATTCTTGAGGAGCTTGAGCACTTGAAGGTTGTCGCCCTCGACCAGCACGTCACGCGCGTCCGCCCAGTTGGGCGAAGACGTCTGGTCCGGCACGAGCGTCGCGGTCGTTGGGACGCGAGCGTCGTGCCTGGCCCGCTCAATACCAGGCCAGGTGAACGAGAACGCTGGCTTCGCCGCGTCCTCGAGGCCCAGGGCGCCGAGCAGCGCTGAGCGGTCGAGTTCGCCATCGAGGAAGGCACTCGGAACGAGGTCGCGGAGCTGATCGAGGAGTTCCGTGTATTCGTCTGGCGTGCCGCCGGATACCGACGCGACCATCAGGCACTCCTCCGGTCGCTTCGGCCAAGACGTGTGCGGTTCGAGTTTGTCATCGTGCGTTTGCTCTCCTCCACGCCGAGGGCGCGCTTAAGTCTTTCTCCATTCTGAGGTTCACCGTACCGGCGCGCCCTGACACTCCAAGGCAGCCGCCCCGTGCGGGAAGCGAACGCGCGCCATCGCCGGGTCGTGATCCCCTCATCTGCGCTTCACTATGAACGGGAGGGTGTCCTCTGACAAGCCTCTCGCCGTTGTGGAATCAGCAACGCCACATGAAAAGCGGCGACCGCTCCGGGCGAGAATTACCAGATCCTCTAGCCCGGGAGCAGTCGCCGCGATGTGCAGCACATATATGTATGTACCTACGGCTGCACGAGAGGCACCTCGTCGATCTCTGCACCCTCGACGATCCTCACGTCGTCGGCGTCGGGCCAACGATCGAGGATGAGCATGGCCCACACGAGCACCTCCCAGTAGGTGTCGTACGTCATCTGGACGCGATACCAGAACGGGTTCGCTCGCGGACGGACGTCGAGCGCCCAACCCGAGGTCTGAGCGAACCGGGCCCGGAGCTCTTCCGGAACGTCACGGTCGGCTCCCTGTGAGTCTGGAGATCCGACGATGAGCACCGGTCCGCGAAGCAGCTCGCCGAGGCGTGCCGCTGGGACGTAGTACCACCACAGGAAGGTGGCACGAGGGTTGAAGGGCTGGTTCAGGAGTTGACCCTCCTCCGGGACGTAGAGCGTGACGCCAAGCCTGCGGATATCGATGGCTTCGATCCAGCCGCCGACGGCGTCTTGGTAGTCCGCGAGCGAGCTGAGCTCACGCTCGACGAGCGCGTCTTCATCGGCAGGTGGGATGACGATGCCGTTCACCATGAGAGACCTCCTTGGTACGTGCGGCCGGCGAACCGGGATGGTTCGTCGTCGAAACCGCAGAGCAGCAACGAGGGGAAGGTGAGCGACCACCCGGGAGCTGCGCCGAGGTGGCACAGCCCATCCGGGTGATCGCGTGGTTCGCTCCAGGGCAGGCGAGAGCGCCTACGAGCGGGTGCGCTTGGCCGTCCGAGGGGCGTCGAAGATGGCAGCGATGGCGCTGCGCTTCGTCTCGGCCTCCCGTTCAATATCGGCGCGTACCGTCTCGGCACGCTCTAGCACCTTGGGATCGGACTTGGACTTCTCAACCCAGGCTTCGAGGCCGATCCGAATCTCTTCGGTGACGGAGCGGTCGTTGAGCTGGGCGATGACGTCCAGCTGGGCCCGCAGTCCGTCCTGGATGCGAACGGCCAGCGTGCGGAGCTGGCCGGGGGACGCCGCAGCTGCGGGCGTCGGGGTGTCGTCACTCATGGGTGACCCTCCTCATCGGAAGCGGCGGGCGAGCCCCGGATGGGCTCACCTCGGCCGCAGACCGACGAGGAGCGAGGACCATTATGAGCGGCGCTGATGCCTCGTCAATCTGCTGGTCGGGAGTGTTGTAAAAACTACTCGTGCCAGGGGGTTTACTTGCCACGGCTCTTCCCGCATAGTCAAAGACACATATGGCGCGAAGGGCATCACGCACTAGTTTCACTACAGATCACAGTTCGTTCGGAGCGCCTATTAGCGCCGAGCCTTTAGCGACACGAACGGCTCGCGCTGGCTTCACGATCGTGGAGCTGCTGATCGTGGTGGTCGTCATCGCCATCCTCGCTGCGATCACGATCGTCGCGTACAACGGCATCTCGAACCGGGCAAAATCCTCGGCTTCACTGTCCGGCGTCGAGCAGGCCGGCAAGAAGGTCGCGACCTACGCGATTGCGAACGGCAATGCGCTGCCGGCAGACCTGGCGGCCTTCCGCACCGCGACCGGCCTGAACGACAACGGCAACACGACGTACCAGTACACGCGCAACGCCGCGGTGACCCCAAACACGTACTGCGTGACGTACACGACAGGCTCGACGTCCGCGCAGATCGCGGGCGATGACCAAGGCGGTGTCTTCCAGCCGACCGAAGGGCCCTGCACGGGTCACACCGGGACGAGTCCGACTACCCTCGCCGACGGCTCCAGCTGCCCGACGGGCTACATCGTGGTGCCTGGCAGTTCGCTCTACGGCACACGCGCCTTCTGCGTGATGAAATACGAGGCGAAGAATGATGGCTCTGGCAACGCCGTTTCGACTGCAAACGGCACGCCGTGGGTCTCGATTACGCAGACCTCGGCCATATCGACGGCAGCTGCGGCCTGCGACGGGTGTCACCTCATCTCCGAAGCGGAGTGGCTGACGATTGCGCAGAATGTCATGAGCGTCGGTGTCAACTGGAGCGGTGGAAGTGTTGGCCTCGGCTCCATGGTTCGCGGGCACACGGACAGTTCACCCGCGAGCGCTCTCGACGCAACATGTAGCGGCGGGTGTGACGGGCTTGAAGGCACAGGTCAGACAACCGGTGAACAGCGCCGGATCTTTCGTCTAACGAATGACGAAGTGATCTGGGATCTGGCAGGCAATGTGTGGGAGTGGACGAGCGGTACGACTGAGGGTGGACGGCAGCCGGGCGCATCGGGCTACGCCTGGCGCCAATGGAACGCGCTCTCAATGCCCGGAAATCTGACCCCATCCCCATACCCTGCGTACGCGAACACCCCGGCAGCAGTGTGGGACTCAGGCCAGAACATCGGTCAGGTCTACAGCGACTCACCACGCATTGCCGTGCGGGCCTTTCGGCACGGGGGTTATTGGGGTGGGGGTTCCCAGGCGGGCATTTATGCGCTTGCCCTGGACCTCTCCAACTCTGAGGCTGGCCCAAGCATAGGCTTTCGCGTTGCTCGGTAAATACTCGGCAATGGGCATCTCGATACCTTGTCCCCATGAACTACTCACGCCGCGATGAGGCACCGCCGCGCGAAGTGTCCTGGTACGCCTCACTCCGCATGCAGTGGAAGCCGGACCACGTCCGGCTGCTCCTCATCGGCGAGAGCGCACCCGACGATGGCGGCGACCCCACCAACCGGCGCTTCTTCTACGCAGACCACCTCACCGGCAAAGACAACCTCTTCCGTGCAGTCGTCCACGCGCTCTACGACGAGCCGAGTCTCGACAGCCGTACGACCGATAAACGAGCGTGGCTCACGCGACTCCAACGAGATGGCGTGTTCCTCATCGACCTGGTGCCGTATCCGATCAACGGCAGTGACATGGCGACGTCCCGCAGCAGGGCACGGCATGACCACGCCGACGAGTGTGCAGACCGAGCGGCCGCACTCAGCCCGGACGGGATCATCGTGTGCCACGGGCCGTCATTCAAGGTGCTGCGCGGCCCGCTGGTCGAGCGGGGACTTCCACTCCTCCACGAGGAGCCAATCCCGTTCCCGCTTGGGAACTGGCGGGCTCAGTTCTTCGAGAAGGTCCGTGGCGCGATTGGCAACGACTTCGCGACTGGACTGTGACCCGCAGCTGTGTGGGCGAGTCCCAAAGCGCTCCCGACGTACAGCTCCGATTCAGCAACCGGTGGCGGTCACAATCTCCGGCACTCCTACGATGAGGCGCGCCCCAAGAGATCGTCGTAGAGCTCCTTGCCCGAGACACCTCGTCGCGGTTGCGTTCCGGGCCTGTACCAGTCAGCAATCTTGACCCAGTCCTCATCGACAATCCGCATGTAGTCCTGGCAGGCGGCGATGGTGAGCCACACCTGACTCCGCGCCTTTTCGTCAGTGGACGACATACCGACGCCCGCCTTCACCATGTCCTGCCACTGGTCGTGGATGCGCAGCCCTTCCGGCAGCGCCGCGAAGACCGCCCAAAAATGGTCCTGCTCCTCGTGGCGGCTGTCCGCTAGTTGACGCCGAAGGAACGACTCCTGGTCGTAGGTCAGGTCGTTGTGCCAACCGATGCGATACACCGCATCCGAGACGTCTGTTTCGGTCTCGGAGTCCGACATCAGCCACATGCCGCCGTGACGGCTCTTGAAGCGTTTGAGCTCAAGAAGGAACTGCCCGAGGTTGTAGAGCGCCGAGCGGGCGTAGTCTCGGGCCGCTTCGATCGGATCGTACGCCCGGGCGCTGTTCGGATTCCACGGGAGGTGATCTTGCGGCTCCTCCAGGTAGGTATCGAGGGCGGCCTCTAGGTTCGCCGCAAGCGCATATGCAGGCGTCCAGAGCCTGTTGTAGGCCTCAAATCGTTCCACCCACTGGACGGCGAGGCGCGAGTCGGCAGGGTGCCGACGGCGCTCCATCTGAAGGCGAGCAGCCCTCAGGGCCCCGTCGTGGCAGAACTCGAGAATGACCTCAGCGATCTGCCCAAGCAGCTCGCGCTCAGGCTTCTTGCGGAAGGTCTCGTACGTCACCCCGTAGCGTTCGGCGGCTTCCTCCCGCCGCATCTTGCTCGACCACAGGGCAGTTCCGGGCGCGAGACCTAGCAAAAGCTCTGCCGCCTCCTGCAACGATCCGCCCCCGAAACGGTCGACGGCCGCGCGCAGCAAGGCGGTGATAGCGGCTGGCTGGTTGCTGTCGACCTCGACGCCGTCGACAAGGCGAGCGGATCGCAAAAGCGCTGGGAACTCCTGACCGCGCAGACGACCAATGCCACCTTCGCGCACACGGCGCAGGTCAGTGACGATCTCGTCGTACTCGGGAGTGGGCTCTGGCACAGCCATGACCAGATTTTGCCCGGGTATCTACCTGCGGGACGACCAGGACTCGCGACGAAGCTGCAGATGAACTGAGATCACCGGCTCAGAACGGGCCGGACGAGATACCTGGAGGACATCATGGCCAACGAACTTGAAATGTTCCGCCCCGCGGGCGGAGTGCAGCGCCGCGTTCAGCGGGAGCTGCAGAACCTGACGGTCGAGACGGGCCTGGCAACGCGTCGAATCGACGCGAGGGCTGAGGTCGAGGCGGCACGAGTGTCGGCTGTCGCGGCGGTCGGATCGCGTGCGCTTCAGGAGGTCGCGATGGTCACCAAGCTGGAGCGCGACCTGGCCGAGACGGTACCGGCCGCAGTCGGGCGTCTGACCGCGATCGGCGACATGACACAGATCGCAATGGGCGCACTGGTCATGAACTCGGCTCGGCGGATGAGCTCGTGATCACCGCGCTGATCGTCGTTGGGGTGCTCGCGCTCGTCGCCGTCGCAGCGCTCGTGTGGTGGGCCCGCTCCGAGCGGGGCGGGCTCACCATGGTCGACCTCGACCGCCAGTGGACCGAGATGCAGATCGAGCAGCTCGGCCGCGAGGCTCGAGCTCGGATGCGTGCGGCCGTCGATGAGGCGCGAGCCGAGCAACAACGCGACCGCTTGTCGTAGGCGCTTCCCCTCGTTGTGGTTTTTGCAACGACCCCGACGAGTCCATTGACATCGCTGCGCACTCCGCGCATAACCAGTCCTCGCCATCGCTCGCACCAGAACCGCGAGCTGCAGGAAGGAGTTGTTTCACATGCCAGACACGCCCAAGTGCACCGACAATGTGTTCAAGACGATCTACGCCGACCCACCCTGGGACATCGCCCAGAAGGGCGCCCGTGGCGCCGTGCAGCACTACGACCTCATGACGCTCGACCGCATCAAGGCGATGCCTATCGCGGATCTGGCCGATGACAACTCGACACTCCTGCTGTGGACGACCAATGCGGCGCTGCCCGCCGCGCTGGAGGTCATGAAGGCCTGGGGCTTCACCTACAAGTCGAACGCGGTCTGGGACAAGTACTACATGGGGCTCGGGACGTACTTCCGAGGCTCCCACGAGATCCTCCTCCACGGGACACGGGGCAAGGCCCCTTTCAAGTTCCACGGCCAGCGCTCCACGTTGCTGTTCCCGCGCCAGGGCCACTCGCACAAGCCCGAGGAGATGATCCCGCTCATCGAGCGAGTGCTCGACGGCCCGTACCTCGAGCTCTTCGCCCGCCAGCGCCCAAACAGTCACAAGGACTGGTCGGTGTGGGGCAACGAGATCGAGAGCGACATCACCATCCCGGGCTACCCCGTGCCGTCCGACTTCACACGCGGCGATGCCGCTCAGGGAGAACTGGCGGGATGAGTCATGGACAAGGATGCCCCTCGCAGCATCGCGCAGCGCTTCTTCGATACCTGCGCGCTCGTGTTCGGCGGCGTGCTCGCGCTGTGGGGCGCGACGAAGCTCATCGAACACATTTGGCCATGGCTCGTCGCCGTTCTCGTGGTGGCAGGGCTCATCACGACCGCGGTCATCGCGTACCGCATTTGGAACGAACGTCGCTGGTAAACCAGGTCATCGCCACCCCTGTTGCGGCGTTGTGGAATGAACAACATGCCTTGACAAGTCGTCTAGTTCAGTTCATAACTAGCCCGCAATGGGTGGCACCCCCCTTACTGATTTCGACCGAGGCGCGAAAGGGAACCAGCAGAAGGGAGGTCCATCGTGACTGACTCACTTGCGTTCATGCGCGTGCATCTAGCTCGTCCAATCGAGCCCAGCGCGCTCGAGCGGCTCGCCGGCCGCCTCATGGCCGTCGACGTGCCGCGACCGGTCGTGTTCGAGACGCGTTCAACCCCGGGCGGCGTCCACTTCCTTCTCGGGTGTCCTTCGAGCGCCACAGGGCGCCTGAAGGAGCTCGTCGTGGGCGCCGTTCCCGGAACCCAGTTCGAGGCCGCCACGCGCCGCCGTGTGGCGGGTGTGGCCCGGGTGTCGGCCTCGCCTCGGGGCGCACCGTTGGCAGATCAGGCCCCCGAGGCAGTCGCCGCGGGCGTGTTCACGTCGCTCGCGGCCGTCCGCAAGGGCGAGGAGGTCGCCGTGCAGCTTGTCCTAGGTCAGTCGCGCCGACCCCGCGCCATCGACGCCAAGGCGGCAGACCCCCTCCAGCCGCTCGGGAGTCGTCTCCTAAACGGGCCGCGCCCCATCGCCACCGACGTCCGTGCCCGGCTCAATCAGCACCTCAGCATAGGCACGGTCGAGGGCACGATTCGGATCGGCGCGACGGCCGCGTCGGTAGCGCGCCGCCGGTCGCTGACCTGGCGCGTGTTCGGCAGTCTCCAGGTACTTGAGTCACCGAACACTCGCCTGAGCCTCGTCCGCGATACAGCCGAGCGGTGGCACCACGCAAAGCCCGGGTGCGGTGCGCTCGTGCTCGCTCCGCGCGATGTCGCCCTTCTTAGCTCCTGGCCGCTCGGTGACACGGATTACCCCGGCGTTGACTCGGTCAACCCTCGGCGGCTCCGCGTCCCGGAGATCGTGTCGAGCGACGTCTCCGTCTTCGGCGCCGGTACCAGCCCCGGGCCAACGCGCCTCGTGGGCATTGACCCGCAGAGCCGTCTCCAGCACGTGGTCGCGATCGGGCCGACCGGCTCCGGTAAGTCGACGATGCTCGAACACCTGATCTTGAGCGACATCGCCGCGCGACGCGCCTGCGCCGTGATCGAGCCCAAGCGCCAGCTGATCGACAGCATCTTGGAGCGCGTGCCGCTAAGCGCCGCGGACCAGATTGTGGTGATCGACGCCAGCGACGCACGCCCTGTGGGGTTCAACCCGCTCGATGTTGGTGACCGCGATCCGGACATCGTCGTCGACGGCATCCTTGCGGCGCTGGCCGCGGTCTTTGGCGACGGGTGGGGCCCGCGCACCGAGTACTTGATCCACGGGGCGTTGCTGTCGCTTGCCCGCGCTGGGCAGGTGCAGCCGGATCCGTTCACGTTGCTCGATGTGTCCCGTGTCCTCACCGATGCTGCACTCCGACGCACGGTCGTCTCGGCGGTCGCAGACGACCCCGACCTTGCGGTCTTCTGGGCCGAGTTCGACGCCATGCGGCCCGGCCAACGCGCCACCATGATCGCCGCACCCCTCAATAAGCTCCGCAAGCTCGTGCTGAGGAAGCCCTTGGCCACAATCCTGGGCCAGCCCCGGCCCCGGTTCCGGCTGCGCGACATCTTCCGCGAGCACAAGGTCGTGCTCGTACCGCTCAACGATGCGCTTATCGGTGTCGGTGCCGCCAAACTCCTCGGCAGCCTGATCGTGGCCGAGCTGTGGATGGCCACCTTGGAGCGCGCCCGCGAGCGCGAGCCGATGAAGCGGCCCGGGATGATCTTCATCGACGAGGTGCAGAACTACCTGCACCTGCCGACGTCCATCGCCGACGCGCTGGCCACGTCGCGGTCGTACGGGGTCGGCTGGCACCTCGCGCATCAGTACCGGGCACAGCTGCCGACCGCCATGCGCGCGGCGCTGGACACGAATGCGCGGACGAAGATTGCGTTCTCCGTGGGGCCCGACGACGCGCGCGATCTCGCCCGGATGGCGCCGGAGCTGACGGCGGCAGACTTCCAGGCCCTGCCTCGGTTCGAGGTCTACGCGCACCTCATCGCGGGCGGTATCCCGGCAGGCTGGACCTCAGCTCGAACCCTGGAGCCTGCACCGGTGCTGGGGTTCGGCGAGGAGCTGCGTGCCCTTAGTCAGGACGTCTACGGCGGCGCTGTACCTCGTCGCGATCCGGCTCCCGAGGCGGCGCCCGTCGGGACCGGGACTGCCGCAGACGCCCACGCACGTCCGGCGACGCACCAGAAGGCGAGGCGGTCATGATCCCGCCGCTGCTCGCAGCCCATCGGTGGCGTGACCCGTCCGGCCTCCCGTCGAACCGCTATTCGAGTCACGACGAGCACCCGCCGCCAACACCGCAGGGTGTCCGCCGAACGGTGCGCCGCCCCGGAGGGGACTCCCAGCTACACCCCGGGACACCTGGCCGACCTCTGTCCTGGAGGCTCCCATGAAGCCGCAGACCAGGCTGCCGCCCCTGGCGGACCGGCTGTCGGAGAGGGACGTGCGCATCCTCGAGGATCTCGAGCATTTCCGTCTGTTGACGACCAGGCAGATCCAGCGCCTGCACTTTCCAGCCCGACCGCTCGGTGCCCACGTCACGGCCAGCGGTGCGACGCGGGGCACGACGCGAGTGCTCTCCCGCCTAGAACAACACGGCGCGATCGCCCGCTTGTCTCGGCGGATCGGCGGCGTCAAGCACGGCTCTGCCGTCACCATCTGGCAGTTGGGAGCGGCAGGCGAACGAGTACTCCATGCTCGCAGTGGGCGAGAGCGTCGGCGGCGCTTCGAGGAGCCGAGTGGCGGATTCACCCGGCACGCGGTGGCCGTCGCGGACATCGCGGTGCTACTGCGCGAGCGAGCGAGCTTCGGCACGTTCGAGCTCCTAGCCCTCAATGCAGAGCCGTCATGCTGGCGCACCTTCACGAGCGTCGGGAACAGCGTCGTCACGCTCAAGCCCGACCTTCATGTCGTCACCGCAGACCCCACGACGGAGACGCACTCGTTCGTCGAAGTCGACCTCGGCACCGAACACCTGCCCGCCGTGCTTCGGAAGTGCCACACGTATCAGCGGTACTTCGCCAGCGGTGTCGAACAGCAGCATGACGGGATCTTTCCGGCAGTCGTCTGGATCTTCCAGAGTCCGCGACGGGCCGAGGCCGTGCGCACCGCCATCGCCAACGAGGGCGGTCTCGACGCCGGACTCTTCTGGACCATCACGACCGAAGAGGCGCTCGATCAGTTGGCGCCCTACGGCCGACCCACCACTACGTAATGAAAGGAGGAACACTCCCATGAACTCATCAACCATCACTGCCGCAGCGGCGCCGGACGAGACGGCGCGCGCGGCACAAACCATCGAGCTCGGACTCGCGCTCGACCCTGAGGCTCGCAGCCAGACCCTGGCGCGCCTCATTGCCGCCACGGTGCACGAGGGCAGCGACACGGCGCTCAGCCATTTCGCCGCGACCGGAGACCTCGATGCCGAGGCCGCCCTCGCGGAAGTCAACGACCTCGAGGTGCCCCTTGAACAAGAGGGGTGGGTCGACGCCCTCGGCCGCTACATCCTGACCAACGCTGGAGGTGCCAAGTGAACGAGCACGAACCCGCCACACCCGAACGCGGCGCTGCAAGCATCAGCCGATTCCAGAGCCGCATCCTCGAAGGCATCGGCGCCGCACACCGCGAGGAGCGCGAGATCGATCCAGGCACGGCTCGCCTGATCGCGCACGTCCTTGGACGAGCCGTCGGCGCAGATTCGGAGCTCGCAACCTATGGGCGCACCGGAATCGGAGACCACGAGGCGATGCGTCACGAGTACCTCGACCTGTACGAGGCGCCGGAGACCCCGGCCCAGGTCCGCGAATGGATCGACTGGCTCGGCACGTACCTGCTCAATGCTCTGCGCGGCGAGCGAACGGGTGAGGCGAGTCCCCACGCCGCTCCCCCTGTGCCGCTCCTGGCCGACGAACTCATGCTCGGCGAGCAGCCCGTCGCCGTTCACGTCCCCGGCACCATCACGGGGCCCGAGCTTCAAGCGGTCGTCGCGAGGCTCAAGCCGCTCCACGAAGCATCCCGCCACGCGGTCGCGGCGTTCCTGTCCCTCTCTGACGTCGACGCCAGCGCCCCGGACATCGCCACCATCTTTCGTGACGCCCACGTCGGGTCATTCGGCTCCCGCACGGAGGCGCTGCGCGTCGTGACGCCCATCGAGGACTGGGAAGCGGAGCTCGCCGAGTGGGCGCGATCACAGGGCCTCGACCCGGTCGCGGTGACGCTCAACCTCGACGCCATCGACGCCGTGGCCCAGACGGCCTACGACTTCGTCGAGAGAGGCGGTCAGATCCATGTCTTCACGCGGTAAGCCGAGCAAGGGCAAGCACGGCGGGAGCCGAGCCGGGCCGCGACACATCCGCATCGTGGCTGACCGTCGCGACCCGATCGACCACTACCGACTCGCTCGCGCGCTTCTTCGACTCGCGCAGATCGAATACGACCGCGAACACGGCGCCGATCCCGACGACGAATCACCCCCGCATTTGCCGCCCGACTCACCGAGTTCCGGGCCCTAAAACGGCGACGTTTTTACATCAGATCCTGACCCCAGGGCGAAGCGCCCGAAGTGGGCCAACCAGCCCCGAAAGGGCTGGACTTCGAGGCCGAAGAGAGCGTCAATACGGAGGACCTAAACGGAGGAAACCCCATGAATCCACTTGCAGAACATGAAGTGGCAAAGAAGGCCCCCGGCAACTCACTCGACGGTCTGATGCATCTCTTCGAGACGCCATCGGACGGAGGAGGCGAGGACACGCCCGCCGCAACCGCGCGCGCAGTCGTGTACCTGCGCGTCTCGACGCCACGCCAGCTGCACACCGCCGCCGACCTCGACGAGGACGGCAACAGCATCGCCACCCAGCGCGTCGAGACGCTCCGCAAGGTGCGCGAGCTCGGCGCCACCATCACGAAGGAGTTCGTTGAGCCGGGCCAGTCCGCGCAGACGATCTCCAAGCGTGCGGTGTTCAAGCAGATGCTGCGCTACCTCGACGAGAACCCCGATGTGAAGTACGTCGTCATCTACATGCGCTCGCGCGTCTTCCGCAACTTCACCGACGCGGCCATCACCAAGCGCCAGCTCCTTGAGAAGGGCGTCCGCCTGATCTCAGCGAAGGAGGAGTTTGGTGACGGCTACATGGCCGACGCCATGGAGGCGATCACGGACGTCATGAATGAAGTCCAAGTCCGGATGAACGGCGAGGACGTCCGCGTCAAGATGGCGCACAAGGTCGAGCAGGGCGGCTCGGTGGGCCGCGCAAAGCTCGGCTACCTGAACGTGCGCAAGGACTTCGGCGGCAGACTCGTCAACACCATCGACGTCGACACAGAGCGCGCGCCGCTCATCGCGTGGGCCTTCGAACAGTATGCGACGGGCCAATACTCGATCTCGCAGCTCCGCGAGGTGATGGAGGAGCAGGGCCTCACCACCCGAGCATCGCCGTCGCGTGCCGAGCGCCCGATCTCGAACAGCCGCTTGGCTGGCGTCCTGCGCGACCCCTACTACACAGGCGTCATCCGCTACAAAGGCAAGCTCTACGTGGGGCGGCACGAGGCGATCGTGTCGAAGGAAGTCTTCCTCAAGGTGCAGCAGATCCTCGATCAGCGCAACAGGGAGGGCGACCGCGACATCCGCCACTTTCACTACCTCAAGGGAGTGATGCTCTGTGGCGAGTGCCACGACGCGGGCAGGCGGAGCCGCCTGCTCTACAGCCAGAACACAGGCAACGGCGGCACCTACGAGTACTTCATCTGCACCGCGAAGCAGCGGCGCCTGTGCTCGACACCCGCCATCCGCGTCGACCTGCTCGAGGCACACATCGTCCGCACGGTCGCAGGAGAACGGTTCGAACCGCAGACGATCAAGGACATGACCGACCTCATCTCGGGCGCCGTCGACGACCTGCTCGCGGCGGACCGCGACGCGAAGAACCAAATGCGACGCCAGTACGAGAAGCTCGAAGCGCAGGAGGATCGCCTGATCGACCTCGCGGCAAGCGGGGCCATCGCCGTGCCGAAGCTCAGCGCCAAGATCGAGCAGACCATGCTCCAGAAGGAGGCCATCAAGGAGCGGCTAGGCCGCGCCATCGACCGCCTGCAATACGGCGCCGACAAGGCAATGACATTCCTGAGCATCCTCGGCAACCCAGGCGGCACCTACCGAGGAGCGCCAGAGGACGTGCGCCGCGACATGCTGACGGCGCTCTTCAAGCGCCTTCGCGTCTACGTCGACGGCGACAGGATTCACATCGAGGTCGAGCGTTCGACCGCCAACGCGGCCTTGCGCGAGCTCCAAGGCCTAAGCGGCCACACAGGGCCCGAGAAGGCCCAGGAAAGCAAAAAAGCTCCCCGCTCGGAAGCGGGAAGCTGTTCTGCTGTACGAACCATGACCAGTTCTCTTGATCATGGTTTGAGTAAGACTCAACTGGCTGGCCTACCTGGACTCGAACCAAGACTAAAGGAACCAGAAACCTTCGTGCTGCCAATTACACCATAGGCCAACTGGCCGGAGTGGAACCCCGACCGGCGCACCACTCTACCCTGAAAACTCGCCCCGTAAAAACCACCACCCGCCGCGAGCGCCAGTCGCATGCGTCACGTGCCGTAGATGTCCGCGAGCGTCTCACCTTCGACGAACCCGGCCGCGATCAACCCGTTGCAGGCGGCAGCGAGCGAGTCCATGAGGTCCGCCAGTCCTTCGTCTGTGCCCCACGGGTACTTGATGCCACCGCTGATGGTGATGGGCCCACATTGAATGCGGTCAGCGCGGCTCAGATAGACGCCGGGTACAAGCGCCGTGGCGAGGTCACCGACGCGCAACACCACGCCTGTGCCGTCTTCGACGACGCCTGACTCTTGCGCGAACTGGTTCGCCGCCATGCGCACCGACGGCACCCAGACCTGGTGGCGGGAGGCTACCGCCGAGACCTCCTCCAGCACCTGTTCCCACTGCGTCACGGCCGCGGTGTCGTCGCTGACGGGAGCGGAGCGGTCAGGGCGCAACAAGGCGAACAGGTGCGACACCTCGGCGGGATGCTGCGCTACCCAGGCCTGCTCCGCCACCGCGGACTTGAAGGTGGCATCCCCCTGTGCCTGCGCCACCGTCGCTGCAATCGCCGCGTGGTCGTCAAGGTCGAGGTCCGGCCGATTCCAGACGCAACCCGCAGTGTTGCCGGACTCGTTGTCGGACACGGTGGTGCCTCTACCCAAGTAGAGGTCAGGCTGACGCAGTGCCGGCACCGGCGCCTCGGGCGTCGCCGTCGTGGGTTCCACCCCCAAGAACAGTGCGATCGAGCCCAGCGCACCGTCGTTGTCCACCAGTTGCGGCTCGTAGGGGTAGCCGCGCTCGGCCATGCACTCGACCAAATCCACGCGGGCGAGCCACTCGGCGTACGCCGCTGCGGTCAAACGCTCGGACTCCCCGGAACTGGCCAGCGGAGAAGGCGTTGGCGTTGGCGCTGGGTCGAGCCCCTGGCGAGAGTCTTCGACAAACCCGTAGACCAGCACCCCCGCCACGACACACGCCACGCCTGACCCCACCCAGACCGTGCGCGCCTTGTGGGTTGACCTGCGCACCGCGCGCGCTTGCCGACGCGCACGCCAACGCTCGCGCCGCGTCCCCGGCGGCGCCTCAACCTCAATGAAATCAGGCGTCACTGCCTCTCCGTCACCCTCCCCCATCGGCCAGCCTACGACTGGCGGCATCACTGCGCCATGGCCCCGTGCACTCGTGATCGAAACGTTACGATTCGGGCCTTGTGAGCAACGTCACCCGGCGAGTGCGAGCACTGATGGGCCGTACCCCTCCCACGCGTACCGCGCAGCCTGCGTGCCCGGATAAAATCCGCAGGTGGATTCAGTACCTGGTCGGGCCCGTCGCACCGCAGCGATCGCCGCTCTTGCACTCCTCGGCACAGGCGCCAGCCTTGGCGCGGCTACCGCCGACCCCACCCCGGTATACGAGCACGCCGTGTACATCCTCACGGTCGAGGACCCAGCCATCTCCGGCGAGCTCACCGAGGACGGCGCCACCGCGCTCACCCGCGAGGCCATGGACTACTGGGAGAGCCAGACCAGGGGCGCCGTCGACATCGACATCGTCGACGCGATGACCTACACGAGCGCCGACGCCTGCTCCCTGAGCCGAGACACGCTGCGCACGGCCGCCGCCGACGAGTTCGGAGTCGACTTCACCGCCGGCAACCACATCATCATGTACACCCCTCAGCCCTGCCCCGGATCCCCTGGCGTAGCGTCGATCGGCTCGGGGCTGGCCAGCGGCGGCTGGGTCGAGGTCGCTAACAAGGTCCTCGCCACCGCCGTGCACGAATTTGGCCACAACCTGGGCCTAGGCCACAGCAACCTGCGCAAGGTCGACCCAAGCGGCTCGGACACCGTGGACGAGTACTACGCGCTGTTTGGCCCCATGTCGCTCAAGATCGGCAACTACGACACGGGCGCCCTCGACGCCGCCTTCCGCTGGTGGGCGGACGTCCCCGGGTTCGCGGCTCAGACGCGGGTGGCCACGATCGACACCGATGCGCCTGCGGCCCACACGGTTGCACTCGCCCCCACGACCGCCAAGAGCGGCACGACCGCCGTGATGCTCACGCTCGACGCGGACGACGATGGCGACATCGATCGACGCTTCTTTGTCGAGTACCGCGACGGCCGGGGCGACGACGCTGCCGCCTGTTACGCCAGCGCGTGCAGCACGTACGCCAACGTGTCCTACCGCGAGGGCATCGTGGTCTCCGAGATCCTCGGCAACGACCTCGAGGTGTTCGCGACACGCGACAGCGACACGGAGCCCTGGCAAGCCACCTACCAAGAAGGCGACACCTACACCGACCAGGACGGCCTGTTCTCGGTCACCGTGACGTCGATCGGTGGCGGCCAAGCGTCCATTGAGGTGGTCGCGGGCGCGACCGAGCTGGTGCCGGTCCCGGTGCCGACGCCCGACCCCACGCCCAGCCCGGACGTCACACAGACGCCGACACCGGACCCGACGCCGGAGCCGACGCCCGAGCCGGACCTCACCGATGAGCCTGAGACCGGCGGCGAAGACGGCGATTTGGGTGACCTGGGCGACTTGGGCGACCCGGGCGACCCTGACTCTGGCGCCGACGGCACCGGCGGAGACTCCAGCGATAACGGCGACAGCACCCAGTCAGGCGACACCGGGGACGAGGCTGGTGACACCGAGGCGAGCGCATCGGGTCAAGGCACCGATGGCCAACTACCGACCACGGGAACCGAGATGGGTTGGCTGCCCTGGGTGGCTGTCATCCTGCTCGGCGCAGGCATCGCCACCATGCGCGAGTTCAGCGGACGCGGCGAATAGCCCCAGCGCCTACCGCGACAACGCGCTCAACAACTCGCTGAGACTCTCGACGCGGGCCGTGCGCGCGGGCAGCCCCGCGCCATCGTGACCGGCACGCCGGGTGCCCGGGCGGTCAAGCCACACGCCCAGCAGCCCCGCACGCGCCGCTCCCCCGGCATCGATGTCAGGCTCGTCCCCCACGTAGGCGACCTCGTCGGGCGAGAGGTTCAGCCGAGCGCAGCCTTCAAGAAACACGCGGGGGTCGGGCTTGCCGACTCCGAAGGTGTCCACGCCCACGAACATCTCGACGCGCTGAAGTCCGCACGCGGCGAGTTTGATCTCCTGATAAGCCGTGTCCGCGTTCGACACCGCTCCGTAGACCACGCCAGCGCCATCGAGCGCGTCGAGCAGCGCCACCGCATCGTCAAAGGCGCGCCAGCCCTCGCGGAAGTGGCGCTCAAAGCCGGCGTCCCAGATGTCGTAGGCCGCGTCGTCGAGCGCCTCTCCCCCAAAGGCCGCGTGAAGTTCATTGGCGCGGCGCATGCGCTGCTCGCGGTGGCTCATCTCGCCGCGGGTGTGCGCGCGGTACCAGCCCGAGCGATCCTCACGCCAGTGCGCCAGTACCAGTTCGGGGTCGGCGCCAGCGTCAAGGTACTCGTCCGCAACCCTCAGCAGCGCATGCCGGAACGCGCCCCGCGTATCCACGAGGGTGTCGTCGACATCGAGCAGCACTCCCCTGATCATCGGCTCGCCCACTGCTCGCGCGTGATGGCCATGTCGATCCACTCCTCGCCGTCCTCTTCCTGACGCGAGGTCTCCACGAACCCCGCCTTCTCGTAGGCGCGCACCGCTCGTGGGTTGCGCGCGAGCACGTCGAGCACCACTGTCGTGAGGCCGATGCGCTCGAAGGCGTGCGCAAGCATGAGCGCCGTGGCCTCGGTGCCCAGCCCGCGCCCGTACCACCCCGGCCCGCGCAGCGCGATGCGGAAGTTGGCCTCACACGGCCGGCCGTCAGCATCGGGCACCATCTCGTTCAGCACCACCTCGCCCGCCCAGTCGCCCGTGGCGTTCTCGACGATCGCCAGGTCGAGCCGGTCCGGCACCGATGCTCTCGAGCCCACCCATTCGTCGACGCCCGCACGAGTGAACTCGGCAGTGGTGGCGGTGAGCTCGCGCCCCTCGGCATCGCCGAGCATCTCCCACACCGCCTCGGCATCCTCGGCGCGGTAGGGCCGGAGCGTCACCACGGTGCCCACGAGTGTGGGCTTGGACCACAGGCCCAAGCCCACACCCGCATCGGCCCTGCTCATGCGGTACCTACAGCGAGGCGCGCAGGCGACGCAGTCGAGCGACCGCGTGCTCGCGGCCCAGGATCTCCATCGACTCGAACAGCGGCGGCGAAATCAGCCGACCGGTGATGGCCACTCGCAGCGGTCCATAGGCGAAGCGCGGCTTGATCCCCATCTGCTCCACGAGCACGCTCTGGAGCGCCTCCTGCTGAGCCTCCGGGCCAAAGTCCTCCAGGCCCTCAAGCACCGTGACCGCCGCGTCGAGAACCTCGGCAGCGTTGTCGGGCAGCTTGGCGATGGCGGCCTCGTCGTAGGGCAACTCGTCGTCGCCCGTGAAGAGGAACCCGAGCATCCCTGGAGCCTCACCGAGCAGCTGCATGCGCGTCTGCACCAGCGGAGCGGCCTCGGCGAGGATCTGCTCCTCGTTGGGAGTGAGCTCGCGGGTGTCCGCGCTCGACAGGTGCCCGCTGGCGTGAAGGTAAGGAACCATGCGGTTCACGAACTCGCCCACCGGCAGCATGCGCAGGTGGTCGCCGTTGATGGATTCGGCCTTCTTGAGGTCAAAGCGCGCGGGGTTGGGGTTCACGTCGCGAATGTCGAACGCCGCGACCATCTCCTCGGGCGTGAAGACGTCCCGGTCGGGCCCGATGGACCAGCCCAGCAACGCGAGATAGTTGAGCAGTCCCTCGCGAACGAAACCGCGGTCGCGGTGCAGGAACAGGTTCGACTCGGGGGCACGCTTGGACAGCTTCTTGTTGCCCTCGCCCGTGACCATCGGCATGTGACCGAACTCGGGCACCAGGCGCGCGAGACCCAACTCGACCATGTAGCGGTACAGCGCGATCTGACGCGGCGTCGAGGACAGCAGGTCCTCGCCACGCAGCACGTGAGTGATGTCCATGAGCGCGTCGTCGACCGGGTTCACGAGCGTGTACAGCGGCACGCCGTTGCCTCGCACGATGACGTAGTCGGGCACCGAGCCGGCCTTGAAGGTGATCTCGCCACGGATGAGGTCGGTGAACGTGATGTCCTCGTCGGGCATGCGCACGCGGATCACCGGCACGCGGCCCTCCGCACGGAAGGCGTCCTTCTGCTCGTCGCTCAGGTCGCGGTCAAAGCCGTCGTAGCCGAGCTTGGGGTCGCGGCCAGCGGCCTTGTGACGCGCCTCGATCTCCTCGGGGCTCGAGAAGGACTCGTAGGCGTAGCCGGCCTCGAGCAGGCGACGCGCGACATCCAGGTGCAGGTCGTGGCGCTCCGACTGACGGTACGGCGCGTACGGGCCGCCCACGCCGGGACCCTCGTCGAAGTCGATGCCGAGCCACTGCAGCGCGTCGAGCAGCTGGAGGTAGGACTCCTCGGAGTCGCGCTCGGCGTCCGTGTCCTCGATGCGGAAGATCAGCTTGCCGCCCGTGTGACGGGCGTAGGCCCAGTTGAACAACGCGGTGCGGATCAGCCCCACGTGGGGGGTTCCCGTGGGCGACGGGCAGAACCGCACCCTCACCTCAGTGGTCGTCGTATCCGTCATCGGCGGATCACCGGATTGCGCAGCACTCCCAGCCCTTCGATCTCAATTTCCACGATGTCTGCGTGGTTCAGTGTGGTCACGCCGGACGGCGTGCCTGTGAGGATGATGTCTCCCGGCAGCAGGGTCGTGACCTCGGAGGCCATCGCCACGGCCTCGGTGACGTCCCTGATCATGTCGCGGGTGTTGCCGCTTTGGACCTCGTTGCCGTTGATACGCGAGGAGATCTGCGCATCGTCGACGGCCAGGTCGGTCTCGATCCATGGACCCAGCGGCAGCGACGTGTCGAACGCCTTGGCGCGGAACCACTGGTCCTCGGCACGCTGCAGGTCGCGAGCGGTCACGTCGTTGGCGCAGGTGTAGCCGTAGATGTACTGCTCGGCGTTCTCGGGCGCGACGTCCTTGCACAGGCGTCCGATCACCACGGCGAGCTCGGCCTCGAGCTGCACGTCCTCGGAGTACGAGGGCAGCACGATCGGGTCGTCGGGGCCGATCACGGCGGTGTTGGGCTTGAGGAACAGGATCGGAACCTCGGACGCGGGGCCGCGGTGCGGGATCTCCTTGGCGTGAGCCTCGTAGTTCTTGCCCAGGCAGATCACCTTGGAACGCGGAATGACCGGTGCCAGCAGGCGAACGTCGTCCGTCAGCGGGACGCGCTCGCCGGTCACCTCCCCCGGCGTATACATGGGATCGCCGGTGAGAACCACCAGCTCCTCGTGGCCTGGATCGCCGTCGACGACCGCGTACCGCGGCTCGTCACCAGTCGTGAATCTCGCGATGCGCATGGGCTTCAGCCTAGTCGCTGGCGCACCGGTCAGCCGTCCGATGAGTGCCGCGCCGGGCCCCGCTTGGCCCACGAATGGCGCCACCATGTACGCGCCACGGCATCGGCCGTACGATGCGAACATGACGCCTTCCAGCGCCAATGCGCTCATCGCCGACGCCGACGCTCAACTCGCCGCGCTGCTGCACCACACCGATGCACTGCCCGATCACGCGGTCACCGCCGAGTTCCGCGGCGACCGGGTCGCGGACGTGCTGTCACACCTGCACGGCTGGCACGTGCTGTTCCTGGGCTGGGTCGACGCGGATGCCGCGGGCGACTCGCCAGCCTTCCCCTCCCCCGACTACGGGTGGGACCGCCTCGAAGACCTCAACGTCTCGCTGCTCACCCAGCATGCGCATCGGCCGTATGGAGAGGTGCGCGACCTCCTCGTGCGCAGCCACTCGCAGATGATCGAGGCGATCAGGGAGCTCAGCGACGAGCGGCTCTTTGACGCCGATGCGCGGGCATGGCTGGGCGGCGAATCGCTCGGCATGGTCGCCCACGAGTGCCTGGGCAACCACTACCGCTGGGGGCAGACCGTCCTGGCAGAGTGCGCCGCGCCGTGACCGACTTCGCCGTCGCGCAGCGCGTGGCGCGCATTGACGGACTCGATGTGGCGCGCGCCGTCGCGATCCTGGGGATGGTCGGAGCGCATATCGGCGACGAGGGCACACGCTCTGACGCGGACGGCTGGGGCTGGCTGGCAATCTCGCACGGCCTCCCCTCGTCGCTGTTCGCGGTGCTCGCGGGAGTGTCGATGACCCTCATGCTGACCAGCCGTGGCACGGTCGCGCTGCGCGACGTCACGCGCGACCACGCACGCGCCACGCGAGTGAAGATCGCCGTGCGCGGCGCGCTGTTGATCCCGCTGGGCCTGGTGCTGACCTCGCTCGAGACTTATGTGGCGGTCATCCTCACCTCGCTGGGCGTGATGTTCCTCATGGCCGCGCCGCTGATCCGGGTCCGCTCGAGCGTGCTGCTGTCGGTGGCTGGCGTGCTGGTCATCGCCGGCGGCTGGGCGGCGCGCGAACTGGGCGAGTTCGCCATGTCAGCCGGGGATCTGTACGCCACACCCATCCTCGACACCCTGTGGTCCTACTGCTACCCGGCTCCCGTGTGGATGGCCTACATCCTGGTAGGCATCGTGATCGGGCGGCTGCCACTGAGGGCCGATGCGACGGCTGGCTGGCTCACGGTCGCAGGCTTGGCGACGGCGTGCGTCGTGCGGGGCGGCGCGTGGCTCGCGACCGGCGGGCAACACGAGTACGACCTGTGGTTGTCATGGGCGCCGCACGGTTACACCCCCGTCGAGATGACGCAGAACATTGGCGTTGCTGCGTTCGTCATCGGCGTGTGCCTGTGGGTCACGCGACGTGCGCGCACCGCGCTATGGCCTCTGCGTACGGCGGGGTCGATGGCGCTCACGCTGTACACGCTGCACCTGATCGTGATCGCGGTGGTCGGCAACGAGATCATCACGGAACCCTCGAACGTGGCTTACGTGGCGCTGTCCGTCTCACTCGTCGCGTTCGCGTGTGTGTGGCGCCACTTCCTCGGCCAAGGGCCCCTCGAGCGCGTGCTGACAGTGGCGTCGAACGCGGCGGCACAGCGCGCGGTTCCCTCCGCTCAGGCCGCGCGGGCCTGACGGTGAACCCCGCGCGACTCGCGCGTCGCGGACTTACGCTCAAGGGATGGTCCCCCAGCGCGACGATGTGCTCGAGTGGCTCCTGGCTGGCGACCCGGCGATTCGCTGGCAGACGCTCAGCGATCTCGAACACGCCCCGGACGATCACGTCGCAGCACATCGCGAGCGCGTAGCGCACGAGGGCTGGGGCGCTCGGCTGATCGCCCACCAGCTTCCTGACGGCAGCTGGGACGGTGGCGCGTGCTTTCCCAGCGAGTTCTCCGCTGAGTTGTACGAGAACGAAGGTCAGCCGTGGACGGCCACCTATCCCACGCTGACGCTGTTGTGCGCGATGGGAGCCGACGCGGCGGATCCGGTGGTCGCTGCAGCGGCGGATCGCGTCGAGGCCTCCGTGGTCTGGGAGCACGCCGGACAGCCGTTCTTCGATGGCGAGGTGGAGCCGTGCATCAACGGGCGCACCGTGGCGCTGTGCGCATGGCTGGGCCGCGACGCCTCCCCCATCGTCGAGCGGCTGCTGGCCGAGCGACTGCCCGACGGTGGCTGGAACTGCGAGGCGCCCCACGCATCGGCCGTGTCGAGCTTTGACACCACCATCAACGCGCTCGAGGGTCTCGCCGCATACGCGGCGGCCGGTGGCCGCGTGCCCGTCGACGCCGCGTTGCGCGGGGGCGAGGAGTACCTGCTCGAGCGTGGGATGTTCAGGCGCCTGGCCACGGGCGAGCCAGCGGCCGCGCGGTTCTTGGACCTGGCCTTTCCCCCGCAGTGGCACTACGACATCCTGCGCGGACTCGACCACCTGCGCTGCGCGGGCCGCGCGCCTGACCCACGTGCCGCCGACGCCATCGAGATTCTGCGGTCCAAGTGCGGGCCGGACGGACGCTGGTGCCTGGAGCGCGTGCACAGGGGTCGCATGCACTTCCCGCTCGAGGCAGTCGGCGAGGGCTCGCGGTGGATCACCCTGCGCGCCATGCGTGTCCTCGACTGGTGGGACAGCGCGCAGTCCGCGGCCGCAGCGCAGCCAGAACCCGCGCGACAATAGGGGCGTGCCCGCCTCGACCACCTCGCCAGCGCCCGCTCCCGGCGCGCCCGCAGGGACGGTGCTGTCCGTCGCGGACTGGAGCGCCCAGGCCCAGGCGCACGAGGCCCGCGCCGATGACCTGACCGCAGGCCGACGCGAGCGAGTCTCCCGCGGCGAACGCCACGCGATCGAGGACTTCCTGTTCGACTACTACGCGCTCAAGCCGCGCCACCTGCGCATATGGCACCCCGGCGTGGGCATCGCGCTCGAGGCGGACGACGCCTGGGGCGACAGGCGCTGGTACGGCACTCGCAACGGCGTGACCGCCCTCGACCGCGAGGCGTACCTCACCGCACGCCTCACCGCGGTGCGCTACGTGCGTGCCCTGGTGACCGCCACGATGGGACGGCGGCCGGTGTTTGGCTGCTTTGGCATGCACGAATGGGCCATGGTCTACCGGGCGGCCGACGACTTGCGCCACCCGCTCCCGCTACGTCTGGGTCAGGACGGCACGGACGCCGCCGTCGAGGCCAACCCCCTGGTGTGCACGCACTTTGACGCCTTCCGCTTCTTCACGCCGCCGGCCGCGCCGCGCAACACGCATGGCCTGACCCGCGAGAACCAGGTGGACATGGAGCAGCCCGGCTGCCTTCACGCCACCATGGACCTGTTCAAGTGGACCCTCAAGCTTGGACCCGCCGCGCCCGGCGACCTGCTGCTGGATGCGTTCACGCTGGCGCGGGACGTGCGGTACGTCGATATGCAGGCTTCCCCCTACGACGTGTCGAGCTACGGGCTTGCTGCCATCGCTGTCGAGACGCCCGAAGGCAAGGCCGAATACGCCAAGCGCCAGCGAGAATTCGCCGCGCGCGCCACGCCCTTGCGCGAGCGCCTGCTAGCGGTGTGCGAAGCGCTGCTCGACTAGCCCCCTCCCCCCTCACCGGTTCGCGTAGACCTCGCCCACTTTCCGCGATCCGGTGCGCGCTACGCGTAGACCAGGGCCAGCGCGACGCCACCCGTACGGGTGGCGACCCCCCTCGGGGAGCCGCCACCCGCATCGGCCGGGCTACGCCAACTGCATGGTGGTGACGCACGTGGCGTCATCCGGGTTGGAGGTGTCGAGCGTCGTGGTCGCGGAGCGGCCCTCGGACTCGAAGGTGACCTCGACCTGGCGGTCACGCGGCAACCACAGGCCCAGGAACCCGTTGGCGAACGTGGTGATCTCCTCGTCGATGAGGACCTTGCCGGTCTCGGCATCGGTGACGAGCACGTCGATCGGGACATTCTGCATCTCACCCGTGCAGGTGGTCAGCGAGTGGAAGTAGCACTCGTGAGTGCTGTCGACGTAGGGCGCGAGCGAGACATAGAACGCGTCTTGCGGCATGGGCATCGCGGCCTCAGCACCGGAGGCGTCGGAGACCAACAGTTCGTCGGGACGAATCGACACGCGCAGGTCCGCGGGCCGCTCCTCGAGCGGTTGGGCGTCAAGCGTGTCGACCAGTTCCTTGGCGCTGAGGTCGGCGAAGCCGAAGGGCTCGAGAATCTCCTGGGCGGCCGTCGAGGTGGGCTCGGGCGTGGCGATCTCGGTGGGCGTCGGAGCGGGTTCCGTGGCCTCTGGGGTGCCCGAGCAGGCGGCAAGCCCCACGGTGAGCAGCGCGGTGGTCGACACGACGGCGACGGCGCGGCGGGCGGTACGGGTGGTGAAAGTCAACATGTCATTCCTTGGGTTCTGTACGAGTGTGTGCACGGCGGGCATGGCAAGCCCGGCCGATGCGGGTGCAAGCGCGCGCGAACGCGCGGCGCCACTGGCGGCGCCAGGAGGCGTGGGCTGCTCAGCGCAGAGGCGAGCGTTCCACGCCGGTGCCGCTCACGTCCGACAGATACACAAGGTGGTGAGGCTCGGAGCGGTCAACGCACGACGCAGGCGCGCGACCGGTTCAGCGAGGCGGGCCATCGGTTGCGTCTGCAGGCGCATGGCGTCCAGGCGTAGCCCGACCATCGCGACCACCGTGACGACGATCATGAGGCACGCCGCTGCTGCCTCGCTGTGGTCCGCGCACGTGGCGCAGTCTGCTGCCCCTGCTGGCGTCGCAGCGAAGGCGCCGCTCACTGCCGCTGCTGGCGCGTGTGCGCTGGTCGCGACCACCGCATCGGCGTGATGGGAGGCGGGCTGGGCGGAGGCGGTGGTGGCGCTCAGGTGGGAGGCGCCGGCACACGCGAAGATTGCGGTCACGAGCAGTGCCACGAGCACGCCCCAACGCACCGCGGACCCCTGGCGAGGGCGGCGTAGCAGGCGCGTCGTCGTGCTCATCGTTGGTCAGTCTAGGCGGGTTACGCGGGGGTCGGATCAGGACTCTCGGCCCTCGCGCAAGGTGGTGCGCGCTAGTCGTGCGAATCCGCTTCGGCCACGGCGTCGACGGTGGCCTCCTCGGTCGCAGGCACGGCGCGGCGGCCCGCTGACACCACCGCGCCCATGCCCGCAGCGGTCACGAGGACGATGCCGGCGCCCACCGCCCAGGTGAGGTACTGGTCGAGCAACACGAGTCCGGCGAGCGCGGCGATCGCGGGCGCGAGCGCCAGCAGGATTGCGAAGGTCTCCGCCTTCATGCGGCGCAGCGCGGTGAGCTCGATGGCGTACGGGATCGCCGAGGACAGCACGGCGACGGCGAGACCCAGCGCAAGGGCACGCGGCGACAACAGCGCGGCCCCCACAACGACTCCCGCGAGGGGGACCACGACGACCGAACCCACGGCCATCGCGAGAGCGAGGCCCACCACGCCCGGCATCGTGGCTCCCGCGGCGCGCGCCGTGAGGATGTAGGCGGCCCACATCACGGCCGCGCCGGCGGCGAACAGCACTCCCCACGGGTCGAGGTCATGCGCTCCCCCGCCAAGCAAGACCACTCCGGTAGCCGCGAGGCCCGCCCACAGCGCGCCGCGCCAACTTCGACTCGCGATGACCGACAGCGCGAGCGGGCCCAGCACCTCGATGGTGACCGTGATGCCGAGCGAGATGCGCGCGAGGGCGAGGTAGAAGAACAGGTTCATACCCGCGAGTGAGGCGGAAAAGGCGAACACGGCGGGCCACGCGATGCGCGCGCCCCTGCGGAGACTGACGAGCGCGAAAGGCATGAGCACCAGCGCCGAGAACGCCAGGCGCATGGCCACCACGCCCCACGCACCCACGTCGGGGATCAGGTGGACCGCGACGGCCGCGCCAGCTTCTTGGCACGCCAGGCCGATGACCACAAGTCCAGGCCACGCGAGCGTGCGGGTATCGAGCGGCATGGGCACATTCTCGCGTACGGGCTCAGCGCGGACGATCGACGATGCTCGTGTCGCCCACGCGCGCCTCGATCGCGCCTGCGGTGATCGCAGCCACCTCCGCTCGTGCCGCCTCGACCTGTTCGGGAGCGACACGCATCCCCAGCAGAGCCGTCGCCGCGTAAACGGGATCGTCGAGAACTGCCCCTTGCGCATCGGCCCAGGTGTGCAGGCTCGCGAGCACCCGCCCGGCGTCAGCGTGAGGCACCTCGAGCGTGAGTGACGTGAGCGGGACGCGATCGACCCACTGAGCCTCGTCGAGGGCGCCGGCCACCGCGTTGCCGTACGCCCGCACGAGCCCACCCGCTCCGAGCTTCACCCCACCGAACCAGCGGCTCACCACGGCGACCACGTCCGTGACGTGACGGTGGCGCAACACCTCGAGCATGGGCACGCCTGCGGTACCTGCGGGTTCGCCGTCGTCCGAAGAGCGCTGCCGCTCGCCGTGTGGGCCGATGACGAGCGCGGTGCAATGGTGACGCGCATCCCAGTCCGCCTTGCGGATGGCGGCGACCACCGCATCGGCCTCATCGAGGGTGGCCACGGGCGTGAGCCGCGTCAGAAACACCGAGCGCTTGATCTCGAGCCGGTGCTCGACCGCGCTCGCGATCGTCGACGGTAGGCCGGGCTCACTCACGCCAGCAGGCTACAAGAGCGCGCTGCCGGGTATCAGGGACGCAGGTCGGGCGTGAATCGCGTCGAGACGGGTATCAACCAGGCAGGGGTGGGGCGAGGGCCACAGGGGGGGTGGGGGGCCGAGGTGGGCGGCTGCGCCGGGTTAGCGGACGGAGTCGACGCCCTTGTTCGCTAACTGGTCCGCACGCTCGTTGCCGGGGTCGCCCGCGTGGCCCTTGACCCACACCCATTCGACCTGGTGGCGAGCGACCTGCTCGTCGAGAGCCATCCACAGTTCTTGGTTCTTGACGGGCTTCTTGTCGGCCGTCTTCCAGCCGTTGCGCTTCCAGCCCTTCATCCACGACTTCACGCCGTTCATGACGTACTGGGAGTCCACGTGCAGCGTGACCTCGCACGACCGGTTGAGCGCCTTGAGACCCTCGATGACGGCCGTGAGTTCCATGCGGTTGTTGGTGGTGTCGCGCTCGCCGCCGAACAACTCGCGCTCACGCCCACCGGCCTTCATCCACGCACCCCAGCCGCCTAGTCCGGGGTTGCCCTTGCAGGCGCCGTCGGTCCACATGTCCACGCGGGTCTTCTGGGGCTCAGTCACGCCGCCACGATAGGGCACACTGGGGCCCATGCCGCGCAAGGAATCCGCCTCGACCCCCGCGATCGCCGCGCTCGTGGCCGCTGGCGTGGACCACGGCGTGCACCCCTACGAGCACGATCCCGCCTCTGAGTTGTCGTACGGCTTGGAGGCCGCTGCGGCGCTCGGCGTGGCACCGCAAGCGGTGTTCAAGACGCTGTGCTTTGTGGCGGACTCGACCCTCACCATGGGCATCGTTCCAGTGTCGGGCTCGCTCGACCTCAAGGCCGCCGCTCACGCCGTGGGCGCCAAGCGCGCCGTCATGGCGAGCCCCGCGGACGCCGAGCGCGCCACCGGGTACGTCGTCGGAGGCATCTCGCCGCTCGGCGGTCGCAAGCGCCTGCCCGCAGTGGTGGATTCGTCGGCGCTGGACCTGCCCCGCGTGTACGTCTCTGGCGGCAAGCGCGGCCTCGACATCTCGCTGTCCCCTCACGACCTGGTGCGCCTGACCGGCGCCGTCACCGCCCCCATCGGGAAGGACTCATGACCCCGCTCGCCGCTGCCCCCGCAGACCACGACTACGCCGCCGCACTGGCCGAGGCCAAGGCGCGCGTCCATGTGGCCGAGGCAATGGTCGGCCGCGCCGGTTCCGGGGTCCAGGTGCTGGTGGCGACCAAGGCCTGGGACGCTGACGCCGCTGCCGCCGTGGTGCGCTCAGGCGGCACGCTCGTGGGCGAGTCGCGCATGCAAGAACTCGCCATCAAGGGTGACGCGCTGCGGGCCGCCGGCGCGCGCGTGCACGTGATCGGGCAACTCCAGCGCAACAAGGCCGCGACGGCAGTCGAGTACGCCACCTGTGTCCAGACCGTCGATTCGCTCGCACTCGCCGAGCGTCTGTCCCGCCTGTGCCTCGAAGCCGAGCGCGACCTCGACGTCATGATCCAGGTCAACGTCTCCGGCGAGGACAGCAAGGCGGGCGTTGACCCGGCGCAGGCGCTCGACCTCGCGGCCGCCGTCACTGCGCTGCCTGCACTGACCGTCACCGGGTTCATGACGATCGGGCTGAACTCCCCCGTCGAGGAGGACGTGCGTGCTGGCTACCGCCGCCTGCGCGAGATCCGTGATCAGGCGCTGATCCTGTCCGAGCGCGGCTCACTGCCGCTGCGCGAGGCCTGGCACCTGTCGATGGGCATGTCGGGCGACCTCGAGTGGGCCATCGCGGAGGGCGCGACCATCGTGCGCCTAGGTTCGGCCGTGATGGGCCCCCGCCCGTAACCCCCAGCACCGGCTCCTTCCGCTCGCCCCACCCCAGCCCCCTCCCCAACGAGGCAACTCACGCTCACGGATCCCGCGTTTTCCCGGCCACGAGGCACGTGACGCTCACTCAGCCAAGGCCACCATGCGCATCGGCCCTGACCAGAGGCCGAGCACGGGACAATGGTGGGGATGACCACGCCACCTGCCCCCTTGCTCGCCCGCCTGCCTGACACGGTGCCGGGCACCTCACCCGACCCCGACGCGCTCTACGAGGCCTTCGCGGAATGGGCGCAGGACCAGGGACTGAGCCTGTATCCACACCAGGACGAGGCGCTCATGGAGATCGTCTCCGGTTCGCACGTGATCCTCGCCACGCCCACAGGGTCGGGCAAGTCGCTGGTCGCCGCGGGCGCGCACTTTGCCGCCCTCGCGGCGCACCAGGCGGGCACGGGCGGGCGCACCTTCTACACGGCTCCGCTCAAGGCGCTGGTCAGCGAGAAGTTCTTCGCGCTCATCGAGATTTTCGGCACCGCGAACGTGGGCATGATGACGGGTGATTCTGCGGTCAATGCCGACGCCCCGATCATCTGCTGCACCGCGGAGATCCTGGCCAACCTGGCGTTGCGCGACGGCGAGGCGACTGACGCGGCGCTCGTAGTCATGGACGAGTTCCACTTCTACTCGGACCCGCAGCGCGGCTGGGCGTGGCAGGTGCCGCTCCTCGAGTTGCCGCACACCCAGATGGTGCTGATGTCGGCGACCCTGGGCGATACGTCGTGGCTCGTCGAGGACCTGGAGCGCCGCTCGGATCGCGCCGTTGCCGAGGTCACGACCCTCGAACGCCCCGTGCCGCTGAGCTTCGAGTACTCGCTCGACCCGCTGCCCGAGGTGGTCGAGAAGCTGGTGCAGACCGGCCGCGCACCCGTGTACGTCGTCCACTTCACCCAGAAGGACGCCGTCGAGCGCGCGCAGGCCCTGCTCAGCATGCAGGTCGCCTCACGCTCCGAACGCGATGCCATTGCCGATGCGCTGGAAGGCACCCGCTTTGGCACGGGCTTTGGCAAGACCCTGTCGAGATTCCTGCGCGCTGGCATTGGTGTGCACCACGCGGGCATGCTGCCCAAGTATCGCCGTGTGGTCGAGCGCCTGACGCAGCAGGGCCTGCTCAAAGTCGTGTGCGGCACCGACACGCTAGGCGTGGGCATCAACGTTCCCATCCGTACCGTGCTGCTGACCTCGCTGGTGAAGTACGACGGCGAGCGCATGCGCCACCTCACGGCGCGCGAGTTCCACCAGATTGCGGGCCGCGCGGGGCGCGCGGGCTTCGACACCGAGGGCGAGGTGATCGTCATGGCTCCCGAGCATGTGATCGAGAACCGCAAGGCCCTCGCCAAGGCCGGCGACGACCCCAAGAAGCGCAAGAAGATTGTGCGCAAGTCCGCCCCGGCGGGCTCCGTGAACTGGACCGATGCGACCTTTGAGCGCCTGCGCGACGCACCTCCCGAGCCGCTCACCTCGTCGTTTGCGGTGACGCACGCGATGGTGCTCAACGTGCTCGCACGCGGCGTCGAGGACCACTTCACCGGGCGGCCCGCCCAAGACCCCGTGCTCGCGATGCGTGCTCTCTTGGAAGCCCTTCACGAGACAGAGGCCCAGCGTTCTGCGCATATGCGGCAGGCGCTGCGCATCTACCGTTCGCTCCGAGTGGCGGGCGTCGTCGAACGCGTGCGCGTGCCCGACCCCAGCCACCCCCGGGGCGAGCGCCCGTCCGTGCGGCTCACCATCGACGTGCCGCGCAACTTTGCGCTCAATCAGCCGTTGTCGCCGTTTGCGCTGGCAGCGATGGACCTGCTCAACGCCGAATCGCCAGACCATGCTCTCGACGTGGTTTCCGTGATCGAGTCCACGCTGTCTGACCCGCGCCAGATTCTGCTCGCGCAGCAGCACCAGGCGCGCGGCGAGGCGGTCGCGGCGATGAAGGCCGACGGCATCGAATACGAGGAGCGCCTCGAGCTGCTCGAGGAGGTCACGTGGCCGCGTCCGCTCGCGGACCTGCTGGAGCCCGCGTTCGTGCTGTACCGCCGCGCCAACCCGTGGATTCTTGACGCCGAACTGTCCCCCAAGTCCGTGGTGCGCGACATGCTCGACAAGGCCATGTCCTTTGGAGACCTGGTCTCCGCCTACGGGCTTGAGCGCACCGAGGGCGTGGTGCTGCGGTACCTGGCGGAGGCCTACCGAGCACTGCGCCAGACCGTCCCGGCGGAGCACCGCACCGACGAGGTGGTCGCGATCACCGACTGGTTGGGCGAACTCGTGCGCGCCACCGACTCCTCCCTGCTGGACGAGTGGGAGCGGCTCATGAACCCCGACGCGGTGGTCGCCGATGACGCGGATCCCGCCGCGCAGGGCGTCGGCGCCTTCAACGCCGCCGGCCCGGCACGCCCCATGACGGGCAACCAGCGGGTGCTGCGCCGCCTGGTGCGCAACGCCATGTTCCTTCGCGTCGAACTCGCCGCTCGCGAGGACTACGACGCGCTCGGCCGCCTCGACGGCGCGGCCGGGTGGGGCGCCGAGGCATGGAGGGACGCCCTCGACGCCCTCTTTGTCGCGCAAGGTGACCGGGCGATCGGCATCAGCGCCGATGCGCGTTCGGCTTCCCTGGTCACGTTCGTCGAGCCCGGTGGGGACCATGCAGACGGCGCCGCCGCGGCGGCGCTCGCCGCGGCCCCTGACGCTGTGCTCCCCGAGGGTGCCTGGCTGGTGCGCCAGGTGCTCGACGACCTCGACGGCGACCACGACTGGGCCATCACGGCGCGCGTAGACCTGGACGCCTCTGACGAGGCGGGCGCACCGGTGCTCGAGATCCTTCACGTCGGGCCGCAGTAACGCAGCCTTCCCGGCCGGCGCTTGCCGTCGCAGAACAGGCGCTTGCCGCTCGATGACAAGCACCCTTGACACGCGGGCTGACGTCAAGCATCCTTGTCACGTCAAGCACCCTTGACTCGTCGGGACCGCTGGAGGGAGACCACATGCGCAACGACCTTCGCGAACGTCGCGAAGCCGCCGGGCTGTCGCAGGCCGCCATGGGCGAGGCGCTCGGCGTCTCGCGCCAAACCATCAACTCGATCGAGAACGGCAAGTACGACCCGTCGCTGCCCCTCGCCTTCGCGATCGCCTCCCACTTTGCCACCACCATCGAGGAGATCTTCCATGTCGACTAGCACCAGCAAGCCTCCCGCCCCTCTCGCCGCCAAGGTCGGCGGCTTCGTGGGCGGTGCAGCCGCCGTGACCCTCATCGCCATCGTCGCCTACGCGACGGGCAACGACTCCGTGGGCAAGGGCGCCATCATCGGCGGCTCGATCACCCTGGTCGCCGCCGCCCTCCTGTGGACGCTCGGCCCCAGGTTCGGGCTCGCCTCGCGTGCCGCCAACGGCATGGCAGACGAGCGCGACGACCGCATCCTCACCCACGCCTTCGCGGACTCAGCCTTCGCCATGGGAGCGGCCGCCGTCGGCTGCATGATCGGCTCGTTCTGGGGTCTCGCTGGAGGCGCCGTCGCCGGAATTGTTCTGTGGGCCGGCCTCCTGACGTTCCTGGTGAGCACGACGGTTCGCAGCCGCACCTCGTAAGCCAGCCCGCGCATCGGCCCTCCGGAGCGAGCGCCTATTGCCAGCCTTACCAGGGCTTTCGGTGCACCGAAAGCCAGGCAAACCTTCCTAGCGCTCGCTCGCGAGCCGTCCTAACCTGGCCCCATGGCCGCACCCGATCCCCTGCACATTGACGAGGACTCCGTGACTCGCCGCCTCAACGCGCTGCGGGCGGGGGTGCTCGGCGCGAACGACGGAATCGTGTCGGTGGCCGGCCTCGTGATCGGTGTCGCCGCCGCCACCCCCGACAACCACGGAGCCATCCTCGCCGCTGGCGTCGCGGGCCTCACCGCGGGCGCCCTGTCGATGGGCGTGGGCGAGTACGTGTCCGTGTCCTCGCAGTCGGACGCCGAGAAATCGCAACTGCGACGCGAACGCCGCTGGCACCAGGTGCGACCCGACTACGAACTCGAGCAGTTGGTCGAACTCAACATGGAAACGGGCATGAGCGAAGAGACGGCCCGGCGCGCGGCCATCGAGCAGACCGCGCACGACCCCGTCGCCATCCACGCGCGCATGCACCTGGGCATCGACCCCGAGGAGATCACCAACCCTTGGCACGCGGCGTTCGCGTCGCTCGGCGCCTTCACGCTGGGCGGACTGCTGCCGCTGCTGACGATTCTGCTCGTACCGACCACGGCCCAGGTGCCCGCGACGTACACGGCGGTCATGGTCGCGCTCGCACTCACGGGCTACGCCGCTGCACGCTGGGCTCACTCGCCGCGGCGCCGCTCGGTGATTCGCAACGTGATCGGAGGCTCGGTCGCGATGGCCATCACCTACGCGATCGGTTCGCTCATTGGGGTCGCGCTGTAGCGCTGCCGGACGCGCCGTCAGGCGCAGCCCGCTACGGCACCAGCCCAATCCACTCGGGCGTCGAGAACTTGGACTCGACCAGCGCGGCGGCCTCCGCGACCTCGTCTGGCGAGACGCCAGCGGCCACCGTCGAGTACCGCGACGCGAAGTGGTTCAGGAACGCGGCAATGATATCCGCGCGGGCCATGCCGGTCTGGCTGCGCAGCGGGTCCACGCGCTTGTTCGCGCTCTTGGTGCCCTTGTCCGACATCTTCTCGCGACCAATGCGCAGGGTCTCCATCATCGCGTCTGCGTCGATGTCATAGGCCATCGTGACGTGGTGCAGCACCGCGCCCGAGGCGTACCGCTTTTGCGCTGCGCCGGCGATCTTGCCAGCGTCGGATGCGATGTCGTTCAGCGGCACGTAGCGCGCCCGGATACCGACGTCCGCCAGCGCACCCAGGACCCAGTCATCGAGGAACGCGTAGGACTGCTCGAAGCTCAAGCCCTCGACGAGCGAGGGCGGCACGGACAGCGAATAGGTAATGGTGTTACCAGGCTGGACGAACATGGCGCCGCCACCAGTCACGCGACGGGTGACCGTGATGTCGTGCTTGGCCGCACCCTCGGGGTCCACCTCGTTGCGCAGCGACTGGAACGACCCAATCACCACCGCAGACGACGCCCACTCCCAAATGCGCAGCGTGGGGCCGCGCTTGCCGTCGGCAACGGCGCGGCTGATCACGTCGTCGAGCGCCATCTGCATGTGAGGATGGCGAGGCTCGTCGTGCAGCACCTCGAACACGTGGTCGTGCCAGCCCGTTGCGTGGCCCAGCGCACGGCGCACCGCAATCGCGACCGACTCCGGCGTGAACCCCACAAAGTGGGTGTCAGGGCCAGCGGCGCGCTGGATGGCGGCGGTCAATTCAGCCACCGATGCGGTCGCCGGCAGCCCCGTCAGCGCGCCGCGAATGTCCGCGATCGCCTCCGCAGGCTCGAGGAAGAAGTCCCCCGAAATCACCACGTTCGTGAGCGCGTCATCGACCGTGTCGACGTCCACCACCACGAGCTTGCCGCCAGGAACCTTGTACTCACCGTGCATGGCCACCATTGTCCCCCGCTTCTTGAGGGCCGATGCGCACGCAGGCTTGCGTACTAACCCAGGCGCTTAGCGCGGCGCGACGTCCGCCTTCAGCAGCCCGTAGACGAGCGAGTCGGCGAGCGCCTCCCACGAGGCCTCGATGATGTTGGGGCCCACACCGACGGTGCGCCACGTCTCGCCGGTCTCCCGGTGGACGGTGGTGATGAGCACGCGGGTGGTCGCATCGGTGCCGTGGGAGGCCTCCATGATGCGCACCTTGAAGTCGGTGAGCTCGAAGTCCTCGATCTCGGGGTATGCGCCGGTGAGCGCGGTCCGCAGTGCGTGGTCGAGCGCGTTGACGGGGCCGTTTCCTTCGCCCACGGTGACGTAGCGCGAGCCATTGGTCCGGAGCTTGACGATGGCCTCCGCGTCCGCGTCGGTGGGGTCGCCAGGCTTCGAGGACACGCGCACGCGCCACGTCTCGACGTCCCAGTACGCGGGGCTCTCCCCCAGTTCCGAGCGCAGCAACAACTCGAACGACGCGTCGGCGGCGTCGAACGTGTAGCCCGCGGCCTCGGCGTGCTTGACGCGCTCCGTCACGCGGCCCAGCAGTTCGTTCTGGCCCGCGAGGTCAAAGCCCAATTCCTTGCCCTTGAGCTCGATCGACGCCCGCCCGGCCATCTCAGACACCAGCATGCGCATGTCGTTGCCCACGAGTGCGGGGTCAAGGTGCTGGTAGAGGTCGGGGTCCACGCGGATCGCCGAGGCATGCAGCCCCGCCTTGTGCGCGAACGCGCTCGCGCCCACGTAGGGCTGGCGCGCGAAGGGCGCGATGTTGGTGATCTCTGCGACCGCGTGCGAGATGCGGGTCGACTCGGCCAGGCCATCGGCCTTGAGGGCGCTCACGCCTCGCTTGAGTTCGAGGTTGGCCACGATCGCGATGAGGTCGGCATTGCCGGTGCGCTCGCCGTAGCCGTTGACGCAGCCCTGCACGTGGGTCGCGCCCGCGGCGACGGCCGCCATCGAGTTGGCGACAGCGCAGCCCGAGTCGTTGTGAGCGTGCATGCCCAGCGGCGCACTCACCTGAGCGGCGACCTGCGCGACAATGCGCGCGACGTCGTCGGGCAGCATGCCGCCGTTGGTGTCGCACAAGCACAGCGTGCTCGCTCCCCCGCTCACACCGGCCTGTAGGGCACGCAGGGAGTAGTCCGCATCGAACTCATAGCCGTCGAAGAAGTGCTCCGCGTCCATGATCACGCGACGGCCTTCGCCCACCAGGAACGCGACCGTCTCCTCGATCATGCGCAAGTTCTCGTCGGCCTCGACGCGCAGCGCGCGCTCCGCGTGCCGGATGTCGGACTTGCACACCAGCGTGATGATGGGCGCCTCGGAATCCAGCAGCGCGCGCACCTGAGGGTCGGCCGCTGCCGTCGAGCCGGCCTTGCGCGTCATGCCAAACGCCGCGAGCTGGGCGTTGCGGAACGTCAGCTCCTTGGCCGCGAGCGCAAAGAACTCCGTGTCCTTGGGCACGGCTCCCGGCCAGCCGCCCTCAATAACCCCCACGCCCAGCTCATCCAGCAGCGGGGCGATCGCCATCTTGTCCGCGACGGACAGGTTCATGCCCTCTTGCTGCGCGCCGTCGCGCAGCGTGGTGTCGTAGACCTCAACCGTGAGATCGGTCATCGCTAGCTCCTTGAGTCCGGGTGTCACCCGCAGGTCCCGGCGTCGCCGCCCCAACAAAAAAGCCCCCCTACGGTACGGGAGGCTGCGCGTCGGGGAGGTCTCGCCGACGCGCTACAGAATGATCAGAGCGGTGTGCATCCCGGCCAGTATGGCATACGGCCGATGCGCCTGGTAGTGGCGATGCGCCGTCACCTTTCGCTCGCACCGGGCCGCTACAGCCTGCCGAGGGCGCGCTTGCGCGTGCGCCAGTCCGGAAGATGGCGGTCCATGAGGGCATAGAAGCGCGGACCGTGGTTGAGTTCGAACAGGTGGCACAGCTCGTGCACCAACACGTACTCGAGGGCGTCGTGGCCGCGCCGCGCGAGTTCCACGTTGAGGTTGATCTTGTGCAGGCTGGGGTTGCACGATCCCCAGCGGGTCCGCATGACCTTGAGCGAGATGCGCGGCTCGTCGCGCACCCCCATCCGCTCACACCACAGCGGGAGCATCTCCACCAGTGACGTGCGCACCTGCTCAGCCAGCGCATCGGCCTCATGACCCCGCTCAAGCGGCGGCTCGCGCCGCGCCGTCTCGCGGCGCGCACGCTCAATCCATGCCCGCTTAGACGCCACAAGCTCGTCGATCCGGCGCAGCGGGGTGCTGTGTGGGGCGCTGACCTTGATCTCGAGTGTCGCCGAGTCGATCCGCATGCGGATGGTGCGCATGCGTTTTCGGGTGAGCACATACTCGGGCACGGGCGCGCTGTCGAGCGGGAGATCGCGGTGGGTCATGTCGCACGTCAGTATGCGCCACGCGCGAGGGCCGCGTCGCCTTGTCCCCAACCTCGCGGCGCGACAATGCGTAGTAGCAGTCATGAACACTTCAAGGAGGACACCGTGAGCACCTGGTCACGCACCCTCGATGAACTCGTCCGCGAACGCGGCCCCGCCCTGTTCGGTTACGCCTACGTTCTGACCGGCAACCCCACGGAGGCCGAGGACCTGCTCCAAGACGCCTTGGTGAGGACGTTCCGCTCTGGCCGCCGGGTGGGCACCATCGACTCCGCGCACTCCTACGTCAAGCGTGCGATCTCGTCGGCCTTCATCGACGGGCATCGGCGCGCATCGGCCCGGCCCGTGCGTGCCACAGGCGACGCGGGGGACGTCACCCAGCAACCCGCATCGGCCGTCACGACGGACCCAGCCGCGAATGTCGCGGCAACGCTCGACCTGCACAGCGCCATCCTCGACCTGCCGCCCCGCGAACGCGCGTGCGTGGTGCTGCGCTACCTCGACGACATGCCGGTCGCCTCGGTCGCGAGCGAACTTGGCATCGCCGTCGGCACGGTCAAGCGCTACCTGTCCGACGCGGTGGCCCGCTTGCGCGTCACCTGCGCAGACGTCGACTTCGACACCACCGACTCCGTGCCCGTCGACTCCCGATCCCACTCAAACGCACCTCAGCAAGGGGGCCCCCGATGAACTCCGCACACGACAAGCTCGCCGCGATCCAGCGTGCGGGCGCCCAGCAGTTCGCCGCCACTGACCTCGCCGCCGGCCATGGCTCTGTCACCCGCACGGTGCGCCGTCAGCGCGCGGTGCGCGGCTCCGTCGCCGCCGTCGCGGGCGTGGGTCTGGTAGGCGCGGGGGCGTTCGGCATCATGCAACTGGGAGGTCCCCAGGTGGTGGGTCCCATGGTGACCCCATCGGACTCGCTCACTCCGACACCCAACGAGTCCGCCTCGCCCACCCCTGCGGTGACGGACACGGAGACGCCTGTCGCCCAGACCGTCACCGTGGAGCCCGGCATGCGGGTCTTCGAGATCGTCCACAATACTGCCAATGCGTTCGGCATGAGCGAGGAAGAGGCGCACGGCGTGTTCGAGGCCGCACTGCCCTCGCAGGCCGACGGCGAGGTCGAGGGGTGGCTGGCCCCCGGCACCTATGACGACGCCACGTCCGTCGAGGAGATTGCCCAGCAGATGGTGGATGCCCAGCTCGCGGCGCTCGACGCGGCTGGTGTCGCAGTCGATGACCAGCACCGCGTGTTGACGCTCGCGTCGATTGCTCAGGCCGAGGCGGTCCCCACGGACACCGAGGACATGCGAGGCGTCGTGACGGTCATCGACAACCGCCTCGAGCAGGGCACCATGCTCCAGTTGGAGTCGCCGCTGCGCTACTACGCCGCCCTCAACGGCCTCGACCCGAGCGACGACGGCTGGCTCATCGACACCCCGTACAACACCTACATGTACGAGGGCCTGCCTCCCACTCCCATCGGTAACCCGGACGCCGCGGCCATCGAGGCGGCGCTCAAGCCGGCCGACGAGGACTGGCTGTACTTCGCCGCCAACCCCGACACCGGCGACCTGGCGTTCTCGTCGACCTTCCACGAGTTCCAACTGGATCTGGTGGAGTTCGGGCTCATCGAGGAGGGCGACGTGCTCCCGCCGGAGAACTGATCTGCCCCGTCCCACTCCTCCCCACCGGCTCTGCCCGCCCCCTCCCGGTTGATACCCGTCTCGACAGGATCTGGGCCTCGGGTGCGTGCCTGATACCCGCCGATGCGGTGGCGCCATCCCTCCGGGGGCGCCACCGCATCGGCGCGTCGGGAGGGGCACCACTGACGTAGACGGGTATCAGTGGCGCACACACGCGCAAAAACGCGCAGAGACGGGTATCAACGGCGCTGGGGCGGCAACGCACCACGCCGGCGGTGACGCCGCCGCCGACACTCAGACGATGCGCTGCATCCAGCCGTGCGGGTCGTCCGCCCGGCCGTACTGAATGTCCGTGAGACGACCGCGCATGGTGGCAGTGAGCGCACCCGCTCCGCCGTCGCCCACAAGCACGTCCATCTCGGGAGAGACCAGGCGACCGATGGGCGTGATCACCGCGGCGGTGCCGCACGCGAACAACTCCGTCACCGCACCGGACTCGATGCCTTCGCGGAGCTCAGCGAGGGGGATGTCGCGCTCGATCACGTCGCGCCCATCGCCGCGCAGCAGGGTGATCACCGAGTCGCGCGTGACACCCTCGAGGATCGTGCCCGTCACTCGCGGCGTCCACACGGACCCGTCGCGGCGCACGGCGAACACGTTCATGCCGCCCAGCTCTTCGATGTACGTGTCGTGCTTGGCGTCCAGGAACAGCACCTGCTCGCAGCCATGGTCGGCGGCCTGCTGTTGCGGGAGCATCGACGCGGCGTAGTTACCAGCGGTCTTGGCTTGGCCGGTGCCGCCTGCACCTGCACGGTGGAAGTCCTGCGCCACCCAGATGGACACGGGCTTGACCCCGTGCGGGAAGTACGCGCCCACGGGCGAGGCGAGCAGCACGTACTCGACGGTGCGCGACGGCCGCACACCCAGGCACGCCTCCGTGCCCATGAGCGTGGGCCGCAGGTACAGCGAGGACTCATCGACGGCGGGCACCCACGCGGCGTCTACGCCCACGAGCGCCTCGATCGAGGCCATGAAGTCGTCGACCGGCAGCGCCGGGAGCGCGAGTCGCTGGGCGGAGCGCGCCAGCCGCTCGCCGTTGGCCTCGGGGCGGAACAGGTGGATGCCACCGTCGGCCCAGCGATATGCCTTGAGCCCCTCGAACACCTGCTGGCCGTAGTGCAGCACGGTCGCTCCCGGGTGGAGCACCAGGTCGGCGAAGGGCTCGACCCGGCGAGCATGCCAGCCGTCCTCGACAGTCCACGTCGCCTTGGCGATGTGATCGGTGAACTCGGTGCCAAACGGCGGGGCATCCATGCGTCGTGCGCGCTCGGCATTGGATGCCGGAGCAGGATTGCGCGTCACCTCGTAAGCGAGCGGTTCTGAGGGCACCTTTTGCTCCATGATTTCACTGTACCTGCGCTATCAGAGGGCCGATGCGACGGCTGGGTGGCGTACTCCCGTAGACATGACTTGCCTCAAGACGCGTTGAGGCCCGCGAAAATGATCCTCACTTGCCTCCAGAGAGGGAGGGTGGGGGCGATGCCCGCTAGGCGGCAGGGGCCGGGGGCTTGCCTGAGTAGATGGACTCGACCACGTCGGAGAAGTGCTGAATGACGACGGCGCGGCGGATCTTCAGCGACGCCGTCACCTCCTCGCGAGCCTCGGAGAACTCGCGCGGAAGGATCCGGAACTCCTTGATCGCCTCCGCGTGGGAGACCTGGGCGTTCGCCACGGCGATGGCCCGGCCGATGAGTTCGCGCACCCGCTCGTTGACGGACGCAGTCTCGAGGTCCATCTCGGGCAGGTCGTGGGCCGCGAGCCAGTCAGGCAGCAGCAAGGGGTCGAGGGTGACCATGGCGGACACAAAGTGACGGCCGTCGCCCAGCACGACCGAGTCTTGGATCGCGGGGTGCGAGCGCAGGGAGTCTTCGAGGATCGCGGGCTGGATGTTCTTGCCCGACGACAACACCAGGATCTCCTTCTTGCGCCCGGTGATGACCACGTGGCCGTCCTGGATCTCGCCCAGGTCGCCGGTGGCGAACCAGTCTCCGTGCATGACCTGCGCAGTCGCCTCGGGGGCGTTCCAATAGCCGGCGAACAGGCCAGCACCCTTGGCGAGGATCTCGCCGTCGTCGTCGACCTTGATGGCGCAGCCCGCGATGGGGCGACCCACGGTTCCCATGCGGTTGTCGGACACGGGCGTGCCGATCACCGCGGCGGTGGTCTCGGTGAGCCCGTAGCCCTGCATCACTGTCAAGCCAATGCCGCTGAAGAAGTGCCCGATCGTGGGGGTCAGCTTGGCGCCGCCCGCGAGCACGTACTGAAGATTGCCGCCCAGAAGGGTGCGGATCTTGCTCAGTACCAGGGCTTCGGCGATGCCGAAGCGGACCTTCAGTCCGGAGCCCACCTCGCCGGCTTCGCGCGCGATCGACATCTCGCGGGCCACCTTGGCGGACCACCGGAACAGGGTCTTGCGGATGCCGTGCATCGACGTGTCGGCGCGGTTGTAAATAGTCTCGAACACGCGCGGCACGAGCGGCATCCAGGTGGGGCGGAACGTGCGCAGGTCGCTCGCGAGCGCCTTGTGGTTGGGCGTGTAGCCAATGACGGCGCCGCTGTAGAGCGCGAGCACCATGGCCAGGCGCGCGAACACGTGCGACAGCGGCAGGAACAGCAGCACGCGAGTGTCGCCTTGGACAAAGGCCCCAAAGTCGGGGTCTGCCTCGATATTCGCGGAGTGCTCGACGAGGTTGCGGTGCGTGAGCATCGCGCCCTTGGGCCGGCCCGTGGTGCCAGACGTGTAGATGATCGAGGCGAGGTCGTCGAGCACCACGTCGGTGGTGCGCGCGTCGAGTTCGCTGTCGGAAACTTCGGTACCGAGTGCCGCGATGGCATCGAGGCCGTCAGCGGTGAGGGGGACGACGGTGACGTCGCGTTCAAGCCCGGTGACGAGTTCTTGCGCGGCGTCCGTCTGCGCGCCGACCACGGTAATCGAGGCATCCTCGACGATCCACTCGCACTGCGAGGCGGAGGACGAGGGGTAGATGGGCACCGCGACGGCGCCCGCGGCGAATACCGCGAAGTCCAGAACCGACCATTCGATGGTGGTGTCACCCATGATGCCCACGCGGTCGCCCGCGCCTACACCCGACGCGACCAGGCCCTTCGCTACCGCGCGCACGCGGGCGTGGAACTCGCCGAGCGTCACGGGCTGCCAGTCGCCGTTGTCATCCTTGACTTCAGCGAAGGCACCTTGGGGGGCGGCCTGCGCCCGTGCATTCAGCAGCGCGGTGAGGTCGAAGTGCTCATCGACGGTGGCGAGACCGGGCGCGGTCATCTCGTGGGAAGCCATGCACAAAATCCTAACCTACGCGGGCGTAACTTACGGCGACGTAGGTCCCCCTTCGCACCGGCATGTTCCCACCCCCTCAAGGCCGATGCGCGGGCTCGCCTCGCGGCCACCGCACCCTGGGGTTACGGTCGAGGGACGACGGCGTTCGATCAACCCAGGAGGTGGTCACCGTGGCAGTGACACATCTGAACCCGGCTTCCCTTCACCGCTCCCCCGTCTACGCCGCAGGCGCCGTTGGCTCGGGCACCCGCACCGTCTATGTGGGCGGCCAGAACGGCACCGATGCCGCAGGCGCCATCGAGGGCGACCTCGTGACCCAAACCGAACAGGCACTGCGCAACGTGCTCGCGGTGCTCGCCGAGGCGGGTGCCACGCAGCGCGAGGTCGTGCGGCTAGCGATCTACGTCAAGGATGGCGCCGACATCCAGGAGGGCTTCGGCGCCGCCCAGGAGGTGTGGGGCAACTACGCGGTTCCCCTCACGGTGGTGGTCGTCGCGGGCCTCGCGCGCCCGGAGGCCGTCGTGGAGATCGAAGCCGTCGCTGTCTTGGACTGAGTCCCGCTACGCCCCGGCCACGGACATGTCGGGGATGGCATGGCGATCCACGAGCCGGTTCAGCCGCTCTGACATCACCAGGCCGAGGACCACCAGCACACCGAGGAACAGCGGCAGGATCCACAGGCCGAGCCAGGTGGCGAGCACCCCGAACAGCGGCGGCATCAACGCCGTACCCGTGTACGCGGACGCCATCTGGATACCGATGATGGCCTGCGAGTTGCGCCGTCCAAAGTTGACGGGCGTGGAGTGCACGATCGCCGGGTAAATGGGTGCGGAGCCCAGGCCCGCCACCACCAGCCCGGCGAGCGCCACGACGTCCGTCGGCAGGGGCAACGCAATCATGACCACGCCGAGGCCGACGACCGCGAAGCCTCCCCGAATGAGCATCCGGTCCCCCAGCCGGTCGGCCACGAACCCCGCCAGGAAGCGTCCGGCGGTGATGCCCAGCAGATACAAGGAAGCGAACGCAGCAGCGGTCGCCGGCTCGACGCCACGATCGTCGACGAGGAAGGTCGCCGCCCACAGGATGGCGGTGCTCTCGAGCGCGCAGTAGGCGAAGAAGGCCACGAGGATCAGCACGACGCCCGGCAGGCGCAGGGCCTGCATCAGCGGAACGTGGGTGGCGGACTTGCCCGAGGGCTCGTCCTCGTCATGAACCTGGGGTGTGGTCGCATTGACGCGGCCCCACAAGGGCAGGCTCACAAAGAGCCCTATCGCGAGCACCACCTGGATGATCGCGACCACGCGATACGCACTCGCCCAACCTGCTCCCGAGGTGAGGGCGGCACTCATGATGAAGGGACTGATGGCCGCGCCCACTCCCCAGAAGCTGTGCAGCCAGTTCATGTGCTTGGCCGCATAGTGCAGGGCGACGTAGTTGTTCAGTGCCGCATCGACTGCGCCCGCGCCCACGCCGTAGGGAATCGCCCACAAGCACAGCAGCCAGAACGAACCTGAGAAGGAGAAGCCGGCAAGCGCCGCCGCGGTCATGCCCACGCTGACAGCGGTGACCATTCCCGCGCCGAACCGGCGGGTCAGACGTTCCGAAGCCAGGCTTGAACAGACGGTGCCCACGGCGATGATCGTCGTGAGGATGCCCGCGTACGCCACGGAAACTCCCAGGTCGCCCTGCATCACGGGCCACCCGGCACCCACCAGGGAGTCGGGAAGCCCCAGACTCACGAAGGCGGCGTAGATGATGGACAGCAGCAGTGCATACATGCGGGGACTGGCCTTTCACACGCGGGAAGCGCCGCGCACCGCGACACGACGAGGGTGCGCCGTCACCAGCCTAGGTCAGGCCCCCCGCAAAGAACCTCCAGGGTGACGCTCAGCCGCACCAGTCGCAGATGCCGGACAGCGGCAGACCCATGTAGCAGGTGGGGCACGGGCGCGGCTCGTCGGCGTCGTGGCGCACGGCGGCGACGGGCTCCGCAAACGTCAGCGCGCCGGCATCGGGCGCAGCAGCCGCGACAGTCTCGGGCTCAGCGATCTCGACGAACGAGGGCTCGCCGCCCAGCGGGTGAAGGGCCACGAACATGGGCGTGATGTAAGCCACGGGCTTGGCCACGCCGGGAAGCTCGAGCGCGATGTGGTCCCGGCTGCCGGGGATCGAGACGTGCTCGTAGTCCAGGCCGGTGACGGCCGCACGGATTTTGTCGACCAGTCCGAGCGGGAGACCCAGGTCCGCGAGCGCGGCATCGAGAGTGCGGAAGTACTTGCGGGAGTCGAGATCAGTCGCGAGGGTCACCGGAAAATCTTTCCTCACTATCAGAACTGCGAATGACGCGTCACGCTCAGAGTGAGACAAGTGTCACGCGGCGTGTCGCGCGACTTTAGTGACTAACGAGGATCCCTGTACTTCCACATGGTGAGTGAGCCGAACACCGCCACCAATCCGGCCGACCACGCGAGCGTCATGGGCAGCTCGGATCCCACGGGGTTGCCATCCATGAGCGCCCTGACCGCGGTCACCAAATCGGACACGGGGTTGACGTCGACCCACGCCTGCAACCACCCCGGCATGGTCGAGGGATCCACGAAGATGTTGGACCCGAACAGCAGCGGCATGAGCACGAATGACGCGACACCCATGATCGAGCCGGGGGTGCGCAGGATCAGCGACAGGAAGGTCCAGATCCATCCCAGCGAGAAGGCAAACACGAGCAGCAGCGCCACTCCCGCCACGACCCCCACGAAACCGCCGGCAGGCCGCCACCCGATGGCGAGGCACACGGCCGAGGTGACCACGGCAGCGACCACAAACCGCACTGCGTCCCCCAAGAGCATGCCTACCAGGGGTGACGGACGCCAGATGGGCAACGACCGGAAGCGATCGAACACCCCCTTGTCAATGTCGGTGCGCAGCGTGGTGCCCGTGTACATCGTGATGAACAGCACCGACTGCACCAGGACTCCGGGCGCGATATACGCGATGTACTCGCTGACCGAGCCGGCAATCGCCCCGCCAAACAGGTACGTGAACAGCAGCGTCATCACCACCGGGAACACGGTGACATCAAAGAGCTGCTCCGGCACGTGCTTGATCTTGAGCAGCGCGCGCCAGCCAAAAGTGAGCGACGTGCTGAGCGCGCTCGGCGGCTTGGGCTTGTCCGTACTCGCGAGTGCCGATGTGATCGCATGAGCCTGCGGCACGTCCGATGCGGGTGCGGCCGGGCTACCGGCGCCAGGCGGGGTCTGGGTTGCCAGGTCCGTGGTCGTCTTGTCGGTCATGCCGCGACCTCCTCATCATTTGCCGCCTCGGCGGCGTGCCCGGTGAGTGCCAGGAACACCTCGTCGAGGCTGGGCTGGCCCAAGGAGAACTGCGCGAGTTCGAGTCCGGACTCCTCGAGCGCGGTGAGCGCGCGCGTCACGCGCGCACGGTCGTCGATGGCGGCGGTGAGCGCCTGCGGGTCGTTCGTGGCCTGCACGTCGACTCCCAGCTCGCGGACGAGCAGTTCGCGAGCGGCGTCGCGATCGTCACGTCGCATCACGCGGACATGGAGCGAGGCGTCTCCCACCGAGGCCTTGAGCTCGCTCGACGTGCCCTCGGCGATGATCTTGCCGGTGTCGATCACGGAGATGCGGTCGGCGAGTTGGTCCGCCTCGTCGAGGTACTGCGTCGTCAGCATCACCGTGGTGCCAAAGCCCACCATCGCCCGAATGATGTCCCACACCTCGTTGCGCGCGCGGGGGTCAAGGCCGGTCGTCGGCTCGTCGAGGAACAGCAGCTCCGGCGTGACCACAATCGATGCGGCGATGTCGATGCGCCTGCGCATGCCACCCGAGTACTTCTTGACCTGGCGGTCCCCTGCGTCGCTGAGCCCAAAGGCCTCGAGCAATTCATCGGCACGCTTGCTCGCGCCTTGGCTCGTGTAGCCGTAAAGCTTGCCCAACAGCCGCAAGTTCTCCTTGCCGGTGAGGTCCTCGTCTACGGACGCGAACTGACCGGTCAGGCTCACCCGCGAGCGCACCTCGTCGGACTCTCTCGCGATGTCGTACCCCAGAACGGAGGCCGAACCCGCATCGGGCCTGATGAGGGTGGCGAGCATGCGGATGGCGGTGGTCTTGCCCGCGCCGTTGGGACCCAGGAACCCGTGCACCCCGCCGCGCTCGATGCTGAGATCGATGCCGTCGACAGCGCGCGTGCTTCCGTACGTCTTCACCAGGCCGTGCGTCTCGATAGCCAGGTCTGCCATGAACCCTCCCCGATTCGGTGGCGCCGATGCCTGAAGCCGCGATATGTTCACAGTGTTCACATCAACTCGACCACTGTAATCGCCCCTCTGAGGAGGCGCAAGGGATGCCCCAAGTGACGCGCACCTATCACCACGGTGACCTGCGGGCCGCCCTGGTCGAGGCTGGACTCGACCTTGCTCGCGGCGGCGGCGTCGACGCCGTGACGGTGCGCGAGGTCACGAGGGTCGCGGGGGTCTCTCCCACCGCGGCCTACCGTCACTTCGACGACCACCGCTCGCTCGTGGTCGCCGTCGCACTCGCCGCTCAGGACCGCCTCGCAGAGACCATGACCGCTCGAGTCGCCGCCGTCTCGCCCGACCAGCCCGGCCCGGCCGATGCGGCACTCGCCCGCCTGCGCGGCGTGGGCCTGGGATACATCGAGTTTGCGCTGGCAGAGCCAGGGTGGTTCGAGCTCGCGCTGCTGACCTTCGACCCGCGACCAGGGGCGGCACCGTCGGTCTTGGTCGACCACGAGGTGCCGGCGCCATTCCAGATGCTTGTCGACGCGCTCGATGAATGCGAGGCCGTTGGCGTGCTCACCGGCGCGCAGCGCGAGCACGCCGAGTGGCCGTGCTGGTCAGCGGTGCACGGCTTTGCCGATATTGCGACGCGCGGCCCGCTCGTGGGTCAGGACGCGCTCGCGCTGGTCGCCCTCGGCGAGCGCGTGGTGGTCGCGATTATTGCCGGCATCACCGCCACGGCTCACAACTCGAAGCGGTAGCCCGCCCCTGGGTGGGTGTGGAGGTGGCGCGGAGCGGCCGGATCGTCTTCGAGTTTGCGCCTCAACTGCGCGGTGTAGACACGCAGGTAGTGGGTCTCCGCGTCGTACCCCGGCCCCCACACCTCGTGGAGCAACTGGGCGCGGCCGACCATGCGGCCGTCGTGGCGCACGAGCACCTCAAGCAGGGCCCACTCCGTGGGGGTGAGCCTCACGTCGACGCCGTGGCGCGCCACGGTGCGGCGCGCCAAGTCAATGCGAAGCGCGCCCGCCTCGACCACCGCATCGTCCTCAGCGCTGGGCTGTGCACGCCGTACCGCCGCGCGCAAGCGGGCGAGCAACTCGTTCATGGCGAACGGCTTGGTCACGTAGTCGTCCGCTCCCGCGTCGAGGGCGTCGATCTTGTCTTCGCCCAGTTGGCGCGCCGACAGCACCACGATGGGCACCCGGCACCATCCGCGGATCCCCGCGAGCACCTCGAGCCCCGAGATGTCGGGAAGGCCCAGGTCGAGCACCACCACGTCTGGCCTGCCGGTCGCGGCGGCTTCGAGCGCCTGCGCGCCCGTGTGCGCGGTGGTCACGTCCCAGCCCTGGACCCGCAGGTTGATGGCGAGCGCGCGGGCCAGACCTTCGTCGTCGTCGACCACGAGGACACGGCTGCCTGCTGGCTGTTGATTCACGGCTCACCCACGCCAGCATCTTCGCGCACCGGTGGCGATGACACGAGCGGCACGGCGACCAGCATGGTGAGACCGCCTCCAGGGGTGTCCTCTGCCGACACGGTCGCTCCCACTACCTGGGCGAGTCCCTGCGCGACGGCCAGACCGAGCCCCACTCCCCCGTCCGCCACCGCATCGAAGCGCTGAAAGGCCTCGAACATCTGGGCCTTCCTGTCGTCACTCAGGCCGGGGCCTTGGTCGACCACGCGGATCACCGCCTCGCCACCGTCGGTGCTGGCGGTCACCACCACGGGTGTACCGAGAGGGCTGTGGCGGACGGCGTTGGACACCAAGTTCTCCACCACGCGCTCGAGCAGGCCGGGATCGGTGGCGACCGGCGGCAAGTCCTCGGGCAGTGACAGCGACACCCACGCATTCCAGGGCTCGACCGCAGCCGGCACCACCTCTTCGAGCGAGCTTGCCCTCAGCCGGGCCTGGACGGAACCCACCTGAAGCCGGGACAGGTCGAGCAGGTTGTCGATGAGCCTCTCGAGCCGGGAGGTACCGTCCTGGATTGTCGCCGTCAGCGTCTGTCGATCCCCGTCCGTCATGGGCACGCCCGCCGACAGGCCGTCGACCGCCGCCCTGATCGCCGCGAGCGGGGTACGCAAGTCATGGGACACGGCCGCTAGCAGGGCCGTGCGAGCCCGCTCAGACACCTCGAGCTTGCGCGCCCCTGCGGCCTCTTCACGCAGGCGCCTGTGCTCCAGCACAATCCGCATTTGACTGCCAAAGGCCTCCGCCACCTCGCGGTCGCTGGCCGCGAGAGTGCGGCCCCTCAGCACCATGCGGTGGGCGTCGTCGATGTCGACGATGGTGGGCTCGCGTTGATCGTCGGCATCGCCGCTGACGGCGAGCGGCTTCCACGGGGACCGAGCGTCGTCGCGACTTTCGAGGCACACCTGGTCGAGCACGAACACCGCGCGCAGCCGCCGCACGATCGCCTCGGCCGTGTCCTCGCCAGACAACACGGACCGCGACAGCGCCGCGAGCGTCGAGGCCTCGGCGCGAGCCCGGTACGCCTGCACAGTGCGCCGCGCGCTCAGGTCCACGACCGAGGCGACCGCGCCCGCAACAGCGACAAACACCACCAGCGCAAGCACGTCGCGCGGCTGATCGATCGCGAGCCGTCCCGTGGGCTCCGTGTGCAGCAGGTTGAGCGTCAGAAACGACAGCACTGCGGAGACGATCGCGGGCCACAGCCCGCCGATGAGGGCGACGGCCACGACGACTGCGAGCTGGAGCATCAGCGCCGTCGACAGATCCTCGGCAGCCCCTGTGCCCGCCTCGGAGATGAGCGCCACCACGATGGGCGACACCACCGCCGCGACCCATCCCGCCGTCCTGCGCGCGGGCGACATCGACGAGGTACGGGACGGTCCTCGCACCCCCGCACCGGCACCCTCATGCGTCACCAGGTGCACGTCGATGGCCCCTGACAGCCGCGCAATCGCATCGGCGCTTGAGCCCGACAGCGCCTGGCGCCAGCGCGAGTGGCGGGAGACCCCCACCACGATCATGGTCGCGTTGACCCCGCGAGCGAAGTCCACGACGGCGGCCGCGACGTCCTCACCGGTCACCGTGTGAAAGGTGCCGCCGAGCGACTCAATCTGCAAGCGCTGCGCCGCGATCGCCGCAGGCGGTGCGGACGGCAGACCGTCCGTGGGCAGGACATGGACGGCCACCAACTCTGATCCCGCCGCGCGCTGGGCGATCCGTGAGGCGCGCCGGATCAGCCCTTCACTTTCGTCGCCCCCGGTGACGGCCACGACAATCCGCTCGCGCGCGGGCCAGGTCGCATCGATGGCGTGGTCGCTGCGATACCGGGTCAGCGCATCGTCCACCCTGTCCGCGAGCCACAACAACGCAAGCTCGCGCAGCGCCGTGAGGTTGCCCTCGCGAAAGTAGCGATTGAGCGAGGCATCGACCTGCTCCGCACGATAGATGTTGCCGTGCGCGAGCCGGCGGCGCAGCTGCTGCGGCGACAGGTCAACCAACTGGATCTGGTCGGCGTCGCGCACCACCTGATCCGGCACGGTCTCGCGCTGGCGCACCCCCGTAATGGCCTCGACGTCATCCACGAGCGAGGCCAGGTGCTGCACGTTGACAGTGGTGACCACGTCGATGCCCGCCTCGAGCAGTGCGTGAATGTCCTGCCACCGCTTGGCACGGGGGGCTCCGGGCGGGTTGGTGTGCGCGAGCTCGTCCACCAAAACCACCTGCGGCGATCGCCGGATCACCCCGTCCACGTCGAGGTCGGCGATCTCGACGCCACGGTGCTCGATCACCAGCCGGTCGATCACCTCAAGGTCGCCGATTTTGGCTGCAGTCGCCTTGCGCCCGTGGGTCTCGACCAGCCCGATCACCACGTCCGTGCCGCGAGCGCGACGCCGCTCGGCCTCGTCGAGCATGGCAAAGGTCTTGCCCACGCCTGGCGCGGCCCCCAGGTACACGGTGAGGCGACCACGCGGCGCATTCTCGCCGTCGACTCTCGGCACGGGGCGCGCATCGGTCATGGTCACATTGTGTCCGCTGGGGCCAGCCGCTCAAGGGAAATGTTGAGGGCGATCACGTCGACGTGAGTGTCTCCCAGGACGCCGAGCGTGCGAGCGTGCGTCGCGTCGGCCACCAGGCGTTCGACGGCCGCAGGCTCAAGTCCGCGCGCGGCAGCGACTCGCTCCACCTGAAGGGCGGCGTAGGCGGGGCTGATGCTCGCGTCCAGCCCGGACCCGGAAGCCGTCACCGCATCGGCCGGTACCTCAGCGGCGGTGACCCCTTCACGCGCGGCGACCTTATCGATGCGGGCGCTGATCGTGGCGACCAGGGCCTCGCTCTCTGGCCCCAGATTCGAGCCACCTGAGGCCAGCGGGTCATAGCCGTCGCCTGCCGCGGAAGGCCGCGAGTGGAACCACTCGTCCCCCTCGAAGTCTTGCCCGATGAGAGCCGATGCGGCCGCATCGGCTCGTGCTGTGGTGCGCTCGCCGTCCGCCGTCACGAGCGAGCCCGCTGCCTGCCACGGAAAGGCCAGCGTGGTCACCGCGGTCACGGCGAGGGGGTAGGCCACGCCCAGCAGCAGGGTGAAGGCGACGAGCATGCGTAGGCCCGCGCCGCTTGCCCTCGTGAGGGCGGACAGCGAGGTGGATAGGGATTGTCGGATGGAAGGCATGAGTCTCTCCACAATCGGGGGCCGTTACAGGCCGGGGATGAGGGATAGCAGCAGGTCGATGAGCTTGATGCCTACGAACGGGGCCACCAGCCCTCCCAGCCCGTAGATCGCGAGGTTGCGTCCGAGCAGGGCCGATGCGCTGGCTGGGCGATACCGCACGCCCCGGAGGGCGAGCGGCACCAGGGCGACGATGATGAGCGCGTTGAAGATCACGGCGGCGGCGATCGCGCTGAGCGGGCTCGACAGCCGCATGATGTTCAGGGCGTCGAGGCCAGGAACGATCGGCGCGAACATCGCGGGCAGAATCGCGAAGTACTTGGCGACGTCGTTGGCGACGGAGAAGGTCGTGAGCGCCCCCCTCGTGATGAGCAGTTGCTTGCCGATCTCGACGATCTCGATGAGCTTGGTGGGGTCGGAGTCGAGGTCGACCATGTTGCCGGCCTCCTTTGCCGCGGAGGTCCCGGAGGCCATCGCGACGCCGACGTCCGCTTGAGCGAGCGCTGGCGCATCGTTGGTACCGTCACCGGCCATCGCGACCAGGCGCCCGCCCGCCTGCTCACGCCGAATCAGCGCCAGTTTGTCCTCCGGAGTGGCCTCAGCGAGCACGTCGTCCACGCCCGCCTCCACCGCGATCGCCCGCGCCGTGATGGCATTGTCGCCCGTGACCATGACGGTGCGAATCCCCATAGCGCGAAGCCGGTCGAACCGTTCGCGCATGCCACCCTTGACTACGTCCTTGAGGTGCACCACGCCCAGTACCGTCGCGGGTGCCGTGTCGCGCTGCTGCGCGATGACCAGCGGGGTGCCGCCCGCACGGGAGATCGCCTCGATGGACTCCGCGATCGCGGCGTCCGCGTCGGGATCGGCACCGGTGCTCAGGAGCCACGTGTGCACTGCGCTCGCCGCCCCCTTGCGCAGGCGCAGGGTTTCCACGCCGCTGGACAGCGGCAGGTCGACACCGGACATGCGGGTCTGAGCGCTGAACGCGACCATGAGGGTCGACGGCGGCAGCGGATCCGCCACCACGTCGTCGCGGTGGTCGACGAGCTCGACGATGCTGCGGCCCTCGGGGGTGTCATCGGCAAGCGAGGCAAGCCGGGCGGCCACGGCCAGGTCGTGTTCGCTCACGCCCGGCGCCGTGTGCAGTTCGCTCGCCCTGCGGTTGCCGTAGGTGACGGTGCCGGTCTTGTCGATGAGCAACACGTCCACATCGCCGGCAGCCTCGACGGCCCTACCCGACGTCGCGAGGACGTTGCGCTGCACCAAGCGGTCCATGCCCGCAATGCCGATCGCAGACAGCAGCGCGCCAATCGTCGTGGGGATCAGGCACACCAGCAACGCGATGAGCACCACAATGGACTGCCGCCCGCCGCTGTAGACAGCGAAGGCCTGCAAGGTGGCGACGGCGAGCAGAAACACCACCGTGAGTGCGCTGAGCAGCAGGTTGAGGGCGATTTCGTTGGGCGTGCGGCGGCGCTGCGAGCCCTCGACGAGCGCGATCATCCGGTCCACAAATCCGTGCCCTGGCTGGGCTGTGATCCGCACGGCGATGCGGTCGGACAGCACCACGGTGCCGCCGGTCACGGCGCAGTGGTCACCACCGGATTCTCGGATCACGGGAGCCGACTCGCCCGTGATGGCGGACTCGTCGACGGACGCGATGCCCGCTACGACGTCACCGTCGCCTGGAATGGTCTGGCCTGCTTCGACCACCACCACGTCGCCCACCCGCAGCTGCGTTGACCCGACCTCGGTGACGGGTGCGGCCCAGTACTCGCGCTCCCCCGCAGCGCCTGCCCCCACCGCGATTCTGCGCGCCACGGTGTGCTGCTGCGTCGCCCTGAGCGAGGCGGCCTGGGCCTTGCCGCGGGCCTCAGCGATCGACTCAGCGAGCGCCGCAAAGAACGCCGTGGCCCACAGCCACACGGTCACGATCCACGCGAACACGTTGGGCTGGAGAACGGCGAGTGCGGTCGTGAGGGCCGCCCCTGCCTCCACGATCAGCAGCACCGGGCTGTGCCACAACTGACGGGGGTCGAGGCCGCGCATCGCGCCGGGAAGAGCGGCCTTGACCTGCCCCCAGGTGAGCCCTCGCGAGGGCGCCGCGGCGGCGGTGGTGACGGGCGCATCGGCCCTGTTGAAGGGAGGTGTGGTGGTGACGGTCATGACAGCGCCTCTGCGATCGGGCCAAGGGACAAGACGGGGATGAAGGTGAGGCCGACGACGATCAATGCGACGGCACTCGTGAGGCCCACGAACAGGGGCCGATGCGTGGGCAGGGTGGCGCTCGACGCGGGCACGGTGCGTTGCGAGGCGAGGCGGCCGGCGAGGGCGAGGACGATCGCGATGGGCACGAACCGCCCGACGAGCATCGCCAGACCGAGCGCCGTGTTGTAGAAGCCGGTGCCGGTGGCCAGTCCCGCGAACGCGGAGCCGTTGTTGTTGCCCGCCGAGGTGAAGGCGTAGACCACCTCCGTGAGCCCGTGCGCCCCCGGTTCCTGAATGCCTGCGAGCCCAGGGCCAACCGAGACGGCCAGCGCGGAGCCGACTAGCACGACGGCGGGAGTGGTGAGGACGTACAGCGCCACGAGCGACATCTCGTGACACCCGATCTTTTTGCCCAGGTATTCGGGGGTGCGGCCCACCATCAGGCCCGCGACGAAGACCGCGAGGATCGCGACAATCAGCATGCCGTAGAGCCCGGCGCCGACTCCTCCGGGAGCGATCTCGCCCAGCAGCATCTCGAACAGCACCACCCCGCCTCCTGGCGCGGTGTACGAGTCGTGCATCGAGTTCACGGCGCCGGTCGAGGTGCCGGTGGTCGCGGCAGCGAAGAGCGCACTGCTCGCGAGCCCGAATCGGGATTCCTTGCCCTCCATCGCGGCGCCCGCGAGTTGCGGCGCCGCGCCGGGACCCGCGAGCTCGGCCCACGTGACCAGCGCAAGCGCGCCGAGCCACAGCGAGGCCATCACGCCCAGGATCGCCCAGCCCTGGCGGCGGTCTCCCACAAGGATGCCGAAGGTGCGCGGCAGGGCGGACGGGATGAGCAGAATCAGGAAGATCTCCAGCAGGTTGCTCAGGTGGGTGGGGTTCTCGAACGGGTGGGCGGAGTTGGCATTGAAGAAGCCGCCACCATTGGTGCCCAATTCCTTGATGGCCTCTTGGGAGGCGACAGGTCCCCCGACCATGGTCTGGGTGCCGCCCTGCAAGGTGGTGATAGCGGTGTGCCCGTCCAAGTTCTGGATCACACCCTGCGTGACGAGCACGATCGCGGCGATGGCACTAATGGGCAGCAAGATACGCACCACGCCCCTCGTGAGGTCCTGCCAGAAGTTGCCGATCCGCCCGTCCGCACCCGTCCGGGCGAAGCCGCGCACGAGCGCGATCGCGACGGCCATACCCACGGCGGCTGAGACGAAGTTCTGTACCGCGAAGCCCGCCATTTGGAGCAGGTGACCCGCGGCTGCCTCCCCGGAGTACCACTGCCAGTTGGTGTTGGTGGTGAAACTCACGGCGGTGTTCCATGCGCCCGCGGGGTCCAGACCCGTGAAGCCCAGGTTCATGGGCAGATACGCCTGAAGCCGGCCCAGCGCGTACAGCGCCAGCACGGAGGCCAGCGAGAAGCCCAGCACCTGCACCAGGTACGTGCGCCAGCGCTGGTCCGTGGTCGCATCAATGCGCGTGGCCCGGTACCACCAGGCCTCGACCCGCCAGTGGTGTGCCGACGAATACACACGGGCCATGTAGGCACCCAAGGGCGCGTGGACGGCCGCGAGCGCAGCGAGCAGGAGGCCCGCCTGGCCTACGGCGGCAAGCACAGCGGTGGAGGTGGCACCCATGGGTCAGTCCTCCCGCGCGTCGCGCACCATGTGCACGAGCACGTAGACCGCTGCCACGGCGAGCAGGCCGATGAAGGCGAGGTCGAGGACGCTCACTTGGCACCTCGCCTAGCGATGAAGGTCAATACGGCGAAGAAGGCGACCGTGAGCGCCACATAGATCAGATCGTTCACGACTCCTGGTCTAGCCGCGCATGACGTGACTCACCAGGGGCGTTGACGGTTCCTTGACGGTCGGGCCCGCAACCCTGACGGGATTTTGATGGCGCGCGTCAGGCCGGGTGTGGTGGCTTCGCAGCGCACTCGCGTGCGATCGCTTCGAGCATGGCCCGTGCCTGAGCGTTCGGCCTGGCTCCGGCCCAGATGGCGGTCAGTGGCCGATCAACCCCGAGCCCCTCGACCTCGACTCGCACCAGGCGACGCTCGGCAAGGTCAGCGGCCACGGCGAGGCAACTGAGCACGCCGGGGGCGGAACCTGCCATCACGGCGCTGCGCACGCCCAAGGTCGTGGCCGCCGTCGCGGCGGGCTCGGCGTGCAGCGGATGACCCGCCGCGGCCAATGCCGCCTCAAACGTGCGCCGGGTCCCGGAACCCTTCTCACGCAAAATCAGCTCGGTATCCGCCAGTTCGGCGACGCTCACGCGCCCCTTCCGTGCCCACGGGTGGCGCGGCTGCACGACGACTTCCACAGTGTCGTGTGCCACCGTGAGCGACCCCAACCCACGGGGCACGACCGCGCTTTCGATGAACCCGAGGTCCAGGTTTCCGCCGCGCACGTCTTGCGTGACGGTGCGGCTGTTCGCCGCGGTGACCTGGGCGGTGGATTCCACGTGAGGCAACGCCCTCCACGCGGCAATCCATCCGGGCAACAGGTGCTCCGCGATGGTCAAAGAGGCGCCGATGCGCAGGAGGCCTGTCCGCTGAGCACTCAAGTGCTCCACAGCGTCCACAAACGTGTCGGAGGCAGCGAGCAAAACGGCGGCCTCGGCTGCCACCTTCTCGCCCGCCTCCGTGAGCCGGGAACCACGCGCTGAGCGCGCCAGCAACCGTATCCCCAGATCGCGCTCGAGCGCACGGATGCGCAGCGAGACTGCCTGCTGACTCACCCCCAACACCTCCGCCGCGGCCGACATACTCAGATGCCGCGCCACGAGGGTCAGCGCGCGCAATGCGTCGAGATCGGGTGTCCTCATCGGGCGCCCCGGCTACAAGTCATGCTTGTAACCTAGGCTTTTTTTGGCTCTACCGCACACGTGGTTGGCCCAGCGAATCTGGTGTCATGACCGCGACCCTCACCGACTCCCCCACCGCACCCTCGTTCCGTCAGCGCCTCACCAGCCTGGCGCCCGGGCTGCTGGTGGCTGCGACAGCGAGCGCGGTGGCTTGTGGCGTGGGCACCCTGGGTCAGAGCGTGAGCCCGCTCCTCGCGGCCATCGTCCTGGGCACCCTGATGGCCAACCTCGCTCCTCCGCTTCCCGGTGTGCAAGCGGGGATGGACTGGTGCGCCAGGACGGGCCTGCGCGCGGGGATCGTGCTGCTCGGCCTAAAAGTAGTGCTGGCGGACGTGCTTGACCTCGGCTGGCCCGTGATCGCCGTCGTCGTGTGCGTCGTCGCCGGGGGGATCCTGGGCACCATCGCGATGGGCCGAGCGCTGAAGGTGTCACCCTCTCTGACACTCCTGATCGCCTGCGGCTTCTCCGTCTGCGGCGCTGCGGCTGTCGCCGCGACGGCCGGCGTGACCGACCCCCACAAGAAGCGGGAGGCCGAGACGGTCACAGCGGTGGCGCTCGTGGTGCTCTTTGGCACCGCCATGATCGGCGTGGTGCCACTGATCAGTTCCACCCTTGGTCTCAGCGAAGTGTTCGCTGGCCAATGGGCTGGCGCCTCAATCCACGAGATTGCTCAGGTGGTCGCGGTCGGGGGCATCATCGGGACCACCGCCCTCACGGTGGCCGTGATCACCAAACTCGCGCGGATCGTGTTGCTCGCCCCCGTGATGATGATGCTGAGCCTGCGCGAGCGGCGCGAGGCCGCGGCACAGCAACTCGATGATCAGGCGAGGAACTTGCCGCCTGTCGTGCCCGCCTTCGTGCTCGGGTTCATTGCCATGATGCTGGCGCGGTCTGCATCCGTGGTGCCGGACGCAGTCCTGGCCGTCGCCGACGTCGCACAGACCTTGCTCTTGGCAGCGGCAATGTTCGCTCTGGGCTACGGCGTGAAGGTACGGCGCTTGCTGTCCGTGGGACCGCGACCGTTCCTTCTGGCCACGGCCGCCACGGTGCTGGTGTCGACGATCGCCTTCGCAGGCTTGTGGCTCAGCGCTACAGCGGGTGCGTGAGCCGCCTGACGAACTGACGGGTGCGCTCCTCGCGCGGCTCTCCCAAGACCTGGGCAGGAGGCCCGTACTCGAGCACGCGGCCCTCATCGATGAACGCGACGGTGCTGGCGACCTCACGAGCGAACTGCAGCTCGTGGGTGACCACGACCATGGTCCAGCCCTCCGCGGCAAGGTCACGCATGAGCAGCAGCACTTCCCCCACCAACTCAGGGTCGAGCGCGGAGGTGGGCTCGTCAAAAAGCAACAAGTCGGGCCGCAGGGCGAGCGCCCGCACAATGCCCACGCGCTGCTGCTGACCGCCCGACAACTCATGCGGGTACGCATCGGCTCGGTCGTCGAGCCCCACGCGTTCGAGCAAGGCCCTGGCCTCGGCCTGCGCCTGTTCGCGCGGACGCTTGTGGACCACGATGGGACCCTCGGTGATGTTCTCAAGCACGGTCTTGTGCGGGAACAGGTGATAGTGCTGGAACACCATCGCGGAACGGTCCCGCAGCGCAGCGCGCTGGCGGTCAACGATCCCGTGCTTGGCGCCTGCCAAGGAGGCGAAGTCCACGGTGACGTCACCCACCGAGACCACCCCCGTATCGGGCGTCTCGAGGCCGTTCAGGCTGCGTAGCAGCGTCGTCTTGCCGGAACCGGAGGCGCCGATGATCGCCACCACCTCGCCGCGGGCGACGGAGAGGTCGACGGAGCGGAGCACCTGGTGGTCACCGAATGACTTGGTCACACCTGACACCGACAGGAGCGGACCGGCGGGCGCGGTGGAGTTGCTATCGGGCGACAGCGACATGGCGATCGAGCCTCCTTTCGAGGGCACTCTGGCCCGTGGACAGCACCAAGCAGATCACCCAGTAGATGAGACCCGCCTCGACGTAGAGCAACATGAAGTCCTGCGTGAAGGCCGCGATCTCTTGGGCCTTGCGGAACATCTCGGAGAACAGGATCAGCGAGGTCAGCGACGTGTCCTTGACCAGCGAGATGAAGGTGTTGGACAGCGGCGGCACCGCGACCCGCGCGGCCTGAGGCAGGATGACCCGCCTCAGGGCCGTGCGGCGCGACATGCCGACCATGTACGCGGCTTCCCATTGGCCCTTGTCGACCGACAGGATCGCGGCGCGCACCACCTCGGCCGCGTAGCCGCCCACGTTGAGAGACAACGCGATGACGGCGGACGGCCAGGTGTCGATGACTAGCCCCACGGATGGCAAGCCGTAGAACACCACGAACAGCTGCACGAGCAGCGGCGTGCCACGGATCACCGAGATGTACAGCCGTGCCGCACCGGACAGCAGCCGGTTGCGCGAGAGCCGCGCGAGCGCCGCGGCGATCGCGAGCACCATGCCCACCGCGAAGGAAACCAACGCGAGCGGGATGGTGCCGACGATCGCAGCGGCCGCCAGCGGGCCGGCCGAATCCCAAAAGAGGGGCCAGTCGATGTTCATTAGGCAGCGGGCTCCGCAGAGACGTCGTCACCAAAGAACTCGGTCGAGATCTCCGCGAGCGTGCCGTCGGCGGCGAGCGTCGCGAGAGCCTCGGACACGGCGTCCGCCAGCGCGTCGTCACCGCCGGCGAAGGCGATGGCGCTGCGCGAGTAGTCGTCGGTTTCCGCGACCACCTTGAGGCCGTTGGAGCCGTGGGTGGTCTGGTAGTCGAGCCACGTGAGCTTGTCGTTGATGGTGGCCTCGACACGGCCCTGAAGCAGCAGCTCGACGGCCTGCGCCCAGCCCTCGATGGCTTCGATCTGCGCGCCGGAGTCCTTGGCGAGCTGGCCGAACGCGGAGGTGAGCGACTGGGCGAGCACGCGACCCTCGACGTCGTCGAAGGAGGCGATGTCCGCGTTGTCCTCAGTCACCACGAGCACCCCGTTGGAGAAGGTGTACGGGGTCGAGAAGGAGTAAACCTCCTCGCGCTCGGGCGTGATGCCCACCTGGTTGGCAACGGCATCAAAGCGGCCGGCCTCGAGGCCCGTGAGCAGCGCGTCCCACTGGGTCTCCTCGAACTGAACCTCGACACCGAGCTGCTCGGCGACTGCGCGAGCGACCTCGACGTCATAGCCGGTGAGTTCGCCGGTGCCCTCCTCGTGGAAGGTGAAGGGGCGGTAGGTGCCCTCGGTGCCCACCACCCACACGCCAGCGTCCTGGACGTCGGTGAGCGAGGTGTCGGTCGCCGTCTCGGCGCCCTCGGGCTCGGCGCTTGAGCACGCGGCCAGCAGCAGGGCCGATGCGGCGGCGACGACGGGGAGAGCGTGACGGATCTTCATAACTTGCCTTTCGAAAGGACGCAAGCAGCACGGTGCGGAAAGCACCGCACCATTGCGTGGGGAAATGCGCACCAAGGCGCTACGACAGGAATGTCGGGGGTGGCGAATGCCGGGGGTCGTCGATTGACGACGAGGGGCCGATGCGGCGAAAGCCGGGGCGGCCGGGCTCAGGTGGCGGGGGTGTTCAGTCCGCTCAGCACGAGCACATCATGACGCCGCGACAACACGGCATGCACATCGCGCGGCGCGCGGGCATGGAGGGCGTGTTGAAGGTGGGGGCGTTCATGGTGGGATTCAACCATGGATTCGGGGGCGTGTATTCCACGAACACACACATCACATACGTCACCCCAGGTAAAGGGCGGAAACCTATGGGCCCGACGGCAGGCGCATCGGCCCTGCTGGCGTCGCTAGGCGGCGCCTACTCCCAGGTGGGCTTGGCGGCTCTGGCATCAAGCTGAGTCTGCGACAGCGGCTTCTTGATGACGAGGGTCACCACGAAGAACACTGCGCTCACCACGAACCACAGGAGCACCACCATTGCGTAGAGCATCCAGGCAAACCCCGCATCGAGCACCGGCTCGGTGGCAATGAGAACAAGGTTCAGGGCGACAACCGCGAACACCGTCTCCGCGCACCACGCGATGATGCGCACCCAGGAATTCTCGCCCCGCTTGGCGGCGAGCTTTTTGTATCCCAGATAGCGCAGCAGAACCGCGACCAGGAACAGCGGGTTGATGATCAGCGCGCCCGCAGTGGCCTCCAGACCACCGACCAGGGCAGTCTCGGGAAGCGAGTCCAGCACCTCGCTCGACTGCGGGCCGACCCGGCTCAGCGTTGTCATTCCAATGATGAAGGCGCCCACCACCGTCGCGCCTGTGGCGTACAGCGGAATCGCTCGAGCCTGAGCGGCGAAGCCTGACATGTGACCCCCCAAGGAACACGTCTCGCGGGCGGCCCAGTTGCCGCCTGCGCGCGAGTCTAGTGCGCAAAGGTCCTGGTCTACTGGATGCGCGCCAACGTGCGTGGAGGCGCCCTAAGCCGACGAGGCCGTCATTGGTGGCCTCCGCGAGAACCTTGCCGTCGAACACCGCCTTCTTGGGTGGCGTTCTGGCTGGTTCACCTGTGACTGAGTCAGGTCTGGTCGACCCGCTCGACGTCGCGCGTGAGGTCCTTGAGTTGCTCAAGGGTGACCCGCTTGCCGTAGGCGGGGGTGTCGCGCTCGACGCGCCACGACTCGCTCAGCGGCCCCAAGTCGAGGGCGTCGTAGCCCAGGTCGTCGAGGAACGTGGCGACCTTGGCCTTAGCGCCGTGGTCCGCTCCCGCGATGGGAAGTGCACGGCGGCGCTGGTCGCCGTCGGGGAGGCCGTCGGCGGCGATGTCCTTGGCGAAGATGTTGTTGAACGCCTTGACCACATGGCTGTGCGGCAGGCGCCTTTGGAGCAGTTCCGAGGTCGTGGACTCGTTGCGGTCGAGCGCCTCGATCCGGCCGTCGCGCTGCGGGTAGTAGTTGCCCGCGTCCATGACGACCTTGTCCTCGAAGGGCTCAACCGGCAGCGAGTCGATGGCCTTGAGAGGGATGGCCACCAGAATCAGGTCGGCCGCGCGTGCCGCGTCCTCAACCGTGGCCGGCCGCGCCTTCTCCCCCAGTTCCGCGACGAGTTCGCCGAGGCTCTCGGGACCGCGGGAGTTCGCGATCACCACCTCGTAGCCGTTCGCGATCGCTGCGCGCGCGACGTTGGAGCCGATATTGCCTGATCCGATGATGCCGAGCGTGGTCATGGTGCGGTCAACGTGGGCGTGGTGGTGGGTATTCCGTCACGCCACGCTTGTCGGGCCGGCCAGCAGCTGCCAAGCTGCCGACATGGTTCGCGAAGGTCGACACGCCTGGTTGCTGATGGCAGCCGGAGACAGCCGTGGCCATGGGGGCAACGAAGGCTACGACGACCAAATCGATGCCTACTACTCGTGGGACAGCAACGTTCCGAACGCGCGCAACCTTGCTGAGGGCGACCCCATCGCCCTATGGGATAAGAAGCGAGTCCTGGGCGTGTCCGTCATCGAGACCATCGAGAGTTGGCCGGGCACCAAGCAACTCAATCGATGTCCTGGATGCGGAAGCACCAGGATCGCATTGAGGACCACCAAGCAGCCCCAGTACCGCTGCGCCAAGCGCGGCTGCCATCGCGAGTTTGACGTGCCACGTATCGAAGTGATCGAGGTCACCCAGTACCGCGCCCGATACGACGCCGGATGGTCTGCACTCGAGAGCCGGATCAACGCCGAGGAGATCAAGACACTCAGCGTGCACGCCACGGACATCAACGCGATGCGCCCGATTCATTGGGAGGCGCTTCAGGTGTCGCTGGTCGAGCACCACTCGGACCTCGCGCTCCGCCGCCTCGCGTCGCGCTTGCCAGCACCCAGCATGGGACACGGCGATGGCCTCGTCGTCACGATTCCCGGCGGGTTCAGCGAGACCGTGGTGCGCGTGCGCCGCGGCCAAAGCGAGTTTCGCCAGCACATTCTTCAGCGATACGGGAACGTCTGCGCATTCACGGGTGCCGCTCCGCTTCGCGCCCTCGAGGCCGGGCACCTCTATCGCTACGCCAAACTTGGCGAGCACCATCCTCACGGCGGCCTCATGCTGCGGCGAGACATCCATCGGCTCTTCGACGACGGGGCACTCGCCATCGACCCGAGCCGCCTCAAGGTGGACGTCAGCGAGGACCTTGCGACGTACCCCCAGTACGCGCGCCTGCAGGGCTCAGAACTTCAAGTACGGCTGCTGGACACGCAGGTCGAGTGGCTGGCACAGCACTGGGCTGAGCACAGAGAGTCGCCAAGGGCCGCTGGCTCGCGGTAGCCACCACCGCTCCTTGCCGCCCATCACGCGAGCAAAGCGCCCGACACTCCTCCCCGAGAAAAGGAAAATGGATCCATTTGACGGGGAGGGCGGGCACGGCGCGCGCATCGGCCGCACACGCCGTACCGTCAGATCCATGGGTCGCATCATCGTTGAGCAACACGTCACTGCCGATGGCTTCGCCGCTGGACCGGGCGGAGAGCTCGACTGGGTCGACGCCTCCCTGACGGACACCACCGCGATCGTGAATCGCGCCCTCGCGGAGCTCGACCAAGCCGATGCCATCCTGCTGGGCCGGGTGACCTACGAGATGTTCATCACCTACTGGCCGGCCGCGACCGACGACCCCCTCGCCGCGCCCATCAACTCACTGCCCCGCCACGTGGTCTCCACCACGCTCGGCAAGGCGCCGTGGGGCGAACACGAGCCGGCCACACTCGAACCCGGCGACGCCTGCGAAACCGCCGACCGTCTGTCAGCCATGTACGAGCGAGACATCATCGTGTGGGGAAGCCTGTCCCTCGCATCGGCCCTTTTGCAGGGAGGATGCGTCGATCAGATCCGCCTGCGGGTCGCGCCCGTGGTCATCGGAGCGGGGCTGCCGCTGTTCTCGGGCGCGTACCAGCCGCGCTCCGCCAGGGTCGTCGAGAACGAACGCCTGAGCACCGGCCAGGTGCTCCTCACCTACGACCTCACCTGACACACATGAGCCGCCCGCACTCGCAAGGAGGGGGGCGACGAGTGCGGACGGCTCATGCGGGCCAAGGAGATCTAGGTGCCAAGCGCGTCAAGCCGCTCGCGGTACTCCGCGACGTCAATCTCGCCGCGCGCAAGCCGCTCATCGAGGATCGCTCTCGCGGGAACCGCAGGCTCCACCACGGGCATGGGCACGTTCGGAACGGCCGATGCGGTCGCGGCTTGCGCTCGCGCCTCACTACGCCGGTCAAGCAGCAGACGGGTCAAGGCATACACAAACGCGCCAATCGCGATGATCGCGAGAAGCCAGAACACTCCGGCCCAGATGGCTGTCGCCCCACTGTCGTGGCCACGTGCGATGAGGTCCATGATTCTCCCTTCACGGCGGGTTGGGTGTGACTGGTGAGCCGGCCCGCGACATGGCAGGTGTCGCGGACCGGATCGTGGTCGGCGGCCGGTAGCTCCGGTGGATGGGGGGGTGTCAATGCCACCGGCCGCCCTTGAGGCGTGTCGAAAGATGGCCTCGACATGCCCCAGGTCTTCAGTTGTCGAAGGCCGTGGTGTGCCTCCGTGACAACCATCCTGTGATGCCTACCTGGGAACGGCCTGAGAGTCCGGTGAGGATCGCCGGGGAGTGTGGCCCGCGGCCTGCCACCACTGTTCGAGCATGCGTGCGTGCCCCTCGGGGTCGTCGAGCCACGGCTGGTGGCCGCACCCTTCGAGCACGGTGAACTCCGAGTGCGGGGCCCTGCGTGCCCAACGCCGCACCCGCTCGGGATTCGCGAACGGATCCTTGTCCCCCACGGCCCACAGCGAGCGCATGGCGAGTGCGCCCACCTCCCGGGGCCCCGGCACCCAGGCGCGGCGGGGCCCGCGCCAGTTGGCGGCCACCGCGAGCAAAGCGAGCTCGTGCACGAACGTGTCGGTGCAAGTCGACAGCGCCGTCCGCCACTGAATCTCGGGAGCGGACAACCCACCGGAGTCGAACAGGCGACCGTGGCCCATGGAGCGGAACGACCGCCGCAGGTCCGCCGCCGTGACGGTGTGCCGCGACACCGCGCGGGCCACCCACGGCATGGTCGCGGCCCGCATGGCAGGGGGCAGACGCATGCCGCTCACCGCGGGAACGCCATCCAACACCAGGGACCTCACCAAGTTGGGCCGGGATGCGGCGAACATGATCGCAGCCATGCCACCTGCGGAGTTGCCCACCACGTCGACCGCAGGGGCATCCAGGGCGGACACCAGCTCACCCAGCCACGCCGCGTTGACGTCGCGCAACGACTGTGGGGTCAGGCGCGTGAGATCCATCGGCTCGCTGAGCGCGCAACCGGGCCGGTCCACCACCACCGCGCGCACCCCTCGCAGCCGCGCTACCAGCGGCGCCCACACTCCCCCGGCCGTGGGCGTGCCATGGACGAACACCACCGGCCTGCCCTCGTCGGGTCCCACCACAAGAGCCCGCACTTTCAGCCCCAGGTCCGCCACCTCGACCCACAGCTCCGTGGGCACCAACCCGAACTGCTCCCACAGGGCCGTCTCAGCGGCCCTGTAGCGCGCATCGTCCCTACGGGAAGGCCCGGTGCCCACGTGACTACCTCGAGAAGGTGCCCACGAGCCGGGCCTGCTCGACCACCGCATCGGCGTAGCGGTCCAGGAACTCGCCGCGCGAGGGCTCCCCCTCGACGGCACGCGACAGCGCGTACACCCAGAAGTAGTACCGATGCGTGCCGTGCCCGGGCGGTGGGAACGGCCCCACGTATCCCATGCCACCGTCATCGTTGGGGCCCGGGCGTCCAGCCGATGCGGGTACGGGCCCGTCGCTCGCATCCAGCCCGTACCAGGTCCAGTGGGTGAAGCCGTGCGGCATGGGCGCGTCGGGATCGTGGCACACGATGGCAAGTTCAACGGCTCCGTCTGGTACCCCGTCGACCACTAACTCGGGTTCCGAGGCGGCGTGTTGGCCGGCATACACATCGCCGATGCGCTCGCCGTCTCGTACATCGGGGCTGGTCAGGCGCAGGTTCGCCACAGGCATGGACTCTCCTCAGATCGGAACCGTCGGTTCCTTCCATCCTGCTGGGGCGGGCGCGTTCGCGCCAGTGCTCGCCGCAGATCACATACGGCGGTGCCCGCCGAGCACAGGGCTCGGCGGGCACCGTCGGTCAGGGCTCGTTAGCCCTCCGCGCGGCGGCGTAGGGCGACCAACCCTGCACCGGCCGCGAACAGCAGCGCCGCGAGGGCCACCCAGCCGGCCACGTCTGCACCGGTCGAGGACAACGTCTCCTCGTCGGGCACGGAGGGAACGGCGCCCTCATCGACGACCTCGTCTGTGGCCCCCTCCTCGGGCTCCGTCACCGGCTCCTTCTCGGGCTCCTTCTCGGGCTCCGGCACAGCGACCTTGATGAAGCCAAAGTCGAGTGTCGGGTCCACCTCACCGTCGAGCGTGAGCCCTTGCGAGGACGCGACCCACAGCGACGAGTCGCCACTGCGGTCGCCTTCCTCGGTGCGTGTGGGCACCAGAGCTTCGAGGGCCGTGGCCGACGACTCCCGGTCGATGCTCACCGCATAGGACTGTCCCTCGTCGAGGATGGGCAGGTTGCCAAACCAATAGCGACCCTGGTCGTCCGTCGTGGTGGGCCTGACCTCGCGGCCATCGATGTCGACGACAGGCTGGCCGTCGGGCCCGACGATGGTGAGCACCACTCCGGCAATCCCCGGCTCGCCCTCTTCCTGACGCCCGTTGGCGTCGGTGTCGAGCCACACCAGGTCACCGACGGCGACGCTGCCCGGACGCAGGACGACACCTGCGTCCCACGTGGGGTCCACACCCATCAGGGCGCGCACCTCGCGGTAGGCGTATTCGTCCGCCGCCACCAGGGGCGACGTCGAGGCGTCGAGCGTGATGACCTCGGTGGTGCCCGTGGCGCGATCGGCGTCGGAGTCGATCCCGTCGTCGTCACCCACCTGGGCCGTGGTCAGCGTGTACACGAGCGCCTGCTGCTCCGTGAGGGTGAAACGCACCTGGTACGCGCCCGCTTCGAGCAGGTCGAACAGGTAGCGACCGTCCTCACCGGTCGTGGTCGAGGCGACCACGCTCCCGGTCTGGGCGTCGATCAGCTCGACGCCGACACCCGCAAGGACCTCTTCGCCGTCGGACTGCAGGCCGTCCTGGTTGGCGTCGACCCACACCAGGTCACCGATCGCCATCAGCGGCAGCGGGTCGTTGTACAGCGTCACCGGAGCGGAGGTGCCGTCCTCGCCAACAGTCACCACGAGGGGAGCCGTCGCGAGCGCATAGCCCGCGGGGGCCACCGTCTCGGTCACGGTGTACTGGCCGGCAGGGACCGCATCGGGTGAGCCAGCATCGGCCGGCACCACCAGCCCGGCATCGCCGTCCTCACCTGCGACCATCAGCTGGCCGTCGACCACGTAGGCGCTGTCCGTGAGGACCTCACCGTCCGGGCCGGTCACGGTGAAACGCGCGTCACGGTCGGTGATGACCACATCAGGGCGCTCCGAGTCCGCCTTGAGCACCATGAGCGGATAGCCGTGCGACGGCGTGATGGTGGCCTTGGCGGATCCCACGGAGTTGACGATGCCCAGATCCTCGGTGAACTCGTCCACCCTGACCTTGAAGTGGACCTCAATGGGCGCCCCGGCAGCGAGCGTGGTTCCCGCCCGCTGTGCGATGGCGACGGTGCGATCGGCCTCGATCCACGTGGCCTCGACATTGCCTCCCATGGCGATCGTCGAGTCACCGACGATCGCTCCGGAATCGAGCTGATTGCCGTCGACAAAGCCCAGGAAGGTGACGCCCTGCGGGAGGACGTCCGCGAGCGGGATGATCCGCACGCCGGAGTAGGCGCCGTGAGGGATCAGCTTAACGCGGTAGATGAACTCGTCGTTGACCAAGGCACCGGACTCGTCCAGTTCCGCACGCACGTTTGAGGTCCACGAGCCCTCGCCCGCGTACACCTGCTTGGCCACTTCGAGTTCGTCGCCATAGGTGGTCGCGGAGCCACTGGACTGCGAGACCCAGACGTAGGCCCGGTCATCCTCACCCTCGACGCGAGCCGAGTTGGACACGTCAATGCTCTGCTTGCCCTGCAGCGGGAAGGTGGGCAGTTCCAGGGTCAGCGACAGGCGTCCCGTGAGCGGCGCCTGCGGTGAGGCGCCCCACTCGAGATTCGCGCCAAAGGTGGCCGACGGCTCGATGACGAGGTCCCCGTCCACCACGCTGAGGTCGAAGTCGGCACCCGTGAGTCCGGGCGCCCAGCCGTAGGTACCGGTGATGGTCTGCGCGATCGCATCGAGGTCGCTGATGTCGAACACGGCAGTGTCCACATCGTCCACGATCCACGAGCGCGCAAGGTCCGGCACCGCACCCTCAGCGAGCGTGAAGGTCCACGGCACAGATGCCACCTCGCCAGGGTTGAGGGTCACCGCTGTCGGGGGCGTGGACTTGGTGAACTCGCTGGGGTCGTCGATGACCGATCCCGGCGCCTTGGGCTGCAACAGCGTCACGTCCGCGCTGAAGGAGCGGTCCGCACCCGAGTGGTAGTCGAACGTTGCCGTGTTGCGCACGCGGTAGCGGGTCTGGACCTGAGGCTGGCCAGAAGGGTCGTGAGTGGCGGTCATGCCCTCCAGCGTGGTGACGAGCGCCGAGACCTTGATCACGTACGAGGCCGTCACGTCGCGCCCGACGTTGATGACCAGTTGGTCGCGGCCGTCCGCCGTCTCGGTGACGACGTACTGGCCTACGCACAGGTCGGAGCCAGGGTCGCCGGCCGCGAGGCACTGCGCGGTCGCCGGCACCAACGTGCCACCGGTGACCGTGAGGAAGTCCTCGTCGAGCAGCGAGAGCTGGGCCGGCAGCGTGTCGGTGATGACGATGTTCTGCGCGAGCTCATGCTTGGTGCCCGTGAAGGCGGCAAACTCGCTGAGCTTGGCGCGCAACGCGTACGTCACGGGGGTGGGCAGCACGGGCTGGGCCTGGTCGTCCAGCGCCAAGGGAATCGTGCTCAGGCTGTCGACCCACTTGCCAAAGGCCGCGCCGATGCCCGGCTTGGCGATGGTGCCACCGATGGTGACCGAGGCACCGTCGGTGAAGTCACCCACCGATGCCGTGTTCGCCAGCGTCAGCGAGTAGTTGTTGGCGTTGTCGTTGCCTGCGTCGGCAGCGTCAGCGGCGGCCTGCAGCGCTGCCTCGAGGTCCGCGACCTTGTCCGCGCGCACGTGGGCGACGTACGTGATCGACAGGTAGGAGTACGCAGGCAGGTCAAGCCCCGCGACCGTAAAGGTCTGACCATCAATCTGGACCGCGGGCAGGTCATACGCCGCGACGGTCTTGTTGAAGCCGTACTGATCCCAACGCGTCAGGGTGGCCGCGAACGACCCCGCATCGTAGGCGAGGTACTCCGACAGCTCATCATGGATCGTGACGCCGCTGACGGCCTGCGCCGTGCCCACCATCAGGGTGTACGGCACCGCGACCGAGGCCACCGATGGCGCCACAGTGACCTGACCGGTCAGGACATCGCGGCTGACCTTGCCACTCAGGTTGGCACTTCCCACGCGCTTGTCGAGCCCTGCGACGATCTCGCCGCGCAGTTCGTCACCGGGGTCGCGCACAATGACAGTGAACGAGTGGTCCGCGCCGGGCAACGTCCACGTAAACGTCTCGAACCCGGTGCCCTCAGTGGGCTCATCGAACTCGAAGGTGAACGCGATCACACCCTGGTCGATCGTGAGGTCGAGCGGGTCTTTGAAGGTCAGCACCACGTTGCCATCGCCGTCGAGCGCGAGCGACTCGACCACCGTGTTGGTGCTCGGAACACTCAGTGCCGCGGCGGGCACGGTGATGCCCTCGGGAACGGTGATCGTCACCTGTTGGCCAGGCGTGAGCCTGGGCACGGAATACTGCAACTTGGCTTGGTAGGAGGTGCCAGGGTCGACGAGCGTCTCGCCTTCATACGTGGCGCCACCGTGCTCAATACTGAGCACGACCGCGGCATCGTCGCTCGGTGCGGCGCTCGCCGTTCCTTGAACCCCCGCGCCGACGAGCACCGCCGCCAACGTCGCAGCCATGACCGCTCGCACGCGCGTGCGCAGTCGTGACCGGTTTCCCATCGTTCTCGCCATGGTGAGCCTCCCTCAGCTGAAGACCGCGCTGACGGCGGGCAGGCGAGGGCAAGCGGCGCGGCCGATGCCGCGCCGACGTAGCACGTGTGCGCCTCGGGTAGCGAGCGCTACGCCGCTCGGTACCCGCCCTCAACTGCCACCGCCTTTGCGGTGCCGGGAAGCGGCGTCCACCCCGCCGGCACCATCAGTGGACCCTGGCTCGGCATCCTGCACGCCCGTTCTGTACAGAAATCACCCCCCGAATCACCCCTGCCCGGCCGATGCGCGGAGCACCCCTCGATCAGGGGTAACGTCACAGGCATGCAGGCGCGACACCCGCGCCCGTGGCGCGGCGCGCTGGGGTCAGTCGTGAAGGGGGAACCATGGATGCGGTGGCGGCCACAGTCGCGGCGCCGTGGGAGGACCTGACGCGCAGCAGCGCCCACGTGCGCCACGCCGACCTCGCCCCGCTGACGTTGGTGTGCGCGCTCCCCGGCTGGGGAGGCTCGACATGGATGCGTCAGCTTGGCGACTACCTGGAGCTCACCGACGGCTGCACGGTCCGCTGGCTGCGGTCGCGCCCCCTCGTGGACAAGGCGCTGAAGTCGACCGAAACCCACCACGCCGACGTGATCGTGATCGACGACCTCACCATGACCGCAGCCGACCCGCTGTGGCCTGCGATCCTCGGGATGGCCGCGACTGACGGTGCTCCCGCGCTCGTGGTGCGCTGCCTTGACCTTCCCCTGTCACTTGAGCGCGAAGCGGCCGTCGTCATCACGGAGGCCGACCTCGCGCTCTCACTCGAGGACATTGAGCAACTGAGCACCCTCAACCAGGCAGCCATTCCCCCGGGGCTGCATATGACTCTCGCCTCGCGCTACCGAGGCAACCCCAGCATCGTCCGCCAGCGGCTCGAACGCTCCACTCCGGGCGCTCCGATGCGCTTGGCGCACAGCGACGCCAGGCTCGACGTGGATCTCGCGGCCGACCTCGCCGCCCGGCTCACACACATTGCTCCCGCGATGCAGGTCGCCAGCCCTATGCTCAACGTTCTGCGCCAGGCCTGCGGGAGCAGGCGAGTGAGCCTCGGAGTGCTGCATGCGGACGGGTTCGACGACGCGACCCTGCGCGAGCAGTTCACCCGCCTCACCACGCAGCCATTTGGCACATTGGATCTTGACGTCGAGACGGGTGAGACCGTGCTCGACTGGAGCGACGAGGTGTGGGCGCTGTTGGGCCGCATCATCGACCCCACCACTCGCCGCGAACTGCGCGAGCGCACACTCGCGGCAAGCCGCGCCACGGGCCACATCACCATGCAGCTCATGACGCTGCTGGCGCTAAGCCGCTACGGCGAGGCCGACCGCCTGGTCTTCGATCACTTCCGCTTTCTGTCCGAGCAGACGCCGGCACTGCTCGCGCGAGCCGTGACCAGCATCCCGCTCGACGCCATCCGCGCATGCCCGAGCCTGTGCCTGCTCGCAGGGCACGTGCGGCTCACGACGCCAGAGGCGGTGCCGTCGACCTACTCGCCCTACTTCGATAGGGCCATCGCGGGCTACGCGCGTCGCGAGGCCGCTGACGCCGTGGACACGCTCCGGATCGCCTTGCGGCGTGCCTACGCGTCCGTGTCCAACGGCGATCGTGCCGGGGCGCGGCGCAGCCTGGCGCTGGTCACGGACATCCTCGCGAGCGACGCGGACGACAGCGTGCTCGCCCTCGCTGCGACCCGGCCGGACATCGCACGCACGCTCACCGCCGAGGCCTACCTGGGGATGTGGGCCGCGACCCAGCTCGACGACCACGACTTCTCACGGGAGATGGCTACGGTCATGATCGACCACCACGACCCACTGTCCAAGACTGCGGCCGCTGACCTTCACTACGCACTCATGGGACGTGTCTTTGCCGGAGTGATCACCGACACCCCTCACGACACCGTGGGCGCCGCGATCACCGATGCACTCGTCGCCCTCGACAACGGGGACGAGTCCACCGCGCTCGGCATCATCGATTACGTGGGAGCGCTGACCGGCTACGCACCCTCGGCTTCTGCGGCCGAGGGATTCATCCTCGCCGTGCGAGCGCTGGTCGCTCCCCACACGCTCGACGCCCATGTGCCGGCGACCTCACTCGCGACCAGCCAGGGCTTCTGGACGGACGGGCGGCCCAGCAGTTTCATCGTCGCCGCGACCTCGCTCGCGATGCTCGTGCGCGGAGAGGCCCGCGGAGCGCTCGCACTCGTCGATGATCATGGGCGCCGCGCAGGCCACGACTGGTTCACCGCCATCGCGCAGGCGCTGGCGCTGCTCGCACTCGATGAGCCGGTTCAGGCGGCGGAGCGGCTGCGGGCAGCCGAGGCGGGGGCGACGTCGCCGCGCCCCCGCGCTGTCAACCTCGTGATCGCGGCGATGGCGCAGTCACGGCTCGGCCACGACGGCGCGGCACGCGAACTGCTCGCTACTGCTCTGTCCATGACAGGTACGCGTATGACCCGCTTTGCGCTCAGGTGCGTTCCAGCCGCCGACATCGAGCAGTGGAGGGCAGGGCCGCTCGACGACCCACTCCGCGCGACGCTTGACCTCTCGGCAGGCGACACCCACGCCATTCCTCGCCACGCGTCGATCGTGCTCACGGCTATCGAACGCGAACTCGTGGAGTACATCCGCGATGGCCTGACGTATCCCCAGATCGCCCAGCGCCGCTTTGTCTCGATCAACACTGTGCGCACCCAGGCGCGGGGGCTGCTGCGCAAACTCGGCGCCGCCGATCGGGTCGAGGCCGTCGCTGTCGCCGCCGAACTGGGACTGATCGGCACCCGCACGCGCCCCTAGTGGCGCGTGCCTACATCACCCGCAAGCGCATCGGCCCTGCGCAGGGGCGTGCCGGGCGTGGCTCCTGTGACGCGGCCGTCGATGACCACCGGGGTGCCCGCCACGGCCACCTCGGTCACGCCTACGGGTGGCGTGCGGGGGCCCTCGAGGCCGGCCCGGTCGGCGATCGTGGCAGGATCGAACAGCACGAGATCCGCGCAGGCGCCCTCTCGCAACACACCCCTGGGCCGCTCGGCGCGGTCGAGCCCGAGCCGACGCGCGGGGGCACCCGACAGGTGGCGGATGGCTTCTTCGAGGCTCAGCACGGCCTCCTCGCGCACGTAATGGCCCAGGTAGCGAGCGAAGGTGCCAAAGCCACGCGGGTGCGGGCTGCCTCCGATGAGGATGCCGTCGCTGCCGCCCGTGTGCTGAGGGTGGCGCATGATCGCGCGCACGTTGTCCTCGTGGCCCACGTGCATGAGCACTGAGGTGGCGAGGGAGTCGGCGATCAGGAGGTCGATGACGACGTCGACCGCGCGCTCGCCACGCGACTGGGCAATCTGGGCGATGGTGCGTCCCACGAAGGGCGCACAGTCCTCGTTCGCCACCCCGGCGACCTGGATGGCGTCCCAGTCGGCGACCTCACCGTGGAAGCCGTCGCAGCCCACCTCCTCAAGTTCGACCCGCAGGGCCTCCCGCTGCGCGGGCCCCATGCGCGCGAGCACCTCGCGCAGGTCACCATCGGCCGCGAGCGCACTCGGCAGCAACGCGGACAGCGTGGTGGCTCCCGGCAGGTATGGGTAGGTGTCAAGGGTGATGTCCACGCCGTCCGCGAGGGCATCGTCGACGAGTTCCAGCAGTTGCCCTGCGCGGCCCCGGTTGGGCGCGAAGTTCATGGTCGCGTGGGTGAGGTGGAGCGCACAGCCGGCCTCACGAGCGATCGCGATGGCCTCCGCATACGCGGCGAGCGCTCCCCCTCCATAGCTGCGCGTGTGGGGCGCCCAGTAGCCGCCGTGGCGCGCGACCACGCGACACAGCCGGGTCAGTTCGTCCGTGCTGGCGAACATGCCCGGCGCATAGGTCAGCCCACTGGACATGCCGAAGGCGCCCTCCGTGAGCGCCTGGTCAAGGATGCCCTCCATGGCTCGCTGCTGCGCGTCCGAGGCGGACCGGTTCTGCGTTCCCACCGTCAGCAGGCGCAGGTTGCCTTGTGGCACCAGGACCGCAGCATTCGCCGCGAGGGAGCCCGTCATCCGGTCGAGGTACTCGTCGACGGTGCGCCAGGTGAAGTGCTCCGGCGCGATCGCGCCGTTCCAGCCTGCGATCTGCTGGGCGACGTGGGGCGCGACGCGGTCGTCGACCGGCGCGTAGCCGATTCCGTCCTGGCCGAGCACCTCCGTGGTCACGCCCTGGAGGATCTTCGCCGAGTGATCCGCGCCGCGCAGGACTGCGAGGTCGCTATGGGCGTGCATGTCGATGAACCCCGGGGCCAGCACAAGGCCGTGGGCGTCCACGACGCGCACCTCCCCGCCGCCTGCATCCCCGCCACCCGCATCCCCACCGGTGGGGTCCCCGCCGGCGAGCCTCACACCCCCGCGGTTGATACCCGTGACGACGCCTTGGCGGACCTTGACGTCAGCCTGATACCCGGGAGCACCGGTTCCGTCGACGACGGTGGCCCCGACGTACAGCGTGCGCCCGCCTAGAAGCATGTCGCCACCGCGCCGATCACCAGCGGGTCATCAGCATCGGGGTCGTCGATCGCCGGCACCACCCGCCACTTGTCGAATGCGGTACACGGGTGCGAAAGCCCCAGCCGCACGACCTCACCCATGGCGAGCGCATCGGCGCTACCGGGCTCCCAGCGCACGAAGGCGTGCTGATCGTTGAGGGCCGTCACCGCGCAACCGGCGATCTCCCCCGCGCGTCCCATGACGCGCTGCGGCAGCGGCAGGTCGATGTCGAACGGGACGTCGCGGCGGCCAGCATCGAGCAGCGCGAGCCCCGGCTCCGGCGCCGACACCACGCGCGACCAGGCATGCATCGCAGAGCGCAGCGGCGCGGTCCCAATGTCACGCCCAAAGGGAGACATGCGCTGGTAGAAACCGTCATCGTGGATTTGGAAGGCTCCCGAGCGCAGCAGGACCGTGGCCTGCGAAGCAAGAGTGCCCAGCACCGCCGCGACGCGGTCTGGCCACGCGCTGCCGCCTGCGGTCACGATCCCGGGAAGTTCGTACAGCGGCGCCAACTCGTCGTGCAGCCGGGCCACCGTCTCCAGGTAGGCGTCGACGCGTGCGACCTGCTCTGCGCTGCGGTCTGCCCCGAATGGACCCTCATAGGCCGCCACGCCCGCAAGCCGCAACGACGGTGCGGCGACGATGGCCTGCGCTGTCTCGCGCGCCTGCTCGAGGGTACGCGCCCCGGTCCGGCCACCCTTAGCGCCGAGCTCGACCAGCACCGCCAGCGGCCGCGAACCGGGACTCGCGACCTGGTCAAGCACCTCGACCGCTGCGAGCGAGTCCGCCCACACCACGAGCTCAACGTCCGTACGCCGGTCCAGTTCTTGACGCAGCCAGCGCGCCGCGCCGGGGTCGGCGACGGAGTTCGCCAGCATCACCCTGGGAACGCCAGCGTCGAGGGCGACCTGCACCTGCCACGGCGTGGCAAGCGTGATGCCCCACGCGCCCTGGTCGAGCAGACCCTGCCACAGCGCGGGCGACATGGTGGTCTTGCCGTGCGGCGCGAGCTCCACGCCCTGAGCGCGAGCCCACTCAAACGCCGTGCGTTCGTTGTGAGCCACCGATGCCGGATGCACCGTCAGCACAGGCGTCGAGAACTCCGACAACCGCGCCCCTGCCTGTGCCACCTGCGACACGCGAAGGCCCCACAGCCGCGCCGGGAACGCCTTGGCCCAGGGACCCAGGACCGGGTCGGGAACGGTAAGGGTCATGCGTTTCGTCCTCTCTGACAGGTAAGGCTAGGGTGAGCGCCATGGCAAAGACGCGCGTCTTCACTGACCTCGCCCCCGCACCCGCGCACACATTCTCGCAGGGAGTGCGCAAGGGTCCGTTCGTCCAGGTATCAGGGCAAGGACCCGTCGATCCTGTCACGAACGAGTACCTGTTCCCCGGCGACGTCGCCGCGCAGACCACACGCACCCTGGAGAACGTCAAGGCAATCGTCGAGGCGTCGGGCGCGACCTTCGACGACGTAGTCATGCTGCGCGTGTACCTCACCACTCGCGACGACTTCGCGACCATGAACGAGGCGTACGGAGAGTTCGTCACCCAGCACACCCCTAGCGGAGTGCTGCCGTCCCGCACGACGGTGTTCACGGGCCTGCCCCGCGAGGAGATGCTCGTCGAAATCGACGGCATTGCCATCGTCGAGGACTGACCCTCCTAGTTCTGGTCCCGCTCGTACAGCGCCGTTCCGGCGACGGCGAGCAACGCCTGCCCCATCGCGAGCACGGGTTCACTGACCGCCCAGAACGCCGCTGCGCCGCCAAGCAGGAGCGCGAGACGTAGCAACACCCGCGCCGCGTGCGGCGGTGGACGCGTTGCCTTGGGCGACAGGAACACGCCCCACGCCACCATCACGGCCACCGGCAAGCCGACGCCCATGACCCACGAGAGCGGGCTCGCGAAGACCACCAGGCCCCACCAGGCGAACGCGACCAGCATGCCGAGCTCGGCGACAAAGACCAGCGCCCCTCCGGCCATCCTCATGACCACAGCGTGCCAGAGCGTCGCGTACGCGGCGCGACGAGCGCATCGGCCCTCCTGGCCCTGCCCTTAGCCGATGCGGCGCATCCAGCCGTGCACATCCTCGGCACGGCCGTACTGGATGTCCGTGAGGCGCTTGCGAATGCGCATGGTGACCTCACCGGGCTCACCGTCGCCCACCGTGACGTGCTCGAGCCGGTTCCACCGCCAGTTTCACTCACGCGACTCACCCCCGCAGGCGTCTTCGCGGGACCTTGTGCCCCGCGATCACGACACCATGTCGCTTGAGGTGGAGTGATGAGTTCCCACCGACCCCTCGCCCTGCGATCTCCCATGCGCCACCACAGCCAAGGTCACTCGCGCAGGAAGGGTGCGTTGTGATTACCCTGTGCGCCCGGTGGGACAGCGATTTCGTGGAGGTGCTCACCAGCGCTCCTCTCGTCGACACCGTCCTTGACCCGGACTACCTTCTCGACGTCACCATGAACATTGCTGGAGAAGTCGGCTGGGAGCGAGTGCTCGTCGCCGTCGAGCATGTTGGCGATGCCGAGGACCCAGCCATATGGGCGTTGCGGCGCACCGGGGGCGGGCGAACGAGCCGCACCGAGTTGCGAAGGCTGGCGCAAGACGTCGCGCGCCTCGCCGGAGTGCCTGTCAAATACGACTGGCAGGCAAGAAGCCCTCTCCACCACGAAGCAGGTCGCATCGACCCACCAACCGCGTAGGTTTCACGGCTAGCGGCCCGAGCCGCCTGGCCACGCTGCAGGCCGGTCAGGACCAAGTTGGTCGACCAAGGTGCATGACCGGGTCGACGGAACCGGGCCACGACCGGTGGTGATGGCCGCGCCCGGCCTGGCCACGGACTCGCCGAGGAAGTTCTCGCCACTGCGCCAGTGGCGCATCGCCCGACCACTCGACCGGCCCGGCTCCAGACCGCGCTCGGTACGCGCCGACAAGGCCTACGCCTCACGAGCGATTCCTAGCGATCTACGCGGTCGCGGGATCACCGCCGTCGTCCCCGAGCCCGCCGACCAATTCGGCAACCGTCAACGCCGTCGTCCTCCATGCCAACATCGCCTGCGCCCAACGATCCCAGCCACGACCTAGTGGAGCTGTCGACGACGCACGAGTGCTGCGCCGAGCGCGATGGTCGCAAGCGCGAGACCAGCGCCCACCAACGCGAGCCCAGGCCCAGTTTCGGCAAGTTCGTCTGACTCCGCCCCATCAGGCGAGTCGGGCGTGGTGGATTCGGAGGGCGACGGAGTGGGGGAAGGAACGGCGGTCGGCGACGGCTCGACAGTCGCAGTGGGGCTTGGGGTGGGAGTCGGGGCGGGCGCACACTCCAACGCCTCGATCAAATAAGCGAGCCGCAGCGTCGGCTCCGTAAGCCACGCCCAACCATTGCCCGATTCCAACTCTGCATCGCCAGCGAGCTGTGTAAAGATCAGGAACTCATCCTCGATGTGGATCGTGCCACCTCGCACCGCGAGCGGTGCGCTGTTCTCGAGGATCGTCGCGACTTGCTCGCACGTGGGCACGTCAGGCACGAGAGCCGGAGGCACTTCGCCACACTCCAATGCCTCGATCAAATAAGCGAGCCGCAGCGTCGGCTCCGTAAGCCACGCCCAACCATTGCCCGACTCCAACTCACCGATGCCTACCGCAGGAGTAAAGATGAGGAAGTCGTCCTCGACGTGGATGGCGCCGCCCGTCACCTCAAGCGAGTCTGCCCCCGTCGAAAGCTGAGCCACCTGGGCGCAGGTGGGCGTATCGGGTGTGAACGCCTCGACCACCATCGACGCACGCTGGGTCGCAACCGAGCCTGTTGCCCCAAACGCTGCGGGCGAGGCCCCGACAGCGAGTGCCACTAGCACCGCCACCATGAGCCCGCGCGCCATCCGCTGTGTTCGCACCATGTTCTCCCCTGCCACCCTTATCGCTACGCCTCACACGCCCACCCGAGCAATGGATGATTTTTGCCACGCTAACACAAGATAAACGGCGACGTGGGGTGGGAGTAGGGGTGAATCACCAGGGTGAAGATCGCAATTTCGGCCGACCCCGCTCGCCCTGCCCTCTCGCCTGCTCCTGGCAAATACCAGGAGAGACACTCCCGCTTGCGGTAGCGCGCGAACCGCGCCAACGCGCGGCAGCAACGCACCTATTGCTATCGTGCCAAATGGGACTTGACAGCACGTCCCCCAAGGAAAAAGGGCAAGACCACGGGAGATGGCTCATGACGCAACACCTACGAAGGCACCCACTACGTGCAACAGTGGCGGCACTCACAGTCGCACTTTTCGCCGTGGTGGCGGGCGCGATGGCGGCGGTTGCTGCACCAGTCGCGACCCTCAGTGGCATCACGATTGATGATGCGGACGGTTCCATTTCCGTTGGCGACCGCACCACGGTCTCCATGGACTGGTGGGTCGACGAGCCCGAGCCCGGCTTTGAGTTCACCGTAGGGCTTCCCGGCGAGTTCCGCCGCGGCGTCACCTCATTTGAGGTCCTCGACGGCAGTGGAACCGCACTGGCCACCTGCACGCTGACCGAGGGGAGTGGCGGCGTCGCGACGTGCACCCTGACCGACGCTGTCGAGGGCCTCGAGGGAGTCGGCAACCGCGACGGCACCGGCGCTACCGTGGAGTCACAGCGGCTCTGGTTCACCGTCATCGCGTCACAGGAGACCACCGAGTCGACGTCAACTTTTGTCGCTAACGGAACCGAAGTCGAGGTCCCGATCCCTGGTGGAAACATCGGCCCGTACGAGCCCGAAGGCCTGCCTACGGAGTACTCCAAGTCGAGTTACATCGCGACGGACGGCACCGTTCGCTGGAACGTTTCCCTGCCTGGAATCAAACTTGTCGGGCTGGACTCCATCACCGTCACGGACGACTTGATCGACGCGAGCGGTGGCGTCTATGAGAGCCACGAGGCCGTAGCGGACCAGGTGCGATTCCGGTACCGCACCGCCACTGGCGCATGGACCACGATCGCCACCTATCAAGAGGTCTGGGACGAGGATCTCCGTGGGTTCACGCTGACGATCGACGCGCCCGCAGGCGGCTTTCTCGCGGACCGCGAGTATCTGCTGGATTACGCAACCCAGGGGACACCAGCGAGCGTGGAAGGCGACCGTTACCGCAATGTCGTGACCGTGGCGGGCACGACATTGTCGTCAACAATCCGATACACGGCCCAGGGCGGCGGCGGCGGAAGCGCGGCTGATTATGGCCGCTTTTCCGCGTCCAAGGTGGTCACCGGCCCTGCCGCGGATCTGGTGCCCGCAGGCACGACGTTCACGGTCCGCTACACGTACGGGAGCCCTCAGGTAGCGGGTACCCTTTCCGTGCTGGCGGACGGCACCGTGGCGTATAGCGACCGCGTTCCCGCCGGCACGGAGATCACCTTGTCCGAGGTTGAGTTCCCCGACGTCGCTGGCGTTGAGTGGGGCGAGCCCGAGTTCCTCGTCGATGGAAGCGAAGTCTCCACGGTGACTGTCGACGGAGGCACTACCACGGCAATTGTGGTCCGCAACACGGCGAACGCCACGCCACAGCCTGAGCCGTCGGTGACCCCTGAGCCGTCGGTGACCCCTGAGCCGTCGGTGACCCCTGAGCCGTCGGTGACCCCTGAGCCGTCGGTGACCCCTGAGCCGTCGGTGACCCCTGAGCCGTCGGCGACCCCTGAGCCGTCGGTGACCCCCGTCCCCGACGGCGGACTCAGCCAGACCGGCCCCGGCAACGGGACATGGGGCGTCGGCGCAGCCGCCGTCCTTCTCATCGCGTCCGGGGCCCTCGTGACCGTGCTCGTGCGGCGTCGGGACCACGCGGCCTGACCCGCCCCCATCCCCAGCGAGCAAGACGACGTGTAGCACCGATGACGCTTCTGCGGCCATCGGTGCTACACGGGTGGGGACTGCAGTTAGGAGCGTGCGAGGTCGCGCTTGAGTCACCTGTCGCCAATACTGTCTTATGGGCAAAGGAGAGAGTCTCGTGACGGCGGACAACCCTTGGCACAGGGTCGAACGCAACGGGCTACCTGCACACCCCAACGAGATGCCCAGGTTGACCGTTGCGGCGTGCCTTCCGGGCTGGGGCGTAACAACGTGGCTCAGGACGCTCGCGTCCCGGGCCCAGGATGACGGTGTCGACGTGACATGGCTGCGGACCAGCGACGATGTCCTCGCGTTCATCGGAGCGGCCCAAGTGGAGAGCGGGCGCATCCCGACGCTCGCGATCGTCGATCGCCACCTATTTCGATTCGACTCGGAGGAGTGGTCAGCACTGCGGCAGACCGTGCACGACGTGCCGGGCCTCACCCTCGTCGTACGCTCATTTGACTCCCCTGGCGCCGCAGCCGATCCGGGTAGCCTCGTCCTCACCGAGCGAGACTTTGCGCTGAGCCAGGCAGAGATCGCGGAACTCGCGGAACTCAACGCCGCCTCTGCCCCACCAGGTCTTATCGAAACGCTCGCCGTGCGATACCGCGGCAACCCCAGCATCGTGCGCCAGCGCCTCGACCATCAGCGCCGCGGCACGTCCGTTGGGACTTGGACCAGCGGCGATGCAGCACTCGAAGCCGTCCTCGCGGCTCGGCTCTGGCCACAACTCGAGTCTGCTATACCCGAGCACCGGGATTCGAGCACCATGCTCGCAACGCTCGAACGCGCCATCGCACTTCGCTATTTCGATCCGCTGCTTCTGGAGACGGATCCCGCACATGCGAGCGACACAAGGGAACATTTCGCGCGCATCACGGCGCTCCCCTTCGGGGCTACCGACGCCGACGTGAGTACCAGCGAGACCAACTATGTCTGGAGTGAGCCCGTCTGGGCATTCGTTCGTCGGATGAGCGAGCCAGCCACGTGTGAAGCGCGCGCGCGACTCGCGGTCGACGCAGCACGCAAGGCACACAACGTCTTTCTCGAGTTGTACGCCCTCGTCGACCTCGGCGAGCTCGCCGCTGCAGATCAGCTGGCATACGTGAACTTTCGCGCCTTCGCTGACCACGCTCCCGCCGTGGTGGAGCGCGCGGTTAACGAGGCGGTCACGGCCACGAGCGAGTCCGTGCCCTCGCTCACGCTCCTGGGCGCTATCTATGCAGATCGACACGGGGTTCTCCGTGCGATTTCTGTGGAGCGAGCGACGCGCGCACTGACGGGTCTCGCTGGGATCCGTCCTGCCGACGACGTGGACGCGCTGCGTGTGGCCGTGCGCCAGGCCGTTGCGCATGTCGTACGTGGTGACCGTCAGTCGGCAGTCCAATGCCTAGTCCTGGTCGAGGGACTTTTCACCAGCACAAGCCCGACGGGCGTCCTCGCGCGAGCGGCACGTGATCCGCTGATCGCAGCATGTTTGCCCGGCGAGGCGCTCCTCGCCATGCGATCTGCCACCCAGGTCGACAACCACACGCTGCCGCTGATGTTCTCTGACATCATGCTGCGATTCGCCAATCCATCGTCGCCCACGGCGGGAGCGGACAATCAGTTTGCCGCGACGCCACGGGTGTTCGCTGGGCGCGTGGACGAGGTGAGCGACATCGTCCCGGGCGCGAGCCCGACCGATCCGTTGCTGGCACTCGAAGTCGGCGATGACGTGGCTGCTCTCGACATGTTGCGCTACGCAAACGCCAACAGTTCGCAGCCCCTGACGCACTCTGCGCTTGACGGCTTCTCCATCGCGTTGCGCTCGCTACTCGAGCCCGAGTCTGTGACGTCGATCATGCGCGACGAGGTTCTTGCGATGAGCGCCCAGTACTGGATCGACGGCGTACCAAGCACTGTCGTCATCGCCGGCGTAGCCGTAGCCACCACCGTTGCCGGTTCTCCTCGTGAAGCCCTGGCGCTATGCAGGCGATACGACGTACAGGACTGGTTCACCTGGGCTGCAGAGGGCATCGCGCTCCTGTCGCTCGAGCGGCCCGACGAAGCTGTGCCAGTGATCTCCGCGGTGGAGCGCACCAGCGAGAACACCCGCGCGGCGGCCATTGCGGGGGTCCTAGCGGCATCAGCCCAATGGAGCCTGGGTCACACAGACGCCACGATTCAGCTGCTCGAGCGGGTGCTCCGCGAGTCAGGGGCACGGGTCCTGCGCATGGCGCTGCGTTTCGCGATCGACGACCATGTCACTCACTGGACGCAGCTCGATACGAGCCCGGCTCTGAGTGCAGCGCTCGCGACCGCGGAGCCAGACCGGCGCACACTGCGGTGCTGGCCAGCCCCCACGTTGACGACCATCGAGCTCGAACTGCTTGCCTTCATGCGTCAGGGCCTGACATACCGCGCCATCGCCGAGTACAGGTTCGTCTCGATCAATACAGTGCGGAGCCAAGTCAAGACGCTGTTGACGAAGTTGGACGTGTCCAGTCGCGCCGAAGCAGTCGCGACCGCAGAGGAACTCGGGCTGTTCGCACAGGATCGACGCCACTCGGCGCCCACCAACAACCGCCCCTACGCCCAGCATCCGTCGGACCCGTCGGACCCATCACCTCGATATCCCTCCGCATCGACGGACCGCACCGTGCGTTGAACCGCCGACCGGGTGGTGCGACGGGTTGCGCGCCGGTCGCACTCAACGTGGGGCCACCACCCGGCCCCACCAGGCCAACGCGACCAGCATGCCGAGCTCGGCGACAAAGACCAGCGCCCCTCCGGCCATCCTCATGACCACAGCGTGCCAGAGCGCCGCGTACGCGGCGCGACGAGCGCATCGGCCCTCCTGGCCCTGCCCCTAGCCGATGCGGCGCATCCAGCCGTGCACATCCTCGGCACGGCCGTACTGGATGTCCGTGAGGCGCTTGCGAATGCGCATGGTGACCTCACCGGGCTCACCGTCGCCCACCGTGACGTCGAACGTGGGTGACGCGAGCCTCCCCACGGGCGTGATCACGGCGGCGGTACCGCACGCGAACACTTCTGCGATGTCACCGGACTCGATGCCGTCGCGCACCTCATCAAGGGTGATGTCCTTTTCGATCACCTTGAGGCCGTCGTCGTCGAGCAACTGGTTCACGGAGTAGCGCGTGATGCCCTCGAGGATGGTGCCCGTCAGGCGCGGCGTCTCGATGGTGCCGTCGGAGCGCACCACGTAGAGGTTCATGCCGCCGAGTTCCTCCAGGTAGCGGCTCTCGCGCGCGTCGAGGAACAGCACCTGCTGGCAACCGTTCTCGTAGGCCTGCTGCTGAGGAAGGAGCGAGGCCGCGTAGTTGCCGCCGCACTTGGCGTCGCCAGTGCCGCCGGGGCCAGCACGGTGGTAGCCCTGAGCCACCCAAATACTCACAGGCTTGATGCCGCCCGGGAAGTACGCGCCCACGGGCGAAGCGATCAGCAGGTAGTCGATGACGTGCGCGGGGCGCACCCCGAGGAACGCCTCGGACGCAAACATGAAGGGGCGCAGGTAGAGGCTGGATTCCTCGACGTCGGGCACCCAAGCACGGTCGACAGCAACCAGCGCCTCGATCGAGCCGATGAAGTCCTCGACGGGGATCTGCGGCAGCGCCAGACGGTGCGCGGACTTGTTGAAGCGCTCGGCGTTGGCCTCGGGGCGGAACAGCTGGATGGAGCCGTCGGCCCACCGGTACGCCTTGAGTCCCTCGAAGATCTCCTGCGCATAGTGGAGAACGGCCGCAGCGGGGTCGAGCTGGAGCGGGCCGTAGGCCTCGACCCGATGGTCGGACCAACCCTCACCCTGGCGCCACTGCGCGCGGGCCATGTGATCAGAGAACTGGGTACCGAACTTGAGGTCGGCAAGGGCGGCGGCACGCGCATCGTCGCTCAGGGCGTTCACGTTGGGACGAACCTCGAACGCCGCAGCGTTCGTGGTGGGCGCTGATGCCGTGGTCTCCGTCATTCCTGTTCCTTCTGATTGGGCCCCGTGTGGGGCCTCCAGTGAGGTGCTGAATGCCCACCATCGACCGATTCGGGCACTCAGCACCTCGCGGGGTATGTGAGTGTGAGGAGCCTAGCCGCGAATGCGAGCAGCCAGCGCGTCGCCCACCTCGGAGGTGGAGCGCCGGCCCCAGCCCTCGGCGGACTTCGCTGCGGCGTCAGCCGCGACGGCGTCCTCGACCCGTGCTGCCAACTCCGGGTAGCCCAGGAAGTCCAGCATCAGGCCCACCGAGAGCACGGTCGCGGACGGGTCCGCGATGCCCTGCCCCGCGATGTCGGGCGCCGAGCCGTGAACGGGCTCGAACATCGACGGCGCGGTGCGGTCGGGGTTGACGTTGCCGGAGGCCGCGAGACCGATGCCGCCGCTGATGGCCGCGGCCTGGTCCGTGAGGATGTCTCCGAACAGGTTGTCGGTCACGATCACGTCAAAACGGCCGGGGTTGGTCGTCATGACGATGGTCGCGGCGTCGATGTGCAGGTAATCCCACGTGACGTCGGGGAACTCGGGCGCGACGGCCTCGACCGTGCGGCGCCACAGGTGGCCCGCGTGCACCAGCACGTTGTGCTTGTGCACGAGCGTGAGTTGCTTGCGCTCGCGCTTGGCCGCCACCGAGAACGCGTAGCGCACCACGCGCTCCACTCCGTGACGGGTGTTGATAGACACCTCAGTCGCGATCTCGTGGGGGGTGTCGACGCGCAGCGCGCCGCCGTTGCCCACGTAAGGACCCTCAGTGCCCTCGCGCACGACGACAAAGTCCACGGACTCGACGTCGCGCAGCGGCGACACCTCCCCCGGGTACAGGCGCGACGGACGCAGGTTGACGTACTGGTCGAGCGCAAAGCGCAGCGGCAGCAGCACGCCGCGCTCGAGCACGCCGGAGGGCACGCTCGGGTCACCGATGGCGCCCAGCAAGATCACGTCGTGGCCCTTGATGGCGTCGAGGTCGCCGTCGGTGAGCGTGTCACCGGTGGCGTGCCAACGCTGCGCACCCAGGTCGAACTCGGTGGTCTCGAACGAGATGTCCGTGCCCTCGGTCGCTGCGGACAGGCACTTGAGCCCCTCCGCAACAACCTCGGGTCCAATGCCGTCGCCTGCGACGACGGCCAATTTGTAGGTGGTCATCGAGTCAGCCGTCAGCGAGCGGTCTGGCCGTCGACGTAGTCGGCGTCCACGTCGTCCTTCCAGGCGAACAGCTGACGCAGCTCGCGGCCGGTGGCCTCGATGGGGTGGCCCTCGCCCTTGGCGCGCAGCTCGGCGAACTCCTCGCCGCCGCCGTCCTGGTCGTCGATGAAGCGCTTGGCGAACACGCCGGTCTGGATGTCGGTGAGGACGGCCTTCATGTTCTCCTTGACCTCCGGGGTGATCACGCGCGGGCCGGAGACGTAGTCGCCGTACTCGGCCGTGTCGGACACGGACCAGCGCTGCTTGGTGATGCCGCCCTCCCACATGAGGTCGACGATGAGCTTGAGCTCGTGGAGGACCTCGAAGTAGGCGATCTCGGGCTGGTAGCCGGCCTCGGTGAGGGTCTCAAACCCGTACTGCACCAGCTGCGACACGCCACCGCACAGAACGGCCTGCTCGCCGAACAGGTCGGTCTCGGTCTCCTCGGTGAAGGTGGTCTTGATGACGCCAGCGCGGGTGCCGCCAATGCCCTTGGCGTACGACTTGGCGATCTCCCAGGCCTGGCCCGAGGCGTCCTTCTCGACGGCGATGATGTCCGGGATGCCACGTCCCGCGACGTACTCACGGCGCACGGTGTGGCCGGGAGCCTTGGGGGCGATGAGGATCACGTCGACACCCTCGGGCGCCTCGATGTAGCCAAAGCGGATGTTGAAGCCGTGCGCGAACGCGAGCACCTTGCCCTCGGTCAGGTGGGGCGCGATGTCGTTCGCGTAGATGCCGCGCTGGTGCTGGTCGGGCGCGAGGATCATGATGACGTCGGCCCACTGGGCGGCGTCGGCGACCGACTGCACGGTGAAGCCGTCGTCCTCGGCCTTGGCCACGGAGCGCGAGCCCTCACGCAGTGCGACGCGCACCTCGACGCCGGAGTCGCGAAGGTTCTGCGCGTGGGCGTGGCCCTGCGAGCCGTAGCCCACGATCGCGACCTTCTTGCCCTGGATGATCGACAGGTCGGCGTCCTGGTCGTAGTACATCTCTGCCATGATTCCTTGATTCTCCTTAGGGATAAACGTGTGCTGCTGCGGTGATGACGGGATAGGGCCGATGCGCTGGCTGGGCTGGCGCGTCAGGCACTGACGCGCTCGAAGGCGCGCTCGGTGATGGAGCGGGCGCCGCGGCCGATGGCCACGGTGCCCGACTGGACGATCTCGCGGATGTCGTGCGGCTGGAGCGCGGCGAGTAGCGCCTCAAGCTTGTCGGGAGCCCCGACGGCCTCGATGACGAGGGAGTCAGTGGCGACGTCGACCACGTGGGCGCGGAACAGGTCCACGATCTGGAGGATGTCCGCACGTTGGCGAGCGTCGGCGCGGACCTTCACGAGGATCAGGTCGCGCTGGACAGACTTGTCGCGTTCGAGCTCGACAATCTTGAGCACGTGCACCAGCTTGTTGAGCTGCTTGGTGACCTGCTCGAGAGGGAGCGCGTCCACGTCGACCACCACAGTGATGCGGGAGATCTCCGGGTGCTCGGTTTGGCCCACGGCCAGCGAGTGGATGTTGAAGGCGCGGCGGCTGAACAGGCCAGCGACGCGCGCGAGCACGCCGGGCTTGTTCTCGACAAGCACCGAGAGGGTGTGCGTGGTCATGGCTTACTCCTCCTCCCCGCGGTCCCATTCAGGGGCGATTCCGCGGGCGTACTGAATCTCGTCGTTGCTGGTGCCAGCGGCGACCATCGGCCACACCATGGCGTCGCGCGAAACGGTGAAGTCCACGACCACGGGCTGGTCGTCGATCTCCATGGCGCGCTTGATGGTTGCGTCCACGTCCGCATCGGACTCGCAGCGCAGTCCCACGCAGCCCATCGCCTCTGACAGCTTGACGAAGTCGGGGATGCGCTTGGTGCCGTGGCCGGTGTGCAGGTCCGTGTTGGAGTAGCGCTGGTTGTAGAACAGGGTCTGCCACTGGCGCACCATGCCCAGCGACGAGTTGTTGATGATCGCCACCTTGATGGGGATCTCGTTGAGGGCGCAGGTCACCAGTTCTTGGTTGGTCATCTGGAAGCAGCCGTCGCCGTCGATCGCCCACACGGTGCGGTCGGGCTCGCCCACCTTGGCGCCCATCGCGGCGGGGACCGAGAAGCCCATGGTCCCGAGGCCGCCGGAGTTGATCCAACTGTTGGGCCGCTCGTACTTGATGAACTGGCTCGCCCACATCTGGTGCTGACCCACGCCCGAGGTGAAGATGGTCTCCGGTCCGGAGATCTCCCCCAGTCGCTGGATGACGTGCTGAGGGCTCGAGTGGCCGTCGTCCGTGGGCGTGAAGCCCAGTCCGTACGTGTTGCGCCAGTCGTCGAGCTGGGCCCACCAGGCACCCAGGTCGGGCTTGCCGTGGCGTTCGTGCTCGACCTCGAGGGCCGGCACCATCGCCGCGAACACGTCCTTGAGGTCGCCCACGATCGGCACGTCGACGGCGCGGTTCTTGCCAATCTCCGCGGGGTCGATGTCAGCGTGGACGATGGTCGCGTGGGGGGCGAACGACTCGAGCTTGCCCGTCACACGGTCGTCGAAGCGAGCGCCCAGCGCGACGATGAGGTCCGCCTTTTGCAGCGCCGCGACCGCCGCCACGGTGCCGTGCATGCCGGGCATGCCCAGGTGCTGGGGGTGCGAGTCGGGCAGTGCGCCACGCGCCATCAGGGTCGTGACAACGGCCGCTCCAGACAAGTCTGTGAGCTTGCGCAGGCCCGCCGCAGCGCCCGAGCGGATCACTCCGCCACCCACGTACAGGACGGGACGGCGTGAGGTCGCGAGCAAGCGCGCGGCCTCTTGGATGGTCTTGGCATGGGGTCGCGCGCCGGAGTTGAAGCCGGGCAGCTCGATGCGCTCAGGCCAGTGGAAGGTGGTCTGGGTCTGCATGGCGGACTTGGCGACGTCCACGAGCACGGGGCCGGGGCGGCCGTGGGTCGCGATGTAGAACGCCTCGGCGATCGCACGAGGGATCTCGGCCGGGTCCGTCACCAGCATGTTGTGCTTGGTGATGGGCTGGGTGATGCCGACGATGTCAGCCTCCTGGAAGGCGTCCGTGCCGATCATGCCCGCCGCCACCTGACCGGTGATCGCGACCATCGGGATCGAGTCCATGTTCGCGTCAGCGATGGGCGTCACGAGGTTGGTCGCGCCGGGGCCCGACGTCGCGATGCACACTCCCGGCTTTCCGGTCGCGTGGGCGTACCCCTGTGCCGCGTGGCCCGCACCCTGCTCGTGACGCACCAGGATGTGGCGCAGTTGGGTGGAGTCGAACAATGGGTCGTAAGCCGGCAGGATCGCACCGCCCGGCAAACCGAAGATGTCCGTTGCGCCCGCCGCTTCGAGCGAGCGAATAAGCGACTGGGCGCCCGACATCTGCTCGCCCGCGTGCCGTGTGGCTGCGGGGGTCGCTTGCGCCCGCGCACTCGCTGGCGCAGGGCTCATCAGCGCCGAAGGCTTCGGTGCCCTGACCTGTCCCATCGTGTCTCCTCTTGGTTGCCGAGGTGGTGCGGTGATTCCCCGCCCCACATGGAAAGACCCCTCGGCCACTGGGGCTGTCGGGGTCGGCGCGCGGACTTGCCTGGCTGTGGACTTAGGAGTCCGCGCGCCCGGTAAGTACGAGAATCAACTGCATGGAAAGGACTCTACGCCCGCGATTGCGTGGATGTCACCATATGGACACCTAATCTCACATTGTGGTTCACCGTCTTGAATACTGAGACGAGGCCTCATCGCGCCACCCTTCCCCTGCCTTAGCGCCCCAGCAGGAGACCATGGTCGGTTTCAAGGGCCCGCGCGCATCCTGGAAGGCACTCACGTCCGGACAGCCGATGCGCCCTCACCGAGCGCCGTAGGCACCGCGGCGATCAGTGACCTCACACACCCACCCCTCACGAGTCAAATGGATCCATTTGACTCGTGGAGGAAGCCAAATGGATCCATTTGACTCGTGAAGGAGGAGGAAGAGGAAGGGGGTCTGGGACAGGAGGGCGGCCCGTGCACGCCTCCACCTCGTGCAGGCCTCGCCCCACGCTGGGACCAAAGCCCCAATTGACGATGTGTCAATAGCGCGTACGGTCATGACATGGACCAGCGCCGATCCCGCACCGTGAAGGCGCCGGACGAGCGCCGCGAGGAGATCGTGGCCGCCGCCCGGCAGTTGTTCGCGACCCAGGGAGTGCACGCCACGACCTTCGGGCAGATCGCCAAGGCCGCCGGCTGCACGAGGGGCCTCGTCTACCACTACGGCGGCTCGATGCCCGCGCTCGTCGACATGGTGCTCGACGCGTGTGTCGAGGACTTCGCCGCGGATCTGCTGGCTTGGGACCAGGGCCGTACGCGCGGCGACATCGACGGCGCCGTCCGCGACTACATCGCGCTGTTCCGCCGCCACCTGCCCGGCCGAGCGGGCATCACCGCCCCGGCAGCCCCGGCAGCCCCAGCCACAGCGCAAGACGACTCGACCGCCGAAGCCCCACCCGCATCGGCCCCACTCGTGCCACGCGTCGACGACGCGGGGCTCTACGTCCGCTACGTGGACGCCTCGGTGACGGCCCTCCTGGACATCCTTGAGGCCAGCACCATCCCCGCGTACGCGCAGCGTCACCGCATCGAGATCGCGCACGTGCGCGAGACGTTCGTGGTGCTGCTGCACGGCCTCATCGGCCTGATGCGTACACAGCCAGAGGTGGGCGACGACGTGCTCGCCGACCTCGTTCGCCAGACCCTCCGTCTGGCGCCCAACCCCTCCCGGGGCCCCGGCCGGGACCAATCGCTCGAAGGAGAGTGACATGTTCCTGTTCGAACCGCTCACGCTCGTCCAGATCATCATGTGGTTTGTGGTGCTCGGCGCGCTGATCGGCCTCAATGAGCTCTCGCGCCGCGGCCCGTGGGCCGGCGCGGCTTTCTTCATCGCCCTGCCGATCATCCTGACCATCTTCGTGTGGCCCACGACCGCCGGCGCCGACTCGTCGACCGGCACCTGGTTCCACTGGGTCAAGGTGTACTCCGCACTGGCGGGCTGCCTTGGCTTCATGGCCATCCGCTACATTCCGCGCCTGCAGAACAACAAGTGGGCACTCATGTTCCCCGCGGGAATCCTCGCCCTCAACATCTTCGAAGCCGTCCTGCGCGACTTCCAGGTGGGCGGCATGGGCGCCGACGGCATCGTCGACGGCGTCTACATGCTGTCCGGCCCGTGGAACTACATGAACGGCATTGCCGGTCTCATTAACCTGCTCGCCATTACCGGCTGGATGGGTATTTACATTTCGCGCGATAAGACCAAGGACATGGTCTGGCCCGACATGATTTGGCCCTGGATCATCGCTTACGACCTGTGGAACTTCGCGTACGTGTACAACTGCGTGGGTGACCACGCGTTCTACGCGGGTGCCGCCCTGCTGATCTCGTGCACCATTCCTGCATTCTTCATTCGCAAGGGCGCATGGCTCCAGCACCGCGCCCACACGCTCGCGCTGTGGATGATGTTCACGATGGCGGTGCCTGCCTTCACCTCGACCTCGGACTTCGCGGTCAAGGCGTCGGGCGACCCGGCCGCACTCATGACGGTCTCTGCGCTCGCGCTGGCCGCGAACGTCGCTCTTGCCGTGCTGCAGATCTGGCTCATGGTCAAGCGTCGTCGCAACGTGCTCAAGCAGGAGCTCTACGACCACACCGGCGCGTACCGTCGCGTGGTCGCGGACATCCCTGGCGCCTCGCCTGCGCAGCTCGTCGCTGCTGGCGTGGACACTCCCCCCGCCTCCGATACGGACGATGCGGTGGCTACCTCGCGCACCTAGGCGCGGCTACTGAACCCCTCACCCCTGGGACCCGAGGGCCCCGCTTCCATCAGGAGGCGGGGCCCTCGGTGTGTCGAGACCACGCTCGTCTGCGCGGCACGACGTCGCGAGGGAAACTCCGCCCCATCGGGTCAGTCCTACAGCGAAGCGACTGCCTGTTCTGCCTCGGGAGCGGCGGGCTCTCCGGCGAGGGTCGTGGGCTGGTCGACGACCTGGACTTTCGCTGGCGTAGAGGTCCACGGCTCGGAGGAGTCCGTCCCTTCGACCAGGACATTGTCAGAGAGGTCCTCAAACGTCACGACTGCGGTGAGGTGGCCCACCACGAACTCGTCGTCCTCGGCGTAGTCGTAGAAGGAGTGCGTCTCCGGCGCCGGCGCCGCATCTTCGCTGGGGTGCCACTCCCACGTGGCGCCTCCGCCCGCACATCCCGAAAGCGAAGCACTCGCGAGGAGCACTCCCGCCACGATTGCGGACCACTTGGTCGTGGGCTCACCATAGGGTCGCCGTCTTCACTCCTCTATAGAGCAATGACCAGTTCATTCGACGGCATTCCGAAGCCGTATCGACGCACGTGAGACCCAGGTCCGCGCCGGCCCGGGACCATGGGAGATTATCGTGTCAGACCCGTAGCGATAATGGTGCACATGCTCATCGTCAGGCCCGCCGCGAGCGCGGTGCTCATCACGCTCACCACCGCGTTGCTGTATCTGACGGCCGGCACCGCACTGGATCGCGGCGACGGCGCGCTCCTCGGGGGAGCCGCCATCGCGCTCGGCGCACTCATCGGCCTCCTGACCTGGGCCGATGCGCGTCACACCTCCCGCACCCAAGGCTCGCTCGAGCGTCACGACAGGGGGCGGCTCATGGCCTACGTCTTCAGCGCTGGCCCCACGCGTCGTACCCGCCAGCAGACCGGCAAGCTCGTGTCGACCCTCACCGACGCGGTTGAGCGCTCCGCGCAGTACCGGGCGGCCTTCCTGGGCTCGATGATCGGCTCCCTGATCGCGCCGCTCGCCGTCGTCGCGGTGATCGCCATCGCGATCGACTGGCGCATCGCCGCGTGGCTCGCGCTCGCAGTCCCAGTGATCCCGCTCGCGATCGGTGGCTTCCAGCGCCTGTTCCGCAAGGTCTCCACCGAGTACCGGATGTCCGCCAGGCGCCTGTCCGCCGAGTACCTCGACTCCCTCCAAGGCCTGCCGACCCTGCGCGCGATGGGGGCGGGCAAGGCCCGCGGCGCCGCCCTCGCGGTGCACGCCGAGCACGTGCGCGCGGCGGTCATGCGGCTACTGGCGGGCAATCAGGTGGTCCTGTTCGTGTCCGACGCGGCGTTCTCGCTCGCGATGATCGCACTCGGCACCGGACTAGCGCTGACCTCGCTCGCCGCAGGAACCATCAGCGCGGGCCAAGCCCTGGCCGTGATCGCCCTGTCGAGCCTCATGACCGAGCCCCTCGACCGCATCGGCCAGTTCTTCTACATCGGCATGGGCGGCATCGCCGCAACCAAGGAGATCGCACGCACCCTCGCGAGTCCGGTCGCCCACGTCACCGACGAGTCCGCTCCCGCTCCGGACAGGGACGATGCGTCCGTCACCCTGGAGAACGTCACGTTCACCTACGGGCGTGCGGACACCCCCGTGCTCGACGGATTCTCGCTGACAGTTCGCCCTGGCGAGCGGGTGGTGCTCACCGGCCGCTCGGGCGTGGGCAAGTCCACGGTGCTAGGCCTCATCCAGGGCCAGCTCTCCCCCGCCGCTGGCACCGTGCGCGTGGGCGGGCACGATGTCCCGACGGTGCCCGGCGAGTGGCTGCATGGCCAGATCGGCATCGTCGCCCAGCAGACCTACCTGTTCACCGGCACGCTCGCGCAGAACCTGCGGCTCGCGGCGCCCAATGCCAGCGACGAGGACCTCTGGGCGGCGCTGACCCGCGCGCACCTCGCCGACGAGGTGCGGGCATGGCCCGACGGGCTCGACACCCCGGTAGGCGAGCGCGGGCTGGGCGTATCCGGGGGCCAAGCCCAGCGCATCGGCGTGGCTCGAGCGCTGCTCGCCGACGCCCCGATCCTGTTGCTCGACGAGCCGACCTCCCAGACCGACCTCGACGCCGAGGCGCAGATTCTCGCCGCCATCGAGGAGGCGTGCCGGGACCGCACCGTCATCGCTGTGGGCCACACGGAGGCCATCACGGCCTCTGCTACCCGAGTGATCGCGATGGAGGACGTCCGATGAACCGCGATCTGACCCGCTGGATGATCGGCCAGGCGCGACCGGTGATCGCCCCGCTAGCGCTGTCGATCGCCATGAGGATGGTGGCGCTCGTGGGCGGGGTCGCCCTGCTGGTGACCGCAGCGAGCGGCCTGTCGCGCGCCATGGGCGACGAGCCCGTCGCGCCCGTGATCTGGGCCCTCGTGGCGATCGCGCTGGTCAAGGCTCTCGCCCGCTACCTCGAGCAGTACTGCGGCCACTACGTCGCGTTCCGGGCGCTCGCGCTGCTGCGGGTGCGCGTGTTCGACCTGCTCGAGCCGCAGGCCCCCGCCGCCGTCGAGGGGCGCGAGACGGGCGACCTGCTCTCGCGCGCCACGAGGGACGTAGACCGCGTCGAGGTCTTCTACGCCCACACCATCGGTCCCGCGTTGACAGCCGTGGTGGTGCCGGCAGGTGTTGCCGTGTGGCTCGCCATCACTGTGGCGCCCGCCGCGGCGGCCGCCGCCGTTGCCGGGTGGGCCGCGATGCTGGGCATCGCCGCACTCGGCGCGCGGTCGTCCATGGCCGCGTCAGCGGAGCTTCGCCGTGCGCGCGGGGTCATCGCCCAGCACCTGACCGACACCGTGCAGGGCGTGGCAGAGGTCGTCGCCTATCGCGCCGAGCACCGCCGCACGGGTGAACTTGCGACCCTCGAGGACGCCGCTGATGCGGCCCAACTCAGGCGCGCCCGGTGGTTCGCGCTGCGCCGCGGCCTCACCCGGGCGCTCGTGGCCGCAGTGCCCCTGCTCGTGCTGGCCGCGACCCTCCCTGCGGGGCTCGAGGCCGCCGCGGTCGCGGCACTCGCAGTGCTCGGCACGATGCCGGCCGTCGTCGCCGTCGAGGAGTTCGCCGCCGACCTCGACCTCGCGTATGCGGCCGCCGGTCGCCTGCGCAAGGTGATGGACGCAGCCCCGGCGACCCCGGAACCTGCAGCCCCCGCTACTCCCCCGAGCGGCCCTGTGGGGGTCCGGCTGGAAGGTGTGTCGTTCGCCTACCCGGCCCGCGCATCGGCCGTCCGCGAGACGGGGAGCGGCACGGGCCCCCGTGTGCTCGAGGGGATCGACCTGGAGATCCCCGCGGGCACCACCACCGCACTGGTGGGCGTCTCCGGTGCCGGCAAGTCGACCGTGGGCGCGCTGATCGCGCGATTCCACGACCCACAGGAGGGGCGCGTCACGCTCGGCGGAGTCGATGTGCGCGACCTCGCCGACGCTGACCTGCGCTCGCTCGTGTCCGTCGTCCAGCAGCGGCCGTACCTGTTCGCGGGCACGATTCGCGACAACCTGCTGATCGCGCGCCCGGCGGCCACCGAGGCGGAACTCCTCGAGGCCTGCCACACCGCAGCGCTCGACGCGACGCTCGCACGCATGCCTCAGGGGCTCGACACACCCGTGGGCGAGCACGGCACGCAACTGTCCGGCGGCGAGCGTCAGCGTGTGGCAATCGCCCGGGCGCTGCTGCGCGACGCGCCGGTGCTGGTGCTCGACGAGATCACCAGCCAACTCGACGCGGGCACCCAGGAGGGACTCGGCGAGGCGATGCGCGCGGTGCGGCACGGCCGCGCGGTGGCCGTCATCGCGCATCGGCTGATCACCGTGATGGATGCGGACCAGATCGTGGTGATGGACGCCGGCCGGGTGGTCGAGCGTGGCACGCACGCGTCGCTCGTGAATGCCGGCGGCGCGTATGCCCGGCTGTGGAGCCACCAGGAGGCCGCGGAGGCCCGCCTCTAGCGCCCCTCCCTCCCGTCAAATGGATCCATTTTCTCGGTGTCGCACCTCTCCCCGCCCCGTCAAATGGATCCATTTTCCCGGTGTCGCACCGTGCCGGTCAGCGCTCGCCAAGCGCGCCGAGGCCGCCGTCACCGTCATGCTCGACCGCGACTTGTGCAAACTGCGCCAAGTAGTCCCCGAACGTCCCCCACGGGCTCACGAGCCAGCCGCCCTGCTCCTGAACGGCGGTGACATAGAGGCCGTCGACACCCCACTCATCGAGCGTTGGGAGGTCACGCAAGCACGTCTGCTGGGACCATCCGTCGTCGACGGAGAAGCAGCCATCCGCGTAGGCCAGGGTCGTCGTGACACCCCAGTCGTCCGTGGGTTCGACGGCGACCTGAAGGTCGGTGAGTTCTAGCCGTCCGGGGCGAGCGTCGTCCCCCGCGGGCGAGGCATCTACCTCGATGCTCACAGCGGGCGCCGACGACCAGTCGACTCCGTCAAGCACAGCGTTGCCATAGAGCGAGACCACGCGCCGCTCGGCCAACGGCAAGGTGGCGGCAAGGTCCTCGACATCGCCGGTGGCGAAGAGCTGCTCGATAGCCTCGGCGGTACTCTCGACCGCCTCCTCTGCCGTCGCGGAAGGCGCTGCAGGGACCACGTCCGTGCCGCGCCTGCCAGCACTGTCGCCCTGCGCCCACAGCCCGTATTCGGCGAGTGTCAGCATGGGGCTGATGTACCAGCCGCCTTCTTCCACGGCCACGAACGCGATGGGCGAAGCCGGGTGCGCGAGGCCGTCCGTCTCGTCGGCGGTGAGCGAGTCCACCGCGTCCTCGATGTCGCCGCGCCACGGGAACGTGTCGTCGACCCAGGTCTGGGCGTCCTGGCGCACGCTCGCGACCTGGTCCTCGATCTCGGAGGCCGTGTAACCCCATTCCTCAAGGGTGGAGCGCAACGACTCTTCCTGAAGTGCGACGACCGCGTCGACAAGGGTCGCCTCGTCGGCCGTGGCCTCGATAGTGCCGGCGACGACGCGCACGATGGCCACACCGTCGGTGACGGTCTCGGTCTCGTATTCAAGTCCCGACACGGTGACATCGACCGCGTCGATGATCTCCGAGTAGGCCCCGCTTGCCTGGCTGGCTGGAGTCTCGCTGAGCCGCTGGAGGTCCTCCATCGCGGGCTGGAGCGCACTCACCTCGCTGGGGGCAATCGCGGTTCCCAGCGCGATGAGGTCGCCCGTGAGGACGCCGTCGACGAGCTGCTCCACCGCCTCCTCAGGCGTGCTGGAGCCCCTGAAGAAGGTGGTGTAGGCGAACGCCGCCCCCACCGCGAGGACGACCACCACGCCTGCCGCGACAGACCCCAGCACCACTCGCTTCTTGCGGCCAGCTCCCCCACCGGTCCCGTGGGGTTCGACGGGCACGTGCTCGCCAAACGGAGTCCCCGCCGCCATGCCCGCGTAGGCGGACGGCGCAGCATTTGTCTGGCCGTACCCGGGCACTCCTGACGACTGCTGCACGGCCGATGCGGGAGCAAAGACCGCAGGGGCCGTCACGGGGGCGGGCATCCAGGCCCGGGCGGAGTCCGCTACGGGCGATTCGGGCCACACCTCCTCGGCAGCGGCAGCGTCAAACGTCGATTCCCCCATGGTCACTCCCCCAGGCTCAGGTGACAGATGTCAGCGGCCTGCCGCAAGCACACCGGCGAAGGCCAGAGGCAACCTACCACCGGGGCAAACCCCCTGGGTATGACGAATATCACTGCGTGGCGAGCGGCAGAGAGTCGGCGGAGATGCGCTCCCAACCGGCGCATCGTCCCTCCCCTTCACAAGTCAAATGGATCCATTTGACCGGCAGGGAGGCGGCCGTTCACAAGTCAAATGGATGGCGGAGTCAAGTGGTGGTTGCGTCGGTGCTGGTGAGGAGTGCTTGGAGGGCTTGGGCTGGGGTGAGGTAGTCCAGGGTGGGTCGGGGTCGGGCGTTCAGGCTTGCGGCGACGTCGCGTAGTTGCTCTGGTGTCCACACTGATAGGTCGGTGCCTTTGGTGAACCAGTGGCGTAGCAGGCGGTTGGTGTTCTCGTTGGAGCCTCGCTGCCAGGGGGCGTGGGGGTCAGCGAAATATACCGGGGTTTGCAGGTCGAGCTGGATGCGGTCGTAGTGGACCATTTCTGCTCCCCGGTCCCAGGTGATGGAGCGACGCAAGTGTGCGGGGAGTTGACTCATTTGCGTGATCATCTGGGTGGCGACTTCGTCGGCGGTGGCGCGTGCAGGCAGGTGTAGCAAGATCACGAATCTGGTGGAGCGTTCCACCAGGGTGCCGATCTGGGAGGCGCCACGTGCTCCTTTGATCAGGTCCCCTTCCCAGTGACCTGGCACTGCCCGGTCGGCGACCTCAGGGGGACGTTGAGAGATCCGCAGTGCGTCCTTGTAGGCGCCACCTAAACCCCGTTTGGCGGCAGTGCGTGGCCGGCGTGTGGTCCTGGACGTCGACAGCTGTTTGGCCAGGTCCTGACGCAAACCCCCTCGTGCCTGGACATACAGGGAACGGTAGATCGTTTCGTGACTCACCCGCCCAGTGTGACCGTGGGGATGCTCGCTGGCGAGCATGTCGGCGATCAGTTTGGGTGACCAGCCCTGATCCATCCACTGGCTGATCCGGGCCGCCAGAACCGGATCAGCGACCAACTTAGGCACCTTGGGTCGACGTCGAGCTGCCCGTGCACGCCGGTCAGCATGGACCGCGCCATAGCCGCCATCACGAAGCCGATGCCGAGCAATCTCACGCGAGACCACCGACTGCGAGCGGCCAATACCGACCGCGATACGCCGATGAGACAGGCCCGAGCGCAACCCGGACTGAATCTCCACCCGCTCAGCCAGCGTCAACGACCGCCCCACCCCAGCACCCACCACTGCAACCCCAGACATCGCACCACCTCCCAGTGATGCATCGACCCTATGAACTCGCC
>NZ_JBKEED010000008.1:0-1686 GCF_047975725.1 Demequina sp.
GCCGCTGTGGGCGAGAGCCCGGCCAGCGCATCGGCCCGTCCCCTGCCTGACGACGAGCCCACATGACCCCCCCCGCCGCAGACCACGTGGTTGCCGACCTGTCGCTGGCAGAAGCCGGGCGCCACCAGATCCGCCTCGCGGAGCAGGAGATGCCCGGGCTCATGGCCCTGCGCGAGGAGTTCGGTGACTCTCAGCCGCTCGCCGGTGCGCGTATCGCAGGCTCGCTGCACATGACCACCCAGACCGCGGTGCTCATCGAGACGCTGACGGCACTTGGAGCCGACGTGCGCTGGGCCTCGTGCAACATCTTCTCGACGCAGGACGATGCGGCGGCGGCAATCGTCGTGGGCAAGGGCACCTACTCGGCCCCTGCCGGGGTTCCCGTGTTCGCGACCAAGGGCGAGACCATCGCCGACTACTGGGACTACACGGACCGCATCCTCACGTGGGAGGGCCACGACGGCCCCACGATCATCCTTGACGACGGCGGCGACGCCACCCTGCTGGTGCACGAGGGCGTCCGCCTCGAGAAGCTCGGGGAGGTCCCCGCGCCGCTCGAGGAGGAGGACCCCGCATACAACGCCGAGGTCGAGGGCATGCGTGCCGTCATTCGCCGCTCCATCGCCAGCGACCCCACGCGCTTTACGCGCATGGCCGCCGGGATCGTCGGGGTGTCGGAGGAGACCACCACGGGCGTGCACCGCCTCGAGGCGATGTTCCGCCGCGGCGAACTGCTGTTCCCCGCGATCAACGTCAACGACTCGGTCACCAAGTCCAAGTTCGACAACAAGTACGGCTGCCGCCACTCGCTCATCGACGGCATCAACCGCGCCACCGACGTCCTCATCGGCGGCAAGGTCGCGGTCGTCTGCGGCTACGGCGACGTCGGCAAGGGCTGCGCCTCCTCGCTGCGCGGCCAGGGCGCCCGCGTGATCGTCACCGAGATCGACCCGATCTGCGCCCTGCAGGCGGCGATGGAGGGCTACGAGGTGACGACCATGGACGAGGCGGCCCCGCAGGCCGACATCTTCGTCACCGCCACCGGCAATGTCGACATCATCACCGTCGACCACATGCGCGCGATGAAGCCCCGCGCCATCATCTCCAACATCCGCCACTTCGAGTCCGAGATCCAGCTCGGCGCGCTGCGGAACTATAAGTGGCACAACGTCAAGCCACAGGTCGACGAGATCGAGTTCCCCGACGGCAAGCGCATCATCCTGCTGTCCGAGGGGCGGCTGGTGAACCTTGGCAACGCAACCGGCCATCCGAGCTTCGTCATGTCGGCGTCTTTCACCAACCAGACGCTGGCCCAGATCGAGCTCTTCACCAAGCCCGAAGAATACCAGAAGCAGGTCTACATCCTGCCGAAGACGCTCGACGAGAAGGTCGCCCGCCTGCACCTCGCCAAGATCGGCGTGAAACTCACCGATCTCAACGACAAGCAGGCCAAGTATATCGGCGTCGCGTAGGAAGGTCCCTTCAAGCCCGAGCACTACCGCTATTGATTTCCGAAATCCGGCGGGCGCGGCTTCGGCCGTGCCCGCCATCTGAATCATGAATGACCTGAATCAAAATGCCGCAGGCGCGCCGCCCATGCGCGCTCAGCCTACGATCAGGCGGCATGTCGCCGCGCCGCGCCCCGTCCCACCTTTCCGCCACGGATAAATTTATCGATCCCGGCGC
>NZ_JBKEED010000009.1:0-39514 GCF_047975725.1 Demequina sp.
ATCGCGGCGAACCTGCCTGGAGCGGTGTGGCAGCGGTGCCGCACCCACTACGCCGCCAACGTGATGAGCGCCACGCCCAAGACAGCATGGCCGGCCGTCAAGGCGATGCTGCACTCGGTCTATGACCGGCCCGACGCGAAGTCCGTCCACGCCCAGTTCGACCGCCTCCTCGACTACGTCGAGGACAAGCTGCCCGACGTCTTCGCGCACCTCGAGAGCGCCCGCGACGACCTGCTCGCGTTCACGACGTTCCCGAAGGATGTGTGGACTTGAGAATCTGGTCCAACAACCCCGCCGAACGGCTGAACAAGGAGATCCGGCGGCGTACCGATGCCGTGGGGATCTTCCCCAACCGCGACGCGATCATCCGACTCGTCGGCGCGGTCCTGGCCGAGCAGACCGACGAATGGGTCGAGACCAAGCGCTACATCGGACTCGAAACCCTCGCCCGCTGCCGACTCACCGCCGTGCCTGACACGGGCATCGAGGAGGTGGCCGAAACCCTCGCACTCACCGCCTGACGAAGGAAACCGCTACACCACTCCACGGGACTTGACCGAGCGACCGGGCACGATCTCCTCAGTTGTGCCTCGAATAGAGCAGAGGGTCGCAGGTTCAAATCCTGTCACCCCGACTGTGAAAGTCCTGGTAAATCGCTTGTGTGCAGCGATTTCTTGCTAGTTCACTGCGTAGTCGGCCCGTGGTGCGCCGGTCGCTGCGCCCTGCGCTGCGTCCCAGTGGGACAAGGGTGTCACTTTTGGCCTCGATGTGACCCTCATGTCCCACTGGCGTACGTCGGACAGGGTCGACGCGCCCGGCGTCGCTCAGGCCACAGCACCCGGCGCCGCTCACGCCGCATCGCCCGGCGCCTTAGCACCAGTGGCCACCGCCCGCATCGGCACGAAAGCCCCAAACCCCCTTGCCAGTGTCGAATCGCTTCGATAGTGTCCCAAGTGGCTCATCCGGGCCACACAGGAGACACAAAGGAGTGTTCATCGTGAGATTCACAGCGGCGGCGACAGGGCTCGCCGTCACCGGAGCCATCCTCATCCCCGCCACCCTCGCCTCGGCCGCCTCGGCCGCCTCGGCCGCCTCGGCCGCCTCGGCCCAGGACGCACCCCAGCCAAGCGCCTACGAGTGGTCAAGCGTCGCGATCTCGGGCGGCGGCTACGTGCCGGGAATCATCTACAACCCGACCGAGCCCGGCCTGGTGTACGCGCGCACCGACATTGGCGGTGCCTATCGCATGGACGACGACAGCGGGCAGTGGGTGCCGCTCCTGGACCACATCGGCTGGGACGACTGGAACCACCTGGGCGTCCTCAGCCTTGCCACCGACCCTGTCGAGACCAACCGCGTCTATGTCGCGGTCGGCATGTACACGAACGACTGGGACCCCTACAACGGCGCGATTCTGCGCTCGGATGACTACGGAGAGACCTGGCAGAAGACGGACCTGCCGTTCAAGGTGGGTGGCAACATGCCTGGCCGCGGCATCGGTGAGCGCCTGCAGGTCGACCCCAACGACAACGCGATCGTCTACTACGGCGCTGAGGAGGGCGAGGGTCTGTGGCGTTCGACCGACTACGGCGCGACCTTTGCCAAGGTCGAGTCCTTCCCCAACGCGGGCAACTTTGTGCCCGACATCAACTCCGGCAACTCCTACCTCATGTCCAACCTGGGCGTGCTGTGGACGGCCTTCGACCCCGCGTCGGGGAGCAACGGCGAGGCCTCCCAGACGGTCTTCACCGCCGTGGCCGACACCGATGACATCCTCTATCGCTCGGACGATGCGGGTGAGACCTGGGAGCCCGTCGAGGGCGCTCCGACGGGGTTCCTTCCCCACGACGGTGTCATCGACGAGACGGGCCGCTTCCTGTACCTGGCCACGAGCAACCTGTCGGGGCCGTACGACGGCTCCGATGGCGAGGTGTGGAAGTACGGCATCGATGACGGCTCGTGGACCCAGATCACGCCGCAGCAGCGACCCACTGGCAGCGACTTTGGCTTCAGCGGTCTGACCGTCGATCGCTCGAACCCCAACGTGCTCATGGTCGCCTCGCAGATCAACTGGTGGCCGGACATCCTGATCTTCCGCTCCACGGACGGCGGCGCGAGTTGGAGCCCCATCTGGGACTACGACTACAGCCAGGCGGACCCCTTCGTCGTGCGCTACGAGCAGGACATCTCTGAGGTCCCGTGGCTCGCGTTCGGCAAGCAGCCCGGGCCGCCCCAGATGTGGGCCGAGCCCACTCCCAAGCTCGGCTGGATGGTCTCGGCGCTCGAGATCGACCCGTTCGACTCGGACACCATGATGTACGGCACGGGCGCGACCATCTACCGGTCCGATGACCTGACCGACTGGGACGACGAGGGCGGCGTGATCTCCATCGCTCCCGCCGCGAACGGCATCGAGGAGACCGCGATCCAGGACCTCGTGGCCCCCGCGGGCGACCTCGACCTCGTCTCGGCGATGCTCGACCTGGGCGGCTTTGTTCACGAGGACATCGACACGGTGGTCAACACCTTCCAGGCCCCGTACTTTGGCGGCGGCACGAGCGTCGACGCGGCGGGCCTTGTCCCCGAGGTGATCGTCAGGGCAGGCACCGACGGCAGTGGCGCGCACATCGGCGTCGTCTCGCAGGACTCTGGCGAGACCTGGACGGCCTCCCCGGCCGCCGAGGGGGCCACTGGTCCCGGCACCATCACCGTCTCGGCTCACGGCCAGGCCGTCGTGTGGGCGCCCGCCGGGGCCGATGCGCGGGTGTCCACCGATGGGGGTGTCACCTGGGCGAGCGTCGAGGGTCTGCCGGCTGGCGCGCGCGTCGAGAGCGACCGTGTCGACGGCGACCTCGTGTACGGCTTTGTTGCCGGTGCGTTTTACGTCTCGACGGACGGCGGCCAGTCGTTCACGCTGACCGACGACTCGACCCTGCCATCCGAGGGCAACACCCGCTTCGCGGCGGTGCCCGGCACGCCGGGCGAACTCTGGTTCGCCGGAGGTGAGGACGACGGCGAGTACGGCATGTGGCGATCGGCCGATGCGGGTGCCACCTGGGCGCGCGTGTCCGGTTTCGAGGAGGCGGACACGATCGGGTTCGGCAAGGCTGCGCCCGGCGCGACCTCGCCTGCCATCTACACCACCGCGCAGCGCGACGGTGTGCGTGGGGTCTTCCGTTCCATCGACGGCGGCGACACCTGGACCCGTATCAATGACGACGAGCACCAGTGGGGTTGGATCGGTGCCGACATCGAGGGCGACCCCGACGTGTTCGGCCGGCTCTACATCGCGACCAACGGCCGCGGCATCGTGGTCGGTGACGACACGAGCGGCGTCGAGCGCCAGTCGTGGACGTCGTCGGCGACGTACACCACCGGCGACATCGTCGAGTTCGACGGTCGCTACTGGGCCGCCTCGTGGTGGACGCGCGGTCAGGAGCCCGGCGGCTCCACCGGCCCGTGGCAGGAGGTAGAGACGGCGCCCTCGGGCGTCGCAGTCTGGACCGCGTCACGCACCTTCGCCAAGGGTGATGTTGTCGTGGATCCCGACGGTGTCCTGTGGCAGGCCAAGTGGTACTCGCGCGGCCAGCAGCCGGGGGCCTCGCAGTGGGGACCCTGGGAGCAGCTCGACTGACGCTGCCTCTCTATACGGCGGGTGCGCGTCCGGACACTCCGGGCGCGCACCCGCTGGCGCGTCTGTTGCCAAGCCGGCCGCCGCATCGGCCCTGCGCCGTGGCGTGAGTCATCGCCGTGAGCGAACCGATTGGGCGTGTGCACGCGCGGCGACTAGACTCGTGGGGTTGCCCGACTGCGGTGAGCCCGCACAAGGTAAGGCCCGCACCCCATCATCAGGAGCACATCAGTGACCAGCGCCCTCGAGAAGATCGACGCCACGACCGTCAAGCTGACGGTCACCCTCACCGAGGAGGACCTCAAGCCCTCGCTCGCCCACGCCTACGAGCACATTGGCGAGCAGGTGCAGATTCCCGGCTTCCGCAAGGGCAAGGTGCCGCCGCGCATCCTTGAGCAGCGCGTGGGCAAGGGTGCTGTCATCGAGCACGCCGTCAACGAGGGCCTGCCCGGCTGGTACTCCGCTGCGGTCGAGGAGCAGGGCATCCGCCCCTTCGGCCAGCCCGAGGTCGAGGTCGTCAAGATCCCCGGCTCCGAAGAGGGCTACGAGGGCCTGGAGTTCACCGCCGAGGTGGAGATCCGCCCCGAGGTGAACCTGCCCAAGGCCGAGGACATCACGGTTGAGGTCGAGGTCGCCGAGGTCTCGGACGAGGACGTCGAGCAGCGCCTGGACAACCTGCGCCAGCGCTTCGGCTCGCTCAAGACCGTCGAGCGCCCCGTTGCCGACGGCGACTACGTGACCATCGACCTGGCCGCCAAGCTTGATGGCGCCGACGTCGACACCGTGCAGGGCACCTCCTACCAGGTGGGCGCCGGCAACATGCTCGAGGGTCTGGACGACGCGCTCATTGGCCTGTCCGCCGACGAGGAGACCACCTTCGAGGCGCCGTTGGCCGCTGGCGAGCACGCCGGCAAGGACGCCCAGATCACCGTCAAGGTGACCGCCGTCAAGGAGCGCGAGCTTCCCGAGGTGGACGATGACTTCGCGCAGCTCGCGTCGGAGTTCGACACGGTCGACGAGCTCAAGGCCGACCTGCGCGAGCAGGCCGCCCGCATCAAGGCCAACAACCAGGCCGTTGAGGCTCGCGAGAAGCTCATCGACGCCCTTAAGGACGCGACCGACTTCGAGCTGCCCAAGAAGGTCATCGAGGCCGAGGTCCACGCGCACCTCGAGAACGAGAACCGCCTTGAGGACGACGAGCACCGCGCCGAGGTCACCGAGGAGGCACACAACGCCCTGCGCGCGCAGATCCTCCTCGACCAGCTGGCCGACGACCTGGAGATCCGTGTGGAGCAGCACGAGCTGCTCGACTACCTGCTGAACGCCTCGCGTCAGTACAACATGGACCCCAACACCTTCATCCAGCAGATCGAGCAGGCGGGTCAGATCCCGTCGATCGTCGCCGAGGTTGCTCGCTCGAAGGCCACCGCCTTTGCCCTGCGCCGCGCGACCGTCAAGGACACCACGGGCGAGGTCGTTGACCTGTCCGCGGTGATCGGCTCGCTCGAGGACGAGAAGGTCGAGGACGAGGTCGCCATCGACGAGATCGTCGAGGCCACCGAAGACGACACCAAGTAGTTTTCCCAAGCACGAGGCCCGGCCATCCTGAGGGGTGGCCGGGCCTCGTGCTGTCTGGGGGTGCCGAACGTCAGGCGGTGCACCAGTCGGCAGGGTTGGAACCGCCGCACTCGCCGATCAGCCAGCCGCTGAAGGCAAGGATGGCGATGATCGCGAGGATGCTGAGCACCACGATGATGTAGCCGATGATCACTCCCGCGAGGGCCATGCCGCGGTTGTCGGCTTCCCCACGCTTGGCCGCGCCGAGTCCCAGGTGGCCGAACACGATGCCGCCGATCGCGGTGATGCCCGTGAAGAAGCCGAGGATCGACAGGACGAGCGACGTGACGCCCATCCAGTTCTTCTCCGTGTTGCCGGGCTGGCCGCCATAGGGCTGGGCGTACTGTGGCTGGCCGTACTGCTGGTACTGCTGGGGAGTCTGTGCATACTGCGGAGGCTGCTGCCCGCCGGCCTGTTCCGGAGGGGGAGGAGGGGCGCTGCCAGTGGAGTCGTATGGATCGTTTGGGGTGGTGCTCATGGGTGCTCCCTCGGGTCGTGATGCGATGCTCACACGAGCCTATGCCTGCCAGGGTGAGGGCGCATCGGCCATATGTCGGAGCATTGTCCCCGAGGGCGTCAGGGTGGAGCCTGACCCGGACCTGAGGGGAGATCTCGGCGTGATGCGCCTCGCCTCTTCCCGTTCACCCTGTAGCGAAATGGCGCCAGAAACGGCATGCGGCGTCACCGCCCGCCGTTAGGTTTGTCGCAAGAGGTTCAGGACGAAAGGACAGACGTGAGCAACACGATCACTGCCCGCGGCGACGTGGGAGGGATGGGTCTGAGCGACTCCATCTTCAACCGGCTGCTGCGCGAGCGGATCATCTGGCTGGGCGACGAGGTGCGCGACGACAACGCGAACGCCATCTGCGCCCAGATGATGCTCCTGGCCGCAGAGGACCCGGACACCGATATCTACCTGTACATCAACAGCCCCGGCGGTTCCATCACCGCGGGCATGGCGATCTACGACACCATGCAGTACATCAAGCCCGACGTGGCGACCGTCGCGATGGGTATGGCCGCGTCGATGGGGCAGTTCCTGCTCTCGTCTGGCGCGCCCGGCAAGCGCTTCGCGACGCCTCACGCCCGCGTCATGATGCACCAGCCCTCTGGCGGCATCTACGGCACGACTACTGACGTGCGCATCAATGCCGAGCTGATCATGCACATGAAGCGCACCCTCGCGCAGCTGACCGCCGAGCAGACCGGCAAGTCGCTCGAGGAGATCACCAAGGACGCTGACCGCGACCGCTGGTTCACGGCCGAGGAGGCCCTCGAGTACGGCTTTGTCGACAAGGTCATCAAGCACGCCGTTGAGGCAGGCGACGCGTCGCAGGGAGGCAAGGCATGAGCGAGATCTACCAGGCCATGCAGGCCGCCGGCCGCACCGCCGGGTTCGGGGGCGCCGCTCCCGTCGCACCGTCGTCGCGCTACATCCTGCCGTCTTTCGAGGAGCGCACCGCCTACGGCTTCAAGCGTCAGGACCCCTATGCGAAGTTGTTCGAGGACCGGATCATCTTCCTTGGTGTGCAGATTGACGACGCCTCCGCGGACGACGTGATGGCGCAGTTGCTCGTGCTCGAGTCTCAGGACCCCGACCGCGACATCACGCTGTACATCAACTCGCCCGGTGGCTCGCAGACCGCGCTGACCGCGATCTACGACACCATGCAGTACATCAAGCCCGAGGTGCAGACCGTATGCCTCGGTCAGGCTGCCTCTGCGGCGGCCGTGCTGCTCGCCGCGGGCTCGCCCGGCAAGCGCCTGGCGCTGCCCAACGCTCGCGTGATGATTCACCAGCCGCGCATCGAGGGTGGCGCGCGTGCGCAGGCCTCGGACATCGAGATCTACGCAGAAGAGATGATCCGTATGCGCGAGTGGCTCGAGTACACGCTCGCCAAGCACACGGGTCAGTCCGAGGAGAAGGTGCGCGAGGACATCGAGCGCGACCGGTTCCTCTCGGCACAGGAGGCCAAGGCCTACGGTCTGGTCGACCAGGTGCTCGAGTCCCGCAAGGGCGTCGACACCGTCGCCCCCGAGGACCGTGCCGTCGCGGCGGCCATCGCGCCTCCCAAGGACACCAAGAAGTAGGCATCACGCCTGATGCGGCCGTCCCCGATGCCTCGGGGGCGGCCGTTGGTGCGTGTGCGGCAGGGCACATCCGCGTGGCGTGCGGCGGCGAGTCGCCCGGCACGTGTCACACGGCCTCGGTAGCCTGGACAAAGATGGCATCAAGGAGGCCCAGATGACTCGACCGGCGGACAGCGGCGACCTGCTGAAGTGTTCGTTCTGCGGCAAAACGCAGAAGCAGGTGCGCAAGCTCATCGCTGGCGGCGGTGTGTACATCTGTGACGAGTGCATCGAGCTGTGCAACGAGATCATCGAAGAGGAGTTCGCCGAGGCGGCGCAGACCGAGTTCACGGAACTGCCCAAGCCACGCGAGATCCACGAGTTCCTCGGGCAGTACATCGTGGGCCAGGACCAGGCCAAGCGTGCCCTCGCGGTGGCGGTCTACAACCACTACAAGCGCGTGCGCGCCGTGGAATCTCGCCCTAAGGACGACGACGGCGTGGAGATCGCCAAGTCCAACGTGCTGTTCATTGGCCCCACGGGAACCGGCAAGACCTACCTGGCGCAGACCCTCGCGAAGATGCTCAACGTGCCCTTCGCGATCGCCGACGCTACCGCGCTGACCGAGGCGGGCTACGTGGGCGAGGATGTCGAGAACATCCTCTTGAAGCTCCTGCAGGCCGCCGACTACGACGTCGAGAAGGCCCAGCACGGCATCATCTACATCGACGAGATCGACAAGGTCGCGCGCAAGGCGGAGAACCCGTCCATCACGCGCGACGTCTCGGGCGAGGGCGTGCAGCAGGCGTTGCTGAAGATCCTCGAAGGCGCGCAGGCATCCGTGCCGCCGCAGGGTGGCCGCAAGCACCCGCACCAGGAGTTCATCCAGATCGACACCACCGACGTGCTGTTCATCCTCGGCGGAGCCTTCGCGGGGCTCGAGGAGATCATCTCGTCGCGTGTGGGGCGCAAGGGCATTGGTTTTGGCGCTCAGCTCAAAGAGGCCGACAACTCTGACCTGTTTGCTCAGGTCACCCCGTCCGACCTGCACAAGTTCGGACTCATCCCCGAGTTCATCGGTCGCATGCCCGTCATCGCGACGGTCTCGCCGCTCGACGTCGACGCGATGGTGTCCATCCTGACCGAGCCCAAGAACGCCCTGGTGAAGCAGTACCAGAAGATGTTCGAGCTCGACGGTGTGGAACTCGAGTTTGATCCCAACGCCATCGAAGCCATCGCCACCCAGGCACTCGAGCGCGGCACGGGAGCACGTGGACTGCGCGCCATCATGGAAGAGGTCCTTCAGGACACCATGTTTGACGTCCCCGGCCGTGACGACGTGGGCCGCGTGGTCATCACCCACGAGGTGGTCATGGACCGCGTCGCCCCCGCGTACGAGGCCCGCGAGGAACGCCAGGAGGGCGCCGCGTAGACGGCGTCTCCCGCTACCTCACATCGCTCACTCCTTCGCTCGCCTGAGCGTGCTAGCGGTGCGTGGTGGTCGGTTCTCGGGGGTGCGGTGCATCTTGGGAGGCACTCAGGTCCGCACGTCCTGCGCACGGGCCCGGAGCACGCCGGCCACCATGGCGCGGCACCAGTCGGGCCGCTCGATCAGGTCGCGTCCCGACAGCCTGAGGGTCTGAATCCCGATGGTCGCCAGGAGCGCGTCGCGCCGGATGTCGCGCTGTCGCTGTTCGTCACCCCGATGCCAGGTCGCCCCGTCGGCCTCGATCGCCGTTCTGGTGCGAGGGCAGTACATGTCGAGGAAGAACTGGTGGCCTTCGACCACGACCTCGTGTTGACGGAGTAGTTCGCGAAAGCTCTTGCCGGTGAGCACGTCGGTGAGTGTGAGTTCCTCAAGCCAACTGTGGGCGCCGGTCTCGGCAGCGGCGATCCGCGAGGTGAGCGCCCGCCGGGCCTTGATACGAGGCATCACGTTCAGCACCGCCCGCAAGTCTCGAGCAGTGCACAGGCGGCGGCCCACGGCGCCAAAAACCGCATCGGCCCGTTGGCGGTCGCTGAGCACTCCGTACGCCTGGGCAATCGCGAAGGCCACGGGTGCCGCCGTCAGGGCGCCGATGCGTACAGGGCTCAGCGGGTACGTCACCTGGGTGGCGGTGAGCCAGGCAGGAGGGCGCCGGTGCATGCCAGGCGGCACGGCCACGTCGAGGTGATCGGGGGGTGCGATGAGCCCGTAGGCGTGCAGCGCGCTGCGGCCCGCCAGCATGGAGTCGGGCCCTGCCCAGGCCAGAGCGGCGTCCGCGCGCGCGGCGAACGAGTGCTGATGCTCGCCAGCGACGTACGAGTCGGGCAGTAGCCGCACGATCGTGCCGTGGTCGAGTTCCGTGCGCAGGCGTCGCGCCGATGCGTGCGTCAGCAGTTCCGCACGGGTGAAGGCTCGGGGCTGGGCGCGCACGGTGGCGAGCAGGTCGCCGGGGTCAGGCAGTGCGCGCAAGGGTCTCATGCGCCGTGTCTAGTCGCCGCGCACAGGAATCCGCGCGGCGACCCATGACGCGCTGTGGACGGAGCCCCACCCCTCTGGTGCTGGGGGCGCGAACCGACACCTCCGGTCCAGGCGACCCGTACGGAGGGTCGGCGGCACCTCGGGAACCGCTCCGCGCATCGGCCGTGCGGACCTGAGTGCCTTCCAGGATGCACGGCACCCGCGAAAACCGACCACCACGTCCTGCTACCGCGCTCAGGCGGGGAAGAGGGCTACACCTCGAGCGTGGCGTTCTCCGTGCGCATCACCGTGGGGTCGGCGATGTCCTCGCGCGAGCCGTCCTCAGGACCGTTGCCGTCGACATCGGGCGACAGCGCCGCCGCCGCCGACACGATCTGCAGCGAGCGCACGCGCCCGGCAGCCATCAGGTCGGCCTTGGCTGCGGCAACGCCGGCCATCTTCGCCTCAGGCACGAGCAGGTCAACGGAGACGATCTCGGTGCGCTGGGACACCTTCGCCTCGGACTTGAGCTTGCGCAGCGCGGCAAGAGCCTCGCCAGCGGCATCCACGAGCGCGACGTCCTCGGTGCCCGCGAGCACGCGCAGCGTCCCCGACGTGGGCCACGGCGCGCGGTGCACGGTGCCGGGGCGGAACCACGACCACACCTCCTCGGTCGCGAACGGCAGCACCGGCGCGAACAGGCGCAGGAAGGTCTCCAGCGCGATGGTGAGCGTGGCGCGAGCGGAGGCCGCAACCGGGGTGCAGTCAGCGAACGGGTCAATGTCCTCGCCGGGAGCGGCGCCGTCGTAGGCGCGTGCCTTGACCAGCTCGACGTAGTCGTCGCAGAACGTCCAGAAGTACGTCTCCGCGAGCTCGAGCGCACGCGTGTGGTCGTACGCGCTCAGGGCAGCGGTCGCGCCGTCCACGACCTCGGCCAGCCCGGCGAGCAGCGCGCGGTCGAGCGGCTCCGTGACGAGCTCGCGGACGTTGTCGAGGGCAGCACCGTCGAGCACGCCGCCGGTGACGTGGGCCGCAGCGCGGACACCTTCGTCAAGCGAGACGTTGGCGGAGGTCGAGATACCCGTCGCACCGAGCGCGAACTTGGCGGCGTTGAGCACCTTGTTCGCCAGGCGGCGGCCGATCTTCATCTGGCCCTCGTCGAACGCCGCGTCCGTGCCCAGGCGAGCCGAGGCCGCCCAGTAGCGCACCGCATCGGAGCCGTGCTGCTCGAGCAGGCCCATGGGGGTGACGACGTTGCCCTTGGACTTCGACATCTTCTTGCGGTCGGGGTCGAGGATCCAGCCGGAGATCGACGCGTGATTCCACGGCAGCACGCCGTGCTCCTGGTGCGAGCGCACCACGGTGGAGAACAACCAGGTACGGATGATGTCCTGGCCCTGGGGGCGCAGGTCCATGGGGAAGGTGCGCTCAAACAGCGACGGGTTGTCGCGCCAGCCGCACACGATCTGCGGCGTGAGCGAGGACGTGGCCCAGGTGTCCATGATGTCCATCTCGCCGGTGAAGCCGCCGGGCACGTCGCGCTGGTCGGCGGTGTAGCCGGGGGCGACATCCACGGACGGGTCCACGGGCAGGGTGTCCTCGGAGGGCGCAATGGGGGAATCCCACACGGGCTCACCGTCGGCGTCGAGCGGGTACCACACGGGGATCGGCACGCCAAAGAAGCGCTGGCGCGAGATCAGCCAGTCACCGGTGAGGCCGTTGACCCAGTTCTCGTAGCGCTTGCCCATGTGCGAGGGCAGGAAGTCGAGCTCCTCGCCGCGCGCGAGCAGCTCACCGCGCAGCGCGTCGTCACGACCACCGTTGGCGATGTACCACTGGCGCGACGTGACGATCTCGAGCGGCTTGTCGCCCTTTTCGAAGAACTTCACGGGGTGCTGGGTGGGCTTGGGGTCGCCGTCCATGAGGTCGGCCTCGCGCAGCATTTCCACCATGCGCTGTTGTGCGGAGAACACGGTGAGGCCCGCGATCTCGTCGTAGGCGGCGCGCGCGGCCTCGGACTCGAGCCCGGCGGGCGGGTCGGTGAGCACGCGGCCGTCACGGCCAAGAATCGAGCGCATGGGCAGGCCCAACTCGCGCCACCAAATCACGTCGGTCACGTCGCCGAAGGTGCAGATCATCGCGATGCCGGAGCCCTTGTCGGGCGAGGCGAGGCGGTGCGCCAGCACGGGCACCTCGACGCCAAACAACGGGGTGCGCACGTGCTTGCCGAACAGCGGCTGGTAGCGCTCGTCATCAGGGTGCGCGACCAGGGCGACGCACGCCGCGAGCAGCTCGGGACGGGTGGTCTCGATCCACACGGACTCGTACGAGCCGGTGGCCTCCTCCGCATCGGCCGCCTTCTCGAAGGCGAGCCGGTGGTAGGCGCCGGGGCGGTCGCGGTCTTCCAACTCGGCCTGCGCCACGGCGGTGCGGAACGTCACGTCCCACAGCGTGGGGGCCTCGGCCTGGTAGCACTCGCCGCGCGCGAGCCCACGCAAGAAGGCCTGCTGGGCCACGGCCTGCGAGGAGGGGGAGATGGTCTGGTAGGTGCGCGACCAGTCCACCGACAGGCCCAGGTGGCGCCACAAGGTCTCGAACTGCTTCTCGTCCTCGGCGGTCAGGCGCTCGCACAACTCGATGAAGTTACGGCGCGAGATGGGCTGCTGGTCGGCCGCCTTGACGGACTTGCCCTCGCCACCCTCGAACGGGGGCTCGTAGCCCTCGACGTACGGCAGGGTGGGGTCGCAGCGCACACCGTAGTAGTTCTGCACACGGCGCTCGGTGGGCAGGCCGTTGTCGTCCCAGCCCATGGGGTAGAACACCTCGCGGCCGCTCATGCGCTGGTAGCGCGCGACCACGTCGGTGTGCGTGTAGGAGAACACGTGGCCCACGTGCAGCGACCCGGACACGGTGGGCGGCGGGGTGTCGATGGAGAACACCTGCTCGCGCTCGGCGGTCTCGTCGAACCGGTACGTGCCCTGCTCCTCCCATACGGAGTTCCACCGGTCTTCGAGTCCGTCAACGGTGGCCTTGTCAGGGATGCGAGCGCTCATGCGTGACATTCTTCCAGAACAGGCACGCGCTGCCCGCATCCGTTGCCTGCCCTCCCCGTTGATACCCGCATGAGCGCGATCTGAGGCCTGCGAGCGAGCCTGATACCCGTGTCGACCCCCACCCGGGACTAGTGTCTGTCGCACGGCGTTGCTAGGGTCACGACCGTGAGCACGGCGAAGGTGAGCCCGGAGTTCCTCAAGGCCTTGGAGGACTTCGACGAGGTTGTCGGAGAGGCCCTCAAGCCGCGCCTGCGAGAGATGATTCGCCTGCGCTGCTCCCACATCAACGGCTGCTCGTACTGCATTCGGTTGCACTCCGAGCAACTGGCAGCGTTGGGCGTGCGGCCCGAACTCATCGGTTCGCTCGCGCGCCCCATCAAGCTCATGCGCGAGGGGCTCGTGAGCGAGGGCGACGCCGCCGCGTTGCGCTTCGCCGAGGTCCTCACCGACTATCCCCGCGGTCTCGAGATTGAGGCCCGCGCCGTCGCCGGAGCCTTCTTCACCCAGAAGCAGCTCGGCGCGATCGTGGAGACGGTTGCCGTGGTGAACGCGTGGAACCGCGTCACCCGCGGCATGGAGTAGCCCCAGCAGGGCCGATGCGCGAGTGGCCTCCATACGGAGCCCACCCGCCGCATCGGCCGGGTGCCGGGTGTGTCAGTCGGCGCGGGAGCGGGAGCGGCGTGAGCGGTTCAGGCTGCCCCACGCGTCCGCGATGCACACGACGACCACGATGATCAGTACGGTCCATTCGGCCTGGTGAAGGGTGATGGTGGTCGCGGCGTCGGGCCAGCCGATCTCGGCGAACAGTTCCCTGTTGAGGAAGTCGTGGGCGATCACGGGCACAGCGATGAGGACGATGGTCGCGAGGTCGAGCGCGAGTGTGAGCCACCAGTCGCCCATGGTCCACCGGCCCCGCACCTGGCGCACGATGACGGCAACCGCCTCGATCGCCATGACCGCGAGCAGGCCGGGAAGCACCCACGTCCACAGGTCGGGGTTCAGGACAGGGAGACCTTCGCCGGCCTCGTTGGTTGCCCACGGCCACAGTTGCTGCCACACGATCAGCGCCGCGGTGATGGCGAGAGTGCCCAGAGCGAACCCGGTCTCGACGCCGCTGACCCGGATGTCGGGGCTTTCCTTGAGCCGTTCGACGGTCCACGGTTCGGACCACTCGCTGGGGCCCGAGCCCGCGCGCTGGATGACGGCGAACACGAGCGTGACCCAGAACACGAGGTGAACGCCCACGCCAAGGGTGCCGCCGATGGTCGTGCCCACGATCTGCGCCCACGGCTCGTCGCCCAGCCACATGCCGAACGGAATGAGAACCGCGATGATGGGCAGCACGATCCACAGCAGGAGCACGGTGAGTCGCTTCCAGTGCAGGTAGAGCTCGGGCCCGATCAGGAACAATGAGCGGTCCGCGTAGGTGGCGGCCAAGCGCTCGGGGTCGCCCATGGCGTTGAGGACGGTCGTCTCCGCCGATGCGGTGTCTGCCGCCGCTCCGGTGTCCAGTTGCGCATCGATCGCGTCGCCGATGGCCTCGCGTAGTTGGGCCTCGACGTCGGCGTGCTGGTCGGCAGGCAGCTTGGCGAGGGTCGCGGTGACGTAGCGGTCGGTCAGGGTGCTCATGAGGGGTCTCCAATCGTGTCGAGGGCGCGGGTGAGGAGGTTCCAGTCCTCGCGCAGCACCGCGATGAGTGCGATGCCGGTGGGTGAGGTGGAGTACACCTTGCGAGGGCGCGCGTCCGCGGTGTCCCACTCGAAGGTGAGGAGCCCCTGCTTGTCGAGCCGGCGCAGCAGTGGATACAGCGTGTTGGCCTCGACGGAGAAGCCCAGTTCTCCCAGGCGGCCGATCAGGCGGTAGCCGTAGTCGGGCTCGATCGCGAGCAGTGCGAGGCAGGCGAGAGAAGTGGTGCCGCGCCGCAGCTCTTGTCGGTGCTGGGCAACGAGGTCGGGATCGAGCATGTCTCACACGATAGTGTGCGTAACACAGTATTGCAACGGCAATAGCAAGGACGGCGGTGGAGGAAGCGGGCGCGCCGGACCTACCCCGCGCACAAAGCCCCAGGCAGGAGTAGCGTCTGCCTCATGGTGCGATTCTTGTGGAACCTGGTGGTGACCGTCGTCGCAGCGGCCGTGGGCCTGCTGCTGACCAACCTGATCCTCGGTAGCGAGGACTTCGACATGAACGCGAGCGGCTTCATCACGGCACTGCTCATCTTCGTGGCGGCTCAGGCGATTCTGTCGCCGTTCATCCTCAAACTGTCGGTGCGTTACGCCAAGGCGCTGACCGGTGGCGTCGCGCTCGTGTCCACCTTCGTGGCGCTGCTGCTCGCGCACATCCTCAGCGACGGCCTCGACATCAAGACCCTCAACGGCTGGCTGCTGGGCACCCTGCTCGTGTGGCTGCTGAGCGCGATTGCCGGCTGGATCCTTCCCGCCGTCTTCCTCAAGAACAAGCTCGACAAGGACTGACCGGGACGGCGCTAGCCGTCACATCGTGAGGTTGTCCCGCATCCGCTCGAGCACATCGAGCGTGATGCGGTACTCCTCGTCCGACACCCCCTGCGCGACCTGATCGCGCACGCGCTGAACGCCCTCGCCCAAGGTGGCCACCGCATCGGCGCCTGCGTCGGTGAGGACCCATCGATCCCCGTCGATTTCGCCCCACCCGGCCGCCTCGATCGCGGTCCAGGCCTGGGAGAACTCAGTCTCGCTCCACGCCGGGGGCATCAGTCGTTCGAGCTGCGCCCACGGCAACCCGTCTTCGTGGCGCGACAGTAGCGCGACCATCTGCCATTCGAGTCTGCTCGTCGAGTGATCGGCGAGTTCACTGTCGACCGCAGCGGTGATCGCGCGGTCGAGCTGCTGGAGCACAATTCCTAGCCTGCCGGGTGTCGGAGCGGTCATGCCCCGAGGTTACGCCGAGTCCGCCTCCGTCAGCACGTCGGTGGCCATCAGATCCGCAACCTCGTAGACGCCCACCAGGACACGGTCTGCCCCCAGGCCGGTCAGATACTCGACGTCGACGTCTTCGTGGCCACGCGCGATGACCCTCACGTCGGGGGCGATCGCCTTGACCTTGGACACAATGGCGCCGGCGTTGAGCGGGTCCGGGATGGCGATCAGCACGGTGGTCGCCTCGTCGATGCCCGCAGCCTGAAGCACCTTGTTGCGCACCGCGTTGCCCAGGATCGCCTGGCGGCCATCCTCTCGCAGCGCTGTGACCCTGTTCTCGTCGTCGTCGATGATCACGCACGGCACGTCGAGCTGCCACAGCGTGGTCGCGACGCGGGTGCCGACCCGCCCGAAGCCCACCACGATCACGTGCTCCGAGCCCGAATATGCCAGGGGCGTGGCGTCGCCGCTGGCGCGGTCCACGCCCCGGTACGAACGGGCGGCCCACGCGAACAGCAGCGGGTTAACCATGATGGAGATGATCGCCGCGCCCAGCAGCAGGTCGCGCGCGTCGCCACTGAGGATGCCTTCCTGCACGCCGAGCGTGATGAGGATGAAGGAGAACTCGCCGATCTGGGCCAGCGCAGCCGCGACCACCAGCGACATTTGTCGTGAGTAACGCATGAGGCGCACGAGCCCGAACGCCACGATCGACTTGCCCACGACGATCACGAAGATGGTGACGATGAGGGCGAACGGTGCGGTCAGCACAATGTGCCAGTCGACGAGCATGCCGACGGAGACAAAGAACAGCACCGCGAACGCGTCGCGCAGGGGCAAGGAGTCGTCGGCGGCGCGGTGGGCCAGGTCGGACTCGCGCATGATCATGCCGGCGAAGAAGGCACCGAGCGCGAAGGACACCTGGAACAGCCATGCCGCCCCCACAGCGACGCCCATGCCGATGGCCAGGACACTCAAGGTGAACAGCTCGCGCGAGCCCGTGTCCGCGACGCGCGCGAGCAGCCACGGGATGACACGCTTGCCCACAATCACCATGAGCGCGGCAAAGAGGGTGACGCGCACCAGGGTCCAGGCGAGTTCGCCAGCGAGCAGGCCGGGGCCAGCGGTCTCGGAGGCCAGGACGGGCACCACGACCAGGGCGACCACCATGGCGAGGTCCTCGACAATCAGCCAGCCCACAGCGATGTGCCCCGCGCGGGTGTCGAGCAGCTGATTCTCCTCGAGCGCGCGCAACATGACCACGGTCGAGGCAACCGACAGGGCCAGGCCAAAGAGCATCGACGCCCCGAGGGTCCAGTCCAGCCACAGGCCCACGAGCGTGCCCAGGGCGGTCGCCGCAATGATCTGGACCACGGCGCCGGGCACCGCGACGCGGCGCACCGCCATGAGGTCGCGGAACGAGAAGTGCAGGCCCACGCCGAACATCAGCAGGATGACGCCGATCTCTGACAGTTCGACGGCGATCTCGGTGTCGGCCTCGAAGCCGGGCGTGTAGGGCCCGATGACCAGGCCCGCCGCGAGGTAGCCCACGATGGGGGACAGGCGAAGTCGCTGGGCGATGAGGCCCAGGATGAAGGCGGCCACGAGTCCCACGGCCATCGTGGTCAGGAGCGGGGCATGGTGCAACATGTCCGGATTTTACGAGACGCATGTGTCCGTCAGGTGTCCACGGTGGTGCCACGCGCGGTGTGCCGAAATTGGGTGACAGTGGTCTTGCGAAATTGGTAGCATCTGGCCATGACCCCACCAGATCAGACCGCGACCGGGCTTGCGGCCCGCCTTCGCGAGGCGACAGCAGTCGAGCACATGGATACGGAAAACCGTGGATTCATTACCCGGCTGATGGGGGGCGAACTCGATATCGACGCGTACGTGCGCTACCTCGCACAGTATGCGTACGTCTATCGCGCGCTGGAGGCGCGTCAGGCGCAGCCTGGCGACCCGGCCTTCCTGGCGGACCCGGCGCTGCCGCGCTTTGAGTCGATCCGCGCAGACCTCGAGCACTTGGGCGCGAGCGACTGGGAAGTCGTGCACCCCGCACTTCCGGCGACGCGCGCGTACGCCGCGCACCTCGAGTCGATTGCTGACTCGGACGTACCCCGCTACCTCGCCCACCACTACACCCGTTACCTGGGCGATCTGTCCGGTGGACAGGCGATCGCGGCGCTGGTGGCGCGCCACTACGGGGCCACTGACGACCAGTTGGCGTTCTACCGGTTCGAGCAGATCGACTCGCCCGTGCGCTACAAGCGGCGCTACCGCGAAGAACTGGACGCGCTCGACTTCGACGAGTCGCAGGAGCAGGCACTGATCGCCGAGGCCAAGCTTGCCTTTGGGTTCAACGCCGCCATTTTCGAAGCGCTCGGCGGACAGCTCGCCGTCGCGCCGTAGGCGGCCAACGCGTGCGCCGCGTGCAGCATGCGGCCATGGCGGTCGCCGTCCTCGCCCTCGCGGGCTGCGGGATTTCGCTGACCCCTGAGAACTCCACCCCCACGGCCGATGCGGAGGTCGCCTCGGCACATTCGCCCGTCCCGGCAACGGTCGAAGAATACGTGTCACCGCTCGACACCGCGGCGTTCGTAGCCGATCCCCATGCCTACGTGGGGGAGTCCACCGCCGTGCTCGCAGACGACGCGGTGCGCGTTCTCGACACCGTCGACCAGCCCAGCCTGCCGGTCACCGTCACGAGCCACACGCGCGATGGCGACGTCGCGGTTGAGGTGAGCGACGTCAGCCGGGTCGTGGCGATGGACATCGCCGGCTCGATAGCGGCGACGGTGTGGGCGCTCGGGCTCGGGGACACCCTCGTGGGACGTGACGCGGCGTCTGACTTCCCCGGAGTAGAGGACCTGCCCGTGGTCACGGGTGCCAGCCACACCGTCAACGTCGAGTCCATTCTTGCTCTTGAGCCCACGTTGGTGATCACCGACGGGTCGATCGGCCCCACGGACTCGATCGACCAACTGAGCGACGCCGGAGTGCCGGTGGTCTACGTCTCGAACGACTCGACCTTCGCTGGTGCGCAGGAACTGGCACGCCAAGTGAGCTCCGCTCTGGGAGTGGCGAGCGCGGGGGAGCGGCTCGCCACACGCATCGGCGACGAGGTCACTGCGGCGACCGCGCGTATCGGCGAGATCGCCCCAACCGACGGCGAGCGCTTGCGGATGATCTTCCTGTATTTGCGCGGCAGCGCGGGCGTCTACTACATGTTCGGGGAAGAGTCGGGGGCCGACGAGTTGGTGGGTGCCCTTGGCGGCGTGGACGTTGCCGCGGAGATTGGCCTGGACGGGATGAAGCCGTTAACGGACGAGGCGATGCTCGCGGCCGACCCCGACGTCATTCTTGTGATGTCCAAGGGCATCGAGTCCGTGGGCGGCGTCGACGGCCTGCTCGAAGCGAAGCCTGCCATCGCCTTGACCCAGGCGGGCCAGCAGCGGAGGTTCGTGGACATGGCCGACAGCCAGATCCTGGCCTTCGGTCCGCGCAGCGCCCAGATTCTTGAGTCGCTTGCCGCTGCGGTGTACGCGCCAGAACCTGCGGCCCCATGACCGTCACCCAGCCCGCGACCCAGGCGCGGCGGCCACGCGTTGCCGTGCGCGCATCGGCCGTCCTCGCGATTCTCACCGTCTCCTTGATCGTGGGAGTGCTCGCCAGCTCGGCCGTGGGTCAGCTCTCGATTTCGATCACCGAGGTCGTGGGCGCCTTTGGCAAGGGGCTCGGTCTCGACAGCTCGTGGGCCCCGGCCGACGAGGTGCTCTACCAGGCGCTGTGGCAGATTCGCTTCCCGCGTGTGGCCATGAGCCTGCTCGTGGGGGCGGCGCTCGCGGTTGCGGGTGCCGTGATGCAAGCCATCTTCGGTAACCCCCTCGCCGAGCCTGGCGTCGTGGGCGTCTCCTCTGGCGCCGCGCTCGGCGCGGCGTTTGCAATCGTGTCCGGCGGGGCGCTCGCGGGTGTGCTGGGAACCGCTTCGCTGGCGTTCCTTGGCGGTGTGGGGGCGACCCTGCTGGTGTACGTGATGGCCAGGTCCAACGGCCGCACCGAGGTGGTCACGCTGTTGCTGACGGGCATCGCGGTGAACGCGTTCGCTGGTGCCGGGCTTGCGCTCGTCCTGTTCGCGGGAGACACCGCGGACCGCGAGCAGATCGTGTTCTGGCAGCTGGGCACCCTCGGCGGCTCCCGCTGGCACGAGGTGGCGATGGTGGCGCTGCTGACGGTGGCGGGGGTGATCGTCGCTCTCGTGCTCGCGCGCAAGTACGACCTCCTCGCGCTAGGCGAGCGCACGGCGGGGCACCTCGGGCTTCGGGTGGAGAGATTGCGCATCGTGTCGATCGTCCTGGTCGCCATCCTGACCGGAGCCGCGGTGGCGTTTACGGGCATCATCGCCTTTGTCGGGCTCGTCGTGCCCCACGCCATTCGCATGGTGATGGGTCCGGGCCACCGGATGCTGATCGCTGCGTCGGTGCTCGGTGGTGCGACGCTGCTCGTGTGGGCAGACCTGTTCGCCCGCACCGCTGTCCAGGGTGCTGAACTCCCCATTGGGCTGCTCACCTCGCTCGTGGGCGGTCCCTTCTTCTTCTACCTGCTGCGCCGCGCCCGCAAGAGCCAGGGCGGCTGGGCATGACGGCGGCTTTCAGTGCGCAGGGCGTGACCGTGCGCATCGGCGCTGCCACGCTCGTCGCCAGTGCGTCCCTGGAGATCGCCCACGGCGAGCTCGTGGCTCTCGTGGGGCCCAACGGCGCCGGCAAGTCGACCTTGCTGGGCGCGCTCGCTGGTGACCGGCAACCGACGTCGGGCTCTGTCGAGATCGATGGACGCGCCCCCTCGGACTGGGGTCCCGCCGAACTTGCCCGCAGGCGAGCGGTGCTGACCCAGGACAACCACGTCGCTTTCCCCTTCCGCGTTCGCGAGGTAGTGGCGATGGGGCGTTCGCCGTGGCAGGGCACCGACGCCGCCGCTGACGACGACGTGGCGATCTCGCAGGCACTCGCCGAATGCGACGTCACCCACCTGGCGGAGCGCACCTTCACGTCGCTGTCGGGCGGCGAACGGGCGCGTGTGTCCATGGCCCGAGTGCTCGCTCAGCGCACCGCCGCGGTGCTACTTGACGAGCCGACCGCGGCCCTCGACCTGCGCCACCAAGAGGAGGTGCTGGGGGTGGCTCGACGCCTCGCTGCGTCCGGCACGGCCGTCGGCATCGTGGTCCACGACCTGTCGCTCGCGGCCGCCTACGCGGACCGCATTGCCGTCATGGAGCGCGGTGCTATCGCGGCGCTCGGAGCGCCTGCCAACGTCCTCGAGCCGGCATTGCTCGAGCGGGTCTACGGCATAGGCGTGCGGCTCGTGCCCGACCCGGAGGGCGGCGCGCCCATCGTGGTCCCGATCCGCCCGTAGCTGCACTCGGTCCGCCCGTAGCGAGCCGCGCACGCCGGGGGATACGCCAAGGGCCGTCCTCCTCGTTTCCGAGGAGGACGGCCCTCATGCGATGCGGCCGATGCGCCCGCTAGCTGCGGCGTCGCACCGTCGCCACTGCGGCGATAGCGGCCGCGATGACGGCCAGCGCGACGACGACCCAGATCCACCAGGACGACCCCGACTCGGCGACCGCGTCAGCGACCTCGGGGCTCGGCGACGGCGTGGGCTCGGCGGACGGGGTCTCCGAGGCCTCGGTCTCCGGCTCGTCGACGGTCTGTCCCGCGAGGGCCAGCACACAACCGTCAGCGCTTGCGAGCGTCGCGGTCACGGGGTCGAGTGCCTCGCCAGCGGGGTAGGTTCCGAACGCCTCGGCGCCGGCCTCCGTCAACACTGCGGGCACATCCGCGATGGTGACGGACTGTCCCTCGGCGCTGATCGTGGCCGCGGTGAGGTCGAGCTGGGCAAAGCGCACCGCTTCGCCAGTGACCGGGTCACCAGACTGCGTGGTGCCGGTCACGTCCAGAAGGAGGAAGTCGCCGTCGGCGGACAGCTCGATCACCGGGTTGCCGACTGTGGTGTCGAGCGCGCCGTCGTGGCCCGTGAACGTGATGGTGCCTGGGTACGCGACGGAGCCCAGGAGCGTGGTGGGGTCGATAGCGCCCGCGCCCTCGGTCCAGGTGAACACGCCACCGTCCTCAGTGACGCCGTCGAGCGACCATTCGCCGTTGGCGATGGTGGACTCGATGTAGGCACGGAAGGACTCCTTGAAGCCCCATTCCAAGGTGGCGCCTTCGGCAAGGCACACGCCCTCCATCGTCGAGCGGTCGGGAATGGTGAGGACGATTCCCTTGTCGACCGAGCCTTGGAACGTCAACGTGTGCTCTCCCACGAGCGAGGCGGGCAGGGCACCCGTCCAGCTTGCGACGCCCTGCGCGTTCGCCGTGACGGACGTCGACAGGACGGTGGGCGTGGAGTACACCACCACCGCGATGCCCTGTTCATGGGGCTCGAAGCCGTCGACCTCGATGGTGACCGTCTCGCCCGCCAGCAAGCGCTGGAGGGTCTCGTCGTCAAGGACGATGCCCGTGCTCGCGGGCGGGGTAGCGGGGATGCCAGTCTTTGTGGTGGTGTCGACGGCCGACGCGACCACGGAGGTGCCGCCCCCCGAGCCCGCAGGGGCCGCGACGCCAAAGGTGACGGTGACCGGGGCGAGCGCACGGCCCGCGGAGTAGAAGCCATTGAAGGCCCGCGCACCGGCCGCCGTGAGGGTGGCCGGTGCCCCCGAGTACCGCACCGCGTTGTCGAGCGTGGTCCGGTTGGCGGCGCCCAGGTCGACGGTCGCGAAGTCCACGCGCGAACCGTTGACGCCGACCGAGATCACGGCGCTGTCGGTGCCGGTCAGGCGCACCTGCGGGTTCGCGAAACGCAACGACAGCGCACCGTCGTGGCCGGAGAAGAGCACCGAGCCGCCGTAGCGTGCCGTGCCCGTACCGGTCGCCGGGTCAGCAGAGCCGCCGGACTGAAGGAACGTGTAGGTACCACCGGACGCGCTCGCGCCACTGACCGAGATGGTGCCCTGGGCGATGGGCCCGGTCACGTAGTTGCGGAAACCGGCGTCGATGGCCCACGTGAGGCGGCCCACGACCGAGCCGTTGTCGGTGGAGGTGTTACCGCCACTGTTACCGCCAGTGTTGCCGCCGGTGTTGCCACCGGTGTTGTTGCCCGTGTTGCCGCCGGTGTTGCCACCGGTGTTGCCGCCGGTGTTGCCGCCGTTGCCCGAACCGCCGTTGCCCGCATCGGGATCGGACGATCCGACCGTGAACGTGACGGGGTCGAGCTTGGTGCCAGCTGCGTAGAAGTTGCCAAACGCCGCGACCCCGCTCGCCAGGAGCGTGGTGGGCACGGCCGCCCACGTGGTTGCGTTGTTGCCCACCGTGCGGAGGCCGCCGTCGAGAGTGAGGCTTGCGAAGTCGACGCGCGAGCCGTCGACCTCGAGGCTCAGCACCGCAGTGCCGGTGCCGTTGAACCGCACGTACGGGTCGGCAAAGGTGACGTCGAGCGCGCCGCTGTGGCCCGTGAAGCGCACGCTACCCGCGTACTCGGCCGTCCCCGTGCGAGAGGACGCGTTGGCGTCGCCACCGGACTGGGTGAATCCGAAGATCCCGGCCGATGCGCTCGCACCCGTCGTGATCACCTCGCCCTTGGCGATGCTGCCAGTCACGTAGTCGGTGAACTGCGAATAGATGCCCCACGTCAGGTCGCCCACCGGGAGCTCGGGCTCGGGTTCGGGGTCGGCGAAGGTCAGGGGGGTGTAGGTCTCGTAGTTGGCGTGCTTGGCGCCGGAGCCGGCGTAGGTGTAGATGCCGTAGTTGCCTTCGGCGTCGGGTGCGATGTCGGAGACGTTGAGGGTGATGGTGAAGGTGCCGTCAGCGTTGAGGGGGATGCCGTCTTTGGTGAGGCTGGGGCGGAAGGGTGCGGGGACGGGGTTGTCGGTGGAGTCGGTCAGGTACAGCGGGTTCATGGCCCACTTTTGTTGGCCGTCCAGGACGGTGCGTCCGGTGGTGATGCCTTCGGAGGGCTTCCAGTTGTCGGCGAACTTGCCGAACACGACGTAGGCGCCTGCGGACAGTCCTGCCAGTGGGGGGCGGGTGCCCAGGGGTGCGTCGGCTGCGGTGTAGTCGAAGCCGCTTCCGGTGATGGTGATGGTTTCGCCTTCACCGTTGAGGTCGGTGGTCTTGGACACGTTGACCGTGGCCGGAGCGGACGGCTCGGGCTCAGGCTCGGGCACCGCGTACGTGAACGTGACGGGGGCGAGCTCGGAGCCGGCGGCGTAGGTGAATGTCGAGGACGCCTCATCTGCAAGCGTCGCGGCCGCTGCGGAGATGGTGCGCAAGCCGTCGGCCTCGGCAACATCCGCCGCGGCCCACGTGAGGTTGGCGACGGGCACACGGCCGCTACCCAGATCTGCGCTCAGGACCGCACTCGTCGCTGACGTCACCTTGATGGAGGGCTCCGAGAGCGTCACGTCGATCCCGTGGGCGGGCTTGTTCCATCGCACTGAGCCAGCAAAGGCCACGTCGCCAAGCCCGTCCGAGTCAACAGCCGTCGATGAGTGCGCGAACGTTGTCGCGCCGGCGGCGGTGCCGGGGTCGGCGGCGGGGTCTATTGCCGTGATCGTTCCAGGTCCGGGGACCGAGGCCCCGAGCACATATGCGCGCCAGGACGACTTGAAGCCCCACTCGAGTGTGGAGGTGGGCGCGGCATGAGCCGGGCTCGCGCTGACCATCACGCTGGCAAACAGCATGGTGAGCAACGCGACAGCGATGGCAGTGGCATGGCGCGGCAGGCGCAGATTGACAGACAAGGAGGACGCTCCCGGGGAAGTGGACGGACGTGCAGGTGCGCACGACGCGCGCCATTCAGGGCGCGCTTTACCCGGAGGCTAGCGGCACGTTCGCCTAAAACGCAACCTTAGTGTTGCAAAAATGAGTCAAGGTGACGTGTGGCGGTCGCTCGAACCCGCATCGGCCCTGCGCGCTGGTGTCAGTCGGAGTGTTGCAGGGCTTCCTCGCGGGCCGTCTCGCGGGCCTCAAGCGTCGCGGCGAGGTCGCCCAGTTGTGCGTCGGTCCACTCGGAGGCGTCGGTGACGGCGGCCCAGGCCACCGCATTCGCGCCGTACGAGTACAGGTGTCCGAATCCTTCTGGAATCGAACCGGCGGCTGGCAGGTCGAGCAGCACCTGCCACAGCGTCACGATGGGGTACCAGCTCATGTGATCTGACACGTCGGGCGCGCGCTCGCCGATCAGCCATTCCGGCTCCGCGAATGCCAATTGCTGGTTGAACCACACGACCGGGTCAGAGCCGTGCTGGAGGTACAGAATCCGCGTGGGCCCCCAGCGGCCTTCGTCCGGCGTGATGCCGCGTTCGTCGGCAAAGCGGACCGTGGTGCCGTCGTTGAAGGTGGGCAGCCATGCGGGCGTTCCGGCGTCGCGGTCTCGCGTGATCTCGTAGCGCATCTCGTTGAGGAACGGCGGGCCCACCAGCAGCGCCCCGTCGATCGGTTCGTTGAGAATGTCGACGCTTGACAGGACGGCCTCGACGCCGGTGCTGCCGAGCGAATTGCCGTACAGGTACAGACGTGGACGCTCGTTGTCAGGCAGGGTCGACCAGTACTCGTGAACGGTGCGGAACGCCACGCGGCTGGCCTCCTCAACTTCCGCTTGGTCCGCGAGCAGGGAGATCCAACTGGGTAGGTAGGAGTACTGGAGGCCCGCGACAGCAGTGTTGCCGTTCCAGAGGTACTCGAGAGGTTCGACTCCGTGCGGGTGAACCAGGCCCGTGCCGGTGGTGGTGACGAGGACGAGCACCTCGCGCTCGAAGGCTCCCGTGCGCTGGAGCTCGGCGAGCAGTAGGTCGGCGCGCTCGTGGAGCGTGTCCGCTGAGCGCAGGCCCACATAGACGCGGATAGGCTCCATGGCGTCTGCGCCTGTGACCGTATCGATCTCCTCGGCCGATGGTCCGGAGCTCACGAACGACCGGCCCTGCCGTCCCAGGGAGTCGAAGTCGACTGCGGACTCGGGCGACCCGGAGCGCAGCTCGCTCGAGGGTTGGGTCACCCCGGGTTTGTCCTGCAAGTCGCGGCCGGAGAAGATCCAGTTGGAGGTGGTGAAGAAGGCGTTCACGAAGGCGCCGGAGAGCACCCACCACAGCACGGCGACCAGGATCACCGTTGACAGTGCGATGGAGAGCCGATGCGGTAGCCAGCGGGCGAGCAAGCCGTCGCCCCAGTGAAAGATCGCTCGGATGGAGCGCGCGACGATGAGGATGGTGGCACTCGTGAGCGCCGCCACCGCGACGATCACGGGCCACACCAGCGGCGACTGTGGCTCCATGCCGAACGTCAGTCGAATGTCGTTCTGCCAGCCCACGTACGCCCAGATCGCGACCACGGCTTGGAAGGTGATCAGAGCAAGGGAGGCCACCACGAGCACCATGCGCACTCGCCCGGTGGCGGTGGGGACTCGCAAGAACTTCCACAGTCCAAACAGGGTGGCACCGAGCCCGTAGCCGAGCATCATGGCTACGCCCGAGGCGAGGCCTTGGAGGTAGCCCTCGCGGGGCAGCAGTGACGGAGTGAGCGAGATCGCGAAGAAGTACAGGCCGATCAGCAGGCCCACGGCGGAGAACGACGGCTCGAGGATCCGCGGGGGGCGCGCGCGTGGCGGGGGCGGCTCGGTCAGGCGCCGTCGCACGCGTTCCCAGGTTGTCGCGGTCAACCGCCCTCCTCGCTCGGGTGGAATCCCTCTGGCCTGAGCGTATCGCGAGCGGGTGGGTGCCCATCGGGACCGCAGTCGGAGAACTCCGCGGGAATATCGCTACAAAGGTGTTGCGATTATGACTTCTGTGCCCGTAAAGTCGTTCCCGATGGCCCTCGGCAGGGCCGGAGGACGGGACACCTCCGGCTCGCCGAGGGCCTCATTGCTTCCCGGGCTGCGGTCGCACCTCGAAGGGCCGCCGATAGCGCCCCCCGCGCCGCTCGGCCACTCATTCTCGACACACTCCTTGACGCGCACTCCTCAATACCCCTAATGTCTATCTAGCCGATAGGAATTAGAGAACAAGGCGAAGCCGAGTCGGCCGGCGCGCCCGTGAATGAGGAGGATGGAGATGAAGGCAGCACGATGGGTAAGCGTGACGATGGTCGCGGCGGCGGTGACGGGGCTCGCAGCGTGCGCGTCTTCCGACGATCCCGCGGACGCCGACTCCGCCACGCAGGAGGTGCAAGGCACGCAGGACTCCCAGGACGTCGAGCCCACAGAACTCAACCTGGTCGCGTTCGCGGTGCCCAAGGCGGCCAACAACGCGATCCAGCAGGCCTGGGGCGAGACCGAGGACGGCGCAGGGGTGACGTGGGTGGAGACCTACGGTGCCTCTGGTGATCAAAGTCGTGCGGTCGAGGCGGGGCTCGAGGCGGACTACGTGCACTTCTCGCTCGAGGGCGACGTCACCAGGCTCGTCGACGCCGGCCTGGTGGCGGACACCTGGAACGACGGCCCCACCGGGGGCATCGTGTCGAGCTCGGTGGTGGTGTTCGCGGTGCGGGAGGGCAACCCCAAGGGCATCGAGGACTGGGACGACCTGATTCGCGAGGACGTCGAGATCGTGACGCCCAACCCGGGCTCCTCGGGCTCCGCTCGCTGGAACCTGCTCGCGGCGTGGGCCTACGGTCTCGAGCAGGGCGGCAACGATCAGGCTCACGAGTTCACCAGTGCTCTCGCCCAGAACATCGTCGCGCTTCCCGGCAGCGGGAGGGACGCCACCACGGCCTTCCTCGCCGGTACGGGTGACGTGCTGCTCAGCTACGAAAACGAGACCATCCTGGCCCGCCAAAGTGGCGAGCCGCTGGACTACGTCCTGCCGGACACGACGCTGCGCATCGACAACCCGGGCGCGGTGCTCATCGACGCCGACCCCAAGGCACAGGTGTGGCTGGACTACCTGTTCACGCCTGACGCCCAGGCAGAGTTCTCGAAGTTGGGCTTTAGGCCCGTGGTCGACGGTGTCGACGTCGGAGAGGTCGAAGGGGCCAACGATCCGACTGGTCCATTCCCCGTGCCCGGCAACCTGTTCACCATCGATGACTTCGGTGGCTGGGACCAGGCCGGTCCGGAGTTCTTCGACACCGAGGAGGGGATCATCACCACGATCCTCTCGGAGGCGGGCAAGTCCTCGTGACCTCCGTCCTCAGCGCGCGTGGGGCGGCCACTCGCCGCCCCACGCGTCGCACCACCCTGACACGTCCATCGGGCCTTGGCCTGGGAGTGGCAGTGCTGTGGTTCAGCCTGCTCGTGCTGCTGCCGCTCGCGGCGGTGGTCGCGACGGCGGTGGCAGGCGGCTGGAGCGGGTTCGTCACCACCCTCACCCATCCCCAAACCGCTGCGGCCATCGCGCTGACGCTCGGCCAGGCGCTGCTGGTGACCCTCGTCAACGTGGTGGTCGGGACCATCATCGCGTGGGTGCTGGTGCGAGACAGGTTCCGCGGCAAGGCCATCCTCGAGGTGGTCATCGACGTGCCCTTCGCGTTGCCTACGATTGTCGCGGGCCTGGTGCTGCTGGCCCTGTATGGCCCGTCGAGCCCCATCGGAGTCGACGTCGCCAACACCCGCACGGCCGTGTTCCTCGCCTTCGCTTTCGTCACCCTGCCCTTCGTCGTCCGCACGGTGCAGCCGGTGCTCATGGAACTCGATCGGGAGGTGGAGCAGGCCGCCCACTCGCTGGGCGCATCGGCCCTCACCACCTTCCGGCGCATTGTGCTGCCCGCCCTCATGCCTGCGATCGCGGCGGGAGCCGCGCTGTCGTTTGCGCGAGCGGTGTCGGAGTACGGCTCGCTCGTCTTGATCTCTGGCAACCTCGCACAGCGCACCGAGGTGACCAGCGTGCGGATTTTGACCTACGTCGAAAACGGCGACCTCGCCGCGGCCTCGGTGGTCGCGACGGTGCTGCTCGCGGTCGCGCTCGTGGTGATCGTGGCCTTCGATCTTCTGCAGCGCCGGGTGGTGCGGCATGTCTGAGACCGTCGTTATCGCCGCCCCTCCTAGCCCGGCCGATGCGCGTGGGGCCGGCGTACGGCCCTCGCCACGGCGCCGCCTCAAGCCAACTGCCCTCACGCTACGGGTGATCGCTGTGGTGTACGTCGGGCTGTTGGTGGTGTGGCCGGTGTCCCTGGTGTTCACCTCGGTGATCGCCGCCGGGTGGGGCGCCGTGGTGGAGACGTTCACCGACCCCTTGGTCCTCAATGCCCTGCGGCTGACGGGCATCGCGACGGTGTGGGCGGTGGCGCTCAACGCGGTGTTTGGTGTGGGGATCGCGATGCTCCTGGTGCGGCACCGTTTCCCTGGCAAGCGCTCCCTGAGCGCCCTGATCGACGTGCCGCTGTCGGTGTCCCCGGTGGTGGTGGGCCTGTCGATGGTGCTCGTATACAACCAGCGCGACGGCTGGCTCGGCGTGCCTCTGGAGGCCAGCGGAATCCAGGTGCTGTTCTCGACGCCGGCCATCGTGCTCGCCACCGCGTTCATCTCCTTGCCGCTCGTGATCCGCGAGGTAGTGCCCGTGCTCGAGGAACTCGGCATCGAACAGGAGCAGGCGGCCCGCTCGCTCGGTGCTGGCGCCGTGACCACGTTTCGCCGCATCACCTTGCCAGCGATCAAGTGGGGCGTCACCTACGGCGTGGTGCTGTGCCTGGCGCGCGCCATCGGAGAGTTTGGCGCGGTGAAAATCGTCTCGGGCAACCTCATTGGCCGCACGCAGACCGCCACGCTCGTGGTCGAGGAGTCCTACTTCGACTTCCGCACCGAACAGGCATTTGTCATCTCGGCAGCCCTGGCTTCCGTGTCCATCGTCGTCATCATCGCGGTCGCCATCCTGCGCGACCGTCAGGCCAGGAGGTACTCATGAGCATCGACATCAGCGGGATCCACACGTGGTTTGGCGAGTTCAAAGCGCTCGACGACGTGTCGGTGTCGATCCCCACGGGCAGCCTGACGGCGCTGCTCGGGCCCAGCGGCGGCGGCAAGTCCACGTTGCTGCGCGTCATCGCTGGCCTCGAGGAGCCCGACCACGGCACCGTGACCATCGAAGGTGTGGACGCCACGACCCTGCCTGCGCAACAGCGCGGCGTCGGGTTCGTGTTTCAGCATTACGCGGCCTTCACTCACATGAGCGTGGCGCGCAACGTCGCGTTTGGACTCGAGATTCGCAAGCGCCCTCGCGACGAGGTGCAAGCGCGTGTCGACGAGCTGCTGCGCCTGGTGCACCTCGAGCAGTTTGCCGACCGGCTCCCGTCCCAACTGTCGGGTGGCCAGCGCCAGCGCATGGCCCTCGCCAGAGCGCTCGCGGTCGAACCCAGCGTGCTGCTGCTCGACGAGCCATTCGGGGCCCTTGATGCCAAGGTGCGCAAAGAACTGCGTGAGTGGCTGCGTCGCCTGCACGACGAGGTGCCCGTCACGACGGTCTTCGTCACCCATGACCAGGAAGAGGCGCTCGAGGTCGCGGACGAGATTGTCGTGATCAACGAGGGCAAGGTCGAGCAGTCGGGGAGTCCCGATGACCTCTATGACGCGCCCGCCAACGACTTCGTCATGTCCTTCCTGGGTCCGGTGACCACGTTCCACGGTGCGCTCGTGCGTCCCCATGACCTCGAACTCCTGGGCCTGGGGGTGCGTGACGCGACCGAGGCGCGGGTGCGTAGCGTGCAACGCGTGGGCAATGACGTGCGGGTTCATCTCGACATCGATGGTGTGGGTCCGTCGGGAGCGGGGGCCGACGTTGCCGAGACCACGCTCGCGACGCTTACTCGCAGCGAGCTCAGGGCGCTCGGGCTCACCCCGGGGGACCGAGTGTGGGTCCGCGTCGCGCAGGGAGCGGCGAGGCGGGCAGGCAGGCTGGTCTCGGTAGGGTGAGGCCATGCACGTGTCCGCCAAGGGAGATTACGCCGTCCGCGCGATGGCGGGCCTCGCATCGGCCCATCCGGAGCGGATGACGGCGGCGGCGCTCGCCGAGCGTTTCGACATGCCGCGCAAGTTCCTCGAGTCCGCCTTCGCGGACCTCAAGCGCGCGGCGCTCGTCAGCTCGTTCCGTGGTGTCGAAGGGGGGTACGCGTTGCGGCGCAGCCCCGACACCATCACGGTGGGCGAGGTGCTGCGCGCCGTCGACGGACCGTTGGCTGACGTGCACGGGCTGCGGCCCGACGAGGTGACCTACCCCGCGGGTCTTGAACACATGCAAGAGGTGTGGGTGGCGGCGCGGGCTGCCGTGCGCTCGGTGTTCGACGAGGTCACCATCGACCAACTCGTCACCGGTCAGTTCCCCGAGGAAATCCGCCGCTTGTTTGCTGCGGACTCGGCCTGGGAGCCGCGCACCGGGCCGCAGACTCCGACGCTGCGTCCCGCCGCGACTACTTGATACCCAATTGGGACTTATCGCGCGCTTGGCGGTACCCGCGAGCCGTTAGCGTGTCCCCATGGGATTTCTCGACCGCCTTTCCGCCGGCCGGCGCAAGCGCGTCGAACCGTACGGACTGTGGGCCGACGACGCCCGCCAACTGAGTGTGTTCTCGGAGCGCGGGGGAGTGCTGGAAGACGCTCGTGACTCCGAGTTCTCGATCACGTTCACTGATGAGAAGCGCGCACGCTCCGCCGCTAAGGAGCTACGCGTGATGCAGGTGCGCGGCGAACTGGTCGAGCCCAGCCACGGGGTTGACGAATGGTCTGTGGTGATTCACGGCCGCTCGCAGCCACTGGTGCCTGACTTCTTGCGCGACACCGTCGACCTCGCCGAACGCCTGGCGGCCGAACACTCCGGCACCTACGAAGGCTGGGTCGCGAAGTACACGGTCGAGGAGAAGTCGGCCTGGGGCATCGAGTTCCTCTTCGACGACTAACCCTCGCCCCCATTCCCCGTCAAATGGATCCATTTGGCTCGTGAAGGGGTGGGGACGGGGAGGGCCGACGCGGTTGTTGGCTGTCGCTAGGACGTTGCGCAGGCGCAGCGGTCGCCCTCGGCGACGCCCGCGAGGGCCTCGTCGATGTGGAGGCCGCAGCCCGTCCACGTGGTCTTGCCGCAGTCAGAGCATGAGATCGGGGAGCACATGCGCACGATTCTTGCACCCCGGTGAGTGATGCGGGACCGCGAGTGACCTAGACAGGTGAGTGCGCATCGGCCGTCGTGGCCGGTGCGTTGCGAATGCCGATCCACGAGACCAGCCCGCCGGCGGCCATCGCGAGCGCCGTCGCGGCCATGGCGCGATGGAAGCCAGCGAGGTCGAGCTCGCCGCCCACGATGGCTGCGATGCCGGCGATCGCGATGAGGCCCGCGACGCGCGACACGGCGTTGTTGGTCGCGGAGGCGACACCGGCGCGGGCCGGCTCGATCGAGCCAAGGATGGCCGACGTCAAGGGCGAGACCGTCAGCGTGAGGCCCACGCCGAACACCATCACTCCTGGCAGTAGCTGCCACCAATAGTTGAACTCGGCCTGCACGAGCATCATCAGGGCCGCGCCGAGCGCCATCGTGAGCGGGCCGAGCGTCATGAACAGGCGGGGACCGAGCCGTCCCGCCCACGTTCCCACTGCGGACGAGCCGAGCATGAGGATGATGGTGACGGGCACCGTCGCGAGCCCGGCCGCCGTCGCGGTCACGCCCGCGTGTTCCTGGAGGTAGACGGCGATTGCGAAGCCATTGAGGGACAGGGCCCCATAGATCAGCCACGTCGCGAGGTTGCCCCACGCGAAGTTGCGCACGGAGAAGAGGCTCAGGGGGAGCATGGGCGCCGCGGTGCGGGTCTGGCGCCAGACGAACGCCGCGAAGGCGATCGCGCCGACCAGCCCGCACGCCCACACGAGGGGCGAGGTCCAGCCAAGGTTCGGCTGCTCGATGAGCGCGAGGACGATCCCGCCCAGCCCGACGACGCACAGGGCGGCGCCCACGAAGTCGACCCGCGCATCGGGCGTGCGCACGTCGCGCGTGGACAGGCGGGTGAGGAGCCAGAGCGCCGCGCCGATGGGCACCACGTTGATGAAGAAGGCCAGGCGCCATGTCGCGAGGTCCACCAGCAACCCGCCGATGAGCGGCCCCACCACCATGGCCGCGCTCGTGATGCCGGTCCAGGTGCCGATGGCCCTGGCCTGCGCCGCGCCGCGGAACGTCGAGGTGATGAGGGCGAGCGAGCTCGGGACGAGGAGAGCGCCAGCGATGCCTTGGAGCAAGCGCGCGACGATGAGGATGGGCGCCGTGGGAGCCGCGGCGATCAGCAGCGACGTGACCGCGAAGCCCACGAGGCCCCAGCGCAGCACGCGAATGCGGCCGAATGAGTCGGAGATGGAACCCGCGACCAGAATGAAGGCGCCGAGTGTGAGCAGGTAGGCGTCGACCGTCCACTGTTGGGTGGTCAGGCCGCCGCCCAGATCGTCGACGATCGCGGGCAGGGCGACGTTGACGACGGTGCCATCAAGAAACGCGACAAAACTCGCGATGATCGCGATCCACAGGATCAAGCGTTCCTCGCGAGTGGCGGCCGGCATGGGGGACCGCGATGCCTACGCGATGGGCGCCGGGCGGGCCGCGTTGATGCGATCCGACAAGATGCTCAGGCGCACCCGCGCGTTGCGGCGTTCCGCGTAAGAGCCTGCCGCCTCGAGAGCCTCGTACGCATCGAGCACCAAGGCGTCGATGACGGAAGCCTCGTCGGCGCCAAGCCGCGTCGCGAGTTGACGCACGGCCGCCTCAGTCGCGGGGTTGTCGATGTGCAGAGTCATGCCTCCATACTATGGCGGCCCGGGCGCGCAGGATAGGCTCGAATCCGCCCCGTTCGACGCCCTTGTGGAGGTCTCTTTGCCCGCCTATGACCTGTCCGATCGACTGGTGGTGGGCGTCGCCTCGAGCGCGCTGTTCGACCTCACCGACTCCGACGCCTATTTCCGTGCGCACGGCGAGGGGGCGTATGCGCGCTACCAGGACGAACACGTGGATGTGCCCCTGGCCCCCGGACCAGCGATGCCGTTCATCGCGCGCCTGCTCGAACTCAACGACCTGCGCCCGCTGGACCCGCTCGTGGAGGTCATCGTGCTGTCGCGCAACGACGCCTCGACGGGGCTGCGGGTGATGCGCTCCGTCGAGCACCATGGGCTGCCGGTGACGCGCGCGTTCTTCACGCAGGGCCGCTCGCCTCTCGAGTACATCCCGGCGCTGGGCATGAGTCTGTTCCTCACCCAAAACCAGGACGATGTGCTGACCGCCGTGGCAGCGGGCCATCCCGCCGGGCATGTGTTGCCGTCGTCGGCCGTGTACGAGGCCAACGACACTGGGCTACGGATCGCCTTCGACTTCGATGCGGTGCTGGCGACCGACGAATCCGAGCGGGTCTTCCAAACCGACGGGCTCGACGGTTTTGTGGCCAACGAGGTCGCCAAGCGACATGTGGCTCACGCGCCCGGGTTGCTCAAGCCGCTGCTCGAGGATCTCAACCGGATCCAGCGCATTGAGCAAGACCTACAGGCGGTGGACCCCGGCTACGAGCCGCGCCTGCGGATCGCACTCGTGACCGCGCGCGCGGCGCCGGCCCACGAGCGCGCCGTGCAATCGCTGCGCTCGTGGGGCGTGACCATCAACGACGCGTTCTTCCTGGGCGGCATCGAGAAGGCCACCGTGCTCGGTGTGCTGCGGCCGCACCTCTTCTTCGACGACCAGCACGGCCACCTGTCTGGCGCCCTGGGCCACGTCGCGGGAGTACACGTGCCCTACGGGGTGGCCAACGAGACCCTCGCCCAGGCGGCAGGCATCGAAATCTGACGGGCGCATCGGCGCCCGCGGACCTGGGTGCCTTCCAGGATGCACGCGATCCTCGAAAACCGACCACCACGTCCTGCTGGGGCGCTCAGGCGGGGATGAGGCCTCACTCGTTGAGCACCAGCACGCCGCCGTCGTCGCGCACCAGGCCTTGCCGCCGCAACTGCGCGATGTACCGCGCCTGACCACGCTCGCCCTTGCCGCGGAACAGCGGCATGATGCGCGGCAGCAGGTTGGGTGCGAGAAGCGCCGCCCGCACGAGCCACGACTCGGACGGCTTGGGGTAGGCCTCGAGTCGGGGACGGTCGAGCAGGCCCACCATGCATTGCGCCACATGCTCGGGGGTCTGCGGCGGATCCTGGAACTGGAACGCGTTGCCGCCGTCGAGCGCCTCTTGGCGCAGCATCCTGGTGTCGGTGGCCGAGGGCATCACCGACGACACTGTGATGCCCTTGGGTGCAAGATCGAGCGCGATCGACAGCATCGCGCCGCGCAGCCCGTACTTGGACGCCGTGTAGATGGGCGTCTCGCCCAGCGGGAAAATCGCGCCGAGCGACACAACTGAGATCACGCGCGGATCGCGTGAGGCGCGCAGCAGGTCCAGCGCGAGCCGCGTCATCATGAGCGGCGCGTGCAGATTGACCGTGAGCTCGAGGTCGATGGACTCGACGGAGCGCTCGTCGAACCGCTCCGCGCTCGTCATGCCCATGCAGTTGACCAGCACGTCGACCCGCCCGTGAAGGGAGGCGACCTCGGCGAGGATCCGCTCGACTTCAGCGCGCTGGGTGAGATCCCCGGTGACCACCGCGTGCCCGCGGCCGGGGAGGGAGGCGACCACCGCATCGGCCGCCTCCGGGCGCAAGTCCGCGAGTACCACGGTGGCGCCGCGTGCGGCCACCTGACGTGCGAAGGCGCTGCCGATGCCGCCCCCGCCACCCGTGATGAGCACCACCTGGCCGTTTCCCGCCCACGACCGCCGTCTCACGGCAGCTCCCAACCCATGCGACGCGACACCGCGACCAGGTAGCGCGAGATGGCGTGCGAATCCACGTAGCCCTGATGCCGGGGGGAGTCGACGAACCGGATCGCTCCGGACAGGTCGGGCCGATCCGTCGCGATGTGACGCTCAAAGCGATCCCATTGCTCGGGGCGGTGTTCTCGGTCGCGAATGTGCGAGGCCACCATCGCGGCGAGCTTCTCCATGAGGCCGTACGCACCGGAGTTGGTCTCCACGAAGCCGATGCCGTACACCCCGGGCGTGCGCGCGAAGGCCGTCAGATACATGTCGGGGTGCTGCTCATCGCCGTAGAGCTCCTGCGCGTAGGGCACGGTGTGGCGGTAGCCCGTGGCCAGCAGGATCAGGTCGACGTCTTCTGTCGAGCCATCCGTGAACGTGACCGTGGTGCCCAAGGCCGATGCGATGGCCGGGCGGGCGGTCACGTCCCCGTGGCGCAGGTGGTGCAGCAACTGGTCGTTGAGAATCGGGTGCGTCTCGAAGAGCTTGTGGTCGGGGGCAGGCAAACCAAGTCGCGTGACGTCGCCATTGATCAGGCGCAGCAACCGAGCGAACACGGCCTGTTCGACGCGCATCGGCATGGCGGGGCCGTTCTCGGCGAACACGTCGACCGGCTGGCCAAAGATGTGCTTGGGGATGAACCAGTAGCCGCGGCGCAGCGAGATGACGGCGCGGTCGGCCCAGGCGGCGGCATCGCATGCGATGTCGCAACCCGAGTTGCCCGCGCCCACAATCATGACGCGCCTGCCCTTGAACTCGTCGGCCGACCGGTACGTCACCGAGTGGCGCACCTCGCCCGTATATCCGGGGATCTCCACCACGTTGGGCTCCCACTGCACGCCAGTCGCGGCGATCACCTGGGCGTGGCGCGAGGTGGTGCCGTCTGCATAGGTGGCGACGAATGTGCCGCCGTCCTCACGCTCGATGCCCGCGACCGCTCGCTCAAAGCCGATGCGCTCGGTGAGGTGGTAGTGCTCCGCGAAGGCTCGCAGGTACTCAAGGATCTGCGTGTGGTGGGGGTAGTCGGGGTAGTGCTCTGGCATGGGGAAGCCCGTGAAGCCGCTGAGCGTGCGAGAAGAGATGAAGTGCGCCGACTCGTACATGGGCGAACCGGGGTTGTCGATGTCCCACAGCCCGCCCACGGAGGAGTGCCGCTCGACGTGGGTATAGGGGAGGTGCCGTTCGCGCAGGGCGCGCGCGGCGGCCAGGCCCGCAGGCCCTGCACCAATGACCAGCGTGTCCGGGGTGGGCTCGGCCATGAGTCCTCTTTCTTGAGTATCTCGACGTTGAGAGTGGCGCCATCGTATGGCAACGCTGCGACAACGCATTTTCGTCACATGTCCGTTGCGCTAGTGTGGCGCCCGAACGATGGCGCACGAAAGGCTCAACCCATGTCCGAAACAGTCCCCGACACCACGGCGACGGCCGTCGCTCGACCCTTCAAGCGCATCGGCCTGATGCGACTGACCTGGCCCTTGCTGGGGGTGACGGTGCTCACGCTGCTCGCCACGCTGGGTAACACCGTGATCCTGTCCCAGGCGGACGCGGACCTGAACGCGGCGATCGCGACCGCCAACCAGATTCTGGGCGTGCTGTACGACGTGTCCGTGTTGTTTGCCATCGGTGCGCTGGTCGTGATTGCACAGCTGCTCGGCGCTGGCTCTGAGGACCGTGCACGGCGCGCGGTGGTGATGACGCTGCGGGCGACTTTGGCGTTGGGGCTGATCGTCGGAATGTTCACCGCGGCGATGGGGCCGGTCATCGTGGGCTGGATCAATACGCCCGCCGACATCGTCGACGACGCCAATGCGTACCTGTGGGTCGCCGCGTTCGCGATGGTGTTCAACGCCTTCATCGTGACGGCGACGGCGGTGCTGCGCGCCTATGGACGCACGGCGCTGATCCTGGTGCTCGGCGTGGTGGTGAACCTGCTGGACCTGCCCTTGCTGTTTGTGTGCATCTTCATCCTCGACTTGGGCGCGGTGGGTGCCGCCATCCCGTCGCTGCTGATCCGCGGTGTGGGTGTGCTCCTGCTCATGTGGTTCATCAAGCGCCAGACCGGTGTGGGGGTCTTCACCAAGCTGGGCCCGCGCCGCGCTGACGACGGCGCGATCAGCCACTGGCGTCAGGCCCGACTGTCGCTGCCCACTGTCGTGGAGAACGGTCTGTTCAACGTCGCCGTCATTGTCGCGGTGAGCTTCATCAACACCTTGGGCACCGACGCCATCAACGCGCGCTCCTACGCACTGACGCTGACCGCGCTGGTGACCGGCGTGATCCTCGCGCTCGTCCAGGGCAACGAGACCCTGGTGGGGTGGGATGTGGGCGAGCACTCGCGCACGGCCGCTCGCCTGCGGACGGTGCGCACGGCGCTCGGGACGGCACTCGCGGCCGGGCTGCTTGCTGCGGTGCTGTGGTACTTCGCTGAACCTGCGCTCGCGATCTTCGCTCCGGGCGACGAGGTGATCGCGATGGCCAAGACGGCACTGCTGATCTCGGTACTGCTACTGCCGCTGTCGGCCATCTCGGGCGTGATCTTCGGTGCGCTGCGCTCCGCGGGTGACGTGGTGGTGCCCATGGTGCTGTCCATCGCCTCGACCGCTGTGGTGATGCTGCCGCTGTCGTGGCTCTTCGTCGTCTCGCTCGATCTGGGCGTGCCGGGAGCGTTCTGGGCCCTCGTCGCAGGCGAAGCAGTCAAGGCCACGCTCATGACGTGGCGCTGGCTCGGCGGCACCTGGGAGCGCCGCCCGTCCGTTGACGAAGACGCCGAGGCCGCCGAGCATTCTCGCCCGGCCGATGCGCCGGCTGAGGAGCGCGACGACGAAGACTTGGCGCCGGCCCACGTCTGAATTCACTGCTTGACACACGAGGGGCGGGGATCGCATACAGCGATCCCCGCCCCTCGTGGCCTGTGGAGATGGTGGTCTAGTGCTGGTCGTGTTCCTGCGCCTGCCCAGGCGCCTGCTCCTGTGCCTGCTGTTGCGCCTGTGCGGCGATCGCGCTGCGGTAGGCGGCATCGGTGGCGGGATCGTCCCATTCGACCGTGACGCCTTCGCGCTCCCCGAACCTCACCAGGTGCCGCTCGAGCGTTCTCATGGCGCCAAAGAGCAAGGGAGCCGCAGGAGCGATGATCGACAACTCGAGCGAGGTGTCGGTCTCGGTCACCGTGCCGACCACTCCCTTGTACTCGACGCGGTGCACGGGGCCATCGCTCACGATCGGCAGGGTGTTGCCCAGGTGCGAGGCGAGCTGCTTGGCAAAGCGAGCGGCGCGCTCTGTACGTGCCCGGCCAGTGATGGAGAGGGCGGGAGCCGGGTTCTCGGTAGTCATAGTGGCGTCAGTCTAGGGAGATGCGCGACGGCGCCTCAGGGCGCGGGCACTCATTGCCACGCACGGCGGCAGAACTTTTTTGAGGAAGTTTCTGGGCGCTTGCGCGTTGGGGGGCACCCGCGCGCGCCCCTCTGGGTTGTTTACCAGGCACGATAGGTGCGACACGCCCGAGATGCGGTCGATTTGACCTGGGTGCCAACCCTGCGTAATGTTTCACCTCGTTGCGCAGGGCAAACGCCAGGCGGAGGACTGAACAAGGCCCCCCGGTTAAGCCCCCAGCAGCCACATCGATCCGATGGAAGCGGCGGACCTAGTGTCCCGCACCACTCGAAGGATCACAACTCACTCGGCGAGTTGAACCGCGTCTCAGACGGCCACGAGGTCGATTTGACAAGGGGAAAACGAAAGAGTAAGTTAGAAGGGTTGCCCCAAACGAGGCCCGGAAGGGTTGAGTGAGGTGCGCGTCCGAACCTTGAGAACTCAACAGTGTGCCACATAGTCGATGCCAAAAATCTCCGGCGTCACAGCGATGAATGTCGTTGGGATGCAGGATTCCTTTGGTTGACAACGAAATGTCAGTGACATTTTGTTCGAAGCTGGAGATTGAACGGCCTCTTTGGAGGCTACTTCGTAGTGTATGTGAAACGGCCTTTCGGGGCTGGTTTGCTGATAATCATTTATGG
>NZ_JBKEED010000001.1:0-26681 GCF_047975725.1 Demequina sp.
CAACACGCCCAGTTCGTCGCACAGGTCGTAGAAGTCGTCGGACTCCACGACGCCGCCGCCCCAGACCCTCAGCATGTTCGCGCCCGTGGCCACCGCCTGCTCGATCAGCGCACGCAGGTGCTCCCGCGAGATCCGCTCCGGAAGGACGTCCGCTGGAATCCAGTTGAACCCGCGGCACCACACCCGGGAGCCGTTGACATGAATCTCGAACGAGGTCCCCACCTCATCGGGCTCCTGCACCAACTCCACCGCACGGAAGCCCACCTGGCGTCGAACCTCGTCGACGGTCTCCGAGCTCGCGTCCAATGCCGCGACGGTGACGTCGTACAACGGTTGGTCGCCACGCTCGCGCACATCCCAGCGCAGTGCCCCGGGAACATCAAACGAGAACCCGGCACGCGCATCGGCCGCCCCCACCCGCTCCTGCGTCACCACGGTGCCGTCCTTGGAGGCCACCGTGATGGCCACCTGCTCGACGGAACCTTCGACGTCGATTTGACCCCGAAGCACAGCACCGTCGCCCCAGCCTGCATCGACGCGGGCCGAGACCACCCGTCCTGTTCTCACGCGCTCAACGATCACGTCACGGAACAGACCCGCTGTCATGGTCGTGGGTCCCCAGTCCCATCCGAACGAGCAGGCCATCTTGCGCACCTGGTTGTACGGAATCTCATACATGTCGGCACGGGGCATGGGCAGCGCGGCCTGCCGAGCCCGCGCGACGGCCTCGGCCGGAGCGAACTCCACCTCCACCACCCATTCGCCGGGAGTGTGATCGACGCCAAGGTCGACCTCCCACCGGTGGAACATGTCGTCGGTGCGCAGCTCCTCGTTGCCATCCACACGCACGGTCGCGAACGTGTCGACTCCCTCGAACACCACACGCACGTGTGCGCCGTCGCCGTACCTCGGCACGGCCGTGCGGTAGACCCAGGTCGAGGCGGCGGCCCACGCTACCTCGCTCTCGTGACCATCGATGGTGACGTCGCTGGCGTGCCCGGCTGCGATCAGGGCTCCGAGAACGCTACCGGGCACCTGGATCTCAAGGCCGCCAGCGAGAGAGTCTTCGATTGCGCTGGGGACATCCGGCGGCGCCTGCAGCAGGCTTAGGGTCCAATCGACAGCGGCGGTGCGGGTGGTGTGTACTGCGGTCACTTCACGGATCCCTGGGTAAGGCCGGAGTAGATCCAGCGCTGGAGGAACACAAAGGCGATGATGGTGGGCACCACGACGAGCACGGTGGCTGCCGTAATGAGCTCCCACTGACCGCCGTAGGGGCCCTTGAACCTGAACAGCGATGTCGAGATCAGGTTCTCGGAAGGCAAGTACAGGAAGGGCAGATAGAACTCGTTGTAGATCGCGATGCCCTTGATGATCACCACAGTCGCGATGGCCGGCTTGAGCAGGGGCAGGATGATCCGCCAGTAGATCGTCCACCGGTTCGCGCCATCGATCATCGCGGCCTCATCCAGCGCCACCGGGATGGACTGCATGAACTGGATGAAGATGTAGATCGCGATGATGTCGGTACCCATGAACAGCAAGACCAGCGCTGCCTTGGTGTTGTACAGACCCAGCCCGGAGATGATCTGGAAGGTCGCGACCTGGCTCGTGACGCTGGGGATCAGGGTGGCGACGAGGAACAGCCCCATCATGATCTTCTTGCCGCGGAAGTTGAATCGGTCGACGGCGTAGGCGGCCATGGTGCCAATGAAGATGGTGCCCGTCAGGGAGATGAGCAGGATTGCCGTGGTGTTGATGAAGCCCTCGGCCATGTCCGACAGGACAAAGGCGTCAGCGTAGTTGGCGAAGTTGAACCAGTTCTCGGGCGGCGTCAGCGGCCCCGTGTTGGCGTACTCCTCCTTGGTCTTGAGGCTCGCAAAGACGACCACAATGATCGGGAGGATGACGACGATGACGGCGCCCACGAGCGAGCCGTACTTGGCGAAGGTAGCGAGGGAGCGCTTGGTGCGCTGGGCGAGGGTCACGACAGGTCTACCTTCTCGTCGGGAAAGAGTTTGCGCTGGATCCACGTCACGAACAGGACGATCAGGAGGAGCACCACGGCCATGGCCGAGGCAAGGCCCACTTGTCGGAAGTGGAACGCGGTCTGCATGGTCTGAATGACGAAGGTCGATGTGCCGTTCGCGCCCGTGGTCATGATGTACGGGATCTCGAACACGGAAAGGCTGCCGGACACCGCGAGGATGAACGACAGGCCGACGATGCGGCGAATGCCCGGGAGGATGATGTGCCGGAACTGCGCCCAGCGGTTGGCGCCATCGAGTTCCGCGGCTTCGTAGATCTCCGAGGGGATGGACTGGATCGCGCCCAGGAACAGGACAAAGTTCAGTCCGGTGTAGCGCCACACAGACGTGCCCGCAAGCGAGTAGTTGGCGATGTCCGCGTCTCCGAGCCACTGCGGCGGGTCGGCAACGCCTACCCAACTCAGGACCGTGTCGAGTGTGCCTCCCGGCTGGAACAGGTACAGGAAGATGAACCCGATCGCCACGCCGTTGATGAGGTAGGGGAAGAAGATGATCCCCTTGAAGAAGTTTGAGAACCGCGTGTTGAAACTGAGCAAGGTCGCGAAGTACAACGCGATACCCATCTGCAGGAAAGACGCGAAGAAGTAGTAAAGGCTGACGCCAAAGACCGAGAAGATCTTCGGATCGGTGAAGACTGCGATGTAGTTGTCGAGCCCCACGAACTCATCGACGGGACCAAAGCCCGTCCATTCGTTGAGACTGAACCAGAACATGCTCACGGCGGGCACGTAGGTCATCAGCAACAGGAGGCCGACGGCCAACGCCACAAACAGGTAGGGCGTCGCGCGAGTCAGGAGGCTCTGACCGACCGGGCCTGAACCGGGTCGCCTGGTGCGCTTGCGGGCGAGGCTACGCTTCGCCTTGGTTTCGGTCAGCTCCGCTCGTAGCGGGCTCTTGGCCGAGAAGGACATGGTGCTCCTCGAGGGATGGGGGGTGGGCGGTGCTGGTGGGGCGTTCACGCGACGACCGGGCTGGCGCGCATCGGCCCTAGGAGAGAGTGCGGGGTGACGACTGGGGACGCCGTGTCTACGGCGTCCCCAGTCGCCAGGTGAGGCTTAGGAGCCTGCGAGTTCCTGAACCGCGGCGGCCCAGCGCTCGTTGAGGTCGGCGAAGAACGAGTCCTTGTCGCCGTCCGCCTGACCGCGGGCGGTGTCCACGATCTGCTGGCGGTAGAGGTTGCCCCACACGTCGACCTGCGAGGTGTCGGCGGTGGTGTTGAGCAGTCCCTCTTCGCCGGCGGGGGCCGGAGCAGACTCGATCAGCTCAACGTTGTTCTCGGCGAGCGACGAGAGGTTCTCGGGCAGCTCCGCGTCCAGGAGCGCCGAGATCATGCCCTGGCTGTCGGTGAAGCCGGAGTCCTCGAGCAGGAAGGTGACCCAAGCGTGGGCAGCCTCCTTCTCACCGGAGTTGACGTTGATGGCGAGGTTGTAGTCACCGCCGATGGTGGCGTACTGCGTGCCGTCCTCGGCGGTGGCGGGGAAGGCCATGAAGCCCACAACGCTCGGGTCGGCGCCCGCGTCGGTCGCGGCGGCCTGGAACTGCGAGATTGCCCACGAGCCCAGCACCATGGTGCCAATCTTGCCGGTCGCGAAGTCGTTCTTCGACTGCTCCCAGTTGGTGGTCAGCGGGTCATCCTCGGACAGCGCGTTGGCGACGATGTCGTACAGGAGCGAGTCAATGACGTACGCGTCCTTGCCCTCGGTCCACGGCGACTCGTCGTGCGCCATCTCGTTCTGGGCGTCAACGTTGCCCGTCACGGCTCCGGCGTTGGCGAACCACTGTCCGCCCAGCGGCCAACCGTCCTTGTAGTTGGTGTAGTACGGCACGGCGTCAGTGTTGGCCTTGATGGCCTCGAGCGCCTCAAGGAACTCGTCGGGGGTCGTGGGGAGCTCGGTGATGCCGGCCTCCTCGAAGACCTCCGTGTTGTACAGCACGCCGTTCGCGTTGCCGCCAAGGGCAATGCCGTACTGGGTGCCGTCGTAGCTCGCGGGAGCCTGGAAGCGGTAGGTCTCGGAGAGCTCGTCGACGGTACCCAGCGGCTCGAAGAACGTGGGGAACTCGTCCGCAGGCACGGACGAAGGGATCATGAGGACGTCGCCGTAGCCGTTGGGGGTGCTCATGCGGGTACGCACGTCGTCGGCGTAGTTGGTAATGCCCTCGACCTCGACGTTGACCTCGGGGTACTCCTCCTGGAAGGTCTCGACGTACGCCGCGAAGGTGCCGTCTTCCACAAGGTCGGTGCGGTTGGTGAGGAAGGTGATGTCGCCCGAGATCGCCTCGGCCGTCTCTCCCCCGCCGGTGCTGGTGTTCTCAGGGGTGGCGGGATCGTCGCTGCATGCCGCGAGCGAAAGAACGATTCCGGCCGAAGCCGCCAGTGCGGCCACGTTCCGCATCTTCATTGATGATCTCCTGTTCGGTTCTGCCTGTCGCGGCTATGCGACACGCTCCGCTGGTGCGGTAGCCCAACTGTATCGATTAAGTTCGTGTTCGGACACCGCCGCGTCCCCTTGTTACTTAATCGTTACAGTTGAGTGTCGTCAACCAACCGGGAGCCGTCGCGGCGCGGCCAAGCTGTCCCGCTCGAGCAACTGCGCATTCGAGGGGAGATAGCTCCCCGTCGTCTCGCCGCCCGCCCTAATGGTGTCAAGCAGCGCCTTTGCCGCCTCTGCGCCATACGACTGAATGTCCCGGCTCAAGGCGCTCAGGCGCGGCTCGGACAACACACACAGCGGGGAGTCGTCCCACGCAAGAATCGACAGGTCCTGTGGCACGGAGAGACCCCGCTCGCGCGCAGCTCGCACGGCCCCCACGGCCATGAGGTCGTTGTGGAATACCAGCGCCGTGGGCGGCTCCGCCAAGTCGAGCAACTGCACGGCCGCGGCGGCACCGCTATCGAGCGTGTAGTCGCTGTAGACCTCGGGAACGACCTCGACGCCTAGGCGGGACGCGACGGCTCGCATCGCATCCACGCGCACGCGAGTGTGGACAAACGAGGCGGGTCCAGTGACGTGGCCGATCCTCGCATGCCCCAGCCGTGCCAGATGCGTCACGGCTGACTCGGCAGCACCCGCGTCGTTGGAGCCCACGGCGGTGTGCCCCCGCGCATGGTCTGGGTCTCCCACCACAACTGCGGGCAACCCCAACTCATCCAGCAGGTCCAATCGGGCATCGTCCAAAGACAGGTCCGTGATGAACACCCCGTCGACGCGCCGCGCAGACCACCACTCACGGTAGGTATTGAGTTCGCGGTGCGGGTCGGGGGTGACCTGGAGTAGTAGTGCGTAGCCCTGCTCGGAGATGACGGACTCGATACCCGCCACGAACGACATGAAGAACGGCTCGATCCCCAACATCTGGGGTTCCCTGGTGATGACGAGGCCCACCGTCGCCGTCCCGCCGCCGCGCAGCGCGCGTGCAGCGGTGGACGGAACCCAGCCGACCTCCTTCGCCACGGCCAGAATCCGTGCACGGGTCTCATCGGACACGCCGGGGCGACCGTTGAGCGCGTACGAGACCGCGCCTGCGGACACCCCCGCCCGCTCGGCAATTTGCGCAATCGTTGGTCGCGCGGCGGCCTTCCTGGGCCCCATTCTTACCTCCATTGAACGCCTGTGTGCTTAAACGTTCGAGGATTCACCTTATCGCTGAGACAACGACGTCGAGTGATGGCACACGGAACGTCGCCCGCAGCAACGGTTCTCAGGAAGGCCGCTCGACGAGCGCGAGGAACATGGCGTCCGTGCCATGCACATGAGGCCACAACTGCACCGTGGGCCCACACCCCCAAGCCTCGGGCACGGTCCCCGTCACCGCAGCCACGGCGGGGCGGGCATCGATGACGCTCAGCGGCGCGTCGGCAACGATTTCTCGCGTCTCTGCAAGAACAGGTGAACAGGTGACGTAGGCCAGGATCCCGCCAGGAGCCAGCAGCTGCGCCGCGCGGCGCACGAGCATCAACTGGAGGTCAGCCAGTTCGGTGACGTCCTGCGGGTCCTTACGCCAGCGGGCCTCGGGACGCCTCCGGAGCGCTCCCAAGCCCGAACACGGAGCGTCGAGCACAATGCGGTCATAGGTGCCTTCGGCGCCCCACGCGATCGCATCGCCGTGATGGACCGTCACGACACCGTCCGGGAGGGCCCGCACCGAGCGGCGCACCAGGTCGGCCCGATGCTCGTGCAGTTCGAGCGCGTCGAGGAAGCAGCCTTCGTCCGCAGCGAGTGCACCGAGTAGTGCCGCCTTGCCTCCCGGGCCGGCGCACATGTCGAGCCACTGCTCGCCAGGCACGATGGGGCGAGCGGCGGCCAGTGCTCCGGCCACGATCTGGCTTCCCTCGTCTTGGACGGCTGCGGTACCGTCAGCCACCGCCTGCACCTGGCCAGGGCTTCCACCAGGGAGGACGACGCCCCACGGGGACAGTGCGGTGGGTTCTCCCCCGGCTTGCGCCACCAACGCGTCCCTGTCGATCAGACCCGGGCGGGCGACCAGCGTGACGCGCGCGGGGGCGTTGTCGGCCTCAAGAAGTTGGTCGATCTGGCCGGCACGTGCATCGGCTTGAAGCGCCTTCTCCAGCTCTCCCACGACCCAATCCGGGTGCGAGAAGCGCACGCCTCTCGCTTGGCGTGAAGTTCCCGCAGCCACCGTCGCGAGCCAACTGTCGCGGTCTTTCTCCGTGACCCGGCGCATGACGGCATTGGCGAACTTGGAGGCGCCCACCCCCGCATACCCACGCACCTGATCGACCGTCTCGGATACCGCAGCGTGCGGCGGTACACGCATGGCGAGCGCCTGGTGCACGCCGAGCAGCAAGGCGATGCGCACGGGCACGTCGAGACTTGTGGCGGGGCGACGGGAGGCGTGGGTGATGATGGCGTCGTACAGGCGCTGCATGCGAAGCGCACCGTAGGCCAGTTCGGTGGCGAAGCCTGCGTCACGGGCCGTCAGGCGAGCGCGCGCCACGATGTCGGGCATCACGAGGTTGGCGTAGGCGTCGTCAAGCATGACCGCCTCGAGGCACTCGAACGCTACCTGGCGCGCGGGAGAGGCATCGCGCCTGCGGTTGCGCTGTTGAGGGCGCTGCCCGGTGTTCATGCGTCACCCAGGATCGCCGCGTCGCCCAGGCGGGCGCCACGCCACCAGGCGGCTGCTTCTGTTTGTGGCTTGCCTGCGGGCTGGACCCAACTGAGTTCGACGGGGTGGCTTCCCGTGCCGACAGTCACGGCACCCTCGTGCTCCCCGAGCTGACCGGGCACGGTGGCAGGGAGGTCCTGCCTCACCCGCACGGGGCCTAGCTTGAACGGCGAGCCGTCCGGCAGCGTGGTCCAGGCGCCGGGAGCGGGCGTGCAGCCCCGAATCTGCCGGTCCACCACGTGCGACGGGCGTTCCCACCGCACGTACGCGTCCTCACGGCTGAGCTTGGCGGCGTGGCTCACGCCATCAGCACTCTGCACCATGGGAGCGGCCTCACCGGATCCGAGCGCCTCGATCGCCTGCACGAGCAAGGGTGCGCCAATGACTCCAAGACGCTCGAGCAGCGTGCCCGAGGTGTCGTCCTTGCGAATGTGCTCGACGACCGTGCCGATGACAGGCCCCGTGTCCATGCCCTTGTCGAGCACAAAGGCGCTTGCGCCAGTCACCTCATCCCCCGCCATGATGGCGCGCTGGACGGGCGCCGCGCCACGCCAGGCGGGAAGCAACGAAAAGTGCAGGTTCACCCACCCGTGGGTGGTCGCCGCGAGGAGCGCGGGACGCAGAATCTGCCCATACGCGACCACGGCCGCGGCATCCGCTTCGAGGGCCACCACGTGGTCGATGAACTCGGGATCCGAGGCACGCTCGGGCGTCAGGACGTCCCAGCCGCGCTCGACAGCGAGAGCCTTCACCGGCGACGGGTGCAACTGGCGTCCCCGGCGGCCCCGCGCATCGGGCTGGGTGATGACGGCGACGATCTCGTGCCGCTGCGCCAGTGCTTCGAGGCTGGGCACGGCGATGTCGGGGGTTCCGGCGAAGATCAGACGCATGGGTCAATCGTAGGTGGCGCTGGCACCGTCGCCGGGCTCGTTAGCGCGGCAAAGCGAGCGGCCCGTCCACCCTGAGCCTCAGTTCCTGCCCGGCCCGCGATGCCTCACGTTGTGCGTCCTTAAGCGCGTCCACCACCGCGATGGCTCGCTGGCGGGGAACGAGCACCGAACGTCCCCCGTCGATGGGGATCACGCTGGTGACGTCGCCGCTCCACATACCGCTGTCGGCGACTCGGGCGCTGGCGAGCGCCTGGTTCACGAGGCTGGGCGGGCCGAGCACGGTGAGGTGGCGCCTATGGGGCGGCAACCCGAGCTGGGCCCGCTCCTCGTACTCGGCGAGCGCCGCAGCGGCCGGGCTCCACGCGGCAAGCGCCCGCTCGACCACGGGAGGCAGCGTGCCGACCACTGACACCATCCCGCCGTCGGTGCGCGAACGCACCAGCGCAGCCGCGCCGAGCCACCATCGCAGCGCGTTGAGCTCGCCTCCCAGGCCGATGCTCGCTGCGACGCCCGCGTCGACGATCACGAGGTGCGCGTAGCCCCCCGGCACCGCCGGCAGCGCGCCGGGGGTCGCAAGCACCGCGCCCCCCGTCACCTCACCGTCGCCCACGATCCCGGCCGATGCGCTCGAGACCGTCAGCGGAACGTCGCCCAGCATGCGGGCAAGTTGCTCACCAATCCGGTCTGCGCCTTGGCGCACGTGCTTGAGAACCGCGCCGTGACACTCGGGACAGTGCCAATCGGGCTGACGATGAGCTGCCTCTTGGCACACCGGGTCGGTACCGAAGGCGGGCACCTCGAGCAGCGATTCGCACTCGCGGCATACTGCCCACGCGTCACAGGTGCCGCAGGCGACCGCCTTCACGTAGCCCGCGCGAGGCACCACGATGCCCACCGGGCCGCGACCGAGCGCTTCTCGCGTCCGTCGCCACACGCTGCCCGGCATCCAGTGCCAGCCTGCGCCGCCTTCCTCGTCACGTCGAGCGGCGTTCACGATGTCGACAGCGGGGACTGCCGAGCGAGTGGCATCCGTGGAGGGCGCCTCGAGCCTGGCCCACCCCTGGGCGACGAGCGCGGCCGACTCGGCACTCAAGGCGTAGCCACCACACAGCAACGCCGCACCTTCGGTGGCGCGAAGGGCCGCCACCGCGCGCGCGTGGGGATACGGCGCGTGAGGATCCTCGTAGACGCCGTTTGCCTCGTCCCACAGGGCGATCAAGCGCAGGTCGGGGACGGGTTGCAGTGCCGTGGGTCGGGTACCCACCACGAGCCGGGCGTGGCCGTGCATGGCCGCAAGATAGGAGCCAAAGCGCTGAGCAGGACCATCATCATGGTCGAGCACGGCAACGTCTCCCCCGCTCCTCGCGGCCCAGCGACGCAGGCCAAGACGCGCGCATTCCTCCAGCACTGCTGCCACGGCCCGAGCGTCGGGCACCACCACGATGGCGCTGCCGCCGTCGCGGATGGCATGCAACGCGGTCGACACCACCGTCGCCGCCGGGATCGCCGATCGGTGGGTGGACTCTGGCAGCGCCTGCCAGACCACTCTCTCGCCGGGCCGCACAGGCACCGGAGTGCGGGCGAGTGCGAGGGCGTCGCTGTAGCTTCCCTCGCGGGTCGGCGACTCACGCCAGTTTCGCTTCTCGACCGACGCCACTCGGGGCGGCACCATCAGTCGCAGCACGTCCCACGTCGCACCCGCGTACCTGCGCGCGACCGCGCGGGCTAGGGCGATGCCCTGTTCCGTCACGTTCGGGATGTCGCTTGAGTGCGTGACAGGCAGCAATGACCTGCCGTAACCGGAGCCGCTCCCCACCTCGGTCACCACGGCGCTCACCAGTTGCCCGGCGAAGCGCACCCGCACGCGTGACCCCACGGCCACCACCTCGCGCCACTTGACGGGGATCACGTAGTCAAAAGGTCGGTCCAGGTGCGGCAGCGGGCTGTCGACGTGGACGGTGGCCACGGCCCCGGCCGCGATCGCTTCGACAGTGGCCTCCGAGACCGCAGGCTCGGGCGCCGACGGCGCTTGCGGTGCCGGGAGGTCAAAGAGCAGTCCGTCGTCGGGGAAAGCTGTCATGCGCGCCTTCTACGACAGTGCCGCGGTGAGCGCCTCCGCGCGGTCGGTGCGCTCCCACGTGAAGTCGGCGAGTTCACGCCCAAAGTGGCCATACGCCGCGGTCTGGCGGTAGATGGGCCTGCGCAGGTCGAGCGCGTCGATGATGGCCGCGGGACGCAGGTCGAACACCTCGCGGATCGCGTCGGCGATGCGGGCGGGGTCGACGGTGTGCGTGCCAAAGGTCTCGACGTAGAGACCCACGGGGTGCGCAGTGCCGATCGCGTAGGCGACCTGGACCTCGCAGCGGTCCGCAAGACCGGCCGCCACCACGTTCTTGGCGACCCAGCGCATCGCGTAGGCGGCCGAGCGGTCGACCTTCGACGGGTCCTTGCCGGAGAAGGCACCGCCGCCGTGACGGGCCATGCCGCCATAGGTGTCGACGATGATCTTGCGGCCCGTGAGACCCGCGTCGCCCTTGGGACCGCCAATCTCGAACTTGCCCGTGGGGTTGATGAGCGACCGGTGCCCCTCGGAGTCCAGGTCGACTCCCGCGAGCACGGGTGCAATCACGTTGGCCTCGATTGAGGCACGCAGGTCCTGCATGTTCATGCCCTCGGCGTGCTGGCTCGACACGACCACTGTGTCCACGGTCCGGGCAACTTCGCCGTCGTAGCCGATCGTCACCTGAGCCTTGCCGTCGGGCCGCAATCCGGCGATAGTCCCGTCGCGACGCACGTCTGCGAGTCGCTGGGTGAGCCGGTGCGCGATCGCGATCGGTAGCGGCATCAACTCGGCGGTGTCGCGGCACGCGTAGCCAAACATCAGGCCCTGGTCGCCGGCGCCGAGCTCCGAGCCGTCTGTGTCGGTGGCGCTACCCACACCCTGCCAGATGTCGGGGCTCTGCTCACCGATCGAGACCGAGATGCCGCACGAGTCACCGTCGAAGCCTTCGCGTGAAGACGTGTAGCCGATGCCCGTGACCACCTCGCGGATGGTCCCAGGGATGTCGACGTACGCCTCGGTGGTCACCTCACCCGCGACGTGCACCAGGCCAGTCGTGACCATCGTCTCGACCGCCACGCGCGAGGCGGGGTCTTGCCGCAGCATCTCGTCGAGGATCGCGTCGGAGACCTGATCGCAGATCTTGTCGGGGTGGCCCTCGGTCACGGACTCGGAGGTGAACAGTCGCAGATTCGTCACGCGCGCAAGCCTAGCGGTGCTGACCGACAGGACCCAGGGCCGTCGAGACCTTTGTTGGCACTTGCTACGGTCATGCCCAGGGGCGACACGTTTCAGGAGGACAGGCATGGCTGCGATCTCGCGCATCGTCTCTGGCGGGCAGACCGGCGTCGACCGGGCGGCGCTCGATGCAGCCATTGCCGCCCGCGTGGTCCACGGAGGCTGGTGTCCTGCCGCCGGGTGGGCGGAGGACAAGCCATACGCGCCGGGCGTGCTCGTCGACTACCCGGGCCTCAAGCCCACACAGGAGTCCGACCCTCACGTGCGCACCAGGCTGAATGTCCGCGACGCCCACGTCACGGTGGTGCTCACGGGCGGCATGGAGACGGAGGGCACTCAGTGGACGCTCGACTGCGCGGCAACCATGCGCCGCCCGATCGTGGTCGATCCGACGAGCGCTGATGCACTTCTCGCGGCCCTGGATGGCATCGGCACCGAACTGATCGTGAACGTGGCGGGCCCGCGTGCCAGCACCTGGCCCGAGGGCTACGAGACCGCGCGAGCTCTCATGGCGTCCGTTCTTGAGCGCGACGGCAATGACCGCTAACGCGATGATCGAGCTTCGCCCGGCACGAGGGCTTGCGGCACATCGACGCGACCATTGGCGCTGACAACGCCCCCGGACTCGCCTACTACTCGGCGATGGGGTTCGAACCCTATGGCACCGCTAGCGAAGCCGTGTCGCACCGGTACGACGTGGGTCAGCGATCGCTCTCGACCACGCCGAGCCGCGGGATCATGATGGCGAGAGGCGTGGTGCGATCCGGTCCAGCAGCGCGTGCGCGACGGCCAACTTTGAGCCGCTCGCCTCGCCGACCTGCTGTCCATCGCGGTCGAGGAACAGCACCGTGTTGTCCGCGGTGCCGAATCCCTTCCCCTCGCCAACCTCGTTGACGACGAGCAGGTCCGCTCCCTTGCGGCGCGCCTTCGCGGCGCCGTGCTCAACCACGGTGCCGTTCGAGTCACCGGTTTCGGCCGCGAAGCCCACGATCACCTGACCGGGGGTGCGATCCGCGACGAGGCCAGCCAGCACATCGGCCGTCTGGACCAACTCGAGCGTAAGCCCGTCCTCGCCGTGCTTCTTGAGCTTCTCGCCGCTCACGTGCCGGGGGCGGTAATCCGCGACGGCTGCGGCCATGATGACCGCGCCACAGGTCGGAGCGTGCGCGCGCACGTGCTCTTCGAGCTCCGCCGCAGTCTGCACGTCGATACGCGTGATGCCCTCACCGAGCGGCAGGGCGACGTTGGCAGCCACGACCGTCACGGTGGCGCCACGCTCGCGCGCGGCCTCGGCGATGGCGAAACCCTGATGACCACTCGACCGATTGCCGAGGTAGCGCACGGCATCGATGGGCTCACGGGTGCCGCCGGCGGTGATGAGTACGTGAAGGCCGTCTAGATCGCCCCAGCCGGCGCGCGCATCGGCGCTCGGGAGGCTCGACGCCCCATCCGCGATGGCGTACAGCGCCGCGACGATGTCGGCGGGCTCGGGAAGCCGGCCGGGACCCGAGTCAGGCCCGGTGAGGCGCCCCACCGCGGGCTCGATGACGTGCACTCCCCTGGCTCTCAGGGTCGCGACGTTCGCCTGCGTGGCGGGGTCGCGCCACATCTCGGTGTGCATCGCGGGCGCGAGCACCACGGGGGCCTCGGTCGCGAGCAACGCGTTGCCCAGCAAGTCCGTGGCCCGGCCGGCGGCCATCTGAGCGAGGAAGTCGGCGGTCGCGGGAGCGACCAGCACCGCATCGGCTCGCTGACCCAGCCGGACATGCTGCACCGACGGGACGTCGTCAAACGTCTCCGTCGGTGCGGGGTGTCCTGACAGCGCCTCCCACGTGGCGCGGCCCACGAAGTTCAGTGATGCCGAGGTGGGAACGACCCGGACGTCATGGCCGTCCTCGGTGAGCAACCGCAACACGGACGCGACCTTGTATGCCGCGATGCCGCCGGTCACGCCCAGCAGGACGCGCATGTGGGTTTACTGCTCCGAGTCGCCGAGCTCCAGCAGTCCGCCCTCGTTGATCTCACGCAAAGCGACGGACAGCGGCTTGTCGGTCGAGTCGGCCTCGACCAGCGGGCCCACGTTCTCGAAGTGGCCCTCGCCGAGCGCCTCGTAGTACGAGTTGATCTGGCGGGCGCGCTTGGAGCCGTAGATGACCAGCGCGTACTTGGAGTCCACCTTCTCGAGCAGCTCGTCGATCGGGGGGTTGGTGATGCCCTCGGGCTGTGCCACGGTTCCGGCCACGGTTCACTCCAGAAGTCTTGTTGGGGGAAAAAGTCCGCCTATCAGTGTACATCGCCCTCGCGGAAGGCGGTAAGCGCCGCGCCCGCTGCCCAGCCCCAGCCCCGGCGCCGGCCCCGCCCGGTTGATACCCGTCACGACGGGATCCGCGCTTCGAGCGCACGCCTGATACCCACGGCGGTCACCGAGGTGAGTTGCCTGTCGGCCCCCCACCGGGAGCGCACACGGGTATCACGCGCGCCCCGACCGCGTCACAGACGTCGAGACGGGTATCAACCGTGGCCGCAAAAGGGGGGAACGGGCGCCTAGCGGGCGTTCAGGACGACCTGTTCGAGCTCTGCCACTGCGGTGTCGAGGTCATCGTTGACGATGATGATGTCGAACTCCTTGGCAGCGGCCATCTCCACCTGGGCGGTCCGCAGGCGACGCTCGCGCTCACGATCGTCCTCGGTGCCGCGCCCCACAAGGCGGCGCACCAACTCGTCCATCGACGGCGGCTCGACGAACACGAACAACGCCTCCGGCATCGCGGCACGGACCTGGCGCGCGCCCTGCAAATCGATCTCGAGCAGCGACGGCACTCCGTCTGCAAGGTGCGATTCCACCGCCGCGCGGGGCGTCCCATACCGATGAGTGCCGTGCACGGTCGCCCACTCCAGCAACTCGGAGCGCTCGATCATGCCGGTGAATTCGTCATCGGAGACGAACAGGTAATGCTCCCCGTCCACCTCCCCCGGCCGCGGGGACCGGGTGGTGGCGGAGACGGACAACCAGATGTCCGGGTTGCGCTCGCGCAGGGCTCTGACAAGAGTGCCCTTGCCCACGGCGGTGGGACCTGCGAGCACGACGAGTCGGGTCATCGATGCTCGCGCTCGACGAGCGCCTCAACCTGGTGCGTGCCCAGTCCGCGGATGCGACGAGCGGGCGAGATGCCAATGTCCTCCATCGCGGACTCGGCACGCTTGGGCCCGATCCCCGGCAGGCACTGCAGGAGGTCGCGGACCCGGATGCCGGCGAGAGCCTCGTCGGCCTTGGCGCGGTTGATGGCCTCTTGCAGGCTCATCTCGCCGCGCGCGAGTTCTTCCTTGAAGACCCGGCGTGCGCTACGCACCGCCGTCGCCTTCACCAAGGCTGCGGCGCGCTGCTCGTCGGACAGTTCTGGTGTCGCCACGGTGTCTCCTTCCATGCCTGCGGGTCAGGCCCGCAACGCTTGTCTTGCTGCTTGTGCGGCTTCCACGATGGCGTCGCGCAGCTGGTCTACATCGGGACCTGCACGCAGCACGCCCCTCGATTGATTGACGAGCACCGCGGCCCGAGAGTTCCCGAATACCTGGGACAATTCCTCGGGACCGGCACCCTGAGCGCCCACACCAGGCGCCAAAATGGGGCCACCGAGGCCCTCGAGGCCGATGCCGAGGTCCGACACCGCCGAGCCCACCGTCGCACCGACGACGAGCCCCACATCTCCCATGGGCTCAGCGCCCTTGTTCCACTCGGAAGCCTCGCGCACCACAGCTGCGGCCACCGCTTCACCGTTCGCACCGCGGGCGTGTTGCACCGAGGCGCCTTCGGGATTCGAGGTGAGCGCCAGAACAAACAGCCCCTTGCCGTGCTCGGCGGCCAGATCGAGCGCGGGGGCCAGCGAACCGAACCCCAGGTACGGCGAGACGGTAAGCGCGTCGCACTCGAGGGGCGCGCCAGGACGAAGGTATGCCTGGGCATACCCCTCCATGGTCGAGCCGATGTCACCGCGCTTGGCGTCGAGGATGCTCAGCACGCCCGCTTCGCGAGCAGCCGCCAGCACGCGCTCGAGTGCTGCCACGCCAGCCGAGCCGTGCCTCTCGTAGAACGCGGCGTTGGGCTTGACGGCCGCGGCCGTGCCCTTCGCCGCCTCGATGACCGCTTCGCCAAAGGCATCCAGGCCCGCTGGGGTGTCCTCGAGTCCCCACGCCTCCAAGAGCGAGACGTGGGGGTCGATGCCCACGCACAACGGACCAAGGCGGTCCATCGCATCGGCGAGCTGGGCTCCGAACCGCATGCGGTCCTCCTTGTCCGGGTGTGGCCTTCTCAAGCCATGTTACCTGCGATGACGTTTCCTGCACGGGCACAGTCAGCATCCTGAAGACTCAGGACGTCGAACGGGCCGCGCAGTCGCGCCTCGATGGCCAGCACCGCAGCGGCAAGCTGCTGGGTGGTGGTGACGATTGCCGAGTCCGCAGCCGTTGCCGCCGCCCGGATCTGGTAGCCGTCGGCGCGCGCGCCCTGGCCTGAAGGGGTGTTGATCACGAGCGGCACCTCGCCGGCATCGATGAGCTCGACAATGGTGGGCTCGCCGTCGGCACCCGTACCCTCGGAGTGCTTGCGCACCACGCGGGTCGGAATGCCGTGGCGGCCAAGCACCTGCGCGGTGCCCTCGGTCGCGAGAATCTCGAAGCCCAGCTCGTGAAGCCGCGCGACGGGGAACACGATCGAGCGCTTGTCTCGGTCAGCAACCGACACGAACGCCTTGCCGGTGGTGGGCAGGCCGCCGAAGGCCGCAGCCTGCGACTTGGCGAAGGCCAGTGGGAAGGTCGAGTCAAAGCCCATGACCTCTCCGGTCGAGCGCATCTCCGGCCCGAGCACGGAGTCCACCACCGTGCCCTCGTGGGTACGGAACCGCTTGAACGGCAGCACCGCCTCCTTGACCGCGATGCGCTGCGACATGTCGATCACGACCGCATCCGTCTGCGGCAGCACGCCGTCGGCCTTGAGCTGGGCGATCGAGGTACCGGCCATGAGCAACGATGCGGCGGCAGCCAGCGGCACACCCGTCGCCTTCGCGACGAACGGCACCGTGCGCGAGGCACGTGGGTTGGCCTCGAGCACGTACAGCACGTCGCTCACGAGCGCGTACTGGACGTTCATCAGGCCGCGCACGCCGATGCCCCGTGCGAGCGCCTCGGTGGTTTCGCGGATGTGAGCGAGTTCCGACGCGGACAGCGTCACGGGCGGCAGCACGCAGGCCGAGTCACCCGAGTGAATACCGGCCTCCTCGATGTGCTCCATGACGCCACCGAGGAACAACTCCTCGCCGTCATAGAGCGCGTCGACGTCGATCTCGATCGCGTCGTCAAGGAACCGGTCGATCAGCAGCGGCGCGTCGGTCGCGTGGTCGCCCACGGAGTCCATGCGCGTGCCGTAGTCGAGCAGCTGCTCACGCGAGTACACGATCTCCATGCCGCGGCCGCCCAGCACATACGACGGACGCACCAAGACCGGATAGCCGATGCGGCCGGCGATCTCGACGGCCTCGTCGATGCCGTGTGCGGTGCCGTAGTCGGGGGCCGGCACGCCGGCCTGCTCGAGCACGCGGCCAAAGGCCGCGCGGTCCTCGGCGTTGTCGATCGCCTCGGGTGAGGTGCCCAGGATCGGAACACCCGCATCGGCCAGGCGCTGGGCGAGCGACAGGGGCGTCTGCCCGCCGAGCTGGACGAACATGCCCTTGACGGGGCCCGCAGCGAGTTCTGCCTCGTACACGGCCATGACGTCCTCGAACGTCAAGGGCTCGAAGTACAGGCGGTTGGCCGTGTCGTAGTCGGTCGAGACCGTCTCGGGGTTGCAGTTGACCATGACGGTCTCGTAGCGGTCCTTGAGCGACAGCGCAGCGTGTACGCACGAGTAGTCGAACTCGATGCCCTGGCCGATGCGGTTGGGGCCAGAGCCGAGGATCAACACGGCCTCACGCTCGCGTGGGGCGACCTCGTTTTCCGCGTCGTACGAGCTGTAGTGGTACGGCGTGCGAGCCTCGAACTCGGCGGCACAGGTGTCGACCGTCTTGAACACGGGTAGGACGCCGAGCTCACGGCGGGTCGCGAACACGTCCTCGACCGAGATGCCGCGCAGCTGTGCGATCTGCGAGTCCGCGAGGCCGTGGCGCTTCGCCTCTCGCAGCACTGCGGCAGTCAGTTCCGGGGCGGCGGCAGTGGCCAGCGCGACCTCATTCATGAGCAGCATCTGGTCAAGGAACCACGGGTCGATCTTGCACGCGTCGAAGATCTGCTCGACGGTGCACTCCCCCGCCAGCACGGCCCGCAGCAACTGCTGCACCTGGATGAAGCGCTGGTCAGTGGGGATGGTGATCTGCTCGAGCAGTTCCGCCACCGCCGCACCCGACGGGGCCTCGCCCTCCCAGTGGAAGTTGGCGCCGCGCTTGTCGATCGAGCGCAGCGCCTTGCCCAGCGCCTCGGTGAAGTTGCGGCCAATGCTCATGGCCTCGCCCACCGACTTCATGGTGGTGGTCAGCACGGGATCGGCCGCCGGGAACTTCTCGAATGCGAAGCGCGGCACCTTGACGACCACATAGTCAAGCGTGGGCTCGAAGCTCGCGGGCGTCGAACCGGTGATGTCGTTCGGGATTTCGTCCAGCGTGTAGCCCAGGGCGAGCTTGGCGGCGATCTTGGCGATCGGGAAGCCCGTGGCCTTCGACGCCAGCGCGGACGAGCGCGACACGCGCGGGTTCATCTCGATAACGATCAGGCGGCCCGTGTCGGGCTCGACGGCGAACTGCACGTTGCAGCCACCGGTGTCGACGCCGACCTCGCGGATGATCGCGATACCCACGTCGCGCATGCGCTGGTACTCGCGGTCCGTGAGCGTCATGGCAGGGGCGACGGTCACCGAGTCGCCCGTGTGCACGCCCACGGGGTCGACGTTCTCGATCGAGCACACGACCACGACGTTGTCGTGACGGTCGCGCATGAGCTCGAGCTCGAACTCCTTCCACCCGAGGATCGACTCCTCGAGGAGCACCTCCGTGGTGGGCGAATAGTGGAGCCCGGCGCCGGCGATGCGGCGCAGGTCGGCCTCGTCGTACGCGAAGCCAGAGCCCAGGCCGCCCATAGTGAACGACGGGCGCACCACGACCGGGTAGTTGAGGTCCTCGGCCGCGGCCAGGCACTCGTCCATGGTGTGGCAGATGACCGAGCGCGCCGAATCGGCACCGCAACGCTCGACGACGCCCTTGAACAGCTCCCGGTTCTCACCCAGGTGGATGGCCTCGAGGTTCGCTCCGATCAGCTCGACGTCGTAGCGCTCGAGGATCCCGGCCTCCGCCGCGGCGATCGCCGCGTTGAGCGCGGTCTGACCGCCCAAGGTGGGCAGCAGTGCGTCGGGGCGCTCCTTGGCGATGATCGCCTCGATCACCTCGGTGGTGATGGGCTCGACGTAGGTCGCGTCGGCGAACTCGGGGTCCGTCATGATCGTCGCGGGGTTCGAGTTGAGCAGGATCACGCGCACGCCCTCGGAGCGCAGCACGCGGCACGCCTGGGTGCCCGAGTAGTCGAACTCGCAGGCCTGGCCGATGACGATCGGGCCGGACCCGATGACCAGCACGGAATTAATGTCGTCGCGCTTAGGCATCAGGCGCGCTCCCCCTTCATGACGGAGACGAAACGGTCGAACAGGTAGCCAGCGTCGTGCGGGCCTGCCGCGGCCTCCGGGTGGTACTGCACGGAGAAGGCGGGGATATCGAGGCACTCGAGGCCCTCGACCACGTTGTCGTTGAGGCACACGTGCGAGACCTTGACGCGGCCGTAGCCGGCCGGGCTGTCGCTGTCGCCATCGAGTGGCGCGTCGACCGCGAAGCCGTGGTTGTGCGCCGTGACCTCGACCTTGCCGGTGGTGCGGTCCATCACGGGCTGGTTGATGCCGCGGTGGCCGAAGGGCAGCTTGTAGGTGCCGTAGCCCAGGGCGCGGCCCAGGATCTGGTTGCCAAAGCAGATGCCGAAGAAGGGCACCTTGGCGTCGAGCACCTCGCGCAGGACGGTCACCTGCCGTTCGGCGGCAGCGGGGTCGCCGGGGCCGTTGGAGAAGAACACTCCGTCGGGGCCCGACTCCAGAATCTGCGCGGACGTCCACGTCGACGGCACTACCGTCACACGGATGCCACGCTGCGCCATGAGCTCGGGGGTCATCGCCTTGATGCCCAGGTCGACCGCGACCACCTGCGCGATGGTCTCGACGCCCTCGGGAGGCTCAACCACGTAGGCGTCGGACACGGACACCTCGTCTGCCAGGTGGGATCCGGCCATCTCGGCGCCGGCACGCACCTGCTCGACCAGTGCATCGGCGCTCAGACGCTCGCCGCCGGGGGCGAGCGATTCGCCCGAGAAGATGCCTGCACGCATCACGCCCTCGCGCAGAATGCGCGTGAGCTGGCGGGTGTCGATGCCGGAGATCCCGACGATGCCCTGGTCGCGCAGATCGTCCTCGAGGCCGCGCTTGGCGCGCCAGTTAGACGGCTTGCGCGCGGGGTCGCGCACCACATAGCCCGCGACCCAGATCTGGCGGGACTCGTTGTCCTCGTCGTTGACCCCAGTGTTGCCAATGTGCGGGGCCGTCATCACGACGATCTGGCGGTGGTAGCTGGGGTCGGTCAGCGTCTCCTGGTAACCGGTCATGCCGGTGTTGAAGACGATCTCACCGAGCGTGTGACCGGTCGCGCCATACGCGGCGCCCTCGAACGTGCGGCCGTCCTCGAGTACCAGGACGGCAGTGGTGTCGCTCACGCGGAGACTCCTTCGAAGCGGGGATCCAGATGGGTGGGCGTGCCGCGCAGGAAGGTCGCGACGGCGCGTCCGGGCAGCTCAATGCCGCCGAAGGGTGAATTGTTGGACCGGGAGGCCGTGGCGGAGGGCTCGACCGTCCACGCTGCCTTGGGGTCCACGAGGGTCACGTTGGCGGGCTCGCCCACGTCCAGCGGGCGTCCGTGATTCTCATCCCGGCCGATGCGCGCTGGGGTTTCGCTCAACACTCGAGCCACGTCCCTCCAGGTCAGGGCGCCGGTGTCGACCATGGTCTTCTGGACGATGCCGAGGGCGGTCTCGAGACCGATCATGCCCATGGCCGCGGCCGCCCACTCGCAGTCCTTGTCCTCATCGGGGTGCGGCGCGTGGTCGGTGGCCACAATGTCGATGGTGCCGTCGGCGAGGCCCGCGCGGACCGCGTCCACGTCGGCCTGGGTTCGCAGGGGTGGGTTGACCTTGAAGCGGGGGTCGTAGCCGCGCGCAGACTCGTCGGTCAGCAGCAGGTGGTGCGGCATGGCCTCGGCGGTCACGTCGATGCCGCGGGCCTTGGCCCAGCGGATGATCTCCACCGAACCGGCCGTCGACAGGTGGCAGATGTGCACGCGCGAGCCGACGTGCTCGGCGAGCAGCACGTCGCGGGCGATGATCGACTCCTCGGCGACGGCGGGCCAACCGGCAAGGCCCAGTTCGCCGGAGACGGTGCCCTCGTGCATCTGCGAGCCTTCGGTCAGGCGAGGGTCCTGCGCATGCTGAGCGACCACTCCACCGAACGTCTTGACGTACTCAAGGGCGCGGCGCATCAGGAGCGAATCGTGCACACACTTGCCGTCGTCGGAGAACACCCGCACCTGGGCGCGGCTGTTGGCCATGGCGCCCATCTCGGACAGCTGCGTGCCGTTCAGGCCCACGGTGACGGCTCCCACGGGGAACACGTCCACCAGGCCCACCTCGCGGCCGCGGCTCCACACCTGCTCGACCACGCCGGCGGTGTCCGCCGTCGGGGTGGTATTGGCCATCGCATGCACGGCGACAAAGCCACCCTTGGCGGCCGATCGCGAGCCGGACTCGATGGTCTCGGCGTCCTCGCGACCAGGCTCACGCAGGTGAGTGTGCAGGTCGACCAGGCCCGGCAGGGCGACCAATCCGGAGCCGTCGATGCGTACGGCACCTTCGGGCGCATCGGCCGCGTTGAGGGAGGCGATGCGGCCGACCACCAGCACCAGGTCGCCGGGGGTGTCGCCGTACAGCGAGACGTTTTCGATCACATAGGCGGTCTCAGCACTCACTGCGACGCCTCCTCTCCGGCCAGCAACAGATACAAGGCGGCCATGCGCACGGCGACGCCGTTGCTGACCTGTTCGACGATGACGGATCGCGGCGAGTCCGCCGCCTCGGCCGAGATCTCCAGGCCACGGTTCATCGGCCCGGGATGCAGGACGATCGCGTGGTCGGGAAGCCTGTCCATCCGGCCCTTGTCCAGGCCATAGAGCCTGGTGTACTCCTCGGGGCTGGGGAAGAAGGCGGATCCGCCGCCGGTCATCCTCTCACGCTGGACACGCAGCATCATGATCGCGTCGTAGTCGTGCGCGTCGAGGGCCTCGTCGAGGGTGTAGAACACCTCGAGATCGGGGTGGGCGGACAGGCCGATGGGTAGCAGCGTGGGCGGGGCGACGAACGTCACCTTGGCGCCAAGCGTGTGCAGCAGGTACAGGTTCGAGGCCGCCACGCGCGAGTGCAGGATGTCGCCCACGATGACGATGCGCAGGCCGTCGAGGCCCGCGCCGGTGGGGGCGTCGATGAGGTGGCGGCGCAGCGTGTAGGCGTCGAGCAGCGCCTGAGTGGGGTGCTGGTGGGTGCCGTCGCCGGCGTTCAGCACGCTGCCGTGCAGCCAGCCGCCGTGGGCCAGGCGGTCGGCGGCGCCGGAGGCCCAGTGGCGCACCACGACCGCGTCCGCGCCCATGGCCTGCAGCGTCAGAGCGGTGTCCTTGAGGGATTCACCCTTGGACACGCTCGAGCCTTTGGCGGAGAAGTTGATGACGTCGGCGCTCAGGCGCTTGGCGGCGGCCTCGAAGGAGATGCGCGTGCGGGTCGAGTCCTCGAAGAAGAGGTTCACCACGGTCTTGCCGCGCAGGGTGGGGAGCTTGCGCATCTCGCGCTCTTGGGTAGCGGCCATCTGGCCGGCGGTGTCGAGAATGCGGATCGCGTCCTCGCGGCTCAGGGTGTCGGTGCCGAGCAGGTGCTTCATCGCTGCTCCTCCCCCGCCTTGGTGCCCTTGCCGCTAATGAGGACCTCGTCGACTCCGTCGATCTCCTCGAGGTGCACATCCACGCGCTCGGTCTTGGCGGTGGGCAGGTTCTTGCCCACAAAGTCGGCGCGGATGGGCAGTTCGCGGTGGCCACGGTCCACCAGCACGGCGAGTTGGACGGCCTTGGGGCGTCCCAGGTCCTTGATGGCGTCGAGCGCGGCGCGGATGGTGCGTCCGGTGTGGAACACGTCGTCCACCAGCACCACTGTGGCGCCGTCGATGCCTGCGCTCGGCAGCGTGGTGTCGCCGATGGCACGCACGGGCTGGCGGTGCAGGTCGTCGCGGTACATGGTGATGTCAAGCGAGCCGGAGTTGGCCTTGGCGTCGAAGCCGGGCTCGACCTCCGCGATGCGCGCCGCGAGGCGCTGCGCGAGGGGCACTCCCCTGGTCGGGATGCCGAGGATCACGAGGGATTCGTGTCCCTCGTTGCGCTCAAGAATCTCGTGAGCGATGCGAGTGAGTGCGCGCGCAATGTCGGGCGCGCCGAGAACGGTGCCAGTCACCTGGCGACCCCCTTCCCCGCCTCTCTGGACGGAACTTAAAGGATGTCGGTGCTTGTCGCCGTTCAGCCTACCGGGGCGCGGGGGTGGGGGCGACCACTGTCGCTGGATTCGGCCCGGCATGAGTACGGCCGATGCGTGGGCATCGGCCGTACTCAGGTGGCACGAGTGCTACATGCGGTCGCGGCGCGGCCGCACGCCGTGCACCCAGGCCACGGCTGCACCACCGACGACCGCAAGCATTGCCGCCAGCGCGAGCAGGTGAGCCTGCTCGGGCCCGGTCTCGGGCAACATGTCCGTCGCGGCCTGGGCAGCAGCCTGGTCCACCGTCACTGGCGCCACCAGGGTGATACCCAAGTCCTCAAACTCGAGAATGAGGTGGTGCTCACCGTCCGGCACCTGCGACACGTCCAGACTGCCCGCGACCTTCCCGCGGTCCCACTGGACCGACCCCAGCGCTATCGGTTCAGAGCGCATGGTCGCGGCCACGCTCGAACGGGTCCCGACCAGTGCTGCCACCATCTCTGCCATCCTCGACGCGGCCTGCTGCTGCGAGGCGGCGAGACGCTCCAGGTGGGAGAGTGCACTGTCGTTGAACGACGTGAGACTGGCTCCAGACTGAAGGCTCAGCAGCGATGCGATGGTTTGCGCCATCTCTTGACGCGACGGCTGGCCGTCTTGTCCGGCAAAGCCCTGGCCTACCGCAAACATCTCGCCCGACAGCGACAAGCCCGGGACTCCCTGGATCATGGTCTGCGCTGCGTTGAGGCCCGAGAAGAGGGCACTCTCGCTCAGTCCCGCGACCACCGTCTGTGTCCCGGCTTGAGCATCGATCGCCGTGCAGGTCGATCCGCCACGGACGGTGTCGAGCAGCGCGGTCACTTGAATGGACGGCAACGCGTACTCGAGGGGCGTGCCGACTACGCCCCCAAGTACCATGACCTGGCCTCCGGCGAGGACCGCTGAGGCGTCCGACGGGAAGCACACCGTCGGTAGCGACACCTGTGTGCCGGGGGTAGGCTCCGGCGGCTGCGCAGGACTAGGGGTGGGCTCTGGAGTCGCGGTCAGTTCCGGCTCTGGCACCGGCTCTGGCGTGACGGCCTTCTCCAGGATGAACTCCGGGTTGACGGTGTGCGTGGCGGGGCCTTCGGCGACTGCGGGGAGGCTGACTCCCACGGTCTCGCTGGGCTGGTCCGCGGCCAACGTGTACCCGTCGGGGGGCGTCAGCGTGAGGCGATAGTCGCGTCCCGCAGTGGTGGGCAGGGCACCCGACTCAAACGACCCGTCGGCGGCAACCGGCACGCGTTGCATGAGCGCCGGGCCGGACGCAATCTCGAGGACCGATCCCGTGAGATCTCTAAGTGGTGTGCCACCCGCCGTCGCGGAGACGACGCCGCTCAGCGTTCCGTAGGTGCCCCACAGGAAGACCTGCACCGGCTCGTCTGAGTCCGCGACGAACTCGACGCGTGCGTTGATGTCGTCCAGGTCCCCGGGCGCACCTGGCCATACGGCATCGACAACGTAGCTGGACTGATCACCCGCGATCTCGATAGTGGCCGTGCCATCACGACCCGACACTCCACCCCCTCCGGCCGGGGCGTCGGTGTACGGGTCGATCACCGTCAGGTGAACTCCCGACAAGGGTGCAGTGGAGGTGCCGTCGTTGATCAACACCTCCACCACGACGCTGCTGGTCTGGGAGCTCTCCGGAAGACCGTACGCGACGCTAGGGAAAGCCACCGTAGCTACTGCGGCCAGAGCGATCGCTGGGCTCGAGCGCCGGCGACCGAGACGTCTGGCGCCTGGTCGACGTGACGACAGGGACATAAGCAAGGGGACCTCCAAAGTGAGTGGACGCGATAAGTATGGACTGAGTCCATACTTGGACACAAGACACTCTTTTCTTGGCGTGCGAGTTAGAGTGACACCACCGCTTTTGTCAGGAGGATGCCGCTATGACCGAAGGCCTACGCGCCCGCAAGCGACGCGCCACCGCGCGCCTGATCGAGCAGACGGCCGTGCAGATCGCCTACGACGAGGGCATCGACGCTGTCACGGTTGACAGAGTCTGCGACGGCGCCATGGTGTCCCGCAGCACGTTCTTCAACTACTTTCCGTCACTCGAACAGGCCATCTTTGGCGCGCCCCTGCAGTACGACTCTGCACTGACCGCGCGGATCCTCGCCGAGCATGGCGGCGATCTGGTGATCGCCGCGTCGTTCATCGTGATGGAGTCCGTACGCGGTGCTCGGGATGACGACGTGACGCGCCAGCGCTTTGCGCTGTTCTCGCGCGAACCAGGGGTCACCAACGCGGTGTCGTGGGCGAGCCACGACAGCCGTGAGGGTTTGGTCGGGGTCCTGCGGCGGTGGCTCGACGCCAACCCCGGTATGGCCCGCCTGCCCGAGACTGATCATGAGGCCGAGGCCCGGGTCGCCGTGTCGCTTTCGATAGCGCTCGGCGACGAAGTCATGCGTATGGTGCCCAGCAGCGACGACCAGTTCCCTGTCCCCGCCACAGCGATTCTCGAAGCCCGAGAGCGGCTCGCGCGGGTCGCTCAGACTCGCTAGCGCGAGGACGCGCGGGCGGCTACTCTCCGTCCGCGGGCGTCGAACCCAGCGCCGGAGCCTCGCGAGCGATGTGCCCGAGCACCCCGTTGACAAACTTGGGAGAGTCATCGGTCGACAGGTCGCGTGCAAGTTCGACGGCCTCGTCGATGGCCACGGCCACCGAGACCTCGTCGGTGCATAGGATCTCCCATGCGCCGATGCGCAACAGGTTGCGATCGACCGCTGGCATGCGCTTGATGGGCCAGTCAGGGCTGGCGTCCTCGATGATGGCGTTGAGCTCGTGCCAGCGGGAGATGACACCACGGACCAACTCGACCGTGTAGGCGGGCAAAGGCGTCTCGCGCCCCGAGTCGATCAGGCGACGCTCAAGGACAAAGGACGCGTTCTCGCCGCGCTGGTCCGCCTCGAAGAGGACGTCAAGAGCGCGCTTGCGGGCTTTAGTGCGGGCGCCCACTAGTCGTTGACGCGACCGAGGTAGTCGCCGGACTCAGTGTTGACCTTGACCTTGGTGCCGGCCTCGAGGAACAGGGGAACCTGGATCTCCTTGCCGGTCTCGAGCGTCGCGGGCTTGGTGCCGCCAGACGAGCGGTCGCCCTGAAGGCCGGGCTCTGTGTAGGTCACCTCGAGCACCACGGAGGCGGGCAGCTCGAGGAAGATGGGGTTGCCGTTGTGCGAGCCGATGATCGCGTTCTCGTTCTCCAGCAGGTAGTCGGTGGCGCTGCCCATGACCTGGGGGCTCACCGAGACCTGGTCGAACGTGTCGGGGTCCATGAAGACATACCCGGCACCGTCGTTGTACAGGTACTGCATGGTGCGGCGGTCCACGGTCTCGAAGTCCACCTTGGTTCCAGCGTTGAACGTCTTGTCGACGACCTTGCCCGACAGCACGTTCTTGAGCTTGGTGCGCACAAAGGCGCCGCCCTTGCCGGGCTTGACGTGCTGGAACTCCACGACGGACCACAGGTTGCCGTCGAGGTTGAGTACGGAGCCGTTCTTGATGTCGTTCGAGGTCGCCACTGGTGTTGTCCTTACAGGTGTGGGGTCAGCGTCTTCCGCGCGCGTGCGCGCAGGCCGTCGGCAATTCTAGCGGACCAGGGTCACCCACCGTCTACGCCAGGCGCGTGGCGACCGCTTCGAGCCC